>JACKJI010000001.1 GCA_020638035.1 Hyphomicrobiaceae bacterium
CGCCGCATGCCACGACGGGAGCACGGAACACGTTCGCTTTTTCAGGGAGAGGAAATGCGTATCCACCTCACGATAGCCGCCGAGCTGCGCGACCTTGACGCACATTCGCGTGAAGCACGCATTGCGACCAGACAGGCGGAGTATCCGCGATCGAAACCTGAAGCCTGAGTGTCAGGAGAGGCCGGTTCGGCACTCAATCCTCATCGTCGTTCGCAACCACGCACCGGCCCTTGAAACCCGTTGCCAGCACATAAAGTTCAGCAGATTCGGCGCGGCTCGCCGGCGGCTTGACGTGGCGCACGACCGAAAAACTCTGCTTCAGGAGATCGAGCAACTCGCGTTCGGTACCGCCCTGGAACACTTTGCACAGGAACGCTCCACCAGGCGCAAGTACGTCTACGGCAAAGTGTGCCGCCGTTTCGGCTAGACCCATGATGCGCAGGTGGTCGGTGCGTGTGTGCCCGACCGTTGGCGCCGCCATGTCGGAGAGCACCAGGTCGGCCTGCCCACCGCGCAGCAGTGACTTCAACCGATCCTCTGCGCCCTCGTCCGTGAAATCGAGCTTGAGGAGCGTGACACCGGGTAGCGGATCGACATCCAGGTAGTCGATGCCGATGACCTGTCCACCATCGGGCGCCAACGCCCGCACCTTCTCTGCCGCGATCTGGCTCCACCCACCGGGCGCCGCTCCGAGATCCACGACGCGCATGCCGGGCTTCAACAGCCGGTACTTGTCGTCGATCTCCTTGAGCTTGTAGGCAGCGCGCGAACGCATACCTTCCGACTTGGCTGCCGCCACGTAGGGATCGTTGAGCTGCCGCTCCAGCCAACGCGCGGACGACACCGAGCGCTTGCGCGCGGTCTTGACCCGCACGCGAAGCTGGCGCTGCCCACCACCGGGGCCGCCCGCACTCCCTGTCTTCGCTTTTTTAGCCATGGTTCCCGATTGTGACGCCCGGCGTTGCCGGCGCACGCCATCTTAGCTCCGTCTGCCCTGCCCCCGCCTGCGCCGCCGCCGCCGCCCAGCGCCGACGACACGATCCTCGCTCATCAGCTGCATCAGGATGCCCTCGCGAAGCCCCCGGTCGGCAACCCTGAGGCGTGGCGACGGCCACATCCGCATCAACGCCTCCAGGATCGCACATCCCGCCAGCACCAGGTCGGCCCGATCGCGACCGATGCACGGCTCTGCCACGCGCTCCGCATAGCTCCGGCGGAGCAGATCGTAAACGACGTCGCGCGCCGCATCCGCCTCCAGCCAGCAGCCGTCGACGCGGTTCCTGTCATAGCGCGGCAGGCCGAGGTAAACACCGGCGACCGTCGTCACCGTGCCCGAAGTCCCGAGCAGATGGCGCGTACCGTTCGCCAAGCGGTGGCTGAACCCATGCGTCTCCTCGAATGGCCGCAGCAGTTCGAGAACATGCGCCACCATCGCCTCGAAAACGTCTTCGGATACGAACCTACCGCCGAATGTCTCCGCGAGCGTCACCACACCGACCGAAAGCGAAGTCCACGCAACGATTGCTTTCTCAACGACGTGGCGGCCAAGCGGACCACCGCGCGCCTCGGGCGCAATCCGAGTGAGGTCGAGCCAGACAAGTTCGGAAGAACCACCGCCGATATCGAACACCAGCACGTAGTCGACCATCGGGTCGATCAGCGACGCGCAGCCCGAGACCGCCAGACGCGCCTCACCCTCTCGGCTCAGGATTTCAATCCTCAACCCCGTGTTCTGCTCGACCCGGTCCAGGAACTCCGCACCGTTCGACGCGATACGACACGCCTCCGTCGCCACCAGCATGGCGCGGCGCACACCGTGCCGCTCGATCTTCTGCGCACACACGCGCAGCGCGTCGATCGTCCTCCGCATGGCCGGTTCCGACAGCCGGCCGGACTGGCTCACGCCTTCACCCAGCCGGATGATCCGTGAGAAGGCATCAATCACCTGAAAGCCGCGACGCGATGGCCGTGCCAGCAACAGGCGGCAATTGTTGGTGCCAAGATCGAGGGCGCCGTAGACCTCTCGCGCCTCGCTCGCGAACGGGCCACGCCGCGCACCATGCCTGTGCGGATCGGGGTGAAAATCGCTGGACTGCCGCTCTGCCGCTGCCGGACCCGGCCCATCTCCGCGCAACGGAGCGCTGCACTCGCGACCGCCAGCCGGCGGGGAACCTAAGGGCACGACGTCAGAAAGCGTAGACGTCAAAACCTGATCGTTCGCTAACCCCACGGAGAGCGGCGGCTCGACGTTCGGCATTTCCGGTTTTGGCCGGTCGGATGCGCCGGGCGCACCCTCCTCGTCCTGAAAACCCTCCACGGACCCCTTCCCAGCGCCTGGCCGCGCGCGATGCATCACCAACATCGCCGCCTCTACAGGCGTCTCCTGGCTTGACTTGCGTCCACTCTAGCAGGTCAGGGCTTGGGGTAAAGCAAGCAAGCACCACATCCCCCAGGATCGCACCGCAATGAGCCACATCGCGACCACGCCTTGCGGTCTGCGCGCTGCGATTGCCGCTCAGCAGACAACGGCATTCGCTGAGCACACAACCCGTACCGATGGTAGACTTCCGTAATGCCTCCCGAATCGAAATTTCGCCGGCAACAGCACAAGCGTCCGCCCTCGGCCGGCTTGCGCAAGGCCTCGCGTGCCCGGCACATCGTCCCGCTGGCGGGTTTCGGTCTCCTCGCCGCTCTCATACTTCTGCACGAGACGCTTCTGGCCAACGCCGGCGAGACTGAAAAGGCTGGGCAGGCAACCACGGCCCGCGAAGACACTGGAAGCCAGACAACGACCGCGATCGCCGCCCGCCTCAGCCAAGCCTACCCCGAACACATCGCAGGCATTCGCGATGGCCTCGTCGTCTGGCGGGACGGCACGACAATGCCCCTCGACGACGGCCGTGGCGCCAAGAACCACGCTCAGTGGCTGGCGGAACCGGACATCGAGGACATGCTGGCAAAGCCCTACCGGCCCGGTCCCGTCGCGGGCCCACCACCCACCGAAGACGATCCTGGCCGGGCCCGTAATGCCGCATTCTTCAACAAGATGTACGGCGACTGCCGTGCCGGCACGGTCAAAGGGAAACTCGTCGATGTCGTCTGGCTTCCAAACAAGTCGGGCACCCGGCTGAAAGTCACGTCCGTCAACGGCGTCGCCGCGCGGCTCACCGCGATCAGCCGTGCCCTCGATGCCCTGCCCGCCCGCTTCGACCGCTACCTGATCCCGCCAGCCGGCACCTACGTCTGCCGCCAGATCGCCGGCACCGACCGGGTTTCGGCACACGGCTATGGCATCGCTATCGACATCGCAACCGCAGAAGCAGACTACTGGCGCTGGTCGAAGCCCGGTCCCGACGGCCGACCGGTCTGGCGTAACCGCATCCCCCAAGAGATCGTCGCCATCTTCGAGGCGCACGGGTTCATCTGGGGCGGCAAGTGGCACCACCACGACACCATGCATTTCGAGTACCGTCCCGAGTTGCTGCCACCCACCGAATGACGGCCCTGAAGGCAAGGCCGGAATGGCGTTTTCGCGACGCGCGCAGAGCTGCTTGGGCCATCATGTAGACATTGTTTACCGTGACTTTGGGATACTCGTGGAGTTCGCACGGTTTCCCGCGTGTCCTCGGGCGTCGCCTCGTTTCGCTGGACTAAGCGCATGTTTGGCGCGCGCATCTGGGGCCTAACGCGACGACCGGGGGGTGCCAGCAGCGACTGGCCGTTCCAATTTCGTGATTTGGTGCAATGAGATAGGCCGTGCAGGCAACGCTCTCATCCTTGCTGTCTTTCGTTGTCACCGGGCTCCTCTTTGCCTGGGGGATGACGATCGGGCCGGACGGGCAGCCTGCTCATCGGCGACCTGCACCCGTTGCATCCTCGCATGACATGGTGCCGTTGAGCGCGGCACTTCCGCGACTCGCCATAGGCACATTCCCCTTCGGAACCCCCGAACTCCCTGTCACATCCGGCGTTGCGCGGTATGCCGCTCCGCCACTCTTCGGCACCGCGATTGCCGAGCGGGCTGTGCGCGTGGCACAGGCCGACCAGTCGTCTCTCGAGCGCCTTGTCGCATCCGTGATGCGCGCGCCCCGCCCCGCCGACGAGGAGAACACCGGGCAACCGGCCGCATCACCGGGCTCTCGCCCAGGCGCCGTCCCGCCGCGCACACCATCACCGACCGGCGCCCCTGTAGCGAAGTCTCCCGCTGAAACCGATTTTGCGACGCCTGTCGTCGTGCCGATGCCCCGCCTCGTCCGGCGCAGCGAAGTCGCCCATCTCCTTCGCTTGCCGCTCTCCCGGCCCCAGACGAGCTTGCGCCCGATCACGTCAGCGCCGTTCCCCTACCAGGGGCGCGTTCCCGGCAGCGACGCAGTGTTCCTCAACGCCTCCGTCGACGGTCGTCCGGCGCACCGGACCGGCAGCGGTCGCCTCTATCTCGCCAACGAGACCTACGGCGACAATCGCTCGCTGTTCCACTTGCCCCGCGGGTTCGACATAAACGCCCCGGCCGCCATCGTGCTCTACTTCCACGGCCATGGCGCCACACTCGAGCGCGACGTCTGGCATCGCCAGCAGTTGCCGCGACAGATCACGATGTCGGGCAAGAACGTCGTCCTCGTCGCACCACAGTTTGCCGTCGACGCCCGCGACTCCAGCATCGGCAGATTCTGGCAGTCGGGTGCCTTGCGCCGTTATCTCGATGACGCCGCGCGGGAACTGGCCCGCCTTTACGGTGATCCGAAGTCGGAAGCCGCCTTTGCCCGCATGCCGGTCGTCATCGTTGGTTACAGCGGTGGCTACCTCGCCGCCGCATGGGGATTGGCCAACGGCGGCATCCGCGAACGCGTGCTGGGCGTGGTCCTTCTCGATGCCCTCTACGGCTACAACTCGACGTTCCAGAATTTCATCACCCGCCAGCGCAATGCCTTCTTTGTCAGCGCCTACGCACAATCGACGGCAGAAGGTAACGCCGAACTGCGAGCGAGCCTGGAGGCGGCAGGTATCCCGGCTGCGAACACCATGCCAACGGTCCTCAATAAGGGAACCGTCGCCGTGATCAGTGCGCCCGTGCTCCACCGGGATTACGTGACCAGGGCGTGGACCCCCTTCCCCATCGCCGATGTGCTACAGCGCATCCCGAGCCTGGGACGCATCGCGCCCCCGGACCGATACGCCAGCAGGTAGCGTAGCAATACCGGTTCGGTATCGCTTATCTCCCCGACGGTTTTGCCCTGCGGCCGGCCCTACCCTCAGCCTTTTTATTTGCCTGTCGGCGCCCGCCGAGCGACCCCGCCCCCCATGCCCGAAGCAGCAGGTTGCATGGGCCGCCGTTTGGGCTGGGCAGCGCCCCATTTACCGTTTCCCAAACGGTGCAATTTCGGCACATGCACGACTGGTGTTTTCCTGTATTGGTGATGACTTCGAAGGTTCGGGGGTGCTTTGTTCCGGGGCGCGATATGGACGCAAAGGTGCAGCCGTCAATAGGGCCGGCACGCAACATCACGAAGACCATTTCGGCTTTCACGGCGACATCGATCGCGGTTGCCGACATGGTCGGTATCGGCGTCTTCACCAGCCTCGGCTTCCAGGTCCGCGATATCGAATCTGGCTTTGCGCTCCTCATGCTCTGGGTCGTCGGTGGCGTCGTCGCCCTGTCTGGCGCCCTGTGCTACGCGGAACTTGCCGCCATGTTTCCGCGCTCTGGCGGCGAATACAATTTCCTCGCACGCGCCTATCATCCGGCAGTCGGCTTCATGGCAGGCTGGCTTTCCGCCACCGTCGGCTTCGCCGCCCCGATCGCGCTCGCCGCCATGGCGTTCGGCGCCTACCTCAACGGCGTCCTGCCGGGCACACCCGCCCCGACGCTCGTCGCACTCGTAATTACTTGGCTGGTCGCCGCCGTGCATCTATCGGGCATCCGCCAAAGTAGCGCCTTCCAAAATGCGTCAACGGTCTTCAAGGTGGTGCTGATCCTCGGCTTCATCGTCGCCATCTTTGCGCTGGCTGAGCCGCAGCCTATCAGCTTCGCGCCGGAACTTGCCGACCTCGGGCGGATGACGAGCGCACCCTTCGCCATCAGCCTCGTATTCGTCATGTATTCCTATTCGGGCTGGAACGCCTCGACCTACATTGTCGACGAAATGACCGCTCCGCAGCGCGACGTACCGCGCTCGCTCATCACCGCGACCCTCATTGTGCTGTTGCTCTATGTCGGCCTCAACGCGGCCTTCCTCTACTCGACGCCGGTCGCCAAGATGGCCGGCGAAGTCGAGGTGGCGCTGGTCGTCGGCAAACATGTCTTCGGCGAGACCGGCGGCCGGATCGTTGGCGCGCTCATCTGCATCGGATTGGTCTCAGCGATCAGTGCGATGATGTGGATCGGCCCGCGCGTCACGCGCGTCATGGGTGAGGATCTGCCGGCCCTCAGCATCTTCTCGCGCACCACATCCAACGGCGTCCCAGCCGTAGCGATCCTGCTGCAGGCGGCGATCGTCACCGCTCTCGTCCTGACGCAGAGCTTCGAAGGCATTCTGGAGTTCATCCAGTTTGCACTGACGCTCTCCTCCTTCCTGGCCGTCGTCGCGGTCATTGTCCTGCGCCGGACGCGACCAGACCTGAAGCGCCCCTACCGGGCCTGGGGTTACCCCGTCACGCCCTACATCTTTCTCGCCGTAACCGCCTTCATGATGGGCTATCTGCTCGTCGAGCGCCCGATCCAGTCGCTTGCCGGCCTCGCCCTGCTCACCACAGGATTGCTCGTGTTCCGCTTCGGCGCAGGTCGCGCCGCATCACAGACAGCCAATTGAGACCCCGCTTATGACCACATGCCAGAGCCGCACACTCAAGACGACCTTCGCCTGCACGTTGTCCATTGCCGTTCTTGCCGCTTGGCATGCTCCCGCAAAAGCTTCTCCTGAAGCGCAGGCGAGCACCAGCGACGTCGCACGATATCTGGCCGGCATGCCGGTGTCTGAAAACTCGCCACTTGAGTCGGCCACGAACAACAAGCTTTGGCAGCAGCACAAGAAGCGCCTCGACACGGCCTGGGCCAGCGTCGAACTGCGGCAACTGTCGAAGATCCGCAAGTGGAGCGAAGCCAACATCACCAACCCGCAATCGACGCTTTTCTACCCATTCAGCGGGCCTGATTTTCTCTACGCCAACGCCTTCTTCCCGAAGGCCAAGACCTTTGTCCTGGCCGGCCTGGAGCCGGTCGGCAATGAACCCGATCTCGCCCGCATGGCAGCGGCACGGCGCAACTCCGGAATCGAGGCGTTGCAGTCGTCGATCAACACGGTCCTGCGCGTCAGCTTCTTCCGCACCATCGAGATGACGAGCAAACTGAGGCAACGTGCGTTTCCAGGCGTCATTCCGGTGCTCTACACATTCATCGCGCGTTCGGGCTACACAGTGGAGAAGAGCGAACTTCTCGTGTTCGGTCCCGATGGGATGCCGCAGGATGCTGCCGACGCCAAGACACCCGATGGCGTTCGCATCACCTTCGCCGCGCCGGGTTCCGATGAGAAGCGCACCCTATATTACTTCAGCACGAACATCGCCAACGACGGCTTGAAGAAAAGCGGGTTGCTCAATTTCATGAAGACGCTGGCGCCGGGCGACGGCTTCATCAAGAGCGCCTCCTACCTGCCGCACCGCGACCACTTCTCTGATCTTCGTGATTTTATGCTCGCTAACGTCCGCCACCTCGTCCAGGACGACACCGGCGTTCCGTTGACTTTCTTCGCGCCTGCCGAATGGGAGCGCAATCCGTTCGGCAACTACCACGGGCCGATCAGCATCTTCTCCAAATATTACCAGCCGGCCATGCGCAAGCTTTTCAGCCAGAAAGACCGCAAGCCCATCGACTTCGGCATCGGCTACCGCTGGCGGACGGGGGACTCCGGCTTCCTGTTGGCAGTCCGGAAGTAGCGGCGCGCACCGCACCCAAGCCACTCGCGCGATCAGCGCACCACATGTGAGCGGCAGAGCGACTGGCTCTGCCGCTATGGTGAATGCATAGCAGTTGATTTGCGACCGGCTTCAACTACTGTGGTAGCGTGATACAAAATTGATATTTGACGACGCGACGCTGACCGAACGTTTTTCGGCATCCTGAGCCACTAATGCCATGACGATTGCCGATTGACGCCCGTTAGCGCCAATCTGCATGCCGCAAGCATTCGGCGGCTTGTAGATTTGTGCCCGCGTTGATTTGATTGCTTGTCATTTGCCACTGGTGATGCACATGCCCCGGACCGCAGATCGAACCAAGGCCGCCCTAGCCCTGTCGGGAGGCGGCTTCCGCGCGACGCTATTTCATCTCGGCACACTGATACGGCTGAACGAGCTCGGCATGCTTGCCGGCCTGGAGCGTATCTCCAGCGTATCCGGCGGCTCGATCGCAGCCGGGCAACTCGCGGTTCAGTGGCGGCGGCTCGAAAAAGAGGGCAACAGGTTCACCAACCTGATGGATGAGGTCATCCAGCCACTACGCGAATTCTGCCGCGGCGATGTCGATACGCGTGCGGTGACACTCGGCACGTTGTCGCCGTTCTCGACCATCGGCGACAAGTTGACTGACATCTATGCCGACGAGCTGGTCGGCAATGCCATGTTGCAGGATCTGCCCGACAAGCCACAGTTCGTGTTCAATGCGACCAATCTGCAGACGGGACGCCTGGTGCGGATCCAGAAGCTTCGTCTTGTCGACTATACGATCGGCGAGATCCGCAACCCGAGGCTGCAAGTCGCCAAGGCCATAGCGGCATCCAGCGCTTTCCCGCCGGTACTCTCCCCCGTCACGATCGATTGCAGCCCATCGGACTGGGCCGATCTTCCCGGAACACGGTATTTCGGCAATGAAGGCTACTCTCGCAAGCTGTCACTCACCGACGGCGGCGCTTATGACAATCTCGGGCTCGAGTCGGTAGATGATTTCGCGACGTTGATCGTCAGCGATGCAGGCGCGCCGTTCTCGACCGAGCCGGAAGCGCATCACCGCTGGGACAAGCAGGCCCTGCGTGCCCTCGACATCGCAACCGATCAGGCCCGTATGCTACGGCGCCGGCTGCTGTTTGCAGAGACCCAGCTCAGAAACGCCCAAGCGAATTCGCCAGCACACCATTTTGCACTTGCGGCCATTGGAGACGACCTCACCGACCCGGACACCGCAAGACGGCTCGCTGCACCGCGAAAGTTGCACACCAAGCCTCGGCTGGTCGAGCCTTTGGCCGCCATACGAACGCGGCTCAATCCCTTTTCCGACGAAGAGCAGGGGCGGCTCATCAATTGGGGCTGGTATCTCACCGACCTTGCCGTGCGAACGCGGCTCCCTGATGCAGGTGAACCGCCGACGTCCTGGCCGGTCCCCGAGTTCCCGCTCGATTGAGCGTTCCCGCACAGCGTTTGCCACCCAGGACCGCAAATAAGATCTGAAAATAAGAAAATAGGCCACCACCCAATGGAATGACCCTGATCGATCAATCAAAACCGTCTCAATGGCACCGGATCAGGGATCTCGTTAAACGTGTCTTAGGATGCAGCGCCGAAACTATTGACAGTTGACGGCATAATGCCGGACTCTTTCGAGAAATTTTTCAGTCGTTAAGAATTAAGACATTGAGCCATGCATGAAGAACGACATTCATCCCGGAGCCCATTCGCAACCCAGGGGCATTGTCACGGCGCTTGACGCTACACCGCTGCCATCAGGGTGCTTGCGGCATCGTACTGGCAAGAGTTGCAGTGTCCGACAATCGACCGGACGGCAAGCACCCTGGCGTACGATGCGTCTTGCGCATGCTTAGCCGGCTTTGACACAGGTTCAGCAACAAGGGCAGACTCCAAGCAAGAGGAAATAGCACGATCATTTTTCCATGAATCGTGATGGCGCTCGAGGCGAACACATGATGTCAAATGACGATGGAAAACAGTTGCTCGAACCGGATGCCATTCCGCAGCCGGTCTGCCGCAAACTCAGGATCTATGCCTTCGATCCATCGATCTCGTCCTCTTTCGATTTCGCCGGCGTCGGCGAGGTGACAATCGAGGTCGAATGGGAAGCCGACTTGCAGCCGGGCCCCGTCGGCGAGTACCTGGAGATCGTCGATCGCGACCCTGCAAGCGATGCATTCTATCGACCCGTTGACCTCAATGACCCGCGCCTGTTGGCGCAGGATGGATTCGAACCATCTGAATCGAACCCCCAGTTTCATCAGCAGATGGTTTATGCGGTCGCCATGTCGACCATCAAACAGTTCGAGATCGCACTTGGACGGGTCGCCTTGTGGTCGTCTCATGCAGCGCGCGACAAGGAGGGACGGCGGATCGACACGCACTTCGTGCGTCGGTTGCGGATCTATCCTCATGCATTGCGCGCACGCAACGCATACTACAGCCCGGACAAGAAGGCCTTGCTGTTCGGTTATTTCGCCGCGACGGAGCGCAGCAATGCCTCGGTACCGCAAGGGTCCATGGTCTTTTCGTGCCTGTCTCACGACATCGTCGCGCACGAGACCACGCATGCCCTGCTAGACGGCGTGCATCCGCGCTTCAACGAGCCGACCAACCACGATGTGTTCGCCTTCCACGAGGCATTCGCCGATCTCATCGCGCTATTCCAGAAGTTCGCCTACCCCGGAGTTCTGGGAAAGCTCATCGCACGCACGCGCGGAAACCTGCTCAGCGACAATCTGCTGGGCCAGCTTGCGCAGCAATTCGGCCAGGCGACGGGTCGAGGCAAGGCGCTGCGGGATGCAATCGGCGAAATCGATCCCGAGACCAAGGAATGGCGGCCGAAAAAGCCCGACCCCCTTGCCTTGCACTATGTGTTCGAACCGCACGATCGCGGCGCCATACTCGTCGCGGCCGTGTTCGATGCGTTCCTGCGCGTCTATCGGGCGCGGACCGCCGATCTCTACCGGATCGCGACGGAAGGAACGGGCGTTCTGAAGGAAGGCGACATCCATCCCGATCTCGCCAACCGCCTCGCCGAGGAAGCACAACGGTGCGCCGGAACGTTCCTCAGAATCTGCATCCGCGCGATCGACTACTGCCCGCCGGTGGGCATCACGTTCGGTGACTACCTGCGCGCCATCATCACTTCGGACAGGGATCTTTATGCCGCCGACCCGTTGGGCTATCGGTTGGCCTTCCTCGACAGCTTCAGGGCCTGGGGAATCTACCCGGAAGGCATCACAGGACTGTCCACCGATGCTCTGATGTGGCCAACCGGCGAGGAAGTCCAGCTCGAGATCGCCCGCCGCCGCGCCCGATCGGCCAGCAAAACAATGAGCGCAGCGTCGGAAACGGACTCGCGGGGCCGGGTAAAGCGTTTCCTCGACCAGCAGCAAAAGCAACTCGACATACTGTTCGCTGCCGAGGCCCCGCGCCCCGCTGCGCGAACGATGCGCAAGGTCGCGGGAAAGCTGAGCTTTGGCTGGACGTTGGACTGCGACCGCCTCGGAGCCTGGGAAAATGCCCGCTATCAGGCCGCTCTGCTGCGCGACTGGCTCGACACCCAGACCAATACATGGGCACAGGCATTTGGGCTGGTCGTCGATCGCCGGGCCGCATCGACGATCTACCGCCCCAAGGCGAGAGCCGACTCCAGGCCCGCGATCGAGGTCCACTCGGTCCGCCCCCTACTTCGTCGCAGCGAGCGCGGGGACACGATCCGAAATCTCGTCGTCGAGATCATGCAGCGGCGTCGCGGTTATCTCGACCCCAAGCGTCAGTCCGAGATGGATGGCAAATCATGGGAGGAACTGCATGCCGACCGGACACCACCCGATTTCATCTACCGCGCAGGCTGCACATTGATCCTCGATCCAACAAGCAGCAAGGTCCTGCGCCTCATCCGTACGCCAGGCGACATCGCAAACGACAAAATGCTTGAGCGCATGCGCGAATACCTGACGGAAGAGCGCGAACCCGGCAACGCATTCGATACCGCAGATCGCATGCTGCGCGAACGCGAGCCGTTCGCCCTGTTGCATGCCGCCAGCGATGGGCACAGCCATGGCTAAGACACCACGAGCAGCCGGCACGAAACGCAAAGCGCCAGCCAAAAGGCCCCCTGCCCTGAGCGCCAAGAAAGCCGCCACCAAGAAGGCACCGACAAAGGCCGCGCGAAAGACTGCTGCGAAAAAACCGCGTAAGGCCGGCGCGAAGGCCAAAATGGCCGCCGTCGTCAGCAGCTCCGGGGCAAGTACTCCAGGGCGCCTCATCCCCGACCCCGGCAGCGCCACGGTGCGCATGTACCGAATCGGCCACGGCGACTGCTTCCTGCTCGCATTCCCGCCCGAGACCGCAGGCAGCGATCCGATCTACGTGATGATCGACTGCGGCTATAAGCCCGGTTCGCCCGGAAAGATCGAACCACCGCGCACCATGAAGGACATCGCCGACAGTATCCGCGCGGCCACCGGCGGGCATATTCACCTGATGATCATCACGCATGAGCATCAAGACCACCTCAACGGTCTGACGCAAACCTACTTCAAGGACTTCAAGTTCGGCGAGGTCTGGTGCGCCTGGACCGAGGACGGCAGCGACGCGTTCGCCAACATGTTGCGTGAGCGCTTCAATGACCGGCTAGTTGGACTGATGCGCGCGCGTCGTTCGCTGGCCACGGCACTCGACCGCCTCTCCGCAGCCGGCGACAGGGATATGGCTCGCGCGGCGAGACGAATGCACAGCCGGGTGAGCGAACTGCTGGCCTTGGAGATCGGCGGCGAGGACGACGACGAAGCAACGATCTCTTCCTTCGAGCGGGAATTGAGCGCAGCGCGAAAGACGGAGCGCCCCACGAGCCGCAACAAGACCGCATTGGCTTTCGTCAAGGACCGGGCGGAGAACGGCATCCGATGCCTGCGCCCCCACGAGCGCATTCTCAAGGTCAGCGGAACCGCCGGCGTCCGCGCCTTCGTTCTCGGTCCACCGCGCAACGAGAAGCAATTGCTCGATCTCGATCCTGTTGGCGAGGAGGAATTCCACATCGCGCCTTTCGGTGCCGATGCATCAAACGCTCGTACCGTCCCCTTGCAAACCTCTCCCTTTGCCGCACGCCACAGCGTGTCTCTCGACGATTCGTTTTTCGACGGCCGCCATGGAGCGTTCTTCCGCGAGCATTACGGAAATGGAAGCAGCGGCCGCGACCGCAAGAACGCGGAGACAAGGGAGGTCCCGGATGACGCGGCCTGGCGGCGGATCGAGCATGACTGGATGCTGTCCGCAGAGTCACTCGCCATCGCCATGAACGACTATACGAACAACACCTCGCTGGTCGTGGCGTTCGAGCTGGGCGCTGGCGGAAACGTATTGCTTTTCACTGCCGACGCCCAGCGTGGCAACTGGTTGTCCTGGGACCGCAAATCCTTCAAGGACGGCGAAAAGAAGTTGAGCGTCAAGGACCTGCTGGCGCGCACCGTACTCCTCAAGGTGGGGCACCACGGCAGCCACAATGCCACCCTCAACGGGCACCGAAGCAGCAAGTATCCCAGTCTCGGCTGGATCGCCGCACAAGGAGATGCCGCGCGGCAGTTCACCGCCATGATCACCGCCGTTCCCGCGTGGGCCAAGGACCAGCCCGGCTGGAACCATCCGCTGAAAGCAATCGAGGACGCACTCCTGGACAAGTCAGGCGGACGTGTGTTCCGCACGGATCTCGACCGCAAGGCCATGGAACGTCGGCGGCCCGACGACGACAAGAAAGCTTGGAAGAGCTTCCTCGACCGTACCGTCTTCGACGATCTGTATTTCGACTACAAGGTGCCCTTCGAGGAATAGTCAAATCGAGCAGTAGCTCTCGATTGCCAAGCACCGCGAACACCGGGCGAGCCTACAACCACACAAAGGGGCGGCGCAATTCTCGCGCAGCCGATGAACGAGGCGTTGCAGCGGGCCACCCGTCGGCGCACCGCACCGGTGCTCGATTGACCGACACATAGCCTACAATTCAAAAAACGGCTCTCAATCGGGAAGCGGCAAGGAGCGCGCTTCCCGTTCACGCAGGGCGACCATGTTCCTGCGCTTAGATGAGCTGCTCGTCGACGTCGTCTGCGTCCATCATGTCGGCGATCGACTTCAAGACGGCAAGCGACTTCTCCTGCTCTGCGCTGTTCATCTTGGTGAACCGTTCGATGAACTTGTCGCGCATGAGCGCGGGAGCGCGTGCAACAACGTCGGCGCCCTTCTGCGTCAGCCGCGCATGGGCAACGCGGCGGTCCCGCGTCGAGCGGTAGCGCTCGATGAGACCATGGCCTTCCAGCCGGTCCAGTAGGATCGAAACGGTACCCGCGCTCAAGCTGACGTGCTCGGCGATTGCACCGGCCGTCACCTCTCCAAGCTCATGAATAGCCTTCAGAACGATGAGCTGCGGCGTCGTCAGGCCCGTCGCCTTGATCAGGTGCTTGGAATGCAGATCTGTTGCATGATTGATCCGGCGCAACAGGCGTAGAACCTCGTTGATCCCGTCAAAGACTGTCAAGGCGGCGTTCACGTTTGTTGTTACTTGCGATGCCAAGGGCGCAAATGGCCGTTGATTTGACATCAGTAGATTCCTTCCCTGCAAAACTGTGCATGAGTAGCTTCTTGGGCGAATGCATTTCGCATCGCTTGATCGCGTGGCTTCGAGGATCGGGGCTGCCCCCTGCCCGCCGGACACCGGCTCTCGCCGTGTCACATAGGTGGCGAGACTCCTCGCAGTAGTGTGGCATTTGCGGCGAGCATCGCTTCGACCAGAGCAACGCCTCGTTGACCTCCTTGCAAGACACTCCGCGCGCCACGCACAGGCGCGGCCCTGATTCCTCAGGCGTTAGAACCCATGGGCCGAACGGTCTCGGACACCGTCGGCTCGACATCATCAATTTGTCAGCGAGGGGTAGGCAGCCCGTGGCCGATGCCAAGCTGGGACTTGAGCATCGCCTTCAACGGCTGCATCTATCACTATGCCGATCTGCGCTCCGAACTCGCCACCCTGGGCTACGAATTCTTCTCCAACAGCGACACCAAAACGATCCTCAAGGCCAATCGTACAAGGGGCGCTTCAGCCATCTAGACTTCATCGGCTTGTTCGCCTCTTGCCATTCGCGAGCCGGAGTGCATACGCCTCTTGCCTGCTCGCCATCGGCTTAGGATCGACCGGATTCTATATCTCAGCCGCTGAAAACGGCAAGATGGTGCAACCTACGACTTCTTATTGGCTTTTACTCACCGGAGAAAAATCCCCAAATCCGTCGACTTGAAAATACCCTGGTTCCAGACAAAAACCTTCTTTTCCGACAAGGCGTTCTTTTTCGTCCTACCCGATCAGCACTGCTATCGCGACTTTCAAGGCTTGCACCCTACAAGGTTGTGGGTGGGCCTAAGCGGAGGCAGACCGGCGCCCCAGCAGCACGCCGTAAGGACCGACTGGCAGCAAAATCCGCAACCAATCCGCCATTTCCAAGGGCTCCCCGCTGGATGGGCAGGGTCGGCAAGCTCACTCAGGAAACCTCAACCGGCCCTGATGCCACGGCATCATGCCATTCGTTCACTGACCGGACGTCTGGCGCTTGACCTCATCGCTACCCGGTGCACGATCAGCGCGACGCTTTGCCGCCGAGCAACTCCCTCCCTCCTGCGGTGCAGCGTCATTGTTGAAGTCGAATGAATGGATCCGGCGTCTTGCCGGAGCATTGCCCCGGGCGGCAGCAAAACCAGGGGCCTGGCCTTGGCCGGGCGACCATTGGAACGCAGATGCACTACCATGCCTACGAGATGGCGCACGTGTTGATGGCGCCCCTGCGACTAGCCAACCGCATGCTACGGTTCGGGCTCGACATGCCGCTCAATCCGTTTTCGGCCTGGCTTCCCACACGGACGCTTTCAGCCGCTTGTGGCGTCTTCGAAAGCCTGACGCGGCGCTACGGCAAGCCAGCGTTCGACATTGACGAGGTGATGGTCGACGGCAATCCCGTACGGATCGAGCAAACGACGGTCCTGCAGACGACGTTCTGCAACCTCGTCCGCTTTGCCCATGCGTCGCCGGCAGACGTTCGCCCCCCAGGTCCGCCGGTCCTGGTTATCGCACCCTTGTCGGGGCACTATGCGACACTGCTGCGTGGCACAGTGCGGGACCTGCTCGCACATCATGAGGTCTTTATCACCGATTGGGTCGATGCTCGCGACATACCGCTGCACGAGGGCGATTTCGGCCTCGATGACTTCATCGACTACCTGCGGGCCTTCATAACCCACATCGGGCCGCGACCGCACGTGGTGGCGGTCTGCCAGCCCTCTGTGCCGGCACTCGCAGTAACCGCGCTGATGGCGGAGGACAACGATCCCTGCCGGCCGGCCTCGCTGACCCTGATGGGGGGGCCGATCGATACCCGCGTCAACCCGACGTCGGTGAACCGTCTGGCCGAGAAACGATCGCTTGATTGGTTCGAGTCCAACATCATCGCGCGTGTACCATTTCCGAATGCCGGGTTCATGCGCGAGGTCTATCCCGGTTTCCTCCAGCTCACGGGCTTCATGAGCATGAATCTGGAGCGTCACGCCAGCGCCCACGTGGAGCTGTTCCAGAACCTGATCAAAGGCGACGACGACTCGGTGCGCCAGCACAATGACTTTTACGAGGAGTATCTGGCCGTCATGGATCTCCCGGCCCGGTTCTACCTTGAGACGGTCGAGCAGGTGTTCTTGCAGCATGCGCTTCCCGAGGGTCGGTTCCGCCATCGTGGACGGCGCGTCGACTGCACCCGCATCCGCGACACGGCACTCTTGACCATAGAAGGTGAGCGCGACGACATCTGCGGGGTGGGACAGACCTCAGCGGGGCACCGCTTGTGCCCGGATCTGCCGCAAAGCCTCAGGCAAGCGCACGTACAGCCCGGGGTTGGTCACTACGGCGTCTTCAATGGCTCCCGCTTCCGTCGCGAGGTAAGGCCGAGAATCACCGCCTGGATCGAGCGGGCCGAGGCTGCCGTATCGGCATCCAGGCGCGGCGAAAGCCACTCCTGGCCGGCCGGGCCGACCTTCCAAGGCCCGTAAGGCACCCTAGCAGGCGATATCATTTCCGCGTGACCACGCGACCTACCTGCTGACGCCGACGGCGCAACCCGTTAATTCTGATTGCATTCTTCTCCACTCCGGCCTGCCGCCGGGGTGGGCGCGGCCTGCAAATCTCCTTCCGGATGCCTCAGATCGCCAGTACCATAAAAAACAAGACCCGGTTGCAGACCCACGGCGGGTCACTCCTGCCGACACAAGCTCACGCGGTGCACAGTGCCGTGACGCAATCCAACCGGGAGCGCTTGAGCCTCAGGGCGGTCGCAAAGCAAAGGCAACATTCGGCAGCCCAGCCGTGCACACGCAATCCCGGACGCGTCCGTTCGAGTCCTGCGTTCCACAACAGCTCTCGCGGGAGTGGGCAGCAGTTCAGCGTGGCGAGCGTGTTTCAACCGGAAGGCTGGAACGCGGTCAGATTTTCCCTGAAACGTGAACGCGCCGAGCGCGATCCAGGCAGTAGAACGGTCTGATGATGCGGTACACGACATTCGCGCTGTTCCTAGCCTGCCTGTGCGGCCTTCTGGCACCGGCCGCCAGCGCCCAGGACACCAAGGCTGCCGTGCCTGTCGTCGTGATAGAGGCCAAGCCCTATCCCTTCCGTGACCGGGTCGAGGCACTCGGAACATTGCGCGCCAATGAAGGCGTCGCGATCACGGCCGTTGTTGCCGACAAGATATCGTCCATCAAGTTCGAGGATGGCGACCGGGTTGAACCGGGCCAGGTGCTCGTCGAGATGACGACGGCGGAAGAGGCGGCGCTGCTCGAAGAGGCACGGTCCACGCTAGAGGAGGCCAAGGCGCAGTACGAACGCTCCAAGAGCCTCACCAACCGCCAGCTGACACCGGAAACGGTCTATGACCAGCGGCGCCGTGATTACCAGACGGCGCAGGCCCGGGTCTCGGCGATGGAGGCGCGGCTTTCGGACCGGATCCTCAAGGCACCCTTCGCCGGACGTATGGGCCTGAGGACCGTATCGGCCGGCAGTCTCGTCAATCCAGGCGACGTGATCGCGCGCCTGGAGGACGACAGCGTCATGAAGCTCGACTTCTCGGTGCCGTCGACGTTCATCGCCGAGCTGAGGCCTGGGCTTGAGATTGTCGCGACCGCGCGCGGCTTTGACAACGACGTCTTCCGCGGCAAGGTCGCCAGCATCGACAATCGCATCGACGAGATTACCCGGACCATCAGAGTCCGCGCCGTGCTGCCCAACCCCGATCGCAGGCTGGTTCCCGGGTTGCTGATGAGCATCGATCTCTTCAAGAGCCCGCGCCAGTCCGTCGCCGTGCGCGAGGAGGCGCTGGTCCCCATAGGCCCCGACACCTACGTGTTCGTCGTCGACAAGGAGAAGCTGGTCGCCCAGCGCCGGCGGATCGAGACGGGAACGCGGTTGCCAGGGGTCGTCGAGGTGACCGCCGGGCTGGCCGCCGGCGAAACCGTCGTGTCCGATGGCACATTGAAACTTCGCGACGGCTCCCAGGTTACGATCAAGCGCACCGAACCGATGCCTGATCCAAGCCCGACAACACCAGCAGCCACCACGGGACAGAAGGCGCCGGACAAGCCGGCGGGGCGCACGTGAAGCTATCCGACCTCTCCGTCACGCGTCCTGTATTCGCCAGCGTCCTGGCGCTGCTGCTCATTGTCTTCGGCATTGTCGCCTTCCAACGCCTGCCGCTGCGGCAGTATCCCGATATCGATCCACCAGTGGTGTCGATCGACGTCGCCTATCGGGGTGCGTCGGCCACCGTGGTCGAGAACCGCATCACCGAACTCATCGAAGAACGCGTCGCAGGCGTCGAGGGAATTCGCTTCATTTCGTCCTCCAGCGAGGACGGACGCTCGCGCGTCAACATCGAGTTCAAGGTGGGTCGCGACGTCGATGCTGCCGCCAATGATATCCGCGATCGCGTCTCGACGATTCTCGACGACCTGCCGGTAGAGGCCGATCCGCCGGAAATCCAGAAGGTCGATTCCAACGACGACGTCATCCTGTGGTTCAACCTCGCCTCCGACCGCATGACGGTTCCGGAACTCACCGACTACGCGGAACGCTACCTGGTCGACCGCTTCTCCGTGCTCGACGGCGTGGCGCGCGTACGCATTGGCGGCGAGCAGAAATTCGCGATGCGCATCTGGATTGACCGGCGGGCGTTGGCTGCCCGCGAGTTGACGGTCAACGATGTCGAACGGGCGTTGAGATCTGAAAACGTCGAACTGCCGGCTGGCTCGATCCAATCGGTGACACGCCAGTTCACGGTCCGGCTCGACCGCAACTTCAAGTCCGCCGACGACTTTGCCAAGCTCGTGCTGAAGCGCGGCGACAACGGTTATCTGGTGCGTTTGGGCGACGTGGCGCGTGTGGTCAAGACTTCGCTGGAAGACCGCACGTTCTTCCGCGGCAATGGCGTCGCCATGGTCGGTCTCGGCATCATCAAGCAGTCGACCGCCAACACGATTGCAGTAGCGCGTGCCGCCAAGGCCGAACGAGACCGGTTGGCGCCGAACCTACCCGAAGGCACGAAGATTGCCGACAGCTACGACACGTCGGTATTCATCGAAGGCGCCATTCACGAGGTCTACAACACGCTCTTTATCGCCATTGGTCTCGTCATCCTGGTGATCCTGCTGTTCCTCGGCAGCTGGCGCGCGATGATCGTACCGGCGGTGACGGTGCCGATCTCGGTCGTTGCCACGTTCATCGTCCTCTACATGCTTGATTATTCGATCAACCTGCTGACGCTGCTCGCCCTCGTTCTGGCGATCGGCATGGTAGTCGACGATGCGATCGTCGTGCTGGAGAACATCTACCGCCGCATCTCGGAACTCGGAGAGACGCCGCTTGTCGCCGCCTATCTCGGCACCCGGCAGGTGGGCTTCGCCGTCATCGCAACGACGCTGGTGCTGATCTCGGTGTTCGTGCCAATCGCGTTCCTGGAGGGCGATATCGGTCGCCTGTTCGCCGAGTTCGCGTTGACGATGTCCGCTGCCGTCGCGTTTTCCAGTCTGGTCGCGCTATCGCTGTCGCCAATGCTCGCCTCCAAGCTGCTGAAACCTTCAACCAGCCACAGCGCCTTCAACCGGTTCCTCGATCGGGTGCTGGGTGCGGTAGCGCGCGCCTACAGTCGCGTGCTGAGATGGTCGATCCGGCTGTGGGTCATCCCTCTCGTCGTGTTCGCCGGCATTTCCGGATCGATCTACTGGCTCCTGCAGCATGTGCCGTCCGAATACGCGCCCAAGGAGGACCGCGGCGCCTTCTTCGTGCTTGTCAACGGGCCCGAGGGCGCCACCTATGAGTACATGACGGAGTATATGAACGAGATCGAGCGGCGCATGATGCCCTACATCGAATCGGGCGAAGCAACGCGGCTTCTGGTGCGCACGCCGCGCTCGTTCGGCACGATTTCCTCATTCAACTCCGGCATCGTCATCTTCGTATTGGACGACTGGGCGAAGCGCCGCTCCGCGTTCGTCGTGATGAAGGAGATCGCGGGCAAGCTGGCGGATCTGCCCGGCGTGCGTGCCTTCCCGGTGATGCGCCAGGGATTTGGCCGGGCCGTGCAGAAGCCTGTACAGTTCGTGGTCGGCGGCGGCACTTACCAGGAGTTGGCGAAGTGGCGTGACGTCCTCAACCAGAAGATTGCCGAGACCAACCCGGGCCTGGAAGGCGTCGACTGGGACTACAAAGAGACGAAACCGCAATTCGACGTGAAGATCGACTATGACCGTGCGGCGGAACTCGGCGTTTCCGTCGCCGACGTCGGCCGCACGTTGGAGACCATGCTCGGCTCGCGCAAGGTGACGACCTATATCGAGCAGGGCAAGGAGTATGACGTCATCGTCGAAGGCGTACGCGAAACACAGCAGACGCCGACCGACCTGCAGAACATCTATGTCCGCTCAAACAGATCCAACCAGCTCATACCGCTGTCGAACGTCGTGAAGCTGACCGAGCGCGCCGATTCGGGCACGCTCAACCGCTACAATCGCGTGCGGGCGATCACGCTGGAAGCCAATCTTGCGGAAAATCTCGCCCTCGGCGACGCGCTCACCTACCTGGAGAAGCTGGTGCGCGACAACCTGCCGTCGACGGCGATCATCGACTACAAGGGCCAGTCGCGAGATTTCAAGCAGTCCTCGTCCTCGATCCTGTTCGCGTTCGTCTTAGGTGTGCTGATCGTATTCATGGTGCTGGCGGCACAGTTCGAGAGCTGGATCCATCCGTTCGTGATCATGCTGACGGTGCCGCTGGCCATCGCCGGCGGACTGGCCGGGTTGTATCTGACCGGCGGCACGCTCAACATCTACAGTCAGGTCGGCCTGATCGCGCTGGTCGGATTGGCGGCTAAGAACGGCATCCTGATCGTCGAGTTCGCCAACCAGTTGCGCGACGAGGGCATGGATTTCGACGAAGCGCTGATCGAGGCTTCGCGCGTGCGCTTCCGGCCGATCCTGATGACCGGCATCACCACCGTTGCCGGCGCCGTACCGCTGATACTGTCCTTCGGCGCTGGCGCGGAAACGCGGGTCGTGATCGGCATCGTGGTGTTCGCGGGCGTGCTCGTCGCAACGTTGATGACGTTGTTTGTCGTGCCGGTCGCCTACAGTCTCATCGCGCGGCGAACCGGATCGCCAGGCGACGTGCAGCGCAAGCTCGACCACGAACTCTCCGCGACCGGCGGTGGCACGTCTGCTCCGGCGCCGGCGGAATAGCCGCTACTGAAATGCATGTCGGGTGATCAGGCGGTTGCGTGAAGCCAAACCGCTCGTCCATATGGCGCCGCCGGAGGCTCAAGCCGCCAAGGCGGCATCGGCTGTGCCGGTTTTTGCACCGGCCGTCATTGATCCGGTGATGACACGCAGGTTCGGGCGGCGCACGGCAAGCTCCGACAACATGCGCTGCGGGTTGAAGCCCCAGGTCATATTGATGCGCTGGTGGGCAGCGGCGCGGGCGGCGTCCGCCAGCAGCGCATAGCCACGGTCGAGCAGCAGGGCGCGCAACCGGGCAGCCTTGAACACGTCAACGAGGCTCCACAAGCGGATAAGCGCGACGACGCCTTCGGCGGTCGGACCATCGAAGCGCTGCCAGAAGCGCTCTTCAAGGTTGGAGCGATCTTCCGGCGTCGCGCCGCGCATGAGGATCAGCGCACGGCCGTCTTCGATCAGCAGGCGCATGGCGAGCGCGAGCGTTTCTGGCTTGGCCTGAGGCAGGTCGGTGAGGTCGATGGCGGGGCTCATGGTTCTTCGTCTCCGGCTCACGTTGCCTTACGAGCGGCCGGCGGGACCGAAAACGGTCCACGGCGTGCCCTTGAGAAGGATGATGTCGGTCGGCCGGTTTGCGACGACGACGAAATCGACCGTTAGGCCAACAAGACGGCCCGCGGAATTGATGATCTGCGATTTGGTAAACCGATACTTACGGCCATTGTCGGCAACGATGACGCCGAAGCCGATGTCGTCGCGGAACTTGGTGATTTCGCCTTGGATCTGCATCGCTCCCTCCTTGGGGCTCGCGTGGTCACGAAAGGTTGATGCAGACACCATGCGGCAGTTCGGCGAGGCGCGCTGTTTCGGGCGAAACAGGCGGAAAAATTGGCTGCAGTTGCAGATACCAAATCCCGGCAAGGGGACGGGCAGCCCCGATCGCGCAAGGAGCCGACTCCGTTTGCCGGCTGCTGTCAGAACCATCCCGAACCATGCCGTCCAAGGCTGGTCGACGCCAAAACATCCGTGAGCTGCCATTCCTGGGCCAAACGGAAAATCCCCGAAAATTGGGTGAAACGACTGGCAAGTTCCGACAAGACCCGCGCTATCGCCGCGGTTCGGTCATTCCCGGGTGATTGGCTTCACGAATTCCTCCCGAGCCCGGATGATGCCGTCCGATCGGTTCGCCGACAGCGAATTCCTCCGACGCCAGCCAAGGTCGCCAGTCATGACACATTTCGAGAAGCTCTTTTCCGCCCTGCTCATCGGACTTGCGATGCTGAGCGCCACCGCTCTCGCCATCATGGCATTCGAGGTGCGGCACGCCCGCGCCGAGCCGGCCACGTTCATTCACGGCGGCCTCGCCAAGGATGGTGAACGCTACGAGACGTATTTGAAGTCGCACTGGAAGCCGGGCCGCCAGAGCCCTGCGCAGCTCATTGCTGCCGGATCGAAAGCGATGGGCAAGGATGCGCGCGAGGCGGCACGCAACTATGCCATGGCCGCGGTCGGGCAGCCGGCAAACGCGGAAGGCTGGATCGGGCTGGCACAGGCGCTGCTCGCCATCGAGCCCG
Source organism: Hyphomicrobiaceae bacterium (assembly GCA_020638035.1). GTDB lineage: Bacteria > Pseudomonadota > Alphaproteobacteria > Rhizobiales > Hyphomicrobiaceae > JAEUMD01. The sequence continues at coordinate 23,331 of JACKJI010000001.1, forward strand.
ATCCCAACAAGGGCAGCGAGCGCTACGACCTGCCGGTCAATGCGTCCGGCGCCGCCTATCTGGCGCAGGAGCGGGCAAGCAACAAGGCACAGCGCGCCCGCGCATTGGCGGTTCTCTCGCAGGCGTTGAAGCGGCGCGCGTTCTGGCGGCCGGCGATCGAGTCGCTGAAGGCAAGCCTGATGTTGGTGTCGGATACCGAAACACAGGCTGAACTCGATCGGCTCATGGCCGAGCACGGCTTCCGCATGACCGACTACCGCACCGACAGTGAGGCGGCTTCGCCCCGCGTCTGCCTGCAGTTCTCCGAGGAACTCGCACGCGGCTCGGTCGACTTCTCCAAGTATGTCAGTGTCGGCGGCCAGGATCCCTCGGGCGTTACTGCGGAAAACAAGCAGCTGTGCATCGAGGGACTGAAGCACGGCGAGCGCTATGAGATCCAGCTCAAGGCCGGCCTGCCATCGAGCGTCGGCGAGTCGCTGTCGAAGTCGATTGACGTTGCGCTCTATGTGCCGGACCGCAAGCCAGCAGTGCGCTTCACCGGACGCGCCTACGTGTTGCCGAGCCGCGGCCAGCAGGGCATTCCGCTGGTCTCTATCAACACCTCGGCAGTGGCCATCGAGATCTATCGCGTCGGCGACCGCAATCTGGCGCAGACATTACAAAACGGCGACCTCGCCCGCCAGCTTTCGACCTGGGACGTGGAGACGATCCAGAACCGCAACGGTGAGAAGATCTATGCGGGTGAGCTGCCTGTGACGCAGAAGCTCAACGCCGAGGTGACGACGGCGGTACCGGTCGGCGATGCGGTAGGCGCGCTGAAGCCCGGCGCCTACGTGATGATCGCCAAGCCCGTCCACAAGACCGGCAACAACGACTCGCAGATCGCCTCGCAATGGTTCATCGTCTCTGATCTCGGCTTGACCGCATTCACCGGCAATGACGGGCTGCATGCGTTCGTTCGCTCGCTCGCCGACACCAAACCGATCTCCAACGCGAAGGTGCGGCTCGTCGCGCGCAACAACGAGGTGTTGGCAGAAGCCGAAACCGACGCCAAGGGCTATGCGCGCTTTGCCGCCAATCTCGCCAAAGGCGAAGGCGGTCTTGCTCCGGCGATCCTGATCGCGGAGAAGGCGGGCGGCGTCGAATATGCATTCCTCGACCTCACGAGCGCGGCGTTCGATCTGTCGGACCGCGGCGTCAAAGGCCGCGACGCGCCGGGCGCCATCGACGCGTATATCTACACCGAACGCGGTGTCTACAGGCCGGGCGAGACGGTGCATCTGGCCGGCATCGTCCGCGACGGCGCCGGCCAGGCGGTGACGACACCGATGACACTGATCGTCACGCGCCCGGACGGCGTCACGCACCGCTCACTCGTCCTCACCGACAAGGGCCTCGGCGGCCGCACCACCGAACTGCACCTGACGAGCGCATCGCAGACCGGAACGTGGCGCGCGCGCCTGCATGCCGATCCCACCGCCGATGCCATCGCGCAGGTCTCGTTCCTGGTTGAAGACTTCGCGCCCGAGCGCCTCGACATGACGTTGACGGCACCCGACAAGCCCCTGCAGCCGGAACAGACGCAATCGATCAAGGTTGCCGGCAAGTATCTTTATGGGCCGCCCGCAGCGGGTCTCGGCCTGGAAGGCGACATCATCGTCAGGCCGGCGGCGGGAGGCATTGCTGGCTTCGAGGGCTATCACTTCGGACTGGCTGACGAGCAGATCAATCCCGTGCGCCAGCCGCTCGAGAACCTGGTCGACACGGGCGCGGACGGCAATGCGGATGTACCCGTGCTGCTGCCGGCGATCCCCGATACCGCGCGGCCCTTGGAGGCACAGGTTCTGGTGCGGCTCAAGGAGCCCGGCGGGCGCTCGATCGAACGTAGCGTGACGATGCCGGTGATGGCGCCGCGTCAGCGGATCGGCATCAAGCCCTTGTTCAAGTCGCAGGATCTCGGCGAGGAGAGCGGCAAGGATGCGTCCTTCGAGCTCATTCATCTCGATCGCGACACCAAACGCTCGGCCGTCAACGGCGCCAAGTGGCAGCTGATGCGGCTGGAGACGAGCTGGCAGTGGTATGCCCGTGATGGCGTGTGGACCTATGAGGCCGTCACCTTCACGCGCAAGGCGGCGAGCGGCAGCATTGACATCGGCGCCGACAAGCCCGCCAGCATCACCGCTCCGGTCGGCTATGGTCGCTATCGCCTCGAGGTGACAACCGACGGCACCGACGCCGCCGCGTCAAGCTATGCCTTCAGCGCCGGCTGGTTCGTCAGTGGCGATGATCCCGACAGCCCTGAGGTACTCGACGTTGCACTCGACAAACCGACCTATGCCGCAGGCGAGACCGCCAAGCTTCGGATCGCGTCGAAGTATGCCGGCACCGCGCTCGTGGCCGTGCTCGGCTCCGATCTGCACGAGATGCGCGAGGTCGCCGTCGAAAAGGGCGACACCGAAGTGGCACTCACCGTGTCGCAGACCTGGGGTGCGGGTGCGTACGTCACTGTGCTGATGTACCGGCCGATGGACGAGGCTCTCAAACGGATGCCAGGCCGCTCTCTGGGCCTTGCTTGGCTTGGGCTCGATCCCGCCCCGCGCACACTCACGATCTCGCTCGATGCACCCGAAAAAGTGAAATCCGGCAGCACGCTCGCCGTTCCGGTGGCGCTCGGTGGCTTGCCCGCAGGCGAAGAGGCACGCGTGACAGTCGCGGCCGTCGACGTCGGCGTGCTCAACGTGACACGGTTCAAAACCCCGGCTCCGCAGAGCTGGTTCTACCAGCAGCGCAAGCTCGGCACCGAAATCCGCGACTTCTATGGCCGGCTGATCGACGGCATGCGCGCCGAGCGCGGCACGCTGCGCTCGGGCGGTGACGGCGGCGGCCCGGAGATGCAAGGCGCGCCACCCACCGAAGACATCCTCTCGCTGTTCTCCGGCATCGTGACCGTCGGTGCGGACGGCAAGGCGACCGTGTCGTTCGAGATGCCCGACTTCAACGGCTCGGTGCGGCTGATGGCCGTCGCATGGAGCGGCGACAAGGTCGGCTCGGCGGACAAGACGGTGATCGTCCGCGACGAGATCGCGGTGACGATGACGACACCGCGGTTCCTGACGCTGGGTGACGAGGCCCGCCTGACGCTCGATCTGCATAACGTCGAAGGACCGGCGGCCCTCTACCAGCTCAGCGTCGATCGCTCGCGCGCCGAAACAGAAGGCACGCCGAAGGAGCGCGTCACCGACAAGACGATCGACCTCAAGACCGGCGCGCGTCTCGTCGAGCGCATTGCGTTGAAGCCGGCAGACGTCGGTCTCTTCGCCTACGACGTGCGCATCGCCGGCCCAGGCGGCATCGACGTCAAGCGCCGTGTGCGGCTCGACGTCAAGCCGCCCGCCGGCGACATCAAGCGCACGACGGTGGCCAAGATCGCGCCCAAAGGCAGCCTGACGCTGTCGAAGGATCTCGTTGCCGATCTCATCGCCAGCCGCACGCGCATCAACCTGTCGGCCGGTCCGCAGGCACGCTTCGACGTACCGGGCCTGCTCACCTCGCTCGACCGTTATCCTTACGGCTGCGCCGAGCAGACAGTGTCGCGCGCCTTGCCGCTCGTCTATGCCAATGCAATTGCGAGCCGCATCGGCATCGACACTGACAAGGCGCTGAAGGAGCGCGTGCAGAAGGCGATCGACCACGTGTTCGCGATGCAGGACAGCTCAGGTGCGTTCGGTATCTGGGGTCCATCGGAACCCGACCTGTGGCTCACCGCCTATGTCGCGGACTTCCTGACACGCACCAGGGAAGCGGGATTCGAAGTACGCGCGGAAGCCTTCACCCAGGCGCTCGACAGGTTGCAGAACTTCATTTCCTACGCACAGGACTTCGAGAAAGGCGGCGAGGACCGGGCCTATGCGCTCTATGTTCTCGCCCGTAACAGCCGCGCCCCGATCGGTGAGCTGCGTTATTACGTCGACGCGCGTCTCGACCGCTTCTCCACGCCGCTTGCCAAGGCGCAGCTCGGCGCGGCTCTCGCCATGATGGGTGACAAGACGCGCGCGGAGCGGGCCTTCGCGGCAGCGGTGGCGGCACTCGATGCGCAGGGCGCCGACATCTCGCGCGGCGATTACGGCTCGGGCCTGCGTGATGGCGCAGCACTCGTGACGCTCGCCTCCGAGACCGGCATTGCCAAGGCGGAAGCGCCACGCCTCGTCGACGTCATCGCCAAGGCCTATGCGGCGCGCGGCTACACTTCGACACAGGAACAGGCGTGGCTGCTGCTTGCAGCAAACGCACTGTCGGATGAAGCGACCGCCGCGCGGCTGATCCTCGATGGTGCACCATTGCAAGCCCCCATCTTCCGGCCGTTGACGCCGGCGGAGATCAGCAAGGACGGCGGGCTCAAGCTGGCCAACGACGGCGATGCGGCGATCGAGGTCGTCGTCTCGGTGATCGGCGCCTCGCTGACACCGGAGCCGGCCGCATCGAAAGGCTTCACGGTGAAGCGCAGCTACTACACGCTCGATGGCCGTCAGGTCGATCTGGCGAGTGGTGCGGGCGGCAAGGCGACACTCACCCAGAACGAACGGCTCGTTGCCGTGCTGACCGTGGAAACACGCGAAGCCGGCGGTCGCGTGCTGCTGGTCGACCGGCTGCCGGCAGGCCTCGAGATCGAGAACCCGCGGCTCGTGCAGTCAGGCGATATCAAGTCACTCGGCTGGCTCGCGGGAACCGTCTCGCCCGAGCACACCGAGTTCCGTGACGATCGCTTCGTCGCCTCCTTCAACCTGTTCAACTCACAACAACAGAACGGGACGGAAGGCACCGGCGGCGATGCGACCAAGACCGAAGCGCCACTGCGAACCGCATCGGCGGCCTACATCGTGCGCGCGGTGACACCCGGCACATTCGTGCACCCGGCGGCAACCGTTGAGGACATGTACCGTCCCGACCGCTACGCACGCAGCGCCGCCGGCACGCTCACGATCTCGGGCAAGGAGTAGGTCGCAGCGATGCGAGACGTCTGCCCGCCAAAGACCGACGCCTTGTCCAACGCTTCCTCCGGTGCGTTCATCCCCGCGCCTGGAGCAGCCCCCGCGGCGGCACCCCCCGCCGCCGCGGGGACTCCCCGGCGGCGACTGCTGCGCCTTGCGGCGAAATCCGCGATCGGTGCCGCAGCCGCCGCCGCTTTTGGTTTTGCCGCGCTTGCCGGCGCCATCGCGATCGCCAAGCGGGAGATGGGGCCACCGCCACTGGCCGTTGCTGATGATCTCTCGACTGTCGTCCTCGATCGCAACGGACACCTGCTGCGCGCATTCACGACCACCACGGACCGCTGGCGGCTTCCGGTAACGATCGGCGAAGTCGACCAGCGCTATCTCGCCATGCTATTCGCGTTCGAAGACAAGAACTTCCGCACCCATGGCGGTGTCGATGCCAAGGCTGTCGCGCGCGCGGCGTTGCAGGTGGCGCGGCACGGCCGGATCGTATCGGGCGCGTCCACCCTGACGATGCAGGTGGCACGCCTCATCGAGGAACGGCACGAACGCAGTGCCTCGGGCAAGTTCCGGCAGATGATACGCGCGCTGCAGATCGAGGAACGGCTCGGCAAGGACGACATTCTGACGCTCTATCTTCGCTTCGCACCCTTCGGCGGCAACCTGGAAGGCGTGCGCGCGGCAACGCTTGCCTATTTCGGCAAGGAGCCGAAACGGCTGTCGATCGGCGAGGCGGCTCTGTTGGTGGCGCTGCCGCAATCACCCGAGGCACGGCGGCCCGACCGCCACCCGATGGCCGCCAAACACGCTCGGGCTCGCGTGCTCGATCGCGCGGTCTCAGCCGGAGTCATTTCAGCGGCGGAGGCGGAACGCGCCAAGGCCGAGCCGGTTCCGACACAGAGACGGCCGTTCCCACTCGTCGCCCCCCACCTGACGGAACGGGAGGTGGCGCAGGCGCCAAAGGAGCGCGTGCATCGCCTGACAATCGACCGCGGCTTGCAGCACGCACTTGAAGATCTTGCGCGCCAGCACACGGCACTGATCGGTGAGCGGCTGTCCTCGGCGATCCTGGTCGTCGATCATCACACCGGCGAAGTGCTCGCACACGTCGGCGCAGCGGACTATCTCGACGAGAAGCGGTTCGGCTCGATCGACATGGTGGAAGCGGTGCGCTCACCGGGCTCGACGCTGAAGCCGATCGTCTATGGACTCGCCTTCGAACTCGGGCTCGCCCATCCCGAGACGCTGATTGAGGACCGGCCGGTTCGCTTTGGCACCTATACGCCGAAGAACTTCGACGAGGATTTCCGCGGCACCGTCAGCGTGCGCTCGGCGCTCGCGCATTCGCTCAACATTCCGGCCGTGAAGATGCTCGATCGCGTCGGCCCCGCACGTTTCGTGGCACGGCTGAAGCGGGCAGGCTTCTCGCCGCAATTCGCCGAAGCGACCGAGCCTTCGCTCGCCGTCGCGCTCGGCGGTGTCGGGTTCACGGTCAAGGACATGGCGGGCCTTTACACAGGGCTTGCGCGCGGCGGCAGCCCGATTGCGCTCGTGCACCGGCAGAAGGATCTCGAGGCAGCGGCTTTGCAACTGAGACGTGGAGGGCCCGAACAGCGGCCCCGGCATCTGCTGTCGTCCATCGCATCTTGGTACGTGACCGACATCTTGAAGGATGCCCCGCCACCGGAAAGCGCACGCGGCGGACGGATCGCCTATAAGACCGGCACCTCGTATGGCTACCGCGACGCGTGGGCGATCGGCTATGACGGCCGCCATGTGGTCGCGGTGTGGGTCGGCCGGCCCGACAATGCCTCGACGCCCGGTCTGATGGGACATGGCGCCGCCGCTCCAATCCTGTTTGATGCCTTCGCCCGCATCGGCGAGCGCCGGGCGCCGCTGCCCTCGGCGCCAGCAGGTGTTCTCGCGATCTCGGGAGCGGAGCTGCCGCCGCCGCTGAAACGTTTTGCCGAGCCCGGCCAGCGCCGGCACATCGGTCCTTATCTGGAGCGGACACTTGCCATCTCGTTCCCCCCGGACCGCTCAGAGGTCGACGTGGCAGGTGCGGGCGATGTGTCATCGTCCCCCACTCCCTTGCTGCTCAAAGCAGAGGGTGGAACGCTGCCACTGACGTGGCTGGCGGACGGCAAACCGATTGGAACGACGGCCCACCGGCGGGATCTCGTCTGGCAGCCGGAAGACAAGGGATTTTACAAGTTGTCTGTGATCGATTCCAAAGGCCAGGTCGACCGCGTCACAGTGCGATTGAGGTAGCCCGTGGCAGGCGGAACGTCCTCGCGCACTTTTGCCGGGGACTGGGCCAGGGTTTCGCAGCCCTGACATTCGGGCTAGTGTCGTGATCGCGAAATTCGCCACGTTCTGCAGTGCACTCCGGTCGAATTCCGCAAACTGAACGGCACTAGAGCCTGATCGTCTGAGATGGAAACGCTTGGGCTTCCATCGAAGGCGTGAATCAGTCTCTCAAACAAGATCTTAGAGCAGGCCACGATCGTGGAAGTGATTCCACCAAGGTCGGACCTGCTCTAGATTCGCGCCACGGCAACCGGCACCCGAAAAAGGACGGCATGGGCAGACAACCGCAAATACGAGCGGCCACGGCACTCCTTGCACGGCCCCTTGCGCGGAGAGTTCGCCGCGTTCTGGCTGTCGCACTCGCTGCCGCCCTGGCACCGGCGCTGCTGGCCGGCTGTCGCAAGACAGAGACCGCCGTTGCCCTGCCACCCTTGGGCGCGGTCGCCGGGCAGACATCGGTATCGGGCATCTCGTCGGGTGCCTACATGGCCGGACAGTTCCAGCTCGCGCATGGACCTGAGGTGGTCGGCGCGGGGATCATCGCCGGTGGTCCCTATGGTTGTGCGGAAAGCCTCTTTGCCGACCTGATGCCTGGACCGGGATCGGCATTCCTCAACATCACCAAGGCCATCAACGGCTGCATGCTGAATGCGATGCAGGTCTGGGGCGTACCCAATCCACCGATGCTCGCGGACCGAGCCCGTTCACTCGCGCAAAGACAGGACATCGCTCCGATCGAAGCCACGCTGGGTGATCGCGTCTACCTGTTCACCGGCAGATCGGATCATACCGTTGTGCCGGCGATCGTTGCCTCAGCGGCGGCTTTCTACCGCGAACTCGGCATGCCGGCGCAACAGATCAAGTTCGTCGACACACTTGATGCCGGGCACGCATTCGTCACCGAGAACGCCGGACTGTCTTGCGACAGCACCGGCAAACCCTACGTCGTCGACTGCGACTACGATCAGGCTGGCGATATGTTGACCTTCATCTATGGCCCGCTGCAACCACCGGCAGCAAAGCCCACAGGTGAGTTCATCGTGTTCGATCAGACCGCCTTCACGCGCGACTTCACGAACCACGGCATGGAATCGAGCGGCGTCGTCTATGTCCCGGCGGCCTGCCGCGACGACGGCGCACGCGAACCTGCGGGATGTCGTGTCCACATCGCATTCCACGGCTGCGCCCAGAATCGGGCGCTCGTCGGCGACAGCTTCATCCGCGACACCGGCTTTGCGCGTTGGGCCGACACCAACCGGCTGGTGATCCTGTTCCCCGAGGCGGCGACCAGTCCGTTCAATCCGCAAGGCTGCTGGGACTGGTGGGGCTACACCGGGCGCAACTATTTGACGCGAACGGCACCACAGATCGAGGCGGTATACCGCATGCTGATGCGCCTGACGGTGCGGGGCCAGCCGTCGTAATCTCCGACTGCGCAGCACGTGCCGTCCATGCCACTTTTTCCACCGCGCAGATCCGAGTTCTCGCTGATGTTACAAGGCCTACTGGGCCCATGCTGGACAGCGCCAGCCGCATCGAGTAGCTGAAACCAAGGCCGCCGGGGGGCGCCAATCACCAACCAGGGTATCTCTTCGATGACGATTTTGCAGACGGCTGCGTGGCCGACGGCCCGTGGCCAGGCAGGCGGCTACCGCTGGGCCGACGTAGCCATGGGACTGGCAGCGATGGCAGCCGTCATCGCTACCACCGCTCAAGGCATCATGGAGCAGGCGCAGGCCGAGCGCGAGGACGCTGCCACAGCGTCACAGGCGCGATCCGCCGACGATATATCGCGTCTCGCTCTCCCGACACGCGAGACCATGATCGGTGGCTATGTCGGCGCGCCTTACACCTACGACAGCGACGTGCATTTGAAGAAGGACACCTCTCTCGATTTCACGGTCAAGGACGTGAGCTGGGACGCTGAGCCCTTCAAGAGTCCGATCTATTACGGTGCACGCGTGGTCCGCTGGTTCGATGGCGGACGCCGGGGCGCGATGATTGACTTCACCCATTCCAAGACACTTGCGGCACTCGATGATGAAAAGGGCCTGTCGGGCGTGATCGACAACGCGCCGCTGCCGGCTAAGGCGGCACTGAAGGACATCTATCGCAAGCTGGAGTTCAGCCACGGTCACAACATGCTGACGCTGAACGGCCTGTGGCGGCTGGCGAGCCTTGCACCACGGCTGTCGCCTTACGTTGGCGCTGGCGTGGGCATGAGCCTACCGCACTCGGAGATCCAGCTCAAAACGGTGCGCGGACGGACCTACGAATACCAGTACACCGGCCCGGCAGTGCAAGCGGTGATCGGGCTCGAGTTCCGCGTGCCGCGCATGAGCTACTTCCTCGAATACAAGTTCTCGTTGGCCAACTATGAAGTGCCGCTGTCGCTACGCGACGGCTCGGTGCTGTTCGTCGATCTGTGGAACCAGTTCACGAGCTGGCTCGCAGGCAAGCCGCCGGGCGGCTATCTCTACACGCGATTGACGAGCCATCAGCTGATCGGCGGGCTTGGCATGCGGTTTGGCGCACAGCCCGCAGCGGCTCCATAGCGCACGTCGAGCTGACGTGCGCTACGGTTCAGCGTGGAAAACATGCTCCAAACAAGGGAATGGAGAGCGGTTGCGATTCCGTCAAAAGTGAACGCACTCTTGCAGGTCGCGGCGGCGCGAACCAGGCTCGTCGGCATCAGGTTTTTTCGCGCATCTTGCCTCGCCACGGGTATCGCGATCTCAGTACCCACGCGCGCTCAAGCCCACATTGTCGGCATCGCCGAGCAGGTCCTTCAGCCCGTGACGAGTGCGCCCGCGCTGCTGCCGCTGATCGGCACGGCGATCCTTCTGCGTCAGTCTCCCGGCTTCTCCCTGACACGCCGGCTGGCGTTGGCGTTGGCCTTAGGTCTTGTCGTAGGACTGATCCCGCGCCTGATGCTACCGGCCGCGACGGCAAATGAATTGCTGGCGCTCGTGCTCGGCGTGGTGATTGGTGCGATCGCGGCAACAGGAGGGCGAACGCCGGAACTCATCCGGCTTGGTGCGGTGGGTACGCTCGGCGTCGCACTCGGTGCCAATCTCTTGTCAGAGACGAAAGAAACGCTTGATCTTGTGACAAGTCTCTGTAGCGCGTTCGCCGGCACGCTCATCGCACTCGAGATTGCCGCCACTCTGCCAGGTCCACACCCGCGCGCGTGGCAAACGATTGGCGAGCGCATCGCCGCAGCGTGGACCGTCGCCATTGCTACCATGCTCGTCGCACTGGCGATCCGCCGGCTCATGTAGCGCTGTCGCGAAGGGAGACCGCACCCGTGTTCGACCAGACAAATCATGAAAGCCCGAGCGCCCTGCGACTGGCGTTCTTGCTGGCCGTGACATTGGTCTGCGCGGAACCGGCGCATGCCCACACTGCGGAAACAAGCAGCGGACTCCTGAGCGGACTTTCGCATCCGATTACGGGTTGGGATCACGTGCTCGCGATGGTCGCCGTCGGCCTGTGGGGCACCTTCCTCGGCAAGCCCGCGATCTGGATGCTTCCCGTGCTGTTTCCGATGGTGATGGCCGTGGGCGGTGCCATAGGAGTCGTCGGTCTGCCCTTGCCCGGTGTCGAGACGGCCATTGCGCTATCGTCGATCGTGCTCGGCGCCTGTATCGCCCTGGCACTGCGGCTGCCTCTAAGGGCCGCGCTGGCAATCGTCGGCCTGTTTGCCATCTTTCACGGCCACGCCCACGGCACCGAGCTGCCCGCTTCTGCGAACCCGGTCGCCTATGCGGTGGGCTTCGTCTTCGCGACAGGGCTCTTGCATCTGTCGGGCATTGCGCTCGGCGCGCTGGCGCAGTGGCCGGCCGGACGCTTCGCCGTGCGAGTGACGGGAACGGCCATCTCGCTCGGCGGCATTGCTTTCCTGGTGGGTCTCACTTGACGAACCGATGCCTCCATTCGAGGCCGAGCGCGCCTCGGAGGTGTCTCGGGCCGCGCACCCCCCCGCCGTGATCAGAACCGGCGCAACAGACGCTCGATATAGTCAAGCTCCGTCGGCGGGCGGGTCTGCTCGCCTATGCGCCGGCGCAACTCCTCCAGGATCTCGCGCGCACGCTGGCGGTCGATCTCGTCGGGAACCTTGACCGAGGTGCCGAGATCGGGGCCCTGAGAGCGCTGCGGACGGCCCAGCGGATCGCGTGGGGTATCGCCGTTCTGGCCATAGCGCTGCGGCATGTTCTGCAGCATCTGCTTCGCCATCTCCTGCGCACCCTGGCGCATCTGGTCGAGAGCCCGGCCCTGCTCGTCGGTAGCGGTTTCGTAGTCTTCCCCACCCAGCGCTTTCTCGGCGTTCTCCATGGCCTCGCGCGCTGCGTCGAGCTGATCGGAGCGGCCTAGACCCAACTCATCGAGGCCCCGCTGCAGGCTGTCGAGTTCCTCGCGCAACTCGCGTTGACGCTGACCAAGCCCTGCCTGACCCGACTGCCCCTCGCCGCGCTCGCCCTTCTGACCCTGACCGCCCTGGTTTTGGTCGCCCTTCGGACCGCGCTGGCCCTGCTGCCCCTGGCGGCTACGCTGACCCTGCTGGCCCTGGCTCTGCTGGCCCTGCCGCCCGTCACGTTGCTGGCCGCGTTCGCCCTTTTCACCGCGCTGACCTTCCTTGCGCATCTCGCCGAAGGTGTCGTCCTGGAGCTGCTGCTGCTTGCCGACCAGATCGCCAAGCTGATCCATCTTCTCCATCATCTCGCGGCTTTTCTGGTTCTGTTGCGCCGACTGCTTGGAGGATTGCAGACGGTCGAGCAGGTCGCGCAGCTCCGAAAGCATCTGCTGCGCCTGCTCGCGCGAGCCGTTCCTGGCCATGTCCTCGATATTCTTCATCATCTGCTCGAGGTCGCGAGATGAGAGAAACTGCTGGTCCTTGTCCTGCCCGTCGACGTACTGGTTCTGCTCCTGGTTCTGCTCGGCCAGCTCGCGCATGTAGTCGTTGAGCGCCTCGCGCAGTTCCTTCATTGCATCGGCAATTTCTTTATCGGAGGCGCCTTCCTCGAGCAGCTTCGACAGCTTGTCCTGCGCCTCGCGCAGCCGTCGTTCGGCATCTGAGAGATCACCGTCCTCGATGCGCACGGCAATGTGCCAGAGTTCATTGATGACGCTGTTGCGCACCTCGCGAGCACCGGAACGTTTCAGGCGGTGATAAACCATGCGCAGGCCAAGATAGGCGGGCACGTCATCGAGGAAACCATCAGGTTCGAGTGTCAGCGCCTCGATCGCGGTGAGCACGTCGGGCCGGTATCGCGGGTCCTCGGCGAGCTTGCGCCGCTGCTCGATGACGGCACGGGCAACCGGATTGTCGAAGCGGCGTTGCGGCAGAACGATCTGCACCCTCTCGCTGCGACCCAACTGACCTGCCACGTCCCTGGCTTCCAGCCACATCTCGACCTTGAGGCCCGCCCAGGGATGAGAGCCCAATTCGAGATGCGAGAACGTCTCGGCCTCGGTGGCACCCGCACGCGGCAGCTTCAGCGCCAGTACGGGCGGACGCTCGTGCGGAGGGCGCGGACCTGTGAGTTTCTTGGTCGCCCAGGCGCCAACCGAAAGCTCGCGCTGATCAGGTCGCGGCGGCAGCTTGGCGACACGTGCCTCGGCCGACGCGACGCCATAATCGTCCTTGACCTTGTAAGTGAGCTTCATGGAGCCGCGTGCCGAACCCTCAGGCGGATTCGTCAACGCGATCTCTGGCGGCAGATCGGGCGTCACGTCGAACGTCCAGGCCGCCATCTCGGCACCCTTGGCGACGACACGGACACGCGCGGAACGGTTCAGCTCATAGCGCAATTCAGCCACCGCGCTGGCAGCGGAACCGGTGGCGGCACTCGCGGGATCGCGGGCAGCGTCGGCAATCCGCTCGGGCTCGGCACTGCCCAGGTGCAAGACCTCCAGCTCAGGCTTCAGGACTGCCGCACCAGTCGAGCGCACGATGAGTACGCTGCGCGCAGGAACGACGAGGGCGCCGTCTGCAGCTGGCAGTGGCCCGGCGGCGGCATCACGCGCACCGTCCGCCAGCATGATTGGTGCCTTGCCGGTGTAGGCCGGCGGCGTCACCCAGGCATCAAGGCGCGCAGCGGCAAGCATGCGCGCATCGGCAAAACGGAATGCATCCATGAGCTGTGCACCGAGTTGACGGCTGCCACCCAACGCCATGAGAGCGAGCGCAAGTATCGCCAGGGCGCGCAGGGCCAGTGGATCGAAGCGATGCGTGCGCGGCGCAGGATGACCGACGCGCAGCCCTCGCATGGCTCGGGCGAGGCGCTCGCGATGGGCGCGCCACAGCGTCTCGGCAACACCGTCGCGCGAAACCGACGACAGGGTATCCTCATACGAGGAGGCCGGGCGATGCACGGCACCCGACACCCGCTCGATCCGGCGCACCGCCTCCTCGCGCGCGGGCCACGGCGTGCGGACAGCGAACACCAGCGCGGCCAACAGCGCGGCGGCGAACACGGCAAGCACGGCGTAGTGCATGGTGTCGTCGAGACGCGGCCAAAGTCCCAGCACCGAGACGACGGCGAACAGCGTCAGTATGGCGATGATGATCCACAGCCGCGGCCAAAGTCGCTCGAACAGCAGCGCCCACTGACTACGGCGGACCTTGCGCTCGAACGCGCGCTCCAGATTTGCCCGGGTCGCGCCGGGCGCGGGATCGTGTTTCATAGCGCGAAATCTAGCATGAGTGGCGGCCAGTGCACTGCCCAAAGGCGGGTGCGACTTCACGTTTGCTTGCACTTATGATGAAGAAAATTGGGGCCACCGCACGACCAACGGCAGCCGTCTGATTCGGCCGTATTTCCGGGCCGATTGCGCACCGACACCGGGCAACCTCAAGCTGGTGCAAGCCAGGGTGGCAGGCGGTCCAGCCCGATTAAATCTTCGTAATCCTGGCGCGGCCGCACGACTGCGAACTCCTCGCCCCGGACCATCACCTCCGGCACCAACGGCCTCGTATTGTAGGTCGACGCCATGACTGCGCCGTAGGCGCCGGCCGTCATCACGGCCATCAGGTCGCCCGCGTGGAACGGCGGTAGACCGCGATCGAGCGCCAGATAGTCCCCCGTCTCACAGACCGGCCCGACAACGTCCTGCTGCATGGGTGGCATGCTGAGCTGCCCCTCGTTGACGGGCAGGATGTCGTGATGGGCTTCATAGAGCGTCGGACGGATGAGGTCGTTCATCGCGCCGTCGACAATCGTAAAGGTGCGATGGACACCCTCCTTCACGAACACGACGCGCGTGACGAGGATGCCGGCATTGCCGACGATCATTCGGCCAGGTTCCAGGATCAGCTTCAGGCCGAGGTCGCCCAGCGTCTCCTTGACGACGTTAGCATAGTGGTCGGGATGCGGCGGAGCCTCTGCCTGATGGCGATACGGCACGCCAAGACCACCGCCCAGATCGAGATGCTCCAGCACATGCCCCGCCGCGCGTAACTCCAGCACGAGGTCACGCATCAGGCGGAAGGCATCGCGAAACGGTTGAAGATCGGTGATCTGGCTGCCGATGTGCATGTGGATGCCGGTCGCCGCGACGCCCGGCAGCGTGCGCGCCTCGGCGTAGAGCTGCGCGGCGTCGTTGTAGGGAATGCCGAACTTGTTCTCTGACTTGCCGGTCGAGATCTTGGCATGCGTCCTGGCATCGACGTCGGGATTGACGCGTAAGGCCACACGGGCTGTCTTGCCCAGCTCGGTGGCGACAGCACTCAAGGCGCGCAGCTCCGGCTCGCTTTCGACGTTGAAGCCCAAGATGCCCTCGTTGAGAGCATACACCATCTCATCGCGCGTCTTGCCGACGCCGGCGAAGATGATCCGGTCGGCCGGCACGCCGGCCTTTCGCGCACGGCGCAGCTCGCCTTCCGAGACGACGTCCATACCGGCCCCCATGCGGGCCATGGTAGAGAGCACGGCTTGGTTGGAGTTGGCCTTGACGGCGAAACAGATGAGCGCGTCCTGACCGGCAAAGGCATCGGCAAGGACGCGGTAATGACGCTCAAGAGTGGCTGTCGAATAGCAGTAGAACGGCGTGCCGACGGCCGCTGCGATGTCGAGGATCGAGACGTTCTCGGCGTGGAGCGTGCCGTTCTTGTAGCTGAAATGATGCATGTGTCCGGAACCAGTCTGCCGCGACGCGTCTTCAGCGATGAGCTAATAGGGGAGCGGGCCGGCGGGCGCAACGGCTATGCCGGACGGTGACTCCCGGAAGATGCCGTCGAGAAGGCTTCGTTTTCATGGGCGGCAAAGCATCGGGCAGGACACCCGATAGAGCATCAGACGGAGCAGCGGACAAAATGCCGACGGCGACGGCGGGCAACATCCCCGCGCACGGAAACGAGCCTGGCCTGTCCCCGCGCGTTGCCCACCTGCCGCTCGTCCGCCACAGCGTGACGGCAGCCGGCCGCTCCTGGCTGATCGATGCCGTCGCCGACCAGGACGCGCTGCTGGCCGCCTCCGATCAATTCGATGCTTTCCCCTACGGTCTGCTGCTGTGGGACGCAGCGCCGGTCCTTGCCGATGCGCTGGCCGCATTTGCTCCCTCCGGCCTCGAAGGCAAGCGCGTTTTGGAACTGGGCGCAGGCGTCGGCCTTGCGGGGCTGGCGGCGCGGCATCTGGGCGCCGACGTGGTTCAGACAGACCACGCGCAGGAGGCTCTGGAACTCGCCCGCCGCAATGCGACCCTCAACGGCATTGCTGGAATCGTGCAGCAGTGTGCCGACTGGACCCGATGGACGGACGAGAAGAAAGGCTTCGATATCGTGATCGGCTCGGACGTCCTCTATGACGGCTCCGCCCATGCCCCCATCGGGAGCGTTCTTGCCGCGAGCCTCGCCACAGACGGGTTTGCGCTACTGACCGATCCCGGACGCACGGCGACGCCGTTCTTCGTGCGCGACATGCAGGCAGCCGGCTGGCTCGTTTCGCTGGAGCAAAGGACGGTCGGTGCCCTGCACCCCACACGTCCCGGCGAGACGGTCGACGTGACGATCCTCAAGGTCTGGCGATGACAGCGCGCAGGCCATGACGACGCCCTGCCGCAGGCAGAGCCGGATAGACGTAGTTCAGACGAGAAATGAGGTGAACGACCGTCAGCGCAGCAATGGGTCGAGCGGGAAATCGCGGTGCGGCTTGGGTGGCGCAGAAGAATTGGGACCACTGGCAGCGGCCTCCGACGAAGTCGCGGTGCCCTTCTGCTTGGCACCTTCAGGTGCGTCGAGCGAGCCGCGCACGCCGCAGCCGGCCAGCAACAGCGGCAGCAGCGCTATGACAGCGGCGATTCGCAGACCTTGACGCATGCGTCCCCCTCGCGCGACCGCATCGAAGCGGTACTGACAGTCCTTCTAGCCCGGCAGCCCCGCCTTTTCCAACCGCTTGAGCCAGGACTTGGCCATTTTGACGACGTTCTGTGGCGCGGTTCCCCCATGGCTCTTGCGGCTTTTTACCGAGTTCTCCACCGATAGGACCGAAAATACGTCGTTCGTGATCCGCTTTTCGACCCCCTGCATGACGGCAAGCGGAAGCTCGGGCAGATCCACGCCCCGCTTTTCCGCCGCCTTGACGATGGCGCCCGTGACGTGATGCGCCTCACGGAATGGCATTTTCAGGGTGCGCACCAGCCAGTCGGCCAGATCCGTGGCCGTCGAATAGCCACTGCCGGCAACGGCACGCATGCGCTCGGGCACCGGCTCAAGGTCACCGATCATCCCGGTCATGGCCGCGACGGCGACGGCATAGGCCTCCAGTGCGTCGAAGGTCTGCTCCTTGTCCTCCTGCATGTCCTTCGAATAGGTCAGCGGCAGGCCCTTCATGACCATGGTCAGGCCCTGGAACGCACCAGCGATGCGACCGACCTTGGCGCGGCACAGCTCGGCGGCATCCGGATTGCGCTTCTGCGGCATGATCGAGGAACCGGTCGTCCATTTGTCGGACAGCCTGACGAAGCCGAACTGTGGCGTCATCCAGATGACAATCTCCTCGGCCAGCCGCGACAGATGCATGGCCGAAATCGTCGCCGCAGCGAGCGTTTCCAACGCGAAATCGCGGTCCGACACGCTGTCGAGCGAGTTGGACGTCGGACGGTCGAAGCCCAGCGCCTTCGCTGTCATGTGACGATCGATAGGGAAAGACGTGCCGGCCAGCGCCGCCGCCCCCAGCGGACACTCGTTCATGCGCTTTCTGGCGTCGGCGAAACGGGTTCGGTCGCGGCCGAACATTTCCACGTAGGCGAGCAGATGATGGCCGAAGGTCACCGGTTGGGCCGGCTGCAGATGCGTAAATCCCGGCATGATGACGCCGGCGTGCTCCAGCGCCTTGCGGGCAAGACCGTGCTGCAATCCTGCCAGCGCCGTATCGAAGCTATCCACGACGTCGCGCACATACATCCGGAAATCGAGCGCCACCTGATCGTTCCGCGAGCGCGCGGTATGCAATCGGCCGGCCGCCGGGCCGATGATCTCAGTCAGCCGCGCTTCCACGTTCATATGAATGTCTTCGAGCCTCTCGGAGAATTGAAGCTCGCCGGCTTCGATCTCCGCTGCGACTTGATCCAGCCCCTTGGCGATCTCACGGGCATCTGATTTGGAGATGATGCCGGATTCGGCGAGCATGGCGGCGTGTGCCTTGGACCCACGAATATCCTGAGGCGCCAAAGCCTTGTCGAAACCGATCGAGGCATTTATTCGCACCATCAGCTCGTCGGGTGACATTTCGAAACGGCCACCCCACATCTTGTTGGCGGATTTGTCGGTCACTGGTTTCTGGCTCCTGGGAGCTCGGCCGAAGGCGGCATAAGCAATTGAGGAAAGGACAGGTATGCGCGGAACACTGCCAGCCCTAGTGCTTCTGGCCGCGAGCGCTCTCACCGCGGGGGTATACGTCAGCCGGCAAGGGCATGACAACGCTCCCACCGCAAAGGTTGCAGCTGCGCCCGGTGGTGCCACAGCGGCAGCCGCTGGCGCGACCTCGCCTCCCGCATCGGCAGGAGTGCGGCATAACACGGGCAAAGTCGCCGCGTTCGTCTATAAATCTGCACCCGAAGCGGTTCCGACCTTCCCGTTCTTCGACTCAGCCCAGCAGACCAAAACCATCGAGACCTTCAAGGGCAAAGTCGTTCTGCTGAACCTGTGGGCGACGTGGTGCGGACCGTGTCGCGAGGAGATGCCATCGCTCGACCGCCTGCAAAAGGAGCTTGGCTCTGACAAATTCGAGGTCGTCGCCGTCAGCGTCGACAAGAACGGTTTCGACAAGGCGCGCGAATTCATGAAGGACGCGGGCGTCGCCTCGCTCAACTTCTACGCGGATCCGTCTTCGCGCGCCGCCCACCACGTGAAGGCCGTCGGCATGCCGGCCACGCTGCTGGTCGACGAGCAGGGCCGCGAGATCGGCCGGCTGCTGGGCCCGGCAGAGTGGGATAGCTCCGACGCCAAACGGCTGATCGAGGCGGCGCTGAGGTAGCTGCCGCGCCATCAATCGCCGTTTCTGCCGGTAGCCTTGAACGCATCGGCTGCCGTGCACGGAGTGATGCACAACGGGCACATGCGCCGGAAGAAGCGGCCTCACCCGCTTCAATCCAAGCCTGGATGTTATAACAATAACATACGGGAACGGACTTGGACGGGATGGCCCAACGCACCAGCAGCTTCTGGATCTGGACGCTGATCGTCGCATTGACGGCTCAGCTGACGATCGCGTTCGGCCATATTCACTCCCCGTCCTCACCGACCCACGCGCCGTTACCGCTCCACGACAGCAACGGGATTCACCAAGACAGCGGCTGCGATGATGCGCCTGTCCCGGGCTCTGCCTCTAACGCATGCGGCGCTGAAGTGCACACCTCCGGCGCCAAGGGCCACATCCCATCTATCGGCACAGGCACCCCAGCGCCTGACGCTATAGGCGAGCGCCATCAACACGACGGTCCTAGCGATCACTGCGAGCTGTGCTGGATCATCGCGACGTTGTCATTCGTCGCGCTTCCGCTCCTCGCCTATCTGCTGCTCGGGTTGCTTATCGCAAGGCAGCTCGCCTGCACGTCCCTGCCGAGCCTCGTCGGCGCAACCGCCTGGGACACATATCGTGCCCGGGCACCTCCCCTGATCTCACGGTCCTGACCTCGCGTTGCAGCGCGTCGGTGGCGTCACCTCCTCTTACGGACGACCTCGCTCACATGGCGTTGCGCAACAGGATTGCGTGTTCGACAGGGAGCCGCTCATGCGCTCGACAACAAGGCATTTCCGCCTTCTCTACCCTTTGCCGATCCTGCTTACGTCCTCGCCACTCGCGGCCCAGCAGACGACAACGACCGACGTCGTACTGCCGCCCGTCGTGGTGACGACGCCGAGCCCGGTGGTCAAGAAACCTCAGCCGAAGCCGCCAAAGGCCGTCGCTGCAAAGCCCTCGCCTCCATCGGGCGCATCGGCCAATGCAGCGACCAAGAAGAAGACCGCAGCTGCGCCACCGCCCGTTGAAGCAGCCGATGCGGCTGATGCAGCGCCGCTCCCGGCCGGACCGGTGCCGCCCGGCACGCTCCTGGTGGTCGACGACGCGTTTGCCCCGGTAACCGTAGCGACCGATCGCGACATCGCCGCGCAGCAGGGCGCCACCATCACCGATACGCTGGCATCGAAACCCGGCATCACCGGATCCTCGTTCGCTCCCGGGGCCAACCGGCCAATCATCCGCGGCCTCGACAGCTACCGCGTCAGGGTTCAGGAGAACGGCATCGGCTCGCACGACGTCTCCACGATCTCGGAGGATCACGCTGTACCGATTGATCCGTTCAGCGCCGACCGGATCGAGGTGGTGCGTGGGCCGGCGACGTTGCGCTATGGCAGCGGCGCCATCGGCGGAGTCGTAGCGGTCGAGAATGGGCGCATCCCGACCTTCGTGCCTCCCAACGGCATCTCCGGCGAGATCAAGGGCGGCGTCAGCAGCGTCGACGATGGGCGGGACGGCGCCTTCCGCGCAACGGCCGGTAGCCAGGGCTTCGTCGTGCATGCCGACGCCTTCAAGCGCGCGAGCGAAGACTACCAGACCCCGCGCGGCCGCCAGCGGAACTCGTTCGTCGACAGCGAGGGCTTCGGCGTCGGCCTGTCGCGGGTATGGTCGGACGGCTTCCTTGGCATCTCGGTCTCGCGCATCGACAGCGTCTACGGGGTTCCCGGTGAGGAAGCCGACGAGGGCGTCGATCCGCGCATCGATCTCGGCCAGCAGAAGCTGCAGGCGCGCGGCGAATGGCGGCCACGCGAGTTCGGCGTCGAGGCCATTCGCTTCTGGTTCGGCGCGTCTGACTACGCCCACAACGAACTGGCAAGGCACGCGCACGAGGAGGGCGAGCCGCATACCGAAGATGAGCCGGCGGACGGCTTCGAGGTCGGCTCGCGCTTCACGAACCGCGAGCAGGAAGGCCGCATCGAGATCCAGCACACGCCGATTTCCTCACGGCTCGGCGAGTTGACCGGCGCCATCGGCATCCAGGCCGGGCACCGGCAGACACGCGGGCAGAGCTTCGAGGGCGAATCGCTCTTGGAGCCGGCGCGGACGACCTCGCTCGCTGCCTTCTGGTTCGAGGAACTGAAAGCCACCCAACGCCTGTCCTTCCAGGCAGCGGCGCGCATCGAACGCACAACCGTCGACGGCTTCGGCTGGACCGACGTCTCTGATCCCAACGCACCGATCGAATTCACCGGCGAGCGCAGCTTCGTTCCTGTCAGCGTGAGCCTCGGCGCGCTCTACAAGCTCGGCTTCGATACCACCGCGCGCCTCACAGGGCAGTTCGTCGAACGGTCGCCCGATGCGGCCGAGCTGTTCTCCAAGGGCATCCACGAGGCAACCGGGACCTTCGAGATCGGCAATCCCAATCTCGAGAAGGAGCAGGCGTTCTCGATCGAGGCCGGCCTGGCACGTGCGAAGGGGCCGCTGCGCTTCGACGCCACCGCGTTCTACACGCGCTATCAGGGCTTCATTTATCGCGCCCTGCAGGACGTGCGCTGCCTCGAAGACCTTGCCTCGTGCGGACCCGGGGCTGATGCCGAGGAGGAGAATTTCGACCTCGTCTTCTTCCGCCAGCGTGACGCGACGTTCTACGGCGTGGAGCTGTCCGCGCAATACGACGTAGCCCCCATCTGGCGCGGCGTATGGGGCATCGACGGTCGCTACGATTTCGTCAATGCGCGCTTTGAAGGCGGGGAAAACGTGCCGCGCATCCCGCCCCATCGCCTGGGTGGCGGCCTCTACTACCGGGATGCGAACTGGTTTGCCCGTGCAGGCGTCCTGCATGCCTTCGACCAGGACAGGATCGGCCTCAACGAAGTCGAGACACCCGGCTACACGCTCGTCTCAGCCGAGTTGAGTTACACCTCAGAGATCGGCGACGGCCGAAGCGTGACCATCGGGCTCAAGGGCGAAAACCTTGCTGATGACGAGGTCCTCAACCATGCCTCGTTCAAGCGCCGCGAGGATGTCCTGTTGCCGGGGGCCAGCGTTCGACTGTTCGGCTCCATCAAGCTCAATTGAGGCTTGCGGGGCTGTCGCGCGTCGTGGTGCAGCTCGACACGGTCTTAGAAAAACATGGAGCGCGGCTACCATTCCCGTCGGAGGCAGCCGCGCTCTATCGAAATTGGCAAGACGCCCGCCGCGACACCCGCGCGGTCGACAAACCTTTTACTTCTTCTTCTTCGCCGGAGCCTTCTTGGCCGGAGCCTTCTTGGCGGGCGCAGCAGCGGCCTTGCCTTTGGGCTTCTGCGTCAGCGCGGAGGCTGCCACCGTCTTCTCCGCCGCGGTCGCCGTCTTGGACCGCAGCACCTTGGCGGCGCTGGTCGCGACCTTGGCGCTGGTCTTCTCGTCCGACCCCTTCTGGGTGAGAGCAGACGCCGCCGCCGACTTGGCTTCCTTGGAAGCCTTCGGATCCTTCATCACCTTCGCAGCCGCCGAGGCGACCTTGCCACTCGTCTTCTCGCTTGCCGGTTTCTTGGCCATGGCCGTATCTCGCTTCGAAAACCGCACCCCTCGTGCGGCGAATCGAAGCTATTGAGATTCGCACGCATGCAAACAGAAATATGAAGGCTGAACGGCAAATGCATAAAGGGTGTATCCGGCCGGAGCCAGAGGCGGCCTGACCGGCGATAGCCGATGCAGGCGGCCACGATTGACACCTAGCGAGCGAGACGCCACAACCTCGCCCGACCAAGAGAACCAGGAAAATCGCGAGCGAGGAGGCCCCGGATGTTGCACGCCGACCTGCAGAAGACCATCGAGACCGCCTTCGAGGCGCGCGACACCATCAATACCGGCACCAAGGGTGCCGTGCGCGACGCCGTGACGACAGCGCTCGATCTGCTCGATTCCGGACAAGTGCGCGTTGCGGAAAAGAAGGATGGCCAGTGGGCGGTCAACCAGTGGCTGAAGAAGGCCGTGCTGCTGTCCTTCCGGCTCCATGACAACGAGATCATCCCGTTCCAGAAGAGCGGCACCTACGCCAGCCGCGTGCACGGCTACGACAAGGTGCCGCTGAAGTACGGCGACTGGAGCGCGCAACAGTTCAAGGACGCGGGCTTCCGCGCGGTGCCGGGCGCCATCGTCCGGCATTCGGCCTACATTGCACCGGGCGTCGTGCTGATGCCGTCCTTCGTCAACCTTGGAGCCTATGTGGACAGCGGCACCATGGTCGACACCTGGGCCACCGTCGGCTCGTGCGCGCAGATCGGCAAGAACTGCCACATCTCGGGAGGCGCGGGCATCGGTGGTGTGCTGGAGCCGTTGCAGGCGGGGCCGGTCGTTATCGAGGACAACTGCTTCATCGGCGCACGCGCCGAGGTGGCCGAGGGTGTGCGTGTCGGCGAGGGCTCGGTGCTTTCGATGGGCGTCTACATCGGCGCCTCCACGACGATCATCGACCGGGCGACGGGCGAGAAGTTCTTCGGCCAGGTCCCACCCTACTCGGTGGTTGTATCGGGCACCATGCCGGGCAAACCGCTCCCTGACGGCTCGGCGGGACCTGGGCTCTACTGCGCGGTCATCGTCAAGCGGGTCGACGAGAAGACCCGGTCCAAGACCAGCATCAACGAGCTGTTGCGGGACTGACGGTAGGGCTCCTGAAGGCATAGTTTCAGGCAACGCTTTACGCGGGCGCGCGGGTGCGCGACACTTTCCGGCATCGCTCGATGACGGGGGTGCGCCATGCCGCCCAGAAGTCAACTCGGCCGCGCCGCCGCGGCCTTCCTGCTACTCCTGCCCGCACTCGGATCGTTCGGGATCACGCGGTCGGCCGAAGCGTTCTTCTGCTTCTCGTTCTCGATCGGCGGTGGGCCGCGCTACACCTATCAGGCTCCGCTAGGCCCGTTCGGGCCTTGGTACGGACCGACGGTTGATTACGGCGGTCCAGGGTATGGCGGAGGCAATCCCTGGGGCACGCCACCGTTCGGTGGTGGCTATCCGGCCTATGGTTCTCCGTGGGGAGGCCGTCCACCCTACGGCTTGGGATACGGCCCCCCCTGGAACGGCTGGTCGAGCCCTTGGGGTGCGTCCTATCCGGGATATCAATCCTACTCGCCGTGGGGCGGCGGCGTACCTGGCTATGGTCTGGGGTGGCCGGGGGCAAGCCCATGGGCATCGCCCTGGAGCGGGCAGGGTTACGGGCTGCCAGCCTACAACGCGGCAGGCGATGGCGCCGACGGCGCGGAATGAACCGCCAGCACCATTCTCGTTCAGCGACGGCCTGTGCCCACCAGCCATTTAGGATCGAACCAGCGGTCGGCTGGGCCATCATAGGGCAGCCGCGTGATGTCCCAGTGGCGGATGAAGGGTGCATAGACGTCCCACACGGGCGGGCCGCCACCGATGAAAACGCGGCGGCCCTTGTAGCGGGCAAGCACGTCATCCGGTGGCTCGTGCGAACGAATGACCGCGATCGTGCGATCCTCAAACGCCCATTTGGGCACAGCGCCGATGGTCTTCGGCCCGGCGAGCAGCACATGCCCCTTCGTCTTGTAGAAGAAGCGCTCCACATCGGCGCGGAACTCCGGCCGCTTGTCTCCCTCCCAGGGCAGCCAGCCGTCGAGACCCAACTGGCCGCTGAGGCCGATGGCGCAAATGGACCTGACGTCAGGCATTCCCGGGCAACCTCCGTGCAATTGCGCGCCTCATTCGAGGGCGGCAAACGCCTTGGCATAAGCAACTGGGCCGGATGTCACCGGAAGCCGTCCCAAGGTCAACTTGCGGATCATGAAATACGGACCGGAATACACGCATTCGAATCCAGTGGCCGCTCCCGCGTCGAAGCCGAAGCGCGAATAGTAGGCGGGGTCACCCAGAACGAAAACCGCTTCCACACCGAGCGCATGCAGCTCCGAAAGGCCTGAGTCGATCAGCGCGGCGGCAATACCCTGGTTGCGCCGGTCAGCGCGGACCGCGAGCGGTGCCAGTCCGACTGCCACGAACGGCGCCCGCATCTGGGAAAACGCAATATAGCCAGCGATGCGCGATGCATCCCGTGCGACCAGCGCCAGCAACATGTCCCCGTCGGCTCGCAGGTTCTCGACGAGATCCGCCTCTGCAGAAGTCGGGAAAGCCGCAGTAAGGAGCGCGCGAACCTCGTCACGATCGCTTTCGCTCTCATAGCTGATCGTCACACTCGCACTCATCATGGCTGCCACGGCTCTTGGGGCGAGGCGCTCTCGCGCTCTTCGCGTTTTTCGGCGCGACCGATCTCGCGCGTCAGCGCGAAGAGCGCCTGCTGAATGCCTTCACCCGAGACCGCCGACAGCAACAGCGGCTTCTTGCGCGCGGCTTTCTCCAGCGCGGCCGCCTTGAGGAGACGGTCCTCCTCGCCCAGCGCATCGACCTTGGAGAGCGCGACGATCTCCTTCTTGGTGTCGAGGCCGTGACCGTAAGCCTTCAGTTCGCGACGCACGGTCCGATAATCCTTTGCAACATCCTCGCTGGTTGCATCGACGAGATGCAGTACGACGCGACAGCGCTCGACGTGACCGAGAAAGCGTGTGCCGAGGCCCGCGCCTTCGTGTGCCCCCTCGATGAGGCCTGGAATATCCGCCAGAACAAAATCCGTATCGCCAGCACGAACGACGCCGAGATTGGGATGCAACGTGGTGAAGGGATAATCGGCAATCTTCGGCTTGGCGGCGGAGACTGCGGCGAGGAACGTCGACTTGCCGGCATTGGGCAGACCGACAAGACCGGCATCGGCGATCAGCTTCAGCCTCAGCCAGATGGTCATCTCCTCGCCAGCCAGTCCGGGGTTGGCGTGGCGCGGCGCCTGGTTGGTTGCCGACTTGAAGTGAGCATTGCCGAAGCCGCCGTTCCCACCCTTGGCAATGACAATGCTTTGGCCTGCCTCCTTGAGGTCGGCAATGAGCGTCTCGTTATCCTCAGCATAGATCTCGGTGCCGGGCGGCACCTTGATGACGACATCAGCGCCGTTCGGCCCGGCGCGGTTGCGACCCATGCCGGGCGTACCGTTCTTGGCCTTGAAGTGCTGCTGGTAGCGGTAGTCGATCAGCGTATTGAGGTTGGCAACGCACGCGACGATGACGTCGCCACCCTTGCCGCCGTCACCGCCGTCGGGACCGCCGAACTCGATGAACTTCTCGCGGCGGAAACCGATGCAGCCCGCACCGCCATCACCCGCCTTGATGTAGATCTTGGCCTGATCCAGAAACTTCATGCGCTCTTAGCCTTGAATGCCGTGCGGGTCAGCAGTGTCCTGGTGCCCGGCAGATCCGCGCCGCGCGAATTGATATGCAGCGTACAAGACCCGACTTCAATGAAACCGAGTTTTTCCTGTACGCGCCACGAGGCCGTGTTGTCGACAAGATAGGACGAGTGCAGGGACACATCGCCGCGGTTCTCGAAATACGCGGCCACGAGCAGCCTGGCCGCCTCGGTCATCAACCCCTTGCCCCAATGGCGCTTGCCCAGCCAGAAGCCGAGATTGCCGCCGAAGGAACGGTCGGCGATGCCGATGGCACCGATCACCTGGTTTTCGAACTCGATCATCAGCGCCTCGGCAGTGCGCACAAACTCGTCCGCCAACTCGCGCGGATAAGGCCAGGGTGGCCTCGCGATCATCCGGATCACATCCCAATCGGAGATATTGCGATAGACGTCATCCGCATCCCCCGCGCGCGGCGGTCTCAGCAGCAGGCGCTCGGACTTGAGAGTTTGGTCTCGCAAGGATCTCGCCTCAACGTCTGCGCCGCGTCAGCTGCCGCCAGTCCCGCCGCGTCAGCTCGTACTGCTCGGCGGGCGACTGAATGCGGCGCGCCTCGCTCCAGCAGCTGCAATTACCGGTCGCCTTGAAACCGAGCTTCTCAATCACCCGTCGAGAGGCCGGGTTGTCTGAGAAATGGCAGCAGGTCAACGCTTCGAAGCCAGCCGAGGTGAACCCGAACGCGATCAGCGCACTGGCGGCCTCGGTGGCATAGCCGTTGCCCCAATAAGGCCTGCCGATCCAATACCCGATCTCAGCACGCCGTCCGTCTCGGCTAGGCAGATAGCCCGTCAACCCCAGTAGCCGCCCGTCGACGGGAGTTGCAATGGCACGGACGACCTCGCCCTCTTCCAGCCCATCGAGCCATTGGCGCGCATCGGCAAGCGTATAGGGATAAGGGATCCGCGCCGTCATCGAGGCGATACCCCAGTCGCCGGCAAGGGTGGCGACATCGGGCAGGTCATCCGTCGTCAACTGACGCAGTACGAGACGCGTCGTGCGGATCGGCTCATGCCCCCCCACGGACCTGCGTTTCAGCAATTGCGACAGGCGTGACATGACAACCTCACGCGACGACGCACCCTCTCAAGACAACGAAGGGGAGACGTCTGCGCCTCCCCTCCATCCCATCACTTCTACGCCGGTATCGGCCGGCAGCCGCCAGTTGGTCTATTCCGCCGCTTCAAGCTTTGCCGGATTGACCGAGACGAACACGCGGCCATTACGGCGCGTGCGGAAGGCGACCTCGCCCTCAACCTTGGCGAACAGCGTGTGATCGGTACCCATGCCGACGTTGTCGCCGGGATGCACCTTGGTGCCGCGCTGGCGGACGAGGATGTTGCCAGCCAGGACGTGCTCGCCACCATAGCGCTTCACGCCGAGCATCTTGGGATTGCTGTCGCGGCCGTTCTTCGAGGAGCCGCCGGCCTTTTTCTGTGCCATGACTTGAAATCCTTATTTCTATCGGGTCCGGTGGCTGCCGTTAGGCGCCAACGATGGACGTGATACGGACCTTGGAGAGATCCTGGCGGTGTCCGCGCTTGCGGCGCGAGTTCTTGCGGCGGCGCTTCTTGAAAGCGATGACCTTCGGTCCGCGGGCCTGCTCGACCAGCTCACCGGTAACCTTGGCCCCGGCGACGGTCGGCGTGCCGACCTTCACGGAGCTGCCTTCCCCGACCATGAGGACCTCGGCGAACTCCAGCGATGCGCCAGCCTCGCCCTCGAGCCTCTCGATGGTGATGATATCGTCCTTGGCGACACGGTACTGTTTGCCGCCTGTCTTGATGACAGCGTACATGGCTCTTGCCCTTCTCTGTTGGCCGCGCCCTGTGGCGCCCCTCTAGACCGGCCAGCAAGGCTCCCAGAGGAGCCGCGACCGAGTTGCAGAGGGGACTTTCGAGCCTATCGCGACCAATCAGTGGTCACAGGAGAGCCTCGGGCAGCGCATTTCGCGCGCTCGGCGGCACCGAACGCGTTGCGCGGGGTTATCGTGCTTCCGGAAGGGAATGTCAACGATGGCAGCGCACTCTCAAAAAGCATCTGCGAAATGCCAGTGAAATTGGCTTGGGTTCCCCATGTTTCGGACCGCCCACCTATTGAACGGCAGTCATTAAGCGCCGATCTGATTTATTGCCGGCAGGCCAGCGGCCCTGTGCTGGCCCGAAGAGCGCGCCCCTTCACCGAGCAAGCGAGCGGATCCGAAATGATCGATGTCGAGGCCACAACCGCCGCCCCCTCCGTACGGGAGGACATGAGCACCATTCCCGTCCTCGATGTCGGGCCGGACTTCCCGACGGAGACACTGGCGCGGGAACTCGACCGGGCCCACCGCCTGCTCGACGCGGCCACCAGGAACGTCCCCAACCGGGCGCTCGCCTCCCTCGACCGCGTGTCGCGACGCTGGCTGGCCCGCTGGGACAACGCGCACCTGCCCGAGATCGACCACATCGCCCGCACCCTGGGGCGGCCTGGCATCTATTTCCTGTCGGTCAACTACGAGTGGGGCTGCACGTGCCGCGCGGCTCCCTCGCCAGACCGGACGTCGGCACGGCTTGTGCGGGTGCTCGACTGGCGCACTGACGGCCTCGGCCGAAATCTGCTTGCTGCGCGCGTCGCCGGGCGGGCCGGGCCGTTCGTGACGTTGACCTGGCCAGGCTATACGGGCGTGCTGCAGGGAATTGGCCCGGGGCGCTTCTCGGCAGCGCTAAACCAGGCGCCGATGCGCAAAGCAGTGGGTTATTACTACCTCGACTGGGCGGCCAACCGGAAACGCGTGTGGGGCATGCCGCACAGCACACCGGCACACCTCCTCAGAACCGTGTTTGAGCAGGCGGAGGGTTATCGCCGAGCGAAGGACATGCTGATCAAGACCCCCATCAGCACACCTGCAATCTACACTCTTGCCGGCATCGACCCGGACGAGACTTGCGTTATCGAGCGGCAGGAAACGGAGGCGCGCGTGCACGAAGGCGCCCAGATCGCCGCCAACCACTGGCAGACGATCGGTTGGAACGGACATGCACGCGGCAACGACAGTGCAGGCCGCGCTTGCCAGATGGCGCGCGTGCCGACCGCGTTCGATCCTGAGCTGCCCTGGCTCGCCGACCCAATTCTCAATCCGCGGACCCGTCTCGTTATGGTTGCCGATGCCAAAAGCGGGCGGTTCCTGGCACAGGGTTATGAGAACAACGGGGCAGCGACCAGGGTCCTCGACACGATCGCCTGAAACCATCGATCGAGGGAAATGGCGCGCGACACGCCGTCGCAATTTCGAGTAATCCGGAGCGGCGAATGCGAGGGTCGACGCTTTGCACGCGCACGCGCAAACTCTTGAAACGCGTGGTCCAGGCGCCCTTGCGCTCTCATCGGATCATCAAGATTGGAATGATTCTATAGCTATTTCCGCCCTTTCACCCGGTTGACATCAGCACGTCCGATGGGCTTCCTCATCGTCGGGTGGAAAGACGCCGCCCACGATCGACAACATCCTTGTCGGGGCCTTGAACCCCGGTCTTTGGAGGACAAGATGACGACTGCACGCGCGTGCACGCGCCCCGCTGCCTATTCCCTCACCCTTTCGCTCTCCCTTTTCGCCGCTTCGCTTCCCGCCCTGCTCTCGGCGCCCGCCTGGGCTTCGGGTGAAGGCGAGAAGAATGCCAAGGTGACAGCGACCCCTGCGCCGAGCCCGGTCTCAGGTGCCGCGGGCGAGGTCAACATCTACTCCTATCGCGAGCCCGGCCTGATCCAGCCGCTGATGGATGCCTTCTCCAAGAAGACCGGTATCAAGACGAATGTCGTCTACGCCAAGGACGGCCTCATCGAGCGCATCAAGGCTGAAGGCGCCAACAGCCCCGCGGACGTGCTGCTCGCCGTCGACATCGGCCGTCTCACGGAAGCCAAGGAAAGCGGCATCACCCAGACGATCAAGACCGAGGAAGTCGACGAGCACATTCCGGCCGCCTATCGCGATCCTGATGGAGCGTGGGTCGGCCTGTCCCAGCGCGCCCGTGTCGTGTTCGCCTCGAAAGAGCGCGTGAAACAGGATTCCATCACCTATGCGGAGCTCGCCGATCCGAAGTGGAAAGGCAAGATCTGCATGCGATCCGGCCAACATACCTACAACGTCGGCCTGCTGGCAGCGATCATTGCCCACGACGGCGAGGAAAAGGCAGCGAAGTGGGCCGAGGGGGTGAAGAACAATCTCGCCCGCAAGCCTGCTGGCGGCGATCGCGATCAGGTCAAGGCCATTTACGCCGGTGAATGCGACATCGCCGTCGGCAACACGTACTACATGGCGGCCATGGAGACGAGCGACAAGCCCGAGCAGCAGGAGTGGGCAAAGTCGGTGAAGCTTTTGTTCCCCGACTCGGCAGGCAACGGCACGCACGTCAACATCTCCGGCGCGGTGCTGGCAAAGAATGCGCCCCACAAGGACGCAGGCATGCAGCTGATCGACTATCTCGCCTCGCCCGAAGCTCAGAAGATCTACGCCGAGCAGGTCAACGAGTATCCGCTCGACCCCGCCGTTGCCGTCTCCGAGCGCGTCAAGGCCTGGGGCACACTCAAGCCTGACGCGCTTCCCCTGCTCGATGTCGCCAAGAATCGCAAGGCGGCGTCGGAGATCATGGACAAGGTCGGTTTCGACCAGGGGCCTGGCGCCTGATCCACCTGACACTTGCACGACGGGGGACCCAAGTGCCGCGCGCCATCACGGTGCGCGGCATTTTCTTTGGTGCGAGCCCGCGATAAGGTCGCTCGCGCGCCGCGCCCAACAAGCAACCGCAAGCAAAAAGAGGAAACGCCGCAGATGAAGCTCGTGCGATTTGGCAACCCCGGCTCGGAGAAACCTGGCCTCGTCGATGCCAGCGGCATCATCCGCGATCTCTCCGCCCATATTCCCGACATCGATGGCCGCACGCTCGGCGCCGACACGATCGCCAGGCTCAAGGCACTCGATCCCGCCACACTGCCGGCAGCGCCGGCAGGCGTTCGCCTCGGCGCGCCGGTCGGCGACGTGCGCAATTACATGGCGATCGGTTTGAACTATGCCGACCATGCGGCCGAAGCTGGACTGCGCGTGCCGCGCGAACCGGTCATCTTCAACAAGATCGGCAACTGCATCGTCGGCCCCAACGATGACATCATGATGCCGCGCGATGCCGAAAAGCTGGATTATGAAGTGGAGATCGGCTTCGTCATTTCCAAACGCGCGCGCTATGTGGAGGAGAAAGACGCCGCCGACTACATCGCCGGTTATCTCGTCTGCAACGACGTTTCCGAACGCCACTTCCAGACCGAGCGTTCCGGGCAATGGGTGAAGGGCAAGGCAGCGGAGACATTTGGCCCACTGGGGCCATGGCTCGTCACGCCTGACGAAGCCGGCGATGTCGACAATCTCGCCATGTGGCTCGACGTCAACGGCGAGCGCCGCCAGACCGGCTCGACATCGACCATGATCTTCAAGATCCCCTACATCCTCTCCTACATGACGCGCTTCATGGTGCTTGAGGCCGGCGACGTCGTTGCGACGGGCACGCCGCCTGGTGTCGCGCTCGGCATGAAAGAGCCCAAGTGGCTCAAGGTGGGTGACGTCATCACCTTGGGAATCGACAAGCTCGGCGCGCAGAAGTCCACCGTCGTGGCATTCAAGCTTTGATCATCGCCGCAGCCGACACAGCGGATGCAGCTTGCAGCTCATAAGTGAAAAGCGGCCGGCGGAAGGAACCCGCCGGCCTCCATTGTTTGTGCTTTCACTAACCAGCGATCAACGCGCCGGACGGTTCTGGCTCAGTACTTTTGCTGCATCTTCGACTTGTGCTGATCGTAGCGCATCGACTTGCGCGTCTTCTCCCAGGCCTGCGCATCGAGATTGCTCGCCGCCTCGCTCTGCTTCATTTCCAGCTCTTGCAGTTCTTTCACCGCAGCAGGCGAAGCAGCGCCCTCGCCCGAGCCATAAAGATCACGCGCATTCTTCAGGTAGGCAGCATTTCCTTCGAGCAGCTTGCGAGCCCCGGCGATGTCGCCCTTGTCGCGCAACTCGACGGCCTTCTCGCTGGTCTCGGTCGCGACCTGTGTCGAGACCTGGCTCATGACGGCCTTGTTGATGCTCTTTTCCACCTCGTCGGCCGATTCGGAATAGCGGCCAGCCGCACGCGTCTCGGCCTGCCGGCGATCACCGGAGCCAAGCTCCAGATAGCTCACCTTGACATTCGCCACCTCGGCCTCGCCCGCCTTGCGCACTTCGGGGGCATCGAGTTCGACGACGAAGTAACGCTCGTTGGCGCCCTGGAGCTGGTTGAGCTTCATGCGGATGCGATTACCCTCGATCGTAGCCTCGCGCCCCAGGACGCGGACCGGCTTGTAGCCGATGCGGCATTCGATCTCGATCTCGATGTCCTGCGCGGTGATCGACAGAGCATCACCAAATTCGGCATCGAAGATCCGCGTCAGGTCCCGCGCATCCTCGACGAAGGCATGGTTGCCATCGCTGGCGGCGGCGAGACGGCTCATCAGGTCCTCGTTGTAATCGAGCCCAAGACCGATAGTCGTCACCGACATGCCGGCTGAACCGAGTTCGCGCCCAAGCTCAGCCAGCTCACGCGGCGAGGATGGTCCCACATTGGCGAGACCGTCGGACAACAGGATCACGCGGTTGACGCGATCGGCTTTGAGATTGCGTTTCACCTCGTCGGCGCCAGCAACGACGCCGGCATGAAGTGCGGTGCGGCCGTCGGCCTCGAGCGCGGAGATCTTGGCGCCGAGCGCATGATCACTGCCGAGCCTGGTCGCACGCTGCAACACGTCGACACCGTGGTTATAGGCGACGAGTGCGACGATATCATCGGATGACAACCGTTCGAGCGCGACCTTCGCCGCCGCCTTGGCGGAAGCGATGCGCTCGCCCTTCATCGAGCCTGAGCGATCGAGAACCAGCGCGACGTTGACCGGCGGACGCTTTGCTCGTCCGGCGATCGGCGCCCCCTTGACCGATAGGCGCAAGTAGATCTTGCCCGGTTTGCCGATCGGAAGCACCGAATGGCCAAGTTCAGCATCGACCGTTACAGTTCCGGATGGCGTCGCACTCGCGGCAAACGCCGTGCCTGTATCGAGTGCCGCAAGGCTCAGCACACCGAGCACCGCGCCCACACTGTGAGAAAATATCTTCGGTTTCGACATAACTCCTCCTGCAAAAGCTGAGGGAGGCTATGGCGAGGATGCGGCGGAAGCGGGCAGTCTCCAGGGCGGAAATGGGGTAACAAGACAACGTCAGATGAACGCGGTGGCAAAGCTGCGGCAATTGCACGAAACGGACGGAATTCTTGCGAACAAGGTGGCAGCGCGCGGCATTGCGGACGCACCGGGCGCCCATGGCACACCGAATCTGTCGTTGTCGATTACGGCCGACCCGGAACCTCGCGCAGCTCCGTCGACCTTCTGAAATGCGCAGAACGGTGAGTACCGACCGGGAGATGGATGATCTCGGCAGACTCCGACGCCACCGTCGAAGATGGCGCATTGGGCATGGAACGTATCGAACCCAAACGTCCATGTCGGATGTCGACGATGCTCGTTGCGACACGCGCGACCTCGCCTGGATCATGGCTGACGAGCACCATGGGCAGACCGACTTCATCCCTGAGACGCTCGATCAAGGTAAGGATCTGCGACCGGCGTTCCAGATCAAGCGCGGCCAGCGGCTCGTCCATCAGCAGCAGCCGCGGCTTTGCGAGCAGGGCCCGTCCGATTGCCACCCGCTGCTTCTCGCCGCCCGAAAGGGCATCGGGATTCCGATCCATGAGATGTCCGATGCCGAGCAGCGCAACGATGTCGTCGAGCCCCAGGCCGTGTTCGTATCGCGGCGCGAACCAGCGGCCATAAAGCAGATTCCTGCGTACCGTGAGATGTGGAAAGAGGCGGCCATCCTGAAAGACATAGCCGATCCGCCGCCGCGACTGGCGCACGTTGATCTTCATCGCGGTGTCGAGCAGCGTCATACCGTCGAGCCTGATGTGGCCCTGGTCCGGCGTGAAGACACCGGCGATCGCGTTAAGAATTGTCGTCTTGCCCGAGCCGGATGGACCGACGAGTGCTAGAGCGCGGGCATCGACGGTAAAGCCCACATCAAGGCTGAAGGCCGCGTTGTCCGAACCGCGTCGGGCGCGCGAGACGAAGCCATGGCGGAGCTGGACATCGAGTTGCATGATCAGGCATCCCGAAGCGTCATGCGGCGTGCCATGGCTTCCGACACAACGAGTGCCAGGATCGACACGAGGGCGGCGAGAAGAGCAAGGCGCATCGCGCTGCCGTCGGCGCCGGGCGTCTGCACATAGCCGTAGATGGCGACGGGGATCGTCCGCGTCTCGCCAGGAATGGCCGAGACAAAGGTGATCGTGGCGCCGAACTCGCCCAGCGCCTTCGCAAAGGCCAGCACCGCGCCGGCAAGGATACCGGGAACCGTCAACGGCAAGGTAATCGTGAGAAACACCCACAGCGGATTGGCGCCGAGCGATCCGGCTGCCTGCTCGTAGCGCAGGTCGACGGCCTCCAGCGACAGGCGTACGGAGCGCACAAGCAGCGGGAAGCCCATGATTGCCGCCGCCAACACCGCACCGGTCCAACGGAAGGACAGGACGATACCGAACTGGGATTCCAGAAGCTGCCCGACTGGACCCCGCCGTCCGAACGTCACGAGCAACAGGTACCCGGTGACGACAGGCGGCAGCACGAGCGGCAGATGGACGACGCTGTCCAGCAGCGAGCGGCCCGGAAAACGCAACCGTGAAATCGCGAAGGCCGCAGCAATGGCGAACGGAATGCTGAACAGCGTCGCAGAGAACGCCACCTTCAGGCTGAGCTGGAGGGCGCTCAACTCTTCTGGTGTCAGCATTTCCATTCTCTCCCTCAGTTTGTCTTGTTGCAATCGTTGGCGCACGTCAGCGTCTTGAAGCCATGGCGACCAAAGATAGCGGCGGCCTCACGGCTCGAAAGGTAATCGAGGAATGCGGCTGCACGCTCATCCTTCGCCTCACGCGTCAGCGCGGCCGGGTAGACGATCGGGGCGTGCGTATCAGGCGAGAAGGTCGCCAACACGCGGACATCGGGCTCGGCGGCCGCATCGGAGGCATAGACGATGCCGAGCGGTGCCTCGCCGCGCGCAACGAGGGCAAGTGCTGCACGCACATCGGGAGCCTGTGCCAACCGATTCTCGAGCGTTGACCAGATGCCCAGATGTTCGAGTGCTGCACGGGCATACTTGCCGGCGGGCACCGCCGACGTCTCGGCGACCGCAAGACGGCCATCCCCGAGCTGCGGCATCAGGTCCACGCCCGGCTGCAACGAGATGTCTGCCACTGCATCCTTTGGCGCGACCAGAACGAGTTCATTGCCGAGTAAGGGCTGCCGTGTCGCTGGCACGATGGCATCGTTCTTTTCGAGAAGATCCATCCAGCCCTGATCGGCAGAGATGAAGATCTGCGCCGGAGCTCCCGCCAGAATCTGCTTGGCGAGCGTCGAAGACGCGGCGTAGGAGACGACGACCGCGCGTCCCGTGGCGCTCTGATAGCGGCCGGCCACATCATCGAGCGCGTTCTTCAGGCTCGCGGCGGCGAAGACGAGAACCGGCTCATCTTCCGCACGTGAGGCCATCGAGACGACAAGCTGCGCAACTGCCAGGATCAACATCAGGGCGATGCGCGGACAGGCTGTTCGTTTCACAGCACCACTCCTTCTAGCCCACGCCCCCCGAAAGTTCGGCCATCCGCTGATGCGGCATCGAACACCATGGCGAGGGCATACATCATCATTCCACGAACCGGTTTACGTGCCCGACATCGCTGCAGACTGCTTGCGCTCGTCGATCCATTGCTCAAGCCACATGACATGCTCGGCCTCCTCCTCGACGAACTCTTTTGCAAGCACGCGGATCTCGGGATTGGTCGCCTCTTCGAAGACCTTCTTGTAGAAGGCATGGCCACGCTTTTCGCTTTCCAGCGCGATCTCGATCGCCTCATCGTAGGCGATCATTGGATCAGTGGCCCAGATTGCTGCGGTTTCCGGACTCTCGAAGTCCGGCCATTGGTATTCGCGCGGCAGCATCACCGGTACATCGCGAAATCCCGCACGTGCCTTCGCGTCGGCGAGGTGCAGCCGCGAGTAATCCGAAAGCTTGCGAAAGAGCTTGCCGACCTCGTGATTGCCGGACCCTTCCATCGCGTCGGCAAGCTGACCGAAGCGGAGTGTCGCTTCTTCCTCCAACTTGATGGCATAGCTCAGGAACAGCTCGACCGAGGTCGTGAGATCATCGTCGGACATTGGCGTCCATCTCCCTAGCAACGTACAATCAGGCGCCGCCGGGGCTGCCCGTGAACTTTACGCGGATCTCTTCGTCGCGGACGATGTACTGGCAGGCGAGCCGGTAGCGCGGCATGAGGTCGTTTACCTCAGCGCGTGCAATATCCTCCGTAGTAAGCTTGCCAAGAGACTTCAGAAGCCCCTTTTCCTTATCGGTGAGCATCTCGCCCATCGATTTGTCTGAGAGGTGCTCGACCTCGATCAGGCAGGAGCCGCAATTGCCGTCACGACAATCGAACGGCAACGGGATGTCGTGCTTCTCTGCAATCGACAGGATCGTGCCGCGATCGCCAGCGATCGCATAAACGGTGACGTCCTTGTGCAGTAGCGGGGACGAAAAGGTGACGAGAGCCATTTGAACTCCATTCTCCATACGAAAAACAATCGATCGGGCGCAGGCGATTGACCTGCGGTTCGGAGACGGTTCTGCAATTGACGTGCCGACGATTAACTGATTGTTTTCATGCAATAAATTTGATTGTCGCAAATCGTCCGTACTGTCGAAAAGCCAACAACGCGGATCCCACTGTAAGTGCGCTCGGCCTGCTCAAATTATAGGCAGCCCTGACTGCGCGGTGGTGCATCGCAAAAATGCAGTTTGCTCAAGATAAAACAATGAATTGAATGAAACTTGGGCGCGACATTGCGCGTTATCGTGGCTAGCCTATTGCAATGCAGCAAGCGCAGGGCGATGCCCGACGAATCTGAACCAAGTCACCACTCAGGAGGTGGCAAGATGAGCGCAATCCGGCAATCCGATAGCTCCGTGATCTATCCCGGTGGAAACCTCCACGGCGACGCCTTGCAGGCAAGCGGACGCCATGGCGATGCGGGAAGCCGACCCACAAACAGCAAGCCCCGCGAACTTACCGAAGTGTCGCTGAGCGGCATCTACGAGATCTCCAAGATCCTTGCCCGGCCGGCACGGCTGGAGTCGACGCTTTCCAATGTTCTGAACCTGCTGTCGAGCTTCCTCGACCTGCGTCACGGCACGATCATGCTGATGGACGTCGACGAGGAGCGCGGCTGCTATGTCGGCACCTGCTGGTCGGAGGGGCTGGAGTCAGGCGGGTCGATCGACCATCCGCGCGCTGCACTCGACCAGATCGTTGCAACGGCGATGCCGCTGATCGTCAACAACGTACAGGTCAACCCGCTGTTTGAGGGTTCCGCCCTTTCTCGCGCAACCGAAGCGGCAGCGTTCATCGGCGTGCCTATCAAGATCGAAGGTCGGGTCATCGGTACATTGTCCATCGACCGTCCCGCCAACCAGGGCAACCGGTCAGGCTTCGATCACGATGTGCGTTTCCTGTCGATGATCGCAAATCTCATCGGCCAGACGGTGCACTTGCATCGTGTCATCGCGCGCGACCGCGAACGGCTGATGGAACACAACCGCCGGCTGGAAAAGCAACTGATCGTCACCCAACCCGCGCGGATGCGAAAAAACATTTTCGGCATCGTCGGCGACAGCAAGCCAATACGTGCCTTGATCGAAAAGGTGCAGGTGGTGGCCAAGTCCAACGCCACAGTGCTGCTGCGGGGTGAGTCTGGAACCGGAAAAGAACTGTTCGCCCGTGCGATCCACGAGCTGTCACCACGCGCAAAGGCCCCCTTCGTGAAGGTCAACTGCGCGGCCCTGCCCGAATCTGTCCTTGAATCAGAGCTGTTTGGACACGAGAAGGGCGCTTTTACGGGCGCGATCAGCGCGCGCAAGGGACGCTTCGAGCTTGCCGATGGAGGTACGATTTTTCTCGACGAAATCGGAGAGATCTCACCGGCCTTTCAGGCGAAGTTGTTGAGGGTTCTGCAAGAGGGCGAGTTCGACCGCGTCGGTTCGACGAAGACGCAGAAGGTGAATGTGCGTGTTGTGGCCGCGACCAACAAGGATCTGGAAGACGCCGTGACCCGCGGCACATTCCGGGCTGATCTCTACTACCGAATCTCGGTCATACCTCTGTTGCTGCCTGCATTGCGGGACCGCAAGAGCGACATCCCCGCGCTTGCCCAGGAGTTCCTGACGCAATTCAACAAGGAGAACGACCGCGAGCTGGCGCTGACAGACGGCGCGCTCGGTGTCCTGAAGTCGTGCTACTTTCCGGGCAACGTGCGCGAGCTGCAGAACTGCATCTATCGCACGGCGACCATGACGCACGGCAATACGATCGACGCGAACGACTTTGGATGCGGTCATGGCGAGTGTCTCTCGGCAACGCTGTGGAAATCGCGCCAGCGCGTCGCTGAGCCTCGCAGCCCAGCAGGCATCTCGCTGCCCAATGCCTCGATGCCTTCACGGCAGCCAGGCACGCGATCGGAACTGGCGTCCCACGACGCAGATGACTCCGATCCCGTCGTCAAGCCGTGCACATGCGGCGCCGAGGTTCCAGGTGAAGGACCGTGTATTTCGCCTGACGCATGCGCACCAACGGGACTGCTGGTGTCGCGCGACAAGCTGGTCGACGCGATGGAACGGTCAGGATGGGTGCAGGCGAAGGCGGCGCGCATGCTGAATCTGACACCACGGCAGGTCGGCTACGCTTTGAAGCGCCACAACGTGCCGATCAAGCGCTTCTGAACCTTCGACATAGCGACATTCCCGTCGCCGATATCGCCGTCACCGATGCAGTGCGGATACCTCCCGAGTGCGAGGCGTCCGCACTTCGCATTTCCGGAGGACGCTGCGTACCGTCGTATCTGCCCCACATGGTGGTCCAGCCGGCCCGCCTCCCGTGTTGGCTTTGCGACATGGCGTGTCGGCAATCGGCCGCCGACAAATCAAGCAAATCATCGCAATTACAATTGCTTATGCTTTGGCACCAGCATTGCAATAGGACCTACTGCGTTCAATGAAAAAGTCTTCCGGTGCTCAATCCGAAAGTGAGGTGCGCATGTCCGGCGAACTCATCAGCTTCGATGACCTGCTTGCAGATCAGACCTTAGATGACATGCGTTCCGAGATGGCGGCGGGATCAGGCGGCTGCTCGTCTTCAAGCTGCGGTTCCAGTGCCGGCCCAGGCGACATGCCACCGGAGGTATGGGCCAAGATCAAGGACCATCCCTGCTACTCTGAGGAAGCGCATCACTACTTCGCTCGCATGCATGTCGCGGTCGCGCCCGCATGCAACATCCAATGCAACTACTGCAACCGCAAATACGATTGCGCCAACGAAAGCCGTCCCGGTGTCGTCTCGGAGAAGCTGACGCCCGACCAGGCATTGCGCAAGGTTGTCACCGTCGCCAATGAGGTGCCTCAGCTTTCGGTCTTGGGCATCGCCGGACCGGGGGACGCCTGCTACGACTGGAAGAAGACGAAGGCGACGTTCGAGGCCGTCTCGAAGGCGATCCCCGACATCAAGCTGTGCATTTCGACGAACGGTCTGGCGCTTCCCGATCATATCGAGGAACTCGCCGACATGAACGTCGACCACGTGACGATCACCATCAACATGGTGGACCCCGAGATCGGCACGAAGATCTATCCGTGGATCTATTACAAGCATAAGCGCTACACGGGGCTCGAAGCCTCACAGATCCTGCACGAGCGGCAGATGCAAGGGCTTGAGATGCTGACCGAGCGCGGCATCCTGACCAAGATCAACTCGGTGATGATCCCCGGCGTCAACGACGAGCATCTCAAGGTTGTCAACGCCGAGGTGAAGAAGCGCGGCGCCTTCCTGCACAACATCATGCCGCTGATCTCCGACCCCGCGCACGGAACCCATTACGGACTGACGGGCCAGCGCGGGCCCACGCACGCCGAGCTGAAATCGCTTCAGGACGCATGTGCCGGCGGCGCCAACCTGATGCGTCACTGCCGCCAATGCCGTGCCGACGCCGTCGGCCTCCTCGGCGAAGACCGCGGCCAGGAGTTCACACTCGACCAGCTGCCTGACGATGTCGTCTACGATGCCGCCAAACGCGATGCCTACCGCCAGGTCGTGGCCAAGGAACGCGGCGATCACGTCGCCGCCAAGACACGGGCGATTGCCGAGCTGCAACAGGCGGCGGACCAGGCGATCCTTGTCGCCGTTGCGACCAAAGGCGGCGGCCGCATCAACGAGCATTTCGGCCACGCCAGGGAGTTCCAGGTCTACGAAGCGGGCCCTGAAGGCGTGAAATTCATCGGTCACCGCAAGGTGGAAGATGCCTACTGCCAGGGTGGTTTCGGCGAAGACG
Source organism: Hyphomicrobiaceae bacterium (assembly GCA_020638035.1). Classification (GTDB taxonomy): domain Bacteria; phylum Pseudomonadota; class Alphaproteobacteria; order Rhizobiales; family Hyphomicrobiaceae; genus JAEUMD01. The sequence continues at coordinate 63,902 of JACKJI010000001.1, forward strand.
CGACGCTCGACAGCGTCATCAAGACGCTCGACGGCGTCGATGTCGTGCTGTGCTCGAAGGTCGGCGACTGCCCGAAGAAGGACCTCGCGGCAGCGGGCATTTCCGTCACCGACGAGCATGCCTTCGAATACATCGAAACGGCAATCTCCGGCTACTACGCGCGCCACTACGCACAATCCACGCAGGCACTCTCGGCGTAGCGGACTCAAATTCCCGCCGCCCGGCGGATGCCCAACACACAAGACTGGAATCGAAGGAGATCTGACATGGCCTACAAGATCGTTGCCTCACAGTGCACGGTTTGTGGCGCGTGCGAGTTCGAGTGTCCCACGGCCGCAATCAAGATGAAGGGTGACATGTACGTGATCGACGCCAAGAAGTGCGTCGAGTGCGAGGGCCATTTCGACAAGCCGCAGTGTGCGGAGGTCTGCCCCGTCCCCAAGACGTGCATTCCCGCGTGACGCTCGCGAGGGGAAAGCAGTGCCAAGGCCTACGGAGTTCGCAATGGCGGATGCTTCAGCGCGTGAGGGCGTCGAGGCCGAGGCGGTCGACTGGCTGGGCCGTCCGGTATCATGCCGCGATTGCCCGCACGAGGAGATCCGGGCGGAAGGCCGTTGCGACCTCGGCCGGATCTGCGTGCGTGATCGTCGCTCCAAACGCATCGATCGCTTCTTTGCCAGCAACCCTGCGCTGGCCAACCGCTATCTCGACCACAGGTATGGGGAGCTGCGCGTACTGGCGGCGAAGCATGCCAGCGTGTTCCTGATCCAGAAGCTGATCGACGACCCCGAGCCCGACGTCCGGGCGATGGTCGCTTATCGCCTGCCCATTGGCCGCATCGGGCAACTGAAGTCCGACGCGGATCGCAAGGTGCGGCTGGCAGTAGCGCAACGCGCTGTCGGCCAGGATCTTATCGATCTGCTCGGCGACGAGGACTATGCGGTTCGCTGCCTGGCTGCACGCCGTGTCGATCCAACCGTTCTGGCGATCGCGCGGCGCGATCCCGACAGCGACGTGAGGCGTGTCGTTGCCGTACGGATCTCGCAGGAGCTGCTCGTGCCGATGATGTTCGACGCCGACCCGCTCGTGCGGCTCGAAGTCGCCCGACGGCTCGAGCCGCATCGCCTCGAAGTGCTGGTGCACGATACCGATCTGCGCGTCCGCTATGTCGTCGCCGAGCGCTGCAGTCCAAACCTGCTGCACTATCTCGCCTACGACACCGATCCGGAGGTCCGCCAGATCGCACTCGCACGCGTGGCCAAGGAGATGGACGAAGAGGGAGGCCGCGATGGGTCTGGGACGTGAACAGGAGGTCGAGATCTTCAAGCCACCGATGTTTCGCCCCGGCGAGAAGGTCGTCTCCCTGAAGCACATCCGCAACGACGGCACCGTGCGCGGCCGTGACATCGGCGAGATCGTCGTCCGCAAGGGCGAAGTGGGTTATGTGCGCGACATCGGCACATTCCTGCAGGCCTTCTTCATCTATGCCGTCGAGTGGATCGATCGCGGCACCATCGTCGGAATGAGGGCCAAGGAACTCAAACGGTACGAGTCCGATACGGCAAGCACCGTCGATATGAAAACCCGCAGTGCAAACGGAGATCAGGCGAGATGAAGATCATGGTTCGAAAGGTGGCCGCGGGCTACTCGGTCTACGTGCCCAAGAAGGACCTGGAAGAAGCCATCGTCGAGCACGAGCATCCCACGCTCTGGGGCGGCTGGGTGCTTCTGAAGAATGGCTGGAAGCTCGAGCTGCCCGACATGTCTCCCGACACGAGACTGCCGATCACCGTCGAGGCAAAGAAGCTTCCGGAAGCCGCCTGAGTATACGCAGCAGACGCCCAACCCAAATGCGGCATGGCAAGGAGTGGCACGATGGGCTCGACCGCACCTGTTTTGAACACGACGCTGGCACCGCCTGATATTGCGCGCCGGCGGCTTGGCGAGATCGCGCTCGAAGTCACCGCGGGCCGGATCATTCCCTACCTTGGGCCGGGCCTGCTCGATCTGTCGCCGGCGCCCCCCGTGCCGTCGACACCGGTAGCGCTGGCGATGGCGCTGCACGAACGGGTTCCGGTGGGCTCCAGGCTTCGCGGCAACATGTGGGGCACAGCCCAGTTCATCGAGCAGCGCCGCCACAGGAAATCGTTGGTCGCATTCCTCGCCGACATCTTCGCCACGCCTGTTGTACCCGGCGCACTCCATGAATGGCTGGCGCGGCTTCAGATTCCGCTGATCGTCGACACCTGGTACGACGGAGCCGCAGCACGCGCCTTCCGCGAGGCCGGCCGCACAGACTTCGTCGAAGTCCAGGGCGTCACTCGGGCACTCGAAACGCGTGACATATGGACCAAGACCTATGATGCCCAGGGCCACGAGACGAGCCCGGCGGCGGCTGATCAATCGAAGACCATCATCTACGAACCGCACGGCTCGATTGCACCGGCACAGAACTTCCTTGTCGCTGACAGCGACTATGTCGAGGTCCTGACAGAGATCGACATCCAGTCGCCCATCCCCGACGTCGTGAAGTCACGGCGCAAAGGGCGCGGCTTCCTGTTCATCGGCTGTCGCTTCGACGACCAGATGCTGCGCACCTATGCGCGCCAGATCATGAAGCGCTCGGGCGGACCGAGCTATATCGTTCTCGACTTCGCACCGACGCGAATGGAAGAGCGCTTCCTGGCCGAGCTGGGCATTGAACCATTCGCGCTAAATCTCGCCGACGCGGTCGACGCTCTGACGCAGGCGTGATCGCACGACTGCGTCTGCAAACAGACCTCCATTGCAAACAAATTCAAAGCGGGCCGGCCCTTGGTGCCGGCCCGCGCTGCTTTTTACCGGCCCCTTGTGACTCCAGTCCGGCCGACAAGGCTGTCGGCGAATGTCGAATTTCCCACAACGGCGTCGGCTTTCGCCAACGCCTCGCAATTCCTAACAAGTCATTGAATTAACGTAACAAAATCGAGTTTTCAAAAGTTGGCACGCAGGTTGCGAATACCCTTGGTACGGCGGGTCCCAAGGGCCTTGTCCGACGGATTTCGAAGACATGGCAACGAAAGGGTAGGCACATGGGCTCTCTGCGCCAAATCGCATTCTACGGCAAGGGTGGAATCGGCAAATCCACCACATCTCAGAACACGCTGGCCGCGCTCGTCGAGCTCGGGCAGAAGATCCTCATCGTCGGCTGCGATCCAAAAGCCGATTCGACGCGCCTCATTCTCAATGCCAAGGCGCAGGACACGGTGCTGCATCTGGCAGCAGAGGAGGGTTCGGTTGAAGATCTCGAACTCGAGCAAGTCCTGAAAGATTGGCTACAAGGGATTATCAGTGCGTCAGATCCGGCGGCCCCAATGAGCCAGGCGTTGGCTGTGCTGGACGCGGCGTCATCACCTACTCAACTTCCTGGAGGAGAATGGCGCCTTACCGACGACGTAGATTACGTTTCCCTACGACGTGCTCAGGTGACGTCTGTGCGGTAGCTTTGCAATGCCGATCCGCGAGAACAAAGGCCCAGGAAATCTACATCGTCATGTCGGGCGAGATGATGGCGCTCTATGCCGCCAACAATCATCGCCAAGGGCATTCTGAAGTATGCCCACTCGGGCGGTGTGCGTCTGGGCGGCCTCATCTGCAATGAGCGTCAGACCGATCGCGAACTCGACCTTGCCGAGGGCGCTTGCCGGGCGCCTGAACTCAAAAGCTCATCCACTTCGTGCCGCGCGACAACATCGTGCAACATGCCGAGCTTCGCAAGCAGACCGTGATCAGTACGCGCCCGACAGCCAACAGGCACAGGAGTACCGCAAGCTGGCTGAGAAGATCCACGCCAACTCAGGTAAGGCACGATCCGACTCAATCACGATGGAGGAGCTCGAGGACATGCTGCTCGACTTCGGCATCAGGAAGACCGAGGAGCAACAGCTCGCCGAGCTTCAGGCGAAGGAAGCCGCCAAGACCGCCGCGGCACAGTAGCTCGAGGTCAAGCGCCGATCGCAGCGTTTGAACTCGGTCGTCGGCGCAACTTCTGATCATCGCCCGCAATGGAGATGAACATGGACGATTATACCAATACGCCTGAATTCAACGAGCAGTTGATCGAGGAGGTTCTCGCCGCCTATCCCGACAAGGCGAAGAAGCGGCGCAGAAACACCTCGACGTTGCGGAAGACAAGGGCACTGACGCCGAAGGACACGCGCGCTCAGCGAATGCGACGTCAAGTCCAACATCAAGTCGATACCGGGCGTCATGACGGTCCGCGGTTGCGCCTATGCCGGATCAAAGGGCGTCGTCTGAGGGCCCCGTGAAAGACACTGGTGCACATCAGTCATGGCCCCGTCGGCTGCGGACAATACTCCTGGTCGCAGCGCCGCAACTACTACATCGGCAAGACCGGCGTCGACAGCTTCGTGACGATGCAGTTCACGTCCGACTTCCAGGAGAAGGACATCGTCTTCGGCGGTGACAAGAAGCTCGAAAAGATTATCGACGAGATCAACGTGCTCTTCCCGCTGGCCAACGGCATCACGGTCCAGTCCGAATGCCCGATTGGTCTCATCGGTGACGACATCGAAGCCGTCTCGCGCAAGAAGAACAAGGAGACGGGCAAGACCATCGTGCCGGTTCGCTGCGAGGGCTTCCGCGGCGTATCGCAGTCACTCGGCCACCACATCGCCAACGACTCGATCCGCGACTGGGTGTTCGAGAAAAAGCAGAGCGACTATGAGGCCGGCCCTTACGACGTCAACGTGATCGGCGACTACAATATCGGCGGCGACGCCTGGTCCTCGCGCATCCTGCTCGAGGAGATGGGGCTCAACGTGGTCGGCAACTGGTCCGGCGACGCGACGCTGGCCGAGATCGAGCGCGCACCCAAGGCCAAGCTCAACCTCATCCATTGCTACCGGTCGATGAACTACATCTGCCGGCACATGGAGGAGAAGTACGGCATGCCGTGGGAAGAATACAACTTCTTCGGCCCGACGCAGATCGCCGCGGCACTGCGCAAGATTGCTGCTCACTTCGACGACAAGATCAAGGAAGGTGCTGAGCGGGTCATCGCCAAGTACCAACCGCTCGTCGACGAGATCATCGCCAAGTACAAGCCCCGCCTGGAAGGCAAAACCGTCATGCTTTACGTCGGTGGCCTGAGACCGCGGCACGTGGTGAACGCCTACGAGGATCTCGGAATGATCATCACCGGCACCGGCTATGAGTTCGGCCACGGTGACGATTATCAGCGCACCGGACATTACGTGAAGGGTGGCACGCTGATTTACGACGATGTCACCGGCTACGAGCTCGAAAAGTTCATCGAAAAGAAGCGGCCTGACCTCGTCGGCTCGGGCATCAAAGAGAAGTACCCGGTGCAGAAGATGGGCATCCCGTTCCGGCAGATGCACTCGTGGGATTACTCCGGCCCCTATCACGGCTACGACGGCTTCGCGATCTTCGCGCGCGACATGGACCTCGCCATCAACAACCCGGTCTGGGACATGTTCGACGCGCCCTGGAAGAAAGCCGCCTGACGCAACGGTAGCGGGGCTCGTGCGCCCCGCTCCACACCCAACGATCTGAAACTCCCACAACGGCGCGTCTCGTATGGCGGACGGCCAACGATGGAGATTTGTCATGCCTCAATCAGCAGAAAAGGTTCTCGATCATCGACCGTTGTTCCGTCAGCCGGAATATCAGGAGATGCTCAAGAACAAGAAGGAGAAGTACGAAGGAGGTCACCCGGACGCAAAGGTCCAGGAGATCGCCGACTGGACGAAGTCCTGGGACTACCGCGAGAAGAACCTCGCCCGCGAATCCTTGTGCGTAAACCCGGCCAAGGCGTGCCAGCCACTCGGCGCAGTGTTCGCCGCTGCCGGATTCGAGCGCACGATGAGCTTCGTGCACGGCAGCCAGGGCTGCGTCGCCTACTACCGCTCACACCTCTCCCGCCATTTCAAGGAGCCATGCTCGGCCGTTTCCTCTTCGATGACGGAGGACGCCGCCGTCTTTGGTGGCCTCAACAACATGATCGACGGCCTCGCCAACACCAAGGCGCTTTATGATCCGGCAATGATCGCCGTCTCGACCACATGCATGGCGGAAGTCATCGGTGACGACCTCCACTCCTTCATCGAGCAGGCCAAGGGCAAGGGCTCCGTGCCACAGGACTATGACGTCCCCTTCGCGCACACCCCGGCCTTCGTCGGCAGCCACGTCAACGGCTACGACAACATGATGAAGGGCATCATCGAGCACTTCTGGAAGGGCAAGACGGCGACGCCCGGCACCAAGCTCAACATCATCCCGGGCTTCGACGGCTACTGTGTCGGCAACAACCGCGAGCTGAAGCGCATCCTCGACCTTATGGGTGTCGAGTATACGTTCCTGCAGGACGCATCCGACAATTTCGATACGCCATCCGACGGCGAGTACCGCATGTACGACGGCGGCACCTCGATCGACGAGGTGAAGAGTGCGCTCGACGCCAAGGCCTCGTTGTCGCTGCAGCACTACTGCACACCCAAGACGATGGAATACATCGAAGGATTCGGACAGACGACCGCCTCCTTCCACTATCCCATGGGCGTCCGCGCTACCGACGAATTGCTGATGAAGGTCTCCGAACTCACCGGCAAGGAAGTGCCCGAGGCCCTGCGCATGGAGCGTGGCCGCCTCATCGATGCGATGGCCGATAGCCAATCCTGGCTGCACGGACAGAAGTACGCCATCTACGGCGATCCCGACTTCGTCTATGCGATGGCCCGTTTCGTCATGGAGACCGGTGGCGAACCGATCCATTGCCTTGCCACCAACGGCACCAAGGACTGGGAAGCGCAGATGAAAACACTGCTCGCGTCCTCCCCGTTCGGCAAGGGCTGCCAGGTGTGGGCCGGCAAGGATCTGTGGCACCTGCGCTCCCTGCTCGCCACCGAGCCTGCCGACTTCATCATCGGCAACTCCTACGGCAAGTACCTGGAGCGCGACCTCAAGATCCCGCTCATTCGTCTGACTTTCCCGGTCTTCGATCGGCATCACCATCATCGTTTCCCGACGATGGGCTATCAGGGCGCTCTGCGCGTTCTGGTCATGCTGCTCGATAAGATCATGGACGTCATGGACGATGATACGAACGAGCCAGGCGTTTCCGACTACTCGTTCGACCTGACACGCTGACATGGCGCCGGCGGGCGAGCACGTGATCGCTCACCCGCCGGCAACCGATCCTTGCAGAAAGCGGAGCCGCTCATGCTGAAGGACAAGATCGCCACCGTCTTCGACGAGCCGGCCTGCGACAAGAACCAGGCGAAGAGCGAGAAGGAGCGCAAGAAGGGCTGCTCCAAGCCGTTGACGCCGGGAGCAGCGGCCGGCGGCTGTGCTTTCGACGGGGCAAAGATCGCGCTGCAGCCGATCACCGATGTCGCGCACCTGGTCCACGCGCCGTTGGCCTGCGAGGGCAATTCCTGGGACAACCGCGGTGCCGCCTCGTCCGGTCCCGATCTCTGGCGCACAAGCTTCACGACCGACCTCAGCGAACTCGACATCGTCATGGGGCAGGGCGAGAAGAAGCTGTTGAAGGCGATCCGCGAAATCGCCGCGCGTTATGCGCCGCCGGCGATCTTCGTCTACTCCACCTGTGTCACGGCCCTCGTTGGTGACGACATCGAGGCCGTCTGCCGCCATGCCACCGAGACTGTCGGCGTGCCCGTCATTCCAATCAACGCTCCAGGCTTTGTCGGATCGAAGAACCTCGGCAACAAGCTCGCCGGCGAAGCTCTGATCGACCACGTGATCGGAACGCGCGAAGTCGACGACGCAGGACCGACGGATATCAACATCCTGGGCGAGTTCAACCTGAGCGGCGAATTCTGGATGGTGAAGCCGCTGTTCGAGAAGCTCGGCATCCGCATCCGCGCCTCGATACCAGGCGATGCGCGCTATGCAGAGGTCGCTGCCGCTCACACCGCGCGCGTCAACATGATGGTGTGCTCGACGGCCCTCATCAATCTCGCCCGCAAGATGGAGGAGCGTTGGGACATCCCGTTCTTCGAGGGGTCCTTCTACGGCATTACGGACACGTCAGACGCATTGAGACAGACCGCGCGCCTGCTGGTCGACCGCGGCGCACAAGGTGACCTGATCGAGCAGACGGAAACGCTGATTGCCGAGGAAGAGGAGCGCGCATGGCAGCGGCTCGCACCCTACCACGATCGCCTCGCGGGTAAGCGAGTCCTGCTCAACACCGGCGGCGTCAAATCCTGGTCCGTCGTTTCCGCGCTCATGGAAATCGGCATGGAAATCGTCGGCACGTCAGTGAAGAAGTCGACGCCGGAGGACAAGGAGCGGATCAAGGAGCTGATGAAGGACGATCCGCACATGTTCGAGGGCATGGCACCCCGCGAACTCTACGCAATGCTCGCGGACGGCAAGGCGGACATCATGCTGTCGGGCGGCCGCACGCAGTTCATCGCCCTCAAGGCGAAGACGGCCTGGCTCGACATCAACCAGGAGCGTCATCACCCGTATGCCGGTTATGACGGCATGGTCGAACTCGTGCGGCAAATCGATCTGGCGATTTCCAATCCCGTGTGGGCAGCCGTGCGCGAGCCAGCTCCCTGGGATCATGATGGAAACGTTGAAGGCCTGGGTCTCGATGCTGCTACCGATCGCCAGCCCGCGATGCTGCCTATTCAGCCTGACTTCGTAGCGCATTCGCGCCGCAAGTTCGCAGCCACCACAGCCGACGATCTGGGCGAGTGCTAGGAGGCCACGGCATGACAACCAGGATCGACAGTTCCGGCAAGGCGGCGTCCGTCAATCCGCTGAAGTCGTCACAGCCATTGGGCGCCGCCTTTGCCTTCCTTGGTGTCGCGGGCTCCGTGCCGCTGTTCCACGGCAGCCAGGGATGCACGTCGTTCGCTCTCGTTCTCTTCGTGCGGCACTTCAAGGAAACGATCCCGTTGCAGACGACGGCGATGGACGAGGTGGCGACGATTCTTGGTGGCGCAGAGAATCTCGAGGAAGCTATCCTCAACCTCAAGAAACGCACGGGCGCGAAGTTCATCGGTGTCTGCACGACGGCGCTCGTGGAGACGCGCGGAGAGGATTTCGCCGGCGAAATCGCCAACATCCGGCGTCGGCGTGCGCAGGAACTTGCCGGAACCGACGTCGTTCTTGTCCAAACGCCCGACTTCGATGGCGCCATCGAGGAGGGATGGACCAAGGCAGTCACCGCCACACTCGATGCGCTCATCGAGACCGAAAACAGAATCGCGCCTATTGGCGGCCGCATCAACATCCTCGCGGGTTCGCATCTGACCGTCGCCGACATCGAACTTCTGCGTGACACGGCCGAAGCATTTGGACTCGACCCCATCATCCTGCCGGACATTTCCGGTGCGCTCGACGGAACCATTCCCGACAACTGGGTCCCCACGACTTATGGCGGCACGCCGGTCGAACGCATTCGCGAAATGGGCCGCTCTGCCTTCACCATCGGCATCGGCGAGCACATGCGCAAGCCAGCGCGCCTGCTTCAGGACAAGTGCGGCGTACCGTTCATGGTTTTCGAGACGCTGACCGGGCTGAAGCCTGTCGACCGCTTCATCACCTTGTTGGCCGAGCTGTCGGGCCGGCCGGTACCCGCTTCCATCCGACGCCGGCGCAACCAGCTCACCGACGCCATGCTGGACGGTCACTTCCATTTCGGTGGCAAGAACATCGCGATCGGCGCCGAGCCCGACCTGCTCTACGCCTTGTCGTCGTTCTTCGCCGGCCTCGGCGCGCAGGTGAAGGCGGCCGTTACGACGACAAGCCACTCACCCATCCTCGCAAAGGTTCCAACGGCCCGCGTGGTGGCAGGTGACCTGCAGGATCTGGAAGACCTCGGGGCAGATGCCGGTGTGGATCTCGTGGTGGCGCATAGTCACGGCCGCCAGGCCGCGGAGCGGCTTCGCGTACCACTGATGCGCGTCGGCTTCCCGATCTTTGATCGCCTTGGCGCACAGCACAAGCGAACCATTCTTTATGAGGGAACCCGCGATCTCATTTTCGAGGTGGCAAACATCTTTCAGGCCGAGTTGCATCAACCAAGCCCGGAGACCCTCAATCCTTTCGCACAACGCACGAGGGAGAAGAGCGATGAACGTCCGTCGCTTGCAGTTAGTTGACGACAATGCCGTGTCGGCGGCTGGCCCGGAGCCGGCGATCCGGATCGCGATCGCGACACAGGACATGAAGGGGCTCAACGCTCACTTCGGATCGGCACGCAAGTTCGCCATCTACGATGTGACGCCAGGCGCGTCGCGTTTCGTTTCCGTCGCGGCCTTCGACGAGGTCTCCGAGGAGGACGGAAAGCACAAGGAGGATGGCGACGATCGCATCACGCCCAAGGTCGATGCTCTGGCCGGCGTGCATCTGCTGTTCGTGCGCGCGATCGGCGGGCCTGCTGCAGCCAAGGTCGTGCGTGCGGGCATCCATCCCGTGAAGATCGCGGAGCCGCAACCGATCGAGGGGGTCATCGCGCGCGTGCAGGCGATGCTGTCTGGTTCACCGCCGCCGTGGCTCCGCAAGATCCTCGGGCAAGCGGGCTTCGTTTCAAAACCGTCATTCGTAGGAGATTGAACAATGGCGACCGCTGCTGTGAACATGGAAGGCACCGGGGCTGCCGATGCGATGCCGGGCCCGTTTGTTGCAACCCTCGTTCGGCTCATCAGGGCGCAGGATTCCTACGGGGCCTGGGAAGGCAAGGCCGATACCGAGCTCCTTGCACCATTCATCGTCACCAAGGAGCAGCGCCGGCAGATGCCGATGATGGCCGATCCGGACCCCGATGTGCTGGCGCGGCTTGAACTCTTCTATAACGCCATCTCTCTTTCCCTGGAACGGGAGACCGGCCATGTCGCCAGCCCGATGATGAAGATGCACCATGAGGGATTTGGCCGCGTCGTACTGACGATGGGCAAGCTCGTCGTGCTGTCCAAGCATCTGCGCGACGTCCATCGCTTCGGCTTCGAGAACATCATCAAGCTGGAGGCCGAGGGACAGAAACTCGTCGATGCCGGTGTCGACACCTACAAGACCTATCAGCACGTCGCCGAAGCCTGACTTGCCCAGTCTACGTCGAGCCAATTGCATCGAAGGAGCCCAATCCATGTCAGACGTCGACACGCTGAAGGCGGAAATCAAGAAACTTTCGGCCCGCGCCACAACCGCAAAGATGAACCTGCACGATCTTGCGGAGGACCTGCCAATCAACTGGCAGGGGATCATGACGACGGCGGAAGCCACGCGTGACGCCTACTTGGCGTTGGAGACGGCACGCGCGCAACTGAAAGAACTCGAAGCCCAAAGCACGCTGCCCAAACCCCACAGCGCGAGTGCATGACGCTCGACCGCCAACGGATACAACTGGCATGTCCCAATTCTCCACACGCAATGGCGCCCCTTGGGTACCAGTCTACCTGACGGCGATAAACGGCGAGACCTGCATCGGCTGCGGTCGATGCTTCAAGGTCTGCTCGCGCGAGGTCATGCACCTTTATGGTCTCGATGAAGACGGCAACAACCTTGGCATCGTGACCGAGGACGACGACGATGACTTCGACGGTGAACTCAACCGCAAGATCATGGTTCTCGACAATGGTGGCGCCTGCATCGGCTGCGGCGCATGTGCACGCGTCTGCCCCAAAGCCTGCCAGACGCATGTTCCCGCCACGGAGCTAGTCGAATGACCTTGGAAGCCCGAGCGTTCACCGATTTTTGCTGCAACGATGAAGCCGTTGTGAGGCATTCCGATCGCACGGCACGCGAACATTGGTTCAGCTGCTCGGGAACACTCGAAAGACTGGTCTTCACCAGCGTTGTGCGCAAGACGCTCACGGAACGCGATCTTAAGGACGGATCCCTGGCACAACGTCTCGGCGTCGGAGGTACAGATTTAGGCGTTCTACTGATGGTCTTCGCGCCCGGCCATCCGCGTCTTTCACCCGCAGATTATACCGTTGTGGACGTCTCCGAAGAGCAGTCCTGGGTGAGGGACCTGTTGTTGGATGCGTGTCCACCGCGCGGCGAGGCGTCTCGCCTGCTCGCGGGCATTCTCGCCAGACGCTCTATGGAAGGCGGTCATCTCTGGGAAGATCTCGGCCTACCCGACCGTGCAACCCTCACCGCGCTCATGAACCAATTCTTCCCGGATCTCGCGGCACGCAATGTCGACAACATGCGGTGGAAACGTTTCTTCTTCCGCCAGTTGTGCGAGGCGGAAGGCCTTGCTCACTGCACGTCCCCGACCTGCAGCGCATGTCCGGACGTCGACAAATGCTTCGAGCCGGGTTCGGCAGAGGCGATGATCGCACGGAGCAAGGCCGCACCTGCCTAAAGCGGTTTCCACGCGATCGGAATTGCCCGGACGCCGTTCCAGTGCTCGTCGCGAGTGGCACGAAAGCGTGTGACGTGCGGCGATGGCTGTCGATCCGCACCTGCACCAGCAATCGCTTGCGCCCATCAGATGGCACCGGAGCCGGGGACCGCAGACGACATACCAGACGCTAGAATTGGCAAGAGAGATGGTCGGAAAATCACGCAACGTCATCGAGTGGAGTCAACGTGTCTATGGCCTCGGCGTCGAGGAAATGGACACGACGCATGCCGAGTTTGCAGCACTTGTTAACTCCATCGCTCAGGCCGACGCTCCCGAGGATCTTCACATCCTGTTCACCAAGCTGCTCGACCACACGCGCGGACACTTCACACGCGAAAGCGAACTGATGCGCGAGTGCGGGTTCAAAGCGATAGACGAACATGAAGCCGATCATACTCGCGTTCTGGGCGACCTGGAACGCTTTGCCGCGATGGCACGCCGCGGCATGCCCGACATGGCCAAAGCGTTCGTGTCGGAGTTTCTGCCCGGTTGGTTCGACGCACATGCACAGACGATGGATGCGGCGCTAGCACAATGCGTGAAAACGCTTCGTCGGCAGCGGTAGACGGTGATGTCGCGAACGCGACCGTGTCGAAGTTACGACAAACACGCCAGCGCAAAAAAGAGCGAAAAATCAGAGCATTATCTTGTGGCACGAGGCTTGCTATTTCCAACCGCAGCACGTCCATCAGCCACGGAGAACTTGGATGATCGCCCTTACCGAGCGCGCTGCCACTGCGGTCAAGAAGGCCATTGAGAAGTCTGGGAAGAGCGGCGCTGGATTTCGAGTCATGGTCGAGAACGGTGGATGCTCGGGCCTCAAATACAAGATCGGCCTCGATAGCCAGCCACGCCAGGACGACGAGATCGTCGAGAGCAGCGGCATTCGCATCTTCGTAGATCCGGACTCTCTTCCGATGCTGTCCGGCGTGACCGTCGATTTCGTCGAGGAACTCGGCAAGGCCGGCTTCTCGTTCGACAATCCCAATGCCAGTTCGAAGTGCAGCTGCGGCAAGTCATTCTGCTGAGGAGCATGGCCATGTGGGACTACACTGACAAGGTCAAGGAATACTTCTTCGAGCCGAAGAACGCCGGCGTACTGTCCGATGCGAACGCTATCGGTGAGGTTGGCGCGATCGCTTGTGGCGATGCCTTGAAGCTGATGCTCAAGGTCGATCCTGGCACCGAACGCATCGAGAATGCGAAATTCCAGACCTTCGGCTGCGGATCGGCAATTGCATCCTCCTCCGCATTGACCGAACTCGTCATCGGCAAGACTCTCGATGAAGCGCTGAAGCTGACAAACGCCGACATCGCGGATTTCCTTGGCGGGTTACCGCCGGAGAAGATGCACTGTTCCGTGATGGGTTACGAGGCGCTGCAGGCTGCCGTTGCGAATTATCGCGGCGAGGAGTGGGCCGACGATCACGAGGAAGGCGCGCTCATCTGTAAGTGCTTCGGTGTCGACGAGGGCATGCTGGAGACCGCAATCCGCGTCAACAAGCTCACGACACTGGAGATGGTGACCTTCTACACCAAGGCCGGCGGCAGTTGCGCCACGTGCCTGGAAGCGATCGAGGGTGTGCTCGCGCGAAGCAACGAGAAAATGGTCGCCGAAGGGATCATACCTGCGGAGGCGGCCTTTGTCGCAGGCCAGGTCGAGGTCTCTGGCGTCATTCGCAAACCACAAGCCGCGAAGGCACCCGCCCCCGTGTCTGACGACTTCGTTCCGCTGGACATCTTCAACGAGGAGATCCGCGCAGCGGCGCCACAACCGAAACTGACGACATTCCAGCGCATCAAGCTGATCGAGGACGTGATCGAGGAGGTCCGCCCGGCGTTGCAGCGTGACGGGGGAGACTGCGAACTCGTCGATGTCGACGGCAACAACGTCATGCTGAAGCTGACCGGCGCCTGCATCAACTGCCAGCTCTCGGCGATGACAGTGGCCGGTGTGCAGGAGCGGCTTGTCGAGCGGACACGGCTACCGATACGCGTCATCCCGGTCAAGGCACCCGGCCACTAAACGTCGGTGATGTTGGCAATACGAGTTGGAGAACGATCATGAGCGTCCGCCCCGTCTATCTCGACAACAATGCCACCACGCGCGTTGATCCACGTGTCGTCGAGGCCATGCTGCCGTACTTCACCGAACAGTTCGGAAACCCGTCGTCGATGCACGCGTTCGGCGCCAAGGTCGGTGGCTCCGTACGCGAGGCCCGCGAGAAGTTGCAGGCGCTTCTTGGAGCGGCCCATGATCACGAGATTGTCTTCACGTCGGGTGGCACCGAGAGCGACAATGCCGCTCTCATCTCGGCACTCGAAGCAAATCCGTTGCGCGCCGAGATCATCACCAGTGTCGTCGAGCATCCAGCCATCCTGTCGGCCTGCGAGCACCTGGCGAAAACGCGCGGCGCCAAGGTTCACCACATCGGGGTCGATGCCCACGGACGGCTCGACATCGAAGCCTACCGCAAGGCGCTCTCCGATAAGACGGCTATCGTCTCGTTCATGTGGGCGAACAACGAGACGGGAACGATCAATCCCATTTCCGAACTGGCCGGGCTCGCAAAGGACGCCGGCGCGCTGTTCCACACCGATGCCGTGCAGGCGGTCGGCAAGATCCCGATCGATCTCAGGAACACGCCGGTCGACATGCTCTCGCTCTCCGGACACAAACTGCATGGGCCCAAGGGCATCGGTGCGCTCTATGTTCGTCGCGGCACACGTTTCAAGTCGATGCTCAAAGGCGGGCACCAGGAGCGAGGCCGGCGCGCAGGCACTGAGAATACGCCCGGTATCATCGGACTGGGTGTTGCCGCCGAGATCGCTCATCAGAACCTCGAAAGCGATATGCCCCGCATTGCGGCGTTGCGCGACAGGCTCGAAAAGTCGCTCCTTCAGCGCGTCGGCAACGCGTTCGTCACCGGAGACCCGCACGCACGGCTACCCAATACCACCAGCATTGCGTTCGAGTACATCGAGGGCGAGGCAATCCTACTGCTTCTCAACCGGGCGGGCATCGCGGCCTCATCAGGCTCCGCGTGCACATCAGGCTCGCTCGAGCCTTCGCATGTCATGCGCGCGATGGGCATTCCCTATACGGCAGCGCACGGTGCCATCCGGTTCTCGTTCTCGCGTGAGAACACAAAAGAAGACGTCGATCAGGTTCTCGAAGTGATGCCCGACATCATCGCACGGCTACGCGAGCTGTCGCCGTTCTGGAGCGGCGAGGGTCCATCGACCGGCGCCTTCCAGCCGACCTATGCCTGAGACGGAGGCACGCATGTCGCCAGCCTTGATCAATCGTCGCATTTATCTCAACGACACGACGCTGCGCGATGGCGAGCAGGCACCAGGCGTGTCGTTCACGGTCGACGAGAAAGTCGCCATAGCATGCGCCCTCGCTGATGCAGGCGTCGACGAGATCGAGGCCGGCACGCCTTCGATGGGCGAGGAAGAGATCGCTGCAATCCAGGCGATCGTCGCAACCCGGACAACCGCGCGCATCATCGCCTGGGGGCGCATGCGCGAGAGTGATGTCGATGCCGCGTCCAGGACCGGTGTCGGCATGGTCAACCTGTCGGTACCCGTTTCCGACATCCAGTTGCGGGCCAAACTCGGAGTGGGGCGTGATTGGGCACTGGCAGCGATCGCGCGCGTCGTCCACTATGCCCGTGACCATGGTCTTGAGGTCGCGGTGGGGGGCGAAGACGCCTCTCGCGCCGATGTCGATTTCCTCTGCCACGTCATGGAAGCCGCGGAGCGGGCCGGTGCTCGCCGATTCCGCTTCGCCGATACGCTCGGCGTGCTCGATCCGTTCGCGACGGCTGCCCTGGTGGAGAGGCTGGTGGCAGGCTCCGATCTTGAATTCGAGATCCACGCTCATGACGATCTCGGCCTCGCCACCGCCAATACGCTCGCAGCTCTGCGTTCCGGTGCGCGCCATGCAAGCGTCACGGTCGTCGGCCTTGGCGAGCGCGCCGGCAACGCACCACTGGAGGAAATTGCCGTCGCCGCTTCCAGGCTGCACGGATTCGACACGGGCGTTGGATTATCTCAGCTGCCGCAGGTTGCCGACCTTGTCGCCACGGCGTCGGGACGCGTAATTCCAGAGAGCAAGGCGATCGTCGGCGCGGCCGCATTTACGCACGAATCGGGCATTCACGTCGACGGGCTGCTGAAGGATCCCGCCTCCTACGAGGCCTTCGACCCTGGCCTCGTAGGCCGGCAGCGGCGCCTGGTTCTCGGCAAACATTCCGGCCGCAGCTCGATCCGAAATGCTCTCAGCGAGCTGGGGCTGCCGGCCGAGCCGAAGTTGCATGCAGCGCTTCTGTCCAGCGTTCGCAACGAAGCGCAGCGGACCAAACGCGCGGTCACGCATGAACAGCTGCCGAGCCTCCTGGAACTCATCGCCGGTGACCGCAGGTCGCAGGACGCATCAACCTAAGCAACGACGGTTCGAGACATGGACGATCACCAAAGCTGCTCAATTGCGCCGATTATTCCACTCGCAGGCGAAAGCAACGTGTTGGCAAAGCTGAAGGGCTACTCGTCGGCGGAAGACTTCTTCCACGGGCTAGGCGTTGCCTATGATCCAGCGAAGCTATCGGTCATGCGCCTGCATGTCCTGAAGCGGATGGGTGAGTACATCAGCGGCGACGATCTCGACGACCTGCCCGACCGCGTGGTCGTTGCGCGCTGTCGCTCATACCTGGAACGTGCCTACGAGGACTTCTTGCAGTCAGGTCCACTCGATCAGCGCGTCTTCAAGGTGCTGAAGGACGCCGTGGCGCCTCCAGGTCAGACATTCGTCGCCCTCGACGAGTTGGAGTGACAATCACCACAGGATCGCTGCGTCAACATCACTGCAAATGCCGGCCTGATGCGCCACCGAAACCGATCGGTGGCGCAGCGCATTTTGTCCTCGACCAACGATCGTGTCGGGTTCCAGACAAGGCGCGAAATTGTTGGTTGTCGGGCAGCGCCGGCTCAACCGCGGCATGCACACAACCCCATGAAATAACGAGACTATATGCCTTCCCTGCGGGATGGCACAGGGCTTGCGAAGCATAGACACAAGAGCAAGCCGAGGGTTCTTCCCATGCACATTGTCGTTTGCCTCAAACAGGTTCCCGACTCCGCCCAGATCCGCGTTCATCCGGTTACCAACACGATCATGCGGCAGGGCGTGCCGACGATCATCAACCCCTATGACCTCTTCGCACTGGAGCAGGCCTTGCAGCTGCGCGATACGCACGGCGGGGAGGTGACGGTGCTGACGATGGGGCCGCCGATGGCAGAGGACAGCCTGCGCAAGGCTCTCACCTTCGGCGCGGATCGTGCCGTTCTTCTTACCGACCGTTTCTTCGCCGGCTCCGATACGCTCGCCACCTCGTTCGCGCTGTCCTCGGCGATCAAGAAGATCTCCGAGACGTGGGGCACACCCGAGATCGTATTCACCGGAAAGCAGACGATCGATGGCGACACAGCCCAGGTCGGTCCCGGCATCGCACGTCGGCTCGACCTCAACCAACTGACCTATGTGGCACGTATCGCTGAAATCGATCTTACTGAGCAGACCGCAACGGTGGAGCGGCGCTCAGAAGGTGGCGTGCAGACGCTGAAGACTAACCTGCCCTGCCTCATCACCATGCTGGAAGGCACCAACACGATGCGCCGCGGATCGATGCCGGATGCATTGCGTGCGGCACGCGCGGAAGTCGTGAAGTGGACGGCAGCCGACGCCGGCATCACCGACCTGACGAAATGCGGATTGAAGGGATCGCCGACCGTGGTCAAGCGGGTGTTCGCGCCGACACCACGCTCGGAGCGCGCTCAGCTCATCGATCTTGCCGGCCTGTCGAACGACGAGATCGGCGAGAAGCTGATGGCGGAAATCTTCGCAAGACAGCCGGGACTGGAAGCTGAACTCGAGAAGACCGCAGCCGGGTATTAGGCAAGCGCGCAAAGGAGAGAGCGGACATGAGCAACGATGCCACCGTGAAGACACCTGCGCCGCAAGGCGGACGCGCCGGCATGAAGAAAGAGCTGTCGGAGGAGTTCAAGGCCTACAAACACGTCTGGGTCTTCGTCGAACTCGAACGCGGCGAAGTGCACCCGGTCTCCTGGGAGCTACTGGGAGAGGGACGAAAGCTCGCCGACAAGCTCGGCGTCGAACTGGCGGGCGTCGTCATCGGCGCGCCTGGCGAAGCAATAAAGGTCGCAGCCGCCGAAGCCTTCGCCTACGGTGCCGACGTCGCCTATCTCGTGCAGCACGAGGCGCTCGCCGACTACCGCAACGATCCCTACACGCGCGTCTTCACGGAACTCGTCAAGACCTACAAGCCCGAGATCCTGTTGCTGGGCGCGACCACGCTTGGACGCGATCTCGCCGGCTCGGTCGCAACCACGCTGCTGACGGGCCTCACCGCGGATTCCACCGAGCTTGCCGTCGATGCCGACGGCTCACTGGCGGCGACACGGCCCACCTTTGGCGGCTCCCTCCTCTGCACGATCTACACCCTGAACTATCGCCCGCAGATGGCGACGGTTCGACCGCGAGTCATGGCCATGCCGGAGCGGCGGGACGATCGCATTGGCCGCGTCGTCGAGGTAGCACCCAACCTCGTCGAGAATGACATCGTAACGAAGGTTTTGTCGTTCTTGCCCGACCGCGAGAGCGCCAAGTCCAGCCTCGCTTACGCCGACATCGTCGTCGCGGGTGGCATCGGCCTGCAATCGGCCGACAACTTCCAGCACGTCAAGGCGCTGGCAGAGGTCCTGGGCGGCGAATACGGTTGCTCGCGTCCCGTGGTGCAGAAAGGCTGGGTGCCAGTCGACCGGCAGATCGGCCAGACCGGCAAGACCATCCGACCGAAACTCTATATCGCCGCTGGAATCTCTGGCGCGATCCAGCATCGCGTTGGCGTCGAGGGCGCCGATCTCATCGTCGCAATTAACACCGACAAGAACGCGCCGATCTTCGACTTCGCCCACATGGGCTTGGTCGGTGACGCCACCCTCATTCTTCCCGCACTCACCCGCGCGTTCCGCGCACGTCTCAGCGTCAACAGGCTGGCAAGCTGAAGGGGTTCACCATGATCGAGGAGAGATTTGATGCCATCGTGGTTGGTGCGGGACCCGCAGGCAATGCTTGTGCGCTGACGCTTGCCCAGCGCGGCTTGAAGGTCCTGCAGCTCGAGCGCGGCGAGTATCCCGGCTCCAAGAACGTGCAGGGGGCGATCCTCTATTCCGATGCGCTGGAGCAGCTCATTCCTGACTTCCGCGAGGATGCTCCGCTAGAACGGCATATCATCGAGCAGCGGTTGTGGATGATGGACGATCGCTCGACGACGGCGATGCAGTATCGCTCCGACGATTTCAACGAGGAAAAACCCAATCGCTACACGATTATCCGCGCACAGTTCGACAAGTGGTTCTCCAAGCGCGTGCAGGCCGCCGGTGCGCTCGTCATCTGCGAGACCACCGTCACCGAACTCGTGCAGGACGACAACGGCCGCGTCATCGGCGTCAGAACCGATCGCGAAGGCGGCTTCATCAAGGCCGATGTGGTGGTACTTGCCGAAGGCGTGAACGGACTGCTTGGAGCGCGAGCCGGTTTGCGCGAGGTGCCCGCGCCCAAGACCGTCGCCCTCGCCGTCAAGGAGATGCACTTCCTGCCGCAGGAGACGATCGAATCTCGTTTCAACCTGAAGGGAGATGAAGGCGTCGTCATCGAGGCCGCTGGAACGATCACTAACGGGATGACCGGTACGGCCTTCATCTACACGAACAAGGAATCGCTCGCCGTGGGCATCGGCTGCCTGATCTCGGATTTCGCGGAGACCGGAGAGACGCCTTATGGACTGCTTGAACGCTTTAAGTCGCATCCCTCTGCAATGCCGCTCCTCATGGGCTCAGAGGTCAAGGAATATGCCGCGCACATGATCCCGGAGGGAGGCTATCGCGCGATACCCAAGCTGTTCGGTGACGGATGGCTTGTGGTCGGCGATGCCGGCCAGTTCGTCAACGCCGTTCATCGTGAAGGCTCCAATCTCGCAATGACGACCGGCCGCATCGCCGCCGAGACGATCGCGCAGATCAAGACGCGGCGTGATCCCATGACGGCCGAGAACTTGTCCGTCTACAAGAAGAAGCTCGACCAGTCATTCGTGATGAAGGACTTGAAGAAGTACAAGAACCTGCCGCACGCGCTCGAAAACAAGCACTTGTTCACGACCTACCCGCAACTTCTGTCGAGCGCGATGCAGACTTGGTTCCGCGTCGACGGCGTCGACAAGAAGGCCAAGGAAAACGCCATTGTGAAATCATTCTTCTCCGCGCGTCGTTTCACGGGTCTGCTGAGCGATGCGCTGTCGATGGCACGGGGTTGGCGGTGAAGAAACATTCGACGGCCTGCCACGAGGCAACGTGACGCCTCATCCAAAATGCAGCACATGATTGAGGAGATCGACATGGCCAGTGCACAACCATCGGTCCGCGTTGAGGACAAGCTCTATCAGAACCGTTATCTGGTCGACACGGGAAGACCACACATCAAGGTGCTGCCGCACGAGGTGCCATCTCCTGCCCTGATGGCACTTACCAAGGTCTGCCCTGCGGGCTGCTATGCCCTCAACGACTCCGGCCAGGTCGAGATCACGCCGGACGGCTGCATGGAATGCGGCACGTGTCGGGTAATTGCCGAGACGACGGGCGAGATCGAGTGGAATTACCCGCGCGGCGGCTTCGGAGTCCTGTTCAAGTTCGGGTAGCTGACGGGCCCACAGACGGCACAACGAGACGCTGTGCGGTCGGGCGCATATGCCCGACTTGTAGAAGCTCAACCGTTGGCGATATTTCCCTACAGTACGTAGCTCTTGCTGAGCTACTGCGCATCTTAGCTCAGCAACGTTCGGAGCCCTGACCCGTTCCGATCAACATGAAGGATGCGATGGCCGCAGACCCTACCCGGTGTGCTCAACACTGCAGCCTTCGCTTTCCGAACCATTTCCACGCAAGCGATCATCACACCATCATCGCCAAGAACCGCTTGGGCCAGCATTTGCACCCCACGCTCGTTTGCTCGCCAACCCTCTGATGGCGGAAACTGCGCGCGACATGAAGGTCGCCAGGTTTGCGATGAACCGACACCGACCGTGCCTGCGTCAACGCTATGGCCGCCAATACGAGAGACAGTACCGCCCCATGTCGTGCATCTGACCGGCACGGCCTTGAGAAAATCCCTACCCCATGCCCACCACAACAACGCCACCGCCACGAAGACGGTGACGAGCGGCGCGCATTAGCCGTCCTGTGACAGCTCGCAGGGATGGCTGGCGCATGGCAGCGATATTGGGCTAAAGTTGAAAAGTCGGTCGAGCATCGATGGCGGGGTGCGCAGACACGCCCCTGGCGCAGGTTCGTTGCCGTTTTAAAACAATAAGCAAAAAAAGCAAGCAAAATGAACATCTTGAGTTCGGTGACAGGGAGCGGTCGGTGGCTCTGCGGGCACGCTAATCCGATGGCTTGGAGTCCCCTGCGAGCGTGTTCCGATTCGATGGGCGCAGGACCGATAAGCCCTTGCGGAGCGCTAGGGCGGCAATGACCTTATTTGGCGACAAGTCTTGCACTGCGGGCAGCACGCGCCCGGCGGTGGTAATCGCTGACCGCAATCCGGTCGTCCGTGCCGGGTTGCAGGATTTCCTGTCAAGGGACGGACGCTATGCCGTGGCGCCCGCAGTGGAGACCGGCAACGCATTCGTGGAACTGTGCCAGAAGCAACCTGTTTGCGTTGGCGTCGTCGGATGGACGCTACCCGACATGTCGGCGCTTGATCTGCTCGAAGTGGTGAAGCGGCGCCAGCTCGGCGCACGGCTCATTATCTACGCGAACGATGACAACGTCGATGCACTGCGCCAAGCGGTGCGGGCAGGTGCATGGGGCTTCATCTCGAAGAACGAGGACCCCGCCGCGCTCCTGGAAACGATTGCAACCGTTGCACGCGGCAGGTTGTGCCTGCCCTACATCGACATCGAGCGGCTGACAAGCGATCCGATCGACCTGCTGACAAAGCGTGAGAAGGAATTGCTCGGTGCTCTGGCCCAGGGCTGGACCAATCTGCAGATTGGCGCACGGTTCGGCATCTCGGGCAATACGGTGAAGTATCACCTCAAGAATCTCTACGACAAGCTCGGCGTGAAGAACCGCGCCATGGCCGTAGCGCTCTACATGTCGTCGCCCTCTGCGCCGCCAATGACTGCCGCGGCACATGCACAAGACGACGACTGGTGAGCGGTGAGACACAACCAAGCGTCCCTGAAGACATGATCACGCTCTGAAGCATGCCCTGCTGGCACGCGCAGCTCTCCAGCCTCAACGGCCGGCAGCTGGACAGCCTCAAACCCCATATGACACGGGCCAACATTAAGTTTCAGAATGCGTCCCGCATCTGCCGGAACGGACCACACTCGATCACGCACCCGCAAGTGTGCGCAATTTCGCAAGCAGCGCAGTTGAGACTGCAATGCCACGAACATCGGCTTCGGCGCGCCGTGCGGCACGGGCACTACCCGGAATGCGAACCCCCTCATCTTCCGTCATGGCCGTTGCAATAGCGGCGATCCTTTCTGCAACATTCGCAGCTCCCCCAAACGCATTCGGGTCGAATACAATCAGCAGTTGGCCGACATCGGGAGGCGGTCCATCTCCGTCAAAAAAGGACGACGCGTCCTTGGACAAATTTGCGCCGACCAAAGCAGCCGCCAGCATTTCAACCATCAGCGACAACGCAGCACCTTTGGCGCCACCAATCGGCTCCAGCGTCCCTTTCAATGCCGCTGTCGGATCGGTCGTCGGATTGCCATCGGCATCTTTCGCCCATCCTTCGGGAATAGGCTGTCCGTCCTGAGACGCCTTCAGGATTTTTCCGCGAGCGACTTCCGATAGGGCAAGGTCGATGATGATCGGGGCGGCATCCGGCACAGGCGCGGCAAAGGCGATCGGGTTCGTGCCGAAGAGCGCTGCACGTCCGCCCCATGCGGCCATCGCTTTCGGAGTATTGGCAAACATCATTGCCATCAGGCCGTCGCTGGCAAAGCGCTCAATAGCGAGGCCCAATGCTCCGGCGTGGTGGGAGTTGTAGAAGCCGGCCGCAGCGATTCCGCAGTCGCGCGCTGCCGCGGCAATGACAGGGGCAGCCAGCTCGGCCGCAGGATAGAAAAAGCCATGCGCGACATCGATCATGACGACACCGGGACGAGACCGCCGAACGCTGGGCGTTGCCGCACCGTCGACTTTTCCTGTCCTCGCCTGCGCACAATAGCTGTCGATACGCGACAAGCCGTGACCACTCTGTCCGTCAACTTCTGCTTGAACAAGCGCACGTGCTGTCGACCGAGCCGCCGTTATGCCCGCACCTGCGTTTTCAAGAGCGCGGCTTACGAGAAGCTCAAGTTCTTTCTGGTCTAGTAGGATCGTGGCCAACGTCACACCCCGGAAAGAACACGCAACACGTTGTCGACAGTGACTGCACTCGTGCGCGCATTCGACTCTACGGTAATACCGGCGATGTGAGGCGTCAGTATCACGTTGGACAACCCGGCAAACAATGCCCCGACACTCTCGGTGATCGGTTCCGTGGTAAAAACGTCTACCGCCGCTCCCGCCAATTGACCCGTGCGCAGGGCATGCGCAAGGGCCACTTCATCGACAACACCGCCACGTGCCGTATTGATAAGAATGGAACCTGTCTTCATCGCCGCCAGTTCGCCTTTGCCGATCAAATTGCGCGTCGTATCGGTCAGCGGGCAATGCAGGGTAACGACATCCGAAGTGGCGAGAAGGGTCTCCAGGTCGACCGCATTCACACCCGACACCGTCGTGCCTGGTTCGATTTTTGCATCATGACAGATCGTCTCAAAGCCCGCTGCCCGAGCGAGATCTGCGGTCACGCGACCGATCACACCGAAGCCGATGACACCCATTATGCGCGATTGTGCCTCACGCCCCTGCCCCATCTCGATGCGTGGCCATTCCCCCGAGGCAAGCTGCGCGCTCCCGAAATAGGCAGAGCCACGCAAGAGCATCAGTGCGGCAGCAAGGACATATTCCGCGACGGATCGGGCATTGACACCAAAGGCCGGCAGAACCGCGATACTGCGCCGTTCGCATTCAACAACATCGATGTTGTCCAGCCCCACTCCGAGACGGCCGATCGCCCTGAGTTCCACTGCCGACTCCAGCACGTCTCTTGTCACTTCAGTGCGGTTGCGCACGATCAGTGCCTTCGCATCCCGGACCTGCGCCTTCAATTGCTCTGGCTTCTGCCAAAGGCTTTCATCAAGGAGCACATCGTAACGTGCGCGCAGACGCGCCACAGGCCCCAAATCGATGAACTCGGTAATGACAATGTCGGGCATTGATCAGGCCAGTTCCAGATATTTGCGCAGTTCGGCGAACATTACCGTCTTCAGCTCCATGCCGATTCCGGGCTCCTCCGGCAGACGCACATATCCGTCTGCGATCGTGATGTTGTCGGCAAAGCCCCCGTAGGGCTGAAAAACGCCCGGATAGGATTCCGATCCGCCCAGTTGGAGTCCCGCCGCCATGTTGAGGGCCAGCTGATGACCGCCGTGCGGAATAAGGCGCCGCCGCGACCAGCCATGACGGTCGACGACGGCGAGAAAGCGCAAGTACTCGGTGAGACCGTAGGCGAGTGCGGGATCGAGCTGTATCCAATCTCGATCAGCGCGCATGCCACCGTAGCGTAGGAGGTTGCCGCCGTCGGTGGCTGAAAAGAGGTTCTCGCCGGTTGCCAGCGCGCCGGAATAGTGCTCGGCCAGAACGGCATTGAGCCTATAGTCAAGCGGATCGCCGGGCTCCTCGTACCAGAACAGCCCGTAAGGTTGCATCGCCCGTCCATAGGCAAGTGCGGTCTCCAGATCAAACCGGCCATTTGCATCGACAGCGACGCTAGCTCCACTGCCGGTCACGCCAATAACCGCCTCGATGCGCCTGAGATCGACATCCATCGGCGCACCGCCGATCTTCATCTTGACGACCTTGTACCCCTGTTCCCGATAGCCCTGCATCTCCGCAACGAGACTCTCAATCTCCTTGCCGGGATAGTAGTAACCGCCGCCTGGATAGACGAGGACATGCTCGTCAAATTGATTGTTGTTGAAGCGTTCGGAAAGCAGGCGCCATAGCGGCTTTTTCGCAATCTTCGCGACCGCATCCCAAACCGCCATGTCGAGTGCACCTGCAGCATGGGCACGATCGCCATGCCCACCCGGCTTTTCATTGGTCATGAATGTGCGCCAGATGGCGAAGGGATCGAGATTGCCGTTGGCCTCATCGACCAGACTTGCTGGGTCTGCATTCAGAATTCGCGGGATGAACCGTTCGCGCAGAATGCCACCCTGGGCATAGCGCCCGTTCGACATGAATCCCAAACCGACGACAGGTCGGCCATCGCGAACGACATCCGTCTCGACCGCAACGACCGATATGGTCATGTGCTCGAAGGAAATGACGGCATTGCGGATCTCAGAGGCTATCGGAGCGGTTGCCTCGCGGATGCATGTGATCTTCATGTGTGCTCAACCCTGGAATAGCCAGCCTCTGGGCAACGGCACCTGCAGCAGCCAACCGAATAGCCCGTAGAATCCGAAGACAATGATCAAGCCCGCAAGGATGTAGATTGCTGCGCGCCGCAGCGTCCACGCATCAAACATTGCGATCATCATCAACAATCCGAAGCTTGCCAGCGCGACCGGAACGAATCCGATCCATGGCATGGCAAATGCCGCTATCAGCATGACGGCAACGAATGCCAGGCGACGAGGCCAAGAACCCCGCTCCCACACTGTTGCGGCATCCGCACGCCCCATCAGCCAAACCGTGAGATAGACGGACGATACCGCGATCAGTCCCATTGCTACGGTTCGAGGGAAGACGGCCGAATCCGGATCCGCATAGCCAGTCGTATCGTAGATGGCGAAAGCTCCGAATCCTATGAGAAGGACCGCCATCGATGCGCCGCCGTAGTCGCGTTTCTGATCAGCGCTCATTCAATGCGCTCCTGCGCTTCCATTTCTCGATCAGTATCGGGCTGAACAACGAGAAGAGCGTAAAAAGAATGATGCCGAGCGAGATGGGACGACCGAAGAACATGCCAAAGAGGTCTTCGCGCGCCACACCGATGGTCCATGCCTGGACGAAGCCCTGCTCCGCTATCGGCCCGAGAATCAAACCGAGCACGATGGGTGATGCCAGATACCCGAAGCGTCCAAGAACCCAGCCGATCACGCCCAAGACGATCATGATCACGACATCGGAGACGTTGTTGTTTATCGCGTAGGTTCCAATGATCGTCATGAACGCCACGGCGGGAACGAGTATTGCCTTGGGCATGGCCACGATACTCTTGTAGGCGTAGCGGCCCAGCAGGAGTCCGACCGGCAGCATTAGAATGGTGGCAAACATCAAGCCCCAAATGAACGTGTAGACGATGGTGGCTTTCTCGGTGAAGAGCGAGGGCCCAGTACGCAGGCCCTGAACCAGGAGCGCGCCGAGGATGACCGCATCCGGTGGTGTGCCGGGGATACCGAGCACCAGCGTCGGGATGAACCCTCCGCCGACCGTCGCATTGTTGGACGACTCGCTGGCGATCACCCCGGCCGGCTCGCCCTTGCCAAATGACTGCCCCGGCTTGGCAGTGCGGCGGGCTTCTGAGTAGGCCACCAGGCCGGCAACCGAACCACCAGCCCCAGGCAGAATGCCGACGATCGTCCCGATCATGGACGAGCGGATCAAGGTCAATTTCTCGCGCCACACGTGTGCAAACGCCTCGCCCAATCGAAACCCGCGTTGCTCCGTTTCGATTTTGAGATGACGTTCAGGCGTCGACACGAGGTCGATCAGGACGGGAATGCAGAAAAGGCCGATCAGCGCCGCAACGACATTGATGCCGCTGATGAGCGTATGGGATCCGAAAGTAAGGCGCACGTCGGCCGAGATCTCAGCGACGCCCACACACGACACCAGAAGTCCGAATGCTCCACCCGCCAATCCCTTCAGCAGACTCCCCTCCGACAATGCGGCTATGAGAGACAAGCCGAAAATCGCCAGCCAAAAGTACTCGGCTGGTCCGAATGAAAGCGCGACCTTGGACAGCGGCGGCGCTAAAGTGAGCAATGCGAGTGCGCCGACAATCCCTCCCGCAACGCTCGCGAGACAGGCAATCGTCATTGCCAAGTCGCCGTCGCCGCGCTTGGCCATCGGAAAACCATCGAGCGTCGTTGCGATCGCCGAAGGTGTACCGGGTGTGTTGAGCAGGATCGCGGCATATGCACCGCCGTAGATCGCGCCGGTATAGATGGCCCCCATGAGTATCAGTGCATTCTCAGGCGGCATCGTAAATGTCAGCGGCACGAGGACCGCGACAGCCATCGTCGCAGTGAGACCCGGAATGGCGCCAATCGCAGTACCTGCGGCGACTCCCAAGAGCGCCAACACAAGATTGACGGGCGTCAAGGCGGCAGCCAGGGACTGAAGCATTCGACCAACTCTCAGAACCGTTGGGTCGCAATCACTCCGATCATGCACGTCGGGACGGTCGCGCGAGACCAAACATCGACCGGACAAATGCTGATCGGGAAAGGAGGGACAGGAAATCTTGCGACTTTCCTGTCCCTCGCACGCGATCGATCTACTTCAGAATGCCGCCTTCCTTGGCCGCTTCGATGAATTCCTGCGACTTGGCCTTGAGGAAGTCTGCATTCTTGTCCGCCGGCACGTCGACCATAGCGAAACCACCGTCGATCATCTTTTTCTGGAATTCTGCATCCGCATTGATCTTGCCAATCATTTCGGAAAGCTTGTTGCGGATCTCATCAGGCGTGGACTTTGGCACCGCAATGCCGCGGTAGGCACCCGAAACGAGGTCGATGCCAAGCTCCTTGAAAGTCGGCACGTCAGGGAACTTTGGATGCCGTTTCTCCATAGCGACCGCCAACACGCGCGCCTTATCGCCAAGTGCTGTCCCACTGGTGGTATAGCCCCAAGCGGCATTGACCTGGCCGCCAAGCAGCGCGGTATTCGATGCGCCCGTGCCCTTGAAGGCAACATAGGTCGATTTGATGCCGGCAAGTTTGTCGAAGCGAACCTGTGCCAGATGATTGGCGGAACCCTTGCCTGAACCGGAGAACACCAGTTTTCCGGGATTGTCCTTGGCGAACTTCGTCAGATCGGCAAGTGTCTTGAAGGGGCTGTCAGCCGATACCACGATCGCATCAGGCGTGTAGTGGAACCAATAGGCGACGGCGAGCTCATCGGTCTTGTAGCCGACATCCTTTTGTGCGGGCTGCAGCACGATATGCGGCAGGTTCACGCCCATGATGGTGTAGCCGTCACCGGTAAGGCGGTTGAGCTCAGCCCAACCGACCGCGCCACCGCCTCCTGGCTTGTAGGAAACAACGAGATCCTGGCCAAACTTCTCCTTGAAGAAGGGCTGCTGAAGGCGTGCGGTGATGTCGGATTCACCACCGGGGCCAAACGGTATGATGTAGTCGAGAGCCTTGCCGGGGTAATCGGCCGCAACTGCGGCCGCCGAGGCTGCCAGCGTAACGGCAGCGGTGAACATGGTACGGCGAATGAAGTTCATGAGCTTTCCTCCGGTGCTCTGTTGACTTTCGACCGAACCAGAGTCGCGGCCGGCCTGTCTCCTTTCAGTTCCGCGGCCTTCTGCGGGCCGATTTCTGCATTCTGGATACGTCTCGCGACCAGAACTTCACTTCGTCATACAGGCGCTTGTCCGAGGCACCTGCATACATCCATTGAACCTGAACCCCGACGATCGTCGCTCCTGTGTTCTGGCCCGACAAACACGCGTTGAACTCAGCACTGGTCCACGCATCCGTCAGGGAACAGGAGACGCATCGTCAACGAATTGCTTTTGCTCCCTGAGTGCTGCACCTCCGTCAGGCGCTTCGATATAGCTTCGTCATGACGAACTCTCGGTGACCGAGCGCCTCGGCAGCGGTATTGCGACCGTTCGCCGTTCGCACGATCATGTCGATCAAAGCATCGCCGGCCTGGTCAATTGTCATCTCTCGGCGAAGAATGCCGGAGACATCGACGTCGACATGCTCGCTCATTGTGCGCACGGTGCGCGGGTTTGCGGAGATCTTGATGACTGGCACGATCGGGTTGCCGACAACGTTGCCTTGGCCGGTCGGGAAGGTGTGGACGACATATCCTCCGGCTGCCATCAGCGTAACGCACTCCGCAGCGGCGGAGGACGAATCCATGAAATAGAGCCCGGCACCGCTCTTTGGCTGTTCCGCAGGTTCAAGAATGTCGATGTAGCGTGACGTCCGCCCAATTTTCTCGAGATTACCGAGCGCCTTCTCCTCGATCGTCGTCAGACCGCCTTCGATATTGCCCTTGGTCGGCTGGCTTTCGGACAGGTCGTCGACCTTGTTGGCCTCGATAACCTCGTCCTGATACGCTTTCCACATCCTGTACCAACGCTCTCCGACCTCCGGATTTAGCGCACGAGCCTTGCAGATGTGTTCGGCGCCGGTGATCTCGGAGGTTTCCCCGAAAACACCGTAGATGCCTTCGGGGATCAGCTTGTCGTACATATTGCCCACCGTCGGGCATGAGCCGAGACCGGTGGTGGTATCGCTCTCACCGCACTTGGTGGAGACCCAAAGCTCAGAGATCGAGCACTCTTCTCGCTGCAGCTCGGTTGCGTAGTGGACGAACTCCTTCGCCTTGCGGGATGCGTCCATGATTGTCTTCAAGTCGCCGTTCTGCTCGATCGAAAATCCGGCGACCGGCTTGCCCGTTTCGGCAATGCCGTCGACGATGCGCTTGGTCCAACCGGGCTCAATTCCGATAACGATGCAGGCGGCCACATTGGGATTGGCCCCCGTGCCGATCATGGTGCGGAAATGAAGGTCAAGGTCTGCGCCGAACTGCAGTCGCCCATAGGCATGCGGCAACGCCATCGTACCCTTGATGTTGTTTCCAACCGCCTCGCAGGCGGCATTTGAAATGTCGTCGACGGGAAGAATGATCACGTGATTACGAACGCCAACGCGACCATTCGCACGACGGTACCCCTTGAACGTCAGATTTGCGTATTTCGATGCCATCGTAGTGCCTCACCAGCGCTTGGTCTTGAGGTTGTGAACGTGGACGTGCTCACCCTCTCCGGCAGCACCAACCATGCGACCGATGTCTTCCCCGTACTTGATGACCGTGTCGCCTGCCCCCAGCACTTTGAGCGCCACTTTGTGGCCGATCGGAATATCATGCTGTGCGGTGAGCTTTAGCGTCGTGTCGGTCTCGGTAATCACCCCCAGCATCTCGGTGCCGGCCCTCAACCCCTCAACCACGACAACACCAACGTTGTCCTTCGGACTGTGAACGAGAAAATGCGGTATCGACACAGGCTTCTCCCTGCTGCACGCGACCTCGGTCCGCCACCACGCAACACTGGCGACGCCCTCATGCGTTCTTGATGACCTGAAGTCTTATATAAGATACAAGTTTGACGAGCAACCGGAGATATCGCCCTTGCCGACACCGAACGAAGCAGCATCAACCGCCATCGTTGGCAGCCAGCCCCTGTACGCCCAGGTTCGTCAGCGCTTGGTGCAACGCATAAGCACGGGCGAATGGCGACCAGGGCAACTGATCCCCAACGAGTTCGAACTGGCCAAGGAAATGGGAGTGAGCCAGGGCACGGCGCGCAAGGCGCTCGACAGCCTCGCCTCCGACGGACTGCTTGTGCGGCGTCAGGGCCGCGGCACATTCGTTGTCGAACACACCCCGTCAGACATGCTGTTCCGTTTCTTCAACCTCTTTGACGAGACGGGCGCGCCGATCGTTCCGAACTCGATTGATGCGCGTGTAGCTCTCGCAAAGGCCACTGCGGCGGAGCGCAAGCAGTTGCGGCTTGGTCCCAATGCCAACGTGATCCGCATCAGCCGCATCAGAACACGCCTTGATCGCCCCTTTATTGTCGAGACGCTGGCCCTCCCCGCATCTCGCTTCGGAGGGCTTGAACGACAAACCCCGATTCCCAATACGCTCTATGATCATTTCCAAAAGCAGTTTGGGATTACAGTCACACGCGGCGATGAACGCGTTTCGCCCGTGCTCGCAGGAAAGCGGGAGGCAAAGGCGCTCCGTGTCGACGTCGGAACACCGTTACTGAAGCTCGATCGACGCATGTACGATCTTGAGGACAGCGTTGTGGAATGGCGCGTGAGTTTTTGCCACTTGGATGACGGATATTATGAGGTTCAATTGGAGTGAGGTCGAAGGGACGTCGAACGCACTCAATCCTACGATGCCTGACATCCGGTCTGCGAATTGGGCCTGACCGCTGCCCTGCATGTGATTGACCGTATGTTGCAGGCAAAGAACTGAGCATCCGGCGCTGACAGATATTTTCAAAGTGCACGCCAACCTCCGCGCCGTCGGCCTCGTCTATTGCGCCATCGCTCCGTGCCCACACGCACAGAAACACATATCGCTTCGCAGCATGATGCCGCCGCAAGCTCTGGCGGCGCCCGGTCAATCGTCTGGGCTGAGCGCGCGCCCCATCGCAGTGCCTCTGGACCAAAGAGCGACTCTGGACCAAAGAGCGATTGTGCACGTAACTCGCATGTGCGAACGATGATTGTGCGCTGCCGCAACGCGGTGCTTGATACGCGACATTCGCGCGCACGGCACTTGGCTTTCATCGCCAGCGAGCGAGCCTTCCCACCCATTCAGGTGGGAATAAACCCACACACAGCGATCAGACCTATCCGTTCGGGTGCAATTGGCCCACCCGAGCCAGCCGTTATCTTGCCCGCGCGGGTGTTGTCGAGCGGAGCGATACGCGAGAATGTGCCGCCCGTTGCTGACGCACCACCTGCCGCATCCCAAGGCACCTGCACAACGCCACCACACGAGCGGACCTCAGAAGTCCCGTTCTCATGGTGGCGATGCCAGGATCGGCTGTGGCCGCGGTCACGAGCAGTTACCTGCGCAAGCCAATGAAAAACGAATGACCCATGGAGGAGACACGATGCTGGTTCAGCCCCCCTGTTCATTCCCGGACCGACGAGCTTCCCCGAAGCGGTGCCCACGGTGATCAGTTTCCTGCGGCGGATATAGGCAAGCATCTTGCCGGACGCCGCTTGCCTAACCTAAGGTGCGCCCCCGTTGGCCTACTTTAGTCGTAAGCACTTGGGCCAATTCGAGAAGCTCGACTTCTCTGGCCAGGTTGAATTCGGAGAGAGTGAAAAATGAAGATATATCCGAGCCTTGAAATCCCGGAAACGCTCGCCGCCGGACCTGGTCCTGGCAATACGGACCCGCGCGTGCTGGAACGCTTTGCCAAGACCGGCGTTGCCGACCACATGCACAAGGACGTGCTGCGGGGCATGAAGGAAGCCAAGGAGATGCTGCGCGCTCTTTGGGGAACCAAGAACACCTACACATACGGCGTTGCCGGCACGGGCTTCTCAGGCCTCGACTGCGCGCTCTCGGTGATCCTGCCGGGTGACAAGGTTGTCGCCTTCCCGAACGGCACCTTCTCGGGCATCGACAGCCTGACCATCCGCATGAAGGCCGCAACCGCCGAGGAGCTGGCCGCCGATCCGATGAATCCGAAGCCCGCCAGCGTAACGATCGTCGAAACCCCGCACGGCCAGTCGGTCACGGGCGAAACGATCGACAAGGCGCTTGGCGAGAAGAAGCCGATGTGGGCTTTCATGGCGCACTGGGAGACCGGCTCGGGTCGCGTCAACGACCTCAAGGGCTTCTCCGATGCCTGCCTCAAGCACGGCGTCATGGGCATTTGCGATGCCGTCTCGAGCCTCGGCGTTGGCGACTTCAATATCGATGACTATCCCGGCATCCAGGTGTGGGCGTCGTGTCCGCAGAAGGGCGTGCTCTCCCTGCCGCTGACCTACGCGCCGGTGAGCTTCACCGACAAGGCCATCGAGATGGTCAAGAAGCGCGGTTGCCGCACCTACGTGCATCATCCGATCCTCGATGCCCGCCACTGGGGCGTCATCGACGGCAAGGATGTCGAAGCACCAGCCTACCACCAGACCCATTCGTGCTACGCGGTTGCCGCGTTCCACGAGGCGCTGCGCATCATCCTCGGCTACGGCCGCGCCCGCAAGGCGTCGGACTACAAGTATCATGAGGCGGCGCTTCGCCAGGCCGTCGAGGCCATGGGCTGCACGGTGACGTCGAACATGCCGAGCCTTGTCGTTCTGAACCTCCCCGGCAAGCTTGCCGGCAAGGAAAAGGAACTGGTCGCCAACTGCCGGGCCAAGGACTTCGGCATCTGGCCGACGCTGTCGGAACCCGTCCAGGTTCGCATCGGCATCTTGAACCAGCTGACAACGGAAGCGATCTCCGAGATCGTCAGCCGGTTTGCCGACGCGATGCTGGAGATGGGCGCCGAGTTCGATAAGAACAACGTGATGAACGGGCTCAAGGGCTATTACGCCAAGGCGGCGTAGCCGTTGAATCGGCACACTGGCTGGCGCGCGGGAGTTCGCGAATTGAAGCTCTGGCGCGCCGCCGGCCCGGAAATCCACTTGATGACAAGGGAGCGGCCCCGAGCCGACACCGCCCCTTGCCACTTTCCTCAAATCATCAGCGCAGCTGCGGCCGCGAGCACTCGAGGTGCATCCTATCCACCCCGCCGCACGTGCACGGCACGACTCGCCTAGTCCCAGCAGCAGATAGCCGACACAGGAACCACTGAGATGAGCTTTACCCTCTATCCCCTCCGCAAGCAGCGCCTGCAACGCTCTGAACTCGCCTGCCCTGGCTCCAATCCGACAATGATCGAACGCGCCTTCAAGAGCGCTGCGGATTTCGTCTTCCTCGACTGCGAGGACGCCGTTGCACCGCCCGACAAGGAGCAGGCCAGAAAGAATATCATCCAGGCCCTCAATGATCTCGACTGGCGCGGCGCCGGCAAGACCGTTTCGGTGCGCATCAACGGCCTCGACACGCACTACATGTATCGCGACGTCGTCGACATCATGGAGCAGGCAGGCCACCGCCTCGACACGATCCTGATCCCGAAGGTGGGCACGCCGGCCGATGTCTACACGGTCGAGTGCATCATGAGCCAGATCGAGGTGGCCAAGGGCATCACGACGCCGGTCGGCACGGAAGCGCTCATCGAGACGCCACTCGGCATGGCGAATGTCGAGGCGATCGCCGCGGCTCCGAGCCGGCTTGAGGCAATGCACTTCGGTGTTGCCGACTATGCCGCCTTCAACAAGGCCCGCACCGTCGTCATCGGCGGCCTCAATCCAGACTACCCTGGCGACCAGTGGCACTTCGCGCTATCGCGCATGACAGTCGCCTGCCGCGCATTCGGTCTGCGTCCGATCGACGGACCGTTTGGTGATTTCTCCGATCCGGCGGGCTACACCGCAGCCGCCAAGCGCGCCGCCGCGCTCGGCATCGAGGGTAAGTGGGCGATCCATCCCTCGCAGATCGAGCTTGCCAACGAAGTGTTCTCGCCGCTGCCGGCCGAAGTCGACAAGGCCGAGCGCATTCTGGTCGCCCTGAAGGAAGCAGAGGCACAAGGCAAAGGCGCCGCCTCGCTCGATGGCAAGATGATCGACGCGGCTTCCGAAAAGATGGCCAAGAACATCCTGGTGGTCGCCGAGCAGATCAAGAAGGCGGCAGCACGACAGGCGGGCTAGGCCGCTCCGAAGCGGCCCAATCAACGAAAATCCGAAGGAACGCTCTGCCAAGGAGGTCCGACATGGACATTCACGAATACCAGGCGAAGGAACTTCTCTCGAAATTCGGCGTGCCAATTCCACGTGGCGGCCTCGCCTACAGCCCCGAGCAGGCCACCTATCGCGCCAACGAGATCGGTGGCTCGAAGTGGGCGGTGAAGGCACAGATCCACTCCGGTGCACGCGGCAAGGCCGGCGGCATCAAGCTGTGCCGCAACGACTCTGAACTCTGGGAGGCGGCCGACGAGCTTCTCGGCAAGCGTCTCGCAACAGTGCAGACGGGACCCCAGGGCAAGATCGTCTCGCGCCTCTACATCGAGGAGGCGACCGACATCGACCGCGAGTTCTATCTCTCCTACGTGATGGACCGCGCCGCCGAGCGCATCGTCGTCGTCGCGTCGGCAGCGGGCGGCATGGACATCGAGGAGATCTCGCACAAGGAGCCCGACTCCATCCTGCGCGTCGCCGTCGACCCCGCCGTCGGCATGCAGGCCTTCCAGGCACGTGAGCTGGCATTCGGGCTCGGTGTGGAGCCCGGTCTCGTGCAGCGACTCGAGCGCATCATTCTGGGCGCCTACCGCGCGTTTCGCGATCTTGATGCGACGCTCGTGGAGATCAATCCGCTCGTCATCACCAAGGACCGCGGCATCGTCGCGCTCGACGCCAAGATGTCGTTCGACGAGAACGCGTTGTTCCGTCGCCCGCAGATCTCCGAGCTGCGCGACAAGAGCCAGGAGGACCCGCGTGAGACCTACGCCTCCGATCGTGGCCTCTCCTACGTCGGCCTCGATGGCGATATCGGCTGTGTCGTCAACGGTGCGGGTCTCGCAATGGCGACGCTCGACATGATCAAGATCGCGGGCGGCGAACCGGCGAACTTCCTGGACATCGGTGGCGGCGCAAGCCCTGAGCGCGTTCAGAAGGCCTTCCGGGCCGTGTTGAAGGACAAGAACGTGAAGGCCCTGCTCGTCAATGTCTTCGCCGGCATCAACCGTTGCGACTGGGTGGCGAAGGGTGTCGTCGAGGCCATCAAGGAACTCGAGATCAAGCTTCCGGTCGTCGTCCGCCTTGCGGGGACCAACGTCGAAGAGGGCCGCAAGATCCTGGAGCAGTCGAGCGTGTCGGTAATCACGGCAGAGACTCTGGGAGACGCCGCCGAGAAAGCCGTAGCTGCCGCCAAGAGCAGCGCTCAGGCTGCCGCGTAAAGGGAGGAGCAGAGATATGGCCATCTACATCAACGAGAACACGCCGATCCTGATCCAGGGCTTTACCGGCCGCATCGGTACCTTCCACGCCCAGGAAATGATCGACTACGGCACCAACGTCGTCGGCGGCATCACACCCGGCAAAGGCGGGACGACGCATCTTGGTCGACCCGTATTCAACACGGTGAAGGGCGCGGTCGACGAGACAGGGGCCGAGGCTTCGATCGTCTTCGTGCCGCCGCCCTTTGCAGCCGATGCGATCATGGAAGCCGCGGATGCCGGCATCAAATACTGCGTGTGCATCACCGACGGCATTCCGGCGCAGGACATGATCCGCGTGAAGCGCTACATGCGGCGCTACAAGAAGGACGCGCGCATGCGGCTCACCGGTCCCAACTGCGCGGGCACCATCAGCCCGGGTAAGGCAATGCTGGGCATCATGCCAGGCCACATCTATCAGCAGGGCCGCATCGGCATTATCGGCCGCTCCGGCACGCTCGGCTACGAGGCCGCATCACAGATGAAAGCGCTTGGCATCGGCATCTCGACGAGCGTCGGCATCGGCGGTGATCCGATCAACGGCTCTTCCTTCCGCGACATCCTCGAAGAGTTCGAGAAGGACCCGGAGACGGATGCCGTGCTGATGATCGGCGAGATCGGCGGTCCGCAAGAGGCAGAGGCCGCGCAGTACGCCAAGGAGCACATGAAGAAGCCGGTGATGGCCTATATCGCCGGTCTGTCTGCTCCCAAGGGACGGCGCATGGGCCACGCTGGCGCGATCGTGTCGGCGTATGGCGAATCTGCTGCCGAGAAAGTTGAAATCCTGAAGGCCGCAGGCGTCACCATCTGCCCGACGCCGGCCGAGATGGGAGCGACCGTCGCTACGGTGGTCGCTACGCTTAAGAAGGTCGCCTGAGCGACCCGTGTCGTGCTGTGGCCTTCGGCTGCAGCAAACGACAGGGCCGGGTTAACCGGCCCACCTGCTCCGGGACCTTTCGTGTCCCGGAGCCTTCAATTCGCCGGTGATTGCGCATGCGATGACAGGCGCAAGTCGCTGAAGCTCTGATCGTTGTCCACCGCTCACGCCACTCTTCGTCACCGACATGGGGAAACGCCGATGCAGTCTGATGCCGTCAACGAATTCGCTCTGCGAGACGAGTTACGCAGATTGCGCACGATGGTTCCAGATACGCCACAGCTCAACCCGATCGTGTCAATCGCCTTCGACATGTCGCGCAAGCTGGAGGCCGGCGAAGTCTCTCTCGACGATCTGAAAGCGCTCGCCGGCCGGCTGATGGACCGGGCTTGCATCCACCGGGCGCGCCGGCTGCGGGAGCGGATCGGCTTCGTCGACCATGCCGAGACGCTGCGGGAGTTCAGTGCCTTCGTAGAGAGCCGGATTCCCGCCGAGGAGCAGGAGGGCGACGCCTTCGAGATATTCTCCGAACGCTGGGCCCGCGCACGCAACGGCATCGTGCTGACTGCGCATCCGACCTTCGGCCTGTCGGAGGCACTGACGCGACGCATGGTGGAGATCGCACTCGCCGACGCCAGCGAGCCTCAGGACAAGCTCGGCGCGGCGCACCGTCCCGATGACAATATCGATCTCACCTACGAGCACTCGCGCGCGATGGAAGCAGTGCGCAACCTGCGCAGCGGATACTATGAACTGCTCAACGCCTTTTTCAGCATCACCGCACAGCGGTTTGGCGATCGCGCCTATACTATGAAGCCGCAGCTTGCGACGTTCGCATCCTGGGTCGGCTACGACCTCGACGGGCGCACGGACATCGTGTGGAGTCGGTCCTTCGTTCTCAAGCTGCAGGAAAAGCACGCCGCGCTGACCGACATCCGCGAGCGCTTCCTCACCATCCGCCACCGAATATCGAACGACGAAGGCATCATGCGGGTGGCACGGCAGATCACCGGCAAGCTCGATCTCGCCATCGCCGCCGTCGACGAGCAGACCAAGGCGCTCACCAACGCGCTCCAGGATGGCGGCGGCCTCGCACGCGCTGCCAACGTCATCACGCGGGGTGATAGCTACAATTTGACGTCGACGCGGCAGATCACCTCGCTCATCGACGACATGATCGCAACGGTCGAGACCTCGCAGATAAAGCGCCAGCTCGCAGCCCTCAATGGCCTCATCATCGCGACAGGCCTGGGCACCGCACACATCCACGTCCGCATCAATGCGACCCAGCTCAACAACGCATTCCGCGCCTATGTGCACGAGCCGTGGACACGCGATCTTTCCGAGCGCCAGGCACTGCAACGCATTGTCGAGATGATCGCCACCGCGAAGGAGGAGAGCGTCAACTTCCAGACGCTGGAGCTGGAGACGGCGACGGCGATCCGGCAATTCGCGCTCATCGCGCAGATCAAGAAGCATGTCGATGCGGACACGCCTGTTCGGTTCCTCATTGCAGAATGCGAATCGCCCGCGACGGTGCTGATCGCCGTATTCTTCGCCAAGCTGTTCGGCGTTTCGGATATCGTCGACATCTCGCCGCTGTTCGAAACCCCGGAAGGCCTGGAGACCGGCGCGCGTTTGCTTGAACGGCTCCTGGAAGAGAGCGCCTATCGCGACTACGTCAAGGGTCGCGGCCGGATGAGCATCCAGACGGGCTTCTCCGATGCCGGCCGCTTCATCGGCCAGATCTCCGCCACACTCGCGATTGAGCGGCTGCACTTCGCATTGGCCGAGATGCTGGCACGGGCGGACCTGAAGGACGTCGAGGCACTGATCTTCTCCACGCACGGTGAATCGATGGGCCGTGGCGCTCATCCAGAAGATCTCAAGACGCGGCTCAGATACGTCTTCTCCGACGAGGCGCGTCGCCGCTTTGCTCGCGAAAATCTCACACTCAAGCACGAGACAAGCTTCCAGGGCGGCGACGGCTACATGTGGTTCGCCAACCGCGGGCTAACGACGCGCTGCCTCGCGACGATCATCATGGACGGAGCGCAGCCGGCAGAAGGCGAGGACGCACTCTACGACCGCTCGAGCCTCACACTCGACTTCATGCTGCGACTCAAGGCCTATCAGCAGAACCTGTTTGCACATCCCGGCTACAGGACTGTGCTCGGCGCCTTCGGCACGAACCTCCTGTTCAAGACGGGCAGCCGAGCCGTCAAGCGCCAGAGCGATCAGGCGACCGCAGCAGACCGCGGCGATCCCGCACGCATGCGCGCCATTCCCAACAACGCGATCCTGCAGCAGTTCGGCTACGTCGCTAACGTCGTGGCGGGACTGGGCACAGCGGTCGGCTCGGATCGCGACCGCTTCCTGACGCTGGCCAAGAGTTCGCCACGGCTGAGAATGCTTCTCGACATGATCGCCTACGGCAAGCGGCTTTCGAGCCTCAACGCGCTGTCGGCCAATGCCGCTGTATTCGACGCCGGCTTCTGGGCCTTGCGCGCCTCATGGGGTCGCGAGACGCAAATCGAGCCGGCGCTGCGCAATCTGTCGACCTATCTCTTGAGCGACACGCGCGCCGCAGCAATCAACGGCTTCGCGCATCACCTGCGCCTCGATGCGATTGATCTCCACCAGATCCTTGAGACACTCAGCATCGAAGGCGGCAAGATCCCAGACGATCACCGGTTGGAACTCGACCTGCTGCAGGCCGTGCGCCTCGCCGTCATCATGCGCATCTTCATTCTCGCCGCGCAGTTGCCGCGCTTTGCCCAGCAGAACGACACGTCGCACGCCCAGATCCTGAACCTGGCACTGGCGCTCGACATCCCCGACGTGGTCGCCTTCATGCGCCAGGCGTTCCCTTACAAGGTATCGGCTACACAGAATACGACGTCGTTCGACGAGGCCGCGACCTACCGCCCGCACGGCATAGACGACTACGGGCGACTGGAGACGGAAATTCTGGTGCCGATGGAGAACGCCTACGAGTTGATCCGCGAGATCGGAACGGGCATCACGCATCACTTCGGCGCGTTCGGATAAGGTCGCCCCTCAGATGTGGCCGCGGCGCTTGGCTCTGCGCACGACCTTCATGATCCGTCGCGCGCGCCGCGCATCGGCTGGGCCGATGGACCAGCAGCAGCAGCAAAAACCCGGCCGGCGTGCCAGCGTCACCGCAAGGCGAAAGCCATTGCGGCGGCGCAGCGCCGACGGATCCGGCGCCGCAGGGTCGGGACGTGGGGGATAATCGGGAATGTGGCTGACCATGGACGGGGAGAATGCCAGCGAGCGCGCCGGTCGGCAAGATCGCCGCGCGGTCTTCCTCCTGACGATGCGTTGACCCAAGTCATATCTGAAGGACGATGCCGATCGACGGCTGCCTGACCCGCCTGCCCATCTGCCGGGTATCCCAGCGCGTTCACCGGCCGCGCTTCACGTCCTGCACCGCCTGCTCCAGTGCCTGCAGGAAACGCGAGCGATCCTGCCTCGTGAAACTCGCATTATAGCCTTTCGACTCACCCGTCTCGCGCAGGTGCTGCTGGAGATCGCGCATGGCGAGTGCGGTGCCGATGTTGGCATCGGTAAAGGGTCTGCCAGTCGGACCGATCACCTTCGCCCCGGCCTTCAGACAGCGCGAGGCGAGCGGTATATCAGCCGTCACCGCGATATCCACACGCGCGATTTTTTCGGCAATCCAGTTGTCGGCGGCATCAGGTCCGTCCTGCACCATGACGCGATTGACGTTCGGGCCTTCCGGCAGGCGCATCCATGCATTGGAGACGAAGTGGATCGCGAGCCCGTGCCGTGCAGCAACCTTCGCGGCCTCCTCCTTCACCGGACACGCATCAGCATCGACGTAGATTGCGGTCATCGTGCCAGCGTATCCACTCACGCCCCCGCTGTCGTCTCGAACTTGTCGAGTTCGGCAATGAACGTCTCGTGGTCGATGTAGTGGGTGCCATCGCACGAGAACGTCATGTTGATCATGCCGTTGATCACATTGATGGCGGCATTGCGAAGATAGACCGTTTCGTCTGTCAGCCGCAGCCGCTTGAACTCGGACAACAGGCGGGTCATGGCCCCCGAGTCGAGTAACGACCTGCGGCCGGCATAGTCGCTGTCGGGGAATCGTTCGAGGAAATCGCGTGCCAGAACCTCCTCGCGCACGAATTTCTCGTAGCAAAAGGGATCGCGGGCAAACCAGCACGTGAGCTGGCTGGAGGAGTAATGGATCTTGGCGTGGAAAACGCCCTTGCGAGCAATGAGCGCCGCCACAACTGCGTGCACCGCATCGATGCGCTCATCAAACAGGCTTTGTGCGCGATGCTGCTCGAACAGAAACTGCCGAACCGACGGGTCTCCCTTGATCTGCAGCCATCGCTCCGGCATGCGCGCCGTCTCCCATGTCCTTCACGAAGCAACGGCCTTGCGGCGGTCGGCTCACACGTCGAGGTTCACGACATTGAGCGCATTGTCCTGGATGAACTCTCGGCGCGGCTCGACGACATCACCCATCAACTTGGAGAAGATCTCGTCGGCCTCACCCAGATCGCCGATCTTCACCTGCAACAGCGTGCGGCTCTCCTTGTCGAGCGTCGTCTCCCAGAGCTGTTCTGGATTCATCTCGCCCAGGCCCTTGTAGCGCTGCAGTGAGAGCCCCTTACGGCCCGTCTCATAGATCGCATCGAGAAGATCGCGCGGCCCATTGACCGGAACCGACTGCTCCTTGCGCCGCAACGTCGCGGGCTGCCCGTAGACCTCGGCCATCGCCTCGCGACGCTCATTCAGACGCCGCGCCTCGAGCGAGGAAATCAGTGCCTTGTCGAGCGCATGCGCTTCCGTCACGCCACGCACCTCGCGACGGAACAAATAACCCTCGCCGCCGAACGTGCCGGTCCAGCCTTTCTCCGTCTCATCGGCGATGACGTCCAAACGCCGCGCCACTTCATCGGCAATGGATTGCGCCGCAGCGGCATCGGACAACAGCGATGCGTTGAATGCACCGGCAATCGCGGCCTGCTCGATGATAGCGCGCGGATAGCGCGAGTGCATCTCGTCGATGAGCCGGACAATGCCGCGCGCCGTATCGACCAGCTCGCGCAGATCGCGCCCAGCTCGTTCCGCGCCACCGCCGGCAATCAACACCGTGTCCTCCAAACCCGCCTCGACCAGGTAATCCTCGAGCGCCTTTTGGTCCTTGAGGTAGGTCTCCGACTTGCCGCGGGCCACTTTGTAGAGCGGCGGCTGGGCGATGTAGAGATGCCCGCGGTCCACCAGCTCCGGCATCTGCCGGTAGAAGAACGTCAGCAGCAACGTACGGATATGCGCACCATCGACGTCGGCGTCAGTCATGATGATGATCTTGTGATAGCGCAGCTTGTCGAGATTGAAGCCGCCATCTTCGCCGCGCCCGATGCCCGTGCCCAGCGCCGTAATGAGCGTGCCGATCTCCTGCGAGGACAACATCTTGTCCATGCGCGCGCGCTCGACATTCAAGATCTTGCCGCGGATCGGCAGCACCGCCTGGAATTCACGGTTTCGCGCCTGCTTGGCCGAACCGCCGGCCGAGTCGCCCTCGACGATGAACATCTCGGTGTTCGCCGGGTTTCGATCCTGACATTCGGCCAGCTTGCCCGGCAGGTTCGCCATGTCGAGCGCGCCTTTGCGCCGCGTCAGCTCGCGTGCCTTGCGTGCCGCCTCGCGCGCGGCTGCCGCCTCGACGATCTTGCCGACGATGGATTTCGCTTCCTTGGGATGCTCCTCGAACCACTGCGCCAGCGCCTCGCTCGTCACGCTCTCGACGACAGGCTTCACCTCGGAAGAAACGAGCTTGTCCTTCGTCTGCGAGGAGAACTTGGGATCGGGCACCTTTACCGACAACACGCAGCACAGGCCCTCTCGCGCATCATCGCCCGTGAACGAGACCTTCTCCTTCTTGGCGATGCCGCTCTCCTCGGCGTACTTGTTGATGACGCGGGTGAGGGCGGCGCGGAAGCCGGCAAGATGCGTTCCGCCGTCGCGCTGCGGAATGTTGTTGGTGAAGCACAGCATGTTCTCGTGGTAGCTGTCGTTCCACCACAGCGCCACTTCACAGCCGAGCCCTTCGCGTTCGCCTGAAACCATGATCGGCTCGGGGATCAGGCCATTGCGCGAGCGATCGAGATAGCGCACGTAGGCCGCAAGCCCACCCTCATAATGCATCGCCTCGCGCTTCTCGTCGGCGTGACGCGCATCCACGAGTACGATCTCCGCACCCGAGTTGAGGAACGCCAGCTCGCGCAGGCGATGCTCCAGCGTGTGATAGTCGAAGTCGGTCTTTGAGAATGTCTCCGGGCTCGGCAGGAATGTCACCTGCGTGCCGCGTTTGCCCTCAGGCGCCGGCCCCACGACGTGAAGCGGCTTTTCCGCCTCGCCATGACGGAAGCGCACGAAGTGTTCTTTGCCGTCACGCCAGATGGTCAGTTCGAGCCATGTCGAAAGCGCGTTGACAACGGTGACGCCGACGCCGTGCAGGCCGCCCGATACCTTGTAGGGATTGTCGTCACCGCCCTCGTTGAATTTGCCGCCCGCGTGCAGCTGGGTCATGATGACCTCGGCCGCCGACTTGCCCTCGCCCTTGTGCATGTCGGTGGGAATACCGCGGCCGTCGTCGAGCACGGTGCATGAGCCATCAGCATTGAGCGTGACGAGCACCTTGCTCGCGAACCCCGCCATGATCTCGTCGATGGCGTTGTCGACGACCT
Organism: Hyphomicrobiaceae bacterium; assembly: GCA_020638035.1. Classification (GTDB taxonomy): domain Bacteria; phylum Pseudomonadota; class Alphaproteobacteria; order Rhizobiales; family Hyphomicrobiaceae; genus JAEUMD01. Next base: position 107,980 of record JACKJI010000001.1, read on the forward strand.
CGTAGACCATGTGGTGCAGGCCCGATCCGTCATCGGTATCACCGATGTACATGCCCGGGCGCTTGCGGACCGCGTCGAGGCCCTTCAGCACCTTGATATTGTCGGCGCCGTAGTTGTCTCCGCCCTTGGTCTTGCTCATGCTGTGTCCCTGTCGTCTCGTTCGGCACGCGCATCATCGCAGGCGGCCTCGCGCTTTCGCAGCGCGTCGTTGTTGGCGTCTGTCTTACCCTGGATGACCTGCCGGAAGGATGGCGCACGTCCCGCGCCCGCCAGTCCGCTGCAAACCGCTCAACGCGATCCGAAAAACCCGGAGTTTTCTATAGCACGGCAGGCCCTGATCTGCAGCAAAAATAGCCCGCACACTCCCCGCAATCTGGACAAAAAAAGACTGCCATTTCATGGCCTTGACGTCACCGCCACGAATCACGCTTACGGCCGGGCGAGCACGCTCACGCCGCCCGCGCCGACGAGCCTGAATTGCGCCCGGCCGGCAAGCGCATCGAAGGCCACCGAATCCGTTCCCGTCATCCACGCCTGCACCCCCAGCCGCAGGATTTCGGCAAACAATGCCGCGCGCCGATCGGCGTCGAAATGTGCGGTCACTTCATCGAGCAGGACAATCGGCGCCAGCCCATTCTGGCGCTCGGCGACGAGCTCGGCGTGCGCCAGTACAATGCCGAACAGCAACGCCTTCTGCTCGCCTGTGGACGACAGCCGCGCCGGCATCGCCTTTGGTCCGTGGCCGACGATGAGGTCGGAGCGATGCGGGCCAGAGAGAGCGCGTCCTGCCGCGCGGTCGCGCTCACGCATGGTCCGTAGTTCGCGAATGAAGAGATCCTCGACCTCAACGGCAGGGTGATCGGCGAGCGCCGCCTCCAGTGTCCCCTCGATGGCCAGATCGGCCCAGGGAAAGAGCGAACCCGGATCACGCTCGCAGCGTCGCGCAATCACTTGCGTCAGGCTTGCCACTGCCTCCGCACGCTGCGCGGCGACTGCGACGCCGTTCTCCGCCATGGCGATCTCGAAGCCTTCCAGGATTGCATTGTCGCGCACGCCATCAACGAGCAGCTTGTTGCGCGATTGCATGGCGCGCTCGAAGCGGCCAACGCGCGTACGATATCCAGCATCGAAACAGAGAATGAGACGGTCGAGGAAACGGCGACGCTCGCCTGCGGGGCCGGTGAAAAGACCATCCATCGCCGGCGTCAGCCACACCATCTCGACATAATCGGCGAGCGCACCCGAGCCCGAATGGGGTTCACCGTCGATGCGCACGATGCGGCCCTGTCCCTGGCGACCATCGCCGCCGCCGTTGCCGCCACTTGCGCGTGTAAGACCCGTACCGATGTCGACCGTACCCAGCGCCGTATGTACGCGCCCCGCCACCGACCAAGTGCCGTCACCACCAGCAAGTGCCAGATCGGAGAACGGCGCGCGACGCAAACCCTGACCGGGCGCCAGGAGTGAAATGGCTTCGAGAAAATTCGTCTTGCCGGCGCCATTGGGCCCGACCAGCACAACGGGCTCCGCAGTCGCCTCGACGACGGCTGCGGGATAGCTGCGGAAATTCGTCAGCTGCACGCGCTCGATCCACAGGCGCTGGACCGGCGCCTGCTCGTGTGCGCCGGCACCGTCTGCCGGGTCGGGCGACGCCTGCTTCACCGGAGCTTGGTCGACGTGATCCATGGCCTGCACTATGGCGAGTCGCATCACCCGAGGCCACTGTCTTGTCGCAAGATTGAGAAGGGGGAAAACCACATGTGGCTGATGTTGTGTCCCTGAGCGGCGGTCCAATCCGCACGATAGTCATTGCCGAAATTCAAATGTGCTTCCACTATCCGTGGCCGATTGTGGAGGTTACAGAAGCTATCGCGGGCAGCATCCAATAGCACCGCACCTGCCACACTTGCGATGGTTCGGGAAGGCCAATGTCAACGCTCACGCCGCCGGCAAAGCATCAGGAACAAACCTCATGTTATACATCGCATTGGCCGCCACGATCGGCATCCTGCTTCTTCAATGGACCGGCTCGATCCCTCTCGAAAGCGTCGGCGGATCATTGACGATCGGTTTGATTTATATTCTTGCCGCAGTGGCTGTCGGCATCCACGAAGCTTGGACCAAGAAGCGCGCTGTGCTTGGTTGGATCGTGAACCTCGTTGTCTCGATCGTTGGTGCTTTTGTGGCCGCCCCGCTTGGCGGCGGAATTCTGGCAATGCTGCTCAGCGACGGGACGCAGTCGCTGGCAGCCGCAGGCGGCCTGCGGTTTTCTCTCGCTCTTATCGGCGGAATGCTGGTCACGCTGCTAGGTTCGTGGTGTGCGCTGTGGATCGTGAACAGATGGCGATGAGCGCCACTCTACAACCAGTCCGGACCGCTCGGCGCACGCCACATCAGGCACGTCACACCCGCATCGGCATCAGCACGTAGAGCGCGGTCTCGTCGCCCGCATCGCGCACCATTGTCGGCGAGGCCGGATCGTTCAGCATGAAGCTCGCCTCATCGCCCTCGAGCTGACCGGCGATGTCGAGCAGGTAGCGCGCATTGAAGCCGATCTCGAGCGCGGTGCTGCCGTAGTCGACGCCAATCTCCTCGGTGGCACTGCCGCCGTCCGGGTTGTTGACGGACAACACGAGCTTGTCCTTGCCGATGTTGAGCTTGACAGCCCGTCCGCGCTCCGACGCGATCGTTGAGACGCGGTCAACCGCACTCATGAACTCCGCATTGGGCACCTTCAGCACCTTGTCGTTGCCCTGCGGGATGACGCGCTCGTAATCGGGGAACGTGCCGTCGATCAGCTTGGACGTCAGCGTCACGGTGCCGATCTGGAAGCGGATCTTCGACTGGCTGACGCCGACGCTCACGTTGTCGCCCGAAGCCTCGATCAGGCGATGCAGCTCGTGCACAGTCTTCCTCGGCACGATCACACCCGGCATGCCCGCCGCACCCTTCGGCAGCGACAGCTCAACCTGGGCCAGGCGGTGCCCGTCAGTCGCCACTGCGCGCAGCGCCTCGGCGTTGCCGCTCTTTGCGGTGTGCAGATAAATGCCGTTGAGGTAGTAGCGTGTCTCTTCCGTGGAGATCGCAAACCGCGTCTTCTCGATCAGGCGCTTCAGGTCAGCCGCTGAAATGTCGAATGTGTGGGTCAGCTCGCCGGCCGAAACGTCGGGGAAATCCTCCGGCGAAAGCGTTTGCAGCGCAAATCGCGCCTGGCCCGCCGCAATGGTCAGCCGCTCCTTCTCGGGGTCGGTCTTGATCTCGACCTCCGAGCCGTCTGGCAGCTTGCGCACGATGTCGTGCAGAATGTGCGCCGGCACCGTGACCGCGCCCGGCTGACCAACATCGGCGCCGACCGCTTCCACCACCTCGCGTTCCAGATCCGTCGCCTTGAACGACAGCTTGTTGTCCTTCGCTTTAAGTAGAACGTTGGACAGGATCGGGATGGTCGTGCGCCTCTCGACAACGCTGGTGACATGACCGAGCGCCCGGAGAAGCTCACCTCGTTCGATGACTAGCCGCATGCTCAGATCCTCAAGACATTTCGTGAGAACGGGCGGGGCGCCGCAGGCCGCCATGTTCGATGACGGGTTGGTCGAGCCGCACCCAGGATGTCGGGGCTCCCGGCAGGACATCGGCACGCCGATGTGGGGATCGTGCCCGAAGAAGCGGGAATCGGGGCTCGCACTTCACCCCATACGGGCCTGTTTTTCAAGGGGGGCGAGGGCGTGCCCTCCCGTCTCTTGAACATGCATTTGGCCGCCCCCTCGGACCGGAGAACAAAAAGAGCGGCGCCCGACCGGACACCGCTCTCCGCCCCGCTCCTACCCACCACGGCCAAAGCCCCCTTTTGCCCAGTGGGATTTCTCCCGCCTGGCACGGCCGGACCGATGGCCCGCCCATGCCCGACGTACCCTGTTCAATGGGCTAAGCTCAGTGGCTCAAGAGCTTTTTCAGCTCATCGATCTCGTCGCGAAGCCGCGGATTGCCGGTAATCTCATTTTCGATCTTGCGGATTGCGTGCAAGACCGTCGTGTGATCGCGATTACCGAACCGGCGGCCGATCTCGGGCAGCGAACGCGCGGTGAGCTGCTTGGCGAGGTACATACCGATCTGGCGCGGCCACACCACCGAGCGATGGCGGCGTTGCGACAGGAGATCCCCCTTCGACACGCCGAAATGCCGCGAGATGATACGCAAGATGTCCTCGATCTTGATCCGCCGCGGCTCGATGCCCTGCACCAGATCACGCACCACCGTCTCGGCGATGTCGAACGAGATCGGCGTGCGCATGTACTGCCAGTTGGCAAACAGCCGCGTAATCGCCCCCTCCAGTTCGCGGCCGTTCTCGGTCAGCCGCTCTGCCAGCAGGTTGATCACCTCGCCCGAAAGCTGGAAGGAACGATCGAGAGCCGCCTTCTCGGCGATCCGCTTCTCCAGCACCTTGACGCGCAGGTCATAGTCGAGACCGCCAAGCTCCGTGACGAGCCCGCGCTGCAACCGCGAACGCATGCGCTCGTTGAGCCTGTCGATGTGATTGGGCGCCCGAGCGGAGGCCACGACGACCTGCCGCCCACCGTCGAGCAGCGCATTGATGATGTGGTCGAACTCCTGCTCGGTCTTCTCGCCGTGCATGAACTCGAGGTCGTCGATCAGCAAGAGGTTGATCGAGCGGAACTTCTCCTTGAACGCCAGCGGATCGGAGCTGCGCAGGGCCTCCACGAACTGGTAACGGAAGCGCTCGGCCGTCAGGTAAAGCACCTGCGCATCCGGATTGCGCTTCTTCACCTCCCAGGCGATTGCGTGCAGAAGATGCGTCTTGCCGAGCCCGACCGACGAATGGATGTAGAGTGGGTTGAAGGCTGGGCTCGACACCGTGACCGTTTCGGCAACCTGCGTGGCACCGGCATGCGCCAGCCGGTTCGAAGCACCGACAACGAAGGTATCGAACGTGTAGCGCGGATCGAGCGGTGAACCCTCGAAGCCGCCGACTTGGGTGCGGCCCGGCACCGGCGGCATGATTGCGTGCATCGCGGCGGCCGACAGCACACGCGCGCCTTCGGCTGGCTGACCCGCCTTCGCGTGTGCCGGCAGCTCACCCTCACGCACCACCGCATGAGCCTGCGACGGCGTGGTCTTGTTGGCGCTGCCGGGCTGGCGCAACAGCACCTCGACCCGCTCCGCACCCTTGAACTCGGCCTTGCAGCAGGCGAGCAATGCGTCCTCGTAGTGCGATTGGATCCAGTTGCGCAGGAACTTCACCGGCACCGACACTTGCACCGTCGCACCGTCGAAACTCTCGAACTCCATCGCATTGAACCAGCTCGTGAAAATGTCCTCGCCAAGCTGCGCGCGCAACATCGCGCGCACCTTGTGGCCACGACCTTCGACCGCCTGCTGGCCGCTATTGCCCTCGCTACGCGCCGGCGTCCGCTCGCCAGCACCTGCTTTCGCAATGATCTCCACGCCAAGCTTCTCGATGCTATCCATAGTACTTGCCCCCTGAACTCGCTGAACCCGCCCGCCTCACCTGTCGTTGGACAAAAGCAACCCCTTCGCGCCCGACCCCTCGAGCGGCGTTGCAATCGCCAACAGACCCTGCGTTGCGGTGCCCTATCCTTGCACCCAGGGAAGCCCGGCGACCTTCCAGCCGCTTGCGCTTCCCCTATGTCGGAGCGGATCGAGCGGACCCTCGAATCCCTCCGTCACGTTCCGGCAGCGGGTGTAGCCCACCTCTGCCAATGCCTGTGCCGCCATCCGGCTGCGCCCACCTGACCGGCAAATGAGGAAAATCTCCGCATCCTTCGCCACGCCAGCCGCCTCGAGCAACACCGACACTTCCCGAACAAACTGCGGATTGATCCGGTTGTCGGGAAACGTCTGCCACTCGACGGTGAGGAGTTGCTTGCCGATCCCGCTAAGATCCGGCATCCCCACAAACGCCCACTCCGAACGCGTCCTGCAATCGATCATGACCGACTCCGGATCAACCTTGAGCCGCGACCACACCTCGACGACGGGCACATTCTCGATGTGCACAGTACTGCCGGAGTTCACGTTTTCTGCCTCCACCTCACGTGTACTCCGCGGTCTGCCTCACCCCAGAGCACCTCACGAACCCGCGTCACGGCAAGGCATCCGCACGAGCCGGCCGGACCATCGCAAGATACTCTGCAGCGACCCAGGCTGACCGCCAAGTCGCCGCACTTGCTACTCAAGTTGTACAGATTTCTGACGCCTACACGACGACGCAACACGCGCTAACGGCACCTGCTGAAAGGGACATGACCGTCGAGCCCAACGCGCTCACTCACAGCTTGTCCGCAGGTCCGTGCTGAGGAGATTAATAAACCGTTAAGCGCCGCCGACGCAAGCGTCCCGGCGACCTCAAGAAAAGCCCGGAAAATCGGCACTTCTCGACTCTTTCACAATCCACAGAACTGTGGAGAATCCCCTTGAGACCGTTGGAAAAACTGGGTCTCCAAGAGCTCAAAACACGACGGGCGGCAACCGTCCTTGACGGTGCCGCCCGTGTCGCTTTTTTCTCCCTCGCCCCACATCGGCAAACCGCGTGGGCGGCCACCCGACCAGGGCTGTCATCGCGCTCCCACCATTGAATCCGTCACTTATGACCGTTCAACTCGGGTCCGCCGCCGTTCAGTCGCTGCACTTGATCGTTGCGAACAGATCACACACGAAGTGCTCAGCGCGTCCAGCGGTGATGCGCAGGCAGGGGTAATTAGTCGGCCATTGCGCTGACGCGCGCCGTGAGACGCGACACCTTACGGCTCGCGGTGCGCTTATGCAGGATGCCCTTCTGTGCGGTCCGCACCAGCACAGGCTCCACATCCTTGAGCGCCGCGACGGCCGCGGACTTGTCGCCGGCCTGAATGGCCTCTTCGACCTTGCGGACCTCGGTGCGCATGCGCGTGCGGCGCGCCTTGTTGACCTCGGTGCTCTTGCTGATCTTGCGAACGGCCTTCTTGGCCGACTTCGTATTCGCCATCGTGTGGCTCCTTGGCTGGTATGAGTCTTGCCTCCTCGCCAGGGATATCAGCGGGTTGAACCGTCGCGATACACCGAGCCCGGGCACAAACACGGCTGCCGCCCGGGACGGTGGTCCCGAGCGGCAAGGTGCCGTTCCTATACTGGCCACGCCAGCGCCGGTCAACGGCCCCCGTCGAAATATCGCGATTTTCGGGCGTTTTGGCCCGACCATGCCAGTCAAGGAGATAAGATCATGGCCAGTGGCCAGCATCACGAGCAGATGACCGAGACCCCGCCGCCCATGCCGTCGGAGCGCTCAACCGGCATCGTGTTTACCGTCGTCCTCTCCCTGGCCGCCGTATTGCTGCGCCACATCCCCGCGGCCGCCCTGCTTTGCGCTGTCGTAGCCGCGGCCATGCTGGCGACCGCACTCCTGCGCCCCACACTGCTCGGCCCCCTCAACCGAGCCTGGTTCCAGCTTGCGCTTCTGCTCAACCGCATCGTCAGCCCGGTCGTGATGTTCATCCTCTATGCGATCGTCATCGTGCCAGCCGGCCTGATTATGCAGACCCGGCGCGACCCCCTGATCGCCAGGGCGCGCGGCACCCGCGACAGCTACTGGATCGATCGGGCGGGCGGACCGCCACAAACGGGCATGCGTGACCAGTTCTGACACGCCGCCCGCTGTCCAGCGCGCCGGACTGGGACACCAATGCCGAAAAATCGCCTGCCCGGCCGTGGCACCTGGCTTGCTTCTGAGATGAGCAACGAAACCCGGCTCCCAGCGCGCCGCCCCGCCTAGGCCCGCTGTTCACCCCAACCGAGGAACCACGATGCTGTCCGTGTTGAAGGATCTCGCGCGTTACATGAGCGTCCGCAAGAAGTGGTGGCTGTTTCCGATCATCGCCATGCTGGTCCTGATCGGCGGCTTGCTCGTCCTCGCCAAGGGCTCAGCCGTGGCACCCTTCATCTACACCGTCTTCTGAACCAGGGAAGGAGCGGCAGCTGTGCGTATTCTCGGCATCTCGGCGTTCTATCACGATAGCGCAGCCGCCCTCATCGTCGACGGGCGGCCTGTAGCCGCCGCCCAGGAGGAGCGCTTCACGCGCGTCAAGCACGACAACCGCTTCCCCGAGCACGCCATCCGCTATTGCCTCGATGAAGCCGGCTTGACGCTCGACGACATCGACCACGTCGCCTTCTTCGAAAAGCCGCTGCTGAAATTCGAGCGGCTCCTGGAAACCTATCTGGCGACCGCGCCGCACGGGTTCTCCTCCTTCCGCATGGCGATGCCGCTATGGATCAAGGACAAGCTGTTCCAGAAGCCGGGGCTCGTCACGGCGTTGAAGCCATTCGCACCATCCGGAGCCGGCATCGAGGACAAGTTGCTCTTTGCTGAGCATCACGAGAGCCATGCCGCGTCGACCTATTATGCCTCGCCTTTCGACGAAGCCGTTGTCCTGACCATGGACGGCGTCGGCGAGTGGGCCACCTCTTCGGTCGCAATCGGACGCGGCCAGACGCTGACAACGGTGAAGGAAATCCACTGGCCGCATTCACTTGGCCTGCTCTATTCGGCCTTCACCTACTACACCGGCTTTCGCGTCAACTCGGGCGAGTACAAGGTGATGGGCCTTGCGCCCTATGGCGTGCCGCGTTTCGCCGATCTCATCCGCAAGCACCTGATCGACATCCGCCCCGACGGCTCGTTCTGGCTCGACCAGCGCTATTTCGACTATGCCACCGGCCTCACCATGACGACCCGGCGGTTCCACGAGTTGTTTGGCGGCAATCCGCGTGATCCTGATGCTCCTCTCACCCAGCGCGATATGGATCTCGCGGCCTCCGTCCAACTCGTCACCGAGGAGGTGATGCAGCTTATCGTGCGCGACCTTAGCCGCACCTACGACATCGATAATCTCTGCCTCGCCGGGGGCGTCGCACTCAATTGCGTGGCCAACGGCAAGCTGCTGCGCGACGGCGCCTTCAAGAGCATTTTCGTACAACCCGCCGCAGGCGATGCAGGTGGCGCGCTCGGTGCGGCACTGGCCGCTCATGCACGCCACGCCCTCGGTGAGCGACCGGCACTACAGCCCGGCGAAATGGACACGCTGCAAGGCTCGTATCTCGGCCCGGCCTTCGCGCAGGACGAGATTGCCAGCCGCCTCGAACGGGCCGGCGCACGCTTCACGGTGCTCGATGACGATCAGCTTCTCGACCGGACGGTCGACAGCCTCGACAGAGGCGATGCCGTCGGCTGGTTCCAGGGACGCATGGAGTTCGGCCCGCGCGCGCTTGGCAACCGCTCGATCCTGGGCGACCCGCGCAAGCCCGACATGCAGAAGAATCTCAATCTCAAGATCAAGTTCCGCGAAAGCTTCCGCCCGTTCGCGCCATCGGTTCTTGCCGAGGATGCAGCGGATTACTTCGAGCTGGACGAGGCAAGCCCCTACATGCTGATGGTGGCAGATGTGAAGCGCAACCGCCGGGTCCACCTGACGTCAGAGCAAAAGCAATTGTTCGGGATCGACCAGCTCAACGTTCCACGCTCCGACATCCCGGCCGTGACGCACGTCGACTATTCTGCGCGCATCCAGACCGTCCACGCCGAGACCAATCCGCGCTATCACGCACTCATTTCCCACTTCAAGAAGCGCACCGGCTGCGGCGTCCTCGTCAACACGTCTTTCAATGTCCGCGGCGAGCCGATCGTGTGCATGCCTGAAGATGCATTCCGCTGCTTCATGGGCACCGGCATGGAGACTCTGGCGGTTGGCAACTGCCTTCTCGACAAATCTGCCCAGAATCCGGATCTGGCGACCGATTATCGCTCCGCGTTCGCCCCTGACTGAAAAGCGCGCTGAATTGCGCACCAGAGGCTTTGCTCACAAGGCCTCAAACGGGCTGCTGTCAAGATCGCGGAATACGCTCGGCGTCCGTTGCAGATTGTAGAGGACTTCGCGATCACGATACTGGACTTCCGCCCCGAGCTTTGCGTTAACAGCGCATGCACGCATGCGCCGCCTATCGTGGTGGCTGCGGCGAAGATCGGAGGTCGAGGCCATGCCTTCCATTCTCATGTGGGGACTAGCATTCACGCTCAGTCTGGTGCTGATGCTCGTAACGGCTGCGGCCGGAAAGCCGATGACGCATCTCGCCGTCGCTGTGTTGATTTGCCTCGGGATTGCATTCGTCGGCATTCTGGAGAATCAAAAGCTTCGCCGCGCCGGTGCGGCGAAAGCCGAGATTGCCGCGGCTACCTCGCGCAACATGGGCTTCATCTACATCTGGGCCGCGACGATCATTGCGCTCACCTACATGACCCTGCTGTCTTGGCACGAATGGTGGCACTGGTTCCTCGGCTTTGCGCTCGTCGGCACGGCATGCATCTTCTATTCGAACACCGTGTCGCGCGATGCCGCCCAGGGTAGTGTCGACGATACATTGCTCTCGATCGGCAATAAGCTGACATGGTTGCAGCTCGTGGGCGTTATCATCGCCATCGTCGGCATGCTGATCGACGGCAAGCTGATGCGCTACCTCAACCCTAAATTGATGGACTGGGCTGCCCAGAATACATTTTTCGCCGGCGCGGTCGGCCTGGCGATCCTGTCCGCCTATGCGTTATGGGCATCGCGCAATGATAGTCGTGGCACCGCTGCCTGACGGGCAAACTTCTGCTAACAGGGCCCCGCCTGGTCATCCGCGCGGCCGGTGCTCCGCGTTGTGACAAGTTTAGGGAACCCGAATGCCGGCAAAGCCCCTTAGCACAGCCACTGCGGCGTTGCTCATAGCAGCGATCGTCGCCATGAGCGCAGCGGCAGCCCTCGATCATCGCCTTGCTTCGATGATCGCCGCCGCCGTCGCGTGTCTGACACTGATATTTGCCGCCGTAGCGCTCCACGGTCGCCATAACGCGAGTGTCGACGGCAAGGATCAACAGCACATCGCTGCAAGCGACAGCGCACGACTGATGGGCATCGTCTATGGCTGGGGCGGACTAGCGATGTTGTCGATCTATCAGCTCTCCGGCCTTTCATGGCGGCACGGCTGGCAGTACGGCAGCGGCATGCTGCTGATCGCCGCCGGCCTGTTCCTGCTGGCACGCGCACTCGGCGATCAGCACTCGCGCATGTCGACACCACGTCTGCGCGACCTCACCGCACTCGTTGCCGGTGTCCAGGCTGTCGCAGCGGCAATCGCGCTGGCGATCCTCGTCTACAGCGGCAAGCTGGCAACGCCCAAAGGCGACTGGGCCGCCAACCACATCTTCATGGCCGGCGGCCTCGCCATCATCGTCGTCTCCGCTCTCGCCGTCGTCACACACCGTCGCCTGCGCCGCGAAGCCTGACACACAGGATGCGACGGCGTGTGGTGACACCCGAAAGCGCGCTATCGGCAGCCACTCAGCGGTGCTTGAACTCGGGCTTGCGCTTGTCGACGAACGCCGCCATGCCCTCTTTCTGATCTTCCGTCGCGAACATAGCGTGGAACACCCGCCGCTCGAAGCGCACGCCCTCAGAGAGCGTGGTCTCGTAGGCCCGGTTGATCGTCTCCTTGGTCATCATGACCGCGGGCAGGGACATTGCAGCGATCTTACCGGCCGCCTTGAGGGCCTCGCCCAACAGATCCGCTGCCGGCACGACACGTGACACCAGCCCGGCGCGCTCGGCCTCCGCTGCATCCATCATGCGACCGGTCAGACACATCTCCATCGCCTTCGACTTGCCGACGAAGCGTGTCAGCCGCTGCGTGCCGCCGGCGCCAGGCATGATGCCGAGCGTGATCTCGGGCTGACCGAACTTGGCGGTGTCAGCCGCAATGATGAAGTCGCACATCATCGCAAGCTCACAGCCACCGCCCAGCGCAAAGCCGGCAACCGCGGCGATCACAGGCTTGCGGGTGCGTGTGATGCGCTCCCAGCTGGAAATGAAGTCCTCGCCATAAACGTCGGTATAGCTTTTCGAGGCCATCTCCTTGATGTCGGCGCCGGCCGCGAACGCCTTCTCCGAACCGGTAATGACGATGGCGCCGATGCCGGCGTCCGCCTCGAAAGCGTCGAGCGCCGTATTCACCTCGGCGACGAGCGCGCTGTTCAGCGCATTGAGCGCCTTTGGCCGGTTAAGGGTGATGATACCGACGCGATCCTTCGTCTCGACAACGATGTTCTCAAAGTCCATGCTCATGTCTCCGGTTATTGATCTTGTGGGGCAGCCCGTCACAAGGGCTCAGGGCAGCCCTTAGTCTACCGCCGAATTGCCTGCCAGGGAGCCGCCGATGTTCCGCCGCTTGTTCTATCTTGTCCTTCTCACCATCCTCGCCGCTGCCGGCTCGTTCAGCGCCTATCTGCTGCACGACCACGCCCTTACCTGGTGGGCATGCAAGAACGAATGGGGACTATGCTTTGCCGATGCCGCCGACCCGATCGCCAGGGCCGCACCGATGGGCATTCCGCTTGCTTACGCTGCAATCACTCTGGTGCTGTCCTTGCTCGCTCTGAAGGCGTTGTGGGGCGTCCTGCGGCCGGCACGCCGACGCTTTGCCTGATATCGCGCCATCCGTCGCACAGCCCCAAATGTTCCGTTGGTTCTGCCAGAGCGCGCGGCAAAGCGATCTGACCCAACCAGCAGCGCCCTGATCCAGTCTCTATCGCATGTTCTGAGACAACCCGGCGACCACGACATTGGATGATGATCGAGCCCGCGCTGCCGCGCGGAGTGGCGGGGGGAGGGCACGCCAGGCTTGCGACAATTGAACGCACAGGTCGGCATGCTCAATGCCTGCCATGCAGCGGCCAGGAGCGCCGTGCACCTGACACTGAGCCAGTACCCTCTCCGGCGGCACCCGTACTAGAATCGACCCTCCGATACGAGGTCGACGGCGACCTGCACACCATTGATCGCCTTCTTGAGCGCTGACTTCTCATCACTACGCATGCCCGAGACCTGCACGCGAGTGGAAAGCGTGACACCGCCTGCGGTATCGCGAAGCTGCTGCGAGAGGATCATGCCGAGCAACAACTGGTGCGCGTCCAACACCCGCTCGATATCCTTGGCGGACGCCTTGCCGCTCGTGCGCAGCAGCTCCAGTCGTTCGGGGGTCGAGCGTTCGGCCGCCCCGTTGCGGATCGCGATGACGCGGGCGACGGTGAGGATCGGCAGGATACCACCCTTCTTCAGATCGACGCGGCCGGTCTCATCGGCCCGGATCTGCCCAAGAATGCTGAGGGGCGGGCTCCACTGCCGTGCCAGTTCCGTGAGCAGCGTGATGAAGTCGCGCGACTGCCGACCGATGTGCAGCGCATAGGATCGGATCTCGTCGGCCAGGCGGCGGTCGCCATGCACCGGCAAGCCGTCAAAGAAGATGTCGACGTTCAGCAGGTCCTGCGGTGTCTGCTTGCGCACCCAGCTATCGATGACGCTCTTCCACTCGTTGACGGAGTGACGCCATGGCGCGTTCTTCGCCATCACGCCACCCTTGCAGAAGGGAATACCCGCATCGTCCAGCGTCTGCGCCAGGCGGATGCCAAGTTCCTCAAACCAGCGGTCCTCGCTGCCCCCTGGCGCACCTGATTTATAGACGATCGCATTGTCCTGGTCCGCGGCAAGCAGGCTTTCACCGCGACCGACCGAGCCCATGACGAATACCGCGTATGGTACAGGCGGAGGTCCCCAGCCGTCAGCCGCCATGGTCTGTTCAGCAAGCTCGCTCGCGCGCCGGGTCGCCGCAGCGATTTCCGCGCTGATCACGTTGGCAATGCGACGTGGTTCAACATCCTCGACGACCAGAGCCTCCGCCACTTTCGCCAGCCGCCCGAAGGCGGCACCAAGTTCGGCACCGCTGCTGGCCCCATCGATATCCTCACCGAGCACAAGGGCGGCACTTGCGCGCTGGCGCAGCAGGCTGCGCGGCGTCAATGCGCCAATCACCTCGCCACTATCGTCGGTCACCGCCAGATGGCGAATGCCAAGTCGCGTGATACGCGCCAGAGCCCGGTAGAGGAATTCGTTGCGGTCCACCGTTATGAGTGGCCGGCTGGCGATCTGCCCAACCGGAATGTCGAGCGCAGCGCCACCGCTTTCTGCGACAGCCCGCAGAATGTCCCGCTCGGTAACGATCCCCATGCCGGCCGAGCCATCGCGCACGAAGGTGGAACTCGTGCCCGAAACGAGCATCGTCTGCAACGCCTCGCGCACGCTGTCCTGGCCCGCGACAACGAGCGGCGGCGCCGACATCAGCTCGTCGATGCGGTGCCGGTAGGGATAGCTGTCTATTTGCGAAATGCTGCCGAGCAGGCCATCCGTGGGCTCGCTGATGTCACCGTCGTTGACGCGCAGGCTCAGGACGTCGCCGCCGAGTTCGGCAGACGCTGCAATCGCCTCCGCAATGGTGCGGATACCGCGCTCCTTGAGCTTTGGCGCAAGTGCCGCATAGACACCTGCCGCCGCCATCGCATCACCCGTTGCCGATCGCAGTGATTTGCAGCCGATGCCAAGCAGCTCGCAAAGCTGAGGCAGGCCATCGTGCGCCAGCGTCGGCGTCACGAGGCGTGCAAGAATGCGCACGTCGAGCGTGATCAGATTGGGAAGCGGCCGCCCGAGCCGCGCATACTCGCCACGCAGCACCCCCAGGTCGTAGGCCATGTTATGGCCGATGATCACGCGCTTGCCGACGAACGCCTCGAACGCATCGAGGACATGCTCGAGCGGCGGCGCGTCGGCCACCTTCTCCGTGGTTACGCCGTGGATACTGGCAGCACGGTCAGGAACCGGGATGCCCGGATTGACGACCTGCGAGAAGCGGACGTCTGTTGATGGTCTGCCGCATTCGACCTGCACCGCACCGATCTCGACGATTCGTGCGCTGTCGGCTTCAAGACCCGTCGTCTCCAGGTCGATCGCGATCGCATCGAGCGACAGCAGCGGTGTGGCGGGAAACGGCACTTTCATGTTCTGTATCCCTGTGAAGCCGGATGCGGCACGGTCGACAGGTGGTTCAATGTTGTTGTTCGTGGAGCGCGGCACTGATGCTCATCAATCCTGGCGTTCTTGTGCGGCTTAAGGCGTATGCCACCTCCGCGCTTCCGCCAGATTTCAATTCAAAACTTTTCCTTCAACTTACGTTCCTGCAGCATGCGCTCGGAAATCGCGACCGCCTGACCAAACGTCGTTACGCCCTTGCTCTCCAGACCTTCGATGAGCTTCACCCAAACCGCAGCCGTCATCATCGCGTCACCCAATGCCGTGTGACGGCCCTCCACCCGAATGTCGAGATGATGTGCCATCGACGATAGTGAGGGATCGGGATGGTCGGGGAAGACGTGGATGGCGAGAAGCAAGGCATCGAGCACCGGGTTGTCGAAGACGACACCTGCCTCCTCCTGCCGCTTGTGCAAGAACGTCATGTCGAACGCGATGTTGTAGGCGACGAGAACAGCATCCCCGACGAAGGCGCGGAACTGCGGCAGTACGATCCGCGCAGGCGGCTTCCCGGCGACTTGATCGGCCGTAATCCCGTGGAAGCGCGTGCTCAGCGCGGGGATATCACGCTCTGGATCGATCAGCCGCTCGAAGGTCTCGCTGGTCAGGATGCGCGCGTTGAGCACCTGCACAGCGCCAATCGAAAGCAGCTCGTCGCCCTGGCTCGGCTGTAGCCCCGTCGTTTCGGTGTCGAAGACGACATAGCGCAAGGACCGCAGCGGCGTGTCGGCCAGCGAGTCCGGAGCGCTGCGGAAGAGATCAAAGTCGTAGTACTCGGGCCGTGGTGCGTTGGCGCCGTGAGCGTCCTTACTCACCGTCAGCTGATGCCGTCGTTCGGAGGGCAAGAGGGGCACGCGCAGCACCGCCGATCCATCACCGGCAACCGTGCTCCATATATCGCCACCGTGACGTTCGATGATCTGGCGCGCTGACCGGCTGGCGATGGTGCCACTGAGCGACTCGTCGAGCCAGGTATCGAGTATCTCGGACGGAATGGGATGCCCGGCCCAGCCGATCTCGATATAGACGTGCGATTTCGACTGCGTCATACCGAGATCAATCTGGCGTACACCTGCCGCAGTGGCGAGGCAGCGGATCAGATGCGTCAGCGCAAGTGTGATGGCGTGGCTGTCGGCATTGATCCACATTGGCAACCCGACGAGACGCACACCGACTGACGGCTCGGCACACAGCATCTTCTCGACGGCGCGGAACAGGTCGAGTGAATGAACGTCTGCCGTACCCCAATGGCCGAGGTCGAGACGTTCCGCACGCGCGGCCGCAGCGGTGAAGCGTCCGGTGAGCTGACCGATCTCCTTGCGCAGAATCTCCTCGAAGCCCAAACGCTCTTGCGACGAAAGGTCTCCTGCCTGCGTGAATGTCTCGATGGCCGCGGACAGGTTGGCAATCGGTCGACGCCACTCCACCATGACCTCGCGCAGCAGTGTGTCTCGAGCGCTGAGGCTCTCCAGTTGCGGCCCGACATCCTGAAACGAGAGGACATAGCCAGCATGCTCTCCGTTCGCCTCGCGTATCAGACTCATTCGCGTTTCGATCAGCGTGCCGCGATCAACCGTTGCGACCATGAATCGGCGACCTGGCCGGCCCGCTTGCTCATCTGAGCGCGACAGCATGTCGAGCGTATGCATCACCGGATCACGCGCCAGGATGCCAAATAGTGAACGGCCGAGCCCCGTCATCTCACGCAGGCCGAGAATGTGCCGCGCGGCCTCATTGTAGAGAAGAATGCGATGATCGCGGTTGCACACGATCACGCCCTCGGTCAAATCGATCAGAATGGCCTCAAGCCGGCGCTTCTGTGCATCAACGAGTTCGGTCGCCGCCCGGACCCGCTCGTCTGTCACGTTCTTGGTCTTCTGAAGCTCGGAATCGAGCGCGCCGACAGCGTGCACCAGTTCCTGGATCGCCACATCATGGCGCACCATGATCATGGTATCGCTGACGCCGAGTGAGCAGCGCTTAGTCTCTCGCGCCAGTGACGTCAGCGGCGTCATGAGGTAGCGGGTCGCGACAAACCATGCAGCCAACGCGGACAGCAGACTGAGAGCGAAGGCGAACGACAGGAGCGGATTGAGTGTTGCACCAAGACCAGCAGAAGGCGCCGAACGTATCGCCGTGAGACCAATGAGGGTGGCAAAACCCAAGCCGGGCAGCCCACAAAGCGCAATCAGGAGCGCAACCAAATACCGAAGCTTCATGATGGCCCCGATTGCCTGGCACGCTACAAGCCGTGCGTCATTAAAGAATACGAGCGCCGCGCCGCCCACCCCGGACATGAGGCAAGCTAGGTCGAAAATTCCCGTGAAGGTTTACGGCCACCGAGGGTGCGGCACCACAAGCTTACCATTGTTGCTTCTGGGGAGAAGTCCAAGTGGCGAGAAGAGCACTGCGCCCCCGGTGAAGACCAAATTATTATCATGGTTCAATTGCAACTGTCGCCTTGACAAAAACGTGGTCGAAAAAGCGCAGAGGCGACAATTTCCAGACGATATCATTTGATTTAAAATCGTTCGATCGCGGAATTTTCCAAGCACTCACCTGAAATACTAAAAGAGCGAAGAACCCAAAATTACGCAACTATATAAGAGACTTCTGCCACGCCCGCCTGGGCTGGCGGGGCAGAACAGGAGCATTTGCACGCATTCGTTTGATATTCAAATTTTCGCTCCAAAATTGAAATCTATGCACGCCTAAGCCGTCGATGAAAATTTCGCTATTTTCTATTTCTGACTCCAATTAGCATGCCTTTTCGGCAGATCTGCGCTTGTTTTGCACCAGCCGACAACCAGGGCGGCACACAAAAAGATTGACCCCAAAAGGTCAGCAAGCAGACCGGGCGTTCGCACTGCCTTGCCAAGGAGGAAACAAGCAATGCAACCGGTCAACGCCGAGCGGCACTGGTCACGTACCAGTCGGCTCATGTGGCTCATGATGTTTCTGTGGGCCTTCTTCAGCTTCATCATTCATTGGTTCGTCAAGGACCTCAATTCCATCACCGTCCTCGGATTCCCGCTCGGCTTTTACATGGCCGCGCAGGGCTCGCTGATCGCGTTCGTCGTCATGCTCTTCATCTTCGCGAAGCGCCAGGACACGATTGATCGCCAAGAAGGCGTGGCCGAGTAGCTGAGGAGGGGGAAACATGGCTCAAGCAAAAGAGTACACGGTAGGAGGCAACAGCTTCCTCGCCAATCTCGGCAAGATTTACGCCCTTTACACCGGCGGTTTCTTCGGGTTCGTCGCGCTTCTGGCGGTGCTGGAGCAGATGGGCGTGCCGAACAAATTCATCGGCTACGGCTTCGTCTTCCTGACGATCGCCGTCTATGCGCTGATCGGGGTTCTCTCGCGGACCTCCGAAGTCGGCGAGTACTATGTGGCCGGCCGCTCTGTTCCGGCCTTCTACAATGGCATGGCAACAGGCGCTGACTGGATGTCTGGCGCTTCCTTCGTCGGCATGGCAGGCACGCTCTTCCTGCTCGGCTACGATGGCCTCGCCTTCGTTCTCGGCTGGACCGGCGGCTACGTCCTCGTCGCCGTGCTGATCGCACCGTTCCTGCGCAAGTTCGGTGCCTATACGGTGCCCGACTTCTTCGCCGCTCGCTACGGCGGAAACTTCGCGCGGTTGCTTGCGGTCATCGTCCTGATCTCGTGCTCGTTTACCTACGTGACGGCGCAAATCTATGCGACGGGCATTATCGCCTCGCGCTTCCTTGACATCGACTTCACAGTCGCCGTCTACGTCGGCCTGCTGGGCATCCTGCTGTGCTCGATGCTTGGAGGCATGAAGGCGGTCACCTGGACGCAGGTTGCACAGTACATCGTTCTGATCGTCGCCTACCTGCTGCCGGTCGTCATCCTGTCGGCGAAGAAGTATGGCATCCCGATACCTCAGCTGACCTACGGCCAGGCACTCCAGGAGATCGCCGACCTTGAGAACCAGATGGCTGCCAAGGGTCTTGCCGCAACCGTGACGGATGCGGCCGGAAAGGTGAGCTTCGCCAAGCCGCACATTAAGCCGTTCACCGATTACGATCCGCTGAACTTCTTCGCACTCATCTTCTGCCTCATGGTCGGCACGGCGTCGCTGCCGCACATCCTGATGCGCTACTTCACGACCCCGTCGGTGCGTGAGGCCCGCTCGTCGGTTGCCTGGTCGCTTCTCTTCATCTTCCTGCTCTACTTCACGGCGCCCGCCTACGCGGCGTTCTCCAAGCTCGAGGTGTTCACCCTCATCAACAAGGGAACGCAGCTGTCGGACCTGCCGCAGTGGCTTTACACTTACGGCAAGCTGGGGCTGGTCAAGGTCTGCGGTGCGAACGTCGACACGGTTCAAAACGTGCTCGCCGCTTGCCAGAAGATCGCGAACCATCCGGGCATCCTGAGGTACCAGGATCTCAACATCAATACGGACGTGATCGTGCTCTCGACGCCCGAGATCGCGGGCATGCCCTATGTGATTGCAGGTCTCGTTGCGGCCGGTGGCCTCGCCGCCGCGTTGTCGACCGCAGACGGTCTGCTGCTCGCCATCGCCAACGCACTGTCCCATGACGTCTACTACAAGATGATCAGCCCGAATGCTTCGACGAAGACCCGTCTCGTCGTCGCCCGCATTCTGCTGCTCATCGTGGCAATCGTTGCGGCCTACACGGCATCGACAAAGCCTGCCGACATCCTGTCGATGGTGGCCTGGGCGTTCTCGCTCGCGGCAGCCGGCATCTTCCCGGCGCTGGCGCTTGGCGTGTGGTGGAAGCGCGCCAACTCGGCTGGCGCGGTGCTGGGTATGATCCTCGGCTTTGGCGCCTGCCTCTATTACCTCGTCGGCACGCGGTACTATGCACCGTCGTTCTACGAGACGTGGAGCTGGCTCAGCACGGCCAAGCCTGAGGCGGTTGCCAAGTACGCTGAACTGAAGGCGGCATGCGCAGCCGATGCCACCAAGTGCGTGGCATTCGACAAGCACGCCCAGGGCATGGCCAATTGGTGGGGTGTGAAGAACATCTCGGCAGCGCTGTTCGGCCTGCCGCTCGGGTTCATCACGATCTTCCTGGTCTCGCTGCTGACGCCAGCTCCGTCGAAGGAGGTGCAGGACCTCGTCGATGCGACACGCCGCCCGTCCGGCGGCACGCTGATGCAGGAGAAAGGCGCACTGGCAGGCGGTCACTGATCCTGCCTTCCGACCTAACAACGAGAGGGCGGGGCCTTGCGCTCCGCCCTCTTTGTCTGCCATCACAACTGCCAGAAATTTGCTGCAGAGGAGAACCGCCGTGACGGCCAGTGAGAGCTTTTCTGCCTACTGGTGGTACCACGCACCCAACCTCGTCCTGGCTGCGCTCATCTATACGGTCATAGGCCGTTACATCCTGGAGCTTGTGTTCTCCAAGAAGCAGGACGCGGTAATGCTCGGCGTCTTTCGCACGCTTACCGATCCGGTCGTCCGTATCGTGCGTACGATCACTCCACAAATCGTGCCGCCGGGCCTCGTCGTGGTCTTCACCGTGTTCTGGATCATGGCGCTGCGTCTTTTCTGGTTCCTGACCGCCGTTGCCTACGGCATGCGACTGACGTAACGAGGTGACTGTTGACCGGGCTTGACCAGAACGACCGCGAGAGCATGCTGCAACGCGACGTGACCCTCGTCGCAACCGCTGGCCTCTCACTGCTCAACGGCATGCATTTCTCGCCTTGGTTTGACCCGATCGCAGTCCTGCTGCGGCCGTTCATTGCCGGCACGTTCCTCGGAACACCACTGGTCTCGCTCTACCTGACGTCGATCTTCATCTCAGTCATGACGCTTCTCATCGCCGGCGTGCCGGCCGCAATCTACGAGCGCCTGAAGGGTCTTTCTGAAAGCACGCGGACATCGCTTTACATATGGCTCGCAGCGACACTCCTATTGAGCACGCCGGCATTAATGGCCGCCGCCGCGCGCTAGCTCATTGATACGCCTAGTGTCGTTCTCATGCGGGTTGGTTCGGCAGAGATAACATCTCTCAAACGCGAGCACGTTTGGCTGAACCGCACATCGGCTCGACATGCTCTGGCGCCGTGCCAATCCGAACGTACACGAAGGGACTTGCCAAACTAGATTTGCCGTAGAAATCTGTATGGCGTGTGCGACGCTGCAGGAGAATGAGGGCAATTCGAGAAATGCTGGAGCGTATCGAAAATCTGGCAAATCTTTCCGTCGCGCGCGGCTGCGGGTTTGCCATGATCGCGATCGCTACGACGATGATCGGACTGTCCTTCGACCCGCATCAATGCCTCGACACCGGCGCCATTCTCTCCCTCGTCACGGCATTGGTGCTGATCATCAAGGCGAACCGCGCCTATCACGTACCTTACGAGGCGACCGAGCTGTGGCTCATGCTAAGGACGGGCGAACGACCGTCAGCGGCGATTGCGCAACAGATGGTCGCCCGGGCATTGCGCGCGGCCTACCACCGGTTTGCCCTCTACTTCGCGTATGGAGCGGCGGGCCTTCTTATTCTGGACCTTGCCGTCTCGCTCCTCTCGTGAGCCAGTGCGCGTCTTGAACGCCGCTAGACCCACCCAAGGTGCGCTGAACCGGATGGGCTTGATCATGGCCGCCGAACACTATCCGCCCCACTGGCTTTATCAGTCGCAGGCGCGGGACTTCGTGGAGCCGCCCACAGCAAGCGTGCGTCAGGACGCGCGGATCTCTGACGTCGTGAGCGTCATGAGCAGCAACACCAGCCACGTCGCCGTCATGCAGCCGGATGGCACGTTCTCCCATCTCGCCGAGGCGCACACAATCGTGCAGTGGTTCGCGCGGGGCCTGTCGCTGAGCGACCGCCTCCCCCCCCCTGTGCCCAACGCCTCGCAAACCATCCCGGCACATGCCTCCGTGCTCACTGCGTTGTCGCACATGATTGCGCTCGAACGCAGCGCCATCCCGGTCGTAGATGGCGACGGGCGATTGCTGGGCTTGTTCAATCGTGATCGCATTCTGACGCGGGCGTCCGGATTCTTGTGGGATGTTGCGCAGGCTGGAGCCCAGGGCGCCGCGTCCGGCGGCGACAGTACCGGCAATCCCGGGACGGCGATGCGCCAATGGCAATTGGCCATTGCCGAGACGATGCTCGATGACGAAATACCCGCGGAAGCCATACTGGCGACGATCACCGGCATCAATAACGAGGTACATCGTCGTGTCCTTGCGGATGCCATTACGGCCCTGGAGAACGACGGATGGGGGACACCTCCACTTCCGTTTTCCTTTCTCGTCTTGGGTTCAAGCGGCCGGATGGAGAACTTTCTCGACACCGACCAGGACAACGCACTGATCATCGGCGAACCTGAGCCGAATTCCCGCGAAGCAACCCAAACCTATTTTATCGCATTCGCGGAACGCATTGCGGATGGGCTTGCGGCATCAGGCTTCCCCCACTGCAAAGGCAACATGATGGGGACCAGTCCGGTGTGGCGAAAAACGGCAGACGAGTGGCGCCGGCAGATACGCACATGGGTGCGCCGCAAGGAGCCGGTGCTGCTCATGAACTGCGATGCGCTTCTCGACATGTCGCACGTGGCCGGCCACGAACACCTCGCCAAGGATCTGCACCGCGACCTGCTCGACATGGTGCGCAGGGAGCCCGGCTTCCTGCGTGCACTCTACGGCATAGAAGAAGACCATGGCGTAGGACTCGACTGGCTCGGTCGGCTGGCACGCGAGAAGGACGATTTCGGCTCCGTCGCCGAGCTCAATTTGAAGCTCAAGGGGCTATTGCCGCTAATCGAAGGTGCGCGCCTGCTGGCCGTGAGCACCGGCCTCACTGAGACCTCAACGGTCGCTCGCTTTCGCAAGCTCTGCAAAGTCGGCGTCATTCATGAAGATACGATGGCCGATCTCATCTTTGCGTTCCGCATGATTGCGGCTCGACTGCTGCGCCACCAGATCGCGATGCGCCAATTGCCGGGCTCATCTCCTATACGCGTCGCTCACGCATCCATGTCGCGTGCACAACAGGCGGCCTTGCGCGCTGCGCTGCGAGACATCGCGCGGTTCCGGTCCCAATTGCCCTCGCTTCTTGAAAGTGCGGCAATGAGAGCGGTTGAGGTCCGAGCGCAAGACTGATGCCTGTTGTCCCTGTTGGAGCCTTGCGCGTCAGCCGGTGGCCCGAGTGAGTTTGGCCTTCACTTGCACCGGCTTACGATCGATACGACGCCAACTGACAGGATGGGATCGTCGGCCGTGATGCAAAGAAGCCACGGGTTGGCCATGCTTTTCATCGATTCGATTGACTGCGGCATTGGCCCGGTGATGTTGATATTGGCATTGTTGTGCTGCAAATAAACGCTTGACCGGGGTTGTTCCAGCGCGCTGGCTATCGACGGGACAGCTCGCAATTCGAAGTCGATGTACGCCTTGCGATGCGGCTGGGGCCGAGCAGAAACACGATTGGTATTATGCGACGATCCTTCGGGACTGATTTTGAAATCGATTGCGAAGCGAGTGATGGTTTCCAGGCTCGCACGGGCAAGTCGTTGTTGCCGTGCCCTGATCGAAGCAGGCCCGCGGACGCCGCCATGACCCGACATCAAGCCGGCGATGCTACAGTCCCGTGGACGGGTGTAGCCATGTCACGCGCCTTGCTCGGCACATTGATGCTCTTCTTCGTCATCGGACTGTCCGGCTGCGCCACATTGACCGAGCGACTGCCAGCGGTACCTTTGGCGAAGGCGGCCGAGGTCGTGCCTCTCGGTATAGCCGACGCCCGCTTCTACATGAACGGAGACGCGGAAAAGGTCCGAAGGATTGCAGGAATCGTGGCCGAGAAAGCCCACAGGGCCGCTGCGAATGGACTGCCGGGTGTGTCGGCAATCGAAAGCTCTTACCTTGCGATCTCTGGCGGCGGCGACGATGGTGCGTTCGGCGCCGGGCTGCTGCTCGGCTGGACGGCGCGTGGAGACCGGCCAAGTTTTGCAATCGTCACCGGCATTTCTACGGGTGCTCTGTCGGCCCCGTTTGCATTCCTCGGGCCCGAATACGACGACAAACTGAAAGCGGTCTATACCGACGTCACCGCTGAAGACATCTTCACCAAGCGTCCCATGGTCTTTGCGGCGCTGGCAGAGGATGCCATGACCGATACCGCACCATTGCGCAACCTGATCGCCAAGTACCTCGACAAGGAGATGGTGCGGCGTATCGGCGACGAGTACGACAAGGGGCGTCTCCTACTCATTGCCACCACAAATCTCGACCAGTCCCAGTCGGTCATCTGGAACATCGGCGCCATCGCCAAGAGTGATGATCCGCGCGCACGTGAACTCATCATCGATGTGTTGCGCGCGTCAGCCTCCCTGCCGGGAGTGTTCCCGCCGGTGATGCTCGACGTGGTCGTCGACGGCCAACGCTATCAGGAGATGCATGTCGATGGCGGCACCGTCGCGCAGTCATTCCTCTATCCGACCTCATTCAGCTTGAAGTGGATCGACAAGAAGACGGGAAAGACTCGGAAGCGCAGTGCCTACGTGATACGCAACGGCCGGTTGACACCACCGGAAGACACGGTGAAAAAGCAGACACTTTCGATCGTCGGGCACACGGTATCAACCATGATTGCAAGCTCGGGCGTGAACGACACTTACCGCATCTACCTCGAAACAAAACGCGATGGTGTTGCCTTCAATCTCGCGTATATCGACAGCGATTTCACGACGCCATACACCGGTCCATTCGACAAGACCTACATGCGCAAGCTCTTCACCTATGGTTTCGAAAAAGGCAGAACCGGCTATCGCTGGCAGACCAAACCTCCCGAATATGTCGAATGAGCCTGCAAGCTGCCGCAGCATGTGGCGCGTTGCGTCTACGCCTCACGGATTGGTCGCGCGCTAATTCCGCCCGGTCAGGTGCATGCATCATGAAGTTACTTTCGACGCAGCCGTCGTGACCGCGGCAATCGTGGCTTGGCCGAGTGAAAGCCCGCCATCATTGGCCGGTACGCGACGATGCTTCAGCACGACAAAACCCAACCGTTCGATCTCGGCCCCCACCTCTTCGAGCAGGATACGGTTCTGGAACACGCCGCCCGACAGTGCCACGCCGTCGACGCGACGGCGACGCGTGACCTCTTCGACCGACTGCCCGATGGCTGCCACCAATGTCCGATGAAAGCGCGCCGCGATCATCCCGACGTCGACCCCGCGCCCGACATCGAGCAAGATTTCTCGCCACATCGGCGCAAAACTGAGCACGGTCACGTCGCCCTCGCCGACCCTGGCCGAGTAGGGCGCGGCGCTCGCCAAATAGGGCGCAGCCAGAGCTTCCAGAAGCATTGCCGCTTCGCCTTCGTAGCCCTGTCGGTCACGACAGATGCCGAGCAGCCCGGCAACCGCGTCGAACAGGCGCCCTGCTGAAGACGCGAGTGGCGCATTGATGCCGCTCGCCAGCATGCGATCAATCAGCACCAACGGCTTGTCGCACAACCAGTCGAACGCACTGTGCTCAAGCAAGTTTCCATCCGGACCAGCCAGACCGGCAGCACGCAGATGCGCATAGGTATTCCGCCAAGGTTCGCGAACAGCGGCAGCGCCTCCCGGAAGTGCTACCGGTTCGAAATGCCCGACGCGCTCATAGGAGCGAAATCCCCCAAGCAGGAATTCGCCACCCCAGATTGTCCCGTCATCTCCAAGACCAGTGCCATCGAGAATGACACCAAGGACGTTGTCAGCATCTGGCCCGTATTGATTTTCGGCGAGGATCGCAGCGAGGTGGGCATGATGATGCTGCACACGGACCACGGGAATGTTCAGCTCGTGCGCAAGGGTAATCCCCCATCGACTGGATGCATAGTCGGGGTGCTTATCGACGGCGACGATCTGAGGTTCGAATTCATAAAGTCGACGGAAGAGTCCCAGCGCGTTTCGGAAATCGTCACAGGTCGCCGGCTCTTCCAGATCCCCAAGATGCTGAGACAGCGTAGCCACACCCTCACGTGTAACGCAGAATGTCGACTTCAGCTCGCCGCCGAATGCCAGCACATTGGCCGTGCTGGCAAAGCCCGACTCCAGTGGCAGAGGAGCCGGCGCAAAACCGCGAGCGCGACGCAGGATTGTCGGTCCGTGGCTATCGATGCGCACGACGGCATCGTCCAGCCGATTGGCAATGTCCCGATCGTGCATCAGCCACGCATCTGCGATCGTCGCGAGCCGAACCCTGGCGTCGTCGTTGGTGATGCACTGCGGCTCGCTCGACCGGTTACCCGACGTCATCACCAATGGTCGTCCGACATCGGCCAACAGAAAATGATGCAGCGGTGTATAGGGCAGCATCATGCCGACGCGGATTTGCCCAGGGGCGACCGCGTGCGCGAGCGCCGAATCCGGCCGGCGCAGCACAAGTACGATGGGCGCCGCGCCGGACCGCAGCACGTCCTCTTCGCCTGGCAAAAGCTCGGCAAGCGATCGCGCCATGGCAAGATCGCGCACCATAATTGCAAGGGGCTTGGAATCACGCTGTTTGCGCTGGCGCAAGGTGCTAACGGCAGCATCACTCGTCGCATCGCACGCCAGATGGAAGCCGCCAAGTCCCTTGACCGCAACGATCATGCCATCTCGAAGAAGCATCGCGGCGGTATGCAGAGAACTGCCTCCATCGATAGGCCCTGCATGATTCTCCAGCCACAATCCTGGCCCGCACGTGGGGCAGGCGTTCGGCTGTGCATGAAATCGCCGATCAGCAGGATCGTCATATTCGCGCTGACAATCGGGACACATGACGAACTTTGCCATCGTCGTCGTCTGCCGGTCATAGGGAAGACCCTTGACGATCGACAACCGCGGACCGCAATGCGTACAGTTGGTAAAGGCATAGCCATATCTGCGATCGACAGGGTCTCGGCACTCCGCAAGGCAGTCAGGGCAGGCTGCCCAGTCCGGGACAATTCCCGTTGCGATGCCGCCGCGCGCGCTCTTGCGGATCACGAATGTACTGCTGACCTCAACCGGCCGATCCAACCACTTCGCCTCAATGCGCTCGATCCGTGCCAGTGGCGGTGCATCTGCTTCAAGACGCCGGCAGAAACGCTCGATTGCGGTACGTGTCCCCGTCGCTTCGATCGCCACACCTTGACCATCGTTGAGGACAAATCCCGTCACGCCCTCCTCGTGCGCCAGTCGCCAGACCGTTGGCCGGAAGCCGACGCCCTGAACGAGGCCTGTGACGCGAATGGCGCAGCTCCCGATCTGGTTGATGCCAACCGACATGACACTCCCTGGAGCACAGGTTCTCGCCAACGAAGAGAAACCGTACTCAACTTCCTTCAAGCAGCGGTATCTCCTGCACGTCGAAGCGACGCGCCGTTCGGCGCAAGTGCATCAATGAACCGTACAAACCAGACACGGATCGAACGATCGCACGATGTGCTGCACCGATACTGGCTCAGTCTCGCCCTCGCATACCGGCGCGCCGACGAGTGCCTTCTCGAGTGCACCCGGTTGCCCGGCCCCGTCCCGCGGAGAGAAATTCCAGGTCGTCGGAGCAATGATCTGGTAATTCTCGATCTTGCCATTGCGTACGCGGAGCCAATGACCGAGAGAGCCGCGCGCTGCTTCGGTAAGTCCGACACCATCAGCCGTTTGCGGCACCTTGCCGTGCCCGCAAAAACTCTCACCCGGATCAATCTCACGCACCCATCGCTCCATGGCCAACACGACGAGTGCAATCTCCAGAAGCCTCGCCACGACGCGTGAGTGGACGTTACCGCCGGACCGCATGACGAGATCGCAAATCAGTGGATGCTGCGAGATGACCTGCCTGGCAATGGCGCCGACCTCCATCACCTCCCCACCCAAACGCGGCGCCTTGCACCATGAGTAGGCTTGGCCGCGAGAAACGTCTGCAACCGTCGTGCCCTCCGTTGGTCGCTCCACCATCGCCAGCGAATCGTACCAGGCATGCGTGAGATCTTCGCTGATGCCTTCGGTAGAGAATGTCGCGACGCCGCCGTCTGCAAAAATGCCTTTGGCGAACAGCGAGCCCGATGGTGTCGTGTAGGCACCATAACTCATGAACCGGTCATAGCCGCGCCCGAGGTGCTCGAGCTCCAGCTCTCGTGACACATGCAGGAAGAGTCGGAAATCCGAGGCCCTCGAACGCCGCCCGTCAGCCCAAGCCTCAAGCTCAGCGCCGCTCGATAATGTTGCAATTCGCTCCAGGCTGTCGCCGAACAGCCGTGTCTGCAGAAACCTGCGAAACCCAGCGAGAATGGCCGACAACCGTGCAAGCTCGTGCGCAGAGACGGATCGCGTCGTGCCTCCCGGCTGGATGGACAGCGTATGCGGCCACTTTCCCGCGAGCAGACCCATGATCTGCATGAACTGCGCCCGAGCTGCGAGCATCTCCCGCGTCGCCGAACCCGTCACCGCCTTGAACCTGTCGACGACGTCATCGTGCCACGTATGGGTGGCATACGCGGTCCGTGCAAAATCGGGCATGAAGAACAGGTAGAAGTGTGTCAGATGATCGGCAACATTCTCGGTCGCGTGGACGAGATTTGCAGCCAGCGAGCCATTCTGTACCGGCTCAATGCCAGCCGCCGCGGCCAGGGCTTTTGCAGCCGCCACGGACTGTGACACAGAACAGATGCCGCAAATTCGCGGCGCATAGACGAGCGCATCATCCGGCACCTTGCCGACGAGCATGCGTTCGAATCCGCGGTAAAGCGTGGAGACGACGCGCGCCGCGTGCACGCGACCATCCTCGATCTCGAGCTTCACCTCAAGATCGCCTTCGACGCGATTGAATGGACCGACGATGAGGCGCGTCATAGCCGCTTCTTGGGACGATTTGCCGGTGGCACGGTGAGCCGCTCGGCCGTGGCATTCTCACGCAGACGCGGAGGTGTAGCTGCCTTGGAGAGTGCAGCAAGCGCCACGAACCACGCCTTCGGCATGTCGGTCGGCAAGCCGATCGGAATGCCCGAAATCTTCGGTGTCATCGCGAATGGATGTCCGGGCTCCTCAAATCCGGGCGCGGTGCAGTTGATGCAGGGATAGCCGCCGTCGATACACGAACCTGATCCGTTCCAGGCTCGAATGTTGCAGTCGGCGCGTGCCTGCGTTCCCTTGCAGCCCAGATTCTCCATCATGCAGCCGCGTTCGCTGAGGTTTTCGGCGCTGGCCTTGAACTCGTAGAACTCGTTGCGGGCACAGCCATGATGAACGAGGTGAGTCGTATAGGCGAGCGGGCGTTCCCATTCGTCGAGATCTGCGGCTGAGAACCGGCCCGTACCGATCAGGTAAAGGATCTCGACGAGCCATGCCGGATGAATAGGGCAGCCTGCGACATTGATCACAGGAAACCCGCGAGCGGACCGGAATTCGGAGCCAAGGAGACCACCGGGTGACTTACCGTCGTAAGCAAGGCCGCATGCCTCGACATGATTGTCGCCCGCTGCCGTGATGCCGCCGAACGCCGCACAACTGCCGACCGCCATGACATAGCCCGCACGCCGCGCGAGATCCTCAATCCAGCTCATGACCGGACGGTCCGTGCCCGACATCATGTGGAACCGGCCTGTGCGCCCAGGTCCGCACATCACCGCTCCCTCCAGGCAAAGGATGTCGAATTCCTCCTCACCGGACGCCAGACGACGCAGCAGATTGATGACTTCGCCTCCCGACATCTCGCTGACCGAGGGATGCCACAGGATCTCGATGCCCGCCGCCTCCAGGCTGGTCACCAGATCCGGCCCTTCCGCTCCCAACAGGGACAGCGTGCAGCCTCCACAACCGCCCGACTGCAGCCAGACGAGACGCAATGGGCGTGTACGCTGATCCGAATTATCTAAGTGTGCGTTCATTGATCGGTACCGTCAGCGTGAAAGTCGCACCACCCGATGCATTGTTGGACACTGTGAGGTCTCCGCCCTGCTTTTGGGCCAACCCATAGCTCACATAAAGACCAAGACCTGTCCCCTGGCCGATAGGTTTCGTCGTAAAGAAGGGCTCGAAGATCTTGTCAAAGTCGGCATCTCGGATCCCGGTTCCATTGTCGGCAACCTCGATCAGGAGCATCTGCGTGTCGGCGCGTGCGGCAATCCTGATTTTCCCACCCGACTTCTTGGCCAGCACGTCGACTGCGTTCTGCACGAGGTTAACAACGATCTGGTGGATCACGCCCCGCCGCCCGACGATCTCGAGTGATTCGGAAACGTCGAGTTCGATCGCCGGCTTGACGCGCTCTGCCTTGACCACCCAATCGGCAGCCGTTCGCACGAGGCGCCCCACGTCGAAGGGTTCGAGCGGTTCCTCCTGATTGGAGGAGAAGCGCCGCAGATCCTGAACGATGTCGCTGACCCGCTCGGCACCTTCCAGCGTACCGTCGACGAGCGGTGTGATGTCCCGCAGCACATGGTCTATCCGCAGCTTGGTCCTCAGCTCCTCAAGTTCCGGAACCCGCAGGTATTCGTCACACGCCTCTAAGTACCGCGTGATTGCTGCTCCATAGCGCTTCAACGCATGCATGTTGCCGAAGACGAAGCTGATGGGATTGTTAAGTTCATGGGCGACACCAGCGACGAGCCGTCCGAGCGCCGCCATCTTTTCCGACACGACGAGCTGCTGCTGGGTCTGAGTGAGGCGCCGGTGGGCTTCATCAAGTTCGCGGTAGGCGCGCCTTAACTCGCCGACCGGACGGCCGACGAGGACGATGCCAACAAGCCGCCCCTTGTGATCATAGCGCGGTGTGCAGTTCATAGCGAGTGGGGCGCCCGGTCCGGAAGCGCACTTCAGCATGACCTCGCAATCGGCAAGGTGCTGCTTCAGCCGCACTGTTTTGCGAAACTTCTCGATCGGATCGAATGTCGTTCGCTCGAAGAGTTCGCTCAAGAGCCGTCCAACAAGAGACTCATGCGACAACCCCGTCATCGTCTCGAGCGCCTTGTTGACGCGCTGAATGCGTCCTTCGGCATCGCTGACGATCAACACATCGGTCATTGCCGACAGGACCGAGTCGATGAAGGCCTGCGCCTCCTCGAGCATCGCGTTCTTCGTTTCAAGTTGGGTCTGCGACTGGACAAGATCCGCATAGACCCGGTCCATCTTCTGGATCACATCGATCCAGGCATCCTCGGTGTTGACCGGTGGCTCATCGAGGACCGCCGGAACCGGGCCTGGCACGTGCTTCTGAGACACGTCACGCAGCATATCAGACCACTCCATTCGTCCGCGTGCTCTGCACCAGAAGCCAGGATCCGCGCGAAGGTCTCCTAGCGAACGTTCGATCAGAACACATACAAGACCAAATCCAGCTGGGCACCGTCACCGTGACGTCCATGCGGAGACCCGTAACCCGCGCCCCGGAAGCCAAGCACTAGCGCGTGGCACGCCGCCTCGGCATCGCGCGCACATTCTCCAGACCATAGCGTTCGAGCTTGCCCCGCAACCCGACGCGTGACAAGCCCAGCTCGCTCGCCGCCTTGGACTTGTTCCAGCGATGCCGGATCAACGTCTCGCGGATGATGCGCACCTCCAGCGCCGACATGCGGTCCTTCAAGGTGCCCTCAAGCGCCACGGCGTCGTCATCAATCCCTTCATCCTCGGCGGGTGCGGCCATGAGAATATTGCGGGACAAAAGATCCGCGCCGAGTTCGGCATTGGGCTTTGCAACGACAACCATATGCTGGATCTCATTCTGAAGCTCGCGGATGTTGCCCGGCCAGGAGTAGCGTTGCATGCACTCGATCGCCTCTACCGTAATGCCCTTGATGGACTTGCCCAGCCGCGCTCCTGTTTTCTCGACCAGCGTTCGCGCCAGCAGCGGTATGTCGCATATGCGGCTGCGCAACGGTGGCAACTCGACCACCATGCCGGCGAGACGGTAGAAAAGATCCGCGCGAAAACGCCCGGCTCGCACCTCCTCCTCCAGATCCCTGTTGGTTGCCGCGATCACACGGACATCGACCTTGCGCGGCTTGCCGCTGCCGACCGGCCGAATCTCGCCTTCCTGCAGCACGCGCAGGAGTTTGACCTGGAACGCAGGTGTCACCTCTCCGATCTCGTCGAGGAACACGGTGCCTCCGTCGGCACGCTCGAACAGACCGATGTGGTCTTCGACTGCTCCCGTGAAGGCGCCGCGCTTGTGACCGAAAAGTTCGCTTTCCAGGAGCTGGTCGGGCAGCGCGCCGCAATTCTCAACGACGAACGGCTTGTTCCATCGCAAACTGCGGTAATGAAGTGCACGCGCGGCCAGTTCCTTGCCCGTCCCCGACGCTCCACTGAGCACGATCGGGATGTCATACGGCGCCACCTGATGCAAAACTTCGCAAACCGCACTCATCGGACTCTCCGACGTGCGCACGATGCCATCGTCAGACTCATAGGCGCGTTTGAGCGCCGTACGTCGGTCACCCACCACCTTGCTTGCTGCACCGGGAGCCATCTTCAGCTCGATGGCAAGCAGCTCGTTCTCCCGTTGCAGAGCGTAGAGGCGGCAAGCATTCTTCAAGCTGATGACCAGAGTATCCGGGTGCCATGGCTTGGTGATGTATTGGTAGATTCCAGCCTCATTGATGCCGTCGATGATGTCATGAGAGTCGGTATAGCCCGACACGATCATGCGGATGATCTCCGGCCATCGCGAGCGTACGGTCTTGAGGAACTCGACGCCCGACTGGTCTGGCATGCGTTGATCGCACAGGACCGCCTGGATCCATTCTTTCTCGAGTATGCGGTTTGCGTCCGTAACGCTGCTTGCCGTATGCACCTCGAAATCATCCCCGAGTATGCGGGCCAAGGACTCCAGAGAGCGCACCTCGTCATCCACCACGAGAATTGCCGGGAGCTGGATCATTTTGCGGTCTCCTCTACCGCTGCGGTGCTGCCAAGTGACCGGTTGCGATGATGCGCGATCGTCACCGGTGTCCGTGATTTTGGCACCTTGTGGACGAAGTTGTAGCGCGCAACGTGGTAGCTGGGATCGAAGCCGTAGAAGTTACGCCGCATGCGCTTCAGCTCGTCGGTGCGATAGTCGGCAAGCGGCTTCTTCGCCTCGTCCGCCTCGCGTTGTCGATGCTTTTCGGCAAGACGTTTCGGCAGTCCTGGGTCGGTCGCCAGACCTCGCGCCATCGTCGCAACGGATGCCG
The DNA here is from genome assembly GCA_020638035.1 of Hyphomicrobiaceae bacterium. Lineage (GTDB taxonomy): Bacteria > Pseudomonadota > Alphaproteobacteria > Rhizobiales > Hyphomicrobiaceae > JAEUMD01. Next base: position 141,071 of record JACKJI010000001.1, read on the forward strand.
CGAACCTCTCCCGAGGCGCATCGACGATGCGGCTTGCGAGCCCTAGCCGCAGTGCCTCCGCTGTACCCATTGGCTGTCGTTGCTGCGTGATCTGCCGTGCACGCTCGCTGCCGACATGCCTGGGCAGCAGGTACGTCCAAAGCTCCGAACCGTAGAGATTGCCCATGTCCTTGTAGTGCGGATTGAGAATGACGCCACGGCGCAGCCATACCTCGTCGGCCGCTCGTGCCAGAAACACACCACCGGCGCCAGCATTCCCACACAAGGCGGAGACGACAATTTTGTCTGTGGTTCGCACGATCTGCTCGGCAATGTCGTCGATCGCATTGATGTTGTGCCACGACTGATCCGCTGGGCTGGCCGCCGCCTCGATCTCGTTGAGATCCAGACCGTTCGACCAGAAGTCCGGTCCACCCATCAGCACCAGCACGCGCACGGGCCGCGCAGCAGCATCCCTGAATGCCATGAGCAGGCGTCGGCAGGCGTCAACGCCCATCGCACCATTGAGAAAAGGAAAATGCAGAAAGCCGACGTCTCCTTCTTCCTCGTAGAAGACATCACGCGGACCCTCAATCTGTGGAAGGGACACGACCTGCTCCGCAAGCACGCGCGCAGCCGGCAGCTTAATTGCCTTGGGCCGGCAAAGCCTCGCCTGCCCAATCCACACCGCGCCATCACGCGTGGCCCGCAGGATCGCGCGATGTGAACGTGCAATAACGGCGCCCGGCGCAGCACCGGCTGCAGCGACATTCGCCCGGTGCGCATCAAACAGGAATAGGTCTTGCCCGCAGATCTGGTCCTTGACGCCCGGCGTTCCATCGGATGCCGCGAACTTCCGCAACACCGCATCAGTATCGTCATCACTCCATCGGATTACCCGGTCGCTCTGCTTCGCGGCATTGCGCCAGCGAGGCGAAATATCATCAAAAGCCCTCTGATCCGGTGCTGTTCGCAATCCGCTTTCGAAGCTTCGAAGCGCATCACCAACCGCGGCGACAGCAGCTTCCGTGACCTCGTTGCGGTAAAGGCTCGATTTCGTCGCCCTGCGCATGGCAAAGCGCTGCCACGCCCACACCGGACCGGCATCGAACTCCCCTGTCGCCTGCAACACAGTGACACCCCAGTCCTTGGCACCGTCCATGATCGCCCAATCCAGCGCGGATGGACCACGATCACCTGGCGGTCCCGGGTGCACAACAAGACAAGGAATCACTTCCCAGACCGCTGCCGGAATGGCGCGCTTAAGAAACGGAGCGACGACGATCTCCGGCCTGAACAGTGCCACTGCCTCGATCGTGACCTCGTCATTGATGTCGAATTCGACGGACACCTCGTGCCCGCTCTCGACCAGCTCCACGTAAAGGCGCTGCGTCAACGAGTTGAAGCTGTGGCACAGGAGTAGGATGCGCATCGTCTCTTCGCTATCCAGTCAGCAAATCCTTGGCAGCTGTTCCCCGGCGAGGTAATCGACCACGCGCGCGCCGCCGAGCCGCGTGCGCATCTGGACCATCGCATGTCGGTCCTCGACCACCGTTCCGATGATGGCCGCGTCGCGGGCCAGTTCATGCCCACGCATCACCTCCAACAACCGTTCGGCGGCATCTGCCTCACAAATTGCGATGAGCTTTCCCTCGTTCGCAACATAGAGCGGATCGAGGCCCAGAAGCTCGCAGCCTGCGGCGACATCTCGCTTGATGGGTATTGCCTGCTCGTCGAGCATCATCCCGACCTTCGACTGCAAGGCGATCTCGTTGAGCGTTGCGCCTAGTCCTCCGCGCGTCGGGTCGCGCAGGACCTTGATCCCCGGAACGGCTGCGAGCATGGCACCGACGAGCCCATTGAGCGCCGCGGTGTCCGATCGGATCTCGGTTTCGAATTCCAGGTTCTCGCGGCGGGACAGGATGGCAAGCCCATGATCGCCGATCGAACCCGACACGATGATTGCATGCCCGGGCCTCGCCTGATCGCCTGCGACGTTGATGCCCTCCGGGATCACACCCACGCCCGTCGTGGTGATGAAGATGCCATCACCCTTGCCCTGCTCGACGACCTTGGTGTCTCCCGTGACAATCTCGACGCCGGCGTCGCGCGCCGCCTCGGCCATTGACTTCACGATACGCTCCAGATCGGCGCGTGCAAAACCTTCCTCCAGAATGACGCCGACCGTGAGATAGAGCGGGCGCGCGCCCATCATCGCCACGTCGTTGACGGTTCCATGCACGGCGAGACAGCCAATGTCGCCACCGGGAAAGAACAGGGGCGAGATCACGTGGCCGTCGGTGGACACGACGACCCGGCCTGGCGGTAGTTCGACCACCGCGCCATCATTGCCGCGCGCAAGGTGCGGGTTCGAGAAATGCCTCTGGAAGACATCGCGGATCAGATCCGCCATCGCACGACCACCGCCACCATGCGTCATGTCGATCACGTCATTCGAGCCTTGCAAATTGGGATCAATAGCGTTCATGCCACGATCTCCTCCTTGCCAGCCGTACGTCCATCCCGTGTGCGAAAGCGCCCATACGTCCAGTACGCAGCGCACGCACCCTCGGACGAGACCATGCACGATCCCATCGGGTTGTCGGGCGTACACACGGTACCGAACAGCTTGCAGTCCGTCGGTTTCTTGGCACCGCGCAGGATCGCCGGACACTCACACGACTTGACTTCGCGCGAGGCCTTTTCGCTGAGTTCAAAGCGAGTCTCGGCATCGAGATCAGCGAATTCGCTACGGATCCTGAGTGCGCTATAGGGCACGCTGCCGAGCCCCCGCCATTCGAAGCGCGGCCTCAGCTCGAATACGTCGCTGACAAGGGCCTGAGCCTTGAGGTTTCCCTCGCGCTTGACGACACGCGTGTACTCGTTCTCCACCTCATGCCGACCCTCATTGATCTGGCGGATGAGCATCAGGGTCGACTGCATGACATCGAGCGGCTCGAATCCGGCAATGACGACCGGCTTCTGGAACTCTTCGGAGAAAAATTCGTAGGGCTCCGAGCCGATCACCGAAGACACGTGCGAGGGTCCGAGAAAGCCGTCAATTTTTACGGTGCCGAGATCACGCACCTCGGGTGATTGCAGGATGTGCTGGATCGCCGCCGGGGTCAGCACGTGATTGCAGAAAACGGAGAAGTTCCTCAGCCCTTCGCGCCGGGCCTGCACCAGCGCCACGGCTGTCGGCGGCGTCGTCGTCTCGAAGCCAATGGCGAAGAAGACGACTTGTCGTTTTGGATTTTCCCGCGCAATCTTCAGCGCATCCTGCGTCGAATACACCATGCGGATGTCGGCACCATCCGCCTTGGCCTTGATCAGGCTCCGCTGCTTGGTGCCTGGAACACGCATCATGTCGCCGTAGGTGGTAAGGATCACCCCGTGTCGTTCGGCGAGCTCGACCGCGTCATCGAGACGGCGCACCGGTAGAACGCAGACCGGGCAGCCCGGACCATGCACGAAGCGGACGTTCGGCGGCATCAGATCTTGCACGCCATACCGGAAGATCGCATGCGTGTGCCCGCCGCAGAACTCCATAAAATGATAGTCACGCCCCGAGCGCGCCTCGCGCACGATCGCGCCAGCCACCTTTTCGGCGAGATCGCGCTGACGGAACTCGTCGATGTACTTCATGCATCCGCCCTCCCGATTTCCTCCAGCTCATCAGCGAGCACACCTGCCTCGGCCATCATCGCGAGGGTACGCGCAGCCTCCTCCTCGCTCACTTTGTGCAGAGCATAGCCGACGTGAACCAGCACGTAGTCACCGACCGCAACCTCGTCGACAAGCGCCAGTGAGATCTTCTTCCGGACGCCTTCCAGCGCGACCGTCGCCATGTCATCGGCTTCGATCGAAACAACACGCGCCGGCAATGCAAGACACATGGCTGCCTCCTTCAGTCCGACAGTTGGGCGGTGGCATCCGCGCCAATGCGCTCCAGCGCATGCGCCGCCTCGATCCATGCGATCCATCGGTCAAGGCCCGCACCACTGCGGGCGGACACCTCGAGCACCTTCACCGACGGCTTGACCTTGCGCATGTTCGCCACGGCTTGCGCGATATCGAAATCCAGGTGCGGCATCAGATCGATCTTGTTGACGAGAATCAGATCGGCCGCCGCGAACATGTCGGGATACTTGAGCGGCTTGTCCTCACCCTCCGTCACCGACAAAATGACCACCTTATAGGCCTCGCCCAGATCAAACGCGGCAGGACAGACGAGGTTGCCGACATTCTCGATGAACAGGATCGAGTGGGCCTGTGGCGCCAGTTCTTCCAGCGCATGGCCCACCATGTGGCCATCGAGATGACAACCCTTGCCGGTGTTGATCTGTATGGCCGGCACGCCTGTCTCGCGAATGCGGGCTGCATCCGCACTCGTCTGCTGATCACCCTCGATGACTGCTATGCGCTGCCTATCCCTCAAGCGCTTGATCGTCTCTACAAGCAGCGTTGTTTTTCCAGAACCCGGGCTCGACAGCAGGTTGAGCGCCAGCACACCGCTGCGCGCCAGCAATGCACGGTTGGCTGCGGCATAGGCGTTGTTCTTGGCGAGAATGTCCTGCTCGATCTGGATGAGCCGGGTCTGGCTCATGCCGGGAACGCTAACGCCTGCGGCACCGGTACCGTAGTGATGATGGTGCGCGTGCCCATGCTCGTGAGCATGGGTATGATGGTCGAGGGAATGCTCGTGGTGATGGTCGTGATGGTGATGATCATGACCGTTCTGGTGGTGACCGTGGTGATGCGCGCGATCATCATGCATACCATCCTGGTGTGCTTGAGTTGCATGGGCATGGGCGCGGCCGGCCATGCTGTCATGCGCGACATCGGCATCGGCTGCCTTGCCTTCGATCTTCACTTGCCCGTCGCCGCAACCGCAAACCGTGCACATCAATTGACCTCCAGCTCCTTGATCCTCAGTTCTTCACCGGCCGTCACCTGGAGCTGATGCGAACCGCACTTCACACAGGGCTCGAAGCGCGCCTCGATCGGCACGCTCTCCGCACAAACCATGCACCACGCCTCGCCACGACTCTCGATGATATCGAGATGCGCGCCCTCGGCGACAGAGCCGCGCATGACGACATCGAAGCCAAAACGCAGCGCCTCAACTTCAACCCCCGAGAGTGGGCCAACTTCCAGGCTGACACGCGCGACCTTCGTAAAATTGTGCAGTCGCGACTGCTCCTCCAGCGTGGTACGGATGCTCTCGCAAAGGGCCATCTCGTGCATCAGTGTGCCCTCACACTATAGGCAACGCACGGATCAATCGCGTTGATCATCAGCTCCGACAGCTCGAGCGCGTCGCCTCCATTCTCAGCAGCAATACGGCCGACCGCCCGCGCTGCAGCCCCGGCTGCATCGAAGTTCCAGCGCGTCGGCGCAAGAACCCTATACCGCGTTACGCGGCCATTCTCGACCGAGGCGGCGTGAACCAGCGCACCACGCGCAGCATTCACCTCGCTCATTCCGCCTTTCCCGCCCAGCGCACATCCACAGACCGGTTGCACACGTCCCTCGATCAGGCAACGCATGCGGTTGGGCAGCTCCGACAGCTCGATCAACCGTGCCAGCAACCGGGCCCAAAGCCCGGCACTGGCACCGTCCCCGTCGCCAGCAATATCGAGACGCTTGTCGCTGCCGTGGCGCGACAGCAGTGTCGTCTCGGGAACCGGTCCATCAACAGCGATAGGAAGGCTGTTGGCACAATCAGGATCGCCGGAAAGCCACTCCCCCACGTCATGCGCGTTGAGTGGCTTGAGCGCGCACAGATCGATGGCGCCTGCGTGCCCATGACCTCTGACGTAAATGCGATTGAGCAGCCGCGCTGCCGGCGTGTTCCCTTCGGTCGACCAGGACAGGATCTCATCGCGATTGCTCCGGACCTGCCATCGCTCGACACTCTCGCCGAAGACTAGCTCCGACAGCAGCTCCTCTGCCTGAGAGATGAGAAACAAGGCTGCATTGCGCACGGCACCGGAGACCGCATCCTCTCCGCACGCATCGTAATCGGGCGGCAGCACCCTCTCTAATTCCGGAACGAGACGCATGAGCGTTTTTAATCCCGCCTTGACCGTCTCCTCGCCCAGCACGCGCGGCCAGTCGAGTGCAATCCTCAGTGTGTTCTCACGCAGGCTTTCCATTTCGGTGAGGCACTGGAGCCTGGCGCGTACACCTGGCGAACGCGTCTGCCCTTGCGCTGCGTCGAGCGCGAGACAAGCGGCCTGCGCCTGTGCCTTGCCACACAGCGAATAGATCGCGGGTATCATTGCTTGTGCTTCGGAGGGTGTCTTGCCGATCAGGATGCGTGCCACGCCATTCGGCTGCGAGAACCGCACCCGCACGGACGGGCTCGCTCCGCGTTCAAGATCGATGGATACCCGCCCCTCCAAGCTCACGGCCCGCGCTCCTCACGTCCCTGCCCCAGCAGCAGACGGCGTCGGTCGAGTGTGACCTCACGCCGATCAGCGCTTGCCTCGCTGTCCTGCGGTGCGATGGCAGCATCTGCATGGCGCTCATCGGTCTTGTTCGTGGCCTCCGGCCCGCCAACCGCAGGACGTTCGCCGCGCCAGATCATCGCCATCTCGCGATCCGCATCAGCTTCCTCGTCCGCCTCGGCATCGAGCAACGCCGCAAGCGCGGCCTCCGCCGCCAAAACGGCGCTGTCATGATCAGCGAACTCGTGCATCGGGGAGAACAGCGAGCACATGCCATAGGGGCCGATACCGCTCTCGAAACCGTGGATCATATCGAAACCGCCGGCCGGGAACATGACCGTCGTCTTGCTACCGATGGCCGCTGACCTATCCGACGCGGCACCTCCGTCACTGTTGCCGGTGTCGGGCAGCAGCATGATGTTCATGAACCAGGGCGTGATCAGAATGCACAGCCACTGGTCCGCAAACCGGCAGAGCCCGACGACCTCCACACGCACGGCCGCATTGAGGATCGGGATGCCTGCCATGCGCTCCGTCTCGATCCGGCGGAACGATCGCTCGATGCGCTCCTTGACGGAGGCTCCTGCGTCGCCAAGCAAAACAGCTGCCTCGCTCTCGTCCCGAACCATGACCTGAATGCTCCGCTTCACGTCTTGTCGACCACCATGAAATCACTTTTCTTGCCATCGCAGTTGGGACAGCTCCAGTGCTCGGGCAGGTCGGCAAACGGGGTTCCCGGCGGGATCTGCCAATAGGCATCGCCTTCTGCCGGATCATAGACGTGCCAACAGATCTTGCACTCGAGCCGCGCGCTCGTGGTGATCCTTGACCGGTCGCCGCCATATGAGCCTTCGAATATCCGTTCGGTCATGCATAGACCTCCAGAATTTCGCGCAATCGAACGGCCGAGTCGGCGAGATCTTCCGCTGCAGCACAGACCACTTCAGGCAGCACGGTAATCTCAAGCGAGTTCAGGATGAGGGTGTCCTGCGAGTTGTAGTACTGCACCCACCAGACATTGCGCGTCCGTGTGCTGGCCACGCGGCAATTCCCGTAGCCGCGCGAAAGAACCGTAACCGCACCAGTGCCGAGTTGCTTACTCAGCAGCTCCAGATCCTCCAACGTGTGCGGCAGAAGCGACAGGTTGATCACGTGTGGCGATGTCGTGTTGCTCACTTTGGCGAGGTGCTCGTTGATCTCGGGAAACAGGGCTGGCGCGTTGAAAACCTGCTCTTCAAACTGCTCCGGAATGTTCACCGCCTCGCTGGCGCCGGCAAATGCGATATCGAGAATTGCCTGAGGGAAGCGGCCCACCTCGATAGCGTCGGAGACGATGCGCCCGTCGCCATCCGATACCCGGACACGCCACAATCCGGCCAGTACCGATTCCTGTGCCTGATGCGTCGCTCCAGCGACAACGGAAACCTCACCTTCGCCCAGCACCTGATCGACAAACGCCCTGTTGCCCGCGTCGAGATGCGTGATGTCGATCGCGGTGGGCACCGCGCCATCGCCGATTTCCTCCAAGGCGTGCAGAACCTGCTGTAACACGACCTTCGCAGCATCCCGCCCCGTCGCCTCTTCCGGCTCGGGCAGGCTCGGCACGGAAAAGACCGTCATGGAAGACGGCATCGGCATGTAGTGCAACTGACCGTCCTGATCCTCCGGCTGGCTGCCGGGACCGATCATCAGACCATCGGGAAGATTTGCCATGTGCTTTGCCTCTGCTCGACCGTCATCCTGTCAAAGACGGAACATCAATCCTGCTGGTGGTTGCCGTGGTCGTGGTGGTCTTCGTCGTGATGATCGTGCCCACTGCGCCCGGCACGCGCCGCGCCATTGCTGCCAGGCAGCTTGAAGGGCGGCGGTTCACTCGGCTCCCGCGCCAGGATCTCGGAGATCTCTTGCACGTAATCCACCCAATCGCGCACCCGCGAGATTGCGCCGAGATAGGCTCCACGCCTGAGGAAGACGAGCGCTGGAAAGGCGGAGAAGCGATACTTGCGCTGCAAAGCGCGCTCGCTCTCGCGCGCGACGACGGCAGCCGTGAGCCCGCCTCCACTCGCTTTGACAAGTTCCGGCAGGATCACGGCGACATCGTTGCTCTCCATCAGCCGGTCGGCATCACCAGCGAAGAAAAGCACACAATGGCCATGCTGAGCAGCGAAGGCGGCGATATCCGCCTCAGCGAGAACCGGATAGGCGTGGCGCTCGATGATCGACGAGAGCAAGGAGGAGAACATGGTCAAGACACTCCAGTCAGGCGCTACGATCGCCATTGGGTTTAAGAAACTCGGGCAGCTCCGGCTCGCGCCCGACGAGATCGGCAAACAAATGGTCGATATGCGTTTCTCCGCGCATGGCGAGCTGCAGCGCCTGCAGCGCATCGAGCGTGACACGGGCCGTCTCCGCGCTGATCACCTCGCGCGCCGCCCCCAGAAACACCATCACCCAGTCGCCGGGCCGCGCGTCGCTCACGAGGCTGATGTCGACGAGCTGCTCACCATCATGCGTGGCGCAACGGGCGGTGAACCCGTCGACGGCCACGACCTGCATGGGAAGACCGATGCACATCAACCAGCACTCCCCGTTGCAGCGAGGATGCGCCCGATCTCCGCTTCGAAATCGTCGGGACCTTGCCATCGCCCGTCGGCCAGCAGGCGCACGTCGCCGATACGCAAGGCAATGCGCTCGTCGGGACGCCCCTCTTCATAGTGGCGCATGATCGTTTCAGGGGTGGAGATGGTGGCATCCTCTGGCAGCGGCTTGGCGCGCGCCATCACCTGAATTCCGTGATGCTCGAGGAACCGCAATGCTGCTGCCATCGCAGGAACGATCTGCGCCTTCACCTGCGGGCGCAGGCTGCCGCCATAGTCATCGAGTTCGACGGGCTGCACGCCGATGAGCAGCAGATGGCGCGGGTAATCGCCCATCATCTCGGCCATCGCCAGCACCTCCTGGAAACCCGTCTGGTGCAGCGAAACCTTCTTCACGCCGAGGAACTTCGGCACCTCGCCCCCCTCGACGAACTTCAGCGTTCCGGGCGCGAGGCCGTAGTCCACCGCATCGAAAACGATAAGGATATCGGCTTCGCGGATGTGCTGAACCAAGTAGATCCCCTGCGTGCCGCCATCGAGCAGGCGCACACACTCAGGAAATTCGAAATGTCGGTGCAGCTCCTCGACGGCGCGGACGCCGAAACCTTCGTCGGCCCATAAAAGGTTGCCGATGCCGAGAATAAGCACTGTCGGCGGCGCCTCTGGCACGGCAGCCTCCACGTTCGAGCGTTTCCCCTGCCGCGCCTGGCTGCGCGGTCATTTGTTGGTTAACAATCCACGAGACTGCAATGCCCGTGCCATCCTTACCCCGACTCCTGGGGACTGATTTTGCGCAGTATTTTTGGAAACCACCCTCGCATGAATGCAATCTGTCTTATCACTAAAATTACAAATTGAAATATTAACTTCCAATCGACACGCCAGCACCCAGCACAAGTCACGTCAGATCGCCACGTAGGCCCATCTTCCGTAACGGCAGCATCCAATTTGGTCGCGAGACGGCGCGGCCGCATCCCCAGCAGTCAATCAGTAGGCAGAGTATTCCGCGTTCCGTCGGGGTTCGGTGAGATTGCTGGCTCCGGAACCACGCCTAGCGAGGACTTGTCTTAGCCCCCCCGAAACTCGGCCATCATGTTTAGACCCATGGGCGGCGCGAACGCGATCCGCCAACGCTCCGGCCAAGATGGCTGATCGACACGGAAATGCTGGCGCGTACGCACCGTAAAAAATTGGTCTTGCGACCCCTGCGCGACCCCAGCCACACCGCTGGAGCCACATCCGCATCTAAGTGCTTGATTTTGTGGTGCCGCTTGCGTGACTCGAACACGCGACCCCATCATTACGAATGATGTGCTCTACCGGCTGAGCTAAAGCGGCTAACCTTGATTTTGTTGGGTTTTTCGCATCAAGCCGACGGCCTAAGATTTTTTTGCTGGCCTACAGCTGGCCTACGAATGGCCCAAAACCCCCTTACGGTCGCGTCGACGCTGGCCATCGGCCCGCAAATCAACCACCCTGGAAGCGAGGGGTTGATACACGCTCATGCACCGGGCGGCAAGAGGGCAGAACAGATGGCCAGCCAGCGAAATGTGGCATCACGTTTGGCGATCGATGATGCACGCCGCCAAGCTAGGGTCCGGACCCTTTAACGTGACCGGGTAGGATTCCCAAATCAGTCGAACCGTAATTCCGTGTTTTCCAGCGGGGAGGCACGGACATGTCTGATCTGTTTTGGTTTTCCGACGAACAGTGGGCGCGCATCGAACCGATGCTACCCAAGAACACGCGTGGATTGAAGCGTGTCGATGATCGTCGCGTTCTGAGCGGCATCGTGCATGTTCTCAAGTCCGGCGGGCGATGGGCAGACCGCCCGGCCGACTATGGTCCGAAGAAAACCATCTACAATCGCTTCGTCAGATGGGCCGAGCGCGGAATCTGGGAGAACATCTTCTCGAGCCTTGCGGGGCGCGATGAGGACGCCGACCGATTGATGATCGACAGCACCATCGTCAAGGCGCACCGCTTGGCGGGTGGCGCAAAAGGGGGGGCGCGAGCCCATGCTATTGGTCGCAGCAAAGGCGGGCGCACGACCAAGATCCATGCCGTCACCGACGGTCAGGGCCGGCCGATCGTGCTCGCCGTAACGCCCGGAAACACGAGCGATTATACGCCGGCTCAGGACTGCATCGGCGCCGTGCCGCCAGCCAAGCACCTCATCGCCGACAAGGGCTACGATAGCAACGCACTGCGAGATTGGCTGAAGAGTCGCGGTACCCAACCGGTGATCCCGCCACGCTCGAACCGTAAAGTGCAACTGCGCTACAATAAAAGCTCTATCGCGAACGCAATCGCATCGAGCGTAGCTTCGGAAGGCTCAAGGACTTCCGCCGCATCGCTACACGCTTCGATCGCAACGTGAAGAACTTTATGGCAGCCCTCTGCCTCGTGGCGGTCGTGATATGGTGGCGTTAAAGAGTCCGGACGCTAGCGAGGCTTCATACACGTCGTTGGGGCACCCCCGGCGCCTAATCGGTCGAACTCACGGCACGTGGAGATATTCTCAACGATGCCAATTGCCTCGACATATGCCTTGATGCGTCCCAGATAGAATTCAGACTTTTCCTCAACTACTTGCAGTCAGGGCGTGTTCGTGCGTCCACGCCGCATTTACAAAAGAAGGTTATCTGATTAATCATATCATCGGTCACTCGTGCAGGGTGACCGGCCCCATGAGCCTCACCAGCGAGATCAAGTGGGCCAGACTTCTGGCACACAACCAACGACCAAGGGGTGAGAAGTGCGAGGGCTTTTCAAGCGACTGCATTGCTGGTCGATAGTTCGGGCGCATCTCGCCGAGCATGGAGCTTTCGCTTTCCGGGGGGGCACCGTCCAAATCCCTTCAAGCATTGACGTAAAGATTCGGTCGCAGGTTGCAACAGGCCAATATGAAAACGCTGAGTGCGAACTCATAGAGGCATTCCTCCCGCGCGACCAACCGGTTGTTGAACTCGGAGGCTGCCTTGGAATCGTGAGCAGTGTCATCGCTCGTCATCTAGAGCCCGGCGTCACATTTAGTGTGACTGAGGCAAATCCGCACCTGATCGATATCTGTAGCCAGAACGCGACCCTCAACGGTACGCGCAGGAACGTGAGATTGAATTGCGCCGCGATTTGCTACAAAAACGACAACGTCGACTTTAGCGTTTCTAAAAATGTGCATGTAAGCCAACTCGGAGACGCAGGCCGAAAAAGGAATATGCGGCGCATAAAAGTGCCGGCTATGAAACTTTCAGACGTCATTGAACAGGCTGGAATCGACGGCAATTATTCGCTCATATGCGATATTGAGGGAGCCGAAACCGAGATTTTTGAGAAAGATGCGGCGGCCCTCGCCCGATGTGATCTAGTCATAGTTGAATTGCACCCACGCCAATATATTCAATCGGGCCGAAGCTTAGACGAAGTTGTCGGGCTCATAATTCAGCATGGCTTCACTGAACGCCGCAGAGTCGGCGATGTTTTTGCATTCGACCGTGAGTCGCCTTCAAAATGACCTATAAATCATCAGTTTCACCAGCTCGACGAGTGAGCGTTGTCCTCGTTGCGCATAACAGCGCTGATGTCATCGGAGCAGCAATCGCATCGATCGATGCTGATGCCGAAATAATAGTTGTTGACAATGCGAGCAATGACAAACTCACGCAAGTCGTTGCAAGATCCCAGGTCCGGCTGATTCGCAACTCAGAGAATCTTGGCTACGGAACGGCTTGCAATATCGGCGCGTCTGCAGCTTCTCGCGATTTCATTCTATTCATGAATCCCGACGCGCGACTCCGTTCCGGCGCACTCGATAAACTGGTCTGCGCAGCAATTTCTCACGAAAATATTGCAGCTGACCTGCCCAATTTCTTCGGACCACGTTTAGCTTGAGAGATCAGCCCTCGTTGCTTTTGCTGTTTGCCTCTTGCGAGGCGGTTGCGCGACGGGGCGGAGCGCGGAGGCCCCACATACCGCAGCGATCCGGCCCGTCGCCGGCACGGGCGCTGCGTCTTGCTCCTTCAGTCTTGCCACGAACGCGGCCGGCGTCATGTAGCCTATGCTCGAATGCGGCCGCACCTCGTTGAAGTGGCGCCGCCACGTCTCGATCACGACCTTTGCTTCGGCCCGCGAGCGGAACCATTCCAGCGACAGGCACTCGTCGCGGAACTTGCCGTTGAAGCTCTCGGTCGCGCCATTCTGCCAGGGCTTGCCCGGATCGATCAACGCGCACCCGATGCCCTGACCGACGATCCACTTCAGCAGCGCCCGCGACACGAACTCGGGCCCGTTGTCGGACCTCAGATACAGCGGCGCGCCGCGCTCCGAGACGAGCCGCGACAGCACCTCGATCACGCGGCCCGAGCGGATGCGGCCATCGACCTCGATCGCCAGACCCTCTTTCGTCCACTCGTCGGTGACGGTGAGGCACTTCAGCTGCTGACCGTTGGCGCACCAGTCGAACACGAAGTCGTAGCTCCACACCTGGTTCGCACCGGTCGGCGCGTTCGGGCGCGGACGGCCCGTCGCGATGCGCTTTCTCGGCCGCTTGCGCGGCACTTGAAGCTTCGCCAGTCGCCACAGGCGATGGCAGCGGCCGAAGCTCATCACATGCCCTTCCCGTTCGAGGAAGATCGCGATCCGACGATAGCCGTAGCGCGGATACTGCGCGGCGAGCGCCGCCATCCGCGCCAGCACCGGCGCATCCGTCTCCGCCTTCGTCGATCGATACCGCAACGCCGACCGCCCCACTCCGATCAGCGTGCAAGCCCGCCGCTGCGACAGGCCATGCCCTGTCGCGTACGCCACCTGCGAACGGCGAGCCGGCACGCTCACCATTTTTTTGCGGCGATCTCCTTCATCACCTCGATCTCGAGATCGCGCTCGGCGACGAGCTTCTTCAGCCGCGCATTCTCCGCTTCGAGCTGCTTCAGACGGCGCACGTCGTCTGACTGCAGCGCCCCGAAGCGCTTGCGCCACGTGTAGATCGTCTGCTCGCTGATGCCGTGCCTCTTCGCAACCTCGCCGACAGTCCCGCGATCCGCCTCGCGAAGGATCGCCACCATCTGCTCGTCCCGGAACCTGCTCTTGCGCATGCCGTCCTCCGATTCGGAGGCCAGTCTCTCAAGTTATCGATGGTCCGAAAACCCTGGGGCAGGTCACAGCCTTCAATCCACGCATAATCAACGCTAGCGGCGATGCTTTCCAGCGTCGCCACTCACGGCTGTTTGACCGCGCCCAAAACAAACGTCTTCGGCGCCCCTTGCTGGCCGACTGCGAAATCGAGATGGTGACTGGGGCCGTGCTATTCTGCCGAAAGGCTCACTTCGATGCCGTAGGCGGGTTCGACGAGAGAATTTTTCTTTATTTCGAAGACGATGATCTGGCAATCAGGTTCAAACTCGCAGGCTTTACACTTGGATATGTCCATGAGGCGATTGCCGAACATGAACAGGGGCACTCCACTCCGTCCTCTCTAGCACTTGAGTACTTTCGAGCCTTCCATTTCATGCGCAGCATGCGCTATGCACGCCAGAAACACGGCCTTGGCTTTAACCTTCACTACCGGCAAGCTCTGGCGGCGACAAATTGGTTGCTGGCCTCGATCACACGAAACGGACGGCGTAAACAAAAGTATGCTGCCTACTTGGAAGCGCTTGGTTCACCAGGCAAATGAGGTATGATCCAATGAAGGGAGAAACATATTGACCATCGTTGTGATGCCAATTGTCAGCGATGGACACGCAGATCTTTGCACCAGCATTCAAGCGATGCTGATCGATAGCTTGGATGCTAAACTATACGAAGCCCCAGAGCAGCTTGCTGCTGCTTCTCATCTTCTGGTTACCGGCTTGGGGCAATGGGGAAACGAACGCGCTCGCGAAGCGCTGAGAGTGGCGGGCAAGCACGGGGTTCGGCGTTCGCTCTGGCAACTGGAGACGTTGCCACCGTTCAACGTTCCGGATTCAATTGCGTCGCGCGTCTTGCTGCGCAAAACCCCAGACCGTGTCACGCGAATGGCACGAATGACCGACAAGTTTGCCCTGAAGAGGCTGTCGTTTGAATTGCAGCGTCAGGAATGGTTGCATGGCAACGACTTCGAAGCGCGCCGCCTCGGGTTGCCATACCGCGAGGCGAGAAGGATCCGTGCGCTTTGGCGAGATAAGTTGCTCGATCAGGTCCTTGTGAGTTTGGAGAGCCGCCAGCGATTTCTGCGATCGATTGGCGTGAAGACCACCTTCGTTCCACTTGGCTATCATCCGCTCTGGGGTAGGCCACTGGAGAACGAAGAGCGAGAATTAGATGCAATCTTCATCGGGACGCCAACTCCCGCCAGAGCCCCACAGATTGGGCGTTTGAGTGAGCAGCTTCTCAATGCAGGCTTCCGTCTGACAGTCGTCGACCGTGGATGTTACGGCGAACAACGAACAAAATTGCTGAACAACACAAAAATCCTTATCCATTTGCGCAATTATCCTTGGGAGTTAACCCGAATGCGAATGCTCATGGGGATGGGATGCAAGGCTCTGGTAGTGACCGAGCAGTTTTGGGATATCAAGCCATTCGAGCCAAGCACACACTTTGCGATGGCCTCGACGGATAACCTAGCGGAAACGATCATATTTTATCTAAGGAATGAGAACGAACGTCGAGCAATCACCGAACGGGCGTTCGAGTTTCTCAGCGGTGAACTGAACCTTGGTAAAATGCTAGCGGCACATCTCGATGCGCCAGCTGATCTCGGAAGCTAATCCCAAGCGAGGTAAGCGGCATGGCAAATAAGCCCAGCCGAAATCGTCCCAAGCCAACACCTGTGCTCATTCTGGGCAGCACGAACTTCTCAGAGGAAGTCGTGGATCTTGTCTCGGAGACAGCGACGCATGAAGTTGTCGGGTTTGTCGAAAACATAAATCGAGAGCGTTGCCAGGACCAATTTCTCGGAATGCCAATACACTGGGTTGACCAAATATTGGAATTGGTCCGGTCATGCCAATTCCTCTGTGGCATTGGAACCACTCGTCGCAAAGGATATATAGAACATGTCGCAACCTACGGTGCTCAATTTGCGACGCTGATCCATCCGACGAGCCACCGCTCCGCAACCAGTTCCATTGGCGCCGGCACGATCCTCGGCGTCAATTCGATCTTGGCCGCACATGCACACATCGGTGAACACGTTATCGTCAACCGATCTGCTTCGGTGGGCCACCATACGCGGATTGGTTGTTTCACGACAATCGGGCCGGGGGCAAACATCGCCGGGCGCTGCACGATCGGGAGCGGCACTTATATCGGCATCGGCGCAACGGTCGTTGATGGCCTGACGATTGGCTCCAACGCGGTCATCGGTGCAGGCTCCGTCGTCGTCAAGGACGTGCCAGACAATGTCTGTGTGATGGGCGTGCCTGCGCGTATCGTCAAGACGGGTGTAGATGGGCGTTAGCTTGCGCAAGCTGTCTCGTTCAACACCATAATGTGTGCGCTGCCTGACACAAAACGCCAGCAGCCTCATTCCTTCTTCTGCAGGCGACTGGTTATTGCGGTGGCTGCACGTCGTTACCACCAAGCTCGAACTGTGAATACTTCTTTTCCAGACCCAACCTTCGGCGCACAGATCGACGCCAAACGCGAACGCGACGCCAAAACTCTTCGTTCACCCGGCTCTGCCAGACAGGACGCTTGAGAATCTTGTTGAGCGCATCATAAAGCTGACGCTCCGCCGGCTGGCCCTCCAGCGCCCGCAAATTCTGCAGCATCATTGCCCTTTCATATTCCTCGATCACCGACATCCGTCTCAGTGCCCGTAAGTCAATCGTGCCGGGAAATGTGGTGCAACGCTCTAATGCCCCAGCGGCCTTCAGATTGACCATGGTCCGAAAACACTTCTCGCACTTGCCGCAGTTGTAATTACTGTCCACGTTGTTGAAACAAACGCGCAATGTCTCCATTGCTGTCTGGGAAGTGGCCAGTTTCTGCACCTTCATAATGCGCGTTGCCTCGCAGCCGTCATGAACGACTTCTAGCCTGCTGCTACTCCACAGCGGATCAACAAGCGGATGGCTGCCCACCGGAATCAACTCCGCATAGGTGAATGTCGACGGCACGTAAATCTTGCGCAGGTCTGGCGCCAGAAGATGCGCGACAGCAATCAAGGCCGGGCCAAATGCATGCCTCCCCCATTCCAGACCGAAGTCTTCGAAATAGCCTCGCAGATTCGACTCAAGCTCAATTACCTTGACACCGAAATCATTCCCGACCCGTTCCAACATGGCCGAGACCTGAGCACGCAGACGCTTGTCGGCGAGTCCTACGTCGATGCCGTGAACGTAGATGATGTGTGTCAATTCGGACTGATGCTTGATCAGGGTGTAGTAGGAATCTACGCCGCCTGTGAAAAACGTTCCCACGCCAAGTCCAAGGGACGGAGCCGATAAACTGCGCGCCGCGCCTGACAACTGCGTCCGCCGGTAGGTTGGCTCCCATATTCCATAGATGTCCTGGAGCCGCCGAAGCGCATCGTAGAGCTTCGCATCGAGCGATCCCTCAATATGGAGGTCGCGCTGCATTTTCATGGCCGGCAAGAGCCCGAGGCAGAACAGCGCCTCGTTACACAAGGTCAGATTCGCATCTTTGGTCACGAACCAGCAAGGAACCTCGGAAGATCCATCGTGTGCAACAATCCGCACGACGCTGCCTTCAACCACCTGTTGTCTCGGCTCGAACGAGAAGTAGAGTGGCCTGCTATCGTCGTTCAACACGGTTGTCACCCATCCTTCGGATCGCCCCTTTCAGATTCCAGCACCCTGATCACGTCAGCGATGACGGTCGCGGCATTCAGTGGCAGCGCACTACCACCTGGAAGAACGACAACTCGTTCGGCGACATCACTTGTGTTTGGCAGCACAAGGCCGGCATGAGGAAAGAGATCGCGGTAAGGATTCATGCGATGACATCCCGGCCAGAAATATCTACGCGCGAGGATGTTTTCAGCGTGCAGCGCCTCGACAATCTGGTCGCGCCTGACACCACAGTCGGGCGAAATCTCAATGACACAGTACTGATAATTGTTCTTTTCCGACTCATTGTAATCGAGCATTGTCACAAATTTCAAGTCGGAAAAGGCCGCTTTGTAAGCCAGGTATGCATCGCGGTTATTTGCGATGAAGCCGTCGACGGCGTCGAGGTTCGTCAATCCCATTGCCGCGCAAACCTCAGTCAATTTGCCGTTGGTGCCGGGGTAAATGACATTGTCATAGCCAGAAAAGCCAAAATTGCGCATAAGCCGCATGGCATCGGCCAATTCATCGTCATTGGTGGTTATGGCACCGCCTTCAAATGAACTGAAGAACTTGGTCGCGTGGAAACTAAAAATCTCCAATCGCCCAAATCGTCCGATAAGGTCTGTTCCATAGCTGCAGCCAAACGCGTGAGCAGCATCGAACAGCAAGGCCAGTCCGTGTTCATCCGCAATTTTCTGCAGTTCGCGCACAGGCGCTGCACGTCCCCAAAGGTGAACGCCGATGATGCCGGTTGTGCGCGGCGTAATCATCTGGCGGACCGCTGCGGGATCCAGGTTGTGCGTTGCAGGATCGATATCAGCGAAAACGGGAGTAATTCCCTGCCACCAAAGTGCATGGGCAGTAGCAATAAACGTGTATGAGGGAACGATCACCTCGCCATGAAGTCCGAGCGCACGAATAGCAATTTCCAACGCAAGCGTTCCGTTGGCTACAGCGATGCAATGCTTCACCCCCAAGAACTCGGCGATACGTTTTTCGAACTCACGCACATACGGACCATCGTTGGTGAACCACCGCCGTTCCAATATGTCATCGAGACGGCGCAGGAATTCCTCTTTATTTCCAACGGATGGACGGCCCACGTGCACAGGCGTGCTAAATGCAGGAGGCGCACCGTTGATGGCGAGATCGCTCAATCGTTGAAGAGATTTCAAGGTCCCGTCACCCACGGTTGATAGGAAGGATCTATACAAAAACGTGCAACTTGCATTTTAGAACCACGAATTGGTCAATATATGTGATCTGCGTAGCCAGCATGGATTCGCAGGCGAAGGCCGGTTGCAGCGATAGTTCCTTTGCTAGGTTGAGCAGTATCGTAGTAACCAGTCTGCAACCAAGTTTCTGGAACAGGATGTTGGTTCAAGCAACCTCCGTGCGTTGAATGCTTCGTGGACGAAGGAGCGTGTGTAATCGGCGAGCAACATGATGCAACAATTACAGGCTCGAATACCTCCGGTAGCGGTACCTCCCAAAAAGCAAGGGCATACTTGCCTCAATGTTTTTAAGATACCGGAGCACTTTTGCGTAGTGGAGACTCTGAATCATAGGATGAGTTGATCTAAGCGGCTCGCCTTTGATGTTTCAGGCGGCGCCGTTCGAACATCTTTCATTTGCTGGTTTCCCTTTGCAGCAACATCCAGATCACGCTGGAGGCTGCTTCCCTGAATGCAAGATGCGGCGATCGACCAACGGTGAATGGCCGCCGTACCGACCACAGCACCGTTTTCCAGCTTCCCAAATGCCACGCGAAGATTCTGGCGACCCAGGCACATTTGTGCACAGAACCCGGACCTACCGGCTCGTGCCGTAGCGGGGGATCAGCGGCGCAACGTCCTCCACATCACCTACTTCAGGCCCTGGATCGTCGGGTGCCCGCGGTGAAACGAAGATCTTGGCTTCGCTACTGCCACCGGCCTTGACACCGCTGGCGCTCGGTGCCGCAACGCTCTTGCTGGCGCCGGACGGCGGCACCACCGCGACGGCCGTCGCCGCCGGGCTTACCGTAGCAGCAGCGACCGGCGATTTCGACGTTACCGTTTCAGGCACACCGGCCTTGGCCGCCACTGTCGCCGGCACTTCGGCGGCGACAGCAACGTCAGGCTCGCGGCCTGCCGAGCCACCGCGGCTGGATCCGGGATCAACAGACGGTACACCAGAAGCAGGCTTCGACGCCCCAGGAGCTTCTACTGGCCTTGGCGCCTCGGCCGAAGCGGCAACCACTGCCGATGCAGAGACCGGCATGGAGACCTTTTCATTAGCCTCCGGAGTTGCGCCCGACGCCTTTTCAGCAGCTCGTGCAGCAGAACCGTCAACGGTGTCCTCATCACTCGTCTTCGCCTGCACCACGGGCCCGGCCGCGACCAGCCTGGCATCGATGGCATCGAGCGGTGCGCCGATTGCGGCAAGTTCGGCAAGCTTGTCGGCAAGTAGGCCACTGTCCTTCGATTCCGGCAGTTCGACCGGCACGCGCCACTGGAATGCATCGAGTTTGCCGGTCACCGGAGAGACAGGCGCCCAATGCTCGGACACGACCCCATCGGCCGTCCATGCCGGATCACGTTGTGCATTGACCGCGCGCGCCAGCCACTCACGCACGCGACCGGCATCGCCCTTCTCTTCCGCCTCGATGCGCGCCATGAGCGTCGCGACACGCTGCGTCAGCCGATCCCCAAGCACTGGCTCCAACGCACCACGCGCCAAATCGAATTGCTTCGCCTCGATCGCAGTGCGCGCCACAGCAACCGCGCTTTCAATGGAGTTCTGCTGCAGGTTGGCGAGTTGCCGGACGCGGTCGAGGCGGTCCATCGGACTGTCACCAATGCGCGCGAAGGCATATGCCGCCGCCAGATCCGGGTGCGGCGACTTCAGCCACGTCTTCTGCAGCACTTTCGCTGCCTTTGCCGTGTTTCCACGCGACGCGAGGAGGCGTCCTGCGATCGCGGCCGCCGGAACGAGAGCCGGCGCAAGCGTGTGGGCCTCCAATGCCAGCGTCAGCCCCCGCTGCGGATCCTCATCCTCGGCCTTTTGCGCCTGCGCTGTCAGCAGCACCGCGCGGCGGAGATCGGCCACCGTCTTATCGACGTGCCCGTACTTCTTGGCCGATGCCAGAGTGTGCAGGGCGCCATCCCAGTCAGATGCCTTGCACTGAAGATCGAACAGCGCCTCGGCAGGCCAGCCGAGCCTAGGATTGAGCCGCAACGCGCGCTCGGCGAACTGGCGCGCAGCCTCAAGCTCACCCTCGCGCTGTGCCTCCAGAAAGAGACCGCGCAAGCCAAGTTGCTCGGTATCGGGCTGCGCCAGCATCGCCTCGAAGATCCGCCGCGTCGTCGACTTGTCGCCAGCGAGCTGCGCGGCCTGCGCACGCAACAGATGTGTCAGTGGCTCGTTGGGTAGCGACTTGCGCGCCTGCACCGCATAGCGCATCGCATTGGCGCCATCGCCGGCACCGATCGCAATGATGCCCGATGACAGTGCATCAAGGCCCCGCTTTTGCCGACGGCGATAGAAATAGCTTCCGACCGTGGCAGGACTGGTCCAGATCGCACGTGCAAGCGACCACAACAGGATCGCCAGGCCGATGAGGAACGTCAGGCCGACAACCGCATGGAACACGCTGATCTCGCCCTCGTATCCCTCCCAGTTGAAGACGATGAGGCCTGGACGATCGGCGAGCCACGAGAGGCCCGTCGCGACGATGGCAATCCCGATGAGATAGGCAACAAGACGCAGCATCGGATCACCTCGTTACTGAATCGCCGGAGCGGCGGGAGCTGCGGCACCGGCGCCGAGCGACGACTTGAGCTGGGTCTCGATATCTTTCAACGCCTTGTCGACGGCATCGCGCGCCGCAACCTGCTTCATCAGGTCGGCTGCTGGCACGCGGGCTCTTTCGGGCAGCTTCTGCGCCAACGATTGGAAATCGCCGATCCGCCCTTCCTCCAGCGCCGTGTCCATCCGGGCAACGACGGCCTCGACGCTGTCGTCAGTGGCGCTGTGGTTGACCTTGCGCACGCGAACCACCGATTTGGCCCCCGCGAGCAGGCGATCGAGCACACCGGCATCGCCCGTTTCCTCGGAGGCTGCAATCATCCGGTGGGTGAGTGGCCGGAAGTCGTCCCTCAGTTCGGCAAGCGTGCGCACGCCCGACGACTTGTACGGCTCCAATGGTGCCAGATCGACCTTGCTGCCGGCCGCCTTCCTCACCTGCGCCAGTTCCTCTCCATATCCAAGCCCACGATCGATGACGCGCTTGAGATTGGCGAGTTCCAGCGAAAGCACGATGCGCTCCGCGTTGGCCTTGCGATTCTCTTCCGCCGTCACCACGCCGGCAATGCTCTTCTCGAGCGCCTCAACCTTTGCAGACACAGGCGCGACGGCCTCAGCGACATCCTGCGGCTTGGCCGCCGCCTTGAAGCGCGCAGCAACGTCACCCTTCACCGCATCGACGCCCGATGACAGTCGTCCGGTCTCCTCCTGGACGACCCGTAGCGTCTCGCCAAACCGCTCGTTGTCGGCCTTCAACGCCTCGATTCGCTGGCCGATGCGAGCGGCCTCGGTCTTGACCTCCGCCAGCTCGCGATCAATGCGCTGTGTGCCAAGCCGCGCGGCCTCCGCAGACTCGGCCGCCTTACCCATGCGCGAATCGATGTCCGCCGCCACGCTCTTGCGCAAGGCATCGACCTGATTGGCGAGCGTCGATTCCAGATCGGAGATCTTGCCGGTTACCGCGGCGAGTTGCGGCACCGCTCCGGCCGCCTGTCCATCAGCACTCGCAGCCGACAACATTGCCAGGCGATCCTCGAGCTTGGCGATACGCGGATCAGGTCCGGCCGCACCGGCACCTGCTGACGCCTCAGCCAACCTGGTCGCCAGCGACTGTGCCTCCGCCGTCAACTGCGCCTGCCCCTCTGAAAGCTTCGCGAGTTGCCCCTTGAGTTGCTCCAGCTCCGCAACCCGCTGCCCGATGCCGTCGACGGCCGCGGTGAGCTTCGCACTCTCGCCAGTCTGCTGCGCGGTAGACTTCGAGACCGCCTCAAGCGCGGCGATGCGTTGGCCGAGCTGCTGCGTTACGTCGGTCCTGCTGCCACCCAGCGGCAGACCAAGCTGACCGAGCTGCGGCGCAATGGCGTCCGCGCCAAGCAAGGCGAGGAACCCGCCGACCACACCCGCGAGGGTATGTGAAACGAAGCGACCGAAACCGCCGCCGCCACTCTTGCTGACGGGAGGCGGGATGGCGCGCGGTGGCTGCGACGTGTCGTTGGTTGATGCCGATTGATCAGTCGCGCTCTTGCCCGCGTCCTTGCTTGCTCCGCTCGATGTGCCGCTCGCTTGCCCTGCGGTGGCGCCAGCGGTGGCGGACGTGGGTGCAGGTTTTGCCGCTTTCGGATCGTTCGTCGCAGACGGCGAGGAAGCAGCAGCGGCGGACGTCGTCGTGGACGAGGTTGCCGGCGTGGTTGCCGACCCTTTGGCCTCTGCTGCCTTTTGCTCTGGCGACTTGATCTCCACCGCCTTCAACTCGATCGTTGCGTGCGGCCGCTTGGGATCACCCTGGCGCAGCGGGTCCTTCTTGGAATCGTCGCGAGAGTTGGACATCTAGATTACGAACCCTCCACATTACGCGACTTCGAGATAACGCAACTTGCAGCGCCATGCGGGAGAAGCCTCCGCATGAGCACGTCTCGCACTAGCTCATCGTGTCGCTTTGATCGCCGGGGGGCGACATTGCCGCAGATTTTGCCGCCAGATCGCGGATAAGTGCAACCATTTCTTCGATATTTGGCCGTACCGCGACCGTCACATTTCGCACTCCGAGCGGCGCCACACGGTCAGCGATACCCTGTGACAGGCACAGGTATGCCGCACGCCGGGCCCCCTCCGCCAGACCTTTTGCCACAACGAGGTCAACAAAGGTTTCCGCCGTCAGCGGCGACATCAGAACAACGCCATCATAGCCGCTAGCCGCTAGCGTCGCCTGAACCACCGGCGGCAGCGACTTGACCGGCTGCGACCGATAGACGGTGTCGTGAACAAGCGGAATTCCGAGCCCCGCGAGATGCGGCTTGAGATCAAACGAAATCTTGTCACCGGATAGATGCACCACCGGCCCGGGATCAGCCCCACCCGCAGCAGGCACTATCCGCTCCCTCCAGGCGGCCGTAATCAGGGGAAGCAGGTCCTTGGCCGTCGCTGGTCCCACGGTAACGTCGGCAAACCCCATCCGTCGCGCCGCCTCGCCGGTCCCTCGCCCGACCACCAGCAGCGGCCGCGAGAGGACATCGGAAGGTATCCTCGCCCGCTCCAAGGCTCGCAGTCCGTTGCGACTGGTGACCACCAAAACCGATGCGCGTGCAAGCAGCACCGCATCCGGCGTATCGATGACGATTTCGAGCAGCGGCGCCACGTCCGCAGTTATGCCTTCCGCCTGAAGCATATCGCGCATCGCCGAGGCGTCGGGCTCCGGCCTGGTGATCAGGAGATGCATCAGCTCGCCACGGAGAAAAACCCCGATCCCGCCCTCGCCAGCAACTCACGCGCCGCCGCATCACCAAGCGTATCGGCATCGGCCGGGCTGCCCACCCGCTGAGTTGCATGCGCGACCTTGCCGTCCGGCGTCAGGATCTCGCCCCTGAACGTCATCTGGCCGTCCTCACCGAGCCGTGCAAGCCCGCCGATCGGCGTTCTGCACGAGCCTTCGAGCCGCCTCAGGAAGGCGCGTTCGGCAATCACGCACGTATGTGTCGCGGCATGATCGAGCGGTGCGATCAAGGCGGCGGTCTTTTCATCCCCCTCGCGGATCTCGATTCCGATCGCCGCCTGTGCCACAGCCGGCAGCATCTCTTCGGTAGGCACGGCCCGCGTAATGCGGTCCGCGAGTCCCAGGCGATTGAGCCCGGCAACGGCGAGAAAGGTTGCGCCCGCCACGCCGTCCTCCAGCTTGCGCAATCGTGTCTGCACATTCCCCCGGAAGCCGATGACCTCCAGGTCCGGGCGCATGCGCTTCACCTGCGCCTGGCGCCGCAACGACGACGTACCGACCACCGCACCTGCCGGCATTTCCAGCAACGAGCCGTAGGCGAGACTGATGAAGGCGTCGCGCACGTCCTCGCGCTCGAGCACCGCACCGATCACCAGCCCATCAGGAAGCTCGGTCTGCATGTCTTTCATTGAGTGAACGGCGAGATCGATATCGCGGCTGAGCAAGGCGTCCTCGATCTCCTTGGTGAAAAGTCCCTTGCCGCCGACCTCAGCCAACGGCCGGTCGAGGATCCTGTCGCCGGTCGTCTTGATGACGGCGATCTCCAGGTCGTTTTCGGACAACCCATGCGCCGCCATCAGGCGTGCTCGGACCTCGTGCGCCTGGGCAAGCGCCAGGGGTGAACCACGCGTGCCGATGCGGATGGGGGTGTTGGCTTGCAAGCGTCAGGCTCCAGGTGCTAGGGCGACGGACGGATTACCGCCATCGCCACCGATGCCGGCCGTGAACCGGCGCATTAATGCCGCCTCCGGCCGATGAACGCAACGCCGGCTTGCCCGACCCTGCCCGAGCGCAGATCGCTTGCCGGGACACGAGACGACGGAAAACTGTCCCAAATGCCGGCGCCGCAATCCCAGATTTCGAGGCAAAGCGCGATGCAACCCGTTCCAGGTGCACGGGCCACGATGGTGCTCGGCATCGAGACGAGCTGCGACGAGACCGCCGCAGCCCTCGTCGAGCGACATCCGGACGGCACCGGCCGCATCATCGCCAATGTCGTCCGCTCGCAGTGGGAGAAGCACCGCGCCTATGGCGGCGTCGTACCCGAGATCGCGGCCCGCGCCCATGTCGAATGCCTCGACGAGCTGATCGCCACTGCCATGGCGGAGGCAACCATCTCTTTTGGCGATTTGGACGCAATCGCCGCCACCGCCGGCCCTGGCCTGATCGGCGGCCTGATCGTCGGACTGACGACGGCCAAAATGCTGGCACTGGTCCATGCCAAGCCGCTCATTGCCGTCAATCATCTCGAAGCACACGCGCTGACTGTCGGCCTCACCGATCGCTTGTCGCCGCCCTATCTTCTGCTCCTTATCTCCGGTGGCCACACGCAGCTTCTCGCCGTCGAGGCGGTCGACCGCTATCGGCGCCTCGGCTCAACCATCGACGATGCTCTGGGCGAGGCGTTCGACAAGACAGCAAAACTGCTCGGCCTGCCGATGCCAGGCGGCCCCGCCGTCGAGGCTGCCGCGCGCGCCGGCAATCCGGGCCGCTTTGCCCTTCCTAGGCCGATGACGGGGCGGCCGGAGCCGCACTTCTCGTTCGCCGGGCTCAAGACGGCGGTTCGCCACGCAGCCCTCGCCGTCGCACCTCTGTCCACCCAGGACGTTGCCGACCTCTGCGCCAGTTTCCAGGCTGCCGTGGCAGAAAGCGTCGTCGACCGCACCCGCCGCGCCATGGCGATCTACACCGAGAGCAATCCTGCCAGTTCCGCGCACCATCTCGTTGTCGCCGGCGGTGTCGCAGCAAATGCGGCGCTTCGCCAGGCCCTGACGGCTCTCGCCGAGGCGGAGGGATATGCTTTCCATGCTCCGCCCATCACCTTGTGCGGGGACAATGCCGCAATGATTGCCTGGACAGGTGCCGAACGCCTGGCACGGGGCCTCATCGATACCCTGGACGCACCCGTCCGCCCGCGCTGGCCGCTCGATGCCGCGGCATCCCCCGCGCTCGGCGCGGGCTCGAAGGGAGCAAAGGCTTGATTTGAGCCGTGCACGCGCGACCCCTGCTCTGTTCTCCGTAGTGACCGGTTGCAGGCGGCCGTTGGCCTGTGAGACACCTTTACCCAGCGCTGACGACCGACGCGCGCAGGCCAAGGGCATACCTGGGAACTCAACATGCAACTGAACAGCATCGGCGTAATCGGCGGTGGCGCGTGGGGCACGGCGCTGGCACAGACGCTGCGGCTCGCAGGGCGCGACGTGCTGCTTTGGGCGCGCGAAGCAGACGTCGTTGAGGATATCAACACCCGGCAGGTCAATTCCGTCTTCCTGCCCGGCATTCCGCTCGACCCCGCCCTACGCGCAACCGCAGATCTGACTGAAATCGCACGCGCGGACGCAATTCTCATGGTGGCGCCCGCGCAGCACGTCCGCACGGTCGCAACGACGCTGCAGCCGCACCTCCGTGCGGGTCAACCGATCGTCAACTGCGCCAAGGGAATCGAACGTGCGACCGGCAAGCTGATGGGGCAGGTGCTGGCAGAGACCCTGCCCGATGCCCTGCTTGCCGCGCTCTCAGGCCCCAGCTTCGCAGCCGACGTCGCGCGCGGTCTGCCGACCGCACTCACCATCGCCTGTGATCGCGAAGACATGGGGCGCGATCTTGCAGAAGCGATCGGCTACCGCCACTTCCGCCTCTATTGGTCGAGTGACCGTCTTGGCGTCGAGATCGGCGGCGCCGTCAAGAACGTCCTTGCCATTGCCGCCGGCATCGTCGCCGGCAAGTCGCTCGGCGCCAGCGCGCATGCCGCCCTCGTCGCACGCGGCTTTGCCGAAATGCGCCGCTTCGCCGCCGCACTTGGTGCGGAGCCAGAGACCATGATGGGGCTGTCGGGACTGGGTGACCTCATTCTCACGTGCGGCAGCACGCAGTCACGCAACATGAGCCTTGGACGCGCCCTTGGCGAAGGCCGCACACTCGATGCCATCCTTGGCACCCGCCGCGCCGTAACAGAGGGCGTCTGGACCGCAGCCGCTGTCGTCAAACTGGCGCGCGGCAAAGGCGTCGAGATGCCGATTGCCGAAGCCGTCCACGCCATTGTCGAGGGGCATGCGGCCGTCGACGATGCCATCGCCGCGCTGCTCTCAAGACCGTTCAAGGCGGAAGGCTGACTGAATTCGCGGCGCCCCGTCATGGTCCATTGTAGTGGATGGTTCCGAGGCCCGTCACATCGTAGCCGCCGAGCTGTTTCGCTCGTTCCTTGAAGGCATCCGTCCGCGCGAAAGCGAGAAGCTTCTGCACTGGAGGCTCGAACGCGGAGCGGCGCCAGACGACGAGATCGTAGCGCTCCTGAACCAGCGGAACGAAGCCTAGCCGGTACTGCCGCGCTACCGCCTCGATCGCCAGTCCCGCATCGGCACGCCCATCCGCCACCGCAGCGGCCACGTCGGCCTCCGTGCGTGCCGGTGCCTCGATCAGCGCAATGTCGGTAAGCTTCATGCCACGATCCACAAGCAACCGTTCAAGCAGCACAAAG
This sequence comes from Hyphomicrobiaceae bacterium, assembly GCA_020638035.1. GTDB lineage: Bacteria > Pseudomonadota > Alphaproteobacteria > Rhizobiales > Hyphomicrobiaceae > JAEUMD01. The sequence continues at coordinate 169,129 of JACKJI010000001.1, forward strand.
GCTCCTGCTTCTCGTTGCCGACCGATGACCTTGCGCCGTTTCAATCCTTCGATGCCCGACAGTCCCAGCGGATTGTCGGCCGGAACGATCAATCCCTGCACGCGCCGCGCCCACTCGATCACCACAACAGGCTGCCCCGCGAGCTGCCGGCGCACGTGTCCGACATTCCAGGACTGCCCGACTGCAAGACCCTCGTCGGCAAGATGCGAGCCGGCCATCACCGCTTCGGCCTTGGCCATGCGGCGCAGCCCGTCAAGGCTGCCCCCGAATGTCACCGCAAGCCCGGTCTCCGCCTCTCGTAGTGACCAGTCGAGCAGCGGATCGTGGCTACCTCCGACGATGGGCGGCCGCTCGGTAAGGCTTTCCGTACCACCCTTGAATTCGAGATTGCGAGCAAGCCAAGCCTCGACGAGATCGCGCGGAAAGAGGAGCTTGCCCGTCGCCCGCACGCACGGGATGCCGCCGTCTGCCACAAGATCGTAGACCTTGCGCTCCTTGAGGCGCAGAAGGTCTGCGACCTCCTTCGTGGTGAGATAGGGATGCTGGCTGTCTGCCATGAACTCGAAGGCCGATCATACGCACACGACTGCGCGCGCCTGAATATTGATGCTGCCCGGAAGCGATAAACGCTGAGGCCCGATCGGGCAATCGGAAGTTACCGCCGCCAGGGCACCGACACAGCGATATATCCGGTCATCCTTACTCGTTGCGATGCCTGGAGAGCCACTCAAGCGTCTCGCCGCTATCCGCCACCACCCGCGCTTCCAGTTCGCGATAACGGCGGATCAGCTCGCGGCCGAAATCGGTGAGCCGAGCAGCCGCACCACCGTGTCCGTGCTCGGGAGTCGCCACCGCCGGTTCGTCGAATGCTTGGTTGATCTGTTGGACGAACAGCCACGCGCGCCGATAGGACACGTTCATCGCCTCAGCGGCACGCGACAGCGAGCCGGCTTCCTCGATCAGCTCAAGAATGCGCACCTTGCCCGGACCGATCCGTGTTCCCCCCGGGAGATCAAGCTGCAGCTTGACCGAGATGCCGGAGCCACCCGACGCGCGCCCTTGGCCAGTCCCTGCGGCGGCACCCGTCCCCGCCTCGGGCTTCCAGTTCCACGCGCTGCCCGACCATGCAGGACCTGTTTCGATCGGCTGGTTGGACATCACATCTCCATATCATCCGCCCGACAGTGGTCGGGACAGAGTACCAAGTCGGCATACCCGCCCAAGAACCCGGCAGCAAAGCATGCCACGTACAGCAAACGACCTAATCATCACATTAGCACGCGGCACATTAGCACGCGGCACCCGCACCGAAAACCGAGCCAGAATACCGGTGCAAAGGGAACCCTGCGCCACTTGTCTGCGCGGCAACGTGCCGGTCGCATCTACGGCCACCTCGTGCATACTTGCACGTTGAGGGATTGATGCGCCCGCTTGCCCTGCGCCAAAGTGCGCCGAGCGCTACCTCTCGCCACTTGAAGGAGCGACATTCGATGCCATTTGCACTGTCCTGGACCGGCTTTTCGTCAAAGAAGCAGTTCGACGACCTGACCCTGCAGGAAATTCTCGCCCTCGCCATCGCATCCGAGGAAGAAGACGGCCAGATCTACGCCGCCTATGCCAACAAGCTCCGCGCCGACTTTCCTTCTTCCGCGGCCGTATTCGACGATATGGCGGCCGAAGAGAACGAGCATCGCCGCCGCCTCATCGAGGCTTACAAGGCGCGCTTCGGCGACTTCATCATTCCGCTGCGCCGCGAGCACGTCACCGGCTTCTACGCACGCAAGCCCGTTTGGCTCATCGAAAGCCTGGGGCTCGACCGCATGCGCGAAGAAGTCGAATCGATGGAAGCCCAGGCGCACGATTTCTACGTTGAAGCCACCCGCCGCGCCACCGACGCCGACATCCGCAAGCTGCTCGGTGATCTCGCCGCCGCCGAAGCCAAGCATCAAGGTGTCGCTGAGCATTCCTTGGACAAGCACCTGGCTCCTGGCGAGCGCGAGTCCGAGGATCTGGCATCGCACCGCCAGTTCGTTCTGACCTGGGTGCAGCCGGGCCTTGCCGGACTGATGGATGGGTCCGTGTCGACGCTTGCACCGATCTTCGCCACTGCCTTTGCAACACAGAATACCTGGACGACATTTCTCGTCGGCCTTTCGGCATCCGTCGGCGCCGGCATTTCGATGGGCTTTACGGAAGCTGCCCATGACGATGGCAAGATTTCTGGGCGCGGCTCGCCAGTCAAACGCGGCATCGCGTCTGGCGTAATGACTACACTTGGCGGCCTCGGGCACGCGCTGCCCTATCTCATCCCGTCGTTCTGGACTGCGACCGTCATCGCTCTCGTCATCGTATTCGTTGAGCTATGGGCGATCGTCTGGATTCAGAATAAGTACATGGAGACGCCGTTCCTCAGGGCAACGTTCCAGGTCGTGCTGGGCGGCGCGCTGGTGCTCGCAGCCGGTATATTGATCGGCGGCGCGTAGAGCGATTGCCAACAACCCGAACACTTGGTCCAAACGACATACGTGCATCGATAAGGGAGTGCGCGCTGGCGCACTCCTTGTTCACTCGTACCTCAATGCATCGATGGGATTGAGGTGCGCGGCCTTGCGTGCGGGAATGTAGCCAAATGCGATGCCCACCACGGCGGAAGCGCCAATGCCGATCATGATGATCATCGAGCTTATCAGTACCGGCCAGCCGGCCAACGCGGATATGACGTAGGTTGCAGCAACTCCGACCAGAAGCCCTATCAGGCCACCGGCAAGGCAGAGCACGATCGCCTCGGTGAGGAACTGGGCAAGAATATCGCGACGCCGCGCGCCAACCGCCATCCGCAGGCCTATCTCGCGTGTCCGTTCCGTCACCGACACCAGCATGATGTTCATGATGCCGATACCGCCGACCACCAACGACACTGCGGCCGTCGCCGCGAGCAGCCACGTCAAGGTGCGCTGAGCCGCGGTCCGGGCCTGCACGATCTCGGCTACATTGCGAATCCTGAAGTCATCTTGATCGCCGGGGCGGATGCGGCGGCGTTGCTTCAAGAGCGTGGCGATCTCCTCTTGTGCCTGTGCGAGATCGCCACCATCGGCGATTTTGACCAGAATTGATCCGACCTGATTGGGGGCCGCAATGCTCTGTCCAACGAGGCGAGCTCGCGCCGTCGTTACCGGAATAAAAACAATGTCGTCCTGGTCGCGGAAACCGCCCGCCTGACCGCGCGTCTCCATGACTCCGATGACTTCAAAAGGCGCGCCCGCGATACGCATGCGCTCGCCCACCGCCGCCCCACTGCCAAACAACTGACGTGCAACCGTCGATCCAACGACCGCGACCTTGGCGCCGCGGCTCACCTCCGCATCATCGAAATAGCGCCCTTCGGACGTCTCCCAGTCCCGTACATACGGAAATGACGCGCTCGTTCCGGTGACCGAAGTCGACCAGTTCTGGTTGCCGTAGACGACGGTGGAGTTGACAGACAGGCTGGCGGTGATGCCTTCCAACTCGACAATTCGCATCACTATGGCCTGTAGATCGTCTTCCGACATCGGAGCCGCCGTTCCCGCCCCGCCTTGGGACGCCCCCGTGCGAGCCGATCCCGGCGAGATCGTGAGCATGTTGGTTCCTAGCCGGCTGATGCTGCGCTCCACCTCGTCGCGCGCACCACTGCCGATTGCCGACATGACGATCACGGACGCGACGCCGATGATCACGCCGAGCGCGGTGAGCAGGCTGCGCATGGCATTCAGCCGGATCGCGGTGAGCGCGGAGCGCAGGTAGATGGCGAGCGTCATGGCGTCACCTGCGGTTCCTGCCTGACATCCTCGACGAGCAGTCCATCGCGAAACCGCAACAGGCGCTCGGCATAGGCAGCAATCTCCGGCTCGTGAGTGACCATGATGATGGTCATGCCTCTGCGATGCAGGTTGGAAAACAGCTCCATGATGTCCTGCGAGGTCTTGGTGTCGAGGGCTCCAGTCGGCTCATCGGCAAGTATGAGCTTCGGATTCGTGACAAGCGCGCGGGCGATTGCAACGCGCTGCTGTTGGCCGCCGGAAAGCTGGGCGGCAGTGTGATCGCAACGGTCGGCAAGCCCAACTTCGGTCAGCTTCTCAAGAGCCAGCGCATCGGCATCCGCAACCGACTGAGGCGAATAGAGCAGCGGCAGCTTGACGTTCTCAAGCGACGACGTTCGGCGCAGCAGGTTGAATTGCTGGAAGACGAATCCGATCAGGCGATTACGTAGTCGGGCGAGAGCATCGCTATCGAGATCGGCGATGTTCGTACCCGCCAATGACAGTCCGCCGGATGTCGGCGTATCGAGCGCGCCGATAAGGTTGAGCAGTGTCGACTTGCCGGAACCGGACGGCCCCATGATGGCGACGAACTCCGCCGGCATGATGTCGAAGCTGACACCCTTTAGAACCTCAAGCGGGTTCTCACCGAGCATGTAGGTTTTGCGTAGATCCCGGCACGAGACCACGGGCGTCTGCGACGCAAGCATGCCCGGCGCGGACTGCATCATTGCGCTCATCGCCGTCCGCGTGCCCCGCGGTCTCCCTGGTTGGCACCGTTGGACCGGGCGCGAATGACAACCTTGTCAGCCTCATTGAGATTGCCACGCAAGACCTCGCTGAAGCTCTCATCGGTCATGCCGAGGATGACCCGGTGCGGCTCGATGCCCGTCGGGGTCTGCTGCCAGAGGACCGCCGGCCGCGTCGTATCGCGCCAAGCATCACGGAGTTTCGCAAAGCTCGCCTTCTGTTCCTCCGTCAGTACGTCCGCCAAGGCTCGCGACACTCGGCCGCGGCGACGCAAACCTTCCTGCGATGCACCCGCGCGCGCATCATCGGCCTGTCGACGGCCTTGAGGACTTCCCGACGCACCACGACTCGATCGGCCATTGCGTCCCTCGCCCCTGGGCGACTCACCCGATTCACTGGACTCGCCGCGCGCCGCCCGCTCTGCAGCGAGGTTGTGCCTGAATTTCTCTTTCTGCTCTGCAGTGAGTTTGAGGCGCTCCGCCAAGGAATCGACAATCGCTTCATCGCGATCCGGTCGACGCGCTGCGGCCGTGGTCGGCAAGCCTTTGGGTGGAACGAAACGCACAGCATCGTTGGGAACGCGCAAGACATCGTGACGCGTCCCGGTGATGATCCTGACTGTGGCCGTCATGCCCGGCAGAAGCTTCTGCTGCGGATTTTCCGCCCCGACAACGACCGTGTAGGTGACGACATTGCTGGTCGTCTTGCCAGCGATGCGGACCTGGGCAACCTTCCCTTCGAACGCCCGGTTGGGAAACGCATCGACCGTGAACGTGACACTCTGGCCGGTCTCGATGGCACCGATGTCGGCCTCGTCGACCAGCACCAGGATCTCGATCTGCTTCAAGTCCTGCGCAATCTGGAACAGGACCGGCGCCTGCAAACTCGCTGCAACGGTGCTGCCCGGATCGACGTTGCGCGCGATGACGACACCATCGATCGGTGTCTTGATCTCGGTTCGGTCGAGATCCAGTCTTGCCTGGGCGAGTTCAGCCTCCTTCTGCGACACTGCGGCGCGCGCATTGGAAAGCTGAGCCGTCGCGACCTGTACGTCTGATATTGCGGTTTCGAACTGCGTTCGTGCCTGGTCGAGCGTCGCCTCCGATGTCGCTCGGCTTGCGATCAGAGCCTTCTGGCGTTCAAGCGCCCGCTGCGCCTGATCGCGCAGCGCCTCGGCCTTGGCGACGCTCGCTTCCTGTACCTCAACATTCGCCTTGGCGATGGCGAGGTTGGCATCGGCGGAGGCGACGCGCGAGGCGAACGTGCGCGGATCGATGATCGCCAGAACGTCGCCTTTCCTGACCTCGGAGTTGAAATCCACACGGACTTCGGCAATCTGCCCGGAAAGCTGCGAGCTGACATCAGCCGTCACGAGCGCCTGCACCGAACCGGTCGCCGAGATGCTCCGCTCGATCGCACCACGGCTGACCTCCGCGGTCTGGATGTCATAGGTGGGGGCCACTTCGCGCCAATACACCTGCCACACGAGCAGTCCGGCGAGAAGAACGGCCGCGAGAAGGATGAGCTTTCGCAGGTTCGGAATATATCCCTTCATCTGGACCTTACTTGCCATGTGGACGCGCAACCCGGGGCGCATTTCGATCCGATAACATCGGGCATACGCTCTGGAGGCTTATGTTGAGACTTTCACTTTTTGGCCAACCGACGGCCGCTCCGGGACGAAACTGTGGCGCCTTTGAACTCGACTTACCCAATCAACGAAGGCACCGGGAAAACCCGTCGCTCCAGGTGGCCCTCTGGCCCGCGCCCCTCAACGGATGCATTCCCACAGGTGCTCCTCCTCCTCGATGCGATCGAGTTCCATCCCCGTAAAATCGCCGCGAGAAACAACGCCCCAGATCCTGCCGCTTTCGACCACCGGCACGTGCCGGAATCCGCCGTCACACATGGCCCGCAGCGCATCGATAGCACGGTGGTCAGGGCTGATTGTAACCGGATCCGTTGTCATCGCATCGCCGAGTGAGGTGGTGCTCGCAGACTGCGCATTGGACAGAGCACGGACCGCATCACGACCTGTGAAGATGCCGCACAAATTGCCCTGCGCGTCGACAACCAGCGTCGAGCCGGCCCGCCGCCGCCACATCTCTTCGCACGCTTTCTGTATCGTCTGCGTCCTATTGAGGATCAGCGGTCGCTGGTCCTTTATGATCGTCGCTAGCAATCTGTTCGACATGCGAGCCTCGCATAAGCGTGTTTTAAGACGCCGCCAGAGTTTCGGTCTCATGACCAGCTAAAACTGGACATGAGATCATCCGGCTCGCAATGAGCGACCTCAACGTGCAACCGAAAGGCGCAGCCCCTTGTCCCTCTGCGCCCGGAGCACAATTTGCCCTATGCCAAGTCCGGCGCCCAACCGATAGTTAAAGCTCGGATTGCGACGTGACGTTCCCGGGCGCCGAAACGAAGCCCCCGGCAATATTGAGCCAAAGGTCCAGATCGACGATTACCTAACAAGCCTTGCTCCACACAGAGCACTCGATCCGGAAAACCAGGATAGAATACCACCGTTAGGCAGTTTGTGAGGTTCGCAATGCCGACAGCGCCGCGCCCATTGTTCGTGCCCGACCAGCCTCGATCGGACGAGCAACTTGCTCCATCCCCGACCGTGCGGACCGATGCGATCCCCACTCCTATCCTGGAACATCGTCCGGGAGAGGGGTCCGGCAGTAATGGCCTGGATCTTATCATGCATTACATGCAGTCGCGGTGGACGTTCGGTCTGTCGCCGACATCGCTGATGCTCGCATTCCTGGATTGGAGCCTGCATCTGGCCTCGTCGCCCGGAAAGCAGATGCAGCTCACTGAAGAGTGGCTCATCGCGTGGCACCTGTTGGCCGAACAGCAGTTGTCCAGCGCACATCGCACTGAAGAGAAACTGCCCCTGGTCGGGCAACGCACCGACGACCGCCGCTTTCTTGCACCGCAATGGCAGCAGTGGCCTTTCAACGTTTACCATCGCGCCTTGCTGCTTCAGGAGAGTTGGTGGGAGAACGCCACGACAGGAGTCCGCGGCGTAACGCTCCAGCATGAACGCCTCGTTTCTTTCATGGCGCGTCAGCTGCTCGATATGCTTTCACCCGCCAACTTCGTTCCGACCAATCCCCTGGTTCTGCAGCGGACGCTGGAAACCGGCGGCGCAAATCTGGTCGCAGGTGCCGCAAACTTCCTTGAGGACTGGAGCCGCGCTGTCTCTGGAAGACCGCCCGTCGGCATTGACCAATTTCGGGTCGGCGACAACTTGGCGACGACGCCCGGCCGCGTCGTTTATCGCAACGAGCTGATGGAGCTGCTCCAGTACGAACCGACGACTCCAACGGTCAAGCGCGAGCCGATCTTGATCGTTCCTGCCTGGATCATGAAATATTACATTCTCGATCTCTCTCCGGACAACTCACTGGTCAGTTACCTGGTTGACCGGGGCTATACCGTATTCATGATCTCGTGGCGCAATCCCACGCAGAAGCACCGCGATTATGGGTTGCACGAATATATGACGTTGGGCGTTGAAGCCGCGTTGGCCGAGGTCGAGCGTCTTGTGTCGCCACCTCGTGTACATGCCGTCGGCTATTGCCTTGGCGGAACGTTGCTGTCCATGGTTGCCGCGGCAATGGCTCGCGACCATGATATTCGCAGCAGCCGCCTATCCACACTGACGCTGCTTGCTGCACAAGTCGACTTCACCGATGCAGGCGAACTGACGCTTTTCACCACCCCCAGTCAGCTTGCCTTCCTCGAAGATGTGATGGAGATCCAGGGCTTCCTCAGCGCTCGCCAGATGGCCGGTGCATTCCAGATGCTGCGGTCGAACGACCTTGTATGGTCGCGCGTCGTGCACAACTACCTGATGGGCGCGCGCAAGGCACCATTCGATCTCATGGCATGGAACGCGGATGCGACGCGCATGCCGGCAAAAATGCACGGTGAATACCTGCGCCACATGTTCCTCAACAACGATCTGGCTGAGGGCCGCTACGAGGTCGACGGCGTACCGATTGCAATTACCGACATTCGCGCTCCGGTGTTCGCCGTAGCGACGGAAACCGATCACGTCGCGCCATGGCACAGCGTCTACAAGATCCGGCTTCTTTCGGACACTGAGATCACTTTCCTGCTCACATCAGGCGGCCATAACGCGGGTATCGTCTCTCCCCCAGGACATGACGGCCGACACTATCGCATCTCGACTGCCGCTGCGGATGCGACCTACGTCGATCCGGAAAAGTGGAAAAAGGAAACTCCTGCAAGAAGCGGTCTGTGGTGGCCCGAATGGTGCCGATGGCTCGACCTGCACTCAACTGGTGAAACCACTCCTCCGAGATTGGGATCGCTCGCCGAACATGGAATGCGAGAAACGGCAGCGCCGGGTCTCTACGTGTTGGAGCGCTGACAGAACCGGCGGGAGAAAACTGCATGCCTCCTTGGGTGGAAGCATACGGGGCGAAAACCGCGAAGCCGCTCTTCGAAACCCTTTCGACTTCCCGCGACGGACTGGCTCAACCAGCGCATTTGTGCCGTTTCGGCCATTTCTCGCCAAGCAGATCCTGCTCAACAATCTCCTGTCGGATTTTCCTTAGATCGCAATTCCCACCGACACCGCCGACGCGGAATCAACGAGGCGCCCGCAGAATTAGGATATCGGGCACATCCATCGCTTCATGCTCGTTTTCGCATTGGTCAGCACCGGCTTTGACCACATTCTCTTCCTCGTGCTGCTGGGTCTCTTCCACACCGACGAACCTCTGTGTCAAAGTACGTGGTTTGTCGTTTCCCTGCTCACCGAGTTCGCTGTCGGGCATGGCCATCGCCGCAACTGATGTGATAGCAACGGAGGCCGCCAAGCTGCGCTATTTCGCTCTCTTGTGCCAACATCTGTAGAGCGCTCTCTTAACTCCAATTTGCTGGTCCACACGCTCCAACCGTTTGACGCATGCCTTACACTACGAACCACGATACACTTCATCTGGACTTGTCATAGCACCTGTGTGCCCTGCCAGCAGCACACGGCGATCGGGACCGCGCACGTAACCGACACTTCACCTGCTGCGACGATACCACGTGAGCGTCGTACCGATGCCATCGCCGGCGCGAAAAAGGCCCGGCGGGGAGAGCCGGGCCTTGCAGTCGGGAGTACTTGGGGGGGGACATGGGAGTGTTGGGATGCGGGCTTCGGAGGGGGCGCCCGCATCCGGTCGGGGAAATGTTAGTGCTGCCCGGCGATGCCGTGGACGGTGATGATCGAACCCTTCGAAGCCAGCTCCTTGAGGAGCGGATCAGCGGAGGCCGTAGCCGCGCCCGAAGCGATGACGATGGCGACGATGGCGGTCTTGAGGATCGTGTTCATGGTCGTTCTCCTTGTCGTCGCTTATCAGTTGGAACCGGCGATGCCGTGGACGGTGACGATCGCGCCCTTCGAGGCCAGATCCTTGAGGAGCGGATCGGCGGAGGCGGTGGCGGCGCCCGAAGCGATGACGATGGCGACGATGGCGGTCTTGAGGATCGTGTTCATGAGTAGTCTCCTTCAGGGTCGAGCCGCTCGGTGGCGCTCGCTTGGATGGGTTGGTTCAGTCCGGGGGGAGGACTGTTGTTCTTAGCTGCCCTGCTCGGTCAGCTTGCGCAGCGTCTCGGTGGGGAAACCGCCGGACTGGTCCTGGTTGGCGCTGGCGGAAACTGCACCCGCCGTGGCAAGAGCGGCACCGAGGATCGTGGCCATCACAAACGCTTTCATGTCATCTTCCTTTCGTTGTTGTGTCGGGGACCCGTCGTCCCCTGTGTTTTGAGCTCGTGATCATCTCAACTGGTCGTCACTGCGAACCGGCTTTTTGTTCTCGTGTTGCCGGTCGCGGGTCTTAGCTGCCCTGCTCCGTCAGCTTGCGCAGCGCCTCGGTGGCGAAGCCGCCGGTGTTGTCGTGGTCGGCCTTGGCGGAGACTGCACCGGTGGTGGCAAGCGCAACGCCGATGATCGTGGCCATCACAAAAGCTTTCATGTCATCTACCTTTCTCTGCTTTGCCGGGAGCCCGTCGTCTCCCGGGATCATGTCTTCATTTGTTTTGTTCGAACTCGCTTCGCTGTGTCGCTGTTCGATGATTGAAAGCTAATCGAGCCCCACGATTTGCGAAATGCACAAGTGATCGCGTTTTGATCAAACGGGGAAGAGAGCGGCGTGATGAGCAAGTGAGGCCTGCGCACGCGCGTGAACAACACCGCCCGGCTCAAGGCCCGGAAACATGCGCAAATGCGCATCTGCCCGACGATCACGCCGATGTGAGTCACATGTCACCCACGCCACGCGTGATCAGGCGTGATGGGCTCCGTCGCAGCTGTAGACCCGAAGGAATCGTTTTTTTCGCCTGCCACGAGATTTTTTCGGACGAGAATCGGACGCAAAACACGGCCGGCTCTTTGTCATTCCGCGGTGGCGCGGGTGGGCCGATCCATGCCCGCAGGGAAGTCGAACGCACATCGGCGCGATCAGACTGACCATATCTCGTCGCGATAGACGAAGGTGACCGGGAGCCCGCGGCCGAAGTCGAGCGGTCGCCGAACTACGACCCGCTCGGCATGCATCGCTCGATGCAAAATCCGGAGCCGCGAACGGCGGCTATACCTCGGCTCAATAGCGATCGATTCAATCCCACCGGCCAGCTAGCAGACGCCCAGCACAACGGTGCGGATCGCATTCGGTCACGATCAGGGGGCGCATGCATTGCTGCGTTGCAGCGGCAAATTTGACCTCAAGGCTCATGCAGGTTAATTGTTTGAAGTCAAAAGAATAACCAATTCATTGATAAGGTTAGGAGCTGTTCTGAATGTGCGGGATTTGCGGCGAGTTCCATTTCGACGGCAAGCCGGCGTCAGCAAGCCGGATCGAAGCCATGGCAAATGCCATGCGCCCGCGCGGACCGGACGGCTCGGGCATCCTCGTGCGCGGTCATTTCGGTTTCGGACACCGTCGCCTCAAGATCATCGACCTCACCGAAAACGCTGCACAGCCGTTCGTCGACACCGAGCTGGGCCTGACGCTCGCCTTCAACGGTTGCATCTATAACTACAAGGAGCTGCGCGCCGAGCTTCAAGCGGCCGGCTACCGGTTCGCCTCCACCGGCGACACCGAGGTGATACTCAAGGCTTGGCACGCCTGGGGACCCAATGCGGTCGAGCGCATGCATGGCATGTTCGCATTCGCCGTGCATGATCGCGCCACAGGAAGCCTCGCTCTCGTCCGCGACCGGTTCGGCATCAAGCCCCTCTATCTCTCCCATGTCGACGGTGGCGTACGCTTCGCTTCGACGTTGCCGGCGCTTCTGGCCAGCGGCGGCATCGACACCTCGATCGACCGGATAGCGCTGCACCACTACATGACCTGGCATGCAGTCGTGCCGCCACCGCGCACGATCCTGGCCGGAGTCAGCAAACTGCCGCCAGCCACCATCCGCGTGATCCAACCCGATGGCAGCACCCGCGATACCGTCTACTGGTCCCCGAATTTCGAGAAATCACGCGAGCACGCCGATCGCCCGTTCGATGAATGGCGCGAGCTTCTCATGTCTCATCTCCGCACCGCCGTACGCCGTCGTATGGTAGCTGACGTGCCCGTCGGCGTGCTTCTGTCCGGTGGCGTCGACAGCTCCCTCATCGTCGGCCTTCTTGCTGAAGAGGGGCAGACAGGCCTTGCCACCTATTCCATCGGTTTCGAGGAGGCACACGGCGAGAAGGGTGACGAGTTCCAGTATTCGGACATCATCGCAAAGCACTACGCGACCAACCATCACAAGATCTTCATTCCCTCGCGCGAGATGCTCGAAAACCTGCCTCTCGCCATCACAGCAATGTCGGAGCCGATGGTCTCCTACGACAACATCGGCTTCTTTCTGCTCTCTCGCGAGGTCGCCAAATCAATCAAAGTCGTTCAATCTGGACAGGGTGCGGACGAGGTGTTCGGTGGTTATCACTGGTACCCGCCACTACAGTCCTCCAATAATGCGTTGGCCGACTACGCTGCCCACTTCTTCGACCGCTCGCACGCCAACCTCAAAAACCAACTTTCGCCCGAACACACGGCCGACCGCGACGAGAGTCTCGCCTTTGTCGAGGCACACTTCGCCTTGCCTGGCGCTGACGACGCCGTCGACAAGGCCCTCAGACTCGACACCAATGTCATGCTCGTTGATGACCCGGTAAAGCGCGTCGATAACATGACAATGGCTTGGGGACTGGAGGCGCGCGTACCATTCCTCGACCACGAGTTGGTCGAGCTTTCCGCTCGCATCCCATCTGCCCACAAGCTCGCTCATGGCGGCAAGGGCGTGCTCAAGGAAGCAGCGCGACGCATCATTCCGGCCGAGGTCATCGATCGGCCCAAGGGCTACTTCCCCGTTCCCGCTCTGAAGTACATCGACGGACCCTATCTCGAAATGGTTCGTGACGCGCTGTCGAGCCCCCGTGCACGCCAACGCGGCCTCTTCCGTCCGAGCTACATCGACGCGCTTCTTGCAGAACCAAAGCGCTACATCACGCCACTGAGGGGCTCAGAACTCTGGCAGGTCGGACTTCTCGAGCTTTGGCTCGCGGCCCAGGGAGTCTAGATCTCATGAAGGACACCGAACGCCAGCCTCGCCGCCGATCTGAGCAGCACCGCCTGCAACGCATGCGCCATCAGGGGGGAGCAATTCGGCCTCCACTCCCGGCAGCTGGCGCCCCCAAACCCAAGGTGGAAGCAAGCATCGATTGCGGCTGGGGGCGCCTCATCTTCGCCCAGACGTTCGAAACGGCAGAAAGCCTTGCCAAGGTCCTGCGCGCAGAAGCGATCGACCGCCGTGACATCGCATTGTATGTGCGCGATCCCCACGTCACGCTCGCCGCCGCCCCGCAGGAACTCTTCCTTGATCCTTCCCACACCTACCGTCTCGACCTCGCCACCTACCGCGCCACGCACCGTCGCCGGGCACCGTACTTCGTGCGTCGCTTGACGAACCTCGTCGACGCCGAAGCGGTCAATATCATTTACGCCATGCGTGGCATGGTACCAGTATCCGCCGACTTTTTCTGGTCACGGCGTGACGCGCGGGCAATAACCGTTCTCGTCGCCGAGGATTCCGAAACAGGCGAAATACTGGGTTCTGTGATGGGGGTCGATCACACCCGCGCTTTCAACGATTCCGAAGCCGGTTCCTCTCTGTGGTGCCTTGCGGTCTCGCCACAAGCCCGTCATGGCGGCATCGGCGCGGCGCTCGTGCATCGACTCGCTGAGCATTTCAAGGCACGCGGCGCGGCCTACATGGATCTTTCCGTTCTGCACGACAACACCGAAGCCATCGCACTGTACGAAAAACTCGGGTTCCGACGTGTTCCGGTCTACGCGATAAAGCGGCGCAATCCCATTAACGAGCGGCTCTTCGCAGGTCCCGCAACCGACGCTGACCTCAATGTCTATTCGCGCATCATCGTCGACGAGGCGCGCCGGCGCGGCATCGCCGTGGAGGTAACGGACGCAGAATGCGGTCTGTTCCGCCTCAGCTATGGTGGACGCTCCATCCATTGCCGCGAATCACTCAGCGAATTCACGTCCGCTGTTGCCATGTCGATCTGCGACGACAAACGCTTGGCGCGCCGCATCGTGGAAGCGGCAGGCGTACACGTACCCGCACAGATGTCCAACGGCACACCGGCACAGCGCGCACAATTCCTGGCCCAATACGGCAAGGTTGTTGTCAAGCCAGCCCGCGGCGAACAGGGCACAGGTGTTGCCGTCGGACTGTCCAACACCATCGAAGTAGAAAATGCGGTTGCTGCGGCGCGCGCAGTTTCCGGAGACGTCCTCCTCGAGCAGCACTTTGACGGCGATGATCTCCGCCTCGTCGTAATCGACTATAAGGTGGTTGCCGCCGCAATCCGCCGACCGGCACGCGTCGTCGGTGATGGCATCGCCACTGTGCGCCGCCTGATCGAGATCCAGAGTCGGAGGCGGGCTTCATCGACACATGGGGAAAGCCGCATTCCGCTCGACGCGGAGACAGAGCGATGCGTGCGCGAGGCCGGCTTCACACTTGATGATGTTCTCCCCGACGGCACCGACATCGTCGTTCGCAAAACGGCAAACCTCCACACGGGAGGCACCATCCATGATGTGACAGGCGAAACGCACCCCGAACTCATAGAAACCGCGATCAAAATAGCCCGCGCCATCGAAATACCGGTGACGGGCATCGATCTGCTGGTCAAGAGCCCACGGCAACCCGATTACGTCTTCATAGAGGCCAACGAACGGCCAGGACTAGCCAACCATGAGCCGCACCCCACGGCTGAGCGTTTCGTAGATCTGCTCTTTCCACAATCAATACCGCAACTGGTGCGCACCGCACAAAGGAGACTTGGCAAGTGAGCGAAAGCAGTGGGCGCCTGGATATCGACACGGACTACTTGCACGAACAGCTCGCGGCATTACTCGCCATACCCAGCCCAACGGGTTTCACTGATACGATTGTGCGCTACGTTTGTGAGCAGCTCGACCAGATCGGCGTCGAGTACGACTTGACGAGGCGCGGTGCCATCCGCGGACGCCTCAGCGGTCGCCAGAAGCTGGGTGCACGCGCTTTCGTTTCCCACCTCGACACGCTCGGCGCACAGGTGAAAAGCCTCAAGGACAACGGCAGGCTGGAGCTTGTTCCAATAGGCACCTGGTCGGCGCGTTTCGCAGAAGGGGCACGCACCACAGTCTTTACTGAAAAGGGTAGTTTTCGCGGCACCATCCTGCCGTTGAAGGCATCAGGCCATACATTTGGTGACGATGTCGATCTTCTGCCTGTGGGCTGGCCCAACGTTGAATTGAGGCTTGATGCTTTATCCCGCAGCCGCGACGAGTTGGCAAAGCTCGGTGTTGATGTCGGAGATATTGTTGCCGTCGACCCGCAGCCCGAATTCCTTGACAACGGCTATATCGTCTCGCGCCATCTCGACAACAAGGCAGGCGTCGCGGTGATGCTTGCCGCCATGAAGGCCCTGGCTGCAGTCAAGAACCGGCCTGTTGAGATGTTCTGGCTGTTCACCATTGCCGAGGAGGTCGGACACGGCGCCGCCTCTGTGTTGTTGCCCGACATTGCATCGATGATCGCCGTCGACAACGGCACCTCGGCGCCCGGGCAGAACTCCTCCGAGTTTGGCGTTACTATTTGCATGGGAGATCAGACCGGCCCATTCGATTATCACCTGACACGCAAACTCGTGGGTCTCTGCCGCACGCACGATATACGCTATCAAAAGGACGTCTTCCGCCATTATCGTTCCGACAGCGCTTCTGCAATCGAGGCGGGCGCTGACGTACGCACCGCGCTTGTCACGTTTGGCGTCGATGCCAGTCACGGTTACGAGCGGATCCACATGCATGCCCTGCGCTCGCTGGCCGAACTGCTCACCTGCTACAGCTTGAGCGAGGTTTCCATCAAGCGCGACAAGCAGGCCGTATCGGGCCTGTCAGGCTTCACGCACCAGCCGACAGAGCCGGCTGCGCAACCACCTCCTGAGAATTCCGAAGAGACTGTGCAGGATAAAGACAAGCAATGACCGGCGGCCCGCTGAAGACGCCGCTCGAACACTTCTGACGACGCCATCTCCACTCGACATCTCTGAAAGTAGCCAGGCAGCGTCAACGAAAGGCGTAAGGCAGACAGCGCGCTAGAAACGACCGCCGAACGGTGGAGTAGCGCGATCGTCCGCGGGATGTTTCAACGCCCAGTTCATCACGATCAGCGTGACGGCAATGGGGATTACGGCATTCAGAATGGGCAGGATGGACAGCATCATCTTTAGATTTGCTCCTCCTCCGCAACAATTTTCGTGGCGCATGAAACTTGTGACGAAACTGGCTCTACAGCACTAGCTTCCTGTTCTTGCGGTGTCATGCGGCCAAACCCGAGGATCGGTTCGAGCCAGAACGCTAGATGGTTCAACGGCGCCTTCTGCTCGATCTCCGACAGCAGCCTTTCGGCACGATCGCGCATCATCACCGCAACCAGAACGCCTCGTGCAACGCGCCCGCGAACGCGTTCTTGCAGGCTTGCCTGCGCGAAATCGTGCCCGTGACCTTCCGCGGCCCAGGTCGTGAACCCGCGAACTGGCGGGTCCGATTCCATCAGCAGCTCGACGATTCGATCTTCGACTGCGATCGGATAGACAAGTGTCAGTTTGCAAGCGGATTGCACCATGAAAGTCTCCGGTTGCGGGTGTTGCCGGCTTCAGCGGCGGCAACGCCAAATCGGCGGTAGAGGATCGGCAATAGGAACAGCGTCAGCGCCGTGGAGGAGAACAGACCTCCGATAACGACGATGGCGAGTGGCTTTTGGATTTCAGATCCTGGCCCGCTTGCAAACAGAAGCGGGACAAGACCAAACGCAGCGATGCTGGCAGTCATCAGGACTGGACGCAGCCGCCGCAGCGCGCCTTCAAAAACGACGTCGTCAATCTTCTGGCCCTCGGCGAGTAGCTGGTTGAAATGACTGACGAGAACAA
This sequence comes from Hyphomicrobiaceae bacterium, assembly GCA_020638035.1. Classification (GTDB taxonomy): domain Bacteria; phylum Pseudomonadota; class Alphaproteobacteria; order Rhizobiales; family Hyphomicrobiaceae; genus JAEUMD01. Next base: position 186,199 of record JACKJI010000001.1, read on the forward strand.
GCCCGTTGAGCACGGCGATACCAAGCAGGGCGATGAAGCCGACCGATGCGGGCACGGAAAGGTATGCGCCTGACACCCACAGGGCAGCAATCCCGCCGACGAGCGCAAAAGGTACATTGGCCAGAATGAGCGCCGCCTGCCGCAGCGAGCGAAGTGTTGCGAACAACACACCGAAAATCAGCACGAGTGCGATCGGGACCACGATTGCAAGCCGCGATGCTGCGCGGCGCTGGTTTTCGAATTGACCGCCCCAGACGAGCCGATAGCCCTGTGGCAATGGCACGGCTTCGCTCACCGCACGTTGGGCCTCCTCGACGAAACCAACGAGATCACGGCCGGTGACATAGGCCTGGACGATGGCGAACCGCGACGCATTTTCCCGGTCGATCTTCACTGGCCCGGCGACGCGCCGCACCTTTGCCACGTCACCGACACGAACCAGCCCGCCATCCCCGGCCGCAATCAGGCTCTGGGCAAACAGCTCTGGCGACTTGCGCACATCCTCAGGACCGCGGATCGCGATGTTGGTGCGTCGACCGGCTTCGGCCACGAGCCCTGCTCCAGTTCCCTCCAGCAAAGAGTGCAACTCGTCTTCGATGGCCGCGACGGAAAGTCCAGTGCGCCCTGCATTCATCCGGTCGATTTCGATCTGCAGGTAATCGACCGTATCGTTGGCGACGGTCGACACTTCGGCGGCACCACGCACTTTCTCGAGCGTCAACTGGATCTTTCCGGCGAGCTCCGAGAGTTGCTTGAGGTCGGGCCCGAATATTTTGACAGCGAGATCGCCGCGCGCACCGGTCAGCATCTCGGCAGTGCGCATTTCGATGGGTTGAGTGAACGCAAACTCCATGCCCGGCACATCGGCCATCACTTTGCGCAACTCGCCGAGCAGCCACTCCTTGTCCGGGACACGCCACTGTTCCTTGGGCTTCATAACCAGGAATGTGTCAGTTTCGTTCGGGCCCATCGGGTCCAGGCCGAGTTCGTCTGAGCCGACACGGGCGACAATTCGCTCTATCTCTGGAACCTTCTCCTTGAGGAGGCGCTGAACGAGGAGGTCTCCTTCGACGCTACTCGCGAGATTGATCGACGGCAGTTTGGTGATCTGAATGATCACAGAACCTTCGTCCATGGTCGGCATGAACGCCTTGCCGACGGCACCGTAGGCAACGACCATCAAGGCCAAGCCGGCAGCCGCCGCCGCATACACGGGCAGCGGGAAAGCCAGTGCCGCCTTCAACAGCCAACGGTATCCCCGCGAAAGAACGCGCATCAGGATCGGATCGCCATGTTGGCCGGAGCCGAGAAGCAAGGACGACAGCACCGGGATGAGCGTCAGCGACAAGATGAGCGATCCCGATAGTGCGAAGACAATCGTTAACGCCACCGGACCGAACAGCTTACCCTCCAGACCCTGCAACGACAGGAGCGGAAGGAAGACAAAGCAGATGATGAGAATTCCCGAAGAAACCGGCGTCGCAACCTCGGACGCGGCCCTGTAGACCTGGTGCAACATCGGAATCGGCGACTTGCCACTCGTATGATGCAGCCGCTCGACCGTGTTCTCGACAACCACCACCGCGGCATCGACAATGAGACCGATAGCGATTGCAAGACCGCCGAGGCTCATCAGGTTGGCCGACATGCCAAAAATCCGCATCATCACGAGGGTGACGAGGGCCGCCATCGGCAACGTAACTGCCACGACGAGTGCCGCGCGCAAATTGCCCAGGAAGGCGAACAACAGGACGACGACAAGCATAGTCGCCTCGACGAGGGCCTTTTGAACAGTCCCAACCGCTCGTTGGATCAAGTCGGAGCGGTCATAGAAAGCCTCGATGCGCACGCCCTCGGGCAGCCCGTGCTGCAACTCGGCAATACGCGCGCGCACATCCGCTACAATGGCGCTTGCGTCTGCGCCGCGCAGAGACAAGACCAGACCCTGCACTGCTTCTCCCCGGCCGTCGCGCGTAACGGCGCCGTAACGCGTCAGGCTGCCGATACTCACCTTCGCGACATCGCCGACCCGAAGAACCCGACCGGCAACGGATTTAAGCACGATCTGCTCGACGTCGGCCGGTGATCGGATGGCACCCTCTGCGCGGACGACGAGCGCCTTCTCGCCTTCGCTGACTCGGCCAGCACCGTCATTCCGATTACCGGCCTCGATGGCCTGGGCAAGGGCAGCCACATTGAGCCCGCTTGCCGCTAAAGCAGCGCCGTCAGGTACCACTTCGAATGTGCGGACGAAGCCACCGAGCGCATTGACGTCAGCGACCCCGGCAATGGTCCGCAGTGCAGGCCTTATCGTCCAGTCCAGAAGGCTGCGCCGTTCCTCCAACGAGAGCACGCCTCCTTCGATCGTGAACATGAAGACGTCCGAGAGCGGCGTAGATACGGGTGCCAATCCGCCGGTTACACTGCCGGGCAGATCTCCGCGCACTCCAGCGAGACGTTCTGCCACCTGCTGGCGAGCCCAGTAGATGTCTGTGCCTTCGGCAAAGTCGAGTGTTATGTCAGCGACCGCATACTTGGCCATGGAGCGCAGGATCGTCTGCCCCGGAATGCCGAGAAGCTCCATCTCGATGGGGGCGATGACGCGCGTTTCGACCTCCTCCGGTGTCATGCCGGGAGCCTTCATGATCAACTTCACCTGGACGGGCGAGATGTTGGGGAAAGCGTCGATTGGAATGGTGCGGAACGCATAGCCACCGAGGCCCGCCAAGAGTAGCGTGACCAGCAGGGTGAATGCGCGCTGCGTCAGGGAGAATTCAACAAGCTTCCGGAGCATGATTCAATCACCCACCAGAATGGCTTCAAGTTGCGGTAGCCCCGACGCCGCGACTTTGTCGCCGGCCAATAGATCTCCAGAGATCGTGGCGATATCCAGCGTCCTCCCTCGCAGGCGGACCGGCTTGAGAGTGAATCCCTCAGCGTTGCGGGAAAAGACCGTGTATCCCCCCCCGATCCACACGACAGCGCTTGCCGGCACATGCAATGCACCAGTTGGACTGGGGTGCATCAGATTGAGCTTCACCATTTGCCCGGGCAGAAGACCCGAGCCAGCCGGCACCGCAGCAAGAAGCCGCACCGAGCGAGTCATCTTGTCGATGTTCCGCCCGATCGAAATCACTTTTCCCGCGGGTCCATCGACGACCTCGATACTGTCGCCAACTTCAACCCTGTCGACGAGGGAGACCGGCAGCTGCACTTCGAGCCAGACTTCTGCACTGGTATCGATCGAAACAGCAGACGCCATCGCTGCAATTGGTTCGCCGGTCATTGCTTCGGCCTCGGCCACCTGACCATCGGCGGGAGCGCAAATCGTATAGCGCCCGCCTTCACTCGCTTTGATGCCCCCGATAGATACGGTCGCCTTCAGCTGCATGTTCACAGCCTGGATCTTGGAGACTTGAGCCTCGGCTTCATCGGCAAGGAATGGGCTGGCAATGTTCTTGTCGGACAGCGCGCGCTTACGCTTTGCCACGGCGATGGCTGCCTGAAATTCGGCTTCCGACTGGGCCAACTGGCTCTGCGCGTCCAAAAGGTCGCGGCTTGCAACGGTTACGACCGGATCGCCCTTCTTGACCTGTTGGCCAGGCAGCACGTGAACCTGCACGACCGTTCCTGCAAACGGAGCGACTGCCGCAACGCGCTGGTTGAGCGGGGGGATGACGGTTCCCGGCAGCTGCGCCACGGCTTCCAGGGCGGCCGGGCGCACTTCTTCCAGGCGGACTTCAAGTTGCTGAATTTGATCGTGCGAAACCGCCAGATCCTTGCTGTGGCAGGGTGTCGCCTGCATCGCAGTAAAGGCGCACGCGATACCGAAAATAGAACGAGAATACGGCAATTTGTCCTCCTGCTATCGTGCCCCGTCATCTCGGCGCCTGCGTCAGTCCCACACCAAGCTGAAGTCATCCTGGATTCCGTTCGGCATCTCAGTGCGACAACGCGCAGCCACCAGCCTTGACGGCTTTCAGGTTGGCCGTGCTTACTGGATCTCACACACATCATTACAGGAGGCTGTCATGCGCGTTCTTTTGATCGCGGATGATGATGGGATCTGAGCACGGCTCGTGGACGGACTGACCGCTGCCGGATTTGTTGTCGAGCGCGCGGCGACCAGCCCCGGCAGCTACGCGATGGGACGGGATCAGGCGTTCGGCGCGATTGTTATGGATCTCGGCCTGCCTGGAATGGAGGGCATCGACGCCCTTAAGCGATGGCGAGCGTGGGTGTGAAGTCCCCCACCATGGTCCAAGAGATGGTCATGATGTTGTTCTTGTTCCCGTCTCGTGTTGTCACCAGGACAACAGGACCTGGCTCGATGAGGGTGAAGACCCTGCTGAGCTCAAGTTCGCGCATAGACGTATCTCCTGAGAGAACGAAGCGGCCGTTGTACACGGCTGCCCTGTCGGGTACATGCAATCATTATTGCCGTGCCATTGAAGCGTCCGGCTATTGACAACACAACGGCCAACCGCCCTCATTGCATACCCAATTCCCAGAGGACGGTCGTGCGTGGCTTACTCCCAGAGCGTTGGCAATACGAGATACTCGTTCCCAACCTTGAAATCGCTTCTTGCAAAGGCCTCGCCACCTCGCGCTGGCGATCGGCTTGCCGGCGTGGCGGCGGCCACCGCGGAGGAAAACGTTGCTGCGAAGTTGGCGCTCGCCGATGTCCCGCTTTCAGGGATTCTCGCAGAACCACTGATCCCTTATGAGGACGACGCTGTCACCCGACTCATCATCGATTCACACGACGCGAGAGCATTCGAACAGATCTCCAGCATGACCGTCGGTGAGTTCCGTGAGTTTCTTCTGTCGCACGATACCGATGCGAAGGTGCTCACCGGCTTGGCCCAAGCAATCACGCCCGAGATGGCCGCAGCCGTCTGCAAACTGATGCGCAACCAGGACCTCATTCTGGCAGCCCGCAAGTGCCACGTGACGACCGCGTTTCGCAACACCATCGGCCTTCCGGGAACAATGGCTGTGCGCCTTCAGCCAAATCACCCCACAGACGATGTCGCCGGGATCGTTGCCTCGATTGCGGATGGTCTGATGTACGGCTGTGGCGATGCTGTCATCGGCATAAACCCGGCGACAGATCAGCCAGCGCGCATCGAGGAGCTATTACGCCTGCTCGACAACTTCATTCAGCGCTATGCGACCCCGACGCAGGGTTGCGTATTATGCCACGTATCGACGACCCTGGATCTGATGGCTGCTGGCATACCGGTTGATCTCGTTTTCCAATCGATCGGAGGCACCGAAGCGACCAATCGCTCCTTCGGCAGTACTCTCGATATGTTGCGGGAAGCCAGCGATGCAGCGCAAAGTCTGAAGCGCGGCACGATCGGCCAAAACGTGATGTATTTCGAAACAGGTCAAGGCTCGGCACTTTCAGCTGATGCTCACTTTGGCATCGACCAGCAAACGTGTGAAGCACGCGCCTATGCCGTGGCGCGGGCATTCGACCCGCTGCTCGTTAATTCGGTCGTCGGCTTCATCGGTCCGGAGTATCTCTATGACGGCAAGGAAATTCTGCGCGCGGCACTGGAGGATCACTTCTGCGGCAAGCTCATGGGACTGCCGATGGGTATTGACGTCTGCTACACCAATCATGCAGAGGCCGATCAGGACGACATGGACGTCGTGCTCGCCGCGCTTGCGGCATCCGGGGTCACATACATCATGGGCGTGCCAGGAGCGGACGACGTCATGCTCGGCTACCAGTCGACCTCCTTCCACGATGCCATGTTTGTTCGCGAAGCCTTTGGTCTTGGACGCGCGCCGGAATTCGAAAAATGGCTTGCCGAAATGAGGATCACTGATCCCTCTGGTCGTCTCCTGCCTCCTGCAGGTGGGCACCGCCTCATCGAGGACGCCATACCAGTAGGAGCGCCATGACTGGAGCACCGAGAGATCCCTGGGCGCGACTCGGCACGTGGACGCCAGCACGCATTGCACTAGGCCGTGCGGGCGCGTCACTGCCGACTCATGAAGTGCTGTCGTTCGCTTTGGCGCATGCCCGCGCGCGGGATGCGGTCCATGCGTGCCTCGATCTGGCTGCGCTGGCGAGTGATCTCAAATTGCTCGGGCTGACGAGCGTGGAAGCGAGCAGCATGGCGCGAGATCGCGTTACATATCTGCGCCGCCCCGATCTCGGCAGGCAGCTCGACCATGCGTCTCAAGACCGCCTGACGGTGCATCGAGGCGACGGTTGCGATCTGGTTGTCTTGATAGGCGATGGACTCTCCGCGACAGCCGTTGCCGCAAACGCAGTTCCGCTGATGAGTGCGCTGCTGCCACTTCTGAGAAAACTGGAATTGAAACTCGGCGCTGTTGTAATCGCGCAAAATGCCAGGGTCGCGCTCGGTGACGCGGTGGGCGTCTCGCTCGGTGCCCGTCTCGTTGCAGTACTGATCGGAGAACGGCCCGGGCTCTCAGCGGCCGACAGCCTGAGCGTCTATCTCACGTATGCACCTCGCGCCGGACGGACGGACGCTGAACGCAATTGCATCTCGAACATTCGGGCGGACGGTCTTACGCCCGAAGCTGCCGCGATCAACCTCTCCTGGCTCATATCGGCAGCCATGGAAATGAAACTGACGGGAGTGATTTTGAAGGATCGCAGTGTTGCCGTGCGGGCGACGTCGGAACATTTGGCAGGCCAAGGAAAGTAAACTCAAGTCGGCACGCGTCTACTCGCGCAAACGATTGAAGCGGTTTCATCACAATCCCATTGGCGGTCATCGCCCCTGCGGAAAAGCGCCCCAGTTTGCGCCGCCAAATTCGTCCGCTGGCAAAGGAATATCGGCAAAGGTCCATACGGCCATCTGACAGTTAACTGTGAAATTCTGCCCCCGAAATAACGAGGCCCCGGCATTGGGCTATTGGAGATTGGCAGAATTACTTTTCTTTTCGAATTGAACCGAGGCTAGGCTTGCCGCGACGGAGCCTGTGAAGCCGGTCCGTGCGCGGGAGCGCACGGTTCGGTTACCTCACTCGGAACAGCGTCTCGGACAAGGGTTTACCCAATGAAATCGATGTATTCGGCAATCGCCGCCGTAGCCGTCCTCGTGGCCGGCGCCGCACCGTCGCACGCACTCAAGGTCAACAGTGTGCAACTGGGGATCCTCGCAGAAAAGGGCGGGGCGTGTCCTCGCGACGCAACCCTCAAGGCGTGGGCGCACGTCGATGGTCCGGGGTCGGTAAAGTTTATCATCCATGGCGCAAGCGGCAGCCAGAGCGGACCGCTCGCCGCAACCGCGGTCAAAGGGGCCGCCGGCAACTACTTGGCCACACACACGCGGAACATCACCATCGCGACCGACGTCGACACCAAGTATCGGGTCGAGGTTGCCGGAACGGGCAAGTTTTCTAATTGGGTGCCACTGAAGGCAGAATGCGGACCGAAGCCGCGGCCCAAGTCTGAGACCAAGACGAAGGGCTCCGATGCCACCCCGCCGGTCAAAAAGGCCGGGGAAGACGACGGTCCGAAACCACGCAAGACGACCAAGACCCAAGGATCGAGCAGCAAGCCGCCGACGAAGAAGGCATCTGGCGACGATGGAAAGCCGGCCACGAAGCCGGTCAACACGCCGACAACCAAGCCGGCGTCGAAACCCAATTCGAAACCAGTCAAGACCTGCAAGGCGAATGTTTCGGTCAACCGGTATGGCGCTCTTACGAAGGCAGGTGGCATCATATCTGCGCGCAACGCGTGGCGCGCCGCGGTGATCCAGAACTACGGCACCAAGTGGGCACAACTCAGCAAGGCTTCCGACCGCCATGAGAGCTGCTCGCGCAAGAAGGGCCTGTTCACGTGCGCCGTTTCCGCGAAACCGTGCGATCGCTGATGCACAAATAGGTCTTCGCAACGTACCGCCGGCGCCCCAACGATGGGGAGCCGGCGGTTGTCGTTTGTTTCTCTCGGGTTGATTGGCACCTGGGTAAAGAACTCGGTTATCCAGCATGAATCGAGGCCCGACTTCCATCCAGTCATAGGGATAGACTGACCGCGAGTTGGTGTGGTTCAGAATCAATTTTATTCAGATGTAGTGCGCGGGCTTGCGTCGTCAGCTAACAATCCAGCAGGGGCGGGAAAAAGGTCAGAATCCAAAAAAACCGCAAGCCAGACTGTCGGGCCAGTCGTATCCGTCGAGACCACACGATGACGACAATGTGCCGGCAGATAGATGGCATCGCCTGGCCCAAGAACATGCTCCTGCTTTCGCCCTTCAATTTCCAGTCTCGCCCTGCCACCCAAAACAATGACGAACTCGGCCTCATTTTGATCGTACCAGAATCCGCTCGGAGACGCTTGGCCGAAGGAAACGATGCGCTCCACCCGTACACCGCGGCCGACGACAAGGTTCTCGATGAACTCTTCATCGACTCTGCTCGGCAACGAAGAAACGAGATTGAGAATAGACATCAGCGGTCTCTCGGTGCCTGAAGCGACTGAAGGGATGTTTGCAGGGCATGCGTGGCGGCCTTGTCGTTATGCACGAGCTGGATCACTTCATTATTTGAGCACCCCCAAACCGTGAGTTTTGCCGAATTATCGTGACGGTGCAAGTAAGGCAGCAGGACAAGCGTCGATCATCAGCACCTCTTGAGTCTGCTTGCAGCCACAGCAACAGTCATCGGATGGGCGAAGCGGCTTTGCTCGAGTTTGCAGACCATCATCATTCGGGAACACCAATACTACCGGACCGACGTCAGCCCTGGACTAGGCCTTGAAGGCCGATGAATGAGATGCGACGCTCTTCGATACTCGCGACAGATGCTAGGAGAAACGCATGATGCGCATATTTGCCACCACCACCATCCTCGCGCTGATCATGATGGTGGCTGTAGCCGCGAGCGCCGGCGAAAATCAGCTTGCAATTGAGGGCTTCGGCAAAGCGCGCTCGATCTCAGCGTCGGCCCTCCTTGCGCGTAACGACCTCGCCACCATCGAGATCAGCAATGATCCGGCCTACATGCGCACAATGACCTATGCGGCCGTGCCCTTCCTGGCGCTCTTGCCAGATACCGATCTTGCAGCGTTCGACACGTTGGAAATACGCGCGACGGATGGTTTCGTCTCGCAACTCCCGACAACGCTTTTCGAGAGTGCTAGATCAGGTGGGGCAACACCTTGGCTTGCCATCGAGATGCCAAACTCTCCGTGGCCCAAACTGCCAGGTAAGAACATCAGCGCCGGGCCGTTCTTCCTGGTCTGGCAGCACCCTGCGCGGTCGCGCATCGGCCCAGAGCAATGGCCCTATGCGATAGCGTCAATAGAGGCCGTTGCCTCGCCGATCAAACGCTGGCCAAACATGTCCGTCGCCGATGACGTGCCAGAAAACGCACCGGAGCGGCACGGACTCGTGTCCTTCATCAAGAACTGCCTTGCATGTCACAAGATTGATGGTGCTGGAAAAGCAGATGTCGGTCCGGATCTTGCGCGGCCTGTGGCGCCGACAGAATACATGACTCGAAAGGGCCTGAAGCAGCTGATCCGCGATCCCGCCTCAGTCCGCACATGGCCCGATCAGAAGATGCAGGGCTTCCCTGCCGACATTCTACCCGACGATGAACTCGATGACCTCATCGCCTACATCTCACACATTGCGAGGCGTCGCGAGATGCGGGAAGTTGCACATACGATAAGCGATAAAGAAATTGTCGTTGTTCGCCCCACCAGCGCTCAAAGTTCGAAGCAGCGACTGCGGGTCTTCGAAGGGATTTCAGGAAAGACCGCCGGAGCGGAAGGCATTTCCATGATCCGCGTCGTCATACCTCCCGGAGGGCAGGCCGAAGCCCACTATCATAAGGGATACGAGACTGCGATCTACGTGTTGCAGGGGCGGGTCGAGACGCGTTACGGGCAGCAACTGAAGAAGTCGGTCGTGAACGAAGCAGGCGACTTCATCTTCATTCCCCCGGACGTCCCGCATCAACCTCGCAATCTAAGCTCGACTGAACCGGCAATCGCGATTGTCACTCGGACCGATCCCAACGAACAGGAAAGCGTTGTTACCTATCAACCGAAGTGAAACGCGCTGATCGATCAATCCCGAACATTCCGCGCGGATCTCGACGGATGATGCAAACCGTACATTCGAGCTTGATCAAGCTATGACGACTTCTGCGCGCCACCAGCGATGCTGTTTCGACGAAGCGTCAGCAGCCCGACGATGGAAACCGTTGTGAATGCCGCACCAGCGAGGAACGTGCCTTTGGGCCCAATGGCGTCCCATAGTCCGCCGGCGATGACGCTGGCAGCAAGCAGGGCAATTCCGGTCATCAGATTGAACATGCCGTAGGCCGTGCCGCGTAGCTCCGCCGGCGCAGTATCGGCGACGAGCGCCGCCATCAGGCCCTGTGTCAAGCCCATGTGCAACCCCCACAGGATGACACCCACAGCGACGCCGGTAATGCCGCTGGACAGCGCAAGCACAATGTCGGCAACGATCAGGAGCGCAAGCCCTGCCAACAGGATGGAATGACGGTCCATGCGGTCGGAAAGAACTCCGGCCGGATAGGCGGCAATAGAGTAGACGAAATTCATCAGCACCATCACTGCCGGAACCATTGCGATTGGAAGGCCCACCAATTGTGCCTTCAGAATGAGAAAGGCTTCGCTGAACCGGGCCAGCGTGAACACGGTCGCGATACACACAACCCACCAGTACTCGATGCCCAGCAATGCAAGTTCCGCGCGGCTCAGCGGTGATTTGACCGTGCGAAGCTCGGCCGGTCGCTCGGGCTCCTTGACGGCAACGGCGATCAGCCCGAAGGCGAGAAAAGCAGGAATGACGGCGGCCCAGAACACAGCCTGGAAATTGTTGGCTGTCCAGAGCATCAGCAGGATCACGAGCAACGGCCCGACAAACGCGCCAATCGTATCGAGCGATTGCCTTAGACCGAAACTGGCGCCACGCAGCTCGGGCGGAGCCAAGTCGGCCACGAGCGCGTCGCGAGGCGCGCCGCGAACACCCTTGCCGACCCGGTCTATGAAGCGGGCCGCAATCAGCCAGGAAAGGCTCGGCGCAAGCGGGAAGATAGGCTTGGTGAAGGCCGCCATGCCATAACCGAGGACGGCAAGTCCTTTGCGTTTCCCGATCCTATCGGACAATGCGCCGGAGAAGATCTTGGTGATGGCTGCGGTTGCCTCGGCAATGCCCTCGATGATCCCCACCGCCAAGGTCGAGGTGCCCAGCACTGTCACCATATAAACCGGCAGCAAGGCATGGATCATCTCGGACGAGATATCCATGAGCATCGAGACGAAGCCCAGGATCCAGACTCCTGTTGGGATCTGCTTCAAGCGCCCTTTGACCGATTGCGATACCACGATGTCGAGCATCCTCTCCCATCGAAAGGCGCGGCCGCCGGAACTTGGCGTGCAAGAAGCCTTAGCGCGCGGGTGCCGCGAAGGTCCGCAGCTGTTGCCTGTCCCCCAAGGGTCAATAACCTTGCGGTGGTCTTCGCGGGACGCCATCCCTATCCCACTCGCAATCGCCATACGTTGCACGGTCCATGGGCCAGCTGCCGATCAGAGAAACAGGCGCCAACAACAACTTGCCGCACAATTGCCTTACCCCTGCAATCAGCGCCAATCTCACGGTTACAATCAATCCGCAGCGTCCGTCATGCCTTTCCGGCGACCATGGCGGCACTCAGCACGCGGGCATAGTTGCCGATGGAAATCTTGCGGAGGCGAGACTGCTCGACGCCTCGCGCCTCCAAATGGGTGACGACGCGTCGGAGATCGGTGTAGTTCTTGATTGGACTGTTCGCGATTGCGTTCAAGTCCGTCCCGAATGCGACGTGATCGTCGCCGAGCAGCTGCGCCATCTGGAGCAGTCGATTGGCGTAGGACTCGATGGTGCTACCGACATCCGACGGCAATGCCCACAGCCCGACAACTCCGCCTTTCGCGGCAATCGCGCGCGCCTCCTCGGCGCTGATCTGACGAGCACGCCATGCCGGCATCCGCCAGTTGGGTTCGCCACGCGCGATCGATGAGTGCGACCACACCACCGGCGAGCGCGAGATCTCAAGGGCCTGCTCCACCGTTGGCTTCGTCCCGTGTGCAAGGTCAATCAGGATGCCGAGACGATTTGCTTCGCGGATAACGTCGCGGCCGAAGGCGGTGAGGCCACCGTGCGCCGGTGCCTCTGTCTGGAAGTCGCCGATGGTATTGCGCGCATAATGGACAAGCTGAAGATGTCGGACACCGCCGTCATACGCAGCCTCAAGTCCAGCGAGCCCGTCATCGAGAAATGTCGCACCTTCAACCGACAGGACGACATGCGGTTCGCCCGAAAGCGCCCGCTCGATGTCGACAGGCGTGCGCACGACCTTGAGTTTCTGCTCGGCAAGATGCCGATGTATTCGTTCGAGTTCCTCCCGGAACCACGCTGTTGCCGCGCCACGCTTGGGGGCTCCGTTCTGCTTCAAACCAGTGGCCGAGCGACGGATCCATGGCATGTCGCCGACAAGAGACCACGATACGAGAGTGGCGCCGCCGCTCGCCATATTGCGCCTGAGCGGTTGTCGCGCGGCTGGATTGGGACCAATGAAGAAAAGATGTGCGTGCATGTCGGCAATCGGCATCATGTCTGCCGCACGCAGCCCGGTCGGGCGCGCAAGGCTCGCAGCCATGGCCGCGAGCACTGCGCGGCGGTTGATCAGCATGGATAGGCCCCGCAGAAAAAGTGCGCAATCTTGTGCGGCACTTCAGTGCTGCTCTCACTCGAACATGATCGTCGCTACGTAGTCCATTGTCCGGCTCGTGTTGTTGGACGGCAGCAGCGTATTGATCAGATAGGATGTTGGCGAGTAGTTGTCGGGCATGCTCCGTCTGAACCCGCGGCTGATGAAATAGGCTTGAATGCGGGACATTCCGCCCTTTTCGACAGCCTTGTAGTACGTCTTGAGGGGCTCGAATTTGGGTTGCATGTCCTTTGCGACCTGGCGGTGCCCTTCGGACATTTTTGCCGCTCGTGAAGTGTCTTCTATGAACACCGAGTCGAGTAGTGCATCACGCTCGCTGTTTGGAAGCTGCAAGGCGTCAACAACAAGCAACGGACCATCCGCCAATCCCGCCTTCGTAAACCGCGATCGGCTGGTAATGAAGCTGCCCGTCGCCCGCATTGGCGTCATCGCAGGCTTGATGCAGGACGGTATCCGACTGCTTTGGAATACGCTTCCATCTCCCGGATCGCAGCTACGGAGCGCAAGCAACGACCAGGCAAACTCGGAACAGAACAGGTCGAGAGGCTGGCCGCTACTCGTGGATTGCCCCAGTGCGGCCTGACCAAAGGTCTTCACAAATTCAGGCGACTTTCCAGACCGGTACTTTGGATTGTTGTAGTCCTTATTGAAGGCCACTTGCGTTGGGTAGACCTGCTTGGTGCGGCTGGCGAGCTGTTGTGCCCAGGCAGCAAGATTCTTCCGCTGCGCTTCAGTCAGTCCCCGCGGACGAATGACATGCATGAACTTGAGGGTGCGATAGTGCTCGCTTGTGAAATCGCCGCGTCCGAGCGTCTCGACATCCATGGGATTATCCATATGACGAATGATCCCGTTGGGCGCGAGGTAGGCCATGCCCGCATGACTGACACCCAACTGAATGTTGGGATAGGTGCCGGCGCCGCCCCATTCCGGCCGGAAGGACAATAGAATATCGCCCGTCTGGATCAGGCCGCTCTGCGTGATGCGTTTGCTGAAGCCCACACGCTTTGTTTTCACGATCCGCAACCCGACGTGTGCAGCATTGTCTTTGTACTTCGGGTAGCGAAATTCAATCAATTGATCGGTCGTGTTGATGGTCTTCGGCAACTCAAGCCACGCGCTCTCCGGGACTGTGTAGAAGACGGGGACATCGAGGCGCCGGGCGATATCCTGGCTGGTGCTCTCGCTGTAGGTGAACTCTGCGGCGCAAGTGAAGTTAGGATTGGCGACCAATCCTGCTGCAAGCAGCAAAGCTCCCAATACGCGCATGTCGTCGTACTCCCCAAACATGACCCAACCGAAACGTGCGTGCGTCAACCTGCCCGTGGTCCACACATCGGGCGCCATCCTATGAGTTATTGGCTTACGTGCCTATACGGGAAATCCACGGCGAGCATGCGAAAATAGGGCAGAAATCGGACCCATGATCTTGTTTCGAACCACCCTTTCTCGGACAGGACGGCTGCGGCTCTCCCTGCTGAGCCTGCCGGCGATCGCACTTGCCGGCTACTGCGGCTGGATCACCTGGCTCGGACGTGAGTTTGCCCCGCCAAGTCGTTGCCAAGGCACCGCCGTCAACGGCTACCTGACTCATGGTCGCCGCCTGCCGTACTCAGGTGAGAACTTTCGCGCCTACAGCCTGTTGGGCTACCTGAGCGGACGCACGTTCATGCACGGAGCCGTTCGCGATGCGGTCCTCTCCAGCTACGCGAGGGTGGCGACAAGGCGACCTGAGTTGCGTTTCGTCTACGGCGAAGGCAGCTGGCCTTGGGGCGGCTTGTTGTGGCCGCATAGAACCCACGCCAACGGGACCTCGGTCGACTTCTTCGTACCGCTGCGCACGCGCGATGGCGACGTCGCCGAGATGCCGGTGTCCGTTTTCAACAAGCTCGGCTACAGCGTCGGCTTCGACAATGCCGGCCGGGCCGGCGATCTGCAGATCGACTTCGAGGCAATGGCTCTGCATCTTGTGGAACTCGACCATGCTGCGCGCGAATATGGTCTGAAGGTCCGGCGCGTAATCTTCGACAGCCATCTGCAGCCGCACCTGTTCGCCACCCGAGAGGGAGCCAAGCTGTCGGGGAGACTGTCCTTCCTCGGCAAGGCCTGGGTTCGACACGACCAGCACTATCACGTCGATTTCGGCGGGGCCTGCGGCTGACGAACGCTCGAGCTTCTTTCAATGTCTTCACTTCGCAGTCGAGCGGCCATATCCACCAGAAGCTCTTCCCGAGGATTGACAAAAAAATCCCGGCGACGCGGGCGGGCCTCGCGGCAGCACACTACCGCATCGTCGTGCGGCCCATTGCGTGTCCGCTCAGCGCCACGTCATCGAAGCGGACGGCGGCGAAGTTACCGCCACGTAACTTGCTGTCGATTGCCAAGTTGAAAGGGCAAGGTCCCTCTTTTTTCCCTCTATCTGCAGCTTCGTCCGAATCGCCCAGACGTGGCTCATCCGCAGGGATGTGTTGGCGCCAACAGGCTTGCCTGTATTTCAAGGCATGCCCACGGGGCACTGTCACAAAGCTGCAATGTGGCGGCCATAACCTCTAGCAAAACCCCGTTCAAAACCTTTGGCATCGTCTCGTGATCGTGCTGATTCCCTCGCCGCTCGCTGCCGCTTCAATCGCTGTCTTGCTCGCCTGCCTGCTAACAGTGCATGCACCCGAAGCAAACGCTCAGGCTGGCCCTACTGACCTGCCCAATTTCTTCGGACCACGTTTAGCTTGAGAGATCAGCCCTCGTTGCTTTTGCTGTTTGCCTCTTGCGAGGCGGTTGCGCGACGGGGCGGAGCGCGGAGGCCCCACATACCGCAGCGATCCGGCCCGTCGCCGGCACGGGCGCTGCGTCTTGCTCCTTCAGTCTTGCCACGAACGCGGCCGGCGTCATGTAGCCTATGCTCGAATGCGGCCGCACCTCGTTGAAGTGGCGCCGCCACGTCTCGATCACGACCTTTGCTTCGGCCCGCGAGCGGAACCATTCCAGCGACAGGCACTCGTCGCGGAACTTGCCGTTGAAGCTCTCGGTCGCGCCATTCTGCCAGGGCTTGCCCGGATCGATCAACGCGCACCCGATGCCCTGACCGACGATCCACTTCAGCAGCGCCCGCGACACGAACTCGGGCCCGTTGTCGGACCTCAGATACAGCGGCGCGCCGCGCTCCGAGACGAGCCGCGACAGCACCTCGATCACGCGGCCCGAGCGGATGCGGCCATCGACCTCGATCGCCAGACCCTCTTTCGTCCACTCGTCGGTGACGGTGAGGCACTTCAGCTGCTGACCGTTGGCGCACCAGTCGAACACGAAGTCGTAGCTCCACACCTGGTTCGCACCGGTCGGCGCGTTCGGGCGCGGACGGCCCGTCGCGATGCGCTTTCTCGGCCGCTTGCGCGGCACTTGAAGCTTCGCCAGTCGCCACAGGCGATGGCAGCGGCCGAAGCTCATCACATGCCCTTCCCGTTCGAGGAAGATCGCGATCCGACGATAGCCGTAGCGCGGATACTGCGCGGCGAGCGCCGCCATCCGCGCCAGCACCGGCGCATCCGTCTCCGCCTTCGTCGATCGATACCGCAACGCCGACCGCCCCACTCCGATCAGCGTGCAAGCCCGCCGCTGCGACAGGCCATGCCCTGTCGCGTACGCCACCTGCGAACGGCGAGCCGGCACGCTCACCATTTTTTTGCGGCGATCTCCTTCATCACCTCGATCTCGAGATCGCGCTCGGCGACGAGCTTCTTCAGCCGCGCATTCTCCGCTTCGAGCTGCTTCAGACGGCGCACGTCGTCTGACTGCAGCGCCCCGAAGCGCTTGCGCCACGTGTAGATCGTCTGCTCGCTGATGCCGTGCCTCTTCGCAACCTCGCCGACAGTCCCGCGATCCGCCTCGCGAAGGATCGCCACCATCTGCTCGTCCCGGAACCTGCTCTTGCGCATGCCGTCCTCCGATTCGGAGGCCAGTCTCTCAAGTTATCGATGGTCCGAAAACCCTGGGGCAGGTCACTACGTTTACCGATCCGCGCCGATTGCCGGCGGGCGACGATGACGAGGCGCGTCGGCGTACTTTGGAGGAACAGGCACGCGAGTTGAAGCTTCGTGAAGCCGAGTCCCAACGGAAAGCCGAAGAAGAGCGGCGTCTCCGGGAGGCGGCGGAGGTGGAGGAAGAAAAAGCGCGTCGCCAGGCAGAAATAGAGCGTTTCGAAAAAGAGCGACTTGAGCGCGAGAAGATCGCCCGGGAACGCGAGCTTGCCGAACGGAAACGCGCAGAAGAGATTGCCCGCGAACAAGCAGAGGCTGAAGCTGCCCGCCTGGCGGCGGAGCAGAATCGACGAGAACGCGCCGAGCAAATCGCGACAAAAATGCAGGCACATGATTGCCCGCTTGAGATTCGATCACTACCACTCACCGCAGGCCGCACCAAGATCTCGGTTGTCTCGACCTGTCGCCACGGACAGTCATTCGAATTGAACTATGGGCCCTATTCGGGAACCTACACGCTCGACCAAGGCGGACATATTGATGTTGAGCTTGATCTTTTTCTGGGACTCGAACCCGGCGTCGATGTCGTTCTGAACGACGGCACGACGTCAAAAACAGCCATAGAAACCCAAGATCTGGAAAACGTCTACAAGATCGCCATCCTGTGGACCGCACCGGTCGAACTCGATCTCCACGCGCTGGAATACACCGCCGAACCTCGAAGCTCTGGTGACGTCTGGACCAGACGGCCCTCTAACGCAGAAGAATCGCGTGCGCTATCGGAGAGAAGCGGCCTCAGCCACGGCTTCTTGAGCGTACCCGGGAATATATCGAGTAGCCCCAAGAGAGTTCAAGTCTACACGCTGTGGAACAATCACAAGCAGCGTCATGGCAACATTGCTCTTCTGATCGACTACCTGACACGCGGAGACCTGCCAAAACCTCCCTATTGCGGGGACGGGGAACTTGCGCGCATCCCAGTCAAGATCTTTCGCTTTCACCCGAGCGCCGGCATCACAACAGAAGATATCGTTCTTTCCCCTGCGCAGTGCGGAAAGCCGCTGCAGTCCATTGAACAATTCAACCCTTACCTGATCGAAGGCCTACGCATCCGCAATTGACGGAGCGATTCCGGTCGCTGCGCCAGCAGCGCCACGTCCCACCCGCAGGAGAGCAACAATGAAAATCTGGCGTAAAATTGCCAAATGGTCCGTCTTCGCGTCTTGCTTCACCATGACATTGGCAACGCCACTCTCTGCAGAAGACGTGAAGCTGAGAATGAAGGGAGGCGGCTTCGAGATTTCAGGTGAGTTGAAGGCCTACAATGGGACAACCTACGCCATCTTGTCGAATGAGTTGGGCAATCTGACGATCGACGCAAATCGATTTGACTGTATCACGCCAAATTGTCCAACTGGACCATACACGGCACCGCAGTCATCCAGCATTTCCGCGGCAACCATTAGCGGCGAGACCCGTATCGCCGGTTCCAACACGATCGGCAATGCTTTGATGCCGGCGATCATTGATGCTTTCGCCAAACGCAATGGCCTGAAGACACAACGGGTCGTCGGGCAAAACCCACTCGATTTGAAGATCGGCCTTCTAGACACATCCGAACGACCAATCGCCACGATTGATCTTGCGCGTCATGGCTCGAGCACGTCGTTTCGTGAGCTGGAGGCGCATTCTGCTGAAATTGGAATGTCCTCCCGCCGCATCAAGACCGAGGAAGTCACGAAGCTGGGCGCCGCCGGCCTTGGCGATATGCTTTCGCCGTCCAACGAACATGTCATCGGCCTTGATGGCCTTGTCGTCATCGTTTCTTCAAATAACCCTCTTGTCTCTGTGCCACAGGACAAACTCGCCGGCATCTTTGCTGGCACGATCACCGATTGGGCCGAGTTGGGTCGGGAACCTGGCAAGATCAACGTATATGCACCAACGGAAGATTCCGGCACCTACGAGACATTCAAGTTGCTGGTTCTCGATCCCGGAAAGCTCAAGTTGTCGCCAGAGACAAAGCGAACGGAGAATCACAAGGAACAGTCCGACTGGGTTGCCGCGGACAAGGATGGCATCGGATTCGTCGGCATTGCGTATCAGCGAAATGCAAAGGCGCTGAATATTGAATTGACGTGCGGCATGATCGCCCGTCCGAGTGTGTTTTCAATGAAGACCGAAGAATACCCGCTGACGCGCCGCCTCTACCTTTACACGGACGGGCACCCGAGATCGCCGCTTGCCAGGGCCATTCTTGATTTTGCACTCTCTAACGAAGCCCAACCAGTCGTCCGCGGCGTGGACTTCATAGACCAGTCTCCCGAGGGACTGGCTATTGACGACCAGCAGGCCCGAGTTGCCTTCGCACTCAGTTCGCAGAATCCCGACTTTAGCTTGCCGATCATGCGGCGATTTCTCAGCGACACGAAAGCCGCCCATCGATTGTCAACGACCCTGCGCTTCCAACTGAATTCCACCGCACTTGATAGCAAGGCACAGGGCGACATCCGTCGGCTAGCAGCTGAATTGAAAAGCGACCGCAACAAAGGCAAGCAAGTCATGCTGCTCGGATTTGCCGATGCGCTCGGCAGTGGCCCTGCAAATGAAAGTTTGTCGCTGGCTAGGGCACAGTCCGTCAATTCAGCCCTGCGCGCAGTGGGATACTCCGGCGCTATCGTGGCGGGGTATGGCGAGATGTCACCGGTTGCCTGCAACGACACACCTGAAAGCCGGAATATGAATCGACGGGTTGAAGTCTGGATCAGGTAGGGAGCGCGTCGGATTTGTCGTCTCCAGGCAGCCTGCCAACCTATTGGGCTCCGTTTGGCGAACCCGGTGAACCATGCGATGTGGCATGGAACGGCGAAACGGCAGCCCGATGCAGCCGCCGTTTCGCTTGGAATTACCTGATTACGCACCAGACTGAGCCTTCACGGCACCGTGGTGTGGGGTAAAAATGCGAGCTGATCTAGGGAGATGATCATGGCTCGCAACCGCATCCAGTTCCAGAAGGGTCTCTCGGAAGGCCGCTTTCAGGCTCTCTACGGGGACGAGGAGGCGTGCCGCGCACTCGTCGTGGCGTGGCGCTGGCCGAACAGCTTCATGTGCTCTGTCTCCACCCATAACGGAGGCGACGAGATGGCGGCCCCATGCCCCCCACTGCATTGCCGGCGTGTAGGCGGTGCTCAGTGCCGGCCGGCACCCCCGTTAGGCGCAGTCTCAAGTGGTGCCGCCATGAGCCGTCATGTGCCATCACAACGCAGTCTATCGGAGCCTATGAGAAATTGAACAGCGGCGGCGATTTCGACTAAGTCATTGATTTTGTGGTGACCCCGACAGGATTCGAACCTGTGACCCTCAGATTAGGAATCTGATGCTCTATCCTGCTGAGCTACGGGGCCGCTGTTGCGGTCTTGGCCGGATGTTACCGACGCAAATCACCGACCAGACTGGCCACCCCGCTCCGGGAAATCCTTGAAGAGCGCGGGCCGGCTGTGAACAAGCGGCGATATCACCCCAGACGACCCTTCAGCGCAAGCCCATAAGAACGGGCTCGCCGACGTACAACTTGCGGAATGCAGGTTGGCTCCCGCGAAATGAGCAAGACATTGGACCAGCGCTCCCGAGCCCGGTGCGGATCGCGGCGCCAATAATTCGCGGCCGAAACCTCCACCTGCTCCAGTCCTGGGATTATGTGCCCGATCCACGACCTCGCCGGACTAACCGATCAGAAGCAAACCACGGCCACCAACCGGACCGTCGCCCCGCAGAACAGACAACGACGCCCAGCTGACAGCGCGGCAGATGCATGGGAAATTAATCTCGCAACACCTGGG
Source organism: Hyphomicrobiaceae bacterium (assembly GCA_020638035.1). Taxonomy (GTDB): domain Bacteria; phylum Pseudomonadota; class Alphaproteobacteria; order Rhizobiales; family Hyphomicrobiaceae; genus JAEUMD01. The sequence goes on from JACKJI010000001.1 coordinate 206,753, forward strand.
CGTCGCGATTGGGAACGACTGAGACACCCGTTCGAGCGCCGACACCCACCCCATCTTTAGTTGAACGGTAGAGGTGCGGCATCATCGCTGATGCTTCGCTGCGCTCCTCCAGGCCCGGCAATTCACGCAAAAATTACAGGCGTCGAACTCTTCCGCACAGAGCACGCACAACGACCGGTCATCCACATGCAAAACTTGCAGATCCATGACCTCGCGTTATTTGGCCTGCCCAACGGCTCAGAGAAGTGCGCGTAGATAACCATCTGGAACAGAAGAAAATTCCCGAGGCCAAATAGAGCGGCGGGATGGACTCCAGTAGGTGGACCTGTCCACGCCAGCGACATCCACCGTACGGGGTTCACCGCCAGCTTTGCTCACTGGTTGATGTCACCACCGCAACTCTTGGTTTCGCCCCGCTTTGAGCCGCAATCGACACGACTGACCCAAGTCAGGTACCGATTACAACTCTTTTCACAATCGCCGTGAGAAGCACCTCTCTGCATGGGAATGATCCGCATTTTGGTGTATTAATATCATTCTGTAGCACTATGGTTTAGTTGTCAGTCAGCGTTTAGACATGCCGCGTCACATCGACAGTCCTGACCGAGATTTCTGCGTCGACCCGGGCGTCGCCCAAGGCGTAGCTATTTTTGCTGATGCCCAGGGCATGGATCGCACTGTGCGGTCGGCGCCGATGATCGATAGACGCATTGCGCGCCAGGACGATCCGCTCGAGGCCCAGGACGTCACCAGCCAGGCTATAGACGAGCGCACGGCGGCGACTTCGGCGAGCGACTGGATTCCTCAGGAGCCGGTTCCTGACCAATGGGGTCGGATCGTGTGCCCACTGCTGTGGTGCCCTGAGGTGCCGCGAGAGACGAGGTTCTCGTTCTACCGGCGCCGCACCGACGGCAGCAGCGAAGTGCTGGAGGAAGGCGTCCTCCAGGACGGCGCGCCCTCTCTCAACCTTGCCCACCTGCGCCGCCGAGGTGCGCAACTGGGCGCCCATGACGTTGTCCTCATCCTGCCGTAAGTCTATGCCCTTCATAAGAACTGGCCTTGCCGCCGCTGTGCAGTGACGTCGCACGTGTCGGCCGACGGCCGAGGTGCGTTCAGCAATGACCGGGAGCTGACAGCGAGCGATGAGGGGATGGGCAGCTACGACACTCAGGGCATGACGGCCTCAGTAGCGAGCCACGACGTCAATGCGCACACAACCAGTGTGCGCAATTCGATGGGCGCATTAGCCCACACTTGCGTTTCAGTTCATCGCACATCGGTTCGCTTCTGTTGTTTCAAACAAGACGTCCGCGCTCAGCTGCGCGCCACCTCAGTTGGCTCGGCTCGCGTGTTCTTCGCCACGGTGTCGGGGATCCAAATCCAATCGCCGCCGTTGGCACGACGATGGTGCATGCGGCCGAGACGTCTCATGCGGTTCTCCACTTTGATCCTGATGGCACTAGCCCCGTTTGCGGTCCAGCCAACGCGCGCAACGGCTCAGATATCGGCGCCGACAGAGCCGGCACAGACGTCCTTGCTGCCATCCCAGGATTTGCCACCCTTGCCGCAGCCCCACCCTAGGCGCGCCGGACCAGAGCGACGAGCCGCACATGCCGAGCTAGTCCGGACATGGCCAGGCGGCGGCGCGAACAGCGTACATGCCAGCAGAGGAATGATGCCCCCAAAAGACGCTCGTGAGCGTCCTGAACGAACAGAGCGCACTGAGATTGCGAATAGCGCCGCAACCACACGTGCCGCGCCCGAAGATGCAGCCGCATCGCGCTCCTTGCCTGCGGCCCGACCAACCGCCGAGACAAGAAGGGGCACCGTTCCGGCGGAATCGCCGTCGCGGCCGCAGGGTGCAGTCGCCGAGCCTGCGGCCGTGACCGAGGCGCCGTCCCGACCTGCCCCGCCACCGGTACCAAGTCCTCCGACACCAGCCGCCGGAGCGACGACACCAGCGCCGACCCCACCTGCACGCCGGGACGAACAAGTGTCCCCTGCGCCAGCCCCCACTGTCGGTGCAACAGATACACCTGCGATTGCTGCATGGACCGCAGACGAAATCGCCGAAGCCGAGCGCCAGTGCGACGGTTTGCTCTCTGGCATTGCTGCTGATGGCGACCGGCTGGCGCCGATACGGCTTGGCGAATGCGGCACGCCGCTGCCCCTGCGCCTCAAACGCATCGGTTCGGGCGCTGGCGTCGATGTCTCCCCGGCGGCAACGACCAATTGCGCACTCACGGCGCGGCTTTACCAGTGGCTGGAGACGGTCGCCCAGCCGGCTGCCAAGCGCAGGCTCGGCTCACACATCGTCAAAATTCGCAACGTGTCGTCGTACATGTGCCGCAACCGCTATAATGATCCGGCAGCAAAGATCTCCGAGCATGCTTTTGCCAACGCGCTCGACGTCGCCGCATTCGAACTCGCCGACGGCCGCACCATCGACGTCAAGACGTACTGGGGTGCAGTTGTGGAGAGCGCGGAGGCGGAAGCCGCCGCGCGCGCGGCCGCGGCAGCCAAGACGACCGAAGGCGACCGCAAGTCCCCCGTCGCTGGTCAACTGAACCTCGCCACGCGCTCACTGACCCGAGGCATCTCGACGGCACGCGCCGACACGCCGCCAAAGGCGGGCACACCTGACGCCGGGCAACCCGCACCGACAGTGCCCGAAACGGCGGAGCTATCGTTCCTCAAGGAGCTTCACACGGGCGCCTGCGGCGTCTTCACGACCGTCCTTGGACCGCATGCAAACCGCGCCCATCACGACCATTTCCATCTCGACTTGAAACAGCGGAGCGGCAGGTCCTACTGCGAATAGGCGGCGGCCTAGCGGAACTCAGGCGGTCGAAGCGAAAGCGAGTGGCACACGGTCACCGTCACGCCCGCATCTCAGTGCCGCACGGCAGTGGCAGGCCTGCCTTCGGAACGGATTCGACAGATCACGCCAGGGACAACCCAAGAGTGCATCAGGATTTCGCGCATCGCTTCCGAAGGGATACTGTCGCACACTAATAATCCGTATTAAGATAAAAAAATAGCAGGCGGATAATAATTGGATAATTGCATTTTAAATCAATTTATTATGACAATATGGGACGCCATCAAACTATTTGATATTGCGCATTCACCCAAGCCCAGGTTGTATGAAAAACAGGTTCGAAGGACTGCCGCCTGCCCGTTTCATATCTGCCTGGAGCCAATTGCATGGCCAACATTCGGATCGAACGAGTTCCGATTTCAACGTTCAATCTCGGTCTTCTGGGCTTTGACCACCTGCAGTTGGCTTTCGAGCAGGACAGCCTGACATCCACGCCCATTCCTCAGGGTGAATGGTTCGTGATGGAAGGCTTGAGGGTCGACATCGGCACCCGCGTCGTCCTCGGCGCCTTCGGTGAAACCGGGTTGTTCAACATCAAGATTGCCAACAATGCGACCAGCGAGGAGGAAGTCGAGGCAAAGATCGGCACGCCTGAGGACCGCGGGAGCCGCATCATCAATGTTCTCGATCCGCAGGCGACATGGACCCAGATGGCCCTCCACGCCGCCAACATCAAAGACCAGGGCTACGACTATCGCACCTACGGCGGGCAGGGCAGCCTCCTCCCGACGCTGAATTCAACGAGCTTCATCGCCTCTGTGCTCTATTCCGCAGGCGTCGACATCGCCGTCAATCTGCCTCGAAACCTGCGCCTTTCGCCCGGCATGGAGACCCTGCTCGGCGGCAATGGTGACGATCACTTGCGCATCCAGAGCCAGTTCACCGCGGTCTATGGCGGGTTCGGCCAGGATCTCCTGCAAGGACTGGATGACGTCACCCGCATCGACCGCCTCTACGGCGGTGCCGACAACGATCTCCTCAGCTGGTCCAGCGGCAAGAACTATCTGCATGGCGGCGACAGCTCGTGGACCTACACGGAGGACGGCTTCGATTCGGTGAACTACTCCGGGTCAGGTGGCGCGCATATCGAGTTCGTACGCGGCTGGGTCGAGCACCAGACCCCGCAATACCAAGCCTTCACGACAACCTCTATCGACTATCTGCTTTCAATCGAACGGCTCATCTGGAACGATGCTTCGAGCGATCACATCACGACAGGTCCGGGTGTCGAGCTGATCGAGACGCCACTGTCCCTCTACCTCGGCAGCGAGGGCGCGAGCCTTGGTCCGGACCAGGGTGACATCGTGGATTTCAGCGCGACCAAGACCGCGCTCACCATCAACAGGGCGACCGACACGGCCCATTGGGTCACCGCCGAGGGGCAGCAGGGCAAGGGCGGTCTGTGGATCGCCTCGGCGGAATGGCTGGTCGCCTCCTCGGGTGACGACAAGATCTATGCCGGCGAGGCTGTGCGTGGTGTTGAGGGCGGACTGGGCGCAGACTTCATCGATGCGCGCCTTGCCGAAGCGTTCTCGGGCAAGAGCCCCGACGGCTACGACATCGAGCTATGGGGCGGGGACGGCGCCGACACGTTGATTACTGGCGGCGGGACGACGTTTGCATCCGGTGACGAGGGAGGCGACACGATCGTCATCTCGTCCATGACCACCGGCGAAAAGGCGACCGAGATTGTCATCGAGAACGCCGACGGCAGCGACAAGCTCTACATTCCCTACAATTACTTCAACGAATCGAGCGGCGGTTACGAAGGCTCGCAGCTCTTACAGATCACCGGCGCCGTCGGCCGCTTCCAGGATATGGTCGAGAATGGTTGGGAGACCTACTTCGAGACGCGGCTCCAGGCCGACGTCTGGACCAATCCGGACGAAATCGCGGGCCTCATCAACTTCGCCGGTTTGATCGGCTTTCGCATGGAGGGATCGGATCTCATCATCTCCCTCATAAAGGGCGAGCGCGTTTACGAGAACGTCGTAATCGACGACATCGGCACAACCGAGCTGCGCGCGCTCAACATCATTCTTCCCGAGACCGAGACGATCGTGCGAGTCGTTGACTTTCAGCCGGGAGACCTCGGTCTGCAGTTTCTCGATCCCGGTGAACTCATCGAAGTCGACCTCGGTGGCAACACCTATGCCGGATGGACCAACTGGGACGCGGCGGTGAGGCAGCTCAACGTTCCCATGCTTGACCCGTTCGCGGACCGTCCGGCCGCGCCATCGATTGATCCCAACGACCCCGACAACGCACCAGAGCCTCCCGCCCGCCAGATCGGCACCGACGACGCGGATCTGATCGCGCTATCGGTACCGACTCGGGTCGATGCCGGCGACGGAGATGACACCATCACCTCGACCGGAGACCACGACGACACCATCGACGGCGGCACGGGCGACGACACGATGGCCGGCGGCGAGGGCGACGATCATTATTATGTCGATCGGGCAGGTGATGTCGTCATTGAGGAAGCCGGCGCCGGAATCGACACGATCATTACGAGTATCAGCCTTGCGCTCACCACAAACGTCGAGAACCTGATACTGGCGGATGGCGCCGTTTCCGGAACCGGGAACGAACTTGCAAACCGTCTTGTCGGCAACGCCGGCGCCAACACGCTCACTGGCCTCGCCGGCGATGACACGCTCTTCGGCGACCTCGGCGACGATATCCTGATGGGTGGCGACGGCAGTGACTACTACACTTACGTACGCGGCAACGGCAACGACACAATTCTCGATAACGGCACGGACCCAGACGACGTCGACACGTTGCGGTTCTTTCAGGACATCACGCCTGAGGACATCAGCGCTGTCCGCCTGTCTGCGGCCAGCACCGACATGCTGCTTGTCATCCGCGGCGGCGGCCAGATCACGCTCGCGGATGCCTACGCGGGCGACGGCATGCCGATCGAACAGATCCTGTTTGATAACGGTGATGTCTGGACCACAGCCGACATCCTCGCACTCGCCGAGGCAGCGGCACTCGTCGACGCACCGCCCCCAGACGCGACCAATGACGAGGGTCTCTTCTGGGGCACGTCAAATACTGTGCTGCCCGCAAGCGTGCTGCTACGCAACGATACGGACCAGGGCGGCAGCCCGCTCAGCATCATCGGCGTATCGGAGGTGAGCGTGGGCAGCGCCACCGTCACGCCGGAAGGCGATATCACCTTTGACCTGCCGCCCGGCTACGAAGGAGAGGTGCGTTTCAGATACACGGTGACCAACGCATCTGGCGCCACCGCAAGCGCGGCAGCTACGATCCTGATGGTGACCAACACGGCCCCCACACTCACACAGCCGCTTCCAGATCAGATAGCGACAATCGGCGAAGCGTGGTCGCTCGGTCTGCCAGGCGACCTGTTCACCGATGCGGACGGCGATCTGATCTCCTACTTCGCATCGCTTGAGGATGGTTCGGAGTTGCCCTCGTGGTTGACCTTCGACACCGCCACCGCATCCTTCACCGGAACGCCCCCCGAAGGAACCAACGGTCCGATCGCGATTCGCCTGCAAGCCTATGACGGCTTCTCTGTTTCCCAGGCGACGTTCACTCTGGACGTCTCGCAAGGCACCTCCGATCCTGATCAGGTCTTTATCAGCGGCATCGGCAGCGACGTGCTCACCGGCGGCAGCGGCAACGACACCTTCCTCGTGATCGGCAACCTGGGGGGACTCGACACCTTCATCGGCGGGGCCGGCAGCGACCGCATCATAGGCAGCATGTGGAACGACACGATCGGCCTCGCCAACACCGCCAACAACCTCGATGGTATTGAGTTCATCGACGGCGGCACGGGCTACGACCGCATCGTCCTCACAGGCGGCAATGATTCGATCGACCTGTCACAGATCGTCGTGGAAGGTGTCGAGCTGATCGACGCGGGCGCAGGCAACGACATCGTCATTGGCTCGGCCGGCAATGACACGATCCGCGGCAATGCCGGCGACGATACGCTGCTGGGCGGCGCAGGCAACGACACGTTCACGATCCTCGGAAATCCAGAGGGCTTCGACACGTTCGACGGCGGATCAGGAACGGACACCATCCAGGCAAGCCCTTGGAACGATACGCTTGGGTTGGCGAACGTTGCTGGAAACCTAAACGGAATCGAGCTGATCGACATGGGCGATGGCACCGACCGGATCGTCCTGACAGCAGGCAACGATGCGCTTGATCTCAGCGCGATCACGGTACTCGGGGTCGAGCTGGTCGACGGCGGCGCCGGCAACGACTCCATCATCGGATCGGCAAGCAATGACACAATACGCGGCAATGCCGGTGATGATACGATTGTCGGAGGAGCGGGCGACGATACGTTCACAGTCCTCGGCAATGCCGAAGGGCATGACACATTCGATGGTGGCACTGGCTTCGACCGGATCCTGGGCAGCGAGTGGAACGATACGCTGGCTCTCGCCAACACCGCCGGAAATCTCGTCGGTATCGAGGCAATCGATCTGGGCGGCGGCAGCGACAAGATCGTGCTGACGTCAGGCAATGACACGCTCGATCTCTCCGGCATGATCGTCTCCGGTGTCGAGCTGATCGATGCCGGTGCCGGTAACGACATCATCACGGCGAGTGCTGCTGATGATATCCTGCGCGGCGGCACTGGCAGCGACACCTTCACGTTCCGCGACGGATTCGGAAAAGACACAGTGCAGGACTTCGAGATCGGCAGCGGTGGCGTCCACGACATCATCGACCTCAGTGATCATGGATTTACCGATTATTCAGCACTGCTTGCGGCCTCCAGCGAGGTTGCTGGCGACACCGTAATCACCATCGACGCCACGCAACAGTTGACGCTCACGGGCGTGAGCTTGCAGCAGCTCACCACTGATCACTTCCTGCTCGCATAGCACGGCCGCTCCGAGGATTGGCTCCTCCGGAACGTGAAGGCCCGAGAGCCTGATCACCAGGAGATGTAGACGCACGCGTTTCCGTCAAAGGACGTGAACGAGGCTCTCAAACAACGACTTGGAAGACAGACCCTCGCAGTCCGATGTGGTTCCACCAAGATTGAACCTGCTCTACGGAGATGCCGGCCCATCTGCTGATTTCCCGGTCGCACCGCGATCTGCCAGGACCTCGATCTGGCTTGGATGCTCGATCGTGATCAGGGGGCCATTGCGCCTGTCGATGAAGCCGCGCACGCGCACCTCCGCGCCCTCAAGATCGAGCAGCCCGGCCGCCCATGCCGCATGCGACCGTGATACGCCCGGCGCAACCGCGACAGAAAAGTCCGAGCGCCAGTCCTTGCCGAAATTGAGATAGATCCAGCCGCTCTTGACCCGTTGGGCCTTGACGACGCGCCCTTCGACGAGCTGAAACGTTCCGCGCAATACCATCAGCTCCTGCGTACGCCAGGCATGACGGATCGCATAGGCGGAATTGGACCACAGGCCGGTCCGCGCGCTCCGGGCAGGAGCCTCCGCGGCGAGCAGCGCATCCATGCAAGCGTAGTTGTCTGGCATTCCGTAGGCGCGTGCATGTCCCGACGTCAGCATCGCACCTTGCACCCAGAGCCTTCCGGAGCCCGGTTGCTGCACGAAGACATGCGCCAGTAGGTTCCCGTAGCGGTCGCTCGCGCGGCCTGCCGTTGCCATGACTACGGCCTGTCCGGCAATGAGATCGCTCAGAGCGCGCCGTGCTGCATCGACCGGCGGCCAGACCATATCATCGCCAGGCACCCCGCTACCTTCCCCCTCCTCCCGTCGCGGCGTGGCCGCCTGCGCATCGAGCACGTTGGGTGCCATTGCGCCGATCAGGCGGACCCTCGTGCCGTCATCAAGCAGCAAGGTCGCACCATCGACCACGCGCACGACGGCGCGCGGCGTCGAGCGGGCCGAGAGCGCGCACTCGTTAATCGCGCCCACGCCCGCCTCATGCGCGTTCACCTGTATCGGTGGCTGCCAGATAAGACTGAGCATTCCGGCAACAGCCAGCGCAGCCCGCGCAACATGGCGTGTCACGTCATCCCGCGCAATCGAGACCGCGGCCCAGCGAACAGGGAAACCAATAAGGTGCGTCATGGCAATTCTTGAAACCCTGACCGTAACCTTTCCCACGAAGGAGGCTCATTCATAAATCGGCGGCCTCACGAATATCGACCGTCACGTCAAGCACCCCGGGCTCGCTCCAGACATCGTCACGCAAATAAAAGATGTGGCTGTTTGTATGAATTGAGCGGCGCGCGCGGGATCTGACGACCGAGATGGGAATCAAGGCGGCGCGGTGCACCGCGAATCCGGGATCGAACAGAACAGCGGCAAGTTGATCAAACGGATTGCGATCAATATTGCGGATGGCGCTCAGCTGCCGCTCGCCCGGCGCTCCGGTCATGCGCCGCGCCTTGATTTGGAATCGCGTGCCACCCGAATCTGTTGCGTCATAGCCCGCCGCTGAGTTCCCCTGCCGCAGCCAGCCAAAGGCGCGACAGAAGAGCACCTCAGCAAGATCGCTGATTGGGCTGTTGGCACTGCGCACAATATCGCGACGACGCAGCTCGTCGAGGATTGCGCCGTAGCCCCGAAGCAGCTCGATTGTCGAAAGAGTGGAAACATCCATAACGCACGTCCAATCGATAATCGGTTCCCAGGGCGGCAAGTTCCGTTTCGCTCGACGCGATCCATAAGCCTATCGAATAGGCCCAACCATACGGCGTTCTCAGCGCACTTCTCCCAGGCCCAAAGATGAACCGCATCTTCGCAATTTGTTGAAGGCAGCGATGACGCGCAGCCGGAGCATATTCTTCGTCGCCCTGTTTGCTACGGCCATTATTGGTTTGGCGGCAAGCGTGTCTTTCTCGGCGTCGGCTGATGCATCGGCGCAAATGTCTGTCGTAGCGACGGATTTCGCGCAATCTTTCGAGCACACGGCACATTCTGCGCCCGGCGTGAGAGCCCACGCACACGGGCACGCCCATACTCATGACGTCGCTTCCCACGGACCAGCTTCCGACTGTCCAGGCTGCAGCTGTGCCTTATGCAGCAGCTTGTCGGCGGGGCTGTTCATCCTGCGCTCGTCGCTTGAGCTTTGGGTGACCCAAACGACTTGTTTTGTGGCGGCTGGCCCCGAAGGCTTCCGCCGAAAGCGGCCCCCATCAACTGGAGCTCCTCGCCGCGGATGGATCGCTGACGCTCTATGTGCGTAACGAGGCCACAAACCCGAGGACGTGTCGAAGGCCACCGCAACGGCAACCTTACGCGCCAGCGGCAAGACCGAAGCGGTCACCTTGCGGCCAGCGGCAGGTGGCGCATTCAACGGCAAGGGCGGGTTCAAGGCCACGAAGCGGGCAATCTATGTGATCACACTGACGTTGCCAGATCACAAACCGCGCCGGCGCGGTTCAAGCTCGATTGACGAGCACCGTTCCGCTAGCCAGCGGACATTTCGGACAAGGTTCGAGCCTTGCCCAACAGCATATTTCTATAAAAGATATCAGATGGTTGCGTGGCGGTGGAGGCAGTCGCGAGCGAGCCGGTCTCTGCCCTTCAGAAGCCCCGAAATCCGGAAAAACAGGGAAATTTCGCGCTTTCCGAGCTTGATTTTTCACCGCAGAAGCCGAAAATCACCGCTATTACAGCGCGTTACGCGATATTTGGCCCCAAAATTAACAGGGAATTTTGAGCGCGGATCAGGGAAACCTTATCGCGGAACAGGGACGACTTTGCCCCAAAACAGGGATCGCTAAGCCGGGCTCAGGGGACGTTTGTTGTCGGCGAAGCAATCGAGATGCCGGGGACCCATGAGGAGACATCCGGCACAAAAGGCAACTCATTAATAAATAAGCGCTTTTCGCCGCCGAGACCTTGTCTGACGGAGGCTTCTGAACTATGTTGTGGGGGCCTGGAGCGAGGCGCTGGCGGGACCGGAGAGCGTCCATGTGGACGTGGTCGAAGGCCCAGCCGCATGGGCGGCAGTCAGCGGGGTAGCTCCGAAGTGAGGGCGTGACGCCCGATGGACCATTGCCGCGCTCTGCCTCGTGGCGGTGTTCGTGCCGTCGTTCCTGCTGGTTGCTGGCACATTGCCGTTCTGGGAAGACCTGCGCCGCCGTGCTTGGGCGCAATCGACGTTGCGCGGCGTCAACGCAGCTGTCGTCGGCTTGTTGCTCGCGGCTCTCTACAATCCGGTCTGGACAGCCGGCATCAAGGACGCGAAGGACTTCGCACTCGCGATGGCCGCCTTCCTCGCTCTTTACATGTGGAACGTGACGCCATGGCTTGTGGTCGTGCTCTGCGCCCTGGCTGCGGGTGGAATGGCTATGCATCCGCCAGGACTGCTCTGAAGAGCCGCCACAGACCAAAAAAAGTGCTTCATACGCTCTCGACCGGCAGCCGGGCCGCCTGCCACTCCGGCCAGCCGTCCTCCAGGCGTCGCGCCTTGAACCCCTTCTTGCGGATAAGCGCCACAGCGTCGAATGACATGACACACCAGGGACCGCGACAATAGGCAATCACCTCCTTGCCGGGATCGAGCGTGGTCAACTGCTTCTTGAGCTGATCGAGTGGGATGTTCATGGCGCTCGGCAAATGTCCCATCTGGAATTCATCTTGCGGTCTGACATCGATAACCTGAACGTCGCCTACCTTCATGCGGGCGAGCAACTCGCGGCGAGACACGGGCTCAAGCTCATCGCGGCTTCGGAAATATGTACGCACGATCTTGTCGACCTCGGCGATGTGACGCTCGCCGATCCGGGTCAACGAGGCAATAAGTTCGAGCACAGCTGGGTCTGACAACCGGTAGAAGATGTACTTGCCCTCCCGCCGCGACTCGATGAGCCCTGCGCGCCGCATCTGCTGGAGATGCTGCGAAGCGTTGGCGATCGACAATCCGGTGCGGCTGGCAAGGACATCGACGCTGCGCTCGCCCTGGGCCAGGGCCTCCAAGAGTTCCAAGCGGTGCTCATGCGCCACCGCCTTCGCGATGGCCGCGAATTGCCGGAACAGCTGGCGCTTGGGGCTTTCGCTTGACGACATGATTGGCCTCCGTTAAATCATTCAATAAATTATTTGAATAATGGTGAGACGTCAATCGTGCGCTTCTGGCCGCGCGCGGCGAAGGTGGAGGAGCAGATGGTGCAGGCTGGCGGTTTCAGCGACTTCCTCTTAAGCAACGAGCCGTATATCCGGCTGGCGGCCTTTACCTCAATCTTCACCATCATGGCGCTGTGGGAGGTCCTGGCCCCGCGCCGCAAGCACGTCATCGATCGCACGACGCGCTGGCCGAGTAACGTCGGCGTCGTCGTGCTCGACACGGCCGTCGTGCGCATTCTGTTCCCGACGACAGCCGTGGGTCTCGCACTCTTTGCTGAGGCGAAGGGCTTTGGAGTGCTCAATGTCTGGCAGGTGCCCTACGCGCTGGCCGTCGTCGTCGCCGTCATCGTGTTGGATTTCGCTATCTACCTGCAGCACGTGCTGTTCCACGCCGTCCCCGCCCTCTGGCGCGTGCACCGGATGCACCACGCCGACCTCGAATTCGACCTGACGACCGGCGCGCGGTTTCATCCCATCGAGATCGCATTGTCGATGGTGATCAAGCTCGCTGTGATCGCAGCGCTCGGCGCTCCGGCCGTTGCTGTCCTGATCTTCGAAGTCCTGCTCAACGCTACCGCCATGTTCAATCACTCGAATGTGCGTCTGCCGGAGCGGATCGACCGGGGACTTCGTTGGTTCGTCGTCACGCCGGACATGCACCGCGTGCATCATTCGGTCGTCGTGCGCGAGACGAACTCGAATTTCGGGTTCAATCTGCCGTGGTGGGACCGCCTTTTTGGAACCTACCGTGCGCAACCTGAGGCGGGCCACGAGCGGATGACGATCGGTGTCGATGAGATTCGCGACCCATCAGAGCAGCGGCTGGACCGCATGCTGACGCAGCCGTTCCGGGCTGGCGACAGCGCCTACGCTCTTGGAAACAGGGAGACTGCTGAATGAAGGCGAGCGCATGGCTATTTTCCCTCTTGGCCGCGTTGGCGATCTGGCCGGCGATTGCGTCTGGACAACAGCCTGCGGAGCCCGTTCGTATTGAGCGTGACGGCCTGAAACTGGAAATGGCGCCGCTCGGAGCCGATCCGGTTCGCGCGTTCTTTCTGGCGCGCGGCTTTCCCGCTGGTGACGCTCAGCATGTCGTCGAGACGGCTTGCCTGTTCCGGTCCGCGATCGGCAGCGCGCACACCGCCGAGGGTGCGCCTGAGGTGGTCGTTACGCTGACGCAGTGGCGCGTGACCCCGGCAGATGGTAAGCCCACCGCGCCCAAGGTGCGCGAAGACTGGGAACCGGTCTGGAAATCTCGCGGCACGCCGGAGGATGCGGCAACCGCCTTCTACTGGGCGCTGTTCCCTACCGAGCAAGTGTTCTACCCCAACGATTACAACTGGGGCTTCCTGACCTTCGGCCTGCCTCCCGGAACCGCTTTCGACTTGACGCTTGCCTGGCGGAGTGGCGGCACCCCTCACAACACCACAATCAAAGGTCTGCAATGCGCACGCTGAAACCTCCTTCTGCCATCAGCCGTCGAACATTGATCGCCGGGGCCGCGTCCGGGCTCGCTGCTTCGGTGCTCAACGTCCCGGCTCCTTCGGCCGGCCCCATGCTGCTGCAGGCGGTCCCCGGCAAGCCTCAAGGACCCGACTTCACGCTGCCCGATCTCGACGGCAACGACGTTCGCTTCGCAGACCTCAAGGGCAAAGTCGTGCTCGTCAATTTCTGGGCGACGTGGTGCCCGCCCTGCCGTGCGGAGATTCCATCGATGGAGCGTGCGTGGGCTCAGCTCAAGGAACGCAACGTCGTGATGCTCGCCGTCCATGTCGGTGGCAAGCCGGACTCGATCTGGGAGTTCCTCGCTGAATTCAACGTCACGTTTCCCGTCCTCATCGACAAGTCGTCCACGGCCTCCAAGGCCTGGCAGACAATCGGATTGCCGACCACCTATGTAGCTGATCGCGACGGCCGCAAGGCGCTGCGCGCAATCGGCGGGCGTGAATGGGACCATCCCGATCTCATCGCCAGCATAGTTGCACTGAATGAATGAACTGGCCGTCGCGCGCAACCGCCCGTCGAAGCGCCGGCTGCCCCGGAAGAAGGAGCCCACTTCATGCGCACGCTCTTGATCATGAACGATCCACCCTACGGAACGGAACGGGTCTATAACGGCTTGCGGCTCGCTCATGCTCTCGCCAAGAACGATGCAGACGCAGCGGTAACAGTGTTTCTGATGGCCGACGCTGTCCTCTCCGCAAAGGCAGGCCAGAAAACGCCGGACGGCTACTACAATCTGGAACGCATGCTGAAGCGGGTCATTGCCGGCAGGGGGCGGGTTCTGCTGTGCGGAACATGCCTTGATGCACGCGGCATCTCCGATACCGAAATCATGGCCGGCGCGCAGCGCAGCACCATGGATGAACTTGCCGCCGAGACCATCGCCGCCGATAAGGTACTGGTGTTCTAGAAATGCAGCGCATCTACCTCGACTACAACGCCAGCACGCCGATCGCTCCGGAAGTGGTTGCGGCGATGAGGCCATATCTGGACGAAGGCTTCGGCAATCCCTCGAGCGGGCATTGGGCCGGCCTGCCTGCGCGCGAGGCGGTCGAGCGCGCACGAGGACAGGTTGCGGGTCTGCTCGGGTGCGCTCACGATGAGGTCGTCTTCACCAGCGGCGGCAGTGAGGCCAACAACCACGCCTTGAAAGGCGTCGCCTTCGCGCTGAGAGGCAAGGGCAATCACATTGTCACATCGGCGATCGAGCATCCAGCCATCCTGAAGCCATGCGAGCACCTGTCAAAGCTCGGCCTGGACATCACGCATGTGCCGGTCGATAGGTTCGGCTGTGTCGACCCCGTTGATATCCGCCGCGCCATAACACCGCGAACAATCCTCGTCAGTATCATGCACGCCAACAACGAGGTGGGCACAATCCAGCCGATCGAGCAGATCAGCCGCATCACGCGCGAGCGCGGCATCCTACTGCATACAGATGCAGCGCAATCGGTCGGCAAGATCTCAACCAATGTCGAGGATCTCAGCGTCGATCTCATGTCGATTGCCGGACACAAATTCTATGCGCCCAAAGGCATTGGCGCGCTCTATATCCGGCGCGGCACTGCGATCGAGCCATTGGTTCATGGCGCCGGGCACGAGGCCGGCCGACGGGCGGGAACGGAAAGCGCATTGCTCTGTACCGCACTCGGAGCGGCGGCCGAGCTTGCCGCAGATCTCAAACCGATGTCGCGCGTCCGTGAACTCCGCGACAGCTTCTGGCAGCAACTCGATGCCGCCCTGGGAAATCGCATCGTCCTCAACGGTCATCCCACATATCGACTGCCCAACACACTCAACGTCTCATTCGTTGGTCAAGTCGGGGCCGACATCCTGGCCTCACTCGCGGGCGTTGCGGCATCGACGGGCTCGGCATGCCATAGCGGCCGGATCGAACTGTCGCCGGTACTCCGGGCAATGGGAATTACGCCCGAGGTCGGCATGGGTGCCATTCGCTTCAGCCTTGGTCGCGCAACGACACATTCCGAGATCGATTCTATCGTGGCCAAAATCAGTGAGACGGTCGGCGAGACCAGCGGCTAACATGCCAGATGCCCGCGCCCCTGATCTGACCGGACTCCCCGAGGCCTATCACGCCTGGCGCACCAGCGAACTCGGGCAGCTCACCGACCGACTCGAGGAGGAGTTGATCGCCAAGCTGATCGGCCCCCTCCAGGGCAAGCGCATTCTCGACGTCGGCTGCGGTGATGGCGTGCTTGCAGTCCGGCTTGCCGAGGCAGGGGCATTCGCCACCGGTCTCGATGCCGATCCGCGCATGCTTACAGCAGCGCGCAAACGGGCCGAGGCAACCGGGACGGCAATCACCTTCGTCGATGGGGACATCCACTCGCTGCCCTTTGCAGACGGCTCATTCGATACGGTAATGGCAATCACGGTCCTGTGCTTCGTCAGGGACGCCGAGCGTGCGGTTCAGGAAATGGCGCGCGTGCTGCGCCCTGGTGGTCGCCTGGTGTTGGGAGAGCTGGGGCGATATTCGCTCTGGGCCGTCAAGCGACGCGTTGCCGGTTGGCTCGGCTCGAAGACATCGCGCCATGCCATGTTCCGATCAGCAAGCGAGTTGCGTCAACTTGCAAAGCTGGCCCACCTTGAGGTGGGACAGGTTCGCGGCGCAATCTACTACCCGCCTTGCACCTTGTGCCCCCAATGGCTGGCCCCGCACGATCAACGCCTTTCGACCCTCACGACCTTCGGAGCGGCGTTCATCGCGCTCGCAGCGGACAAGCCCGACCGAATTTTGCAGAGAAAGCCATGAAAGATCCCGCTCCACCACTGCTCGCCCACAAGCACTACGAGGAACCATCGCAGTTCGTGCCCGAGAACCTCTTGCGCGAGGCGCGGCGTCAGAAGTCCCTCGACAACGGACGTGTCCCTGGCGTTTGCGTGCTCGACCCGGATGGCGACATCGTACGGCAAGCTAAGGCAGATGGTCGCGCGATCCGCGACCCCAACTGGGCCTGCTACCACACCGAGCTCTACCGACTGGTCCACGACGACATCGAGCTGGGCATCGTGCCATGCGCGGTCGGGGCATCGTTTGCTGTTCTCGTCGCCGAGCAGTTGTTCGCATCGGGCTGCCAGCTATTGGTCAGCGTGACCTCGTCGGGACAACTCGTGGAGGTGCGACCCCCGCCCTATTTCATCCTGATCGACAAGGCGCTGCGCGACGAGGGAACGAGCTACCACTACCTCGCGCCGTCCGAATTCAGTTCAGCGCCGCCGCAATTGATCGACGCGATGGCGGGAGCGTTCGACGGACTTCGCGTGCCTGTCGAAAGGGGGGCTACGTGGACAACGGACGCGCCTTATCGGGAAACACTGACGGCCATCTCCGCCATGAAGACAAAAGGCCTCTTGGCGGTCGAGATGGAGGCGGCCGCCCTCTACGCCTTCGCCGAGGCACGCGGCAAGCCGGTCATCTGCTTCGCGCACGTGACCAACCAGATGGCGAGGCTCGAGGGCGACTTCGAGAAGGGCGAGGCAAACGGAAGCATCGATGCCCTGACCGTGATTGTCGCGGCGGCGGCGCGCGCCTTTGAGGATCTGTCACGTTCGGGTTGGTAGGACCGCACAGGACTGCGTTGCCTCGGCACCGAGGCGCGCAGGGATTGCCGCATGAACCAAGCGAGCATGTTATTGCGCTGGCGGCGCGGATACCGGTCCGGCTGAAAGCCTCGACCCAGCCTCAGGTCGCAGCATTGTCGATATCCTGATCAATCTGAGCAAACTGCGCCAGCGCCAAGGGGTCGGCGATCTGAACACGCTCGCCTTCGACGGTAACACCGATCGGCTGCAGGTCGAGAAACGCGCGCGACAGGCTTTCCGATCTGATACCCAGAAACGACGCAATCAATTGTTTGCTCACGGGAAGCACCATGTCCTGCTCGCTACCCTGCTCGCGACCCAGACGCATCAGATATCCAGCCAGCCTCTGATCTGCCGAGCGAAGCTTCTGATCCCGCAAATGTCGGACCATCCTACGGAACTCGCGTGCAACTTCCATCAGGCCGTTGAACAGCAGCCTCTGATCATTATGCAGCACTCGTCGGTATAGGCCTGCAGGGACCCGAAGGATCTGGGCGCGCCCTACACTGCGCGCAGACATCAGCGCAACCGCATTGTGGACGACGGCGGCCAGGATGAAGGAATCACCCGGTTTGAGAAGTGCGATTGTCTTGCGGTTCTTCGGTGAAGAAGCGTAGAGCTCGATCACGCCTGCTTGAACAATGTAGAGAGAATCGAGCCTGTCCCCCTCGGTAACAACAATTGTATCCCGCGGAATGATTTCCGTTTCTGACTTCTCCTCCAACCGCCGCAACGCGCCCTTCCCGACGCCTCGAAACAAGCGGTATTCATTCAGGCCAACGGTCATGTGCGTGGTCATCTGCATCGAATTCGCACCTCTACTAAATGCTAGAGGTGCGACCAATCGATGCATTTGACTTATGTTAGCTCGTTGGCTCGTTAGCTCCTTGGCTAGAGGCCGAAGTCACATCGGCCCACAGGGGCACAACTACGTCTCCAGCCGGCCATCGCGCAGGTGATAGATCTGATCGAACCGATCAAAGATTTTCTCATCGTGGGTCACGGCGATGATTGCCGCGTCCTGATCAACAGCAACCTTTCGAAGCAGATCCATGACGATCTGGGCCCGTTTCGAATCGAGTGCAGCGGTCGGTTCATCCGCAAGGATGATCCGGGGACGATTGGCCAGGGCCCGCGCGATCGCCACGCGCTGAGCTTCCCCTCCCGACAGCTTCGCTGGCATCGAGTGTGATCGATGGCCCACGTCGAGATAGTCGAGCAGCTCGCTTGCCCGCGCCTGCGCCTCAGCCGACGTCGCACCTGCAAGCTCGAGCACGAGAGAAACATTGTCGATCGCATCCAGGAAGGGGATCAGATTGTGAAACTGGAAAATGAAGCCGATCTTCTCCAGCCGCAGACTTCGCAGATTGGTACGAAGCCAGCGGCCATTTTCGATCACGCGCTCGCCCACGAGGTCCATTGAGCCGGACGAAGGATCGAGAATGCAGCCGATGACATTCAAAAGCGTTGTCTTGCCCGAGCCGGAAGGACCCAGCAGGGCTACGACCTGACGCGCCTGGACATCAAGACTGACGTCCCGCAGGGCGTCAACCCGGGCCTCGCCCTCGCCGAAATGCTTTGAAATCCGGTCAACCCGCACAAGCGGACTTTGGGTCATTTTGCCTTCCATGTCGTCAGCCCCCGAGCGCAGTGGCGGGATCAACCTTGAGCGCGGCGCGCACGCCAAGGCCACTCGACAAAAGGCACACCACGATCACGATCAGTCCGAGTATCAGGACATTATCGGGTTCCAGGACCACCCGGCGGGGGAAGTAATCCTTGATGAGGAGAATCAGGTTCGCACCGATCGCAAACCCGATAAGACCAAGCGCCAGCGCCTGTTGAACGATCATGCCTATGATCGCGCGGTCTGGTGCACCGATCAGCTTCAAGGTCGCAATCTGTTTGAGCTTCTCCATCGTCATCGTGTAGATGATCAGCGCGATGATGACGGCTGATACGATCAGCAACAGTGACGTGAAGAGTCCTATCTGGCGGCGCGCGCGATCAACCAGAGAGCGCGTTAGAATAAGCTCCTGCGCTTCTTGGGTCATTGCCGAGAGATGCTTCCAACGATGGATGGTAGCGGCGACAGCATCAGCAGATGCATTGGGTTGAAGCCGCGCCGCGATGGCATTGACAGTGTCCCGGCTGGCGCCGGCGGCGCCACGGGCTGCCGCGATGCGCGAAGCAGATGGCGCAAGATCGAATTGCAGTTTCTGCGCATCGGCAAGCGAGATGTAGACCGCAGGATCCCCACCCGAATTGACCTGATCGCGCGTCACTCCGACTACCGTGAACATGCTGCGGCCAAGGCGGATGCGATCGCCAAGCACAAGACCGGAGCTTCGATCCGCAACCATCTCGTAGTGGGTCTTCGCAATGGCGCGACCCTGCCAGATATCCGGCGGTCCGCCAGGCCGTGTCAGTTCATACCCAATGACGTATAGCCTCAGCTTGTCGTTGCGATAGTCGGTTTCAACCGTCTGGTAGGTGATACTCCCCGCTGAGGACACACCGGCAATCCGAGCAATTGCTTCGCGCAGGTCTCCCGGAATGCGCGAAGCCTCGGCGAACGGGCCACGCGTGTTTGCCTCAACCACCCACAAGTCGACAGCAGGAGCCCGGGCGATCGTCAATGCGTCAACAACGAGCCCACGATAGATGCCGATCATGGCGAGCACGACGCCAAGCAGCAGGCCGAGGCCGAGGCAAGTAAGAATGAAGCGGAACAGGTTGTGGCGTATGTCGCGATAGGCGAGATTCATCTCGGCTCACCCTCGACGACGCGCGCGCTGCGGTCCTCCCGAAAGCCGTTGCCCACGCGGATGACGACCTGGGCACCCTCGGGCACCCCCGCAACAATCTCAAGGCGAGCATCTTCCGTCCGATGCCGGAATTGGACCAACCGCCGATGTAACCGACCCTTCTCAACAGTCCACACTTCGCCTTGTTTTCCATCGTATCCATGTACTGCAGCTTCCGGCACGAGCAACGCCCTCTCGAGCGTGGCAACCGTGATCCAGAATTCGACCTGCTCGCCCAGAAAGATCCTTGGCGGCGGGTTCTCGCCCTTGATGAAGACCCGGCGCTCTTCGGTAACGCGGTCACTCTCCAGCCCGATCCGCGCCACCTCGCCTCGAAACGTCTCCTGTGGCCGCGACCGCAGCCGCGCCTCGACCCGCTGACCTTCGCGAATGAACCCCGCACGCGCTTCATCGACGAAGGCAAGCCCCCAGTACCCCCCCACCTCGATCAGTGTGAAGATAGGATCGCCAGCCTTCACCACGGTGCCAAGCTCCTTGTGGCGCTCAATGACAATGGCATCATAAGGTGCGAGCAGCGTGCGATGCCCCAGCAGCGTCTCTTCCAGATTGACTTGTGCACGGGCGTCATCGACCCGGACACGGCTAGTTGCCAATTCGCTCTGCGCCACAGAGACATCGGCTCTGGCAACGGCCTCGTCGCGAACCGCCTCCTCGGCTGCTTGCTCCGATACGATATTCCGGCCGAGCAGTGACGTTTTGCGACGGTTCGCCTCCTGACGCTGCGCGAGGACTGCCTCAGCCTTCGCAAGCCCGGCTTCTGCCCGCGCAATACCTACTTCGGCAATCTGCATTGCCGCCTTTGCTTTCGCCAGACGCGCCTCCTGCTCGGCCGACGCGAGGCGGGCAAGTACCGCTCCCTTGGCGACGCGGTCACCGTGATCGGCCTTCAACTCGATGAGCGTGGCCCCTGCCTCGAATCCGACCTTGGACAGTACGCGTGCTTCAACGGTTCCCAGCCCGAAGACCCGTACGAGAATATCGCTCGACAGAGGCGCAACCTCGACCGAGAGGGGGCGGTTCGTTAATGCATATGCAGCAGCGCCTGCGATGGCGAACGCACCCAACATTCCAAGCACATATGCAAGCCGGAAGCGCTTCATCTGCAGTCCACTCCAAAATCGTGAATTTAACTGTCTGCTTGCTATCGAGCAGTCTATCAGGCCGCGAAGCCATCGAGCCAGCTTCTGAACAGCTGCCGACCGGCAAGCGCCGCTCCTGGTCCGTGGATCTTGCTATCCTCCCGGAGCGATCCGATGTCGACTCCAGCAGCGCCAAGTTCGCAAGCATGCCCTATCAGCCAGTGCTCGATATCACTGCCATCACATTCGACATGGAACTGCAGCCCCAGTGCATGCGGGCCAATCGCGAATGCCTGATTCCGCGTCAAGGCCGTCGATGCCAGTCGCTCTGCTCCCACGGGCAGATCGAAGGTATCGCCATGCCAGTGAAGCACGGGAACATCAGCTGCAAGCGCAAACAATGGAGAGGCTCGTCCCTCTGGCGTCAGCGAGATCGAGCCCCACCCAATCTCCTTGCCCGGCCCCGCGAAGACCCGAGCTCCCAGCGCTGCTGCCATCAGCTGTGCCCCCAGGCAGATGCCAAGCGTGGGGCGGCTCCCCGATAGGCGTAGTTTCAGCATATCGATTTCGCTGGAAAGGAAGGGATATTCCTCTTGTTGATACACGCCAATTGGTCCGCCTAGAACGACGAGAAGATCCACGGCCGTCAGCTGGTCGGTCGCGGCCTGAACGCTCGCGGCATCGATCACGTCGATACTGTATCCGCGTTCATTCAGAACGGAACCCAGAACACCCAAGCCTTCGAATGCGACGTGTTGGACAGCCATTGCAGAGCGAAGTGGTGCGTGACCACCCATCGTATCCTCCTTGTCCAAGCCAACCCAGCCGCTCGGCGACGCTGGGGTCTACCCGACACCACCGTGTACGCCAATCATCGCACCTGCCACAGTGACTAAGCTCACGCCAAGAAGAATAAAATGCATGCGCTGGACGATTCGGAATGTTCCTTCACTATCGCTAATGGCGCGGTCCTTGAACCAGCGGTGAAGGAACAGCGGCTCAGCGACAAAAAGCACGATGGTGAAGATCAGCCAGACACCAAACATGGCATGCATCCACCAGAAGTCTGAAGAGGCGAACCGCTCCCACCCACCGATCTGGTGGGTCATGTAGAACCCGCTTGCCCCAGCCAAGACCGTTGAAATACGTGCCTGGAAAGCAAAACGGGACTCGATCATCTCGAACAATTCCAGCCGCTCGGAAGCCCTGACGTTGCGCCTGATGCCCGGCAGCAGCACAAGGGTCACCAACGAAACGCCGCCGATCCAATGAACAATGGCAAGGACATGGAGCGCACGCGCAAGTGCAAGATCATCCATCAGCGCTTTCCCGGGGAATGCCTCTGCGACGGCGGGCGGGGGCGGCTCACGACGAAGGCTCCTGCAATCGACAGAGCCGCAAATTGCGCCGCCAGCGTCGCCTTGCCGAATCCGGCCATGGCGCTTGCCACGAGGGATGTCATCATGACAAGGATCGCCGCAAGCTTGATTGACCGTCCGACTGCCTTGTGCTGCTGCCAATCACTCAGTATCGGACCCAGCACCCTATGCGTCACCAGCCATCGGTGCCAGCTCGGCGAGGATCGCGTAAAGGCATAGGCGGCAACCAGTAGAAACGGAGTCGTTGGCAGCAGGGGCAACATCGCGCCTGCGAACGCCAGGCCTGTTGCCACAATACCAAGTGCAAGCCAAAGATTGCGCACGAACCCACTACGCGGCCGTTCTGCCGCTGGGCACTGGACCTGCCCGGATTTCGACATCACCCCGTACTCCAGGCCCGCGGCTGGCGCATGCCGCTGATCCGGCACGCTTGACCTACATATCCGTAGGGGAACAGCTCAAACAGCAACTCGCGTCCATTCTTGCCTTGCTTGCGAGCGCGATCCTCGAGGAAGCGCATGACGAAGCGAGCGTCCGCCGCAACGCCGTGCTCTGCAAGGTAATCGCGCATGAAGCCGATCACGTCCCAATGATCGCTGGTCAATTCGACGTCCTGCCGGCGCGCCAGTTCCAGCGCAACGCTTACATCCCATTCATCTGGATCCATCAGGAACCCGTGCTCATCGAGATGAACCACCCGATCGCCTACGGTGAGTTCGCTCACTACGTCGGGACGCGTTCGCATCACGACACCTCCCAATCCTTGTCGCGCACTCACGACGACGCGTTGCTCGCCCCCTGCCAAATCAAACGCCGTGTCGCGCCAAGAGCCTCTCGATGTCCCCAACGCTTTGGATCTCGATCATTTCGTCCATGCTCAGACCGATTCCGAAGGTCCTCTCGATCATAGAGACCAACGCAACGTGGTTCAACGAATCCCATCGGGCGACGTCGCCAGGCGATGTCGAAGCACTGAGCGGTCCTTCGTGCTCGAAGACTTCGGCGAAAATCTCGACAATCTCCGGCCTGACCAGATCACGGGCAACAAGCATCATCTGCTCCATTCGACGGCGACGAAAGGACTAGCAGGAATTTGCTGATCCTTCGCCTTCCAGATCCAGACGCTCGACTCCTTGTCCCCTGTCTCAAGAGGCTGGAATCCATGTGTGGCATACAGATCCCGCACAAGTGCGTTCTTTGCAGTTGGTCGATAGGTTGCCACAACATCACTGACGCCGCGACTGCACAACGCTTCGATTAGCGCCCCCAGAAATGCGGTTTCGACCTGTCGGGCGATCACGCGGCAACTCATCACAAGACTTTCGATGTGGGCGGTCCTTCCGTCTATTCTCGCAACGGCTGCGATCACAATGCCATGCTGCCCAAATCGGTCTTCGGCGGCACCCAGCAGGGTAAGGAAGGTCTCTGGATTGTCCATGAACGCAGTGAGATCCGCCTCCGAATAGCGTCGCGTCGTCGGATTGAACTGATTCGTGCGTTCATGCAGTTGCGCTACACGTGGCAGCGTGCGCAAAGTCAGCGATTCGATCGTGAGCCGCTGATCAAGGCCTTGCAAATAGTCATCATAGCTCGACGCCGCAGCCCTCAGTTCTCGAGCCTTTCGTTCAGCGGAATACATCGCTGGCCGTTGCATGTCCTCTGTGGTCAATCGCGTAGGCCAAGTCTCGATCAGGCCACGCAACCAAAGCGGTCGCACCGCTGGATCCGCGGGCATTTCCGGAACACGCACTTCTGGACACAGCCGTCGCATCGCTTCTCGCTCGTGCGGGCTGTCATCCAGAAAGATGAAGCTATCAAGCCCGAGATTGAGATCGGCAGCGATCGTCCTGATGTTATCGGCCTTGGGCTGCCAGTTGACGGCTGTGGCCGCGAAATCGTCCACGCGCAGTGCCATGCCAGGGTGCCGCTCGAATACCGCCAACGCGTCAGGATTGTTCTTGCTCAGCCCAGCCAGAAGTTTGCCCTGCGCCTTGAGACGCAGACACTCCTCCTGTAGAGCCTTGAAGGCGTTGCCCGGTGGATCGTCCCCACATTGCAAGCGTTCCATTCCGTCATCGCCGAATACACCGCCCCACAGGGTGTTGTCGAAATCGAGCGCCACGACCTTGAGTGGCTTTGCCGTTCGCATAGCCCACGCCGCCGCAAAGGCTTCTGCCAGTTCATTGGCTGCAGCCTCTGCATAGGCAATCCGCCCATAGAACCAAAGGCGCGGATCAGACCTCTCCCCATGCGCAACACGAGAAAGCGCTACGTCTGCATCGACGAGGACGACATTGGCGAACTGGGCCGCAAGTTCGGCTAGCGCCGCATTAGCTCTTCGGGTGAGCGCCGCCATGCCAGCCTGATGATAGCCATCCATGTGGCCCAGAATCGGTACACTTGCCGCAGGCAGCGTGTTCACGATGAGCGGCAGGGCGCTTTCGGCTGAATAGACCGCGACGGCCTGCTTAAGCGCTTCCAGCCGCGCCGCGAAATCACTTGCCACAGACTCGAGGCCCAACCGCCATGACGTCTGGATCAGTGACTGCGCATCAAGAAGCAACAGGCTGGCTTGTGCGTCTCCAGCCGGAGCATGTAGCGCAGCAATAGCCGATCCAAACGGGGCTTCGTCAGGCTCAATCCGTATCCCGCGCTTGGCAAATGCGGGAACGAGCGCCTTGGCAAACGTCGACGTTGTCGAAAAGCCTGCAACTGCGCACTTCAGACCGGGTAGCGTCTGCAAGCGATGTGATAGTGCATCGCGCGCGAGATGCAGGGCGCGAGGCGCAACAGGCCACGCTGCGAGCGCAACCGTGCATGCTTCGTTGCCCGCGCCGATCTCGACAAGTCGCCGAACGATCGCAGCCGCGGTCTCACCAGAAGGAGGAGCCATGATCGCAAGTTCGCATGTTCGGTCCAACGTCTGCGCGTTGGCATGACTGGTGCCTGCTTCATTCAGTTGTCTCAGCAGCTGAAGCTCAGGCGCCAGCATGGTCGCCGTGGATTCCGGCAACGCGTGACCCGCGTTAAGAATGCTCCGCGCGAGCCAGGCAGGAAGTACCATGTTCGCGTCCGCCAAGCGCTCCAGAAGCCGGCGAACGGTCTGCGCACCAACCTTGCTCCAATCGATCGCCAGCAGCAACTGGCGCTGCCTTATGAGCTGTGGCGCCGCCTCGACAAGTGTATCGATGACGGCATCCAATTGAAATGACGCGTCATCGCGCATCTTGTCACCGAGGCCGCTACCCTGATTTTCATGGACGGGGGCACCTGTGATCGCCATTGCCTTGCACTCACCTAGACCATGACATCGCCGCCCGTTACGAGCAGGTTCTCGCCAGTAATAAAGCGTGCGAAGGGCGACACGAGCAAAAGGATCGCGCCTGCGACGTCATCGACCGTTGCAAGCCGGCGTAATGGCGTGCGCGCCACCATCATCTGACGGATGCGGTCCGGCGTGCCCGCGACCAAATCCGTGTCGACAAGAGTCGGGGAAACCATGTTGACGTTCACTCCCGATGGTCCGACTTCTTGTGCCAAGTTCTTCATCATCGCATGCAAGGACGCCTTTGCCGCGACATAGGGGAGCCAATGGTGAGCTGTGCGTTGCAGGCTCGCCGACGTCAGGACCGTAACCATCGCGCCCTTGCTCTCTCGCAGCAGAGGCAGGGCGGCCTTCGTGACCTTGAACGTGCTTCCGACGATCTCCCGATGGGCGGATTCGATATCCTCCCACGCTAGTCCATCGAAGGGCGATGCCTTGATTCTCGGACCGGCATTATTGACGAGAATGTCGAGTCCGCTTGCCTCAGCAATTTGGCGCATCATCTGCTCGACGTCCTGATCGCGCGTCACATCAGCGTGGACCAGATCACACGCCCCGCCTCCGCGACGGATGTCCTCTGCAAGCTCTACGGCGGCGCTGCGGCTATTGTTGTAGTTGATCCAGACGTGCGCACCAGCGCTGGAAAGAAGGCGCGCGGTTGCCCGGCCAATGCCGCGTGAGGCGCCGGTGACAAGTGCCGACCTGCCTTCGAGCAGAGAATTTATGCCCGGCATCTCGCTCGGCCTGTCCTCCTTCGCCTGCTCTGGC
This sequence comes from Hyphomicrobiaceae bacterium, assembly GCA_020638035.1. GTDB lineage: Bacteria > Pseudomonadota > Alphaproteobacteria > Rhizobiales > Hyphomicrobiaceae > JAEUMD01. Next base: position 233,181 of record JACKJI010000001.1, read on the forward strand.
ATGCGGAGCACCTTTGCGCGCGCTCTGCCTGCCAGCACCTTGGCTCCATGCTGATTGGTGATTTCCGTGTCTATCTCAACGATCCGCGTCTCGCGATCAATGCGCTCGATCCGACCACGCACCGCGACCGTGTCACCGATGAATACGGGAGCACTGAACTCGATCGACTGCGAAAGGTAGAGCGCTCCAGGCCCGGGTATCCTCATGCCGATCAAGGTCGACAGGAGACTGGCATGCAGGAATCCATGCACGACGCGGCTTCCGAACTCCGTGCGCGCAGCAAACTCGTTGTCAACGTGAAGCGCATTATAGTCGCCCGAAAGACGAGCAAATGCGAGAACATCATCGGCCGTGATCGTGCGGCTGACCACGTCACTCTGACCGACGCAAAGCTGGTCGAGGCGATCGCTCACGAAAGTGTTCCTTCCGACATCAGCCCGAGCATCAAGCCGCCGGATCGTCAGCTGGGCGTTCATCACAACTGCAACTACGCTCGCGCAGGTCGGAATTGCTTGATTGAAGTCAAGTGGGGTGCGCAGCCACATTGCTAGCCATGCCTTGCTCACACTGACACAGGTGGAGAAACACGTAATGAGCGCAACATTCGATGCTGTCGCGGAGATCATTTCTGCGAATACTGACGTGTCCGAGTCCGACATCAAGCCGGAAAGCCATCTGATGCGAGACCTCGGCATCGACAGTCTGGCGTTCCTCGATTTGGCTTTCGAGATCGATCAGCGCTTCGGCATCCAGATGCCCGTCGAGGATTGGATGCAAAGCGTTAACCAAGGCGATGTCGAATCGGAGGAGTTCTTCGTCGTCGGCAGCCTTTGTCGGCAAATCGATGCACTGGTCGCGGCCAAGGTCGCTGCCTGACCTGGATTTGAAGCCATGCGGCTGGAGTATTTCCAGATGCTGGATGCGGTCGTGGAAATCGACCGCAGCGCTGCGACATTGAAAGCCGCTTCGAGGGTGCCGTTAGGCAGCCCTGTATTCGAGGGGCACTTCCCCGGCCATCCGCTGGTGCCGGGCGTACTTCTTCTTGAGACTATGGCACAGGCTTCTGGCTACTTGCTGCTTGCGCTTACGACCTTTCAACGCATGCCCTTCTTCGCCAACAGCAAGTCCGCGAATTTCCGCAGTTTCGTGAGGCCCGGCGACCCACTGGAAATTGCCGCCAAGCGGATTCACGCCGGCTCCGGCTATGCGGTCATGAGCGCTCAAATCATTCGTGAAGGCGAGTGTGTCTGCGATGCCCAGATGATGTTTCGACTTGTGCCGTTTCCCGCACCCGAACTTCAACAACACGTGTTCTCCGAAGGTCGCCGGCTTGGATTCCTGGAAGAGGGCTGACCTGTAGAATGCAACGCCAGCGCGCAGCTTGGGTGACAGGACTTGGCATCGTGTCTTCGCTTGGTGAAGGCCAGGATGCACACTGGCAGGCGCTTGCCCGCAGCCCCGTCGCCGCCGCCAAAATCGACAATTCAAGTCATGCCCCATACGCCGTCCATCCACTTAGCGCGGTTGATATAGATCGCCTGATCCCAAGCAGGGCCGATCGCAAACAGATGGGGGCATGGCAGCGCTTGGGCGTGCATGCGGCGGGGCTGGCTCTCGACGACGCTGGCGTTGCCGGGAACGAACAGATCCTCGAATATATGGATCTCGTCGTGGCCGCGGGTAACGGTGAACGCGATGAGTCGTTCGATGCCCGGCTGCTCGATCAGATCTGCGCACTCTCAACGCGCGAGGCAGCAGCAACGCTGAATGCTGCCTTGGCCAGCGGGCTGCGCCCCACCTTGTATCTTGGCGAACTCTCCAATCTTCTCGCTGGAAACATCCAGATCGTGCATAAGGTGACAGGGTCCTCGCGCACCCTGAAAGGCGAGGAACTCGCTGGCTTCTCGGCTATCGAGGATGCGACCCGCCGAATTGCTGCAGGTCAGGCCGATATCGTTCTTGCCGGAGGCGCACTCAATGCAGAGCGCAACGACCTCCTCCTCAACTACGAACTGGCCGATAGTCTTTGGGCCATGCCGTTCGCTCCAGTATGGGAGAGGTCGCGAGCAGGCGGCGGCTTCGTGCCCGGCAGTGCCGCTGCCTTCCTGGTGATCGAGGCGAGCGACCATGCGCTCAAGCGGGGCGCTAGAGCCTACGCCAGGATTTCCGCGACCACCAGCGACCGCGTGCTGCGCGCGGAAGCCGGCGATATTGCAGCGTCGTTACGACGCCTGGGCGACCGACTGCCTATTGGCCAAGCAGACCACGTGCTCGGCGTACTTTCGGGCGCGAGCGGTGTCGAGCCGGCGACCAGCGAAGAATACTCATTCCTGAAAGACTGGATCGGCGTGCCCCAGCAACGGGCGTCGGCACGCGCCTATGGCACGCTCCTTGGCCACTCCGTCGAGGCCCATTTCCCGATCGGTGTCGCGCTGGCCTGTCTGGCACTCGACCGCAATGGCTTTTTCGAGCCATTCGAGGACAACGCGCTGGAAGTGCCCTGCACCGTTCCACCGGAGCGCATCCTTGTCACCAGCGTCGGTCACTGGCGCGGAGAAGGTCTGGCTCTCATCGAGCGGGTCGACAGCTCGGCGAGGATGGCATGAGGTCTCTCACCCTGGACAGCAGAGGCCGCCCGCGTATCGTTGTAACGGGCATGGGACTGGTTACATCGCTCGGCTGGGGCAAGTCCGAGAACTGGCCACGACTGATCGCTGGCCAGTCCGGCATCGCGCACATCACGCGATTCCCGACGGACGGCCTGAAGACGACCATCGCTGGGACTATAGCAACGCCGAATGGAACTGCCTATTCGGCCTACACGCATTCGCTTCGAATCGCGGAATCCGCAGCAGATGAAGCGATCCAGCAAGCTGGGATTGGCACGCCGGGGCGTTTTCCTGGTCCGCTCTTCATTGCCACGCCGCCTTCCGAACTCGAATGGCCGCAACTCTCGCGGCTCTACGCGCACGCAGAACCGGCGGCAGGTGAAGGGTACCGCCGCCTGCTCGCGGCTGCCCGCACGCGTGCATTCGATGAACTTCATCATGACGTGGCATTCGCGAGCATCGCCGACGCAATGCAGCGGCGCTTCGGCACGCATGGCGAGCCGCTTTCGCTCTGCACAGCATGCGCATCGGGTGCAAGCACGATCCAATTGGCGATGGAGCGGTTGCGCCGTGGCGAGGCGGAAGCCGCGCTATGTGTCGGCACGGATGCAACCGTCCATCCCGAAGGGCTTGTCCGCTTCTCGCTTCTGTCGGCGTTGTCCACCCGGAATGATCCACCTGAAGCGGCATCGCGGCCCTTTTCCAAGAGTCGCGACGGCTTTGTAATTGCAGAGGGCGCCGGCGCAGTTGTTGTCGAGACCTATGAGCATGCAAGGGCCCGCGGCGCCAAACCGCTTGGTGTCGTCATGGGTGCTGGCGAAAAGGCGGATTGCTACCACCGCACCCGCTCCAAGCCGGACGGCTCCGCGATTATCGGCGCCATTACTAAGGCGCTTGCCGACGCCGACGTCACCTCAAACGACATCGACCACGTCAATGCTCATGGAACCAGCACGCCAGAAAATGACAAGATGGAATGGCTATCGCTCGCACACGTGCTGGGGCCGCGCAAGCATGCCGTACCGGTCACGTCGAACAAATCGCAGATCGGCCACACATTGATCGCGGCCGGAGCAGTTGAGGCAGTGATTGCCTTGATGACCATGAACGAAGGCGTGATCCCGCCGACCATCAACCACCACGAACCCGATCCTGAAATCCATCTTGATGTCGTGTCAAATACGGCGCGGACCGCTCAGGTACGTTCTGTCCTGTCCAACTCGTTCGGCTTTGGCGGCCAGAATGTCTGCCTCGTGCTGGCGGCTGAACCCTGGTGAGGAGCCTTGACATGGATGAACCGAGCGACAATTGCTGTGGTGCATGTGGCGGTGGGCCTATTCGCGGGCCGGAGCTGATGCGCGCGGCGCTCGTTACTGGCGAACGCGGCATCAAGATTGGCGAAATATCGCGACCGCAACCGCCTATGGCAGGCGAAGTGCAGGTACGCATACGCGCTGTCGCACTCAACCATATCGACGTTTGGGGTTGGCGCGGCATGGCATTCGCCAAGCGAACGCTGCCGATCGTTGCCGGTGCCGAAGCCGCTGGGGAAATCATTGCAGTCGGCGCAGATGTCGAAACGCATTCTCCCGGAAATATCGTATCGCTCTACGGCGCATTGACCTGCGGCACGTGCCCCGCATGCATGGCGGGCCGGGACAACTTCTGCGAACGCATGGACAGCATTTACGGCTTCCACATCGACGGATTCCTGCGCGAAGCCATGAATATTCCAGCGCGCCTGGCCGTACGCGCGCCACCGGGCGTCGATTGCCGGAGCGCGGCTCTGGCGCCGATTACATTCGGCACTGTCGAGCACATGCTGTTTGACAATGCAGAACTGGAAGCGGGTCAGACGATCCTCGTTCATGCAGGCGGCAGCGGCATAGGATCGGCTGCCATCCAACTCGCGAAGGCGGCGGGCGCCACTGTCATTACAACGGTCGGCTCCGACGAAAAGGCGATAAGGGCACGAGAGCTTGGCGCTGACCATGTCATCAACTACTCGCAGGAGCGGTTCGAGGGGCGCGTCCGCAAGTTGACCAACCGCAAGGGCGTCGACGTCGTCTTCGAGCACGTCGGCCCGGCGACCTGGGCTGGCAGCATGCTTTCAATGAAGCGGGGCGGCAGGCTCGTCACATGCGGATCGACGACGGGAATCCTCGCCCAGATCAATCTCAACCTTCTCTACCAGCAGCAACTGCGCCTGATCGGCAGTTTCGGCTGCAGACGCGCCAACCTGCGCTCAGCCATGGACAAGATGGCCTCAGGCGCAGTCAAACCCGTGATCGACACGATCCTGTCGCTCGATCAGCTCGAATCCGGGCTCAATCGTCTCGAAAGCCGGCAGGTGTTCGGCAAGATCCTCGTGGAACCTTGAGGAGGCAAGCCAGAAGGCACAATGGATAATCCAACTCAAGAAGTCTGGGTCACGGGTATCGGCCTGTTGAGCTGCGCGGGCGAAGGCACCGCTGCACACATGGGCGCGTTCGATCAGGGCGTTGGCCCTGCACACATCGACACACAGGGTTTCGCCCCCTATCCCGTCCACACGCTTGCCGCCATCGACATGAGCCGGCAGATTGCGAAGAAATCAGATCTCCGCCAGATGGAGAGATGGCAGCACATCGGAGTTTATGCAGCCGGCTTGGCGCTTGAAGATGCAGGCATCGCACACCAAGCCCACCTGCTCGCCGAAACACACCTCATCGTGGCGGCGGGTAGCGGCGAGCGTGATGCCTCCGTCGACGCCAAGGTTCTGGAGGCCATCGTGGCGCGCGGTGATACGGAGCTCTCGGCAAAGGAGATTCTGCCTACGGCACTACGGCCCACCTTGTTTCTTGCACAGCTTTCCAACCTGCTCGCCGGCAACATCTCGATCGTTCACAACGTTACCGCCTCATCACGCACATTCATGGGCGAGGAGATGGCCGGTCTGTCAGCCATCGAAAACGCGGTGCGCCGTATCGCAGCCGGACAAGCCCAGATCATTCTCGTTGGCGGAGCGCTCAATGCCGAACGCAAGGACCTTCTGCTCGGCTACGAATTGGGGTGCAATCTCTGGCCTGGCGATTACGCGCCCGTGTGGCAGCGCCATACAGCCGGCGGTGGCCTTATTCCTGGAAGCGCTGGTGCATTCCTCGTTCTCGAGGCGCGCGCTCACGCGCAGGAGCGAGGAGCACGCCCTTATGCCAGCGTCAGGGCCATAGCAACCGATCGCGCCCGGCGATCCGAGCCCGGCCAGATCCGCAGGATACTCCAGCAGTTGTTCCGGCAGGTAGTACCTGACCTCACTCCCATGCCTCTTGCGATACTTTCTGGTGCATCCGGAACGGAACCGGCGACGCAGGAAGAACGAGATTTCCTCAACAACCTGGACACCGATGGATTCACTCCCGCGGTCCGCGCATTCGGCAGTCGCCTCGGGCATACCGTCGAAGCGCACTTCCCGCTTGGCATTGCGCTCGCAGCCCTTGCACTGAACCGTGGCGCATTGTTCCCCCCATCGGCTGGTGACATTTTCGAGGATGCCATGACGACGCAGGTCGAACGCATCCTCGTCACCGGAGTCGGCCATTGGCGCGGCGAAGGTATGGCCTTGTTGGAACGCGTTGATGTTGGGAGGGCGAGCTGATGGGGAACAACCTCAAAGATGCCCAGGGCCGCCCGGTGGTTGCCGTGACAGGCATGGGTCTGGTCACCTCGCTGGGCTGGGGCAAGGCCGCGAATTGGGCGCAACTCGCACTGGGCCGATCTGGCATCAGGACGATCACGCGGTTTCCCACTGATGGATTGCGAACCACGATTGCAGGCACCGTAACGTGCGCCGATGGACACCCCGGTTCGACTCCGGAATTGACGTTTGCCATGGCCAGATCCGCAGCAGAGGAAGCGCTTATCCAGGCCGGCATGACAGAAAGCCCGGGCTTCCCGGGACCAATGTTCGTCGCCACGCCCCCGGCAGAACTTGAGTGGCCACAGCGCAAGGCCCTTTTCGAGCACCCATCAGGGGAGGGCCTTCAAGGCTATGACCGGCTCCTGGCCGCAGCGCGAACCGGTGACTTCAAGAGCATGTTCGAGACATTCCAGTTCGCCACGGTCGCCGACCACCTCGCCACTGCTCTGGCCCCGCGCGGATTACCCGTCTCCGTGTCCACCGCCTGCGCCTCCGGCGCGACCGCAATACAGCTCGGTGTCGAGGCAATCCGCCGCGGGGAAACCGACGCCGCCCTCGCCATCGGCACCGACAGCTCCGTGCAGCTCGAAGCGCTGATCCGCTTCTCGCTCCTCTCCGCCCTGTCGACACGCAACGAACCACCTCAGCGCGCCTCGCGCCCATTCTCCAAGGGCCGCGACGGCTTCGTCATGGCAGAGGGCGCAGGGGTGCTCGTGCTGGAATCGCTGGAGCGAGCGCAGGCACGTGGCGCGAAGTGTCTCGGCATCATCCGCGGTTGCGGTGAAATGGCCGACGACTATCACCGCACGCGTTCCAAGCCCGACGGCACGGCCATCATCGGTGCAATCCGCAACGCCCTGCGGGATGCCGGCGCCGCGCCCGAAGAGATCGACTACGTCAACGCCCATGGAACAAGCACGCCAGAGAACGACAAGATGGAGTATCTCTCGCTGAAGGCTGTTCTGGGAGACCATCTGGAGGTCACTCCGGTCAGTTCCAACAAGTCGATGATCGGTCATACGCTGTCGGCAGCAGGAGCCATCGAGGCGGTCCTCTCCTTTATGATGATCGAGAACAGCCTTCTCCTGCCCACCATCAACTACGACGAACCCGATCCCGACATCCCATTGGATGTCGTTGCGAACGCTGCCCGGCGTGGTATCGTGCGGACGGTACTGTCGAACTCGTTCGGCTTCGGTGGGCAGAATGCTGCGCTCGTTCTGGCGGCTGCGCCCTGAAATCAGGCAGCCGATCGGGATCGTTCAATCAGCATCTGCGGACAAAACGATACGACGACGTTTCCCCGCGAATTGATCCCCTCTGCACCCACCACAAGCAATCCCCAATCCTTCTGGGATGCGATCTCCATCTTGCGCTCGGCCCATCCACGAAACACGATCGTCTCGCCGATGTGAACTGGTCGAACCCACCGCAGATGCTTCACACCGGCTGCTGGACCCAACCGGGGAACGGCCCAACCACGAGCCGCGAACCGAGCCGCCTCGTCTTCATAGTAGCGCAACATGCACTCCATCCATGCGGCTGGCAGATGCCAGTTCGGGACGGCGTGCGGCATGGCCTCGGCGGCGCAGCCCAACTGTTCCGGTTCCGCATGCGTCAGCGCGCAAAACGTCTCGACGCTTCTGGTGTTGAATGAATAGGGGCCGAGAACCGCTTCGTCACCGATGCCGATCTCCTCGAAATGGCGAATGACGTCGTCACGCGGGGTTCGTTCCACACGGACTGACCGCGGCCTTCGCAACTTGCAGTCGTCCCAGACAGTCGGGCCTGACACTGCCGATTGCCTGACGATCAGATCCAATATCAGGCGCATGACCAATTCACCGCGCTGATTCTCTACGTCGATGCGGCCCTGGCACGCTGCCTCACCGCACGCGCAGGGCTCCACCGTAGTGAGCCGAATGCAACCCGAGAGCCGGTCTCCAGCTCGCACCGGCGCCGTCAGCATGATCTGCTCCACCCCCGCCAATTCGCTCCCCAATCCAAGATCGCGCATGACAACGTCTACAAGACCGCTGATCCTGGCGCAGGTATACCAAGCCGAGGCTGAAAGCCCACCCAAGAGCGTGTTCTGGGCCGCATCCTCATCGATATGAAATGGTTGCGGATCGAAGGCCCGGGCAAACGCAATCATGTCATCGCGCGACACGTCAAGTGAAGGTAGCAAGAAAGTCCCCGGCAGCGCTGGAAGAGGTCCCATGCTCTCAGAAATGTTCGTTTGCATGCTTCGCCAGGAGACACACGCCCCTGCTCCTTGAACTTTTGCTTAAGCAACAAGTCGCACGCCTAACCTACAAATGCCGCGCCGGGGCTTGCATGAAAGTATCCATTGACGATTGCAGCAGGCAATTCCAATGCCTTGATCCTGGCGACAAGCTCGGCAGGCGGCAAGCGGCCGTCGACAGCATCGCGATAGGCATTGGTAACCGCGACCATATCGCAGGTGTGCGGCGACAGCCGCAGCCGCAATACGCCTGCTGTCTCCAGTTCCGGGATCTCCTGCCCCAGGACCGTGAGCCCTGATGCCAGCGTTTGCACGCCATTGACGGCAAGAAACGACTGGCCATCGAGCGTCTCGACGTGAAGTCCGTCCAGATCGTGTTCGCACACGTATTTGCAGCCATCCTTGGCCAACCCATGCGCACGTGCGTGGTAGCATCTGGCCGAGATGGCAAGAGGCGCTCTCCCGAAGGCGAACACCTCCAGATCGGCCGTGCTTTTCCCCGCTCCGAGAATCTCAATGGACGCTTGCGGCAATTCCGGCGGAAGTGTGATCGTCGTGGCACCCAACGATTCCAACTCGGCAAGCGCCTCTTCATTGTAGACGTTCACCAATGGGCCGACGATGTACGGGCTGCCCGCGACGGCGGCCAGCGCGGTCATGTCGTTGATCTCGATGAGTCGCCCGCTGCCCACCAAGTCCGCAACCTCGGCAACCTCGCGCTTCAGCGTCGGCAGCGCAAGAGCCGCCAGGACAACCTCTTTGCCGGCGCGCTCCAATCGCTCAATCACGTCAACAACTGCATTGGTGCGAAATGGTGAGCGCTTCGAGCAGACCACCTCTCCTATGACAACCCGGTCTACCGGTGCCTCGTCCGCGATCCGGGCGTAGAAGTCCACCCACATCGGCGTCGGCCAGTTGAACAGCACTGGACCCAATGTCAGCTTCATCGCCTCGGCTCCCCGTGCAATCGCCATGCTCACCGCCAAGTCTTCTTGTATGAGCCCGTCGTTTCCCGGCCGCCTTCCGTTAAGGCGATAAGCGCGCTTGCCGGCATTGCCTGTCCTGCGTCAAGCGCATCGAGTGCCGTGCGGAACTGGCGGACGACCGCCGCCAGGTAGGCCTTGCCGCGTTGCCGCCCCTCGATCTTGAGCGCCGAAACGCCCGCCGCTTTCAGCTGAGGCAGGATCGCAAGCGCATTGAGGCTCGTCGGTTCCTCGAAGATATGAGCGGCCTTGCCATCGACCTTGAACGTACCCTTACACAAGGTTGGATAGGCTGCCGGTTGGCCTGCAGGATAGCGATCGATCGTGAAGCCTCCGAGCCTTGCCGCCAATGCTGTTCCCTCCTGCCGATAATCGACGTGCGCCGCTGGTGAGCAAACGCCATTCATGTTCGGCGATTCCCCCGTGGCATATGACGACAGCAGGCAGCGACCTTCCGTCATCACGCACAGGCCACCAAATGCGAAGACTTCCGTCTCGCAAGGAATCGCAGACACTATGGCGGCGATCTCTTCAACCGTCAGAACACGCGGCAGCACGACACGCTTGACCCCGTACCGCTCCGCATAAAACCGTATGGCCGAAGGCGTAGACGCCGCTGCTTGAACCGAAAGGTGCAACCGCTGCGCAGGATAAGCCCGGCTTGCCCATCCAAGCAGACCAAGATCCGCGAGTATGACGGCATCGGCACCTGACTCGACCGCCTGCGCAACGGCGCGATGCCATAGCTCCGTGCCGCCAGCGCGCGCGAACGTATTGATGGCAACAAGCACCTTCGTGCCTCGATCGTGTGCATAGGCCACGCCCTGGACCAATTCCTGGGCAGTAAAGTTCAGCCCCGGGAAATTGCGCGCGTTCGTCTCATCACGGAAGCCGCAGTAGACTGCATCGGCTCCCGCATCGACCACGGTCCGCAGTGCTGATGGCGTTCCCGCCGGACAAACCAGTTCCATACGAAGACCCTAGTTGCCACACCGACTACGCAAACCTGTCACCCCTGGCCGATGCACTCGCCGGCGCCCCGAGCAGGCGTCTCATGACATCAGCCGCCCTGCGAATGTTGCCTGAAAGAACGGGCGTGACGAACTGGGGCGCCCCGAGCAACAGCGCTGGATCAAGTTCCGCATCCTCGATCGCGTTCCGCAAGGCGAGTACCGCCGCCGTGTCCCCTTCGATCAACAGATCACGAGAGAAGAACAGGGCGTCGCCATCGTAGGTGCCATCCAGCAGACCCAACAGCACGAGCATGACCGCAGAGATGCGCGCATCCCACGTCACGCCATCGAGAGTGGCATGCACGCGCAAGGTGGGCTTCTCGACGCGAGGCTCAAGAAGAAAGACGAACGGACAATCAATGGGATCGATGGCGAAGCGCTTCCCTGAGTATTCGGCGAGACGCGAGAAGAGACCGGGTCGCCGGCCGAGTGCCGTCTGCAACACTCGATTGCTGGCGAATTGGAGCGGCGCAAGCGGCAACGCACTCATCACCTTTGACACCGGCCAAGGCAGCGAGCCTGTGCCAATGCTGGACGCCACTTCAGCGACGTCTGACGAAGGGGGTGTCATCTCCACCATGGCGCTTCTCTTAGCAGAGCCATTTTGAGCCCGCTTAACGGAAGTCAAGCCCTTTTGGACGTGAGTGACGGATAGGATGCCAAACTGGACATCTGACCGATGATTTTCGACCGCTCTGCCATCTATCGTTCGCTTGGTGATTTCCTCGCGGCTCTTGATACAACCGGCCAACTGGTGCGCATCCAGGAGCCTGTTTCCACCGTTCTCGACATCACGGAACTTCACCGGCGCGTGATAGAGCGCCAGGGGCCGGTATTGCTCATCGAGCAGCCAATCAAGGCTGACGGTTCGATGTCTGCGATCCCTCTCGTCACAAATCTCTTCGGGACGGTCGATCGCGTTGCACTCGCCCTGGGCGGTGGGGGTCGTGAGCGCTTGCTTTCAGTGGGCAGGCTACTTGCGGACTTGCGCCAACCCCGACCACCTGCCGATTTGCGCGATGCGTTGCGACAGTGGCCACTGGCGCGGACTGCGCTCACTTCGCGACCAGTGATCGTGACCAATCCTCATGTGCAAGCCGACATACGCCGAGGTCCACAGATCGATATCGGACGCCTGCCGGTACAGACCTGCTGGCCCGGCGAACCCGCTCCCCTCATCACCTGGCCGATCGTCATTACGAGACCTCCTGGCCAACTCGACGCCTCGACCCACAACTGGGGCGTCTACCGGATGCAGGTCACCGGACACGACAGCGCAATCGTGCGGTGGCTTGCTCATCGCGGTGGAGCCAAGCACTTGCGCGAATGGCAGCTCTTGGGCGAGCCGATGCCGGTCGCGGTAGCGATCGGGGCGGATCCTGCCACGCTGCTGGCTGCGGTGACGCCCATACCTGAAACCATGGCGGAGGCAAACTTCGCCGGGTTGCTGCGTGGCGAACGCACGCGACTGTGCAAGGCAGTCTCTGTGCCCCTGCTCGTTCCCGCCGAGGCAGAAATCGTTCTGGAGGGCTATATCGCTCCAGATGATACCGCGCTCGAAGGACCTTACGGAGACCACACTGGCTATTACAACGCCGCAGAGTACTATCCTGTGATGCGGCTGACTGCTATTACGTCGCGCGCCCAACCCGTGTATCTTTCGACTTTCACGGGCCGCGCGCCCGACGAACCAGCGGTCTTGTCAGAAGCGTTGAATGACGTGTTCCTGCCGCTGATCCAGCAGCAGTTCCCCGAGATCATCGATTGCTGGCTGCCGCCCGAGGCATCGTCCTACCGGATCGCAATTGTCTCGATCGCCAAGCGCTACCCCGGTCATGCCCGCCGCATCATGATGGGACTATGGTCGATCCTGCCACAGTTCAACTACACCAAGCTCGTTGTCGTCGTCGATGGCGACATCGATGCACGCAGTTGGAGTGATGTCATGTGGGCGGTCGCAACCCGTGCGGATTTCAGCCGCGACCTGATGATGGCGGCTGATACGCCCGTTGACGTGCTCGATTTTGCATCGCCGGCACCTGGACTCGGTGGCAAGCTCGGCATCGACGCCACGCGCAAGATCGGCGCGGAAACTTCGCGCATCTGGGGTGATCGATTGGAGATGGACGAAGCTTCGCGATCCCGCATCGACATTCTGGCTTCCAAGCTGCCGGACCTGTTTGCAGGTCACCCTGAGCAACCGCGACGACCGACATGACTCAACGCATTATCGTCGGCATCAGTGGTGCGTCTGGCGCAATCTTCGGACGCCGGATCCTGGAGATGCTGAATGACGCCGCCAATGTCGAGAGCCATCTTGTTGTCACACCGGCAGCGGAGAGGACGATTTCTCTCGAACTCCACCGCAATGCCCTTTCGGCGCTCAGCACTCTGGCTACGGTCCGCCATTCTTGTGACGACGTCTCTGCTTCGATTGCCAGCGGCTCATTCCGCAGCGACGGCATGATCATTGCGCCCTGCTCCATGCGCACCCTGTCCGCCATCGCGCACGGCCTTGCCGACAACCTGCTGACCCGGGCTGCCGATGTGACGCTGAAGGAGCGCCGTCGTCTGGTACTGCTTGCACGCGAAGCGCCATTGCATGCAGGCCATCTGGAAGCGATGATCAAAGTGACCAACCTGGGCGGCATCATTTTTCCACCCGCTCCGGCGTTCTATGCGAAGCCACAAACCATTGACGACATTGTAACGCAGATCGCCGCGCGATCGCTCGAACTTCTCGGGGTTGCCGTCGAGGGCTCAATCCTACGCTGGGACCCGCCGCCGACCTGACAGGCCCATGGTCCCTGCGAAACCTGCGTGCAAGCCAGATCCAGCTGCTCTGGAGGAATTGACCTGGAAAAGCTGCGGATCACTGTCGTTGGCGGTGGGATAATCGGTCTTTGGCAGGCGTTGACCCTTGCTTTACGCGGCCATGAGGTGTCTCTGCGCGAAGCAACGGAACAAAAATATAGCGGCGCCGCCAGTCGCGTTGCCGGCGCGATGCTTGCGCCATATTGCGAATCCGAGTCGGCGCATCCGATCGTCCGCGAGCTGGGACTGCGCGGCCTTGAGTTGTGGCAGCAGTTCGAGCCGGCCCTGCTTGTCCGCGGCACCCTGGTCGTCGCAGCACAACGCGACGAATCCGAACTCGTGCGGTTTGCACGCATGACGCATGGACACCAGCACCTCGACCAGGCCGGCATAGGGCGCTTGGAGCCAATACTCGCAGATCGCTTCAGACAGGGATTGCATTTTTCCGATGAGGCGCATGTGCCACCGCGAGCTGCGATCAGTAGCTTGATTGGTGCGCTGCTAAACCTCGGCGTCGATGTACGGTTCTCCAACCCAATCGCTGAACCCATCTGGCTCGCCGCACCCGCAGGTGGCATCGTCATCGACTGCCGCGGACTTGCCGCTCGGAGCGACAGGACGCCATTGCGTGGAGTGAGGGGTGAAATGGCGGTCGTGCAGGAATCAACCTTGAGCCTGTCGCGCCCGGTTCGCCTCCTCCATCCGCGCTTCCCGATCTACATAGTTCCCTGGGGGAACGACGCATACATGATCGGCGCCACCATGATCGAGAGTGACAGCCCGACCGGGGTAACCGTGCGCTCTGCGCTCGAACTCATGAGCACGGCGTGCGCAGTTCACCCGGCATTCCTCGATGCCCGTATCACCGAGTATTCAGTTGGAGTTCGACCTGCATTTGATGACAACGTCCCCAAGATCGGCTTGCGCGGGAAATGCATCAGCGTCAACGGCGCCTACCGACATGGCTTCCTACTGGCTCCTGTCCTGGCCGAGATCGTCGCCGACCACCTGGAGCACGGGCTTGCATTCCCCCAAGGGTTGAGCTGCTGAGCACTCACGAATTTCGCGACCGATGACTGCCTTCCTCTATCACTAACCCACTCGCTCACCCGAACGGCGGCGCAGGAGCAGCGGAGCGTAGACGATGACAAAGCCAGCAAAGGCAGCAATCCAAGCAACGACCGACAGCGTCAGCATCGGCGTTCGCATGACATCGAATGCAGCGATGATGCGGGCCACTGCGGCAAGAAACGCCCCAACATAGATCGCAACGATCGGCCATGACGCGACCAGCGGCTGTCCCGTGTGCCCGAGACTAGCACGTGTCATGACAGCAAGCGTCATCATGCCGATGGCGCCGGCAGTAAAGCCATGCAGCGCTCCCGTCAGAGCGATGAGATCCGGTCGCAGAATGCTCAATGCGAGCAGCCCAAATCCGACTGGCACGAATGCAAAAGCGACGTGCAAGACGAGAACCAGCGGCTCGGCGATTCTACGCCAACCAGCCCAGCGAGAAAGTCGGTAGACATTCATCGCCATGGCGATGATCGACAGCCAGGCTGTTATGACCGCGTCCGGCAGGGCGATCCAACTGCCTAGTGCGCCTGCGCTCGCAATCATGATGAGCGCATCTGTGCGGTCGAAGGACACCGGCATTCGCCCCGGCACCTGGCGTGCCAGCCAATTGCGCGTGAAGCTCGGAATAATACGCCCGCCAATAAGCATCAGCAGCAGCACCGTGGCTCCAACACCCAGTCGCTCGCCGTGTCGGTCGCCAATGGCAAAAGCGGCCTCGACATGAAACAGTCCATTGGCGACAAGCAACAGCGCCACCCCTGCAAGAACCTTGATGTTGCGCGTATTCCCGCCGGCGACGATCTCTCTCCCCATCACCGCCACCAGCAGCGCCAGGAAAGCCAAGTCGACAATCGCCACGATAGCGGGGCCCACTACCGCCGACACGAGCATTGCGATGCGTCCGGCGACCCAGGTTGCGAACAGAACCGCAAGCGGCTTGCCGACGACTGGCAGGCGACCGGTCCAGTTGGGCACAGCAGTCAATAGGAAGCCTGCTACGACAGCAGGCACATAACCAAAGATCAGCTCGTGAGCGTGCCAATCAACCGGAGCGTAGGAGAGTGGCAGCACGAGTTGGCCGCTCAGCATGGGCAACCAGATCGCAACCGACACGGCGGCCCAGACTGTCCCAAAAAGGAAGAACGGTCGGAAGCCGTGGCTGAACAACGCATGCCCATTGTAGGCTCGGAACTGTTGGGCACTTGAGGTCATATGCTTCTTCCGTATGTTTCTACTGGGTCACAACCCCGCTTCCACAACCACCCTGACTTGCGCTGCCATCCACTGGAATCGAGAGTCATCTCTAACTCAACGGATCGTCCACGATCCAGTCCGAGCAGGCGACTTCCGAGAGGGCACCTATGTCCTCGACATGGATTGTGTTGCCCTGAATGCGGATGCCCGCATCGCTCAGCGACGCCAACGTACGTGACAGGCTGGCCGGCTCTATTCCGAGAAGTGAAGCAAGGACACGCTTGGTTGTCGGCAACTTGAAGCTGTCCTTGCCTTGGTTCTCCTGGGACAGTCGCAATATGTAGGCCGCAAGCCGCTCGCGGCTCGAGCGCAGCTTCTGATCCCTGAGCAACTTGACCATCGACCGGAAATTGAGCCCGAGTTCAAGCGACACATTGACCGCAAGGGCTGGATCCTCTCGCAAAGCCGACCTGAAAGCATCCGCGGGGATGAACAAGACACGGGATGCCTGCATTGTGCGGGCAGACATGAGCGTCAGAGCACTTCGCACGACCGCAGCCAGAATGAACGCGTTGCCTGGATGAAGTACGTTGATTGTCGCCTCGCGACCGCGGACCGCGCCGAACAGGTCGACAGTCCCCTCGATCAAAACGTGCAGGTGTTCTGCCGTAACGCCCTCAGGGAAGATCAAGGTCCGCGGCGGCAGATTGCGCAACTCGGAAGCGGCCAGAAGTGCACGACGTGACGTTCCGCTGATCCCTGTCAGGATGGGGACATTGCGAATGTCCCTTGACTGAGCCGCACTCATTTCATCGCAACCCGGTTGCCCGCCCTGTGTGCCGTTCGTGCTGTGTGCTCACGCATCTTCTTGATCCTTGGCGCGTTACATCTGGGTTATGTCCGGGCGCTGAAATGACATGCGGTTGTAGACTAAGGATTTGTCAGGTCACTAGCAGACTAATGTGCACGAAGCTCCCGCTCAACAGCGATCAAACGGCTGGTTTCCCGCAAGCAAACGCAACAATCCGGGACATCCTCTCGGCTGCCCCGGATTGTCGTCCATCGCCCTTTAGAGTCTTTGCTCAGTAGACGTCCTTGCGCGTATTGTAGACATTGAACTTGCCGGTAGGCGTGACGATCACCTTGTCCTTGATCACCGTCTTCAGCTTCAGCGTCTTATCGTCGACGACGACGATTGCCGACTCCTGGCCTTTGGAGTTCCAAACCGAGAACCAGATCTCGTCACCATCCTTGTTGAACTCGCCCTGGACGACGCGGCGCTGTCCCTCGGAGATTCCCGACCACTGACCGATCGGCAGGACCTGATACTTCGGCTTTTCCTGGGTCAACTCATCGATCTTGAATACGGCAACCGACGATGAGACCTCTGCTTCGGTGTTCAGTGTCGTGTCGACGTAGAGATGGTTCGACTTCGGATGCGATTTCACGAACAGTGAACCACCACCTTGACCGTTGACGCTCTGGACAACTTTCCAGGCATGCTCCGGGTGCTTTTCAGGATCAGTGCCGATCATCGATACCACTTCGTCACCCAGATGGCTCGTCACCCAAACAGGCCCGTACTTGGGATGATTGATATTGGCTCCACGGCCCGGATGTGGTGTCTGCCCGCCCGATTCCAGCACCTTGACCAGTTTGCTCTCCTTGGTGTCGACGACGGCAATCTTGTTGCGCGCATTCGCTGCGACCAGTACGTAGCGCCCAGATCGGTCGAACCCTCCGTCATGGAGAAAGCGCTCAGCACCGATTGATGTCACCTGCAGATTGTTGATGTCCTTGTAGTTGACCATCAGGATCTGGCCGGTCTCCTTGACGTTGACGATGAACTCCGGCTGATAGTGCGACGCCATGATCGAGGCCACGCGCGGCTCCGGATGGTATTCCTGCGTGTCGTAGGTCATGCCGCGCGTGTTGACGACCTTGAGTGGCTCCAGCGTCGCACCATCCATGATGACGTACTGCGGCGGCCAGTAAGCACCGGCAATCGCGTACTTGTCTTCGAAGCCTTTGAATTTCGAGGTTTCGACGGAGCGCGCTTCCGCACCGATCTTGATCTCGGCGACAGTGGCGGGAGTCTTCATCCACAGATCGATCAGATTGATCTTTCCATCGCGACCGATCGTGAAGAGATAGCGCCCAGACGCCGACATGCGGGAGATATGCACGGCATAGCCCGACTCGAGAGTGACTGCTATCTTCTTGCTCGCGCCGTCAATCAGCGCAACCTTGCCGGCGTCACGTAGCGTCACGGCGAACAGGTTGTCGATATCGATGTCGTTTTCCTTCTTCGTCGGTCGCTTGTCGACCGGAATCAAGACCTTCCAGGTGGCCTTGATCTCGGGCATGCCAAACTCGGGCGGCTGCGGCGGATCGATCAGGAGATAGCGCGCCATCATGCCGACCTCCTCCTTGGAGAGGTCGCCCGAGGTGCCCCAGTTCGGCATGCCGCCAGGTGAGCCATAGGTGATGAAGTTGAGCAGATAGTCGTAGCCGAGCTTGCGTGTGATGTCGGGCGTCAAGGCCTTGCCGGTCGCACCCTTGCGCAACACGCCATGGCAGCCGGCACACCGCTCGAAATAGATCTGCCGTGCCTTCGCGAACTCTTCAGCAGTGATGAGCGGATCCTCCGGCTTGCGTCCGGGGAGTTCTATTTTCCAATCCTTCAGCATATCGAGACTGGGGGAATACTGCCCGCCTGGCGTCGTCTTGTGATCCTTAGGCGAGGGCTTTGCGGCCTCCTGGGCAATCGATACGGTAGCGCCGACGACCAAGGCCGCAACAGCGGCTACTGAGGCGACAACCCTCGACTGTACTTTTTTCATCGACTGCATGGGGCTCCTCCTGTGATGCATGCCGACAGTTCTAAGCTCCATTTCGCCCCAACCTTTGACTTTTGCTAAGGCGAGGCATGCGGAGAAAACCGCAACCTTAACATACATCAATTTTGCAGCGACCAATCTGTCGCACCACTCTGCAGCATGCGAACAACGCTTGACGTCGTCTCCACCTCCGCGCCCCCTGGGGACAGCCACAGAGGACACCCATGATGCACCGTGCAGTTGCCAGACTGATCACCCTGCTCGTGGTGTTGCTGCTCGTTCCATTTTCACCGCCGGCTCGAGCCGAAGATCACCTCGTTGGCAACATCGGCGAACTCTTTCCCGGACATGGAGGAAGCCTCCGGTCCGGCCCCCAGTCGGGCACTCCACCGGCAGTCGAGGTATTTGATGGTAGCACCTTAATCGGCTACGCATTTTCCACGCGATCAGTCACCCGCTCTGTCGGCTATTCCGGACGGCCGCTCGACATCCACGTCGGCCTCGGCCTCGATGGTCGCATCACCGGCACAAGACTCGTTGCTCAAGAGGAGCCCATCCTTGTCATCGGAATTAGGCCCGAGGACCTGGCGGCGTTCGTGGATGGGCTTGCGGGTCTCGACATTCGACTCCTGCCCAGCGAGCAGAAGCGAGCGCCAGGTGTCCCCGATCATGTCACCGGCGCTACGGTATCGAGCACGGTGATCAAGGATGCGGTGTTGCGATCCGCCAGGACGATCGCTCATTCGCGCGGCATGCTGGGGACGCGCTCGACGCGTCCAGCAATCGACCGCACCACGTTCAACGCGAAGTCCTGGAACGATCTCGTATCCGCAGGTGCCATCGTACGGCGCAGCCTCAAGACGGGTGAGGTCGGGCATGTCATCGGAACCAGCATTGGCGACGAGAACGGGCTCTTCATCGAACTCTTTGCGACGCTGCTGTCGCCCGCCATGATCGGTCAGAACCTGCTGGGCATGCGCGACTACGAACGGCTGATGGCAAAGCTCCCCCTGGAAGGCCACGCGATCCTGGTCGGCGCCAAGGGGCTATACTCCTACAAAGGGGTGCAGTGGCGGCAAACGGGGCTTTTCGAGCGCATTCAACTCGTCCAGGGCGCGCGCACACTGCGCATGCGCCGGGAGATGTATGAAAATGTCGAGCGGCTTCCCGTCGATGGCGCACCCGAACTGCGTGAAATCGGGATCTTCCGTTTGCCGGCGGAGTTCGAATTCGACCCCATTGAACCGTGGCGGCTCGAGTTGCTCGTCGAAGAGGACGTGAGCGGGCAGCGCCGGACCGCAGTGTTTCCACTGGAGTACGCGCTACCCGACAGCCTTATTCTGACCACCTCGAAGACACTTGCGGCTGGTGCATCGCCGCCCGATTCCGCGCAGACCGCGTCACCTCGCCCGGCAAGTCAAGGACCGGAAAATCAGGCAGGCACCACCTCAGCCTCGCAAGCAGACTTGATGGAGCCGATATGGGTTGGAATGTGGCGCCAGAAGCGACCGCTGATCGCGGTCCTGGTGCTCATGCTGACAACGCTTGCGGGGATTCTCTTCTTTCATGACATGATCACGCGCAATGTGCGTCTCTACAGAACTCTACGACTTTCCTTCCTGGCCTTCACACTCGTTTTTCTTGGAATGATCGCCGGTACTCAACTCTCGATCGTCAACGTCATCACATTCACACATGCGCTGCTGAGCGGATTCCGCTGGGAGTTCTTCCTGGTTGAACCGCTGACTTTCATCTTATGGGGTTTCGTCGCTCTGGCGCTCTTGTTCTGGGGACGCGGCGTGTTCTGCGGTTGGCTATGTCCGTTCGGCGCCCTGCAGGAACTCCTCAATGAAGGCGCGCGCAAACTCGGGATTCGCCAGATCGCGGTGCCATGGACCCTGCACGAGAGGCTATGGCCGATCAAGTATGCCGCCTTCCTGCTCATTCTTGGAGTATCGTTTCAGTCGACCGTCGACGCATTCCGTCTCGCCGAAATCGAGCCCTTCAAAACCACTATTTCACTGAAATTCATGCGTGCCTGGCCCTATGTTGTCTATGCGCTGTTGCTGTTGACGGCGGGGCTCTTCATCGAACGGTTCTACTGCCGCTATCTATGCCCCCTTGGCGCAGCTCTCGCGATACCTGCAAAACTCAGAATCTTCGAGTGGCTGAAGCGGAGGCCGCAATGTGGTCGCGAGTGCCGCATGTGCGCCACGAGTTGCACGGTGCAAGCCATCAATCCTATCGGACAGATCATTCCCAACGAATGCATCTACTGCCTGCAGTGCCAGGCAAACTACTACGATCCCTCCACCTGCCTGCCACTGAAGCAGCGCGCCGCCCGGCGAAGCAGCGGGCCGAACAGCGAGACATCCCATGGAACCTAGATTGACACGTCGACGTGCGTTCGCCGTCGTCGCGGGCTTCGGAGCGATGGCCGCAGGCATACGCGCCCACGCTGCCACAAACTTGGAGTGGCGCGGCACCGCGCTTGGCGCAGATGCGACGATCATCTTCGCCAACGCCGATCGCCACCATTGCGAACTGGCGCTGAAGTCAATCCGCGCCGAGATCGAGCGTCTTGAGCGCATATTCAGCTTGCACCTGTCATCGTCGGAAATTTCGCAACTGAACAATCTGGGAATCCTCCGTGAGCCCTCCTTTGACATGCAGGCGCTGCTTACCCAGAGCTTGCTCATGCACCAGGCCACCGAGGGGCTCTTCGATCCGACCGTACAGGCCATTTGGGAGTTCCAGCGCAGCAGCGCTGCCTCGTTCGGGGGTGCCGGCACTTCCGTGCCAAGGGAAGTTCTGGAGCGCATCGACTTTGAGACGGTTTCGATCACATCCTCCAGGATCGCAATGCGCGCAGGGATGTCGCTCACTTTGAACGGGATCGCGCAGGGCTATATCACCGACCGCATTGCAGATATTCTGCGCGATCGCGGCTGGCGCGACGTACTCATCGATCTTGGCGAGGCGCGAGCGCTCGAAGGTCGATCCTTTGATGTTGCAATCCGCGAGGCCGATCGCCGAATTACGCTCGCCAATGCGGCTCTTGCAACCTCCAGTTCAGCACCACTGCCGTCTGCCGCGGGCAAAGACCTGCCCCATCTCTTCAATCCGCGAACAGGTTCGGCCGCGGCCTCCGACTGGAAGACGCTGACAGTGCGACACCCCTCAGCAGCGGTCGCGGATGCCCTTTCTACGGCGCTGATACTCTGCGGCCCAGACGACACAGAAATGGCCCAACGCATTCTTTCTAGGTTCCCGGCCACAAAGACTTGGATCACACGACCAGAGAAGGGCGATATCATCTTCGAGAGCTGACGCATCTCGTAGATTGCACCCAATTGCACACGGAGGAAATAGCCATGCGTACGATACTCATTGCACTCGTCGTCGCGATGCCGCTCGCTACCACCCCTGCCATCGCTGACGACAGCCTATGCAAGAAGCTCGGCGGCGGCGACGCCATCTCGACGGTCGTCAAGTCGTTCTTGTCGAAGATGCGCAAGGACGACCCGGACAAACTCGGCCGCTTCTGGCTGTATCGTGGTGAAGACGGCGTACAACGTGAGGAGCAACTTATCGTCGATTTTGTGCAGAGCGCTACCGGGTGCGACCGCCTCTACGTCGGCCGCAACATGACGGATGCGCACAAGGGCATGAAGCTGTCCAAGAAGGATTGGGAACGGACCGTTGGGTTCCTGCGCGCGACGCTTGATGATTACAAGGTTCCTTCGGCCTTGCAGGACGATGTTGTCGCGCTGGTCGGCACAACACGCTCACAGATCGTCGAGTGCGAAGCCGACCGGTTCGGCTGCCCTTGACAGACCATCTAGCGGGCGTCGGATCGCGACATGGCCACATCACCGACGGTCGCACCCCAAGTCCTGAGCCGAGCGGCTTAGGTCACCCTACGCGGGTCGAAAGGCACGACATTTGTCCCCGTCTGTTTCCAGACGGTAGCCGCCGATCAGATCAAGACAGTAGGGAATTGCTGGAAGGACCGCATCGAGGCACGTGCGGATTGCGGCAGGCTTGCCTGGCAGATTGACGATCAGAGATCTGCCGCGCAACCCAGCAATCTGGCGCGAAAGTATCGCTGTTGGAACGTCCCGCAGGCTTGCTGTCCGCATCAGTTCCCCGAAGCCAGGCATGATCCTCTCGCAAACCGCCGCCGTTGCCTCCGGCGTCACATCGCGCAGGGCCGGACCCGTACCGCCTGTTGTCAGGATCAGGCAGCAACCTTCACGATCGGACAGATCGACGAGAGCTGCTTCGATTTCTGATTTATCATCGCGAACAATTCGCGCGACCGGTCGCCACTTCGTCGTCAGATAATCGCTGAGCACCGCAATTATCCCAGGTCCGCCTTGGTCCTCGTAGACGCCGGCATAGGCTCGGTCTGAAACCGTCAGAACCCCGATGGGCACGTCTCCTGACGCGTTCTCTTCAGATCGATCTGCTCGGTAACTCATACCCTCTTGCCCTCACCCCTTATCACGGTCCGTTCAACCTCACGTGAGGTCATACCTTTCGCTCCGAGCACTTAGCCGAAGTCAAGTGGAAGACCCAATGCATCCTGGAACGTTTCGACGCGGGCATTTTTGGCCACCCGCTAACACAACAATCCGGAGGAATTCGCATGAAGTATCTTGAGCCAGCTGTTTACGTTCCACCGCGGTCCAAGACCTGGGTCGTGCCGGACTTTTGCGACGTCCGTCTTGGCTTCGAAGTGACCGCGTACGTCTACGTGCGCTGAAGACGGAGGGGCCTCGTGCCCCTCAACCTTCGCGCGCGTTCAGGCCCGCTCGGACAGGAGGCAAGAATGGAGACGGAACAGCGGCTGTCACCCGACGACATCATGGAACTCCACCCGAATTTCCACTTTCGCTGGGAAGAACCGCAAAGAGCACATGTTCTCCTCTATCCCGAAGGGATCGTGAAGCTCAACGATTCCGCCGCTGAAATACTGGAAGTCTGCGCGCAAGGTGATCTTTCCATCGCCCAGGGTTCAGCAGTTCTGGCAAGCCGTTACGACCATCCCCCGATCGAGGCGGAAATCATGCAATTCATGGAGTTGGCATATGCCAAAGGCTGGATCAGGCCCAAGTCTTGACGGTCTCGGCATGCCGCTGTGGCTCGTCATCGAGCTGACCTACAAGTGCCCGCTCAAGTGCCCGTGGTGCTCAAATCCGGTCGACTTCGACAAATATCGCAATGAGATGACCACCGACGAGTGGAAGGCGCTCCTGCGTGAGGGACGCCGCCTTGGTTCGCTGCAGCTCGGCTTCACCGGCGGCGAGCCGACATTGCGCAACGACCTCGATGAACTCGTCGCAGACGCAGATCAACTCGGCTACTACACCAATCTCATCACATCTGGAGTTGGGCTAGATCCGGAGCGGATTCGCTCACTGAAGCGCGCTGGCCTCAAGCAGGTCCAGTTGTCCCTCCAATCCTGCGACTCCGAGGTGAGCCACAAGCTGACGGGCCTCGAGGTTTGGAAGCACAAGATCGAAATCGCCTATGCCCTCAAGGCCGAGGGCTTCCCGATGGTCCTCAACGTACCGGTCAGTCGATACAATATCGACCAGACCGAGGCATTGATCGATCTCGCGGCTGATCTCGGAGTCGAATACCTCGAGTTTGCCAATCTGCAATATTACAATTGGGCCCTTGTCAATCGCGCCGAACTCTTGCCTACGCGCGAGCAACTCCTGCGGTCCGAAGCCGCCGTCGCGCGCGCGCGCGAGCGACTTGGCAAGCGTCTCACCATCTACTTCGTCGTGCCCGACTACTTCGACGACAGGCCCAAGGCCTGCATGAATGGCTGGGGCGCCATTCACCTGACGATCGCGCCGGATGGAACTGCGCTGCCCTGCCAGGAGGCGCGCCTCATCAAGGACATTTCCTTCCCTAATGTGCGCGAGCACAAGCTCGACTGGATTTGGCGCAGCTCTCCCGCTTTCACGAAGTTCCGAGGCAACGATTGGATGAAGGAGCCTTGCAGAAGCTGCGCCGAAAAGGAGAGGGACTTCGGCGGCTGCCGCTGCCAAGCCTTCCTACTAACAGGCGATGCAAGCAATACCGATCCGGTGTGCCGGAAATCACCTCATCGCCACCTCATCGACGATATCGTGAGCGCGACAGCGAAGCGTCGCGAACAAGGGATCGAAGAGCCCTTGATCATGCGGGACCGAAAGGCAAGCGTTGCGACATGATGCGGATTTCAGACTCATCGAGCGCTGAAGCGATCTGTGGGGGCGTGTATTCAAGCGCATTGCCCAATAGCGACGGCTGCCGCTGATGATTGATGCTGCGGTCAGGATACTTCACGTGATGGCTGTAGTGGTCTGGATCGGCCACAACTGGTCTAATGTTGTGCAAACGCCCTTCTATCGCCCCGCACTCCCTGCCGATCCCGACGACGCGGTGCGAGAAGTCGCAATCGCGGCCTCGAAGCGCGAACATGGAATCTTTCGCTATGCTTCGCTCATCGTGCTCACAACGGGCCTTTTCATGCTTTGGAGGCGTGGAGATGTTGTTGATGCTCTGACGCTGACCGGCCCATCTGCAATTCTGGGCGCGGGCATCTGGGTCGCGATCATCATGCTCCTCAATCTCTGGGGCGTTCTTTGGCCCCATCAGAAAAAGGTTCTTGGCTTTGTCCAAGCCACCCGCGACGAGCGCCTTGCCTGCACTCGCATCACATTTCTATCGTCGCGCATCAATACGGTCCTTGCGACCGCTGCAATCGTGCTCATGATCGCGGGGGCACACGCCGCAGTCTGATCAAGCTCGACACATGCGAGGACAGACGCATGACATGCTACAGCTTCGCCTCGGGCCCTGCACCTCTCCCTCCCGATGTCATTGAGGCCGTGGCAGCAGACGTCAGGCGCTTGTCTGGTAGCTCCTATTCCCTGTTGGAACTTCCATTTACAAACCCGCTGTTCTCTCGAATCCTTGAGGAGGCGGAGGACGACATTAGATATCTTCTCGCATTACCCGACACATACCATGTTTTGTTCCTCCAAGGCGGGGCAACAGCGCAGTTCTCCCTCATTCCGCAGAACCTTTGCAACGGCGTAGCCGAAGTCGACTACGTCGATACCGGCCTGTGGTCGCATCGTGCCATCGAGGCCGCATTGCCTTGGTGCCAGGTGAATATCGCAGCCCGCGGTGACGGTCGAACACTCCCCTGCCCCGCGTCGTGGTTGCGGTCTCCCAATGCTGCCTACTGCCACTTCACGACCAATGAGACCGCCGACGGCCTGCAATACCATCAATGGCCAGCCGATGACGGTCCGCCGCTCGTCGCAGATATGACAGCAGATCTCTTCACACGCCCTTTTCCCATCGACAGGCTTGGTCTCGTCTATGCTAGCGGCCAGAAAAATCTCGGTGCCACTGGTCTCACGCTCATCCTGATCCGTCAGGACCTTGCCGAAAGGTCGAGCGTCACCACGCCCTCCCCGTTCGACTATTCGCGTCAGGTGCAATCACGCAGCAAGGTAAACACGCCTCCGACACTTGCCATCGCCATTGCCGCCCACATGTTGAAATGGATCAAGGTACATGGCGGCCTGGCGGAAATGGAGGCGAATGCCAGGCGTCGCAGCGATCTTGTGTATGCCGCGATCGACACCAGCGGCTTTTACAGCCGCACGGTCGCTGCATTTGACCGCTCGATGCTCAATGTCTGTTTTCGTACTCCGACAGCCCGCCTGGACGAGTTGTTCCTGATACAGGCTGCCGAGCAGGGCCTTCTGGACCTGTGCGGACACATCGACATCGGCGGATTGAGGGCCTCGCTTTACAACTCCGCCCGCATGGGTGCCGCAGAAGCGCTGGTCGAGTTCATGAAGCACTTCCAGGCGAAGTGGGGATAGCCACCGTGCAACCTGACGGCAAATCAATGCGTCGCTCCAAGTCCTCACCGCAGCTGGCAAGAGCCCGCAATCAGATCGATCCTTCTGCCTCCGCACCGGCATGCGTGTTTGGCGTCAGCTTCGAAAACAGACTTGGCTTGGCGGCAGGACTGGATCGCACCGGTCGCAACTTCGAGGAACTGGCGCGTTGCGGGGTTGGTCACATCGAGATTGGCACCCTAACGGATTCTGCTGACCTTGAATTTCGCTATTGCGGCCACAGACGCCGAACCAAGGTCGGCATTAGTATCGCCAGCAGGCGTCCCGGCCTGGACCAGCAGGTCATCGACGACTATCTACGCCTCAGCCGCAATCTGAGTTCAACATGCGACTTCCTCGTCGCCAATTTGAGCTCACCACATCACGCGCGAAACGGCAATTCGCGCGGCATAGAACGCCTTCTTGAAGCCTTGAAGCTGGAACATGACACGCACCAAGACGAGCCGCGATGTCCGCTGCTCGTCAAGCTTGGCTTGCATGAGGCCTCGATGGAGCTGCCTGTGGCCGTGAACATTGCGCGCGACTTGCGCCTCGACGGCGTCGTGATTGCCACGCCTTCCATGCGAATTCTGGAACGGGTCTCACGCGAACTTCATGGAATCGCTGTGATCTCAGTTGGAGGAATTGGCACTCTTAACGACGCAAAGAGGCGCCTCTGTGCCGGTGCCTCACTCGTCCAGGTCCACTCGGCCTATGCCAGGCGAGGACCGGCATGTATAGCCGACATACTTGGCGATGGTGGTCACAGTTGAGCACCCGCCTCGCGCAGAACTGCGTCCATGTCGTTGAACCGGACCAGCCGCTTGTCGAACTCAACGAGGCCCTCACTCTCCAGACCCCGTACGAGCCGCGAAACCGATTCCGGTCGCGCCCCGATCAGCGATGCCAGATCCAGCCGTTGAACCGGAAGCTCGACAACATGATTACCTGCCTGATCCCGATAGCCCAGACGCTCGTGAAATATGAGTAGCGTATGCAGAAATCTCGCTTTCAAACTCAGAGTCAAGCTCTTTGCATAGTCATCTGACCTGCCCAATTTCTTCGGACCACGTTTAGCTTGAGAGATCAGCCCTCGTTGCTTTTGCTGTTTGCCTCTTGCGAGGCGGTTGCGCGACGGGGCGGAGCGCGGAGGCCCCACATACCGCAGCGATCCGGCCCGTCGCCGGCACGGGCGCTGCGTCTTGCTCCTTCAGTCTTGCCACGAACGCGGCCGGCGTCATGTAGCCTATGCTCGAATGCGGCCGCACCTCGTTGAAGTGGCGCCGCCACGTCTCGATCACGACCTTTGCTTCGGCCCGCGAGCGGAACCATTCCAGCGACAGGCACTCGTCGCGGAACTTGCCGTTGAAGCTCTCGGTCGCGCCATTCTGCCAGGGCTTGCCCGGATCGATCAACGCGCACCCGATGCCCTGACCGACGATCCACTTCAGCAGCGCCCGCGACACGAACTCGGGCCCGTTGTCGGACCTCAGATACAGCGGCGCGCCGCGCTCCGAGACGAGCCGCGACAGCACCTCGATCACGCGGCCCGAGCGGATGCGGCCATCGACCTCGATCGCCAGACCCTCTTTCGTCCACTCGTCGGTGACGGTGAGGCACTTCAGCTGCTGACCGTTGGCGCACCAGTCGAACACGAAGTCGTAGCTCCACACCTGGTTCGCACCGGTCGGCGCGTTCGGGCGCGGACGGCCCGTCGCGATGCGCTTTCTCGGCCGCTTGCGCGGCACTTGAAGCTTCGCCAGTCGCCACAGGCGATGGCAGCGGCCGAAGCTCATCACATGCCCTTCCCGTTCGAGGAAGATCGCGATCCGACGATAGCCGTAGCGCGGATACTGCGCGGCGAGCGCCGCCATCCGCGCCAGCACCGGCGCATCCGTCTCCGCCTTCGTCGATCGATACCGCAACGCCGACCGCCCCACTCCGATCAGCGTGCAAGCCCGCCGCTGCGACAGGCCATGCCCTGTCGCGTACGCCACCTGCGAACGGCGAGCCGGCACGCTCACCATTTTTTTGCGGCGATCTCCTTCATCACCTCGATCTCGAGATCGCGCTCGGCGACGAGCTTCTTCAGCCGCGCATTCTCCGCTTCGAGCTGCTTCAGACGGCGCACGTCGTCTGACTGCAGCGCCCCGAAGCGCTTGCGCCACGTGTAGATCGTCTGCTCGCTGATGCCGTGCCTCTTCGCAACCTCGCCGACAGTCCCGCGATCCGCCTCGCGAAGGATCGCCACCATCTGCTCGTCCCGGAACCTGCTCTTGCGCATGCCGTCCTCCGATTCGGAGGCCAGTCTCTCAAGTTATCGATGGTCCGAAAACCCTGGGGCAGGTCAGAGGTTTTGTCGGTGTATTACGGCGCTGAAGAAGCGCCTAATACACCCTACGCACTACGACATCGCCGATCTGGAATGGCTGGTGGCGCCGGCGGTGGCGAGCGGGCAGTTTTCGATCGCCGAGGCGCAGTCGAAGGAGACGGGCTTCGCGGTTCCCGTCGCGTGCGTGATCTGGGCGAGCGTGTCCGATGAGGTGGACAAGCGCCTGATGACGGAAGCGCGGCAGCCGCTGCGATTGCGTGCTGACGAGTGGGCGAGCGGGGACGTGGCGTGGCTGGTCGAGGCGGTGGGCGATCCGGCGGCGGTGGGGCGTCTGCTGGAGGCGGTGTTGAAGGCGCGCTATGCCGAGACGGGCCTGAAGGCGCTGCGGCCGGGGCCGGATGGCAAGTGGGTCGTGCAGGTGCTGAAGCCGGGGATGCTGAGCGGGGGGAAGAAGGCAACGGACGAAAAGAAAAAAGTCACGTAATGGCTGCACATTCTAATTCAGTTGCTTCTGGTAATGCGGGTTGAACTGTTTCATGCCCTCCAATTGGAAACGCGGACATTTGATACACGCGCCTGTTTCTGCTGGACTTCGCCGTGGTTTGGAGCGGTACTGTTTTCGTGACAAGCGGCCATGACGCGCCGCGGTTTCGCCCCGAGGATATCAATTCCGGGGCTTTGGGTGGTGCAAGGCGACACTATCGCGTCGCCAATCACTGGAGGACCACCCGATGGCCAAGTCAATCAAATCACGCTCGAGTTCGTCACGCCGACCGGCAGCTACCGCGGCGCCCGAACCGGTGCAGGCACCACCCCAGCAACGCCCCGGCGGCAAGCTTGGACTGATCGTCGACCGACTTGCCGCAAGGCGCGGCGCGACCGCTGATGAACTCGTTGAAGCGACCGGCTGGCAGCGGCACTCAGTGCTCGGCGCGCTGAGCAAGCTGAAGGCTCGCGGGATCGCTTTCCGCCTCGATACGCAATCGGGCCGCAAAGCCTATCGGCTGAATTCGTAAAGGAACCATGCTCGATGGCTGTTTCAACCAACCCAACGCAGAGGGCGATTGCAGAAGAGGTCGCTGCACTCGCCTCAATCACGCATCAAGAGCTTCGCATCGCATGGCGCCACTATTACAAACAATACCCGCCAAAGTTCCTCAACCGTGACCTGATCGAACTCGGCGTCGCATGGAAGATCCAGGAGCGAGCCTTCGGCGGTCTCGATCCATCGACCAAACGCCGCCTTGACCAGCTTGCCGATGAACTCGAAGCGAAATCAGACATCAGCAGACCGAAGCGGTTTCAGCTCAGGCCCGGTGCTCGCCTGATCCGCGAGTGGCGGGGCCAAACGCACGAAGTACTCGTTGCAACGGACGGGTATATATGGAACGGCAAAACGTATCGCTCCCTGACCAAAATCGCAAAGGAGATCACCGGCACGCAGTGGTCGGGTCCGCGCTTTTTCGCGATCGCGGCTGGTGGAGGCGCCTGACGTGGCGGATCGAACCGTTCCGGATTCGGTCGCAGCGCTTTTCGCTGCCATCACCGGCGCTCTTGAAGATGCCGCGGCGATGGCTGCTGCAGCACAGAGCATTCGAGATCGTTCTGAAGCAATCCGGGCAAAACATCAAATCGGGTACGCGCTTCGCCGGATCGAGCAGCAGCTTGCCAAGCTGGAGGCGCTTCTCGCATGAATCCGAACCGCTGCGCCATCTATACGCGCAAGTCGTCCGAGGAGGGACTCGAACAGGAATTCAACTCACTCAACGCACAGCGCGAGGCGTGCGAGGCCTTTATTGCCAGCCAGAAAGGCGCCGGCTGGATCGCACTGCCAACCATGTACGATGATGGTGGCGTCTCAGGTGGCACAATGGACAGGCCGGCCTTGCAGCACCTACTCACCGATATCGAGTCCGGCAAGGTTGACACGGTCGTCGTCTACAAGGTCGATCGCCTGACACGTTCTCTCAGCGACTTCGCCAAGATCGTCGATGCGTTCGACAACAGAGGCGTATCGTTCGTGTCCGTCACCCAGCAGTTCAACACAACGACGTCGATGGGACGGCTGACACTCAACATGCTGCTGTCGTTCGCCCAGTTCGAACGCGAGGTTACAAGCGAACGCATCCGCGACAAGATCGCCGCCTCAAAACAAAAGGGCATGTGGATGGGCGGACTGCCGCCGCTCGGCTACGATGTCGACGACCGAAGGCTAATCGTGAACGAAGCCGAGGCCAAGACCGTCCGACATATTTTCCGCCGCTACATCGAGATCAAATCTGTGCGCGCGCTTAAGGAAGAGCTCGATGCCGATGGCATTGTCAGCAAGGCTCGCCTCGACCGATTCGGGAATGCGAAGGGCGGTGTTCGGATCGCGCGTGGTGCTCTCTATCTGATGCTGCAGAACCGCATCTATCGTGGCGAGGTCGTCCACAAGGACAAGGCCTATCCCGGTCTCCACTTGCCAATTGTCGACGAGCAGCTGTGGGACAAGGCGCAGGCGGCGCTGGCTGAGAATCGCGTCGAACGCGTCAGCCGCACGAAGGCAATCAACCCCAACCCGCTTGCAAGCCTCGTCTTTGACGCAAGCGGAGAACGCATGTCGCCAACGCATGCCAACAAGAAGGGTACGCGATACCGCTATTACGTCAGCCAGTCGCTGATCAAGAGAGGGCGACCAACGGCGTCAGAGGCTGCCTGCCGCGTTCCCGCCGCTGACCTCGAAGCGATCGTCGACGACGAGATCGTCAAGCTGATGCGAGATGAGGCATTCATTCATGAAATCGCCGGTGACGTGTCTGTTGCGCAGCGCAAGACCCTTATCAATCAGGCGTCGGCCTTCGCGAGATGCTGGCCGGATCGGCCGCCGCCGCAAAGGCGTACCATTCTCAGCGCCCTGCTCGAGCGCGTGGTCGTTCACCCGAACACAATCGTAATGGCGGTAAGGCTAGACGCCATCCCGCTCGTCACAGCGCCCACGCTCGACCTCCGCCGCCTGCCGCGCCCGATCGACGGGCCGACAAGAAAGGTACAGGTGCCGGCTCGCCTCAAGCGCACCGGCATGGAAACCAAACTGCTCATCCAAGGGAACACCGGCCCAGTCCAGCGCACGCCCGATCGCAGCCTTATCCGGCTGATCGGGCAGGCCCGCCGCTACCGCAGGGTCCTGGACGCCGCTCATCACGACAAGACCATGTCCAAAATTGCCGCGGACGTAGGCGTCGGCGCCACCTACTTCACCCGCGTCGTGCGCCTGAGCTTCCTGGCGCCGGAGATCACCAAAATGATTCTGCAAGGCCGTCAGTCACCTCAGCTGACCGCCAACAGGATCATGACGCTGGGATCACCACCCACGCTTTGGGACGCACAAAAGCATCTGCTCGACCTCACCTGAACAGATCGCGGATGCGGCCGCCCATGCAATGGGTCGGCGCATGCTCGACGGGCACCGCATCCAGCAAAATCGCTGCCGCTCGCACATACTCTTGGCGGACTTTCGTACCACCCAAAGTACCGTTAGAGACTCTTGCCGGCGCAGTGCGACCGAGCCCGTACCAAAGCGGTCTCCAAGTTCTTGATCGCATGGACCAAAGCCGCTAACCCGCGAACACTACGGACGAAGTTCGAATCCGATGTCAAAACTCGTTTTATGTATTAATTTCAGATAGTTACGTGGCGGAGGGAGTGGGATTCGAACCCACGGTACGGTTTCCCGCACACACGCGTTCCAGGCGTGCGCCTTCAACCACTCGGCCACCCCTCCGGATCTATTCGGAACAGCGGCGCACTATAGCCAGAAGCCGGCCCCGCGCAACCGATGAAATGAGCGCCCCTGCAAGGATTTGCTGCGGGGCCGCAGCCCTGCCGGCAAGGCGCGACATCGAGGCGGCGGAAGCCTATGCTCGGAGCATTCGACGGGTTGCTCCAGGTCAGTCAAACCCGGCAGGCGACGGCGCTTCTGCCGCATCGCTCGGCGGCATCAGACCGGCACATCGCACACATTGATCCATCCACACGTACTGTTCCGGACCAACGCAAACCATGACCGCTAGCCCAGCTCCCGGCGTCCGCCTGCGCATCGTTCTTGCTCCCGGGATCGGCATTGGTCCTGGCAAGGCGGAACTGCTGGCGGGAATCCACGAAACCGGATCGATTGCAGCCGCCGGCCGGCGCATCGGCATGAGTTACAAGCGGGCGTGGCTCCTGACCGCCGCACTCAACAGCCACTTCCCAAAGCCGTTGATCGAAGCGACCAAGGGGGGCCGAAGCGGCGGCGGAGCACGCCTGACTGCCCTCGGTGAGGAAGTGCTCGCGGCCTACCGGGACGCACAACGGCTGACCGACGACGCCGTCTCACCGGTCCTCTCGAGAATGCGGTCTCTGCAGACGGGAAAATCGCCCCGCAAATCGCGCTAACATCCCACCTCCTGACACAGGCAACGATCGCAACAATCCTGCGACCGCCGGGCGCAGGCCGTTCGGCTAGATTGTCGATCGATATGACATACGGTACATATCGATCGTGGCAACTCAGCAGACGGAGGTCACCATGGGCCGGCGACGCGCAGCGCGATTTCGTTTGCGCCAGGGCATCGCTCTCCTGCCTGACATCCGCCTCTGGCGCGCCGCCATCCACTGGGCCATCGTCATCGCCATGCAGGCGGCTCACACGCTGCTCACGCCCGTCGTCGCCAGCGCCGACACGGTGCGCGCGGCCGTCGCCACCAATTTCGCCGAGCCGATCGCCGCTCTTGCCGAGATGTTCAAAGCCGAAACCGGGCACGATGTCCTCGTCTCGACCGGTGCGACTGGCGCGCTCTATGCCCAGATCGTGGCAGGCGCGCCGCTCGATATCCTGCTCGCCGCCGATGACAAGCGACCAAAATTGCTCGAGACCGGCGGTCAAGGCGTCGCGGGTACGCGGTTCACCTACGCACGCGGCCGCCTTGCACTATGGAGTGCTGACCCGGCTCGCGTCGGCGGCAATGGCGAGGAGGCCCTGAAGCAGGATACGTTTCGGGCGCTGGCAATCGCCGATCCGGCAGTCGCACCCTATGGCGTCGCTGCGCGCGAGACGCTCAAATCTTTGGGGCTGTGGGACAAGCTCGAAGCGCGCGTTGTCTACGGCAAGAACATCGGCCAGACACATGCCCTGGTGGCGACGGGCAATGCTGAGCTTGGTTTCGTCGCGTTGTCGCACGTGCGCAGCGTAAAAGGCAAAATTGGCGGCAGCCACTGGATCGTTCCGGAGCAACTGCACGCTCCCATCCTGCAAGATGCCATCCTCGTCACGACGGCGGCGGACAACGCCGCGGCGCGTGCGTTCCTGGCCTTTCTCCGCGGCAGCGCGGCACGCGCCATGATCGAACGTTTCGGCTATGACAACGACGGAGCGGTGCCGTGAGCGGTGGCGGCCTCGATCTGGCACCCGTCGGCCTGTCCGCGCTGTTGGCGGCAGTGACGACGTTCATGCTTCTCATCATCGCCACCCCTCTCTCCTGGTGGCTCGCCCACACGCGAGCGCGCGCCAAAGTCCTCGTCGAAGCGGTGACGGCGCTGCCGCTGGTGCTCCCGCCAACTGTCCTCGGCTTCTATCTCCTTGTTGTGCTCAGTCCGACAGCGCCCCTCGGGGCGGCATTCGTCAGCCTGACGGGGACGACGCTGACATTTTCCTTCACCGGCCTCGTCGTCGCCTCGGTCATCTACTCGCTGCCCTTCGCTGTGCAGCCACTGCAGGCTTCGTTCGAGGCGATCGGCCGCGGACCGCTCGAGGCCGCAGCAACGCTCGGCGCCTCGCCGCTCGATGCCTTCATGACAGTGGCGACGCCGCTGGCGCTGCGCGGCTACATCACCGCCGCGGTGCTCACCTTCGCTCACACATTGGGCGAGTTCGGCGTCGTGCTGATGGTCGGCGGCTCGATACCCGGGCGCACGAAGGTGCTGTCGATCGCGATTTACGAGCATGTCGAGACCATCGATTATGCGAGCGCACACGTGTTGTCAGCGATGATGCTCGCCTTCTCGTTCCTGGTGCTGCTGCTCGTGTTCGTCATCAATCGCCGCTACCCCATCCGGATGAGCTGATGTCGCGCCTCGATCTCAACGTCCGTCTCAAGTTGGACCGTTTCACGCTCGACGTCGCCGACACGCTTGCGTTGCAGGGGATCACCGCTGTGTTCGGGCATTCCGGCTGCGGGAAGACGACGCTCCTGCGCATCATCGCCGGGTTGGAACGAGGCGCAGCGGGACGGGTGGCGTTCAACGGCGAGGTGTGGCAGGACGGGCCGGGCACACGTCCGCGACCAGCGCACCAGCGCGCCGTCGGCTACGTGTTCCAGGATGCTCGGCTCTTCAATCATCTCGATGTCGCCGGCAACCTCGCATACGCGGCACGGCGTGCGCACCAGTCGAGTTCAGCCTTGTCGCAGGACGCCGTGGCCGAAGCACTCGACCTGAAGCCGCTACTTGCACAGCGGTGCGCGACATTGTCGGGTGGCGAACGCCAGCGCGTGGCACTCGCCCGCGCGATTCTGGTCGCGCCGCGCCTGATCCTGATGGACGAGCCGCTCGCCAGCATCGACGGGCGACGCAAGCGCGAGATCCTCCCCTACATTGCCCGGCTGCCGCGCGACTTCGGCATACCCGTCGTCTATGTCACGCACGCAATCGACGAGGTCGCCGCTCTTGCCGACCAGCTCCTGCTCATGTCGGAGGGCCGGCGCGTCGCCTCTGGCCCGGTCGGCGAGATCATGTCGCGGCTCGACCTCTTCCCGCTGACGGGCCGGTTCGAGGCGGGTGCCATGCTCAACGTGCGCGTCGTCGGTCACGATCCACAGGACCGGCTGACCGACGTCGAATTTGATGGCGGTCGGCTGTCGATTCCCTATGTCGACGTACCGATCGGCGACACGATGCGGGTGCGCATTCGTGCGCGCGATGTCGTTTTGGCGGTAGGGGCGCCGGCAAGCCTCAGTGCCAACAATATGCTCTCAGGCGTCGTCACCGACATGCGCGAGGACGAGGGCACGTTCGTCGACGTTCTGGTGCGCTGCGGCTCGGCACTGCTCATCTCGCGCGTCACGCGACGATCCGTGCGCCGTCTCGATCTGTCTCCCGGAACGCCTGTACTCGTCTACGTCAAGTCGATCACCCTCGACGGCTATCCAGCACGCCGCGATGAGCTGCCGGAAAAGACCAACGTCGAACGCAAATGACGGCAGGAAGCGCTTGCCCCTGCCGCCGTGTTCGTCTTTGGCAAGATGTCGTCGAGAACGACGCGCCGGCCGCCCTCAGCTACCGGCACGGATCGGCAGACTGCGCGACCACTCGGTGCCGTCACTGTCTTTCAGCACGACGTTGAGCTGATGATCGCCCGTCAGCGCCACCGGGAATTCGAACACCGGATTCTCGGCCAGTGTGATCGAGCCGGTCATATCGAACAGCTTCTGGTCGCCTTGGCGAACCTCCAGCGCCGTGACCATGCGCAGTGGGATATAGAGCAGCGTCTGCTGGTCGAGCGCCATGCCCGTATGATTGGGGTGGGAGATCTTAAGCCGCATCGGCTGGTCGATGCGCGTCACGTTGCCGGCCGTCGCCACCTCAGCAAGTTCCATCTTGCCCATGTTGGCGGCGATCTCGTCCGCATTACCGGTCGGCGGCGCGGCACAGGCAGCCTGGCCACCCGCGAACTTGACGAGGCGCGAGGTCATGTAGAGCGCGCCGTCACTCGCTTCGACGATGGCACGGACCTCGGTCTGCTGGTTCAAGCGGATGCTGGTCTTCAGCGCGGCGTGGCGTTGGCCGGGCCCCATGGTGAAGACAGCGGCCACCGGCATGGGGTTCTCGTCCACGACGAGGGTCACCGACTTGACGGTGCGGCCATCGATGAAACGAGCATCGATCGAGACGGGAACCGCCCGTTGGTCCTCGGGTCGAACCGGCGCATCGAGAGTGACAATTCCGAGACCGCTCTGGATCGACCGCGTGCCGACCACATCCGCCTTGAGGCCTTCCCAGGTCGGGCCTGCATTGGCCGGTGCGGACGCGAACAGCATCGCCAAGCCGGCCAGAGCAGCCATGGCAGATGTCGTGGCTTGTCGGCTCAAGCTCTTGTTGTTGTTCGAAGTAGCCATAGACATTCGCCTCCAGAATCCGTCGACCGGCCCCAAGTCACAGGGACGCATAATGCCTATTTTCATGCGCAAAGTCGAGGCGCCACCCGAATCCGGGTCACCTTGTCCGAAGAATGCCTTGCTGCACTGCCGCGCGCGTCGGCCTGATCCGGTCCCTTCGACCCGGCCGTCATGACCCGTGCGCCGGGCGCCAGCCTGCCGCTAGAGCTTCACTTTCCGAGCAGAACCAACGTTCCCCGCGTGCCGTATCGATCACGACCTTCTCGTACCACGGGCTCCAGGGCATGTGATAAATGTGGCCACCGCGCGTGACGTTGCCCTTGATGGCGCAGCCGCTAGGCGCCTGCTGCTCGGCACTCGCCCAGTGGCGGTTGCGGTAGTCCCAAGGCGGTTGATTGCCGTCCGTAGCAAAGATGCCGCGGCGCCCAGCGCGGGCCTGTTGCTCCTCCGCGACGTAGGACGTTGAGTATTTGACGAACGCCCAGGCATTGCCGTCTGCGACCATGCGGCGGTTGAGTTCCGTGCCGTCCGCATAGCATACGCCGAGCATGCGGCCGTACTTGTCTGTTCCGCGCCGTTCGCAGGTCACGGCCCGTCCCTCGACAAGGTTGCGCAGCGCCTTGGTAGCGGCCGCCCCGCAGTTCCAGGTCCCAAACAAACGCCGCGCACACGTTTGACCCGATTCCGGAGCGTCGATCCCTTCGAGCCGGATGCGATGGCCGGCGATATCGATGGTATCGCCGTCAATCACCGTCGCAGGTCCAATGACGCGCTGCTGATCCGTCAGAGCCGCGGCCGGACGTTGCTCCCCAAGACCAGCCAGGAGAACGCAGGCCAGCGCAACCGCCACTGGCTTGCGAGTTGTATATGACCACCAAGATTCTCTCATAGGTTGAATCTGGGTGATTCACGTGGTGTGAGCTAGGCGCCCCCGTGGCAAAAGGTTGCCAATTTGTTAACGGGTTGATGAACAATCAGAACTCGTCCAAATGACCTCTGGAAAGTGGTCACTTGCAGGTGTCAGGGCACAGGGCGCCGGCCGATTATCCGGCGGTCGCGAGACCGACCAGGGCCGCTGAAAGCAAAGTGGCGAGAAACCCGACGAGGACAGAACGTGGGGCGAGGTCCAGGATCTCCTGTCGGCGCTCGGGAAGCATCGCCACCAGCCCGCCAAGCATGATGCCGAGCGAGCCGAAGTTTGCAAAACCGCACAGTGCATACGTCATGATCAGGCGCGAGCGCTCCGACAGCTCCGCCCCGCCTGCCCCGGCAAGATCGAAATATGCGATCAGCTCATTGAGAACGACGCGTTCCCCGAGCAGCGCACCGGCAGCACCAGCCTCGGACCACGGGATACCAATGATCCACGCGGCCGGAGCCATCACCCAGCCCAGCAGGCGCTGTAGCGTCAGCTCCAACCCGAAGGGTGCTGCAGCGACTCCAAGCAGCGCGTTGGCGAGCGTCACCAGCGCCACGAACACGATCAGCATGGCGACAACCGCGACAACAAGACCGACACCGTCGCTCGTTCCCTTGGCGACGGCGTCGACAGCGCTGCGCGGCGGATCCTCGATGACGATGTCGGCGGTCTCGGGTCCACCCATGAAACCGTCGGGCACGGCCAGCCGCGCCAGCATCAGCGCACCCGGAATGTTCATCAACGACGCGGCGAGCAGGTGCCCGGCCGCTCCCGGCAGCAACGGCTCAAGCACAGTCGCATAAAGCGCCATGACGGTGCCGGCCACAGTCGCCATCACCACCGCCATCATGGCGAACAGCGCACCGCGGCCCAGGCTGTCGAGATACGGCCGGATCAGCAGCGGAGCCTCGACGAGCCCCAGGAACAGCGAGGATGCAGACACCGTCGCCAGCGGCCCGCCGATGCCTGTGGCGCGACGCAGAACATAGGCAAAGCCGCGTACCACCCGTTGCAGAACGCCCCAGTAGTAGAGAAGCCTGACAAGTGCCGACAGCACCAGGATCACCGGCAGCACGCGGAACGCGATGATGAAGTCGTTCTGCGGAGCGCTGCGATCGAAGGGCGCCGGACCGCCGGCCAGATATCCGAATACGAAACGTGCACCGGTCTCGGTCGCCTTCTGGATGGCGAGCACTCCGGCCCCCAGCGCCTCAAACCCCTGGCGCGCAAGCGGCAGCTTCAGCAGCACCAAAGCAAGCGCAAATTGCACCGCCAGGGTGCCGGCGACGACGATGAGCGCACGGCGCAAGCCCAGATGCGCCCGATTCTCCGAGATCGCCCATGCTAGCAGCGGGATGAGCACCAGGCCGAGCAACGCCTGCGCCTGAACCATCGCGGATGCCTCCCCCTTGCTTCAGCGAGCCCCGCTTCAGCGATCGCCGCCGGGCGCAGTGCCGTCGCGCGCGGCCATCTCCGCTCCGATGTCGTCACCGTCCTCGTCGGCATCGTCGTCTGCCACTGGAATTGCATACGCTCCCTTCAGCCAACGCGACAGGTCGACGTCGGCGCAGCGGCGGGAGCAGAACGGCCGCATGTCAGGCGCGGTGGGCGCACCACAGATGGGACACTTCGGCATTCGGCTACTCACCGCCCGGCACCTCCCGTGCAGTGCGCCGCACGTCCTGCGCTGTCCGACATGGCTACTCCGGCTCGATCTCTGCGGCGCGCGCCCAGGCATAGTGCACAGGGAAACCTTCGGCCACGATCATCTGCGTCAC
This sequence comes from Hyphomicrobiaceae bacterium, assembly GCA_020638035.1. Lineage (GTDB taxonomy): Bacteria > Pseudomonadota > Alphaproteobacteria > Rhizobiales > Hyphomicrobiaceae > JAEUMD01. The sequence continues at coordinate 272,712 of JACKJI010000001.1, forward strand.
TTCGGTAAGCGGCAGGCCAACGACATTGGTGTAGGAGCCGTTGATGCGTTGCACGAACGAGCCTGCGAGTCCTTGTATCGCGTAGCCGCCTGCCTTGCCCCGCCATTCGCGCGAGGCGATATAGGCCTCGATCTCGGCGCGCGACAGATGCTTGAAGCGGACACGCGTGTCGACCATTTTTGTGCGGTAACGATCGTCCGGAGTGATCAGGCAGATTCCCGTCAGCACACGATGCGCCCGGCCGGAGAGGAGCTGCAGCGCGGCGACCGCCTCCTCGACATATTGCGGCTTCATGAGCACGCGCCGACCGACAGACACCACGGTATCGGCCGCCAGCACGTAGGCATGTGCGACCTCTGCATCGTTGGCGATCTGGTCGCGCGCGGCCTCCGCCTTGGCCCGGGCAAGCCGCGCCGCGAGAGCACGCGGCATTTCGGCTTTCCGAGGCGTCTCGTCGACTGAGGAGGGCCTCACCGCATCAGGAGTCAACCCAACCTGCGACAGCAGCATCAGGCGGCGGGGACTGCCGCTTGCCAGAACCAGCTTGCGGCCCGGCGCGTCATCCGGATTGGCCGCGCGCTCGCGAGCGCGTTCCTGGCGCAGCGTCTCGCGCCGCGGACCTTCGGTCCGGCGCAATACGTTGAAGAGCGCGGTCTTGGGCAGGTTCATAACGGCTCCGGTATGGCCATGGCGTGGGCAGAGGTGCACGGCGTGCGCCAAGATACTCTTGCCACGGACGACATCGACAAGACATCAGACGACGCCGGGAACAAGAGCACTCATGCAGCAGATATGCCCGGTCGGATCGCCGAATTCGTGGCGGCCGGGCGCCGCGGAGCATGCAAAGCGTTGGCGCGAAAAGCAAGCCTGCACAAAGGGATTGCCAGCGGGGGGCCGGGTCAGGCTAAATCCGTGGCGATTTCTCCGCTCCGTCCGCCCGTCCGGAGGCACTTCGATGGCGACCAACAAGAAACATCTGGACCTCATCGCTGGCGCAGCGCTGTTCGAGCCGTTGGATGAGGACGACCGCAACGCTCTTCTGGCTGAGATGCGGCCGGTGAGCTTCGATTCGGGGCAGGTGATCTTCTCCCGAGGCGACAAGGGGCGCGACATCTACCTCGTGACGCATGGACGGGTGCGCCTTTCGGTGCTGACGGCGGAGGGGCGCGAGCTGTCGTTTGCCCATGCTGAGCCGGGTGCGGTCTTCGGCGAGATCGCCATGCTGGACGAGGGGCCAAGGTCGGCGGATGCTACGGCGGTGGCGAAGACCGAGGCCCTCTCACTCGGACGCGCGGCCTTCATGCGGCTCGCCGAGACGCGACCACACCTCGTCGAGGCCGTGGTGCGCTTTTTGTGTCGGCGCGTCCGTGATGCGGACCAGCAGCTTGAAGCAATTGCGCTCTGCCCGATCGAGGTGCGGCTGGCACGCTTCTTCCTGGCCGCCGCAAGGCAGAAGGACCCCGACGCCGTGGATGGCAGTGTCACCATCGATCTCGGCATGTCACAGGGCGAACTTGCGTTGCTGATCGGCGCCAGCCGGCCGAAGGTCAACACCGCGCTGTCCTTGCTCGAATCAGGTGGCGCCATCACGCGCAAAGGCAGCACGTTCACATGTGACATCGAGGAACTCGGCGTCGCGGCCGGCCTCGAGTAGCGAGCCCTTCGGCAGCGCCGGCATGCCGTAGCCGGCGGATGGACGAGGATTGCGCGGAAATTTCATGAAACGCATCTGGCAATTCGTGAAGCGAACGCTTGGCCGGCTTGCCGGACTGCCAGGCATTTCCGGCATGATCGCCGTCATGGGGCGGCTGGCCGAAGCAGGGACGGCCGGCTATCCGATCGACATCAAGCGCCGCTTGATGATCCTCAACATGTTCTCGTACCTGATTATCTTCACCACGGTGATCTTCGCCCTGCAATACGGGCTGACCGAAGGCGTCGAGTACCGTCCACTCGTCTACATCAACCTCGCCATTGCTGCGATCGTTTCGCTGGTGCCGCTAATGCACCGGATCAACGAGATTGCCGGTGGTCTGCTGATCGTCATCACCGAGTACGTCGCGATCACAAACATCGCCTCATACCTCGGCCGTGATGGCGGCGGACACTTGCTCTTCATCATCGGCGCCGCGGTTCCGTTCTTCGTGTTCGGGTTGGAGCGGCTGAGGCTCGCATTGGCGGTCGTTCTCGGCGGAATGGTGCTGCACCTCTACATCTGGTTCTCGTTCCCGCCGAGCACCGCTCTCATTCCACCCAACCCGCGCATTCTCAATGATCTCTACACGCAGAGCGCCATCACCACGTTCGGCTTCATCGCCGTCACCGTGTGGTACGCGTTCCGCCTCGTCGAGAACGCCAAGGCGGAAACCGACACTCTGCTGCGCAACATCCTTCCCGACCAGATCGTTGCCCGGCTCAAGACCGGGCCTGAGAGGCTGATCGCCGACAGCTTCGATAGTGCCTCGATCCTGTTCTCGGACATCTCGGGCTTTGTACCATTGGCGCGATCGCTCGGCGCCGCCCAGGTCGTCGAACTGCTCAATACGATCGTTCGGGAGTTCGATGCCATCGCCGCGCGCCACGGCGTCGAGAAGATCAAGACCATCGGCGACGCCTACATGGCGGCAGCGGGAATTCCCGACCCCGCGCCCGACCACACTGCTCGCGTGGCATTCATGGGCCTCGACATGCTCGCCTTCATGGAACGGTTGCGCCAGGACACGGGCCTCGACGTTTCGATACGCATCGGCATCGCTTCGGGCCCGGTGATGGCCGGCGTCATTGGCATGCAGAAGTTCAGCTACGACGTGTGGGGCGATACGGTGAACCTCGCCAGCCGGCTTGAAAGCCACAGTGTGCCGGGGCGGATCCTGATCTGTCCGGCGTGCCGCACCCTGCTTGAGCACGAATTTACCTTCGAGACGCGCGGAGAGATCGAGATCAAAGGCGTCGGGCTCAAGGAGACATTCTACGTCACGGGTGTGAAAGACGCCTCACGGGAAAACCCCGGTATTGATGCTCCATGAATTGGGGTCAAGCATCCCGGCTCAAACGCTGGGGCCGCCCTCCAGGCCGAAACGCTGCCTGATCTTTTCGAATAGCTTGTCGCGCACACCGCGATAGGACTGCAGGATCTGCTCCCGGCTACCCTGGCCGATCAGGACGGTCGCGTCGATGGTCGGCCAGTACTCGACGTCCACCGCCATGGTCCGCGTCAGCTCCAGCGCCTGATGATGCGCTTCCGGCGACAACGTGACGATGAGGTCGAAACTCGTATCGTTGAGTTCGGCGAGCGTGCGCGGCTTGTGGCGCGACATGTCGATGCCGATCTCTCCCATCACGGCAGCTGCAAATCCGTCTGCATCACCGGCACGAACGCCGGCTGATTCGACATAGCAGCGACGGCCGGCCAGATGACGCAGCATCGCAGCCGCCATCGGCGAGCGGACGGCATTCATGGTGCAGGCGAAGAGGACCGCGCCTGGCAGATCGCCCGCCATCGTGCTGCCTCAGCCCTTCCAGTGAAGAGCGCAGATCAGCGTAAACAGACGGCGCGCGGTATCGAAATCGACGTCGATCTTGCCTTGCAGGCGCTCCTGCAGCGTGCGGCTGCCCTCGTCGTGCAGACCACGGCGGCCCATGTCGATCGCCTGGATTTTGGAAGGAGGAGCCGTGCGGATCGCCTCATAGTAGCTGTCGCACACCATGAAGTAGTCCTTGATGATGCGCTTGAAGGGGGTAAGCGACAGAAAGTGCGTGACCACGACTTCTTCGCTCTCCGTGCCGACGGCGAATGCCAGCTTCTGGTCGACGATCGACAGGCGCAGGCGATAGGGTCCATCCTCGCGCCCGGTGACGGCGAATGAATTGCCATCAAGCAGATCGAAGATCGCCACCTCGCGCTCATGCTCGATGTTGGAGTTGTTGCGCGCGATCGACTTCTCATCGATGTCGATCGCGTAAAGCCGCATGCGACTCGGCTGCTCGGCTGTGCCCTCGTCGTGCATGTCACTCCCCCACGCCCTGCTGCACGCGGATCTCGACCGAGCGGCGATGCGCCTCGAGCCCTTCGGCGCGCGCCAGGGACATAGCTGCTGGTGCCAACCTGTCGAGCGCGGCCGCGTCGAGCTTCAGGATCGAAGTGCGCTTCATGAAATCGAGTACACCCAGCCCGGAGGAGAACCGGGCGCTGCGGGCCGTTGGCAGCACATGGTTGGATCCAGCCACGTAGTCACCGATCACCTCGGGCGTATAGCGGCCGATGAAAATGGCGCCAGCGTTGCGCACCTGGGCGGCCAGCGTTTCAGCGTCGGCGGTGGCGATCTCCAGATGCTCGGCCGCGAACCGGTCAGCAAGCGCTGGTGCCTCGTCAAGGGAGCGCAGCACGATGGTGGCGCCGAACACCTGCCAGCTCTCGCCCGCGATGTTGCCACGCGAGAGCGTCTGCAATTGACGTGCGACGGCGGCCTCGACCGCGTCGGCAAAAGCGGCATCGTCGGTCATCAACACCGACTGGGCTGCCGTATCATGCTCGGCCTGCGCCAGCAGGTCCGCGGCGATCCACTCCGGATCGTTGTCCTTGTCCGCGATCACGAGCACCTCAGACGGGCCGGCGATGGAATCGATGCCGACGGTTCCAAACACCTGGCGCTTGGCGGCGGCGACATAGGCATTGCCCGGACCGACGATCTTGACCACCGGCGCGATCGTCTCCGTGCCATAGGCGAGCGCGGCGACGGCTTGCGCCCCGCCGATGCGGTAGATCTCGCCGACGCCCGCAATATCGGCAGCGGCAAGCACCAGCGGATTCAATTCGCCACGCGGCGTCGGCACCACCATGACGATACGCGGCACACCAGCGACGTGTGCCGGCACTGCATTCATGAGGACCGAACTCGGATAGGAGGCAAGACCGCCGGGCACATAAAGACCGGCCGACTCGACGGCCGTCCAGCGGTGGCCAAGCTCGACACCAACCTCGTCGGTATAGCGATCATCACCAGGGCGCTGGCGGGCATGATGATCGACGATGCGCTGCCGGGCGAGCTCCAGGGCATCGAGCGTCTCGCTGCTGCAGCTCGCCCGCGCAGCCTTGATCTCCCCAGCACTGATGCGCAAGCCGACCTGGTCGAGATCGACGCTGTCGAAGCGCTTGGAGTAGGCAATGAGCGCACGGTCACCGTCACGACGCACCGTTTCGACGATTTCGCGCACTGCCGCATCGACGTCCGCCGACACCTCGCGCTTCTCGGCGAGGAACGACTTGAAGGCTGCCTCGAACGCGGGGTCCGCCGTTGTCAGGCGCTTCGGCATTTCGTCACCGGCCTTGGGGGCCGCTCCTCTATCTCATGTACGGCTGCGTGAGGCGCGAGCCCCGCTACTCCCGTTCCGATTCGATCCCCAACGGCTTCCCGCCGTCCGATCATCCGCGCTGCCAGACGGCACGGCCACTCGTCTTTCGATCAACGCTCGAGGCTGCTTGGAAACCTGCCGGGCGCCGGCTGCCTCACGTCTTGCCCTTCTCGTCATGGCTCGGCACGCGGCGGGCGCGCCAAGCCGCGCCGAGATCCTTCAGCTCCGCCTCGACACACTCGACCTCCAGCTCGATGGCACCGCCACCAGCGAAGTCGAGGCGGATGCGACCTGCCGGATCGTGCTCTCCAGCCGGCTCAAAGGTGACCGCCAGCAGCGACAGGAAGGCGTTGCGCATCCTGAGGTCGATGCCTGTCAGGCGCACACTCAGCACGCGCTCGAACCGCAACCCGGCCCGGCGGCGTTCGCGCGGCGGCTTGCGGCCCGCCAAGACGGCGGCCACCGCACCCGCCCAGTCGAACCTGCTGATGACGGCGGCAAATCGCTTCTGGCGCGGCAGATAGGCCATGTCACCGACGCGCACGACCGCGTCCTGAACGTGCGCGGAAATCACGGCCAGGTCGTCGGCGTCGAGCGCGATCAGCTTGAGAGGGATCATCGGCGGCTGGCTGAGTTGCGGTTCTGGCGCGACGGGCGGAATGCTGGCGCGAACCGGTCAAGGCCGCGCAACTGGCGCGAGTGATAACCGGCCGGGCCGGCCGGTGCAACAGAACGCAGTCGATCCGCTCGCATTCGCATGACATCTCGCGGGCGGATGCGGTCATGCGCCGCAGGATCGATCAGCCCGCGCTGATACGTTCGATATTCGCTCCACACCGGGTGAGTTTCTCCTCCAGGCGCTCGAAGCCACGGTCCAGGTGGTAGACGCGGTTGATCATCGTCTCTCCCTCGGCCACCAGCCCGGCGATGACCAGCGAGACCGAGGCACGCAGATCGGTCGCCATCACCGGCGCACCCCGCAGCCTCGGCACGCCTTTGATGGTCGCCGTGTCTCCATGCAGCTTGATGTCCGCGCCGAGTCGGGCCAGCTCCTGGACGTGCATGAAGCGGTTCTCGAAGATCGTCTCGCGGATGACGCTGGTGCCGTGCGCGGTGGTCACCAGAGCCATCAGCTGAGCCTGCAAATCGGTAGGAAAGCCGGGAAACGGCTGGGTTTCGATCGACACCGGCCCGATGCCGGCACCGTTGCGGGTGACGCGGATTCCGCCCTCCACCGGAGTAACGGACGCTCCAACGGCCTCCAGCACATCAAGCGCGGTTTCCAGAAGCTCCACACGCGTCCCCTCAAGCGTGACATCGCCCCCCGTGGCAGCGACGGCATAGGCAAAAGTCCCGGTCTCGATACGGTCGGGCAGCACGGCGTGAACCGCGCCTTCGAGCCGGTCTCGGCCCTGGATCCGCAGCGTCGAGGAGCCGATGCCCTCGATGCGGCAGCCCATCTTGACGAGGCACTCCGCGACGTCTCCGATCTCAGGCTCACGGGCGGCGTTCTCGATCACGGTCTCACCCTTCGCAAGGGCGGCGGCGAGCAGAACATTATGTGTGGCGCCTACCGAGACCTTCGGGAAGACGACTCGGTTCCCCTGCAATCCTTTTGGTGCCTTGGCGACGACATAGCCGGCGTCGATGTCGATCTGCGCGCCCAGTTCCTTGAGACCCTGTAGATGCAGGTCCACCGGCCGGGTGCCGATCGCACAGCCGCCGGGCAGCGACACGCGCGCCTCGCCCATGCGCGCCAGCAGGGGGCCGAGCACCCAGAAGCTCGCCCGCATGCGGCTCACCATCTCGTAGGGTGCGGTGGTATCGACGATGTCCCGCGCGGTGAGATGGAACGTCTCGCCCAGGTGCTGCGAGACACCAGGTCGCTTGCCATCGACGGCAAGATCGACCCCGTGATTACGCAGAATGCGGGCCAGTAGGTTGACGTCTGCCAGGTTCGGCACGTTCTTCAGCGTCAGCCGGTCTGCGGTCAACAGGCTGGCGATCATCAGCGGCAGGGCCGCATTCTTGGCCCCGGAGATGGGGATGGTCCCCTCGAGCCGATTGCCACCGACAATTTTGATACGGTCCATGTTTTGCTCTTCCGCCCCGATCCCCTTGTCACCGCGCCTGCATGCCGCGACCAGTGCTCCATTCCACTGGTCCTGCTCGTGTGCATGCCGGCCCGGCAATGCTGCTCGTCCGTCAATTCGTCGCGTTACCCTGCAACGCCGCTTTCATTCTCGCGTTCGTGGCGGCGCGCACGGAGCGGCAGGCGGCAAGTCATCCGCAACCACCCCGAAATCCGGCTCCACCTTCGCACGGGCACGCGACTGATCCTTACGCCGCTTCAGATTGGCCCGAAGCTGTGCCTCCAAGCGCTCCCCCCGCGATCGAGCAGCGCCCTTTCCCGTCCCGGCATTCTTGTTGGCCGACATCGATTGCTCCTGTGACCACCGTGAAGCAGCACAACTCGGCATGGCCGCCTTGATTGCCCTGCGCAGGCGCTTCCTGCCAGTTTTCCCTCCGCTTGGCAGGCACGGACCATGCTTGGATTTGCAAGGCAAGCGGAACCTGCATATCCGTGTGCAAAACCTCAACGTGAACCAACCGTGTGCGGCGCAACTGTTGCCGCCCCCGGCACGCCACGAAACCTTGCCTTTGGTCGATCTTGAACTCACCCTCCGGACACGGGTTTCTGATCGTCTTTCGGCCACTGGACCAGTCGGCAGCCTGCCTTACCGATTCGCACCGGGCGATCACCCCGCCAGCAGGCATGGTCCAATACCACGAAGTCCTAAGGTCCGGACCCTAGTCCAGGCGCCAGCCTGAGGCCTGAACCGGCCCCCTTCACGGGGGCTGACGCTACCGAACAACGCCAATCGTCCGCCCTGTTGAACGCCCCGTGCTTGCGCCTTGCTCCTTGGAAAACGTTGTGGCAGTGTGCGCCCGCTTCGGCAGCCTGAGGCTCCGGAGCCGGGTCTTTGTTGCCTGTCCGTTTTGTCCGACATATGCCTGACCTCGCCTGGAATTCGATCTCAGGCGGAGCGGCCACAGTCAAGACAAGGCGGGCGGAGCCGTCGCAAGACCTTTGAGATCCGCTGCCGTAGCTCAGTGGTAGAGCACTCCCTTGGTAAGGGAGAGGCCGTGAGTTCAATCCTCACCGGCAGCACCATGAAAATTCAAATGATTGCAAGGACTTGAGGCGCAAATCGACGTAGCGCCCAAGAGGCCGTTTTGGCTTCGGGGTAGAAGCCGGGAAGTGCAACCGGTATTAGCGAATCGGTGAGCAATGCTCGCCGCTCCCAACTGAAAATCAATCTTGTTCGACTAGGCTCACCCTCCTGTTCCGCATCGAGAGGCAGCCCCCGTGCGCGTTTTCGGCATGATCCAATCGCTCGTCCCAGAGCTTCAGCCACAGAAGACGAAAATCCATCTGGCAACCGAGCGCGGCGCTCCCTTCAGGCTCGACGTTTTTGCCTCTGGGGGCTTCCCCGAGTGGCAGCGTTACCAGACACAGCGCAACTTCGAGCGCCCCTTCGTGCTCTCATTGTTGAAGCTGCCGGAGCGTGAACGATGGCTATTCGGCGGTGTGCATATGGTCGACGGGCCATGCGAGCGCAGACGGTCACCCGAAAACGACGAGGAATATTTCCATTACCCCTTGAACGAACACGAAGGCGCGACAGAGCTGACAGGGAGACTGGTCGCGGCATTTCGGCGACCTGGGCGACAATCTTACTTGAATGCGGAAACATGGATTGACCAGATCCACTTGGCCGAGGTGTATCCAAAACGACTTTCGATCGGCGATTTTCCCGGTTACCGCTCGGTCGAGCTCACCTTTGACGAACTCCGCCTGCTGGCCAAACAGGGCACCGACTCATGGCGTTCGTCGCTGTCGAGCGTTGGCGGTGTCTACCTCATCTCCGATACGGAAAGCGGCCATCTGTACGTCGGCTCGGCGTCTGGCGCCGGCGGCATCTGGCAACGCTGGTCGGATTATGCTGCGACCGGCCACGGTGGGAACGTCGAACTGCGAACCGTCATCAACGGGTCTGGCTTGGAGCGCGCTCGGGCTTTCCGCTTTTCCATTCTGGAGATCGCCGACATTCATACGGGCGATGCCGATGTGATCGCCCGCGAATGCCATTGGAAGCGCGCACTCCTGAGCCGCAGCCATGGATTGAATGGGAATTGAATCTCAGCCGCAACCGATCCACCCAATTGTTGCATGCGCCTCTCGTTGAGCTGCCACACAGCTCGACCTGATGAGTTCCAATCGATATCCGAGACCAGACCCGTTTCGCTCACCCGGCTCGGCGCAGATTTCACCACCAGACCCTGTTGCCCCACATCCATTGCTCCGGGCATTCGCGGATCCACGCTTCAAACTGCCTTAGCATCTCGGCCTGTATGTCGCGGATATCCTGTCCGATGTTGCTGGTGCGAGGCACGCGGACTTCGCGCATGTCGATGGCGAAGCGGGTTGACGTGCCGATGCGCTTACAGCGCGCGATCCATACCCGCGCACCGACCCTGCGCGCGATGATGGCGGCGATCGGCTGGGTACTGGCGAGGTGCGCGAAGAAGGGAACCGGAATACCGCGCCGGTAATACTGGTCACAAACCAGACCAAGACGACCGCCGCGCCGTACGAAATCGGAGATGACACGGGCCGTCTTGCGATCCTCTGAGTCTTCTTGCTCCTCGTTGCCGCGACCAAATAGGCCGCCGGGATAGAGATCCTTGCGCAATCGTTTGAGATAACTGTCGACGAGCGGATTCTTGACCGAGCGGTAGACGGCGGCGGGATTGGCGCCAACAGAAGCGAGCGGCCAGATCGCCAGCTCCCAGTTGCCCATGTGGAGACTGACGCCGATCGCCGAGCCTAGTTTGCCGCCATAGCGTGCCAGCAAAGCCGGGTTGCGGATTTCGATGCGCGAGGTATCGGCAATGATGCGGTCGATGAGCATCGTCTCGACCATGACGCGGCCAAGGTTCTCCCAATGCGCCATACATATGGCGAGCCGCTCCGCTTCACTCTTTTCCGGAAAAGCGATGCGCAAATTGGCGAGCGCACGCTCATGTCGCTTCTTGGCATATCGCGGAGCGAGCCTCCGCCACGCTGCAGCGGACACCGAAGCGGCGGCATCGATTGGCGCGAGCCGCACCAGCCCCGCCACCGCACGCAACGCGACATACTCCAGTCGCATTCGAAATTTGCCGATCTCGTCCGCCATCCCCGACCACCGCTTCAGTCCCCCGCCGCGAGCAAGAAGCGTTGAGAGCTACGTTGTCAACCGTACTGCGAGTACGCCTCCTTGCTTACAGTGGGGGAAACGTCAGGACATCCTCGCGTTCGCTAACGCCTACGGCCTCGGAGCGACTGGAAAAATGGATTTCAGGAGCAGAAACTAAGGCCACTGTAAACTTCCAGGGACTGCACAATCGAGCAACTGATTACGCACCAGGCTAAGGCTTCACGGCGCCGTTGTGTGGGGCAAAAATGCAGGCTGATCTAGGGAGATGATCATGGCTCGAACCGCATCCCGTTCCAGAAGGGTCTCTCGGAGGGCCGCTTTCAGGCTCTCTACCGGGACGAGGAGACGTGCCGCGCACTTGTCGTGGCGTGGCGCTGGCCGAACGGCTTCGTGTGCCCGACGTGCGGCGGCGTCGATCACTGTATCGTCGGTCCGAGGAAGCTCTTCCAGTGCAACGCCTGCCGTCGACAGACCTCACCGACGGCCGGCACGGTCTTCGCCTCCACGAAGGTGCCGCTCACGACCTGGTTCCGCGCCATGTACCTGATCACGCAGACCAAGCAGGGGATCAAGCCGTTCACCGGCCGGACAGATGTAGATGTCGTCCACAGCAACGTACACGAAATCGGCTTTGTCGAAGCGGCCGACTGCAGCAGCGTTGGACGTGAGCGGCTTTGACAAGGTGACGGCGATGCCGGCCTTCTCGGCGGCGACGATCTCTTCGCCGCTGTAGTAGCCCTTGTCGGCGACAGCTTCGATCGACTCGCTCGCCATCACGTCCTTCGCCGCACGCGCCATCATCGACAGCGCATCGCGATCGTAGCCAAGGTTCGTCACCTCGTGTGCCACGATAAGGTGATGCTTGGTCTCGACGACGCTCTGCACGTTGTAGCCAGCCACGCGCGGTTGCTTGCTCGTCGTTGCCATGGCCCGGCAGTACGGGTCTGTCAGCGACACTTGCGTCTCGCCAGTCGCATCCATGCGCTGCTCGACGGCGCGCAGCGAGCGGGCTTCCTTACGGTAGTGGGCGAGCTTCTTGACGGCGCGCGACACGCGCGCCTCGACGGGAGCCATGCCGGTCTTCGCCAGGACCTCGTCGGCGCGATCGAGTTCCGCCATGTAGCGGTTGATCGCTTCGTCGATCTCGCCCAGCCGGCGCTTGAGCTTCTCGCGCGTGTAGCTCCTCGCCTTGGCGTTGACCGCTGTGAACTTGCTGCCGTCGATGGCGACCACGCTGGCATCCAGCAGGTCGATGTCGCGGCATAACGCAACGAACTGCCGACAGGCCTTGCGGATGGCGGGGCCATTGTCCCGACGAAAATCGGCAATCGCTTTGAAGTCGGGCTTAAGCCGGCCCGTCAGCCAGATCAGTTCCAGGTTGCGGCCGCACTCGCGCTCGAGCCGCCGCGACGACTGCACGTGGTTGAGGTAGCCGTAGAGACAGAGCTTCAGCATTGTCGCTGGATGATATCCGGGTCGGCCGGTTGCCTCCGGCTCGACGTCGAAGCCGAGCGTGGTGAGATCCAGCATGTCGATGAAGGCATCGACCGCGCGGACTGGATTGTCCGTTTTGACATAGTCCTCGATGCAATCGGGCAGCAGAGTCGACGGGTTCCGATCCTGCCCCTCGATGAACCGCTTCATGAGAGCCCCCGCTCGCAACACGGAAATTCTATCATCCTTCGCGGGTCGCCCAGCCTGTCCGCCTACGTTTTCACACGGGCTGTCTGCACAGCAACGGCCCGCGGGGAACGCTTCCGTGCTGGCGTCCGACACCATGCCGGGAATTGCCTCTGCGGCTGCTAGGCCAGAACCGCCCCATCCGTTCCCACTTTCGAACGAGTCTTAGTGAGGCTGCAAACACAGTCTCTGACACGAGGCCTCAGAAGCACCCCGGAAAAGGAATTCTAGGGCCAGAGACTTCGGGTGCATGGGCGCATTGCGCGGCGAGGATTTTGCTATGTAGACCGTGCCGGGGTCGGGTGGCCGGCCGCCAACCTCGTGAGATCACGACGGTTTCCGCAAAGGGGGCGGAAAAGGAAATTTAAGTGGGAACTGGTTGGTGGAGCTGAGGGGAATCGAACCCCTGACCTCTACAATGCCATTGTAGCGCTCTCCCAACTGAGCTACAGCCCCGATCCGGTTGGGAACGGGTGCCGTTTGGCACCCGTCGAAGCCGCTTGAATAGGGCGTTCGCCCCTAAACTGCAAGCGGGAATTTGTTAGCGTGACGTGGTCCGGTACCTGCCCCCGCAGAACCTCAAAAGACCGGAGATTGGGTAGGCCCGCGCCGCCTCAGCGATTGTCAGCTCAACGTTGCTGTGAAAAGCCCCGTCGGTCACCGGCCATCACGGCTCGTCGTCGCCGCCGCCGCGCCCGCCGACGATGGTGTTTACATCTCCGCCATCCTCCTCCTCGTCCTCAAGGAAGGTGTCGTCGGCATCATCCTCAACCGCTTCGGTATCCTCGATATCCTCGATATCGTCCTCGGACGTTTCCGCCGCTTCGTCGTCCTTGACGACCTCCTTCTTGGCCTTGCGCGGTGCCTTCTCTTCGTCCTTGAAGAGCACACCGACCGGTCCGGACGCGATCACATAAATCGTCCCGCAGATCGGACAGACGATCGGATCACGATTGAGATCGTAGAATCGGGCGCCGCATTCGTCGCTCTGGCACGTGCGCTTGGTGCCGCGCGCTTGCTTGGTCGTCGCCATGGCTTGAGCCTCGGGAGTTTGCAGAAATGAGGGTGGGGTCTGCCACAGCCGGCAGACCTTGTCAAAAGCAAATCCGGCCAGCCCCCGTATCCCGCATTGAGACCGCTGCGACGGCTCAGAAATCTGCCGTCCTGGCATTGACATACCAGGGCCTCCGGCGCCTCATTGCGCGCCGCCGGATCGGGCTGCCGGCAACGCCAGGCAGCCGGCCCTTCGTCGCGCCAGAATTGAAGTCCAGCAAGAGCCCAAGCCCCCCGTGTCACACGCCGCACCCCGCCCATTTTCCACCGTACGTGCACCCGCCCTTGCTGGCCGCGTCCGCGTGCCGGGAGACAAGTCGATCTCCCATCGTGCCCTGATGTTCGGCGCGCTGGCCACCGGCACCACCCGCATCACGGGCCTCTTGGAGGGCGAGGACGTCGTCAACACGGCCCGTGCGGTGACCGCACTCGGCGCGCCGGCCCTCAAGGAGGGCGACACCTGGATCGTAAAAGGCCGTGGCGTCGGCGGGCTGACCGAACCCGCCGGCCCGATCGACTTTGGCAACTCCGGCACCGGCACCCGCCTGATGATGGGTGTCATCGCCGGCCATCCGATCACCACCACGATGACGGGCGACGCCTCGCTGTCCAAGCGCCCCATGCGCCGCGTCATCGGCCCATTGAAGCTGATGGGGCTGGAGATCGCCGAGGACCGCGAGACGCTGCCGCTGACGCTGAAGGGCTCCGATGCGCTCATACCGATCGTCTACGAGTTGCCGGTCCCCTCCGCGCAGGTGAAAAGCGCCATCCTGCTCGCAGGTTTGCATGCAGCGGGTGAGACGACCGTTATCGAGAAGGAAGCGACGCGCGATCACACCGAGCGCATGCTGCGATTCTTCGGTGCCGACATCCGCACCGAACTGAAGGACGGCAAGACGCACATCACGGTCAAGGGCAATGCCGAGATGACGGGCCGTGACGTCACCGTGCCCGGGGATCCGTCATCGGCGGCCTTCCTTGTCTGCGCCGCGATCCTGGTGCCCGGGTCCGACGTCATGGTGGAAGGCGTGCTCGTCAACGAAACGCGCACCGGCCTCTACACGACCCTTCAGGAGATGGGTGCCGACGTGACCCTGACGAACCTACGCGAAGAGGGCGGCGAGCCGATCGCCGATATTCGCGCACGCCACTCCGCGCTGAAGGGCGTCACCGTGCCGGCTGAGCGTGCGCCCTCAATGATCGACGAGTATCCCGTGCTGGCCGCCGTTGCCGCGTTCGCGTCAGGCGATACGGTGATGCACGGCCTCGCCGAGCTGAAGGTGAAGGAAAGCGACCGCCTGGCCGCCACAGCAGCCGGTCTTGAAGCCAACGGCGTGAAAGCAACCATCGACGGTGACACGCTGATCGTACATGGCACCGGCGGCAAGGTGCCCGGCGGCGGCACTGTCGCAACCCACCTCGATCATCGAATTGCCATGGCCTTCCTGACCATGGGCCTCGCCAGCGAGGCGCCCGTCACCGTCGACGATACCGCCATGATCGCGACGAGCTTTCCGGAGTTCATCGGCCTGATGCAGCAGCTCGGCGCAGAATACCGGACCTGAACGAAGACGGCGGCGACGGGCCAATCGCGTCGCTAGCAGCCGTGACGCAACCAAGCGGGGGCAGTCGACACAGAATCCCAGTGGAAATTCTATATTCGCAAAAGTGTTCGACTTTGGCATCACGCGAACCACATGAGTGCAATCGACCGGCGTTGACCTGGTACAGCTCCTTTGGCATCATGAACGATGGGTGCGGGAACGACTTAATTGTCGGCCTGAAAAACTGCAGGAACGCTCCGTTGAAGCCAGCAAACACCATTAGGAAGACACTTGGTAAAGACCGTCTCGTTGGACTTTTTTGTCTTTGCCGAGAAACACTGTTCAGGTTCCAGATTGATCAACAGCGCAAAGGGCCAAAGCTTACATTTCCGGATATGGTGCTCGGACGATGGCGGCTCGTATCTGGTGCATTTTCATACTTGGCGCTCATAGTAATTCCGTTTGCGTTGCCTATCTCAACCAGTCACGCCGCGTTTATCGAGGTTGACCAAGATATTGTTTTTACGACTAGTTGTCGCGTAGCGCTTGAAGGTGAGATCAAACAGGGAGATTTTGAAAAGTTTGCTGAAACGATTCTGCAGGGCTGGGGCCTTGGGTGCTCACACTATTCGATAGTACTGTCTTCTAATGGTGGTAATGTCGTTGAAGCTATCAAAATCGGACGTTTAGTCAGAGAACTCGCCGCACACACATGGGCTCCCAGCAACACGCCCGGACGCACTTCATGTTCGAATTATCGATTTAAGCCGCGCGGTGGCTGCGTTTGTTTCAGCGCATGTTCCCTAATCTGGGCGGCGGGAGTACAGCGAGGCGGGGATTACGTTTACATGCATCGCCCCTATTTCAAGAAACAATTAGATGACCCATTTAGCAGACAATCTATCCAAGCTTATCGTAGTGCATTTGATCTCACTAGAGATTATTTGCATGAAATGAATGTTCCAGAGATGGTCATAGAAAAAATGCTCGCCACATCAAGTGTGAAGGGCGCCCGATTAGACCGGCGCGAATTGCAAATGATGGAAGTCGACCCTATTTATGAGGAGCTTATACTTCGCGAATGTGGCTCTAACAGTAAAAAAATACGAACAGTTCACACTGAATGTAAGCTTGCGTTCCAATCGAAACATTCACGTCGCCTAAGGGCAAACGCTGAAACTTACATCAAAAAGTTTAAAGGCTCGTCCCCACAATCTCCCAGGTAAAATATTTCTAATCCTAAGGCACCATTGTGCACGGTGTCAGGGCCGTTCAGCGATTAGCGATGAATGCTGCATCTGCTCAGGGCCGCTTCGGGTCTTGGTTGCGTGAAAACGCTGTAGTTGAGCCTAGCTCGCGCGAAGACTGGTGAAGAGTAGCTGAGATCGGCTGTTCGGAGTAGATTTTGCGTCGGATGGCGTCTGTGGGCGCGGCTTAGGTGCCTGGATCGACCTGGTGAGGCTTTCGCAAGTCGCATTGGCTGCGGTCTGCCCCGTCAAGCTCTCATTGCCGCGATGAGCGGTTTGACACCCATGATGTTCATCACGCGCGTCAGATTGTATGCGAGCACGGCCAGCGCCATCTCGGTCGCGACCTTCGGCAACGTGCGCATTTGGAAGTGCGTTGCCCCCATCCGCGCTTTGATCGTACCGAACGGATGCTCGACCGTTTCACGTCTTTGTCGCATCGCTTGTGGATTGGCATCGAGCCGGTCCTGAACGGCTTCAAGGATGTGTTCGTTTTCGGAACGTGCGATGCGCCGCTCCCGACCGGTCGTGCACAGCGCCTTGAAGGCACAGTCGCCGCACACCGTCGTCCAATAGCGCCGCAGCGTCAGACCTCTCTCAACGTTGGTATATCGATACGTGAGCTTCTCGCCGGCAGGACAACGGTAGACATCCTCGTCGGCCAAGTACGCAAAGTCCTGCTTACCGAAGCGTCCCTCGGCTTTCGCATTCGACGTCATGCGCCTCGGTAGTGTCAGCGTGACGCCCGCGTTCGTGCACGCCACGATCTCGTCGGTATCGAAGTAACCGCGATCAGCCACTGCCTCCAGCTTGTCGACCGCCAGCGCGGCCTTGGCCTGCTCGGCCATGTTCGCCAAATGCGCCGTATCATTGCCGACGTTCGTCACCTCGTGTGCAACGATTATATGGTGCTCGGTGTCGACAGCGGTCTGCACGTTGTAGCCGACCACGCCCGAGCCGCGCCCGCTCGTCGCCATCGAGCGGCTGTCGGGATCGGTGAGCGAGATCTGGCCGTCAGGCGAGGCCTTCATGAGCGCCACGTGAGCGGCGAGCTTGCCCATTTCCTCTATCAGCCTAGCAAGCTTCTCCTTGAGGTGTGCGGCCTTCTTCTTCAGCGCCTCGGTCGGATTTTGCCGGTCGGCCGTTTCCAATTGCTGCAGATAGCGCTGCGCGCTTTCATTGAGCTGCTGTCGCCGCCGCTCGACCTTGTTGTCCGTGAAATTCCGGTCTCGATTGTTCACTGCCTTGAATTTCGAGCCGTCGATGGCGACGCTTGCCTTGGTCAGCAATCCCATTCTTCGGCACAGTTCCACGAACTGCACACAGACTTGTTTGATCGCCTTGCCGTTGTCCTTGCGGAAATCGGCAATCACCTTGTCATCGGGCTGCAGCCGACCGATCAACCAGATCACCTCGAGATTGCGGCCGGCCTCCCGCTCGAGGCACCGGCTCGATGCGACCCGATTGAGGTAGCCGTAGATGTAGAGCTTGAGCAGAGAGGAAGGCTGGTAGCCGGGCCGGCCCGTTTCCGCTGGCGCAGTCTTGAATCCGAGCTTTTCGAGATCGAGGTGCGTTACGAACGCATCGATCGCACGCACCGGATTGTTCTCGTCGATATAGTCATCGAGGCTTTCAGGCAGCAAAGTCAGTTGGCCACGATCCGCTTCCCCGATGAACCGCTTCATGCGCCAGTCCCCGCCGCCGATTCAGAAATAGAATCATAGCAGGAGCTGCGTTTTCACGCAGCCTGGGTCACAACCCGTCGGCATCCACCACCCCACCTCTCACTGGCGGCACTCCGCCATAGACTTGAAAGGACTTGGCGCTGTTGCGCGGTGCGCTATCGGGCAGCCTTCGTGGAACTGCCATAGTGTGCCCGGCTCCATCGTCTCCCAGCGCTCGTTGTCGGTCAGCGGTTGCGTGGCGATGACCGCAACACGGTCGTTAGGTGTCGTGACGCGCGCGAAGTCAACCGTCACGTCCTCGTCCTTCAAGTGCGCCTGGGCAAACGGCGCACGCCGCACGATGTAGGCAAGCTCGGTCGAACAGTGCGCAAAGAGACACGCACCGTTCGACAGCAGGAAATTGAAAATTCCCGTCGGCGCCAGCTCCTGCGTCAGCTCATGAACCGCCTCGAACAGCGCTTCGCGTGACGGCACCTGCGCGCCGAAACAATTCTTCAGCTCCTGCATGAGCCAGCAGAAGATCAACTCGCTGTCGGTGTCACCGACCGGCGTGAAACTCCCGGACAGGTGCGGCTTGAACTGCGGCAGATGCCCGTTGTGCGCGAACACCCAGTAGCGCCCCCACATCTCGCGCACGAACGGGTGCGTATTCTCCAAGGAGGTCGGGCCGAGTGTCGACTTGCGGATATGCGCGATGACGTTGAGGGACTTGATCGGGTAGCTCCGCACCAGCTCGGCAATCTGTGAGTGCGCCGATGGCGTCGGATCGAGGAACGAGCGCACGCCCTTCCCCTCGAAGAACGCAATCCCCCAGCCATCCGAATGATGATCCGTCCCCCCGCCCCGTTGCCGGAACCCGGTAAACGAGAAGCAGATGTCGGTTGGCACGTTGCAGTTCATGCCGAGGAGCTGACACATCGGCGGCCGTTGTCTCTCTGTGTTCGTTGTGCCGAGTCTAAAACGCTTTTCGATCCAATGAAATCGGATCGATGCGCTCTGATCCCGTCTTGGTGCATTTTTCTTTCTCGAACTGCTCTCCGGAGCCTCGGCAAATTCTCTCACGGCGGCGGTGACGATTGCACGCTTGAGCTAACCGGCGCGTGACGGCATCGGGCATGCCATCGTTAACCGTTCACCGCCAGCCATATGCCGGCTCGGCACCGTACCCCACTGCGACGTCCTGTTCCGCGCGGCACTGCCGCTTGCCCTGCACCAAGGCAGAGTAACCGCAAGCCATGACTCGTCGGAGCAAGACTTCATGCAAAAACTATCGGCACAACTTTTTTCGATCCTCGCAAAATATGCGGGCGTCACCAGCATTCCGATCTCACCGGCGACCCGTCTCGCCGAGCTGGAAATCGACGAACTTGACCTGCCCATTATCCTGCTGGACCTCGAGGACGTCGTCGGCGTGGCGATTGACATCGTGCCGGATGCGGCCACCGCAGAGCTGTTGACCGTCGCCGATATTGCCGCCCTTGCACACTCAGCCATCACGCGGTCCAGGCAACCGATCCGTCGAGCGTCACCGAGACGCAAGAGCAATTGGATGTCGACCAGCGCCCGCGCCGCCTCGGCCGCGCTTCCCGCCCTTGCCCCTTGACCGCTGCGCCCGCCTGGGGCATCGGCATCGCCGGACCGGGGGCATGCGGGAGGCCTGCACACATGATTATCGCCATCGACGGGCCGGCGGCCTCCGGCAAGGGTACGTTGGCCAAACGCATTGCGGCTCATTTCGGTTATCAGTGCCTCGACACTGGCCTGCTCTATCGCGCAGTCGCACGCGACCTACTGGCGACCGGCCAGTCGCTGGAGGACGATAAGGCCGCCGCCTGGACCGCGCGGTCACTCGACCCCAAGACCCTCGACGACCCCGGATTACGGCTCCCAGGCGTTGGAGAAGCCGCCTCTGTCGTCGCCCGCATACCCGCTGTGCGTGCCGCACTGCTCGCCTTCCAGCGCGATTTCGCCGCCCAGGAGCCCGGCGCCGTGCTCGATGGCCGCGACATCGGCACCGTCGTCTGCCCCGATGCCGATGTGAAGCTGTTCATCAATGCCAACGTCGATGTCCGCGCGCGCCGACGCTATGTAGAGCTGAAAAAGCGCGGCGAGCCGGTGACTTACGACGGCATCCTGGAAACCATCAAGGCCCGCGATGCGCGTGATGCCGGCCGCGCCGACGCCCCCATGGCCATCGCCCACGACGCCCTGTTGCTCGATACGACCGATTTGGATATAGAAGCCGCATTCGACGCCGCTGTCGGATTGATCAAGAGGAAGATCGGCCAACAGGGTTAGCGCCAGCCGCAACCCGAATTCAGTTGGCGGGCACGACACCCATCCAGCGGAACAGAAAGATCTCATCCAGCGCATGTCTCCGGCAGGCCCCTGCCCGCACGCCTCTGCCGCGTGCGGCTCGACCCGTTGGCACAGGCGCAACTTCAACCGGCGGCAGTGGACTCGCGGACTGCGAGACCTTGCGGCCAACCCATAACGTTGCAGGGGCACCCTTATGCGCAAGGGAGACGCCCGATCACGAGGAGCCTAGATGAGCACCGCAGTTTCCAAGGAGCTGAATCCCACACACGACGAGTTCGCCGCCATGCTGGCCGAAAGCCTGGCCAAGGACGATCTGACCGAAGGCGAAGTCGTAAAGGGCAAGATCATCGCCATCGAGAAGGATCTCGCCGTCATCGACGTCGGCCTGAAGATGGAAGGCCGCGTGCCGCTGAAGGAGTTCGGCGTTGGCGGCAAGCCCGCCGATCTGAAGCCGGGTGACGAGGTCGAGGTCTACCTGGAGCGCATCGAGAACGCGCTCGGTGAGGCTGTCCTGTCGCGCGAGAAAGCCCGCCGCGAGGAGAGCTGGAACCGCCTGGAGAAGCAGTTCGAGAAGGGCGAGAAGGTCCAGGGCGTCATCTTCAACAAGGTCAAGGGTGGCTTCACCGTCGACCTCGACGGCGCCGTTGCGTTCCTGCCGGGCTCCCAGGTCGACATCCGGCCCGTGCGCGACATCGGCCCGCTGATGCACCAGCCCCAGCCATTCCAGATCCTCAAGATGGACCGCCGCCGCGGCAACATCGTCGTTTCCCGCCGCTCCGTGCTGGAAGAGACGCGAGCCGAGCAGCGCGCCGACATCGTCGCGCGTCTCGAGGAAGGCCAGGTCATCGACGGTCTCGTCAAGAACATCACCGATTACGGTGCGTTCATCGATCTGGGTGGCATCGACGGCCTGTTGCACGTCACCGACATGGCCTGGCGCCGCGTCAACCACCCCTCCGAGATCCTCAACGTGGGTGACACCGTGAAGGTGCAGATCATCCGCATCAATCCGGAGACCCAGCGCATCAGCCTTGGCATGAAGCAGCTGCAGTCGGACCCGTGGGAGGGCATCGAGGCGAAGTACCCAGTCGGAATGAAGGTCACCGGCAACGTGACCAACATCGCCGACTATGGCGCCTTCGTCGAGCTGGAGCCGGGCGTCGAAGGCCTGATCCACGTCTCGGAGATGAGCTGGACCAAGAAGAACATCCACCCCGGCAAGATCGTCTCCACGAGCCAGCAGGTCGAGGTCCAGGTGCTCGAGGTCGATCCGCAGAAGCGGCGCATCTCGCTCGGCCTCAAGCAGACCCAGGACAACCCCTGGGATGCCTTCCTCGCCGCCCACCCGAAGGGCTCCGAGGTCGAGGGCCCGATCCGCAACATCACCGAGTTCGGCCTGTTCGTCGGCCTCGACGGCGGTGTCGACGGCATGGTCCATCTCTCCGACCTCGACTGGAACCGTCCCGGCGACGAGGCGATCAAGGACTACAAGAAGGGCGACGCCGTTCGTGCCGTCGTGCTCGACGTCGATTCCACCAAGGAGCGCATTTCCCTCGGCATCAAGCAGTTGGGCGGCGATCCGATCGACACCATCGGCAAGTTCAAGAAGGGCGACACCGTCACCTGTACCGTCGTCCAGGTGCAGGAGAACGGCATCGAGGTGAAGCTCGCCGACAGCGAGATTGCCACCTTCATCAAGCGCTCCGACCTGTCGCGCGAGCGCTCTGAACAGCGGCCCGAGCGCTTCAACATCGGCGACAAGGTCGACGCAGCGATCACGACGATCGACAAGGCAGCCCGCCGCGTCGGCGTCTCGATCAAGGCGCTCGAGATCGCCGAGGAGAAGCAGGCGGTCGCCCAGTTCGGTTCGTCCGATTCGGGCGCCTCGCTCGGCGACATCTTCAAGGCGGCCATCAAGAAGCGCGAGGACAGCAACGGCGACGAAGGCTGATAGCCCTGACGCGGCGGCAGCACAGCTGCCCCGCAGTCGCACGATCCTGCTGAAGTAAAAAATCAAAGGCGCACGACAACTCATTGTCGTGCGCCTTTGATTTTGAGACCTGCTCCAACCAATGCGCTTTTCGACTTTCAGCGGCGCGTTGAAATCCGGCCTAAAGCTTGCTTAGGCTTATGGAAAGGCACGCATAATTAACGAATTCTGACCCCGCGGTGCCGGAGAGTAGGAGTAGACGGCTGCCATGATGCTCGAAACTGAAACCGTCCTGGATCGCCGCAGGTTACGCCGGCACGTCTCATTCTGGCGCATTGCGGCCATTGTGGCCGTGCTGCTGGCTGTTGGCGCGCTGTTGCTGTCCAGCGAAACCATGCAAGCGCTGACCAGCAAGGACTACGTCGCCCGCGTGTCGATCACGGGAACCATTACCGAGGATCGCAAGCAGCTGGAGATGCTCGACAAGATCGCCGAGGACGACAAGGCCAAGGCACTCATTGTCTTCGTCAACAGCCCGGGTGGCACTTCGACGGGCGGCGAAGCCCTCTATCTGGCGCTCCGCAAGGTCGCCGACAAGAAGCCGGTCGTCGCTCAATTCGGAACGGTTGCCGCATCCGCCGGCTACATCGTTGGCCTGGCCACCGATCATATCGTCGCCCGTGGCAACTCCATCACCGGTTCGGTGGGTGTGATCGCCCAGTGGCCCGAGTTCGCTGGCATCCTTGAAAAGGTCGGCGTCAAGGTGAACGAGATTCGCTCCGGCGAACTCAAGGCCTGGCCCTCTCCCTTCCAGCCGCTTGAGGAAAAAGGCCGCGCCGCCACCCAGGACATGGTGGACGAAAGCTTCAGTTGGTTTCTCAATCTTGTGAAAACCCGCCGCGGTGTGGATACCACGAGCGTACCCGGGCTCGAGAAGGGCCGCATTTTCACCGGCCGCCAGGCGCTCTCCCACAAGCTCGTCGACAGCATCGGCGGCCTTGACGAGGTGCGCGACTGGCTCAAGGAAAAACATAAGATAGACAAAGACTTGAAGGTCGTCGACAAGAAGCCGGAGGCGGAATACAAGCTGGGACTCTTCGGCGCCTCCAACACGTCGATGCGCGATCTGGCCGCCGAGATGGTAACCGGCGCCGCAGACGCTCTTTCGGGCGGGCAAGCAAGCCTCGCGTTGCGTCTTGACGGCCTCGTCTCGGTTTGGCACCCTTCGGAAAATTGAAGGATTACAAATACTTTTTCAGGGAGCGAGGCCGTCGTGATCAAGTCGGAGCTGATCCAGAAAATCGCTGCGGCGAACCCGCACCTCTATCACCGCGACGTCGAGCGCATCGTCAACGTCATCTTTGACGAGATTGTCGATGCGCTGGCTCGCGGCGATCGCGTCGAGCTGCGTGGCTTCGGAGCATTCACCGTCAAGCACCGTCCCGCGCGCGAAGGTCGAAACCCGCGCACCGGCGAGCCTGTGCCCGTCGAGGAGAAATTCGTTCCCTTCTTCAAGACCGGAAAGGATCTGCGCGACCGGCTTAACGGCAGCACGCCGGAAGCGTGACGGGTTGGAGAGGCTGCAGTGGCACGTGCGGCCTTGAAACCGTCTGCACACCATGAGGATGCGTTTGATCTCTTCGTGAGATAAGAAAAAGCATCTCAGACGATTGACGTTCGAGCCGGCGGGACTTGCGGCAATCCACGCGACCCTGATACGCAGCGGCGTCGTCCGCGACGAAGGCCGGGCCGGCACCAGACCAGACCCGACGAGCAACCCGAGAAGGCGACCACCGTGCTCAAGCGTATCATTCTGCTACTCATATCGTTTCCCGTAGCGCTGCTGCTCATCACGCTGGCCATTGCCAACCGCCACAGCGTGCGCATGGTGCTCGACCCCTTCCGGCCCGAAGCACCGGTCATCTCGCTCGACCTGCCGTTCTTCTACTATCTCTTCGGTACTCTGCTGCTTGGCGTCGTCGCAGGCGGCACTGCCGTCTGGATGAGCCAGAGCCACTGGCGCCACACCGCGCGCCACCGCACCCAGGAGGCGCGCCGCTGGCACGCCGAAGCCGATCGCCTGACACGCGAGCGCGATGCCGACGTCGACAGGTCCAAGCAGCTCGCCATTGCCGGCCGCTGATCCGAACGCTCCGATCGCGCCACTAGCAATTGCTCATGGATTGGATCGCGACAACACGACATGCGCAATCGCTTGGCCGCGTCCCACACCAACAGGTGGATGGATTGCAGCCTTACGGCCTCGAGATTTTCGCTCGGCGTAATCAATCCTGAGGCCGCAAACGCCGAGAACGTAGTCAATAGCGTGAGCTGCGCGGCATACGCCATCGCTTGCACGCGCACGTTATCATCCAATCGTTCGGCAGCTACTGATGATGGTGCCGCCAAGCGTGCAACGAGCCCGCCGGCCCCATGCCGTACACTCCACGCGCCCCAGAAGGACTGATCCGCAATACCGGTTGATTGAAATGCCCTTTGAAGCCACATTCACATCGGTGGTCTCTTTCCTCGACGCCGCCGCGGTTGCGGTATTCGCGATCACAGGCGCACTCGTCGCCAGCCGCAAGGAGATGGACATCTTCGGCTTCGCGCTCCTCGGCACCGTCACGGGAGTCGGCGGCGGCACGGTGCGCGACCTTTTGCTCGGCAAGCTGCCAGTCTTCTGGGTCCAGCAGCCAACTTACGCGGCGATCGCACTCGTCGCCTCGGCTATCGTCTACTTCCTCGCCCACATTCCCGAGTCCCGCTATCGCCTGATCCTCTGGCTCGACGCCGTTGGTCTGTCACTGGTCTGCGTCATCGGCGCCGGCCGCGGTCTTGCTGCCGATGCGGGCGCTTTCATCGCCGTCGTGATGGGCGTCATTACCGCCGTCTTCGGCGGCATCATCCGCGATGTTCTGGGTGGCGAGAGCCCGGTGATCCTGCGCCGCGAGATCTACGTTATTCCCGCCCTGCTTGGCGCGCTCGGCTTCGTCCTGATGCGCACCGCCGGCGTTGCCTACCCGCTGTCCGCGATAGGCGGCTTCGCGCTCTGCTTTACGGTGCGCGGTCTCGCCCTCTATTACGGCTGGTCGCTTCCGCCCTATAAGTCGAGACCCGGCCGGACTCCAGCCGACGTCGCGCCCGCCCCGTCTAACCCTGGAGCCTCCGGCAACCAAGGCTGAGCCACGCCATGACCGAAGCCAAGATCTGCGGATTGCGCACCGAGGCGGCAATCGATGCCGCGATTGCCGGAGGCGCGCGTTGGATCGGTATCGTCCATTTCCCGCCGAGCCCACGGCATGTCGACCTTGCCACCGCCACGCGCCTTGCCGACCACGCACGCGGCCGGGCGATCGTGGTCGTGCTACTCGTCGACCCTGACGACGTTACCCTCGACGCGGTGGTGGCGACGATGCATCCCGACATGATCCAGTTGCATGGCCGGGAGACACCCGAGCGCGTTGCGGAGATCCGCACCCGGACCGGCCTGCCCCTGATCAAGGCTGTCGGCGTGGCGACCGAAGCCGAAATCCGCAGCGCCATGCACTACTTCAAGCCCAGGGTCATTGCCGATCTGCTCTTGTTCGACGCCAAGCCGCCGCCCGGCGCACGCATGCCCGGTGGCCACGGTATCCTCTTCGATTGGCGCATTCTGTCCGCTGTGCCGATGGACACGCCCTATCTGCTGGCCGGCGGTCTCACCCCGGACAACGTGCGTGAATGCGTCATGCGGACCGGCGCCCCGGCCGTCGATGTCTCCTCTGGCGTCGAGACCGCTCCGGGAGAAAAATCGCCCGAGCTGATCCGCGGCTTTCTTCGCGCGGTAAAGACCGCTATGGAGACCCTCTAGCGCCAGAACACGGCGCTGTCCGATTTCAATCGAAGGCACCATGATGACGACGACCTCGACTGCTGACGCCAAGCTCAACAGCTACCGCTCTGGTCCCGACGAGCGCGGCCACTTCGGCCTGTTCGGTGGACGCTTCGTCGCCGAGACACTGATGCCACTCATCCTCGACCTTGAGCAGGCCTACAAGGACGCCAAGGCCGACCCCGCCTTTCACGCAGAACTGGAGTACCTCAACACTTTTTATGCCGGCCGGCCGAGCCCGCTCTACTTCGCCGAGCGCCTGACCGAGCATTTCCGTGCGGAGAGCAAGACCGGCGGCGGCGCCAAGGTCTACTTCAAGCGCGACGAGCTCAATCACACCGGCAGCCACAAGATCAACAACTGCCTCGGCCAGATCCTGCTCGCCCGCCGCATGGGCAAGACACGCATCATCGCCGAGACGGGCGCCGGCCAGCACGGCGTGGCGGTCGCTACTGTATGCGCGCGCTTCGGGCTGCCCTGCGAGATCTACATGGGCGCCACCGACGTCAAGCGGCAGTCGCCCAACGTGGCGCGCATGTACATGCTGGGCGCCAAGGTCAACCCGGTTACGTCCGGCGCCGGCACGCTGAAGGACGCCATGAACGAGGCGCTGCGCGACTGGGTGACGAACGTCGAGAACACCTACTACATCATCGGCACGGCAGCCGGCCCGCATCCCTATCCCGAACTCGTTCGCGACTTCCAGTCGATCATCGGCAAGGAAGTGCGCGAGCAGATGATGGCAGCGGAAGGCCGCCTGCCCGACACGCTCGTCGCCTGCATCGGCGGCGGCTCGAACGCTATCGGCCTCTTCCATCCCTTCCTCGACGATGAGAAAGTGAAGATCTTCGGCGTCGAGGCGGGCGGTCACGGCCTCGAGGTTCCCAACGGCCATGCCGCTTCGATGAACGGCGGCTCGCCGGGCGTGCTGCACGGTAACCGCACTTACTTGCTGCAGGATGACGACGGTCAGATCCTCGAAGGCCACTCCATCTCCGCCGGCCTCGACTATCCGGGAGTCGGCCCTGAGCACTCGTGGCTTAAGGACACCGGCCGCGTCAAATACGTCTCGGTGACGGACAAGGAAGCGCTGGAAGCGTTCCAGCTCTGCGCCAGGCAGGAGGGAATCATCCCTGCATTGGAGCCGGCCCACGCACTCGCCCACGTCATGAAGCTCGCGCCGACGCTGCCGCAGAACGACATTCTCGTCATGAACATGTGCGGACGCGGCGACAAGGACGTGTTCGCCGTCGCCGGCTACCTCGGCATCGCGATCTGAGCGACGCTGCAGCGCTGCAATGCTCCGCGCGATTTCAACCAAACATCGACACAACTGCACCATCCGAAAGCGAACATGACCGAGACCCGCATCGACCGCCGCTTCGCCAAGCTCAAAGCCGAGGACCGCGCCGGCCTCGTCACGTTCGTCTCGGCCGGCGATCCCGACCCGGAGACATCCAAGCGCATACTTGCCGGCCTGCCCGCGGCGGGCGCCGACATCATCGAGCTAGGCATGCCCTTCTCCGACCCGATGGCCGACGGCCCCGCCATCCAGGCGTCTTCGCTGCGCGCCTTGAAGGCGGGTCAGCGTATGACCAAGACGCTCGGCATGGTCGCGGAGTTCCGCAAGTCGGATAACGAAACGCCGATCGTGCTGATGGGCTACTACAATCCCATCTACGTCTACGGCAATGAGCGCTTCCTTGCCGATGCCGTGAAGGCCGGCGTTGACGGTCTGATCGTCGTCGACGTGCCGCCGGAGGCCGACGAGGAATTGTGTCTGCCCGCGCTGGCGGTCGGCCTCAACTTCATCCGGCTGGCAACCCCGACGACGGACGCCAAGCGTCTGCCCAAGGTGCTCGCCAACACATCGGGCTTTGTCTACTACGTCTCGATCACTGGCATTACCGGTGCGGCGGCCCCGGACGTGGCCAAGGTCCATGGCGAGGTGAAGCGGATCAAGGCGGCGACGACGTTACCCGTCGCGGTCGGCTTCGGCGTCAAGACTGGCGAGCAGGCCCAATCGATCGCCAAAGGCGCCGACGCCGTCGTGGTCGGGTCCGCGTTGGTGAGCGCGATCGAGAAATCCCTAGGGGAAAACGGCGCTGCCACTGGCGAGACCGTACCCGCCGTCCTAGATCTAGTGAAAGGTCTTGCTGCGGCTTTGCGCTCGCGTTAGATGAACTTTCGACGAGCCGGACGCATCCCGAGCGAAGAAAGCCCATTGAAACAATGGGATAACAAAACGGTTGCGCAGTCAACGGATGAGGCGAGGGCACTGGCCCGGGTGACATCAGCCCTCTGGAGCGCGGCGATCGGCCAGTTGCCAATGCTGCGTCATCGTGCGACGCAACATGCGGCAGCGCACCTTGCAGCCTGAAGAGCTGTAATATGGGCCCGAAAAGATTGAAGCGGATTGGCTGCGAAGGAGCCTAGACGCGTGAACTGGATCAACAATGTCGTCCGGCCCAAGATCCGGAGCTTCCTGACGACCAAGCGCGACGTACCGGACGATCTGTGGCGCAAGTGCCCGGAAACCGGCCAGATGGTCTTCACCAAGGACCTGGTGGCGAACCAGTACGTCTTCCCCGGCTCCGACTATCACGATCGGATGACCGCCCCGCAGCGGCTTGAACACCTGTTCGGTGCCGGCAACTACGCCATAATTCCCAACCCGCCGGTCGCCCTCGATCCGCTCAAATTCCGTGACGCCAAGCGCTACACGGACCGCCTCAAGGAAGCCAAGACCAAGACCGAGCTGGAAGACGCGGTCGTGGTGGCGGAAGGCGACCTCGACGGCACCAATGTCGTCGTCGCGGTGCAGGATTTCCGGTTCATGGCTGGCTCGCTCGGCATGGCGGCAGGCGAGGCCGTCATCGCCGGCATGGAACACGCCGTCTCCAAGAAGGCACCGTTCGTGCTGTTCGCCGCATCTGGTGGCGCGCGCATGCAGGAAGGCATCATGTCCCTGATGCAAATGCCGCGCACGACCATTGCCGTGCAGCGCCTGCGCGATGCACGCCTGCCTTACATCGTCGTGCTGACCGACCCGACCACCGGCGGCGTCACCGCATCTTATGCCATGCTGGGCGACGTCCACATCGCCGAGCCCGGCGCGCTGATCTGCTTTGCCGGTCCGCGTGTCATCCAGCAGACCATTCGCGAACAGCTTCCCGATGGCTTCCAGCGGGCAGAATACTTGCGTGACCATGGCATGGTCGACATGGTCGTGCATCGCCACAAATTGCGCCCCACGCTGGCGCGGCTGGTGCGCGTGCTGATGGCGCCTGCGGCGTCGGCCACAGCCAGTGACTCAGCCCGTAAGGCCGCGCGCGCCAGTAACGGCAAGGGCCCTGCAAATGGCGCCGACAGCGATGCTACGGGCAAGGCACCAGCAGCCAAGCCTCCCGCCATCATCGAGGCCGAGCCGGTCGCCGAGAACGAACGCTTCGAGGCCGGCCGCAGGCTACGCAGCGCTGAGGCGGACGCAAGGCCCCCGGACGACCCGAAAACGGCAGCGCCAAAGACAGCGCCGAAGAGCTGAATCCAGGTTGTCCGATCGGCAAATACACGGTAGGCCAGGATCGGCCGGTTCGCCGCCGGTCACTGCATTCGAGGTATTCTGGATCGAACGGATGTGTACCGGCGCAGACCGGCAGGCATTCGCGAAACCGGAACACCGGCAACAGCGTACCTGAAGCTCCAGTCCGGCGCTTGTGGGACAGGTGTTGGAGCACGAGCGTCAGACCTGCGCGATCCGATCGCAAGCAGCTCTTCCTGCCGCGCCGGACAACCACGAGAAGCGGCTAGAACCGCAGCGATCATCATGAGGCGCACATGCCGACGAGCGACAAGCTCCTCGCCGACTTGAAGCTGCTTCACCCGAAGCTGATCGACCTCTCGCTTGGACGTGTCGAACGCCTGCTGACCAAGCTCGGGAATCCGCACCTCGCACTCCCACCCGTCGTGCACATCGCCGGCACCAACGGCAAGGGCTCCGTTACGGCCTATCTGAAAGCCATCCTGGAGGCCGCAGGGCACGCGGTGCACGTCTACACTTCACCGCATCTGGTCCGCTTCCACGAGCGCATTGTCATCGGCAAAAAAGGCGGCATCGCCCAGTCAATCGACGAGGACCGGCTCGTTGATGTGTTGACCCGCACGCAAGCGCTCAACGACGGCGACGACATCACCCAGTTCGAGATAACGACCGCAGCGGCCTTCCTCGCCTTTGCCGAGAACCCGGCGGACGTCCTCCTGCTCGAAGTCGGCCTCGGTGGCCGCCTCGACGCAACAAACGTCGTGCCGCAACCGCGCCTCGGCATCATCACGCCTGTCTCATTCGATCATGCCGACAAGCTCGGCGACCGCCTGTCCCTGATTGCCGCCGAAAAGGCCGGCATTCTGAAGCCCGCAATGAAAACCGTCGTCTCGCGCCAGGAGGACGAGGCGATGGTGGTGATTGCAAACACGGCCCAGCGCGTCGGCGCGCCGCTCATCGTCTGGGGACAGGACTTCGACGCCTACCAGCAGGCTGGCCGCCTCGTCGTGCAGCGGCATGACCGGTTGCTCGACCTTCCGATGCCAGCCCTGATCGGCCCGCATCAGGTCACCAACGCCGGCACTGCGGTTGTCGCAGCGCTGGAACTCGACGGCTTCGATATCGGCGAGACCGCGATTGAGCGCGGCCTGCAAACCGTGCGCTGGCCCGCCCGTATGCAACGCCTCACGGCGGGGCCCGTGACCGATCTGTTGCAGCCCGGCTCCGAGCTGTGGCTCGATGGCGGCCACAATCCCGCTGCCGGCGCTGCCCTCGCTCAGACCATGGCTGATTTGGAGGAACGAGCGCCTCGCCCCTTACACCTCGTCGTCGGCATGCTGGGCCTGAAGGATGCAGAGGGTTTCCTCCGTCACTTCAAGGGCCTTGCCCGTCATATCGTAACGGTGCCAATCCCTGGCGCCCACGAGCAGCCCTTCTCGCCCGAGGCGCTGGCCGAGGCTGCCACCCGCGCCGGCCTTTCCGCCGAGCCCGCCACTTCAATCCCACTTGCGCTCCAGACCCATGAGTCTCGGTTCCCGGGGCCGAAACGGATACTGATCTGCGGCTCGCTTTATCTCGCAGGGCACGTATTGGCACTTCAGGACGGCGTCGCTGCCCAGCCAAACTGAATCCTGCGCGCGGCGTGTTGACCGATCCGCGCTGCGCTCTCCCCTTTTCGGCCCGAACTCTGCTATCAGACGGGCGCCGGCCGTCCAGCGAGCCCGCACCCGATCACCCGCACGACAAAAGCGCGCCCCATGACAGACGCCACATCAAATGCCGCCGACAAATCGACTGTCGCAACCGCGCTGGACACCGGCACGGGCGCGGCGCGTTCCGAATGGGCTGCCGCCACCCGCATCGTGGTCAAGATCGGTTCGGCGCTGCTCGTTGACCGTACTACGGGCATCCTCAAGACCGACTGGCTGTCCTCGCTGATGGACGATGTCGCCGCCCTCGCCAAGGCCGGAAAGGAAATCGTGCTCGTCTCCTCCGGCGCGATTGCGCTCGGCCGTCACACGCTGAAATTGCCTAAGGGACCGCTCGACCTCGAGCAGAGCCAGGCCGCCGCGGCGGTCGGCCAGATCAGTCTCGCGCACGCCTATCAGGACTTCGCTCGCCGCCACGGGCTGATCGCCGCGCAGATCCTCGTTACACTGGGCGATACCGAGGAGCGCCGCCGCTATCTCAACGCACGCCACACCATCGATCGGCTGCTGGCACTGAAGGCCATTCCCGTCGTCAACGAGAACGACACCGTGGCGACGACCGAGATTCGTTATGGCGACAACGACCGGCTTTCCGCCCGCGTCGCCTCGATGGTCTCAGCCGACTGCCTCGTTCTGCTTTCCGACATCGATGGGCTCTACACGGCACCACCCGGCTCCGACACGCAGGCACGCCGGCTCGACCTCGTCACCGAAATCACGCCTGAGATTGAGGCGATGGCTGGCGACGCTGGCACCGAGCTGTCGAAGGGCGGCATGAAGACCAAGATCGAGGCCGGCAAGATCGCGCGCGCGGCGGGCTGCGACATGGTGATTGCGTCGGGCAAGGTGATGCACCCGTTGCAGGCGATCAACGATGGCTGCCCGGCAACCTGGTTCATCGCCCCGTCCGATCCTGTCACCGCCAAGCAGCGCTGGATCTCCGGCCAGCTCGAGCCCAAGGGTATCGTCGTCATCGACGAGGGCGCCGAGCAGGCGATGCTATCGGGCAAGAGCCTGCTGCCCGCCGGTGTCCGCTCCGTCTCCGGCACATTCGATCGCGGCGACGTCGTCATCATCCGCACGGCAACAGGGCATGAGATCGGCCGTGGCCTCATCGCCTATGCGAAAACGGATGCAGAGCGTATCATTGGCAAGAAGTCGCGTGAGATCGCCGACATCCTAGGCTTTTCGGGCCGCCCCGAGCTGATCCATCGCGACGATCTCGCCATCAACCGCGCGCATAAGGGAGCGTAAC
Organism: Hyphomicrobiaceae bacterium; assembly: GCA_020638035.1. Taxonomy (GTDB): domain Bacteria; phylum Pseudomonadota; class Alphaproteobacteria; order Rhizobiales; family Hyphomicrobiaceae; genus JAEUMD01. The sequence continues at coordinate 305,165 of JACKJI010000001.1, forward strand.
GGCAACAGCGCCGTGAGCACACGAAAGAGACCGACCCCAAATGACCGCCGCCGTCCAGAAGAAGCTTCACGATCACGACATTGCCGGCCTGATGCGCGAGATGGGTCGCGCCGCCCGCATCGCCGCCACCGAACTCGGCATTGCCCCGCGAGAGGCGAAGGATGAAGCGCTGCGGACGACCGCTGCCGAGTTGCGCAAGCACACGACGGCTATTCTGGAGGCAAACGCACGCGACATCGCCGCTGCCGAGGAAGCAGGTAAACCCGCATCCTACATCGACCGGCTGATGCTCGATCCCGCACGCGTCGAAGGTATCGCCAAGGGCCTCGAAGCAATCGCCGCACTCGACGATCCCGTCGGCACGGTGCTCGCCGAGTGGACGCGGCCCAACGGGTTGAAGATCCAGCGCGTGCGCGTGCCCTTGGGCGTCATCGGCATCATCTACGAGAGCCGCCCCAACGTAACAGCGGACGCCGGCGGACTCTCGCTCAAGGCCGGCAACGCCGCCATCCTTCGCGGCGGCTCCGACAGCCACGAATCCTCGGTTGCGATCCTCACCTGTCTGCGTCACGGGCTGAAAGCCGCCGGTCTGCCGCTCGATTGCGTGCAACTCGTGCCCACCACCAACCGTGAGGCGGTCGGCCACATGCTGGCAGGGCTCGACGGAGCCATTGACGTCATCGTCCCGCGCGGCGGCAAGAGCCTCGTCGAGCGCGTGCAGAAGGAGGCGCGCGTGCCTGTATTCGCGCACCTGGAAGGCATCTGCCACACCTATGTCGATCGCGGCGCTGACATCGACATGGCAAAGGAGATCGTCGTCAACGCCAAGATGCGCCGTACTGGCGTATGCGGCGCCACCGAATGTCTCCTGCTCGACAAGAACGCCGACGAGGACCACGTGACACCGCTCGTCACAGCGCTGATTGATGCGGGCTGCGAAGTGCGCGGTGATGCCCATGTCCAGAAATGCGACGCGCGCGTCAAGCCTGCCTCCGCCGAGGACTGGGGCCGCGAATTTCTCGATGCCATCATCGCGGTAAGGATGGTTGATGGTGTCGACGAGGCCATCACCCACATTGCCCGCTATGGATCGCAACACACCGACGCTATCGTCACGGAGTGTCAGGGAACGGCTGAACGCTTTCTGAAACGCGTCGACTCCGCCATCGTGCTGCACAACGCCTCCACCCAATTCGCTGACGGCGGCGAATTCGGCATGGGCGCGGAGATCGGCATCGCCACGGGAAAGATGCACGCGCGCGGCCCGGTGGGCGTCGAGCAGTTGACGAGCTTCAAATACGTCGTCCGCGGCAACGGACAGATCCGGCCACGGTAAAACGTGATGGATTGACCGGTCGCATTCTGGACCAAGACGGTTCGATGGCTTTCATCCGGGAACCGAGCGTTCGATCCACCTTATTGGCCACTCGGCGTTCCCGCTGTTTTGATCGGGCAAGACACTGTAAGCTCCGCCTCGGGTCGCGGCTCGGGCTGCCTCAGCCGGTACTCGGTTGTGGCCGCCTTAAGGGAGCTGCACCAAATCAACAAGAATGATCCCGATCCATAACGATCCCAAAACAATGAAAATATCGACGGTCCAAGGAGCTGATCGCATGCTTCGTCGCTTCGTGCTTATTGCACTTGCTGGTCTCGCGACCACCACCCCGGCAGTAGCCCAAGACGCCACAACCGTTGGCGAACGCCCCGCCCTTTCCACCAACTCCGTGCAGGACCTGTTCGCTCAACGCGAGAAGTGGGGCACCGCGCCGAGTGCCAAACAGGCAGCAAAGAGCGAGGCGCCTCCGCCCGCCAAGTCTGTCAAGACCGCTGCGTCCACATCCGATGGCTACACGGTGCTGCCCACCGACAACGTGAAGAACCTGATCGCCGAACGTGAGAAGTGGGGCACCGCACCGAGCGCCAGACAGCAGGCTGCAAAGAGCGAGCCGCCTCCGCCCGCCAAGCCTGTCAAGGCTGCAGCGTCGACATCCGATGGCTACGCGGTGCTACCTACCGATAACGTGAAGAACCTGATCGCCGAGCGCGAGAAGTGGGGCACCGCACCCTCAGGCTCGAAACGGAAAGCAGTCGCGGCACCGCCCACGACCAAGAAGGCTACCCGCAAAACAGCAAAGGCAGCCCCATCCAAGAAGCGCAAGAAGAAGAACTGATGCGATGCACCGCCAACGGCGCATTTCTCAACACTGCACTCAGCGCCAGAAAGCGCGGCGTGCATGATCGCAAGTTTTTCAGGAAATTTGCGAGTCCATCGACTTGATGTCGGTTCAACGCGCGTAATCCCGCAGCACCGGCGACGGTGCTGCGGAAAAGTGCCTGGAGCCTGATCACCTCTGATGGAAGCGCTCACGTCTCCATCTTAGTGAAGCTGAACTGCTCCACACGCGAGCATGACAGGCATTGTCGCCAATTTGCGCACGCCGGGTACTGGTCTCGACGTGCTGCGGGCAAGTGGCAAACGTCAGCGACCCATGCCGCCGCCCATGCCACCCATTCCCCCCATACCGCCCATGCCCTTGCCAGGCCCGGTGCTCTCAAGCGCAGCCTTGCACGCCGCCGACACCTTCGCCTTGTTGGCCTCAAGGCAGTTCCGCACTTCGCGGTTCTGATGGCTCTTGCCGGCGCAGTGTGTCGTAATGTCGTCCTTGCACGCCGATGCGACAGGACCACCCTGGGCCTGCACGCCAAGGCTCGTCGCCATCAATACAGCGCAAGCCAAGCCAATCTTTCGTGCTTTCATGATCGTGCTCCGTTGTACGTATCACTGATGCGTCGCAGTCTCGGGGGCAGGTCTTGAAGCGCCCAGTCGACCAGCCACGCATCGACCGCCGGATAGCACGCGCCAGCTTACGCGTCGGTGACGGAGGACACCCGCGCGACATACCCCAAACGACGCACCAGGCGGGCCGGATTTTTCGCATCGCCTCACGGCAAAAGGCATGCAGACAACGAGTGGCCAGTCCGCAACAGTGGCGTCGCACCGGTGAGCCCGAACTTATCGCCAAGCGGGCAGCACGCAATCTTCATCACGGCACCTTGTCCGTCCGAGCAAATGCAGTGTTCTGTTGGTAGAGAGACAATTCAGCCCGCCACCACTTGTGGATGATCGGCCGATATCATAGCCACGAGCAGATCATTTCCACATGATGTCGTCGGCATCGATCAATTCTGGGCGTCTTGCGTTCGCTGGTTTGCCTATTCACTTACGAAGCTCGTTGCTGATCGGACCGCAAAGTGTAGCTTGCGATGTCGACACACACGCTTTGACCGGAGAACCTCCATGATGACCCTCAGCGAAATGGCCGGGCGATGAGTGTCAATGTCACCGTGCTGATGTCCGTTTACAACGGCACAAGGTACCTGCGCGAGGCCGTCGACAGCATCCTCTCGCAAACATTTCGCGACTTCGAATTCCTCATCATCGACGATGGATCGACCGACGATACTTGGACAATCCTCCAAGCATATGCCCGCCAGGACTCCCGGGTCCGTATCCTCCGCCAGGCCAACGCCGGACTGGCGCAGTCCTTGAATAATGGGCTGGCACTTGCCGCTGGCGAAATCATCGTTCGCATGGACGCCGACGATGTCGCAATGCCTGAGCGCATCGCGCGCTTGCTGGACTACCTGGAAGCCAATCCGACGATCGCGGCAGTCGGTTCAAACATCCAATACATCGACGACAGCGGCAAGCCGACCCATGAAGGGCACTATGCCACCGCACCCGCCGAGGTCGTAAAAAAGGTACTCGAAGGACACACGCCAATGGCCCATCCAGCGGTGGCCATGCGAAAAAAAGCTGTGCTGGAGGTTGGCGGCTATCGCCCGGCATTCGCTTACGCGGAAGACTACGATCTCTGGCAACGTCTGGTCGATCGATACCAGATCTCCAACGTGCCCGATTTGTTGTTGAAGTACCGCATCCACGCCAGCAACGTATCTAACGTCCATGCTTACCCGCAGATGCTCTCAGCCTATGTCGCGCGGCTCTCGGCTCAGGAGCGCCACAAGGGCAACCCAGACCCGGCGTCAACTGTGACACATCTCAGCATCTCGGTCCTGGACCGTTTCGAGCAAGATCCTCATCAGCTGGCCGTGATGCTGTTTCACCTGACACAGACCGCAGTGGCGAATTACAAGGCAAGCGGCGATCCCGACTTGCTCGACGAGGCGGAGCAGTGCCTCGGTCGACTGGCCGCCACGGGCGGTCGGAAATACCGGCGGCTCGCCAGAATGGTCGCCGGACACAGACTGCAGCAAGGCAAACTGGGGCATGCTGCCGGCCACTTCGCGCGCGGCCTCATACCGACGCAGCATGTCAGCCGGGCCTTTAAGGCCGCGTCACAATTGCGGGCAGACACCTTGCGCAACCGCCGCCTTGCCGCAGCACTCGTCCATGGCGCCGATCCCGAACACCTGGATACACCGCCACCCATCCGCCTTGACGCTGAAGATCTTCGCCAACTGGTGCATCAGGCAACCGCGCATGCTGTGCTTCCAGCCGTGCTGCGGGGCTTGCAGCCACTCGCAACACGCGTATCCGATTTCGACGCGGCGACGTCCGACGCGGCGACACAGGCACGGATGTTGGCAACACACTCGATGATGCTGCGGGGATTCGCCGACGCGCTACTGGCAGATCTCGGCGGCGAACCCGTCACCCTCATCAAGGGACTGACGTTTGCCCGCACGATTTACCCACAACCACAGCTGCGCCCGTTCACCGACATTGACCTGCTCATCGCACCGCAAGCCAAGCCTCGTGTCGAAGAGGTGTTGCGCGCTCGTGGATTCGCATTTGCCGGAGATTTCCATGATCCAGCCCGACGTGAGGACAAGTGGCTGCACAAACAGAACCAGACACTCCTGGTCGAAGTGCATGGCAACATGGTCCATGCACCGAGCCTGCAAAAGGCAGTATCGCTCTCCTATGAGGACCTTGCCACCGTCGGTGCAGGTACGCCCGCGTCCCACTTGATGATTGCAACCATGCACGCAGCGCTGCATCAGTACGAGAGCCTACGGCAGGTTGTCGATATCCTGCAGGCGGCGCGCGCACTGTCGACACCGGCTGACGAGCAGAAAATGGAGAACCTTGTTGCGCGGACCGGCGGCCGCCTTGCGGCGGTAGCTGGCCTCGACTTGGCTTCGCGGATATTTGGCGAACCGCGGTGCCGCGAGATCGCCCGCGGCTTAGGGCCGGCGCAGCACGGCCAGCTTGCGCGCCTGTTGATCAATCGCAATGTCGTTTTGTCGATGACGACCGAACGCCGCGTATATTATACGTGGCGCAGACAGGGCTTCAGAGAACTCCTGAAGCGCGGTCGCTTTGTTAGCGCGCCCTCGCAGGCAGAGGCAGCATTGAAATCGCACGTACCGTCAACGCCGCAACTCAACCAAGACCAATAGTAGGGAGATTAGCCATGAGTCCCGATGCGGTACCCAAGCAGGCATTCGGATTCATTGCCGAGGACATGGAGGGCGAGACGCTGCTCTATCGTCTCGGTGCCCACAAGGCGATCCACCTCAATGAAACGGCAGCGCTGATCTGGAAGCTGTGCGACGGCACGCGCAGTGTGCGGACCATAATCGAGGAATTGCGGGGGATTTTCCCCGACACGAGTATCGACGTTTCCGCCGATACTCAGGAAGCCTTGTCGTTGCTGATTGGCGAAGGCGCGCTGATCGAAACCGGCTCATCGAACACCGCATCCCGCTGAGCATCGAGCTCACGAACCATTGCCTCGATCAATGGTTCTGCGACATTCGCGCCGAGAATCTGCCCAAAGTGTTCCTTGATCGGTTGGACGGAGACCCCAAGTTCGCGAAAACCGATGAGGTAATTGCGAATCCGGTCGTCCCACTTGTTGACGTATGGCACGCCCATCGGGCGCTGGAAGCGGTGCAACCAGCGCAGGAAGGGCAGGCATAGCGCCCGCCCGCCCGCGCGCCGGAACTTTTCGTGGATGTACCATTCCTCGCCGCCGAAACCACGAAACTGCGGATTGAAACCAGGCCAGGCGGCGCGCCGGAAGGCATAAACGCCGAGCCCCTGCATCGGTATCTCGAACGGCGGAGCATCGATATCCTCTGCCCTGGAATCGAGGTCCCAGGTGCCGAACATGCCTTGACGCCAATCCGTACGGAAATGCGACGCCAGTTTTTTCATGTCGTCGTAGACCAGCGGCCCCTGCAGCAAATCACACGATTGAGGATTGTCGGCGAAATAGCGGCGCAACTTGGCCAGAGCCCCCGGCCATAGGAGCACATGGCAGTCCATAACGAGGATGAATTCACCGCGCCCTTCATCGACGATCTTCTGGCGCACCATCGTACCTGTTCGCTCCGACGACGGCAGATAGCGATAATCGGTCGAAGCGCTTTCAAGCGCCTTGAGGTGCGTGGCACAGCGTCCGGTTGGGTTATTGTCGATAATCAGGATTTCGACGTCTTCCAGCGCATCGCCGTGATACATGCGCAGCGCCTGCAGCGTGAAGTAGACGCCATCGTAATCGTCATACGTGGCCATGCCGATGGTCAGCGACTTCCGGTCTGCACGAATTGGGGTCGGCGCGGGTACCGCACTTGGCACTGGGAGAGATGGTGTCGTCTTGGTGGGGGCGCCAGACGGACGTGCCAGCCCCATCAAGAAACGCCGCATACGCTCACCATCGAGCGTGCCGTCCACTGCGAGACCAACCAGCGTATCGAGGGTACCTTCGAGCTGATCGAAGCCCCCGTAGCGCAGGCTCAACGCAGGCGCCTTGCGCGCCAGCTTGGTGAGTGCTGCGAAACCACCATCACGGAAATTGCGCGCATTGAGATTGCACTCGACGAGTTTCAAGCCGCACTCGGCAGCCGAAGGACCGGCCAGAGACAGGCCTTCACCCAGTGAGAATTCGGGAAAGATGATGAGCGCAACCGGCATTGGTCCGTTTGAAGCCGAAGACGCCGGCGGCTCTATCATGACGTGCGTGCCACCAAGAGCAGTGCGCGCATCACGAAACGCTTGCATCTCACGAATGAGCTCAGCGGATCCCGGCTTGACGACCACGGCGCGCGGCATTCCAACCACCGACGCATCGTTTGGCTCCAGGAGCACGATCTCGTCGGTCAGGTACTCAAATCCATTCTCGACCAGCCAGCAGATCAACGAGGATTTGCCACTGCCGGAAGCCCCGGCCACCAGGACCACGCGGCCATTGCGTGCGACGGCTCCGGCATGCAGGGCAACGCCTCGGCTCTGATCTGTGATCAGCGCGCGAATGACGACATCCATGAGGAAACTGGCCAGATCGCTGCGCGCCAGATCGCTGACCGTGTCGGCGGTCTCGTCGTCGATGGAGTAGCGATCGCCCTCCTTTGCCACGGTAACGGTCCGCGCCGGCGTGCCACCACCAACCACGAGCCTGCCGAACAGCATTTCAATGTCGACAGCGATCTCCTCCGGACAGATGACCCGGATGCATTGCCCCTGCCAGTTCAACGTGAACTCAGCCACGTCCCGATCGCCTCCCCCGCCCCGAATTGCATTCGCATCGCCCAAAACTAAAGCACCCCGATCCGCTGTTTGGCGGACCAGGGTACATGTTCTAGACTCAAATGGTCTCGCAACAAATCCGTCAGGCTAGACTTGTTCAGCCATTTGTTTCGCCGAGCATTAGCCAGGCACCGGCGAGGTTGATGTTGGCGGAACCGTCGTCGGCGGCGCCGAAGCCGCTGCATGCGCCGGCACGATCACCGCATTAATCAATGGCTTTGTCCACTTGCCCGGCAACGCCACGGCAGTGGCAACACCGCCGATCACCAGAACCTTCATCACCTTGCGGCGATCATACTGCTTGTCGTGATTATCCATGACCCCGTTCCCTGCCACGAAATTTCAATCAAAATCAGTTTTCATCGGACCACGTGATTTAAAGAATTACCATTCCAAAACCAGAAAAACTGTAGCCTGAGCAGCACACATACTGGAAATGGGTGCTTTCCAACAAACGCCTTGCCTTGAATGCTTTGATCAGTATCGTTTCTAACTCAAATTTATTCTTCTGTTCTTCAACGAATAGAAACACCCCGATCCGTCGCTTGGCGGACCGGGGAGTAAATGCTTCAGCCTTTGCCCTAGAGCAAATCCGTCAGGTCAAGCCGGAGTAGGCCACTAGGTCGGCTCAGGTGCCGCTGTCGTCGTCGTCGTAGTTGTTGTGGTTGTTGTTGTTGTGGTGGTGGTCGTCGTCGTCGATGTCGTCGGCGGCGCCGAAGCCGCCGCATGTGCCGGCACAATGACCGCATTGATCAGCGGTTTCGTCCATTTTCCCGGCAACGCCACGGCAGTGGCCACCCCACCGATCACCAGAACCTTCATCACCTTGCGGCGATCATACTGCCTGTCGCGATTATCCATGGCCGTGCACCTCGCTTCCACACCGTGAGACTTGTAGCTGAGTCAGTTCCCCACAGAGCAACGTACATGGAGCTTTACCATTACAGCACGAAAAGGCCGTTGCTGGAGCTGCACACATTCAGACAAACAGCAGTTTACCAACAGCATCCTGCGTTGGCCGCTTTGATCACTTCCGTTTCCAACCCCAAAACCCCATTGCTCTATGACAAACACAAACACCCTGATCCACCAGAGGGTGGATCAGGGTGCGTGATTTGCCTGTCGGGCAAACTCGATCAGTCAGAAGCCATCACGGAGCCGATGTCGTCGGCGGTGGCGTGGTCGCTGTCGTCGTTGTAGGCGGTGGGGTGGTCGCTGTCGTCGACGTCGGCGGAACCGTCGTCGGCGGAGCCGAAGCCGCCGCGTGCGCCGGCACGATGACCGCATTGATCAGCGGCTTGGTCCACTTGCCCGGCAACGCCACCGCAGTGGCAACACCGCCGATCACCAGAACCTTCATCACCTTGCGGCGATCATACTGCTTGTCGTGATTATCCATCTTAGCGTTCCTCACCCTCAAGGTGGTTGCGAAGGCATATGTTCGAAAACTCGAACACAACTTTGGATTTGAGATCCGGGCATCCGTGCACATCGGCCGAGAACACGAGACACCGCAACACCATCGCCCGCCTTGTCGAATGGACGACAAACCGGACCACAGAATCACGCACACTATTGATTTGGGTTCTTATTATCATCTTCAGGCAATGGAATCTGTTGCGATGCCGCCGCACCGCGCCTGAATTCTCCATCATTTGTCGCTACGGCCGAAAAAAATCTTGGGGATAAGAGCGTCGACATGCTTCGCCTAATGCCACCTTGAAAAGAGCAGCGGCGCCCCAGACTACCCGAAGCGCATCTTCCCCCGCTCGGCCTCAAGGCCCTCAGTGAAGTCTGCCAGGCCACATAGCGTTCACGCGATAAAGCCTCTCGACTTGGCCTCGGCCAGTATTTCGGCGATCACGCCAAAGGCAAGCGATGCACTGCTCTTCGCGCCTGGAACGAGACCTATCGGACCTCGGATTCGGGATAGTTCCTTCATGTTGACACCGTTGTCCGCGAGCGACCGCAACCGATCCTTGTGAACCGTTCGGCTTCCGATTGCCCCGATGTAGTAGGACGGGGTCCCGAGCAGTTCCATTATGATCGGCGGTTCCCAGACGTGGTCATGAAAGGCCAGCACAACCGCGGTCCAGCGGTCCGGACGAAACGATGACGGCAGCCGCGGCCCGTTTATCGCCTCTGATTGAACTCCCATTGCCTGCAAGGATTGGCGCGTATCATCGCTGGGTGAGGCCACTCCGACCAAGAAGCCCGCGCTCGCTGCAACGCGCGCAATCGCCACCAGCGAGGGGCCTGCGCCCATGAGTTGGAGCTTCAGTGGAGGCACATAGGCACGCGTAAATAAGTCGCCTTCAAGCCAGCTCGCTGACAAAGAGTGCGCGTCTGGATACGCAATAATAGTGTTGCGACCGGAACGAAGGTCGGTCTGCAGCGCACAAGCTGATCGAGCGTCACGCAGCTCGACAAGCTGCCTGATCAGCGGCAGGTCGAGGCACTGGTCGATGTAAACGTCGATCGATGATCCACACGGCAGGCGGATATCGATGTAGGGAGACCCGGCTCCATATCTCACACGGCGGTTGCTACCCCGACGGATTGCGTCGAGTGCCTCAAGCGCAACCGCCTGCTCAAGACAACCGCCCGAAAGATAGCCTGCGTATTGGCCATTGGCCGAAACCACCATCTGTGCCCCGACGGAGCGGGGCGCACCTCCATTGACCGCGATGATGGTAGCCAGCGCACATCTATGGCCGGTCAAGCTCCAAGCAAGCAGCCAATTGCGCACATCGTCATCTTGCAGGACACCGCCAACCGATACCGGTGCCGGGCGGACATTGACGCTCACAGATGACTCACTCATTGCCAGATGCGAACATATGTTTCCGGGTGTTGTTGCGCTTGTGATCGGGCGTCGCCAATTTCAGTTGCATTGGCAATGCCGCGGAATCGCCATCCTTCACAGCGACCCTAGTGTCGTGAACCGCAAATACCGACACCTTTGCCGCGGCCTCGTCTCGGTCTTTGCGGTTCTGAACGACACTAGCAAAATCATTGATTTGGTGTGGTGTTCATCTCGCAATTGCCGACGAAGAACCAGCCGCAATTGTTGGTCGGCAATTGCGAGACACCACACTAGCTCGCCAGAATTCGCATCCCCACGCCGACGACGCTCGTAACGCTCGGTAACTGCTTGCCCCACGAGGCTGCAGACTCATAGACCCGGAGCCCTAGTACTGTCGAGTTGAGCGTGATCATGGTGGAGTAGTTCAAGGGATCGCAGTCGCAACACATGGAAATGTGGCAGATCGGCTTGAACTTGGTGAAGCCACTCTCAACGAGATTTTGCCTCCCGTGCTGAGCGTTTTGGCGTCACTGATGGCGTTATGACTGCAGCGTGATGGCCCGGATGTACGGCGAGCAGCCCTGCTGCTCGCCCCCCAGTCGACCCAGTCCGAATCGAAGCTGTTTTCGGCCCGCAATTGCGTACCGGCCGGAAGATTGGCGATTGGTAGCCCAGCCATCGCTTCGCGCCACTTCGCACGCCTTCTTCGCTAGCAACAATGCAACGCACCACTGCTCATCGGAACAGCGAAACAGACAAAACCAATCCGTGCCTCCGCGCCAGACCAGGCGGAAGCACGGATCAAAAGTTCTGCGATACTACGCGGATACGTTGAAGGGGGCGAACCTAGAAGGAGAAGCTATAGCCAATACCGCCATAAGCACCTTCGCCGCCACCGAGTCCGATGCCGCCCTCATCAGCGAATTGATAGCCGCCATAAACGGTCACCCTGCTGCTCAACGTGCCCAACGGAACAGCAAAATCCACGAACCCGCCGACGCGCTGGACATCGTACCCTTCATTGCCGCTGGCACCGCCTTCGATACCGAAGATCATGCCCTCGTGCCTGAGACCCAAGCGACCGCGGGTCCAGTAGGTATCGAATGCAGTAGAATAGGAAGCCAGCACGCCGACATAGAGCCGCGATGAAGCATCAGTCTCGAATTCGCCGACGACTTTAAAGCCGACCTCGTCACCGTTGACCACATTGAATGGATCGTTCGGCGTAAGATCGAAGCTCTGGTAGTCGACGCCAACGTAGGCCGCAAAGCGCACTCCCGAGCGGAGCCACTGGTAGCCAACCATGGCATCGAAGAGCCAACCGTCACCGTCGACTACGGTCGGGCCACCAAGTATCGTGTCGTATTCGAAGTTCGCATTCACGCCGACCACGCGGAACAGGATCCCGTCCCGACCGAGATCGCGATTACCTGCGACAATGATACCCGTGTAGCCAGCAATCGAGTCTTCCGCGAAATCAATCCCAGAAAACGTCACCGCAGAGGTCGTCGAGGACGACCCGTGTTCAGCCGAAGCGGATGTTGCCAGAAGCGCCAGACAAGAGGCCGTAACACCGAAGAGAAAGCTCAGCTTTGCGCTGCGTGAACCCAAGAGGCTAACAGCCATGCTCATAATCCTTGCAAGAAGAACCCTACGCATGGAACTACTGGGTTGCGAATTTTGACAGTAACGGGCGCGGGCACGAATCAGTCCCTCGCAATCACATTAAGAATTAGCATGAGTCGCAGTTTGCCACGTGGCTATGGCGCCACTTCCACAACCTAAATTTTGCTCTGAGCCGGGTTTTGCAGGCCTGCCCTCGGCAGCTTATCCCATCCGACGAGCCTGCCTCGTATCGCCGCAGCCAAGCTCTTCAGCGCAACATAATAGATGAGCTGGCGGTAGCAAAACCGCTGCAAAACGAGCATTGGGAACAGGTAGAGCGGGGGCCGCCGACCGTCGATCTTGTATGCTAGCAGGCCGACCATCAGCTCAAGGAGCTGCCAGATCGCCCAGTAAGTGACAAGTGTGGTGGTTCTCCCCGACAACCCCGCCGCCTGACCTTGGATATAGAAGTGTCCATCCGCGATCAGGCTTGCGATAAGCAGCATGTCGATAACCGGCGCGGCAAGCGCAAAGAAAAATTGAAACAGCAATATGTTCGGCAGGGTAAGGAACTTTATGCCCCTTGCGCCGCGGTAGCGGATGCAGTCGAGGTTCTTCCACGCCACCTGCAGGGTCCCAAACATCCAGCGGAATCTTTGACGCAAAAATAGTCTTACAGTTGCAGGGGCTTCTGTGACTGCGATCGCTCGTGGCTCAGTAAGGACCGTCCAGCCCGCCCGCTGCAATTTGATCGTCACGTCGGCATCTTCCGCGAGGGTATCCTCGCCATAGCCGCCAACGCTGAGCAGCGCCTCCCGCCGCCAAGCCCCAATTGCTCCTGGCACAACGCTGATGGCATGCACTGTCTCGAAGGCCCGGCGATCGAGATTCTGGCTGATCGTGTACTCAAGTTCCTGGAATTTCGTAATGAGATTTCGACTGTTGCCAACGTCGACGGTACCCGCAACCGCTCCAACCGTGGGATCGCTGAAATGGCGTGTCAGCCAGAACACGGCGCCCTTCTCAAGGCGCGTATCGGCATCGATCGCGACAACGACGTCCGCATCCGTCTCCTGAAGGGCCGTATTCAGCGCCGAGGCCTTGCCACCATTGATCTTGCGGATCACCCTGGCGTTAGCACGACCCACGATTGTTGCCTCGGCAACATCCGCCGTTCGGTCAGCGGAGCCGTCGTCAATTATGATGATTTCAACGCTTGGATCTACGCTGTCTATGAGCGACGAGATCGACTGAGCAATCACCTTCTCTTCATTGTAGGCAGGAACCAGGATCGCGACCTTTTCGGGCTGCCAGTCATTCGTGATGCGCAGCTTGTTTCGCCTCTGTTGGGCAATCGCGCCGACACTTACAAGGAACAGGCGGCCGATACCGAGGCTTATTGAAATTACGAACAATGCGGACAACATGTTGCTACCGGTGCTGAGCATCGTGAAGCCCAGGTTGTTCACCGACGCCTCGTACGCACCTCCGCTCTTGATTGAAGGCATGACCTCATCACGCTTCATATCAAGGAGTTCGTGAACTGTTACGAAGTGGAATCCCTCACCCCGAAGTTGATCGATGATAGCCGGGAGCGCATCGACCGTCTGCTGTCGATCTCCACCCCCATCGTGCAACAAGACGATGTTACCTTCGCGGGCGCGGGCGTAAGAAACGGTCCGCTCAACGATCTTATCTGAGCCTGGACGTGCCCAATCCAGTGGATCAATCTTGAGGCCGATCGTCATGTAGCCCAGCCGGGCGGCAGCAAGCAGCGCGGCCGCTTCATCCTTGTTGACCGGCTCGGAATCCTTATTGAATGGCGGCCGGAAAAGATGGGTTCCGATTCCCAACTTGGCTTCCAGCACGCGCTGTGTTGCGTTGAGCTCAAGATCAAGGAGCGTCGGGCCCACAAGCCTCAAATTTGGATGGGTGAAGGTGTGATTGCCGATGTCGTGCCCATCGTTATAGATCCGCTCCAATAGCGTGGGCTCCATCGATGCGTTGGCACCAACGACGAAGAACGTAGCCTTTACGTCCTTTTCTCGCAGAATGTCGAGTATCTGCGAGGTATAGGCGCGCGATGGACCGTCATCGAAAGTGAGCGCAAGCTTCTTATCCTTGTTATGTCCCCAGCGATGAAGGCTTAGAGACCTTGGCCTTTCGAGAACCGTCTGCGACGTGATGAGATTGAAGTTCCGGTTGAATTGCAATTCACGCCGACCGACCGTTTGTCGGTCCTTGACGGTTAAGACTTCTCCTTCGCCCTTGTGTACGATACCGCCGGTAGGTTCGATCTGCTGGAGGTCGCTGAGGATCGCCTCTTCCGCAACTCGCTGTCTCGCGAAGCTGGCCCAGACCGTCGGGTCTTCCGTTCCAAGACGCCAAAGTGCGAGGCCGCCCGGCTTCATGGCGAGCGCCGCGGCAACTTGATTATACGTCGTAATGCCATCAAGCATCCAAACCCGATGCTTGTTCTTGCCGCTCGATTGATAGCCAAATGTCGAATTCAGGCTATCTTCGTCGAACGAATGCGTGCTGTTCGAATCGTCAAGCAGGTCCCACGCTTCGGCGACGGTAATGGAGCGTGCTCCACCATTTTCCGCCCAGTCGACTGCATACGAGCCGATCGCAATGATGAATTTTGTGCCCGTGTTGGTCTCGAACACACGATCCAGGAAGCTCTCGAACCAGCCTTGCGCGCTCAACGGACCCGCGTCTCCGCCATCCCAATGCTGATCGTATGCAAGGAGAATTACGTGATCGACAGCTTCGGACAGTTGCCAGTAATCAAATCGATCTTCGTAGGCAGGCAACGTTACGAGCGTCTTTCGGCCTTCCTTCGACAGGCGTCCTTTCAGCTCGGAAAGAAACAATAGATAAGGCTCGATCGACGTATCGCTGAGCTCCTTGAAATCAATGACGACGCCAGCGTCGCGCTTCGCCGCCAGGCGCTCGGCTATCGCAGAGACATAGGTCTGGCGCCGTCCTGCATCTGAGAGGATAGATTCGATGCCCTTGCTATCCCAACCATCGCTGGCGGGGTTGTAGTTGTTCACGACGGGCATGATCTGGAGATGATGCGCATTCTTCTGAATCCAAAGGCGCGACTCTGCTTCCTGGCGCGCCCGAGAACTCATCAATTCGTTTGACGTCGCGTTGATCTGAAGCCACTCGGGCAATAGCACATCGAATTTGTTGACATTGAGCCTGAGCGAATAGAAGCCGTTGTCGTCCCAGCTATTGAAGAATGCGAAGCGCGGAACGCTCTTGCCCTCGTCGGTCGAATTCCGCGAATGGAAGAGGTTGAGCCCCACTCGATTGGTCCCAAGCGATAGAGGCAGACCACCGGCGCTAAGTGAACGTTCGATCGCCAATCGGAATTTTGGGAGAACCGTAGGGGTCGCGAGACTTGCCGCAAGACTAGCCAGGATCAAAAACGTCACGATTAACGCACCAAAGAACAAGGTGCGAAATGCGAGACCTCTTTTCCCGTTGGGGTCGTGAAAAACTTGACCGCGTCGATCAGCCATTTGCCTGACAAACTACAAGCCGGCGACACAAGTCGCGGGGCACCAATAATTGACCGTAAGGGTCGCAGTTTGCCGCTCTAATTCAAGACATCCGTAAGTAATTAGTTAACCTTTTCATCCGACGTCGGATTTTAATATCGAAGCCATCCCTGACATGATGGAAATGATCCGGGCTGGCTGGAACGTCAGCGCGCCTGAGTGACCAGATCCCCCTCGGTAGCAGGTTCTGTGCCGCGGGTTCGGGCGGCGAACCGGCAGGCAACCGCATGCCCTATCCGATCACTCAACTCTGCGAATGCTGCGAAGCCAAAAGCAATGTCGGGATCCAGGCTGCCGTCCGCAGCAGAAGAAACATCGCGCCCGAGCTTCCACTCCTGTCCGTCAGGACGTGGACAAGCTGTCATCGCGGCCGACGTAAACCCGAACAGATAAGCCTGCGATGCATTTTCCAAGATCAAAGGCTGCTGCGCACTGATACGCACGACGAACCAGTATCCGCCTAGCGCCAAGACTAATGTCACGAGGAAAATCTGCAAAATTCGAACGCGGCTAGCGCGTTGCGAGGTTCGCCCGACTAACGCCGGACTCCGCACGCCACAGCCCAACGGCGAGGGAGCGCGGGGAACACAGGTCGCAAGCTCATCGGCACCCGTCATTCGAGCGGAATGACGCAAGGCGGGCACGCCTACAGAGTTGGAACCTGTTCCTTCGGCCACGCCGCATTCCCCCCAATTTCACCGAACATCTGAATGGGCATCATAATGCTTCGGTCAATCGGGCAATTAAGGTTTTCAACCGAATTCACACACGCGCCTGGCGGTTTGGTCCTATGAAGGTTGCCGTGGTTTTTTTGCCGCTTCATGCCGAAGCTCGCCAATTACCCCAGTTGTTGGTCGTCGACATATTCTGGCGTCGATCTGGAGGGATACTCAATGTCGAACTTGAAGTCCTGCCTGCGTGCGGTCTTCGCGTGCGCATGCACCGTAGCCTTGTTGACTACTGCGAACGCCAATGAGCCAACCGATATGATGGAGCAGGAGTTGCGCAGCGACGCTGTCCACGCATGGCGGTATTTTGAGAGAAAATCTGCTGCGCTTCCTGGGATCACCGCGCCAAACATTTGGCTAGAGGATGAAGGCGAAGTCGGCTCCTATGACATCGTCACGATGTGGGACGTAGGATCGATCATTCTCGCCACGGTATCCGCGCGATCACTGGACATCATTGACGGCGAAACGTTCGATATCCGCGTACGTGGCATCCTGGACTTCCTCAAGAAGGCTGCCTACACCACGAAGTCGGGCGCGATACCCAATTTCAGAAGCAAGACAGATACCGCAAAATCGGTGGAAGCGGGCTACGACGCAACAGATACCGGGCGTCTTTTCATAGCGCTGCATGTGCTCGATAAGGCGACCGACGGGAAGTACAATATTTCGGACCTGTTCAGCCGGTGGGCCATAGACTCCACGATTCGGAACGGAACGATTTCAGACATCAAAGACGGAGCAATAATTTCCGCGGAGTCGAATATCTATCGCTACTACGTCTCTCGGGGATATTCGCTTTGGTCGTGCAAGCACGAAAATTCTTACAGTGGCGCGTTGCCCGGCACGAGTGATGCGGCGACATCGGCGTTTCTCGACGAGCTCGGGCGTATCGGTCCGATCGCGACCGAACCCAGCGCCGCGGAAGTTGTGGAACTAGGAGCTTCCCCGTTCTCGACCGCCATCCTCGGCGTCCTCGGGAAACGACAGCAAACGCGTTTCGATGAAACCGGAAAATTGACGAGTGTTTCCGAGACACCCATCGATCGGGCGCCCTGGTTTACTTATCAAGGTCTCGATCTCACCCAAGATGGCGAAGCGGCGTGGACCGTGTACCCTTATCATACGGAAAAAAGATGGGCGAAACCCTCATTCGCTTCTGAGAACCGGATCGTCAATTCGAAGGCCGCGTTCCTGTGGTTAGCCGTAGAACCGAGCGAATACACGAAGAAAGTCTGGAAGTATGTCCGCGAGAAAGCCCGCTCAAACAAGTACGGTTTTCATCCGGGCGTCTACGAAGCAACTGAAAAGCCCGTCACAAACATCGATCTGAACACCAACGCAGCCATTCTCGAGGCCGCAGCCTATATACTCAAAGGCCGCACCCCGCTTTCTGACCAGAAGGTCGGATTGTAAACGGCACTTTTCGACCTGGAACGCTCGACCAGGCTCCGCCGCTCCACTTCGGTTCGCCAACCGTAAAACCGTTTGGCTGGACACAGTGGCGCGGCTTTCGAGCATCATCAGGGTGCGCCCGTGACGGCCTGACAACAGCCGACCTAACTAGACCCATTTTCGGAAAAAAATATAGCCACATCAGCGCATTAGACTGACTGCGTGGCGGAGAGGGAGGGATTCGAACCCTCGATACCCTTGCGAGTATGCCGCATTTCGAGTGCGGTGCTTTCAACCACTCAGCCACCTCTCCGGATCAGGCGTCAGCGCCGAGGAAGGCAGGCTTGTAGCCTGAGACACCCGGACGATCAAGGGCTTCCGCGCGGCCATTCCGGGACGCTAGCGTCCCCTGCGACCAGGCGCCTGTCACGCCGCGCGATGGGCTAGCGACGCATCCCGGCGCTTCGACCCGCGCAAAGCAAATGACCACCTGACCAAAGACAGCCCGGTCCCGGCATCGGGCACCTTGCCGCCCACGGATCACGGATGTCATCGCCACCTAAAGCAGCACGGATGATCGCTGGCATAGTCCATGTGGTGCCCTTCCGCACGCCAACCTGAGGCCGAACCTCAACACTGACAAAAGTTCGGGCCTACGCGCGTTGCTCCGCCTCAACCGAATATGTTAAGCCCCCAAGACCATCGTTTGAGGACATTCATGCGCGCTGGTGTCATTGCGAGTAGTTTGTTGGCCCTGATGCTGCTGCCCAACGGCGCCGCACACGCGGGACCAGCATTGCTGTTCGAATCGTCCTCAGGCAAGGTCCTTTATGCCGAGGACGTCGACAACCTCTGGCACCCGGCCTCGCTCACCAAGATCATGACGGCCTACATCACCTTCGAGGCGATCCGCGAAGGCAAGCTCAAGCTCGACGACAAGATTGTCAACTCCGAGGTTGCTGCAAAGGAGCCACCGAGCAAGATTGGGCTGCCCGTTGGCGCCGAGATCTCCGTTGAGTTGGCGCTGAAAGCCCTGATCGTCAAATCGGCCAACGACGTTGCTGTGATGCTGGCCGAGGCGATCGGCGGCAACGTGGACGGCTTCGTCGAGCGCATGAATGCCACCGCTCGGCGGCTTGGCATGACGCGAACCACTTTCGTCAATCCAAACGGGCTGCCGGCCGACGCCCAGGTGACCACAGCCCGTGATCTCGCGAAGCTCGCACGCGCCGTCGTCCGCGACTTCCCGCAGTATTCCGAACTCTGGTCCATGCCCGACTTCCACATGGGCAAACGCCGTCTCGCTTCGCATAACTCTCTGCTTCGATCGTTCGAAGGAGCGGACGGCCTGAAGACGGGTTTCATCTGCGACAGCGGCTTCAACGTCGTGGCGAGCGCAACTCGCGATGGAACGCGCCTGATGGCCGTGGTGCTGGGGGAGCCGTCGAGCGGCGAGCGCACCGTGCGCGCAGCCAGCCTCCTCGAACATGGATTCCAGCACTATGGCTGGAAAACGTTTTTCAATGCCACGAGCCTTGACGATTTGCCACTCGACAAGGATGCCAAGTCCGTCGTCAGCATCCGCGACAGCGTCGTATCGTGGGGCTGCGGGAACGGGTCGAAAGCCACTGCGGCGTCGAAAGCACGTCGCCTCAAGGCACGGGCGGCACGGACCAAGCTGCGCCGCAAGTCCGGAGCTGCAACGCAGTCGGCAAAGAAGACGAACGCACCTGCCGAGGCAACGACCAAATCGGGCGCGACCAAGGAAGCAAGCACACTCAGCGCAGAGAAGCCCAGCGCGACCAAGAAGGCGAATTAAGGTCTACTGGCCTCCGCTCAGACCCTGCTCGGATCCCGCGAAATTCTTCTCGCTCCGCCGGCTAGGCTAGCACGCTCAAACAATCAACTCGAGAGACTTTCCACGATATGGGCAGCCGCCGCTGTAGGGCGGCGGTCGCGCTTCTTCCTCGCCCGATTCGCGTTCGCCAGGTCCAGCGTCATCCTCTCGCAATGGCGGCGTAGCACGCCTCTCCGGCGACGCGCCGCCACTGCCCGCAGGCGGCGCCAATCGGGGTGGGCCCTCGTCTTCAGCCGCTGACCCTGGCGATGCGGCAAACATGGTGGATGCCAGCAGAGTTGTCGCGATAAATTTGCCAACGGAAGATGCGAGGTCACCCCAGCGGAACACAGAACCTGGCGGGTCGCACGTCGGCATGGCTCGGATCCTCACGCTGGTCTTTTGGTTTTTAACGATACCATCGCAGCGTGGTGGTGGAACAGCGTCAACACATGCATGTGCCGGAACTGGACGCGAAGCCCCGCACCCGGCCCCTGGGACTCCGGCCGACACCCGGCTGTGGTCGGAGCCCGTCCCCCCGCCGTACCAAGCTGGCGCACAACGGACTGGCGCTGGATTTGCAACAGAACGCCAGCCGGCAAGCGGCGCAACAACAGCCAGTTAAACGAGAATATTAACAGGACTTTGAGGCAAGTGTGATGGCATGCGGATGGCTTCCCGAGGAGGATGCGACACCGACCCCAAAAGACGTCGAGTTCATGGCCCTGACACTGGAAGGGCAACATGGAGAACATGCCGCCGAAGTAGCCGAGTTCTTTGCCAGCCTCCACACCCACCGCGGCGACGCGGGCCGGAGCTGGGCATGGGCCGGTGTGGCGGAGCGTGTCCGACAACGCGAGCGACAGCGGTTGCACGCACGTTGAGCATAAGATCGCCATGCGCGAGGCGGATTGACAACGGCGAGAAACGACATGGGGCAGGCAGAGGCGTCACAGTCCGTCTCCAAATCGCAGCTGGAACTGGTGCGCCAGCAGATCGCGCGCGCTGCTGCGACCGTTCTGGCAATTCTGAAAGGTGAAAGCGAGACCACGCGGACCCAGCGCGACGCGCTGACTGCGTTTGCCGTTCGCGTTGCCAGTGCTGCCCTTCTCTATCTGTCGCAGATCGTGCTGGCGCGATGGATGGGCGGATTTGACTACGGCGTCTATGTATTCGTGTGGACCTGGGTGCTGGTTCTCGGCGGGCTATCCCACCTCGGATTGAACCTCGTCGTCATCCGAATGATCCCGGAGTATCGCGAGATGGGTCAGTCGGCTCATCTTCGCGGTCTCCTGCGCGGAACGCGCATCGCCGCTTTTGCGCTTGGCACGGTCGTGGCCCTGCTCGGCGCGGGCGGCCTGTGGATCCTGTCCCCCTACATGCAGTCACACTACGTGCTGCCGCTCTATCTGGCGCTTGTATGCGTACCGATGTTCGCGCTCACCGACCTGCAGGACGGCGTCGGCCGCGGCAAGGCATGGATGGGCATCGCGCTCCTGCCGCCCTACGTGCTGCGTCCACTCTTGCTGCTGGTTGCCATGGCGGCAGCAAATCTCGCCGGCTTGCCGATGCAGGCGACAACGGCGGCGGGCGCAGCGATCCTGGCAACATGGGTTACGGCACTTGTACAAACACTGCTGATCAATCGCCGCATCTCCGAAACCATGGAGCAGGGGCCGCACACCTATGACTTCGGCTTCTGGCTCAAGACCTCAGCTCCCCTGCTGCTGATCGTGGCCGCCGATCTCATGCTGCAGAACACCGACGTTCTCGTCATCTCGCAGTTCCTTTCGCCGATGGAAGTCGGCATCTACTTCGCAGCGGCCAAGACGATGGCGCTCATCATGTTCGTGCATTACGCGGTCGGCAGTGCCGTCGCCAACCGTTTCGCGGCGCTCAACGCACGCGGCGACCGCGAAGGGTTGAAGGCCTTCGTACGCGACGCAGTCAATTGGACGTTCTGGCCCTCGCTCCTGTGCGCAGCCATCATCCTGGCACTCGGCAAGCCGCTATTGTGGCTGTTCGGGCCGCAATTCACCACGGGCTACCCGGTGATGTTCGTGCTCGTGATCGGGTTTCTGTTCCGCTCCGCTATGGGGCCGGCGGAATTCCTGCTCAACATGCTGGGTGAGCAGACGCTGTGTGCGACCGTGCTCGGCTTCACCGCGCTGCTCAACATTGCGC
>JACKJI010000010.1 GCA_020638035.1 Hyphomicrobiaceae bacterium
GTAACCCGGATCCTCGTCGAGCGGCCCCAGAACCAACGCGCGCAGATCGGGGATGTGTTGCTTCAGGATGGCGGCAGCAGCGATGTAGGTCTTGACGTCCTTGATCGGCACGACACGGCCGATCAGCGCCATGGTCGGCGGCGCGTCGTCGGCGGCCGGCGGCAAGGCTGCGAAGCGGTCCAGATCAATGCCGTTGGCGATGACGCGCAGGCGTGCCTCATCGGCTCCGAGCGTACGCTGCGCACGCTGGTTGTCGGCATAGAGAGTTACGATCGTATCGACGCTCTCATAGCAAGTGCGCGCATAAGCCTCGAACGCCTGCACCCAGAGGTCCCGCAGATCGACGCGTGCATCCGCGAGATGATGGCCCTTGTCGATGTTGTCGGCAACCCAGTCCGCCATCAGCAGCTCAACGCGGCGCTCATTGGTGTAGATGCCGTGTTCGGTAAGCAGCGCTGGCCGCCCCGTCTCAAGCGCGGCGCGCGCCGCGAGAAGACCGGCATAGCCCGTCGATATGGTGTGATAGACGCGCGCGTTCGGTAACGGGAATTCGGCAACGGCGAACAAGCCGCCGAGCAGCGCGCGCCAGGCCCAGAAGTAGTGCAGGAACGAGCTTTGCGGCATGTCGCGCTCGTACATGCGCTGGACGATCTCCCAGGCAATCGGCGAGTTGAACACGACGGGCAGCGGCGCGATGCGGCGCAGGGCAGCCAGCTCACGGCTCAGCGCTCGCAGGCTCGCCATTCCACCGCGGGCCGTGAACTCTGAGAGCGTCTTGCCCATCATATCGTGCGAACTGGGCACCTGTAGATTGAGGCGTGGGCGGGCGCCAAAATCCTGCAGGTAGAGATTCGCCTGGGCGACCACATTTTCTGGTCGCGCATAGCGCGGCGTCTGGCTCGTCGGGCGCGGCCATAACGCGACGACTGAGAACGTCAGGTGCGGGCAAACCCGCATCAGCCAGTCGATCCAGCCTGCCACGCCGCCTTGCACGTAAGGATAGCATCCCTCGACGATCAGGCAGATGTCCGCGATACCGACATCTCTTGATGCCGAAGCGGGCTCAGCAGTCGCAGAGTGCGCGCGAGCAATCGAAGACGTGGCAGGCTGCAAGGTCATGCGCCACCCGCCGCGGGCTCAGTCAGAGTGGCGAGGTCAGCCGTGCGCGCGAGGTGTTTCCTCGGCATGGTGCGGACTCGGTGAAAGCCGTGCGCGACGAGGCGGCGACGGCGGCGCAATATGCGCAGGCGCGGAAACTGCCGCGTCGCGATCAACCGCCGCTCGAAGGCATCGAGGCGAGCCATATCCTCGAGCGTTGCGATGGCGCGCAGCGGCAAAGCCTGGCAATCAATATCTGCGGTGAGGCGCGCGGCGATTGCAGCGGCGGCATCCGCGACAGGCTTGTCGATGAGGCCAGACTCGATCGCCTGATCAAGCTCCCTGACGAGTTGCAGGGACCGATCGTGAGCAGCCGGACGCTCACTGTCGCGCAACAGATCCGCCGCTTCGGCAATGCGCCGGTCCGTCTCCTCGGCGAGGCGTGGGCGGATGCGAGCGGCGACGGCCGCAGCTTGCACCCTAATTACGGGCACGTCGCTGCTCAGTGCATCGTTCAGTGCCGCGAGGTAGTTCATGTGGAAGAAGCGCGCGATGAGGCCGAGCGCGGCCTGCCGCTCCTCGAGCGTGCCGGTGCGAATAATTCCGACCAGTGCGAGCGGCGGCGGCGCGGACGTGTCAAGCACGCGGCCGGAGGCAATGCGGTCGGACAACTCGGTCTCCGGATCGACAGTCGTGCTCAACGCGATGCGGTCGTACCAGGCCTGCAAGAGTGGCGCCGGCGCCACGGGACGGGCAAGCCAGGCGAGCGAGAGAACTCCGACGAGCGCACCAAGCGGTCCGGCGACCGATGTGGCGATGAGCGTGAGCAACGGCGCGCTGAGATCGACTGTCTCAGCGCGGCGTCGAAAGAGTGAGCCGGCAAGGGTAGCGACGATGAGAAGGTGCACAACCAGCGCCGCTGTCATCGGCAGATGGATCAGATATGTTGCCAGTGTCAGGCCGCCTTCCGCAGCCAAGGCTGCGGCTGCGTGGCAAATCTCGAATGCCGAGACCCTGGCGCGGCGTGGCACTCTGTCGTCTCTCACCTCGTCCGCCAGTGTCACTGCTCCAGCGGCAGCCGGTGCTGGTTGCGCGTGCGCAGGTGCTGCGGTCAGGGAAATGGTGGCTGCACGAGACGATGTCGGCGGAGCGATAGTGCTCATGGCTCGCTCGCCGATTTTGATGCATCACTTGATGGCTGATCCCCGCTGCCTTTGGCCCGACTGCCATCAGCGATCGTGCCGGCGCTTGCGGCGAGTGGAGGAGTGAGGGATGTGGGCAAGGTGACATCGGGCTGGCGCCGCAAGCGCTCTATCAAGCTGGTACGGCGATCGAGCGTCGGGCGTGGGACGTCGGGAGCCATGCGGGCGTCGCCACGCACATGCACGAGTTCGCTAGGGCGCCGAACCGTGTCACGCGTCGTGGGCAGCCGGACGCGGCGTGACTGGGCCAATATGCTGGACGCGGCAGGACGCTTGCGTTGCGGCCGTGGTGCCAGCGCATGCGCCAGAAGCTCGAGCGCCAACACGCCTTCGGGCGTAACCGTACTTGGCGCGGCGCTCTCAATCACCAGCATGCCATAGGGCGGCAGACCGGCAATCCCGTTTGCTCCCAGTGCCACTGCCGCGGTCGTGGCAGGGATTGCTTCGTTACGCAATCCAGCAGGGATCGGTGTCGCGGCGAGGCCGGTCTGGGCGACGAGATGCTCGCCAGCGCGATCCAGCACGCTGACAGTGCGGCCGGCCAGGATCACAGCACCAAAGAGTGGGTCGTCGCCAGTGATCCGAATACGTGGACCCGAGTCCGGTCGGCGCCCGCTCACTGCTCGCTCCGAGAGCAGGCCGTCGCGCAGCTCGTATGCGACGATTGTCGCGTCGGGGAACAGGATTGTCGCGGCCTTTTGCAGCACAGCCATTGCGTCGGCGTCGCTGCGCAGGCCGCCCGCGTCCATCGTCTGCGCCAGAATACCTGCGATGGCGTGTGGCGGCACGGCATACCGCGTCGCCAGCTCCTGTTCGAGGTGCTCGACGCGTGTGCGCAACTCTCGCGCATGGCGGGCGAGGTCATCTCGCTGCAACGTCAGGGCGCGGTTCGACTGGCGCAGCTCGAGCTTGGCGGAGAGCTGCCGCATGCGAAACTGGCCGACGAGCAACGCAACGCCGATCCACAAGATCGGCTGGCCAAGCACGCGCAGGAAGTATGCGAACAGGTTCTCGCCGATGTCCTGCTCGGGCAGGCCGGAGAACAGTGACAGTCCAATAGCGGCAACGGCGGCGATGAAGCCGCTGACGGTGCCGTACTGCAGGCTGACCAGCAGCACGGGAATCCAGAAGGGATGCGGCGAGAGATCGAGAATGGCCAGGTTGGGCGTCAACTGGTCGAGGCCATAGATGAGTGCGAACAGCACGACGATCTCGATCATCGCGGTCAAGGGCGGCAGCACGGGCAGACCCCTGTCTGCCGACGCCGGGTCATCGCCCGGAGAGCGCGGCTCGACCCCGGTCACTGGCGCATCTCCCGCGTCGCGCATTTCGAAGGACTACTCATACCGATACTCGTTACTCACACGTGCTGCTGTTGTGTCGCTTCAGGCCTGCGACGAACGCCCAAATCCCCTCTATCGCCTGCCACCCGGTCGCCTCGGTGATCACACCCGTTCGCGCCGCTAAGGCGCGTGCTCACCTTTGATGGACCTACACCCACACACTCTAAGAGCCCTCCGGCGAGGGTCGAGGCAACGGCGATGGCCTTGCCAGATAGTTCTGCGACGGTGGCTGCGGCAACCGCTTCAGCTTGGCGCGAAGGATTCGCCGCCGGTTCGCCTTTCCACCCTTTGCGAGGCGCGTGGATCTCAGGTGGCTCTTGCGGGCCTGAAGCAAACGGAGCCGAGCGGTGCGGACGCGGTGGCGATAAACGGCACTCGACGGTTCAAAGACGGCTGGCCTGGTCAGCGGCAGCGGAGACACCGCTGCGGCGTCCTTGTCCGGTTCGTTTGCTGCGATGCTCGCAAGGACTGCATCACGAGGCTCGCGACGCGCACGCAGCTGGGCCTCGGCAAGGTTCCCCTTCCCCGTCTCCCGCATCAACCGCGCCCAAAGCGCAAGCCGCCACGTATCGAGCGTATCGGCGGATACCCCATCGAGGATGCTCTGGGTCGTCGTCGTGGCTCCCTTGTTGAGTTCGACCATCGCACTCAGCAGCGGATGCGCCACGATCGTGTCTGTGCTGAGCGCGGTTCGCACCAACTCGAACTCTTCGCGCAAGCCGTTGGCGCCGAGTGCCTCGGCGATCTCAACAAGGCTGTGTTCTGGCAGCCTGTCCATGCCGAAGCGGCGCGCAGCGAGCAACGCCACCTCCGGGTCTTCGGCATCAAGCGCTATGGCGATGAAGCGGGTCGCAAGGCGCCTGTTGGTGAGGTCGGCCTCTTCGATCCATCCACGCAGATAAGCACTCGCAGCACTCGTCTGATCACGATCGAGCATCATCTCGGCGACAGCAAGTGAGAGTCCGTCTCCGGGTTGGCCAACGCGGCTCGCGATCTTGATCGCCGCATCGTGTGCCTTGCGCTGACCGAGGAAGCCCATCAGCGTGTCGGCGAAGGCTTCGCTATCTGCGACGGCGAGCCAGCGCGCACCGCGATCGGCGACCTCGTCGCCAGCATTGCCCGCATCGATCAACAGCGCGGTCAGCAGCAACCGCTCGCGCGGGTTAGCGAGCCCCTTCACATCGTCGACATTGCGCAACAGCGTGAGCGCTCGGGTCTTGTTTCCGTTGGCAGCCTCCAACTCGGCGAGGCGAACGATGTCGCTGCCGCGCCGATACCCCTTGATGCGGCACCGCTCGATCGCATCTCGCTCGCGCGCATATTGGCCGAGAAGCCGGAGCTGGGCGATCAGGTCGCGGCAGGCGGGCTCGGAATAGCGATGTGCGATGAGACGGCTGAGGCTGGACAAATAGGCATCGCCGTCCTGGGTGTCACGATAGAACTTGGCCAACCGGCGCTGCAAGACGAGGTCGCGAGGACGGCTCTTGGCAAGCATTTCCAGCATCAGGCGTGCCTTCTTGATCTGGCCGAAATGCTGGTAGAGCTGCTCGAGCTGGAAGAGTGTGCGTTGTGACCGGTCGCCGGCATGATAGCGCTGCTCGAGAAGCGTCAAGGCGCGCTGGTTATCACCGTCGCGCTCGAGCATGGCGACGCGCTCTGCATCTCCGGGCAGTAGCACGACACCCGACACGGCAGCGCCGGCGAATATCACCATCATCAGCAGGAGATGTGGTTTCAGCGGCAAGGTGCGGTCCTCTTCGTCGGCTTAGTCATTGTCGGCTCAGTCATGGCAGGCAAACGCGATGTCCACCGGCTCCCTGGCGTCAGCCGCCAGCTTCATGTGGAGTTCGCCCGTTGGATCTGCCTGCGCCGTCAGCGACGATAACGTCTCGCCACCGCGCCGAACGGCAACGTCGAAGCGTCGTCCAGGTGTTGTCGTAAAGCGCATATCGCCTTCACCGTAACCTTCTCCGCTCATTGAGAAGCGGCAGGCGTCACCCGACAGCGCAGACAGACGCCAGCGGCTATCGAGCAGTTGTGGGCGCATTTTGGTGTCCATCGGCTGCGCATCGCTCACCTTGCGCTCGGCAAGGTGCACTATGGCGCGATCAACCACACGATCTAGGGCAACATAGAGCGTACCGTTGTGCCGCGTCGCACCGATGACGCCTTCGCTCTTCGTGATATCGACCCCAAGCTGCTCGGCGTCATCGAAGCGCACCGTCTGCAGTGCCCCTCGGTCCGTGATCGCCCAGGCCAAGGCATCGATCTGCTCGATCCTGGTGGCGAAAAAATCGTCGGCAATCGCGGCATACTCGGAAGCTGGAACCGGTATCAGGCGCTCCTTGCGCGCGAGATCGAGAAAGTGGCGAATGGCGGACAGTGCCGACGGCTTCTCACCCGAGTACATGTGATAATAGAGATTGAACGGCTTCAAGCGCCGCGGCCTGTCGGTATTCTTCAGCGTCTCCTCGAGCATGAAGAAGCCGTAGTATGGCCCCGTCCAATCATTCGTGTAGGTGTTCTCGTTGCTGTTTGCCGCGTAGATCTGGCGTTCGCTGCCAACCGTTCGCGAAATCGGCGGCACGTAGGCGACAGAGGGATATTCGCGATCGAGCCGGCTGTCGCCGCCGTTGATGTTACGCACGCCAGCCAGTCGTGTCGCGCGGATCGCCTGCTCGAACGGGCTCGTGTCTCCGCTCCACTGATAGAGCTTGGCCGTCTTGCCCTGCGGAGCGAGGCTCTGAGCAATCTTCAGCGATCCTGACACCTCGCTGCCCAGATCGAAGGGATTGCGCAGGTAGGTGCGCGGTAGCTCGTCGGAACCGGCGATGTACTTGCTCGACCGGGTTACGGGTGCCGGCTTGCCGGCCAGATCGTGCATTGCCTCGGATAGCTTTTCACGCCAGCTCTGGATCGGACGCTGGTAGGCGTCGATCAACTGCACCTCGGCGGTGCGGTCATAACTCGCATAAAAAGTCCAATTGAACGGGTGGGTATGCGTGTGGCTCGCGACCTCGACCTGCGGCAGAGCAAACAATTCGCGGGCGACGCGGGCAGAGGCAGGCGGCGCCCCGTACTTGGGATCAATGTCACAACTGATGAGCGCCACAGATACCGGCAGATCAGGATAAGGCGCGATCGCCTCGCGCAGGATCACCTCGGACGACAGCGTACCGGCGGCCTTGTAGGCCTCGATTTCCGATTGGTTGTTCCAGCCGTCGCCATCAATATGACTGAAATAGAGCCGTCGTCCGGCTACCGTCGTGACATCTGGGATGGGGAAGCGCTCAGCCCCAAGCGCGCGAGCGAAAAACGCAAACGGGTTGATGATCCATGCTTCCCGGTCGGCGGTCGGCTCGTAGAAGATCGTGAAGGCTTCCGCCGCAAAGCCGCCGGTCGTACCTGTGACGACGGCGGCGACCGGATTGGCGCGGCTGTCGGGAGTCGCCAGCGACAGATGCACGGTGATCTGTCCTGCACCACTGGACAGTGGCCGCAGGATGGGAAAATCGGGAAGTGACTTGTCGAGCTGGCGCTCGAAACCGACCAAGGATGTGTCGACGTTCACAGGCTCGGCAGCAAAGCCGGTCTCCAGATGCTCGCTATCATAAGAGAGGCCCAGCCGGGCATAGAGCCGCGCCGCGACAGTCTCAAATCGTTCGCTCTCGTCGGGCAGCGCATCCCCTAGAACGACATGCCGAAGACCCGGCGTCTCGAGCGCCTTGTCGATCCAGGCCGCATACACATCAGGACGCTTCAGCGGCTCGAGAAGCCATGTCAGAACGGCGCGGAAGGCGGTGAGTTCTTCTCCTGCGGGCAGAGCAGAATTGATGTCACGATAGACGAGTTCATAGCCCAGATGATTGATGGGCATTTCGGCGAACCGGTGCAGCCGCGTCTCGGTCGGCGTCGATTCAGCCGTGCTGTCATAGAGTGCCAGGACTTTGCGAAGAACAGGCCTCGGCGTGAAGCCGATCTCTACCGCCGATGCGGTGACGACCATCGAGAAAAGAGCCAAGGCGAATACAGCGACGGCGAGGCCCATTGCGTGCGCGCGATGAAGCCAATGCGCCCGCCCACAGCGGACTCTGGCCCTCGTGCCCCGCACCCTCGTCATCAAACGCGTCCTCGACTCAAACACCACCGGCCTGAACAGCCGAGTTACTCTGTTGCCGACCCCGCCGTCGCGGTTCTTACACCTGCACGGTGCGTTCCAAATGGCGCGTGCCAAGCCATGTGCACGTGGCTTGCTAGGCCCGCGCCATGTGCATCACGCTCTGCCACTCCCTTGGGCGCACCCACACACCCGCGATTGCTGTCGCCGCCCCCGTCCCGAAGCCGGTGACCGGCTTCCTTATCCGCCAGCACCGTCATCTGGGCAAGCCACAAAGACGCCAGTAAAACAACACCTTGTCCCAAGCGGAAACGATACGTTTACGCCGTTATGGGACTGCCGTCTCACCTTTGCCTGCGCGACCTGAAGGGGGTCGAATTTTCAACACATGCAGCGGGAATGCCATCCCGCTCCCGCTTTCATCATGTTCGTCGATGCCCGCCACAAGGCAAGTAAAAGCGCGGTGTACGTGTTCGCGAGACCGCGACTGTGCCATTTCGGCTCCGCCCTCTTTTCCTCGCCCGGATCCTGACCTAGATGGGGCGCCCACGACGTCTTTGCCGGTCCCTGCTCCAGAGGCCCCACCATGCGCTTCGTCATGCTTGCCCGAAACCCAAACCTTTATTCGCACCTGCGGATCGTGGAGGCCGCGCGGGGCGCGGGCCACCAGATCGATGTGATCAACACGCTGCACGTGCACATGAACATCACGTCCAACAGCCCGCGGCTGCGCTACGGCGGACAGGATCTGCCGCGCTACGATGCCGTAATTCCGAGGATCGGAGCGTCCGTGACGCATTACGGTCTGGCCGTGCTGCGACAGTTTGAGATGCAAGGGATTTACCCGCTGAACGAGAGCGTGGCGATCGGCCGTTCGCGTGACAAGCTGCGGGCGCTGCAGATCCTGGCGCGGGCGGGGGTCGAGATGCCGACCACGGCATTCGCCCACGGTCCGCGCAAGGCGGAAGACGTGATCCGCGAGGTGGGCGGGGCCCCGGTGGTGATCAAGCTCTTGGAAGGTACCCAGGGCATGGGCGTCGTGCTGGCGGAAACCGACGCCTCAGCCAAGTCCGTCATCGAGGCGTTCTCGGCGGCCAACGTCAACATCATGGTGCAAGAGTTCATCCGCGAGTCGGGGGCCTCGGACGTGCGCGCATTCGTGGTCGGTGGACGGGTGGTGGCGGCCATCATGCGGATTGGCAAGACCGGCGAGTTCCGCTCCAATCTGCATCGCGGCGGCCAGGCCCGGGCGATCTCCATATCCGGTGAAGAAGGCGAGGTCGCTGTCCGGGCGGCGGCGGCGCTCGGTCTCAACGTGTGCGGCGTCGACATGCTGCGCACGAAGCGTGGGCCGATGGTCCTGGAAGTCAACTCCTCGCCGGGGTTGGAGGGCGTGGAAGCGGCAACTGGCGTCGACGTCGCTCAGGAGATCATTGCGTTCCTTGAACACAATGCCCGGCATGGAAATACCGAGACACGGGGAACCGGCTGAGGTTTTCCGTTCCTACATAGGCGTGTGCACTGTCGATCCTGCAACCGGCCGCTGCCATGAATGACAGCGTGACGGGCCAGGCATACATCGCGGTTCAGCCGACCCAGCGCGCCACCACGTCGGCGAGTGCCGGACGCGGACGCTCCTCGGGGGCCGTCTTGGAGGTGCCGATATAGATGAAGCCGACAACCCGCTCGGCATCTGCGAGCCCCAGCGCGGTACGGATCATCGGACTATAGGCAATCCATTCGGTCAACCAACAGGTTGCATATCCCATCGCATTGGCGGCGACACACAAGTTCATGGCTGAAGCGCCCGCCGACAGGATCTGCTCCCACTCGGGCGCACCGGGCTTGGGTGTGATGCGTGAGATGACGGCGACAACCACGGGGGCACGCATGAAACGGCCGCGCTCGGTCTCCAGCCGGATGTCGGAAGGCGGCATCGTGTCCTCGGCCGCACACGCTGCAGCGATACGTTCACCGAATGCCCGGCGAGCATCGCCCTCGAAAACAATGAAACGCCAGGGTGCCAGCTTCTTGTGGTCGGGAACGCGGGCGGCGATGGTGAGGATTTCATCGAGCTCAGTGGCCGACGGGCCCGGCTCGCTCATCAGGTCCGGCTTGACCGAACGGCGTGCCTTGAGCAGCGCCAGCGTCGCATTCTCCATCGGTGCTCTCCCATCGCTCGCCGCCAGCGCAGCATTAACCAGCGAGGCCTCGCTATCGCAATTCCGCTTCTGTTACAATTCTTCGGAATCGTTCTCCCATAAGGGCGGCCTGTCTGCCTGGCTGCACACCGACAAAGAGACACATGCCTGCCTGCAACTCCCATCAGTTGACCCGTCTCGCGTTGCGCGCCCCCCAAAGGGCTCGCGCGCCTCTCCTTACCTTGCTCGCCGCCCTACTCGCCGGATTGATTGCGGCTTCCTGCATCAGCACGGACGGGCAGGCACAGGAGCCGGTTGCGAGCGGGACCCAGGCGTCGGCGCCTGCGCTGATGGTGGTGGTGGACGGCTCTGGCTCAATGTGGGGGGCGCTCGGGCGTGAGGGTCACAGCAAGCTGACAGCGACGCGCGAGGCGCTGGAGGCCGTCCTGCCGAAGCTGGCCAGCAGCCACCGTTTGGGACTGGCGACGTTCGGGCCGGGATGCCGGACGGCAGGCGTCGTCGTCGCTCCCACGGCCAGCGACGGGGCCCAGGCCGTGACGGCGCCGCTCGCGAAATTCAATCCACGCGGCAAGGGACCTCTCAGCGCTGGCCTCAGGGCTGCGGCCGAATCTCTCGGGCCAGACGATCGTGGGATGCTGGTGCTGTTCCACGACGGCCTCGACAACTGCGGCGAGGATCAGTGTGCGCTGGCGGCGACCCTCGCCCAGGACAAGCCGGGGCTCCGCGTCAGTACGATTTCGCTCGGCATGGAGCCGGCTGAGGTTGCGGCGATCGCTTGCGTGGCCAAGGCGACCGGCGGGCGGGCGTTCGCCGTCGAGGATGCCGAAGGCGTGGTCCAGGCCATGACGGAGGTTGCGCACCTTGTCGGCACTGCCCCGGACACTCTGGCGGCTCCGGTTGCGTCAGCTCAGCCTGAGGCGAGCGCTGATGGTGCGGCGGCAGGCGCAACGACAGCAACTCCCCAGTTGCGGACCAGCGGCCCTCCGCGTCTTCTTGCATCGGCGCGGCTGGCGCCCGGCGGGGACATGGTGTCAATGCCGCTCAGCTGGCGTGTCACGACGAGCGGCGACGAGAAGATCCTGCACGAGACAGTGGCTCCCTCACTGAGCATCGATCTGCCGGCCGGCGGCGTTCGCGTCGAGGCACGCAGCGGGAGGGTTGTGGCGTTCAAGGACACGGAGATCGCCAGCCAGGGCGACAGTATCGTAGAGGTGATCCTCGACGCCGGGATCGTGCGCTTCGACACCGGCGCCAAGCGGCTCGCAAGCGACGCGGAAGAGCCGCTGATCCGGCTGGAGCACAAAGGCGAGGCGCAACGCACGACACCGCTTTGGATTGCACGCGGCAAGGCCGTCGAGGCGATGCTACCGCCCGGCGATTACCAGGCCGTCGCCGAATACGGATTGGCGCGCGCGGCAGCGCCGGTGCGTGTCGACGCCGGACAGTCGCTCAACCAGCCACTGCCGCTGGAAGCGGGCCGGCTCGAGCTCGCGAGTGCGCCGGCGGGCCTCACCGAAGTCGTCTACCGGCTCGATGTCGATGATCCGGACCGACCGGGCGGTCGGCGCGAACTGACCCGTACGGCGAACGCGGCGCCTGCCTTCGTGCTGTCAACCGGCACCTACTATGTGACGGCCATCGCTGGCGGACAGGAGCAGCGCCGCCTCGTCACGGTGCGATCCGGCGAGGTGACACGTGAGACCTTCAACATCGAGCTGGCAAGCCTGGAGGTTACGGCAACGGTCAATGGTGGGCCTCGTGGCCGCGAGCCGTTGACGCTGTCGGTTCGTCCCATCAAGGGTAACGGGGCACAACGCGCCGGCACGGCCGAGCAGCCTGTATCTCTGGGCCGACCGCTTCGACTCGCTCCGGGGAGCTACCGCGTGCAGGTGCGTTACGGGCTCGACGACGCAATGGCAGAACGCGAGGTGCGGCTTGGGGCTGGCGAAGCGCAACGCCTGACCATCGATCTCAAATTCGCACAGATTGCTCTCGACCTTTCGGGGAGCGACGGCTTGGCTCGGGGCGCGCTGTGCGAGATGAAATCGGCTGCCGGAGAAATCGTATGGCGGACGGTGGAATTGAGGCCAACACATGCGGTCGCGCCAGGGCAATACGCGCTCCGGTGCCGCACGGGTGAAGCGGTGCGCGAATTCACCGTCACGGCAGCGGCGGGTCAGGTCACGCGGATCGCGCCATTCGAGCGATAGAGCCCCCTCTGGCTGCCGCGAATCTGCGCTCGGCAAAAGAAACATGGTGCAAATGACAGCGTTGAACGCGTTGTTGCTAACTCATGTTTGTTGAAGCCGCGCCTCAGTCCGCTAAAAGTGGATGATCGGCTAGGTCAAGAGCCGGACATGTGAGTTCCCGGCAGTGATCCCTCCACTATCGCCACCTAACCGCATCATGATGTCGACACAGTTGCCCGCTTGCTGTTCAGCCTATCTTGCACCAGCGCTGTGGCTAACGCCGTTTCTGACATGACGAACCGCGCATGCAGCACTCCGCCAACCGAGGAACAGGCCATGGCGTCCAGTGAAACTGCAAATACCCGGCAAGTGCCCGTCATGATGTGCCGCTATTTCAGCGCCGTGCTCGCAGCCGCGCTTCTGCTCGTCGTCGCGACAGGGATACCGCCTGCCGTTGCGCAAGGAGCAGGAAACTGGTCCACCGACCTCGACCTGAAGCCTCCGCCCGGTTCGGCCGCCACACCTCAGGAGTCCCCCGCAACTGGCCCGGGACGCGCCGGGCAGAGGCCGGCTGCCGGGGGCGCGGGAACCACAGTCGTCAAGAAGAAGACCAACGAACCGCCGCTCCAGGAGGGCATGGCCAGGCTCACCCTGGTCGCGCTGCTCACCGCCGATGGGCAACGCATCGAACAGGATCTCGTGTGGCGGATATTCGAGGAAAGCCGCGAGCCGCGCACGGCAGGCAAGCTCATCGGCACGCACAAGATCGCCTCCCCCGTGCTGACGCTGCCACCTGGCACCTACACCATCAATGCAGCGTTCGGACGTGCCAATCTCACGCGCAAGATCACGGTGGCAGCGGGCGTGGAAGCGACTGAGCCGTTCGTACTCAACGCCGGTGGCCTCAGAGTCCGGCTAGCGGCCGCCGCCAGCGGCATGGAAAGCATGAAGGCGTTCTTTGACATTCTGTCCGACGAGCGCGATCAAAGTGGCGAGCGCCGCATCATATTCAGCCACGCCAAGCCCGACACCGTCATCCGGCTCAACTCGGGTATCTATCACGTCGTCTCGACGCTGGGCGATGCCAACGCCACGGTAGAATCGGACGTTACGGTTGAATCGGGAAAGCTCACTGAGGCTACCATTTCGCACAAGGCGGGCCGGGTGACGTTGAAGCTCGTCACGCGCCAGGGTGGCGAGGCGCTGCCCGACACGGAGTGGAGTGTGCTGACGGAAGAAGGCACGTCGGTGAAAACGAGCGTCGGCGCGCTGCCGACCCATATCCTCGCTCCCGGGAAATACGTTGCCGTCGCCAAGTCGCAGGGGCGCGTTTTTAGGCGTGCCTTCGAGATTGCCAACGGAGAGACGATTCAAGTCGAGGTGATGCGGCAGTGACGGCTGCGCGCATCTGATGCGCCATCCGTTGCGAGACGTCGCCACAGACTGGACCATCTGAAGCGTCAGAAGTCGTTGAGGACCCAGTCGGTCGGGCAGCCGTTTGCGATCATGCGCCGGTCGGCATCGGCAAGCCGGTTTTTGTCGCCGCCATCCCAGAAGATCTGACGCGCGATCTGCCAGTGCTCGCAGGCCGTGGTCATGTCGCCTTCCGCTCCCAACAGATCGCCCAGCTCCAGGCGCGCTGCAGCGTGGGTATCGTTGTCGCCCAGGCGCGACGCCAGGATTATGGCGCGCCGCAGATGCGATTGTGCGGTCGTACCGGGGCCATCCGTGACGATGAGTTCACGGGCCAGGGCCAGCGACAGGCGAGCGACCTCGGCATCGTCGAAACGCTGCTCGGCCGCGACCAGCAGCAGTTCCAGGTCGGCGGTTGTGGGGGCGGCCGTCCCTCGGTCGTTGGGCATCGTGGTGGTCGCAGGCACACGGCCGGTGCCCCACGGAGGCTTTGAGGCCGGAGGTGTCTTGGACGCGGCTCCCCGCTCTGCACCGGAGAATTGCGGGCCGACCTCGCGTTCAATGCTGCCCGCTGCGGTGGGGGGGGCGGCGCTGTCTGCGGAGGCGGGGCGGGAAGCGATTTCTCCGGAGATCCCGGACGGGGCGCGGCCCAACGACCCCGCAGCGGATTCTGCCAAGGGCGAGGGCGGGGCGTCGCGCGATGAGCGCTCGGCGTGCCTCAGTTCCACGCCACCGGCAACGGTCCGCTCATCCGGTGCTTGCTCCTGCGACAGCGGCATTCCTGCCTGTTCCGTTGCGGCGCGGTCGCGGCCGAGGATGACGGTCGCCGCAACGAGCAGCAGCACGGCATAGGGCAGCAGCAGCAATACCCATCCGGCCGTGCCGCCGATGTCGATCAGCGTCGTAAGAATCATGTCTCGTAACGCATGGCAGGTACGCCCCCCAGCGATCGCTACGCCCCCGCCAACGCGGCCGTGACGCTTAAAATTCAGCGCACCGGCGCAGCATACATGAGACCGCCGCTGCTCCACAGCCTGTTGTAGCCACGCGCCAGCTTCAGATCAGAACCTGCACCAAAATTGCGCTCGTAGATCTCACCATAATTGCCGACGAAGCCAATGATCCGTCGCGCCCATTCCGGATCGAGGCCCAGCGGCTGGCCCAGGTTGCTGCCGGTTCCGAGCAGTCGCCGGACGTCCTCGATGGGAGAACTCGCCATGCTGTTGACATTGGAACTGTCGATACTGAGTTCCTCTGCCTCGATCAGCGCCATGCGCACCCAGCGGACGACGGCGAACCAATCCGGATCGGACATCCTGACAGCGGGTCCATGCGGCTCTTTGGAGATGAATTCGGGAAGGATGACGTGATCGCCCGGAGTGGTCAGCGTCTGGCGCGCGGTTGCCAACTGCGTGACGTCGCCCGTCAGTGCCGTGCAGGCGCCAGCGCCGTAGGCGACCAGCAGCTCGCTCCAGCTCTGTCGCTCGACGAGCTGGAAGCGCATGCGGTGGCGGCCGAAGGCGTGGGCCACTGCATCGGCAGAACGCGTGCCGGACACGGCACATATGGTTGATCCGGATAGTTCTAGCACGCTCAACAGACCGTGGCTGCGCGGAACCAGGAAGCTCTGGCCATCGTAGACCAGCACATCGACAAAGCGGGCCTTGAACTCGGTATCGCCGCTGAGCGTCCAGGGTGCAGACGACAGGAGCAAATCGATCTCGCCAGTGGCGAGTGCACGAAAGCCATCGGCCCGCGACACCGGCTTCGGCGCTATCTTGGTGCTGTCTCCCAGAACGGCGGCGGCGATGGCGCGGCAGAAATCCACGTCGATTCCCGACCAGCGGCCGACGCGATCGACGGTTGCAAATCCCGGCACCCTGTCTGACACACCGCAACTCACTTCGCCGCGTGCCTTGACGGCAGCGAGCGTGCCTGCGGCTGCCGTCGTAGTGGCCGTAGCCACTGCAGTGCCCAGCACCGCACCGGCGACCAGCAGCAAGCGGCGAATGCCTAAGTGATCGAGCAGCATCAGGGAATGGATCTTAGATGGTTCGCTTCGAGATCAGCCGATGGACGGCCGCGATGGACGATGGGCGGCGTGGCCTTTGGGGCCCGACGCATACCGCCGGACGGACCTTCGCGGGGCATAGCGAACGGCCGCCGCGGCAGCGGCATGCCGAACCCTTTAAACGGCCTTCGGAGATGGTCAAGGCCTTGACCTGGAGCCGAACTTGCGTCTAGAGCGCATTTTGATCCGTCGAAACCGGATCGGCGCTCCAGAATCCTTGTAATGTCGCACGTTCCTTGACGAACCAGCGATCACTTCGTCGGCAAATGATTGAGCCTCCGGCCCGGGCAATAGGCAGCGCGTCAGACCAAGGCACTACATGACGCCGATTCACTGCGGCGCAATGACAAGGATCACCATCCCATGAGCGACGACGGCTCCGAAGCCCCTGGTAAGTTCACCCGGTCCCGCATGAACGATGCGACCGATACGGTGCATTTGGGGCGACGGCCGTTCGACAACAACGGCTTCGTCAATACGCCTGTCTATCGCGGATCGACCGTGCTGTTTCCGACGCTTGAGAAACTGATCAGCCGTGAGCAGCCTTACACCTATGGCCGTCGCGCCACGCCGACGACGGACGCACTGACCGAGGCAATCGCCCGGCTGGAAGGCGGCGCGGCAACGATCCTGACAAGCTCAGGCCTGCAGGCCGTGGCGGCTGCGCTACTCGCTTTCGTCGAGGCCGGTGACACGATCCTGATGGTCGATACCGTTTACCAGCCGACGCGCAAGCTGTGTGACACGGCGCTGAAGCGGCTCGGCGTGACTACCGTCTACTACGATCCACTGATCGGCGCGGGCATCAAGGATCTGATCACACCCAAGACACGTCTTGTCTTCACTGAAAGCCCCGGCTCGCAGACCTTCGAGGTGCAGGACATTCCCGCAATTGCGGCGGCGGCCAAGGAAGCGGGCATCTGGGTGCTGATGGACAACACCTGGGCGAGCCCGCTCTATTTCAAGCCGTTCGAACACGGCGTCGACGTTTCGATCCAGGCGGCGACCAAGTACATCGTTGGCCATGCCGACGCCATGCTTGGCGCCGTCACGGGCAACGCACGCGCCGCACCTTATCTGGACCGCATCAAGGAAGCCGTCGGCACGTCACCTGGTTCGGAGGAGACTTACCTTGCGTTGCGCGGGCTGCGTACGCTCGACGTGCGGCTCGAGCGCCACCATGCGCACGGTCTCGACATGGCGCGATGGCTCCAGGCTCGGCCGGAAGTCCGACGTGTCATGCATCCGGCGCTGGAGAGCGATCCCGGCCATGCGCTGTGGTCGCGCGACTTCCTCGGCGCATCGGGGTTGTTCGCCTTCATTCTGGAACCGGTCTCGCAGACGGCGCTCGCCGCATTCGTCGATCATCTGGAGCTGTTCGGCATGGGCTATTCATGGGGCGGCTATGAAAGCCTGATCCTGCCTTTCGATCCGCGGTCCTACCGGACAGCAACACCGTGGACAGAGACAGGCAACGCGCTGCGCATCCATATCGGCCTTGAGAACATCGATGATCTCAAGCGCGATCTGGACGCCGGCTTCAAGCGGATGGCGGCAGCGTCCTAAGACGGCATCAGGTCTGTGGTGTTGCGGCCGCGTCATCGCACGCCGCAACGGCCGCTGCAATCGAGCGCGCGATCAGCGCCGAAACCTCGGGAAACGCGCCGACCGGCCCGGTGTAGGCGATCGGTCCTTCGAAGCTTGCGACCGCCTGCGGCACGTCCTCGGCAGCATGCAGGCCATCACCGTTGAAGAAGCCGACGACAACCGTCGGCCGCGCATCGGCGACGATGACATCATCGAGAAACGGCGCCTCCTCGAGAAATGCCGTGGCGACGCTGGCAAATCCACCAAGCTCGCGCAGACATGCCGCGACCGCTTCGGTTGCCTCAGCGGAGGCGCGCGCCACTTTTGAACCATGACCGACGAGCAGCAGGCGGCATGCCGCGGGAGCTGCGCCGGTCTCAGCCGAAGCACGCATCGCATGATCGCGGATGACGACCGGCAACGGGCCCTCCAGGCCGAGCACGGGCAACACGCGGCAGCGGCTGGCAACGCCGGCGTCGGCAAGGCGCTTGGGGATCTTCACGTTGACGAAGTAGCCAGGCGCCATGAAGAACGGATAGAGCAGGATCGGTCCCGACGTCCTGGCGGCTACGTCGGCCAGTGCCTCCTCAAAGGGAGGCTCGCCGCTCAACACACCCGCAGCGACCGCTACATCAGGCAGCACGGCCGCGGCCTGGGTGGCATGTCCCTTCACGATCGCATTGGAGAAGGCACCGCCCCGCTCGCCATGAGCAACGATCACCGCTGCTGCGCGCGGTGAAACGCGTGATGCGTCGTGGCCTGTGTCTCGTGTCGCATTCGCCATGGTCTGTCGACCCTCGTCGCTTCGATATCTGCGCGCTGCGGAACGTTGAGCCTCGTTCTGCAAGCTTGTCCCTGAAGATGGCGCGCGCGGGAGTGCGGTTCAAGCCATGCCCGCCCTGCCACGAAAAAGCCGCTTGCCGACCCGCCGGACCTCATATACTTTGCGTTACAAACCTCTTTGAGGCAGTTCCATGAGCGATCTCCATAAGGCGCTGGCCGACATCGGCAGAATCCGCGTGCAACTTGCGGCAGGCACGATGTTCCGTGGCTTCGGTCCTGCCGTTATCGCCCTATCGGGAGTGATGGCACTGGCGGCTGCGGCGGCACAATCCGCCGGTGCGCTGCCTGACGATGCGCCAATGCCGTTCCTGCTTGTATGGATCGTCGTGGCGATTGCATCGGGGGCTCTGATTGGCATCGAGATGCGCGCGCGTACATTACGCCAGCACTCGGGCCTCGCCGATGTGATGCTGCTCAATGCGGTGGAGCACTTTCTCCCCTTTGGTGCCGTCGGCGCAGTGATCGCGGCAATCATCATGCGCAACGCTCCTGAACTCGCCTGGCTCCTTCCCGGCCTCTGGCAGCTGCTGGTTGGCCTCGGTCTTTTCGCGGCGACGCGCTTCCTGCCACGTACGGTGATGCTTGCAGCAGCGTGGTATCTGATCGCCGGAGCAGTGGTGCTCACGTTGACAAGCTCCACGCGCGGGCTCGACCCATGGTCCATGGGGCTGCCGTTCGGCGTGGGTCAGCTGATACTTGCTGTCATCCTGCGGAATGCGGAAGGAGAAGCCGATGCCGAAGACGAGTGACGACGCTCCCTTCTCGTATGACGGACTTGACCGCGTTTTGCACGAAAAGGCGCGGCTCGGCATCATGACGTCGCTGATGTCTCACCCCAAGGGCCTTGCGTTCGGTGATCTCAAGCAGCTCTGCGGCCTTACCGATGGCAATCTCAGCCGGCATCTGCAGACGCTGGAGGAAGCTGGTGTTGTCGAGCTCATGAAGACATTCGAGAAGAAACGACCGCTCACCACGTGCCGGCTGACGCCAGCAGGACGGCGGCGGTTCCTCACCTACATCGAGGTGCTCGAGCAGGTGGTGCGCGATGCTGCCGAGGCGAGCAGCGAGGCAACAGCAACGAGACAGCGCCTGAAGCCCAAGCCAGCCTGAGCAGGGAGCTTGCGATGGTGCCGACATTCCCTTCTGCCGCGTTGTGCGTGACGTCGCTCTGACGCACCGCCCATGCCAAGACGCGTTCTCCTAAACGCCCTCGTTCTTCGCCACAGAGGATAGCCCATGACACAATCTTCCAGCGCAATCGCACCACTTAACTTTGCATTGCCAAGTTATTTGTCTGCCATTCAATTTGGTGGTCTTCACCTGGCGATCATCATGGATGGCAACGGCCGCTGGGCAATCGCGCGCGGCCTGCCACGCAGCGCGGGACATGCGGCAGGCGTGCGTGCCTTGAAGCGTATCGTCGATGCAGCCCCGTCATTGGGGATCGGCATACTCACGGTCTACGCGTTCTCCTCCGACAACTGGCGCAGGCCGGCGGACGAGGTCGGCAATCTTATGCGCCTGTTGCGATCCTATCTTCAACGCGATGTCGCCCAACTTGCCCAGCATGGCGTCCGGCTCGAAGTCATCGGGCGGCGTGATCGTTTGCCGGCCGGTCTCGCCGAAGCCGTTGGACGAGCAGAGAACGAAACGCGCGATGGACGGCGCTTGCTGTTGCGTGTGGCCCTCGACTACTCGGGCCGCGATCAAATCCTCAACGCAGCCACTCAGTGTGGTCCAGCACCGACGCGCGAGGACATGTCGCGAGCGCTTGCTGGCGCATCGTGTGCGACCGATGTCGATCTTCTGATCCGGACGGGGGGGGAGAAACGACTGTCCGATTTCCTGCTGTGGGAGGCGGCGTACGCAGAACTCTATTTCACCGAACGGCTATGGCCCGATTTCGACGCCTGCGATCTGGCTACCGCGATCGGTGACTACCATAGCAGGGAGCGCCGCTTCGGCGGTGTGATGAGCGACCCCACGGGATCGCGCTCGGACCTGATCGAGGCGCATTCCGCATGATCAGTCCGAGCAACAGCAGTATGCCGGGGTCGGTCGGTGTCCCTCGCGGCAACTGTCGGTCCCGCTATAGGACCGCGATTGTGATCCTCGCGTTAGCGGCAATCATTCTGGCGATCGAGCCGGCGGGATGGCTCGTCATGACGTGGCGCGATCCCGCTTACCAGTCGGATGGCCTACTCGTCACAGTGCTGATCGCGGCTCTTTTCCTATGGAGTTTAGCAAGCCCACTGCGCGGTGACGTGCCACCGGCCAAGCGCGCACTGCCGCTCCTGGCAGCTTCTGCCCTGGTGCGCATGGCTGGACAGCTGAGCGCAATCAACGTCATCGGGGCTATGACCCTGGTGGTCGATGTCTATGCGCTGGCGCTGCTCGCGCGGCTCGACGTACGCCGAAACGCGCTCTCGCCGGCATGGCTCGCTGTCGCATTCGCATTCTCGTTGCCCCTGGAACGGATGGTGCAGCGATCCATCGGCTTCGGGTTGCAGCAACTCTCGGCCGACGGCGCTTGTGCCCTGCTCGGCGCCGCTTTCGACAATGTGCGTTGCCAGGGGATTCGCATACTCCTCGATGGCCGGGACGTTCTCGTCGACTTGCCGTGTTCGGGCGCTCGCACGCTGCTTTTGACGGCGCTTGCCTACACGCTCGCCTGTGCGGTGACACAACCTCGCGCCCGGCATGCCGCAACCGGCGCCGTCGTCATGCTCGTTGCCGCAATCGTCGCCAACATGGTGCGCATCAGCGTGCTTGCCATCGGCATCGCACATCCCGACGCCTTCGGCGGTATCGATGTCATGGACGGGATCTGGCATGACGCGATCGGCTATGGCGCACTGGCGATCGGGCTACTGCCGTTGCTCGGCTTCATGCGCGTATTGCGAGGACGCGATGACGAGGCCGTTGCGCCAGGTGAGCGCGCCGTGCCTCGGGGTGGACGTATTCCAATAGCGCGTCAGCTCATATGGCTTGGCGGCATCACACCTGCAGTGCTCACCCTTCTGGCCACGCTCATCATCGTCAATCTTCCGCGACGCGCGTTCGACGTGGCATCGGCAGATACCACACTTACGGTGCCAGCCTTTATCGGCGCCAGCCAGGCGGTTCCCGTCTCCATCTCTGGCAGGGAGGCGCACTACTTCACCGCCTATGGCGGAGCCGCGGCGAAGGCCAGCTATGGTGCAAGCAGCCTCATGCTGGTGCGGACCACATCGCCGCTGCGGCACCTGCATGCGCCCGACGAGTGCCTGCGCGGTCTCGGCTTCTCGGTCACTTACAGAGGCATGTCCTTCGCGCCGCTGCCGACGGCGCATTACATCGCGACGTCGCCAGAGGGCCGGAGCTATCGCGTCGACGTCAGCTTCGCGTCCAGCCACGGGCATGTCACCGGCAGCGTCGCTGTCGCCGTCTGGCATTGGCTGAAGCGAGAGGCTCGCCAATGGACCGCGATCCAACGCATCTCGCCTGTCGAGCTTCCGGTTGCCGAGCATCAGGCCTTCTCTGCTGCGGCCCTATTCGCCCTCGGCATCGAACCGCCACCTCCGACTGTGCCCGCCACGCTTGCGCCGACACCGCGCAGAGCACCGCTTTTCGTTCCAGATCCCTCCACCACACTCGTGAAAGGTTGACCTCATGTTCTATTCTGCATTCGCTGATTCATGCCTCGCCCGGACGCTCGTGACATCCACCATCGCTGCGGTCGCGGCAGCCGTTTTTGTCGCGACAGGCGCCTTGCCACCAGCTCGTGCCGCGCCTGCGCCTGAAGACGTTACTGGGCAGATCCGCGCCGAGGTCGACGGACAGACCCTACAATTCCCCTCGCTCAAGACCGACATCTCTGCCGACATTCAGGGTGACCTCGCCGCCGTCACCGTGGTGCAGACGTTCGTCAACCCGGCGACGGTGCCGCTCAATGCAACCTATCTCTTCCCGCTCGGCGAAGACGCGGCAGTGCACGCGATGCAGATGAAGGTCGGCGATGAGATCATCGAGGCGCGGATCGCGCGCAAACCGGAAGCGCGGCAGACCTTCGAGGCGGCCAAGCGCGAGGGCAAGTCGGCGGCGCTGCTCGAACAGCACCGGCCCAATATGTTCACCCAGAATGTCGCCAACCTGATGCCGGGCATGCCGATCGAGGTGACGCTGCGCTACGTGCAGACGGT
Organism: Hyphomicrobiaceae bacterium; assembly: GCA_020638035.1. Lineage (GTDB taxonomy): Bacteria > Pseudomonadota > Alphaproteobacteria > Rhizobiales > Hyphomicrobiaceae > JAEUMD01. Next base: position 22,207 of record JACKJI010000010.1, read on the forward strand.
GCCGCGCATCGACGGTGCCTATGAATTGGTGCTGCCGCTGATCGTCGGGCCGCGCTACATGCCGCCGGCACATGGACTTGCATTTGCACGGGCTGCACCCGGAGACAGCAATAAGGGGGACGGGCTTGTTCCGGACAGACACGCGCCGCATGAACCGCAGCGAAATGGGGAACCAACTGCGGCACCGCTCGGCCAATGGACATTTGCGCCGCCGCCCGCCTATCCGCCGGTCAATGGGCTTACTGCACCGCAGACGATCGACGAAGATCGGGTCTCGATCGCAGTGACACTCGCCGCCGGGTCCAACATCTCGAATGTCGCGAGCACGAGCCATGCCATCACGGTTGACGGCGATGCCGGTTCCAATCGGCGTCGTATCGCGCTTGCCAACGGGCGCACGATCGACAATCGAGATTTCATCCTGCACTACACACTCGCCGGCGATGCGGTACATGCGGGTCTGCTCTCTCACGCCGGCGAAAACGGCGGCACGTTCTCGCTCCTGATCGAGCCTCCTGCAGCGCCCAACGCCGATAAGGTCACGCCACGCGAGATCGTGTTCGTGCTCGACACATCGGGCTCGATGGGCGGCGCACCGCTCGATGCCGCCAAAGCTTTCATGACGCAAGCACTGCGCGTGCTTCGCCCCACTGACTACTTCCGCCTGATCCGCTTTTCATCGAGCGCGTCGGAGCTGGCGTCAGGCCCCATTGCAGCGTCAGCCGGGAACATCCAGCGGGCGATGGCGTTCGTCTCTGGCCTCACCGCGGACGGTGGTACCGAGGTGCTGAGCGGGCTGCAGAAGGCCTTCGACATTCAGCCGATGCCCGGCACGCACCGCATGATCGTTTTCCTGTCAGACGGCTATGTCGGCAACGAAGCGGAGATCCTGCGCATGGTCGCCGACAACATCGGTACCGCACACACCTACGTGTTGGGCGTCGGCACGGGCGTCAACCGCTATCTGCTGGCCGAGATGGCACATCAGGGACGCGGCTTCCTGCGCGTCGTCGATCCGACCGAGACGGGCGAGGCCGTGGCGACAGCGTTCGCCAAGAGGCTCGATACGACCGTGATGACCGATCTTTCGATCGACTGGGGCACGCTCGGCGTCGCCGATGTCACGCCCGCTGCGCTCCCCGATCTGTTCGCGGGAGATTCGCTGCGCGTGCAGGGGCGCTTTTCAGGTGGAGGTACACACATCGTCACAGTGAAGGGCAAGGTCAATGGACAATCCGCGCAAATGCCTTTGGAGATCACTCTACCCGACGGGCCGACAGGCAGCGAGACGCGTGCGATCCCGCTCGTGTGGGCGCGCTCGCAGATCAAAGATCACATGCGCGAACTGATGACACCAGCACGGCTGCGGCGCGGTGGACGCACGGACGGGCAGATCGAGGAAGCCGTGACCTCGCTCGGTCTCTCGCATCACCTGATGACGCAATGGACCTCGTTCGTCGCAGTGACGACGAAAGTTCTGAATCCGGAACCCAGCAGCGCGCGAGAGAGCGAGGTCAACCTGCCGATGGTCAAGGGTGTGGGACCCGGAGCTTATCCCGATGCCGCAGGACCTGGCGGACGAAACGGAGTGCGAGGCTTCACTCCACCACTCAGCCCACAGCCTACGCCTGGGCCGGTGCAGCAGCGCGCCTCAAATCCATTCTATCAGACGGTCGTGGCGATGCAGCCAACGTTCGGTGGCACCGCGACGCCGGAGCCGGAGGCCATCGGCGGTCTCGGCGTGATGCTGCTCGGCGTCTGGCTGGCCTTGGCGCGGCGGCGACGGGCGGCCGCGAACTGAATTGAGTTGACGCAACTGCCTTGAAGGGGACCGGAGCCGATCGCTGCTCCGGTCCTCGCTTGTCCTTGCAGCGCGCAATACGCTCACCGCACCCCACTCGTATTTTTGGAGACGCGGCCTGAAACCCGCCGGGCTGCGTTCAGCAACGCCGGCCCTACGGCCACACTCGCAAGTGCGGTCTGGCTTATCCAGGTCAGCGGCGGCACGATCGACGGGAGGTCAGGTCGTGGACGAGGAGGGGCAATCAGGTATAGTCGGGACCATTGATCTCTGCGGGGTGACGACCGATGTTTGTGCTCCTTCACCAACGAGGATCGTCGCCATGTCCGGTACAGTCTTGACGAGCTTCGCGAGCGACATCCTCTTTCACTGAGCGCCTTGCTATTGCACAGCGCCCTGCTTCGGACATGGCCCATGCGAACGTCCTCACCGTCCTTCACTTTCGGTATCGAGGAGGAATACCACCTCGTCGACCTTGAGACGCGCGATCTCGCCGCCGCTCCGCTCGACCTCATGGGAGCCTGCGAGGACGTGCTCGGCAAACAGGTCGCGCCGGAGTTCTTCCGCAGCCAGATCGAGATCGGAACACAAGTCTGCTCGTCGTTCGACCAAGCACGCGAGGAACTCGCGCGGCTGCGCGGCACGATCTCGCGGACAGCAGCCCAGTTCGGGCTTGCCCCGATCGCGGCCTCGACGCATCCCTTCGCCAAGAAGGCCACGCTGGAGACGACCCCGAAAGAACGCTACCAGGCACTCGCCCGCGACTTTGGCGGCATCGGCCGGCGGTTGTCGATCTGCGGCATGCACGTGCACGTGGCAGTCGAAGACGATGACGATCGCATCGATCTGATGAACCAGATCCGCTATTTCCTGCCGCACCTGTTGATGCTGTCCACCTCATCACCGTTCTGGGAGAGCGAGGATACCGGCCTCAAGAGCTATCGGCTGTCGATCTTCCACGAGCTGCCACGCACTGGCTTACCTCAACGGTTCGAAAGTTATGGCGAATATCGCCGCACGGTCGATGTGCTGGTGCGGGCGGGCGTCATCGAGGACGCCACCAAGGTTTGGTGGGACCTGCGGCCGTCGGCGCGGTTCCCGACACTGGAGATGCGCGTCACCGACGTTTGCCCGCGCATGGAGGACGCGCTTACCATCGCTGCGCTCTATGTCTCGATCGCGCGGATGCTCTATCGGCTCAAGGGTCGCAACCAGCGCTGGCGCAGCTATCCTGCCTTCCTCATCGAGGAGAACCGTTGGCGGGCACAACGCTATGGTGTGAACGACAGCCTGTTCGATTTCGGCAAGGGAACGCTCGTACCGTTCGCTCAACTGATCGATGAGCTCATTGGCCTCGTTGCAGAGGACGCCGCCGAGATCGGCTGCCTCAGGGAAGTCGAGCGGGCGCGCGAGATCGTCAAAATGGGAACGGGTGCCGACCGCCAGCTCGATACGCTCGAAGCGGAACTCGGGCACGGCATTGCGCGCGATGAAGCCATGAAACGCGTGGTCGATATGCTGATCCGCGAGACGGTGGCCGGGTTGTAGCGGCGCGGCAGGCCGCATCCGTCATGTCTCGTGCCGTTCCGATCGCCACTTCGGCGCCTCTGGGAAACGTCGCCTCAGCGACGGTGCAATTCGGCCTCGATCGTTATGCGGATCTCGTCGGAGACCAGGGGAACGGAACGCGTGATCCCGAACTCGGAGCGCAGGATCTGCGTGCGGGCTGAAAAGCCTGCCGCGTAGACACCTGCATACGTCGGGTTGATCTTCGACAACGGATGTTCGCCGGCGAAGTTCCACACAACCGACAGCATCGCAGGTCGGGTGACGCCGTTGAACGTCAGATCTCCAGTCACGTTGGCGGTCTTCGCCGTCGTCATGGTGACGCTCGTGCTCTTGAAGGTGATCTCGGAATGCTCGGCGGCGTTGAGGTAATCCGGCGTCTTCAGCAGGACGTCGTCGAGGGCCGGCACGCCCGTGGACAGGCCCTTCAGCGGAATGCGGACGTCGATGCGGCTCTGATCGGGCTGCTCAGCGTCGAACGTAACTTCGCCCGCAACGTCAAGAAAGCGGCCCGATTGGCGTGAAAGACCCAGATGATCCCAGCTGAAGCGGATCTCGGTGTGGCTCTGATCGAAGGCATAGACCTCCGGAGCAGCCATAGCATGAGGTGCCAAGCCAACCGCAAAAGCGACGGCGAGCATCGCCATGCCGATCGTGGCCCGAGATTTCGTATTGGCTTTCATGATCGTCCCATGCCGGCTGGTAGAGTTGCATAGCCTCAGAGCGTATTCACAGATCGCACACGTGCCGTCGCATTCACCCGTGCGGCTCCGAACATGTTTCTTACGCTAAACCGCGGTACATTTCAGCACAACTTGCACATGAGCAGGTTCACATCGGCAGAAACAGTTTGATCCGCGGAGGCGTCTTTCCCAAGCCCTCGCTCGAGAGTCTGATGCACGCCCTTGATGGACACGCACGCGTTTCCATCTCAGACCATCAGACTCTAAAGGGCCTCAATGACACAAACGTGGCCACCCGCAACGGCAGCGGGTTGTCCCCAACTGGTTCCGCCTATACGCGCCAGTCGCGCATCGCTCACAGGCTGGCGGCCATGCCACCATCGACAATCATTTCGGCTCCCGTGACGAAGGTGGAATCCTCGCTGGCGAAAAACAAAGCAGCCCGCGCGATGTCCTCACCGGTGCCGAAGCGACGCATTGGCGTCTGATCGAGCAACGCCTTGCGGATTGCCGGATTGCGCAGCACACGCTCGGTCAATGCTGTCTCGACGAAGCCCGGCGAGAGCGTGTTCACACGGATGCCATAGGGCGCGTACTCGACGGCCAATGCACGGGTTAGCGCTGCCACCGCGCCCTTGGTCGCGGAATAGGCGGCCAGCTGGCGCAGGCCGCGATGGCCCATGATCGAGGCTACGTTGATGAGCGAGCCACTGCCGGAAGCCTTCAACAGTGGAAAGGCATCACGTGCGATGCGCACCACCCCGTCGAGATTAACCTCGCGCAGGCGCACCCACTCCTCGTCGGTCAAATGACGGAAGTCGGCGCGCACGTTGATGCCGGCATTATTGACGACGATGTCCGCCTTGCCGTGATTTGTCTCAAGCGTGCGGATGAGCGCGGTTACGTCCTGACCGCGCGTAACATCACACGGCATAGCCGTGGCCGACTGACCGCGGGCGACAATCACTGCAGCGGCACTTTCAGCAGCCGCCACGTCGACATCGGCAAGGTAGACGTGCGCGCCCTCAGCGGCGAATACCTCGGCGATGGACTGGCCGATGCCGCCACCTGAGCCCGTGACAACGGCGATTTTTCCCGCAAGTCTCGACATAATCTTCCCATGGATTTTCGCCGCAGCCTGGCGACGGGCGGCACATGCTGTTTATGCGGGTCGGTTTAGGCCGGAGCACTCATGGTTTCAAGGCAGGCCGGAAGAAATGACAAACGGAAGCGGAGCGTGCCCAGGTCAAGCGCCCTTGTCCGGCCTTTTCGAGCGCATCGTGACCAGTTCCTCAGCGGCGCTCGGATGCAGCGGCATGGTACGATCGAAGTCAGCCTTCTTGGCGCCCATGCGCATGGCAATCGCCGCCATCTGCACCATCTCTGCGGCATCGGGACCAAAGACGTGGCAGCCCAGCACCCGCTGGGATTCGCGATCGACGATCAACTTCATCACCGTGCGCTGCTCGCGGCCGGCAAGGGTCGCCCGCATCGGCCGGAAGCGCGAGATATAGACGTCGATGGCATGCGCACGCTCGACGGCCAGATGCTCTGGCAGACCGACGGTACCGATCTCGGGCGTGGAGAAAACCGCCGTCGGTACCATCTCGTAGTCGATGTCACGCGTCATACCGCCAAAGACACGGTCGGCAAAGGCGTGGCCATCACGGATGGCGACGGGGGTCAACTGCGGTTTGTCGGTCACGTCGCCGACGGCGTAGACCGAGGGCACGGAGGAGCGGAACTCCTCGTCGACGACGACGTGGCCGTTCCAGCCGCACTCGATGCCAAGCGCGGACAGGCCAAGTCCCTTGACGTTGGGCACGCGGCCCGTCGCATACATCACCACGTCGGCGTCGAGGTGCGCGCCGTTGTCGAGATGCACACGTCTTGTCCCATCGAGGGCCTCGACGCGCGGGATGGTGTGGTGCGTCAGGATGCGAATGCCACGTGCCAGATAGGCCTCGGTCAGTGCGTCACGCATATCCTCGTCAAAGCCACGCAGGACCTTGTCGCCGCGATAGACCAGGGTCACCTCAGAACCAAGACCGGCGAAGATGCCGGCGAACTCGACCGCGATGTAGCCACCGCCGACGATGACGATACGCTCCGGCAATTGCGGAAGGTGGAAGGCCTCGTCCGACGTGATGACATGCTCGCGCCCGTGCAGATCGGGCTCGACGAACGGCGTGCCACCCGTTGCAATCAGGATGCGCTCGGCGCGAATGGTGCGCCCGGACTTGTCGAGATGAACCCCATTCGGGCCGGCCAGCGTTGCGTGCTCTGAAAAAAGAGTAACGCCAGCGTTGCGCAGCGTGCCCTGATAGAGGCCTTCAAGGCGCGCGATTTCCTTATCCTTGGCGGCGATCAGGGTCGGCCAGTCGAAGCGCGGCGGTTCGAGAGACCAGCCAAACCCCGCGGCATCGGCGAAATCCTCGGCAAAGCGGCTGGCATAGACGAGCAGCTTCTTTGGCACGCAACCTCGGATGACGCAGGTGCCACCGTAGCGGTCGGCCTCGGCCAGAGCGACGCGGGCGCCGTGGCCGGACGCGATCCTGGCTGCGCGCACGCCGCCCGAGCCGCCGCCGATCACGAACAGATCGAAGTCGAAATCCGCCATGCCGCGCAATGCTCCTTGCTCCTGCTGCCAATATTTCGGGCAGGTTTAGGTCGCGGCGGACTTCAACTCAAGTCACATGCCCGCGTCAGGGTGTCTTGCGCGTCCTGAGGGCCTTCAGCTCACGCACGGCCATCAGGCCATACTTCTGGCCGATCTGAGCACCCTGCTGCATCAGCTCGGGCATCGCGGAGATGAATTTTGCGCCCGCGCCTGAGCGATAGAAGGTGCTGATCTCCTTCAACTCCTCAGCGGTGAAACGTTCTGCGTAAAGGACCGCGAACTCCTCGACCATCTGATCGCGGTAGCCCTGAAATTTCGTGGCGAAAGCTGCGAATTCCTTTTCGACCTCGTTGGCGGCTGGTCCGCCACCCGCCTCACGCGCACCAGCCCCAGCGCCTTGCTTCATCACGTCGAGCATCAACTCGATCTGCTTTTTCGCGCCGGTGACTTCGATAAGTTCCAATGCTGCGGCGATGCGCTCAGGGTCTTTTGGATCTTCCGGCGTGACGGGGTTGGTGGCGGGAGGCGTCGCGCTGTCCTGCGCGACAGCCATTCCAGCAGGTGTCGCAAGGGCTATCGCCAGAGAACCAACGAGAGAGAGCGTAAGGACGTGCCAGTGCGAGGATCGATGCAGTCGCGGCATTGGACAGTCTCCATGTTCTGGAGCGGAATCATACCAACCGTGGAATGAATGCGGTACACTGAAAACCGCATTCGCCGGACTTGAGCAATGGGGCAAGATCCCTCCGGCACTCCGGCAGGGCCAGTCCATTGCAGGCCAAGCTGCAATAGTTTGGCGCTTCACTTGCCGTCGGGTTGGGCGGCCGCGCCTTTTTCGACCGCCTTGATGAGATCGGTTTGGAATTGCCCCATCCGCGTTGCGACGAGGCCGCCGAGTTCCGGTGTCAATTTATTGAACTTGCGGCCTGCCTCGCTCGCCTGGAACGCAGCAATCGACTTCATTTCCTCGATCGAGAAGTTGCGTGCATAGAACTGCACCGCAATGTTCTCCAGATCGGACAGGAAGCCTGCCACGCGTGGTCCCTGCGGATCCAATTCCTTGTCGGTGTAGGCGGTGAAACCCACCACTTTGTTTGGCTCGTTGGCCTGCACGTGCATGACCAATGCTTGGCGTAACTGGGCGATCGAGGCGAGTGCTTGTCCGCGAGCGTCCATCGCCTTCACCATGTCCTGGGCGGCGGCGACGTTTGCGGGATCAGGAGGCGGTGTCGCTTCCTGGCTGAAGGCAGGCGCGGCAAGAGCCAGTACGCCGGCAACAAGGACGAGCTGCGACAGGCAGACCAGGGTTCGCTTCATGATGTCACTCCCTTGATGGTTTTCTGTTTTGGCTTTTCTTTTAAGTCTCGTGGGTCTCTTAAGTCTCGTGGGCGGTCGGGCGTTGTCCGGCGAGGCGGCGCATGAACGTCGCGTCTGGTGCTGCGGCGGACATCGCATCGGTCAGGGTTTTCCCTCTTCACCATTGGGGACGTCATCGAGGTCCCATTCCTCGTCCTCCGAGTAGTCGGCCTCGATCACCGTTACGCCTTCGGGACTGGCAATGACTGCTGCATCAGCGAGACCCAGAAACAGGCCGTTCTCGACGACGCCTGGAACAAGCTTCAGCGCCTGATCGAGCGCCTCGGGATCATTGATGGCACCGAAATGCGCATCCACGATCAGATTGCCGCTGTCGGTGCGGAACGGTTCGCCGGACGCAGTCGTGCGCACTTTCAGTTCGCCCGAGCATTCCAGATCCCTGGCGAGCATTTCAATCATGCCAAGCGTAGCTGTCAGGCCAAACGGCACAACTTCGATGGGCAGCGGAAACCGACCCAGGGTTTCGACGAGCTTGGAGGAATCGGCAATGACGAGCATGCGATCGGATGCCGTGGCGACGATCTTTTCGCGCAGCAGCGCGCCGCCGCCGCCCTTGATCAATCGCAATCCCATATCGATCTCGTCGGCACCGTCGATGGTGAGATCTAGAAATGGCTCCGCGTCGAGCGTGGTGAGGGGAATGCCGAGCGCTTCGGCCTGCTGCCGTGTCGCTTCGGATGTTGGCACGCCGACAATCTGGAGACCCTCGGCAACGCGCTTGCCAAGAAGATCGACGAAGGCCGCAGCCGTCGATCCGGTGCCGAGCCCGAGCTTCATGCCGGATTCGACGAACCCGAGAGCCCGCTCAGCAGCCATTCTTTTCATTTCGTCGGCGCTCATGCCCGCTCTCCCCTTGCCGGACGCCACGCCACCAACCGGCTGGCTTCGTCGCGCACAATAGCCAGAATACGCCATCGAAAAGAAGCCGGTTTTTCGGCTTTTGACCCGGCTTTCGCGCTTCTGAGGCAAACGTGGCGCCGCAGCGTGTGACGCAGCCGGGTCTCCGACCGGTCCGCCGCGCGCGGCCTACAAACCACCCATCATGATGTATTTCATCTCGACAAACTCCTCGATGCCGTGCCGCGAACCCTCACGGCCGAGCCCCGATTCCTTGACGCCACCGAAGGGCGCCACCTCGGTGGACACGACGCCCTCGTTGATACCGACAATGCCGAATTCCAGAGCCTCTGCCACGCGCCAGACGCGGCCGATATCGCGTGCATAGAAGTAGGCGGCAAGGCCATAGGGGGTGGCGTTGGCCTGTGCGATTACGTCGGCCTCGTTCTCGAAGCGGAACAGGGGCGCGACGGGACCAAAGGTCTCCTCACGCGCCACCAGCATCGATGGCGTCACTCCGGTAAGGATGGTCGGTTCGAAGAACGTGCCGCCCCGGTCGTGACGCTTGCCGCCGAGGATCGCTGTCGCCCCCTTCGACAAGGCATCGGCGATGTGCTCCTCGACCTTGGCGACGGCGGCATCGTTGATGAGCGGGCCTTGCGTGACGCCCGGCTCCGTACCGTCGCCGACCTTGAGCCTGGTGACCTCGGCTGCGAGCCGTTCGGCAAAGGCGTCATAGATGCCCGACTGGACATAGATGCGATTGGCGCACACACACGTCTGTCCAGCGTTGCGATACTTGGAGGCCATGGCGCCGGCGACCGCCTTGTCGAGATCGGCATCATCGAAAATGATGAACGGCGAGTTGCCGCCGAGTTCGAGCCCGACGCGTTTGACGGTCCGTGCGGCTTGTTCCATCAGCAGCTTGCCCACCTCGGTCGAGCCAGTAAACGTGACCATGCGCACAAGCGGATGCGAAGTCAGCTCGGCGCCGACGGGTGCGGGATCGGTGGCAGTGACGACATTGAGTACGCCGGGTGGGACGCCTGCCTCTTGTGCCAGCGCCGCCAGTGCGAGCGCCGACAGCGGTGTATCCTCAGCGGGTTTGACCACTGCTGTGCAACCGGCTGCAAGTGCGGGTGTCACCTTGCGCGTGATCATCGCGGAGGGGAAGTTCCAGGGCGTGATCGCGGCGACGACGCCGATTGGCTGCTTGATGACCAGAATGCGCGCGTCGGGTTTTGGGCTCGGGATCGTCTCACCATAGATACGCTTGGCTTCCTCGGCGAAGAACTCGACGAAGCCGGCACCGTAGATGATCTCGTTTTTGGCCTCGGCGAGCGGCTTGCCTTGCTCCTTGGTCAACAGCAGTGCCAACGCGTCGGCATTGGCGAGGATCAACTCGTACCAGCGCCGAATAATGGCAGAACGCTCCTTGGCGAGCTTCGCCGACCAGGACGGCAGGGCACGATGGGCGGCTTCGATCGCGGCCCTCGTCTCGGCAGCTCCCATGTCAGGCACGCGCGTAATGATCTCACCGGTCGCCTTGTTGCGCACAGGTGCCGTCGGCTCGCCAACCCACGCGCCGCCGATCAAGGCGCGGTCGCGCAGCAATTCGAGACTGGATCTTTGCATCTTATCTCTCCGTCAGCGGCAACGGCCGGGTGATCCGCCCAGGCTGCGGGCTGCCCATGCGCGAGGCGATGCCAGCCCCATCTGCCGGCAGCCCCTGCAACAAGCCCCTTGTGTAGAGACTGGCATTTCGGGTTACAAGTCCGCCGAGCCTGCGGGCGGCGCGACCGGAAGGGGTCGATGCGCGACCCGCGCAGCACAACCGGAGGTCAGCAATCCCACACGACACCCGCATCCTCGACACGCTCAATCGCATCGACGGATCGACGGTCGTCTTCGATCTCGATGGGACACTCGTCGACACGGCCCCTGATCTCGTCGCGGCGACCAATCACGTGCTGGGCCGCTTGTCGCTGCCGCCTCGGCCCGAGGCCACGCTCCGGCCATGGATCAGCTTTGGCGCGCGACGGATGATCGAGGAAGCGCTGGCGCAGTCGGGCGAGATGCGCGCGCCCCACGACGTCGATCGTTTCCTGGCAATGTTCCTTGACCATTACCAGGCGAACATCGCCCGCAACAGCCGCCCTTATCCGCATGTCGTGGACGAGATCGTGCGGCTACGCTCTGAAGGTGCGCGCGTGGCGGTGTGCACGAACAAGCGGGAGGCATTGGCGGTGAGGCTGATCGGGGCACTGGCGCTAACGGACTTGTTCGCGGCGATCATCGGTCGCGACACGCTGCCGGTCTCCAAACCCGATCCCGGCCATCTCACCGGCACGATCGCCCGCGCCGGGGGCGACATCCGGCACGCGGTCATGATCGGTGATAGCGGCGTCGACGTTGCAACGGCGCGGGCGGCGCGGGTGCCGGTGGTCGGCGTCACATTCGGCTATTCGGACGTGCCGATGGCTGAGCTTGGCGCCGATGCCACGATCGACAGCTATGCCAATTTGTCAGGAGTAATCAGGCACCTGCTGATGCGTGAATGATACAAATCTGCAACATAGACTGTTTCTGTCAGACGATTTCTGATGCGTCTCCCTTCGGTCCACGAGATGCCATAATCCGCCGTCAAACCGCTGGCATTCGCGGAACCCGTGCGAATGGACCAACAGAGGATACGAACTCAAATGATCAAGCGTCTCATCCTGGCAGCCGCTATCGGCGCGGCCCTCACAGGCGCATCGCTCGCGCAGGACAAGCCTGCTGCTCAAGAGCCGGCTGCCGACCCGGCGGTGGAGGCCTGCCTGCAGAAGGCGTTCGAGCTGGCTCAGTCCGCCGAGGAGAAGAAGCTTTCGGACGCAGACCTCGACCAGCTCGAGCAGATGCTGAGCAAGATGGAAGGGCACTGCGACGCCAAGGAAACCGCAGATGCCGATAAGGTTGCCGGCGAGATCAAGGCGATGCTCGATTCCAAGAAGTAGCCGGCGCCAGAGCGCGTTCGTGCTTCGTTGACTTGCGACCGCGCTCTGTCCATTCGTTCGGCGTATTTTTTTTCACGCTTGGCCTCGGTATCTTTCAACCCGATGTGCATGGCGTGAAACGGGCGGCGTCTCCCCGGCCTGACCCGATACGACAAGGGCGATCCTAACGGATCGCCCTTTTTTCTTTATTGCCCATATTAGCGCGACAAGCCAAAGCGGCGGTTGAACGAGTTCGGGCTCAGGCGCAGCCAGCGAATCCGTCAGCCGCCATTTTCTCCTCGTACTTTGCACCGACGTCGGCGCCCGAGATCAGCGTCGCCTTGGCCGTCGCCCAGTCCTCCGGCTTCAGGATGATCATCCAGCCCGCGTCATAAGGATCCTCGTTGGCGAGCTTTGGGTTGGCAACGAGCGCATCGTTGACGGCAATGACTTCGCCACCAGCCGCCGATTTCGCGGGCCCCACCCACTTGCCGCTCTCCACGGTTGCGCAGGACTTGCCCGCCGGCACCGCCTTGCCGACCTTCTTTGGCGTGAACGCGAGCAACTGACCAGCCATTGCAGTCGCCACTGCAGTCATGCCGATCTTGATCGTTCCGTCGCCTATTTCCCTAAACCAGATGTTGTTGGCGACGTCGTAGAGCAGATCGTCGGGGAGGTTGCATCCGCGTACTGTCGGCATCGTTCCTGTCTCTCCAGATTGGGGAGCCGATGGCGGCTCCTGCTCTTTCGGTTCTCGATAATGGGCCTCACCTCAGTAGGTGAGCACGCGAACCTCGTCGTCCTCCATGATGCGCTCGATCAAGTGCGCACCGCCAACGATGCCCTCGCACTCGGGAATGAGGTCGTCCTTGGTCATATCGAAGAGGTCGAGATTGGGCGAGCAGCAGTAGAACTTCGCCCCTGCCTCGTGCGCCTCCTTGATGAAATCGTAGACGCTCTTGGGGCTGCCGGGCTTGACGTGCAGCTTCTCGGCGACGCCCTTCTTCATGAGCTGGCCAGAGGTTGCAGTGCAAATCACCTCGACCTCGTACTCCATGGCGGCAGCCACCGAGGCCTGGAAGATGGGGGCGCCCAGTTCCTCGCCATTACGTGGGTCGGTGTTGGCCATGACGATGACAAGCTTGCTAGCCATGAAGGTTCCTCTTGTTCTGCAAACGGTATTTCCGGCGCTCTTCAGGCCATTGGTGCGCGACAGCCCCGTCTCGGGCAATGATCGAGTTTAGCCTCGAGCGAATTTGCGAGAAAGAAACATAACTGCCCGGTTGGCGGGTTGCGCCAGCTCAAACGGCCGCACCAGCTTGGGGGCGGCACTTGGAGGCGTCAGGAGCGCGGCATCGGCCGGCCGGTTTCCTGCGCCGCCAAAGGCCAATCGTCATACGCGGGCCAGTGCCATCTCGAGCGCACTACGAAAGTCCGCAGGCGAGATGGAGAACAAGTCCGTGTGCGCCGAGGCGAAGAAATCCTCAACGGCCGCCCCTGCCAGATCCGCTTCGCGACCCCGCAACGCGGCTTCAAGATCGAGCACCAGGCGCGGCGGCGTCAGGAAGAAATCGCCGGTGAAGAGGATGTCTCGGATACGGCGGCTATCGCCAGCGCCGTCGATGCGGACGAACGCCGTCACCGTACCGCCAGGGCCGGTTGTACTGCCTTCTCCGTGGGCGTCGTCCGCTGGCGCATCGATGTCATAGACGAAGGCGTCGGTGCCGATCTCGGTGTCGAGCAGCATTTGGGCGCGCTGCTCCTCGGCCTGAGAAGGCTCGCCGGCGACAAGTTGCAGATCAAGCCCTTGCGCCAGCCCCTCGGCGATCGCCCGGTGCAGATCGCCAAGTTCTGGCACACCGCCCAGCAGGGCACTCAGCGTCGTGATGCGCGCCTCCGGACGGTCGATATCGTGGCGCTCGATCTTGGCACGCGGGACGTTGAGATAGGACATGACGGCAGCCGGATCGGCGTCGATCAAGAGCGTGCCCTGGAAGAAGAGCGTATCACCGTCGAAGAAGCCGCCCGTTCCTGAAAGTTTGCGCCCTGCAACCTCGATGTCGTTGCGCGGACGAAAGCGCGCATCGATGCCGAAGGCACGCGACAGCCCTGCTGCCGCGCTCTCGCAGATCGTCCGCGTATAATCGGCGAGCGAGGGCATCAGCAATCGCTTGCGCGACAGCACCAGCTCCCAGCCGAGCATGCCCTCGTCGAAGTAGATGGCCCCGCCGCCGGTGATGCGCCGACCGATGGCGACGCCGTCGGCATGGCAACGCTCCAGCTTGAGTTCGCGGCTCGCCGCCTGATGGCGGCCGACCAGAGCCGTGGGTCTGAACTGCAGGAAGCGTAGCGTATCGGGAATGGTGCCTTCACTATGCAGCTCGATCAGCGCGGCATCGTAAGCGATGTTGGCACGGCCGTCGCGCAGCCCCGTGTCGATGACGCGGAACTCAAGCGACATGCTCAGGCCCCAGCGTGTTTCAGGTCGGCCGGCGAGATCAGCACCGAGAAATGCTCGCACCAGATGACGACTGAACCGAACGACTTGATGTCGAGCCCGACGGGGAGCGGATAGCGCTGGCTACCCTTGAACGCGCGCAACTGGCCGAGATCGACGAACATCTGGCCCGTCACGTCCGCTTCACTGCGCACCTGCGCCTTGGGAACGAGGTAGACGTGGAACTTCGGCCCGGGGCCGACCTCGAAATCGTCTTTCAGGAATACGCTGCCCTCGCGCACCTCGACGCTACCCTTGCCGTAGTGCAGCGGATCTGAGGGATTGGCGTGGATGAACGTACCGTTGGCCACCACGGCGGCGGATTTTTCCGTATCCGACAGGACGTCGGCGGCGGGCGGTGGCGGGAAGACGAAAGGAAACGCGAAGAAGCCGACCGCTACGCCAAACGCGGTGCCGAGAATCCCGCCAATCAAAAATGAAATGATGTTGCCCTTCATCGTCTGCCTCTTGTTTGCAAGTCTTTTGGTCCGCCTAACGCGGATTGAGGTCAAACTATGCGGGGTGCAAGCGGTTTCGTCCAGTTGGCAGAGTCGAGATCGTCGCCCGCCTCGTAGCACTCGCCCGGCCTTTCGCGCTCGAGCTGCTGGCGGACCTTGCGGATGTCGACGTCCTGTAGCGGGAAAGGATAGCTCGCGACGTTCGATGGCGGGCTGTCGCCATAGGGACGATCGCAGGCGGAGACGTCGGCTGCCTCCTTGCCGGGGCATCCCGAGGTACGGAACGCGGTGCCCTTGTCGATGATGTCGTCGAGCGCGGCATCGGGAATGCCGAAACTTATGACTCGCCCCTGGTCGTCGAAGCGCATGTGCTCGACGCGCACTTGCGCGTAGTCGATCAGATAGCGCGCGAGCTGCACGCGGCGCCATTGGTCTCGCGGGGTCGCGGGCAGATGATCCATCAGCGAGCCCTTCTCGGGGAAGAAGCAGAACATGTGGCTGTGACCGCCCATGTCGACGAGGCGCTGGATGAGCCGCAGCACCTCCTCCTCCGTTTCGCCCATGCCGACGATGATGTGGGCGCCGAACCGCTCCTTGCCGAAGATGTCGCGCGCGTGTTCCAGCACCTCCCAATACTTGCTCCAGGAGTGCGGACTGTCGACGCCCTTGCCGCGCGTGCGATCGAAGATCTCCGGCGTTGCGGCATCGAGTGCCACGGTGAAGATGTCGGCGCCGAGATCCTTCAGCAGCGCCACGTCCGCGCGGTCCATCGTCGTCGGGTTGGAGAGGATCGACACCGGCAGGCTTGCCGGATCGATGCGCGCGGTCCACGCCTTCAACACGCTCACCGTGTCCTCATCGGAACGCGGGTGCGTAATCATCGAGATGCACATGCGATGGAACGGTGTCTTGTCACCGTCACGCGCAATGATGTCGACGACCTCGGCCATCGGTACGGCCGGCCAGTCGACGCGGATGAAGTTGCGGTCGGCATAATCGCGATCCGCTTCGCGATGGCGGGCGAGACCACAGTAGGCGCAATTGGCGCGGCAGCCCTCCGGATAGGTGAGCAGCAGATTGAGACAGCGCGTGCACGAGCAGCGGTGCATCGTGCCCGGCATGACACCCAGCGTGATCGCCGCGGCGGTCGACATCTGCACGTACTCAGGCGAGCGCATATGCGGCGCCAGCCGGTTGTTGTTTGGCAGATAGACGCCTTCGGGCGGCACGTTGTGGGTCTTGACGCGTGCACCGTTGCGCGCATCTGCCGGTATCGCGCCTGGCGTGCGCGGCTGCATGGCAGAAAAGGCATTGAAGTCATTCCCGCCTGCGCCCTCGCGCGAGGGCAGCGCGCTCTCGCGCTTGATGCAGCTCATGTCAGCGGTGCTCCTTCATGTTCACGCTGCCCAGTAGTCCGGGAAGGCAATCCAGCCTTTCATCAGATCCGACGGTGTGGGCGTGCGGTCGCTTACATAGAGTGACAGAAGTTCGCGCCGCCGCTCCAGCGCGCGTGCGAGCGAACCGCCGAACACGGCCTCGATCTCTTCCGCGTAATCGACCGTCGCATCCCTGTCACCTGCAAGGTGGGCCGCCGCCGCTTCGCCTGCAAGGCGGCCTGAGATCACCGCCGAGGCGATCCCAGCACCCGTGACGGGATTGGTCAGGCCCGCCGCATCGCCTGCGAGCAGCACCGTTGCGGGGCCCAGCGTCGAAACAAGCCGCCGCATGCCGCCGACGGGAATCGCACCGCCGGTCACGCTGAGTATGTCTCCACCGACGCGGCCTTGCCTGACGAGATCGGAATGAAGCGCATCGAGCAGCGGCTTCAAGCGGTGCCGCCAGGTTGGCGCGAGGCCGAGGCCCAGGTTGGCGACATCGCCTTTGGGAAAGAGCCAAGCATAGCCGCCCGGCATGGCGGCGGAGAGAAAGATATCTGTCGCCGCAAACGGTTTCAGCAACGGCACCGTGATCTGCCGCGTCTCGGCGATCTCGGTGTTCTCAGCCCCGACCGCCTTGCCGATGACGGAACGCGGACCGTCGGCGCCGATGATGATGCGCGCGCCAATCCACGTGCCGTCGGTGAGATGCGCGACACCACCGCCGTCGATACCACGCAGACCGACGCCGAAGCGACACTGAACCCCGGCTGTTGCAGCAGCAGCGACGAGGCCCGCGTCAAAGGACGCTCGGTCGATCATGACGCCGGGAAAATGCGGCTGGTCGTGTGTATCTGCCTGCTCGATATACGTGGTCATCGACGTGACGTCCTGGCGGCGCGCCTCTGCGAGGTCGGCGATCTCCATGCCGACAAGACGCGGCACGAACTCGGCACACTGCACGGGGCGTCCGGCTTCGACCTTGCGATCGACGGCCCACACGCGCGCCCCGCCCCGCGCCGCAGCCGCGGCCGCGCTTGCGCCTGCCGGACCCAGACCGACGACCAGCACGTCGCAGACCTGCGCGTCGTCCGTCCTATCCACCTCTTCCGATGATCTCGCCTGCGCGCGCGCCATCGCCCTGCCCGCCTCACTTGTCACGCAATAGGCCCGGCACGCTGGTGCCGTTCATGCCGTAAGCGCCGCGCATCTCCAGACAGAACGAGCGCAACCGCTCGTTGGCGACAGCCTCGGCGGCGCGCTCATCGGCTTCCGTGACGCCCGCCTTGAAGGCGGCGGTAGGCTTCAGCGGATCGACGCCCTTTTTCGCCATCAGGTCCGCGCGCACTGCCTCGTCGAGCACGAGACCGGAGCAGACGCTCTTAGCCATCTCGGTCTCGCCGTAGACGATACCCATGCCGGTCTCAGCCGCTTCGTCAGCGCATGCCGATGTGGTGGCAAGGCCAACTGCGCACGCAAGCAGCGCAGCGATGCAGTAGGCACGTGGGATCACGCCGCGCATGAAGCACCTCCGGTGACCGACGCAAGACCGGCACGGATCGAGCAGCAGGCATGCTGCTGTGTAAAGGGGCGGCCGATCGCCTCAGCCACGGCTGCCGCACCATCAGCGGGATAAGCGATACCATCGAGGCCTGCCATCACGGCGTAGGCGTCAACGACGCGCTTGTGCATGCCGGCAGGCCGAGCGCAGCCGAGGTTCACCGGACGATCGGGCAGACGGGCGCGCGCCTCGCGCAGGATGGTGCCGACCTCGGTGGTGGTTGGCGTCACGAACGTACCCTCGCGGGCATAGAACGGCATGATCACCACAAGCACGAGAGAATGGATGGCATGGCGGGCGCAGATGTCGAGCGCGCGCGCTTCGCCGAGCAGGCGACCGTAGTGCAGCCCGATGACGATATGCGGCACCACCTCCATGCGGGTCGTGCACAGTGCCGCGAGCGTCGCCTCGAAGTCCTCCACCGGGCGATCGAGATGATAGACGTCGCGGATTGTTTCATCGGCGCCGATCACGTCCATCATCACCGTATCGACACCGGCGCCTTCCATCCGTCGCGCCCGAGGCTCGTCCAGCAGTGCGGAGTGGATGGCGATCTTCAGATGAGGAAAGTCGCGTTTCAGATTTTCGATGACCCGATAGTACTTCTCGTACTTGATCTCGTTGCGCCGGTTGGAGCCACCCGACAGCAGGAAGCCCTGAAGGTTTTGCAGCAGCACGAGATCGCGCACCTTCGCATCGAGCATTTCCGGCGTCGTCGCCTGGATCATCGGCTCCAATATCCGGCCGCGGCAGTGGTCGCAGTCGAGCGCACAGGCGCTACCCGTCACGGAGAACGCCGGGAACGCATTGCGCGAACAGCCTTTCAGCTCGCTCGTCTCGTACTCGCGGAAGGTGGGGGTGGAAAAGCGGATCTCGCGAAGGGGCCGCGAGAGCGCGTCGCGTTCGAGTGACGCGACCAGTGCGGCGTCGAATTCGGCATCCTCCAAGGCTTCGATGGCCGCGAGGCGCTCGCGCCACGGGAGAGCCATGCGGGCCATGTCTCCACTGCCCATGTCCTGCACTTTCAGATCCATTGGGAATTCCGCCTCACGCAGCTGCCGCGATGGTGTCGGCGCACGCCCGCGCACCGTCGCAAGTCGAATGCGGCAGCTCATATGGCTGCCCTGGCGAGACACCAACGGCATGGTCGACCATCGGGGGGCGCCGCCTCATCCCTTGTCTGCCGGCACGAGGTTATCGGCAAGCAGCTCAACGATGCTGATGAGTTCCTTGTCCCACTTCAAGGCCGCCTTGCTCTCGTCCATCGTCAAGCGGCAGTTGGCACACGCGGAGACAAGTGCCGGCGCACCTGTTGCCTCGACCTGCGCCATCTTGATGCGGAAGACCTCGTGGCGTACGTCAGCCGCGCGGCCCATCGCCTGCACGCCGCCGCCACCGCCACAGCACCAGTTGTAGTTCCCCGTTGGCGTCATCTCGCGGAAGTCCGTAGCAAAGCCGTCGAGCAGATAGCGTGCGTCGGCCGTCGCGCCACCGCGGCGCGAGATCTGGCAGGGGTCGTGATAGGTCACCGCCTGCTCGGAATAGGGCTTGAACTTCAGCCGCCCTTGCCGCTTCAGGTCGGCAAGGTACTCGGTGATGTGGACCACTTCGAACGGCAGCGCGCGACCAAGCAGATTAGCGCCCGACCAGCGCAGCACGCCATATGCGTGACCGCACTCGGGCACCACCACCGTCCTGGCGCCGACAGCCTCGGCCGCGGTGGCGATGCGCTCGACCATCGTCTTGGCAATGTCACCCTTACCCGACAGCACGCCGAAATTGGTTGCCTCGTAACCCTTGGAGGAGAGCGTCCAGTCGATGCCGGCCGCGTTGAGCAGCTTCGCCATGGCGACGACCGAGTCGGGATACTTCATCATCTCGATCGAGGAGACGGTGAGCAGCACCTCCGCCTTCTCCTTGTCGAGCGGAATCTCGACCTCGTTGTCGTCGGCGAGCCATTCAACACGATCCGCCAACACCTCGGGCGTGACGCCGAGTGGGCTGCCCTTGTCACGCGCATTATCGGCTGCCTGCAAAAGGTCGGGCGGGCCGAGACCGGCAGCGACAAAAGCCTGTCGGGTGGCTGCGACGACGGACGCAATGTCGATCGCCATCGGACAGACGATCGTGCAGCGCGCGCACATCGTGCATGTGTCGAAGATCAGCGGTTCCCAGTCGCGCAGTTCCGCTTCGGTGATTGCCGGTGCCAGTCCCAGCGCCTTCTTCAGTCCGGCAAACGGCGACTTGCTGCGGCGGTAGACGCGGGTCATCGGCTGCAGCTTCAACGCCGGCGTATGGCGCGGGTCCTGCGTCGCCTCGTGGAAATGACAGGCCTGGGCGCACTGGCCGCAATGGACACAGGCATCGAGATAGGCGGCGATGTGGCCGCCCAGCAGCGCCTCCATCTTGGTGACGGCGGCCTCGACATTCACCGGGCGGTTGTCGGGAGCGATGGTTCCTGGCGCTACAGTCATGGTGCAAATCCCCTGCGGCCGTAGGTGGCGCCGGTCTTGGCGCGGGCGAGGACGAAGGTGAAGGCGTGCATCAGGCGCGAGAACGGGAAGTAGATCATCAGCGCCTCGACGGAGAGCATGTGAGTGGCGCGCAAGCCATCATGTGCCTCCTGCAGTGCCAGACACCCCGTCAGCATGGCAATGAAGGTGAGCCACACGCCCAGATGATCGTCGATGTCGGTGAGCTGCTTCTTCACCGGGTCGGTCAGTCGGTGCACGTAGAGCAGGATGAGCCCGGCGAAGGCAGCCTCTGCCGCGACAATAAAGGCCCAGCGCGGCAGCTTTGGCCAACCGAGGTCGGACCCGATCAGCCGCTCCTGGATGAACTCCACATGCGGTGCGGCGAACAGCACCAGCACGAGCAGGCCGACATGAAACATGTAGCCCGTTACGAAGTGATAGAGCGTGCGGCCGAGGTTGCCACCATGTGGCACGGAATGCTGGATCAGGGCCTTCAGTGCCCCGCCAAGACCGCCGCTCGCGGAGCGCGCTTGCGAGAGGTCGGACGGTCGCTTCATGGCGACAAGCACGATGAGACGCCAGGCAACACCGACCAAGAACGTGGCCAGTGCCAGATACCAAAGTGGTCCTTCGATGAATTCGATCATGGCCTCACCCCATGCATGACGCCATCACCCACGGCGCCGGCCTCGACCTCGGCACGCGCCGTGTCGGTCGTCGCCTGCCCCTTGTGCTCGGCGTACCACCGATCGTGGTGCTCCTTTGCCCAGTTCTCGTCGACGGTGCCCGTACTCATCGCCTCGAAGGCGCCTTCCATGCCGATCGAGCCGATGTAGGCATGGCCGATGCCGACCGTAATGAAGATCAGGGCGGCGATGCCGTGTGCGAGATTGGCGAGCTGAGCCTGTGAGCGATCGACGAGCGCATCGGGGAAGAGAAGAATGAAGCCCGATGCCGAAATGGCGAGGCCCAGAACGATGGTGAGCAGGAACCAGATCTTCTGTCCGGCATTATACTTGCCCGAACTCGCATGCCCGCCGAACAGCCCGCCGGCCTTCAGCAGCCACGAGATGTCGACGAGGCGTGGAGCGTTGCCTTTGATGAAGAGCACGAGGATCGCCAGGACCGCGGGAAGGAACAGCGGTCCGAACAGGTTGTGGCCCTGCATCGATGCGCTGGCCATGATCGAGAATGCGTTCGGGCCGATCAGAGGCAACAACACGGATTTGCCGAACAGGATGATGAGGCCCGAGATCGCCAGCAGGACGAACAGCGTGGCTGCGAACCAGTGGGCAATGCGCTGTGCCAGAGTGAACCGCGCAATGACACGGCCGGAACGGCCACCATGGATCTTGATGCGGCCACGCAGGAGAAAGAAGAGCGCAATTGCCGCGAGCACGCCGAGCAGCGCCATGCTGCCGTAGCGCGTCAACTGCTCGTTGCGGATCAGCCGCCAGTCCTCGCCCGCGCTCTGAATGAGAATGCCGCTCTCGGCACCTGGCAGGACGACATTGCCCCGCGCGCCATAACGGATGCGCGACCAGAACTCCTCAGTGACCGACTGATTGCCGCGCGCATGATCGGGCGGTGGGATCGGCCCCTCGACGGCGGGCAAGCCGCCAGGGCGGCGCACTGCGCCTGCGGCATCGGGAAGATTGACCGCGCCGGCGGGCGGCCGCACCGAGCCGCCTGGCGTAGCGATGCTGCCGGCACTTTTCAGCGCCTCCGGGTCTGGGAGCTGTTGTGCTCTTGCCGCATCCGGAGCAAGCGCACCTGCCAGAACCAGCAGCAAGGCCAGAACGGCGAACGGTGACGCAATCGGGCGGCGCCTTGCCGGAAGTCCGTGGATCGGCGCGCGGGTCAAATAGCGCTTGATCCATGACGGCCAGCGACAGGTTCGGGTCATGAACACCCCCAAGGGCTGGAATTCAATTCCAAGAATATCTCCATCATCCAAATCCTGCATATAAAGTCACCCGTGAATTTGAGCTTGCTCAGTTACTGCCGGAAAAGGATGGATGCTTCGGCGCCGCAGCACGTACCGTACTCAGACGGCACCGCCATTGCGGAGCGCGGACGCCACGTTCGTGTGACACGTGTTCGCGCATCGCGTCCTGCGTATGCGGACGGCGCGCAAATTGTCGATGCATGAATGATTGTGCGCGCGCAACCTGCCGGAGGAATCAGGCGAGCGCGAACCAGCACGGCCGTGAGTGCAGGTGGCAGACCGCGCCGATCAATCTACCTTGGGCGCCGGGATGAAGCGGCGGATCAGCGCCGTCGTGGCGGGCAGGATCACCAGTTGCCCGATCAAGGCAGCCATCAGACAGACAGCCGTGAGTTGACCGAACTGGCGCAGTGACGGCAGGTCCGACAGCATCGTGACGCCGAGGCCCAGTGCCAGCACGATGGTCGTCAGTATGACGGCCGGCCCGATATGGTGCATCGTCTTTACCAAGGACTGGCGCGTGTGCTCGACACCGCTCCCCGTCTTCAACCGCATCTCCTCCAAGTGGTAGCGGTTGAGGAAGTGGATGGTGGAGTCGATCGCCAGCGAGAACGCAACGGTGATAGCGATGATGGAAGCGAACTGCAGACCCTGGCCCGTCAGATAGAGAAGCGTGCCGGTGGCAAAGATCGGGAACAGCGACGGCAGCACACTGGCAAGACCGGCCAGCCAGGAGCGCAGTGCAAGACCTAAGAAGATGAAGATCACGAACATGTCGCCGACGAGACCCCAGTTGAGTTCGTCGATGAGCTTGGCGGAGTTGCGCGCCGCAATGGCGGGCAGACCAGTCACGGCGATCTCGTAACCCGGATTCGCCGCTCGGACCGGCTTCAGCGCCGCGTCGATCTGCTCGACCACGGGCAGGATCTCGCTGGCATCGATGTCGGGCATCCGGGCGGTGACCAGGACCGCGCGTTCATCGCCATCGACGAAGCGCCGGACCAGATGCTCGGGCAGGATCTTGACGTAGGACTTGAGAGTCTCGACCGAGGTGTCGCCGGCTTCGGCGAGCCAGCGCCGCAGGCTTTCCATGGACCACACGTTGCCGAGGCCGGCGCGATGCTGGAGGACATCGTGTGCTTCCCCGATCACCTTCAACGTGTCGGGATCATAGAGCTTGTGCTGGCTGTCCCACGAAATCATGACGTGGATCGGATTGGCTCCGGTCAGCTTCTGGTCGAGCTTGGCTGTGCCGGCCAGGGCCTGCTCCTTGTCCGGCACCTGATCAGCGAGCCGGTACATGGGCACGAGCTTGGAGTAGGCGATACCGGTGGCAACGACAGCAATTATGCCCAGAGCGGAGAACAGCACCGGCCAGCGTGCGACGCCTTGGACGATTGCCTCGGTCACATGCTGCAAGACGCCGACACCACCCTCCTCCGCGTCGCGGTCACCGACACGGGTCGCCGGCTCTTCGCTCACCAGCAGCGCTGCAAGCGTCGGCACGACGACGGCCACCGCGAAATAGGAAATACCGACCGCCATCAGGGCCGCCGTGCCGAACGTCTTGATCAGGGCGGAATCGGCAAACTGGAAGGAGAGAATGGCTAGAGCGGCGTTCATTGCCGTCAGCAGGCACGCAGGCGCGACGTCGAGAACAGCATCCCTTGCGGCCTGAATGCGGTTGACGCCCATCAGGATGGAGCGACGCACCGAGAACACCAGATGCATGGAATCTGAAAAGCCGGCAACAAGGATCAGCGGCGTAATGACGTTGATGAAGAGGTTCAACCGGAAGTCCAACGCACCGAGGGCGCCGAGCGTCCACAAGATGGCAATGGCAGGTCCGGCAACCGCGATGAGCGTCAGCGAGATGCGGCGAAAGAAAAGGTAGGCAACGACGATGCCGACGACAAAGCCCAGACCATTGTAGATCAGGCGGTCGCGCTCGACCGCATTGCGGATCTCCAGCTGCATGACCGGGGCGCCGGTCAGCTTGGCATTGAGGCCACTGCCTTGAAGCTCTGCATCAACCGCCTTCTGGATATTTCCGATGATCTGACGCGGCCCTTTCTCGGCCACGGCCTGACGGTCAAGCGAGATCACCATCAGCGCCAGCTCTCCATCGTCGGAGAGGAACTTGCCGGCGACGATGTCGTTCGACTTCAGCCGCGCGATCAATGCGGTGTAGGCATCACCCTCGGGCAGAAGGTCGGGTATGAGCGGCGGCGCATAGCCATTGGCGTCGGGCTTGTCGCGCGCTGAGAGCATCGAGATCAGGCCATTGACGCCCTCGGCCAGGTTGAGCTCGATGGCAAGATTGGCGAACCGCTCCAGGTTCTCGCGGGCCAGAAGCATCGGCCCATCGACCACGACCAGCACGTCGTACTCGCTCGACGGGAAGCGGCGGTCGATCTCCTCGTACTGGCGGAACTCGGCCGTGTTGGTGCGGAACAGCTCGGAAAGCGAGTCGTCGACCTTGAGGTGCAAGAAGCCCACTACGGCGAGCGCGGTGATGATCGCGATCAGAAGCGCCGACAGCATCGGCGCCTTGAGGGCGATCAGGCCAAGCCGGTCGAGACCGAAAGAAAAACGGTAGGCGCGGCGCAGCTCTTCGCTCATGACGTGGCGGCCTCCCTGGCGGTGCGCCTCTAGTTGTTTGTCGACGCCTCGTCTTGGCCGCCGCGAATTTTCTAGGCGTGATGCTATTCGCCGCGGTTGCCGCGAACATCAATGCCGCATTGCGACGGGAACAAGGAGTTGGTCCCGAATCCGGCGCAAGCGGGCGTCACGTTGCCTTGCGCTGATACTGAACGCAAGAAGTGGGCGGGAAACTGAGCGCATCCGGCCGGGTACACGTCTTGAATGTCCCGGATGCGTGGCGCGATTGCCATGCACCCCGGCCCCGGGTCCCGACCGATTTGCCCTGTCGGCGGACTGCCGCAGTGATGCACATAGGTTCACCAAGGCACCCACACCGCAGCTAGAGGAGCAACCGTGCTTCAACATTTCGTGTGGAACGTGAAATTTGCGCTGCGCTGCGACACAAGCATGTTGAGGCGGCACCCGCCGATCCGGTCGCTCTACCCCTGCCTGCAGACCGCGCGACCAAGCGGTAATGCTTGGCACCTCAGGGGGCTCGCTCGGTCTTGCGAAGCAACCGCACTCGAGGGCACCAAGCGCCCGAACACTTGATGCTGCGTCGCAGCATCAAGTGTGCCTGCTACGTTTCCCAGCGGGTGGATCCGCAAGGAAAACCCGCAAATCTGCGGCTACCCGCTTGCGCCGTGCCTGCGTCGGCGACACTTTGTCCCGCGACGACCCTGACCGAGCGCGGGCCTTCCCCACGTAGCCTGTTTCTTATCTTCGCACTTTCGAATATAGAAGGATGAAGCGCCCGGCCTCAGCGAACGGGGGACATAGAACGCCAGCAGGGAGGACACGCCGATGTCCCAGACAGATTCAAACCAGAAGAGCATGTCGATCATCGTGACCAAGGGCACGCTCGACTGGGCCTATCCGCCTTTCATCCTTGCCACGACGGCTGCGGCGATGGGTGTCAATGTATCGATGTTCTTCACGTTCTACGGGCTTGCGCTCCTGAAGAAGGATCTCGACCTGCAAATTTCGCCGCTCGGCAAACCGGACATGGTGATGCCGCTCGCTGGTATGCACATGAAGATGCCCAACATCGTCGGCGTTATTCCTGGCGTCAACGCGATGGCGACGACGATGATGAAGAATCTCATCGCCAAGAAGGGCGTCGCTTCCATTCCGACGCTGCGCGAAGCGGCCGTGGAAAGCGACATCGAGATGATCGCCTGCCAGATGACGCTGGACCTCTTCGAAATGAAGAAGGAAGACATGATCGACGGCATCAAGCTCGGCGGCGCGGCGACCTATATGGAGAAAGCGCTGGCGTCCGACATCAATCTCTACATCTGAGAGATCGGCACGCGATGCTCCGTGATTCGGCTGATGCTGGCGGGCGCTGACCCAATTGCCGGCGGGCCGGATCTTTGACGATAGGATCATTGTCGGTGGGGTGACGTCACCCGCGCGAGTCCCACGCCGACGGAATTGTTCAACTCTCCTTGTGAAAGAAAAGGACGACAACAATGGCTGACAAGGTTCTCGACGCCAAAGGTCTCAACTGCCCGCTGCCTATCCTCAAGGCGAAAAAGGCGATCCTCGAAGTCCCCAAGGACGGCACACTGGAAGTGTTGTCGACGGACCCCGGCTCGGTTGCCGATTTCCAGGCCTTCTGCCGCACCACTGGGAACACGATGCTCGAGACGGGCGAGGACAACGGCGTCTACCGCTTCCTGATCAGGCACACGGGATAATCCGATAACCGGCATGTGTTGCATTGCAGCGCAACAGCGTGACCGTCAAAGCACAATTGCACAAAGAACGTACAAGAGCCGCTCTCCATCAGGATGGCGGCTCTTGTTTTTTGGAGATAAGCCGCCGCTAATATGAACGATAACGAATGCTGAAGGGCGCGTGCGAAGACGCCTGGGCTTGGGGAAGCACGAGATGGTTGCACGGCGACTGCGCCGTTAACTGGGGGGCCTATGCTCAAATTTCGCACATCGATATTCGCCTTGGCGGCAATTTCTGCTGCCAGCATCGGCGCGGCTGTTCCGGCAGCGGCGACGGAAGGCTATTCCGCCATTGGTTTTGGAGCGCGTGAGAAGGCGCTCGCTGGCGCCGGCGTGGCCGATTCACGTGATGCCACAGCTGCATCGCTTAACCCCGCTGGCCTTGTGCATGTCGGCGATGAGATCACGATGTCTGTCTCGGCGTTCTCGCCGCGCAGAAGCTTCAGCACCGATGGGCCCGGGCTTCTGATCGATCAAGTCAACATAGACAGCGACAAGAACTGGTTCTTCATTCCCAACTTGGCGTGGAGCACCCGGAAGCTCGCCAACCCGTTGTTCGATGTCATGGCCTTTACCATGGTCGGTAACGGCGGCATGAATACGAGCTATCCTACATTCACCAACAATAATCTTGGATTCTGCCCGCCGGGCTCTCAGGGTGTGTTCTGCTCTGGCAAGGCTGGAATCAATCTGCTGCAAATGGTCATGAGTGTGGCCTTTGCCAAGCAGATCGCACCCGGCATTTCCGTCGGCGTCGCGCCGATGATGGCGCTGCAATCGTTCGACGCGCATGGCACCGATCTTTTTGCGGGTGCTTCGATCACCGGCAACGTTTCAGGTAACCGCAACGACTGGTCTGTCGGCGGCGGCGTTCGCGCAGGCGTCGAGATTGAGCCGATGAAAGGCTTCCGCATCGGTGTTGCGGGTACGTCACCGATCTGGATGCAGGATTTTGAGAAATACGACGGCTTCTTTGCCGAGCGCGGCGGCTTTGATATTCCCGCTTCGCTGCATGCCGGTGTAGCGGTCGACATCAATCCAGCGCTGACGCTCATGTTTGACTGGCGCTACATCTGGTACAGCTCTGTTGATTCTGTTGGCAATCCAATGGCCAATCTGGGCGGCTGCACCTTCGGAGCACCTACGGAGCCGGGCTGTCTCGGCGGTTCGCGGGGTGCCGGGTTTGGCTGGGACGACATCAATATCCTGAAGTTCGGCGTCGAGTATCGCGCCAACGATAAACTCACGCTGCGCGCGGGCTATGCCTGGAACGAGCAGCCGATCAACAAGGCGGATGTCAGCTTCAATATTCTCGCGCCGGCTGTCACTCAGCACCATATTACCGGTGGTCTGGAGTACAATCTCGGCAACGGTTACCACCTGGAACTTGCTGGCATGTACGCGCCTACGGGCAAAGTGACTGGTCCTGAGTTCTTCAATGCAGGTGCACAGGCACAAGGTGCACCGCTCCCGGATCAGAATGTAACGCTGGAAATGTACCAGTACGAATTCACCGTGGGCATCAAGTACAAGTTCGACGAGGTTGCGGCACCTCTCAAATAAGTTACCGAACGACCCGATCTCTCTCCCGAATGCGCCCGCGGCTTCTGCCGCGGGCGTCTTCTTTTTCGCCAACGCGACTTGAATTGGCGACTTCGGACGGTCATCGCGTTGGCGAATCACCGTCGCAACGATACCGCCAAAATTCGGCCGCAGCGCAACGATCTTCTCCGCGATCGGAAGTGCCTTGGCACGGTGGCGATGCGCGTCTTGCGGCGTAGTTTCTTGGGCATCGCAATGTTGAAGAGATCGCAATCCCAATAGGAAGACCGAGGTGTTGATGCTTGACCACGCATCGCGCGCAAGTTCGCTGCACCGTGCGCCCTGGCGCGCACGTAGCCTTTTGGGGCCAATGATTGTGCTTGGCGTCGTCGTACTTCTGATCGGGTTGGCTGCACCACATCCGCTGCGGGCGCAATCGGGCGATGCTCCTTCCCCAGTGGCTGCTCCGGTGAAGTCCGCGCAAGCGGATACCAGCCTGCGGCAGGCGCCCAACAGTCGCGTCGCGATGGTTCTGCCGCCAGCCTTCCAGCCGGCTCGGCTCTATTCCGGTTTCGAGGACGAACGCAACGGAATTTCCTTCGTCATCTTCGAGGCGCCCGCTGCCGCCTTCGACGAGATGCGAACCGCCTTCACGCCAGAATCGCTTGCCGCGCGGGGCCTGACGGATGGACGTGCCGGGCGATTGAAGCGCAACGACGAACACATCTACATGCAAGCGCGGCAGTCCTCACCTGCCGGGATCTATTCCAAGTTCTTCGTGCTGTTTCGCACCGGGGACCAGACGGTGCTGGTCACCGCCAACGTTCCGGAAAGAGCGCTGGAGACCCATGCGACGAATGCCGAGACCATCGAATCGGCCCTTGCCTCCGCAGTGACGGTCGCAGTCACTGACATCAAGGAGCTTTACCGATTTGGCTACCTGGGTCCGTTCAAGGAGGCGGGGCGGGTTGCAGGCACATCCAAACTCTACACGCCCGATGGACGCCTGGAGCCGGAGCGCAAGGGACTGTCGCGTCCCGCGCTGATCGTTGCGCCTTCGATCGACAAGCGTCCGGTCGGCGATGTCGCAACGACGGCCAAGGCCTTGCTCCAGACGCTCGCAGGCTACCGTGACATCTCGATAGGCGTTCCAGAGCCGGTGACCGTCTCGGGGCTCAAAGGGGTGTCGCTGCAGGGGGAGGCAAAGGATGCGCAATCGGGTGCCGAGATCGTCATCCATCAGGTCCTGCTGGTGGCACATGACGGCGGTTATTACAGGCTCGTCGGGCTGGTCCCCAAGGCCGATGCAGAGAGGCTGTTGCCTGAATTGCAGCGCATCACCCAGAGCTTTCAGATCCTCGGCGGCTGAGACGTTCTAAATCTCTGATTGGACTATATTTTTGTTGCGGCGCCGAGATGTCGTCCAGGCGTCGCGTTCCTTCACCGAGATTTGACGGGCGCTGATCCCCTCCCTGCCGCCACCATGCGCCCAAACGCCGTCAACTCCCTGGTCCGCACCCGCTTGAAACGGGTCTTGAAAGCGACTATGAGGGGGGCTCGACGAATTCCCGACAGATCGTGGGTCGCTGTGGTGGTCAATCTGCCGCGCCGCCCTCCTGTTTGCGGCGTGGAGCGAAAGCCATGAAGAAAGACGCAGATCTGCATCCGAACTATCACCAGATCAAAGTGGTGATGACGGACGGCACCGAGTTCACCACCTACTCGACCTACGGCAAGGAGGGCGACACCCTCCATCTTGACATCGATCCCAGTTCGCACCCGGCATGGACCGGCGGCGACGGCAAGCTCATGGACCGCGCCGGCCGCGTGTCCAAGTTCAAGAAGAAGTTCGAAGGTCTGTTCTAACGGGCTTTGCGCCGGTCATCGTCAATGTGCGACGACCTGGCAATTGGCCACATGAACACTCTGAAATCAGAAAGGCCCGGCGTGACCGGGCCTTTTTCGTTTTGCGCCGAATTGCTGCGAAACCGGTGGCTGCGCCTGCTGGATCAGCCTGCCTTGCTGCCGAATGCCCGCGCCAACCGGCTCATCTGCTCGGCAACCGGGTTGGCGGCAATCGGCACGACGTTCGTTTCGGGATCATGCATTGCCTTGTCGAGCTGAACCACACGATCGTGAAGCTTGAAGCTCTCTTCGATCAAGGCGCGCAAACCCTCCGGCAGATCAGCAAACCCGGCGATGTGAGAGGGACGGCCAATCGACTTCAGCTTCAGTCGCTGACGCTTGCGGCGCGCTTCCTCGCTCGTGATCTCGCCCTCTTTCAGCGCACGGCGCACAAGGAGCCACGACGCCAAGTCGAGCAGCCGCGTCGTGAGACGCATGCTTTCAGTTGCATAGAGGATGCTTGCTGGCGGCTTCAGCGCCTTCGCCTCGCGCCGGCCTGGACCATCAAGGTAGGCAGCCGTCGTCTCGACCAGCAACATGCCTTCCTTGAACACCTGGTCGAACTGAGCCGACGCCTGGAAACGCTCACCGAATGAAACGGTTATGGCGTTGCCCGCCCGCCCGTCAGAACCATGTAATTCCATCGTCATGCTACGCCGTGACACAAACTCAAACTCTCGACTAACTGTAACACCCGATCAACCTAGATGACCACGGTTAACAAGGTGGTCAATTCGGGTCGATTCATGACGCAGGACGTGTCCGCTTGTGGGCAACTGCCGCGTCCTGGAGATTGGCTTGCAAGATCGGCGCCGCTGAGACGGTGCAGAGAACGGTTGGTTGCAGGCCCGTCACGCGACCTCCCCATGCCCCAAAACGCTGTGCCAAAAGGAAAAAAGAGCCGCCAGGGCGTGGCGGCTCGAAAGTCAACAGGGAGGCGTCAAACAGAGTGACATGTGCCACTCGGGATCCAGAGATCTGGATGACTGCATTGTTGGGTGATCAGGGTTAGAAAACCGTTAAGCGCTGGCCCGAAATCGTGCGCTGAGGGACGCGTGGCGCGAGATGTACAGGGGGACTTCGGGCGAGGTTCGCATAAATGGACCCGCCCGGCGCAGGAAGCGGATCGAGCGCCGCTCAGGACTTGAACAGGGCACTCGCCGCGGCCTCATGGGCACGTTTGCGTTCCAGTTCGCCCGTTACCCGGGCGATCTCTGCCTGGAGTGCTTCGATGCGGTGCTCCAATTCGGCAATCGAAAGGCCGGAAAGATCGGTGCCGATCGCCAAGGCCGCCGCCTGCTGCTTCGGCCTCACCTCATCCCAGTCCATGTTTCCTCCCCATAGTCAAATCGGCCTCCGGCCGCTTCTGCGAGGCACGATGCCCCGGAGCACAATCACGCACCCCGGCTTTCGCAAGCGCGCCCCTGCCATCATTCCGGAGCGTGGCCTTAGTGCTGGACTGCTGCACACCGCAGCGGCACATGCCAAGGGCTTGCCATGCCAGCACGATGCGGGCACATGTGCGGGCGGCTGAGCGTCACCGCTCAGCTGACGCCTAACTCTCAAGACCGCCAGCCCCTCATTCATCGTAGAGAGCCATCACCATGACGAGCCTGCCCGAGACCATGACCGCCATCGAGATCGAGGGCAAGGGTGGGCCAGAGGTGCTTGTCGCACGGCAGGTGCCGGTTCCGCAGGTCGGATCGGGGCAAATCCTGATCAAGGTGCATGCCGCCGGCATCAACCGGCCCGACGTTCTGCAACGCCAGGGGCTCTATCCCGCGCCGAAGGGGCATTCGCCCATTCCCGGCCTCGAAGTTGCCGGCGAGGTCGCAGCGGTAGGGGCAGGTTCAAACCGCTTCCAGCCGGGGGACCGGGTGATGGCGCTGGTCAATGGCGGTGGCTACGCCCAGTACTGCATTGCGGAGGAGCCGGCGGCCCTGCCGATACCCGCAGGTCTTTCGATGATCGATGCGGCGACCGTGCCGGAAACGTTCTTCACTGTCTGGCACAACGTGTTCGAGCGCGCCGCCCTGAAGCCGGGGGAATGGTTCATGATCCACGGAGGCACGTCGGGCATCGGCGTCACCGCGATCCAGCTCGCCAAGGCGTTCGGGGCAAAGGTCATCGCAACCGCGGGATCGGCGGACAAATGTGCGGCATGCGCAGCCCTCGGGGCAGACCGGACGGTCGACTATCGGACCGAGGACTTCGTCGAGGCGGTCAAGGAGACGACGGGCAAGCGCGGCGTGGATGTCATTCTCGACATGGTCGGTGGGGATTATGTCGATCGCAATATCCGCTCGCTCGCGGATGACGGCCGGCTCGTCAACATCGCTTTCCTCAAAGGCTCCAAGGTCGAAGTTGACCTTATGCGGGTCATGCTGAAGCGCTTGACGGTGACCGGTTCGACGTTGCGTATCCGCCCGACCGAGGTCAAGGGCCGGATCGCGCGGGCGCTGGAGGAGAAGGTGTCGCCGCTTCTTGCCAACGGTGCCATCAAGGTCGTTCTGGATTCGACATTCGCGCTCAACGAGGCTGGCGCGGCGCATGCGCGGCTCGATGCCGGCCAGCATATCGGTAAGATCGCACTCGCCGTCGTGCCGGCGGGCTGACCAGAGTCTTCCGTCGTGATGCGGTCGCATTTGCCGGCGACAACGCATCGGTGCATAGTCGGCGCTCCCTCACCACCGAAGGCGGATCGGGTCGGCGAGGTCAAGCTCAATGATTGGCGCAGCGGGGCGCCATGATCCATCCGTCGCGGTAGGGGGCTACCGCGCAATGTTTGGGGGAAATACGACCCGTGTCTGGCACGCAAGGACTGCTGCGCGTCGCAGCCGATACAGAGATCGCCGCGGACATCCGCAATTGCCGGATGCTCGAGGTTCTGGGAACCATCGAAGGTGACGTTGTCGCGCACCAGGTCGTCGTCCACGAGGGCGGCCGGCTGCTCGGCAGGCTCCGTGCCGACACCGTCGATGTGCGCGGGACAATCGAGGGGGACGTGGTCGTCCGCAATCTCGTCGCGATCCGCTCAGGCGCAAGTGTCTCAGGTGACGTACGCTACGGGCGCATGTCCCTGGAGCCGGGCGGCGAACTCACCGCCAAGGTGAAGAACGTTCCACCGGAGCTGACGGGCGACTTCTCGATTTCGGTGCGGCGTGGCCAACACGTGCTTCTGACAAATGAAGACCTGGCAGCCATCGATCCCGACAACACCGCCGATGAGCTTGTCTACACGGTAAGTGCCGCGCGCGGTGGCCACGTGGCGACGGGCAGCAATCTGGCGCAGGCGCTGACGCACTTCACCCAGGCCGACCTCAACCAGAAAAGCATCGTGTTCGTTCATGACGGCGGTCCGGATCGGAGCGCTCGTTTCGACGTCGTGGTGCACGACAAACATGGCGCGTCGTCGGGCAAGCCGCGCACGGTCGACGTGACCATCACCGACATGGCGGCGTGATCCTGCGGGTTATCTGCCCTTTCGTATGCTGCTACCAGACCAGAGCACGCATGGCCGCTGCTGGTCTGGCTGGCGCGTCGGCAAAGAGCTGACCAAGGCTCGCCTCGTCGAGCACGCCTGCGACGTGGACGCCGCTGGCAATGAAGACAGACCGCAGCCCCATGGTGCCGGCGCCGGCGATATCGGTCTTGACCCCGTCCCCAATGGCCAGGACCCGTTCCGGGGCGACCTTGCTGCCGCGCCGGCGCGCCAGTTCGTCGAATGCCAATTCGTAGATCGGCCGGTAGGGCTTACCGGCATAGGACACCATTCCCCCGAGTTGCGCGTAAAGTGCCGCGACGCCGCCTGCGCACCAGATGATCCGACCGCCGCGCTCGACCTTCAGGTCGGGATTGGCGCAGATCATCGGGAGGCCACGCTCGCGCGCTGCCAGCAACATTTCGCGGTAGTTCTCTGGCGATTCCGTGTCGTCGTCGAATAGGCCGGTGCAGACGATCGTATCTGCCTCTTCGAGCCGCGTGCAGGTGACACCAAGGCCGGCGTAGATCGGCAGATCGCGTTCGGGGCCCAGATGAAAAACGGGGCGACCCGAAAGTTCAGCGATCATGGCCCGCGCAGCATCGCCTGACGTCAGGATCATGTCGTAGGCCGAATCCGGCACGCCAATGCGCCGGAGCTGCTCGGCAACGCTCGCCGCCGGACGAGGCGCATTCGACAGCAGCATCACCGTGCCGCCGATGCGTCTGAACGTCATGCAGGCGCGGGCGGCATCATGGAACGGTTGCACGCCATTGTGCATCACGCCCCAGATGTCGACCAGCCACGCATCAGTCGCCACGGCAAGCGACGAGATGGAGGATACCAACGGAATGGCGGCGGGCACGGCGGCTTTTTCGTTCGGGCTCATCACACGGTGGTGACGCAGTGGCCCCGAAAAATCAAGCCGCCGCCGGCCGATCACCCACGTTAGCGACGAGCGCCTTGATCTGGCGCGCGCCGCCGAACAACGGCCCCTGGCCCAAACGTACGCCATAAGCGAAGACCTGCTCGCGCTTCTCCGCATCGTCAATCGCCTCGACGACCGGAGACAGGCCTAGCTTCTCCAGGTGCTTGCACAGATCCTCGGCCGGCACGATGGCATCGGACGTCGGCAACCCAGACAGGAATACGTCGGCGTCGAGCTTGACGAACTTGAAGCCCGCGTTGGCCAGAAGTTCGAAGTCCATGTCGAGATCGGTGACCGCGCGCAATGCAAATCCGAAGCCCAGGTCACGCATCTCGGTGATCATGGTCCAATGCGGCGTGCGGAACAGGCGTGCGTCAGCCTGCGTGAAGGTCAACACGAGCTGCCCTGCGAGCTGCACCTGTTGCTCATAGGTCTCCGCGAACGTCGTCAGGAAGTTGTCGGCGGTCAGCGATGGACCGGCAAAGGATGCGAAGACATTGCCCTGCTTGTTGCGCTCCTCAAGCCGGCGTGCCACTTCGGCGGTCCGCTTCAGGCGCAAGCTGTCGAGCAATGGCAGCGCGCCGGACGGACGCTCGGCCTCGGCGGGATCATCGGGAAGGATCTCCGCGCCACTCGCATCGCTCAAGCGTACCGACACTTCGAAGTGTCGGGCCTGCTGCTTTTCGAGATCGAGAATAGGCTCGAGAAAAACCTCGATGCGTCCGGCCTCGATCGCGTCGGAAATGCGCGCCAACCGGTCAGCAACCGCATCGGCTGGGACTTCAGGCTGCTCCACCGCCCGGGGTTCGGGGTCAAGATCCCACAGGCCGTCTTCGATCGGCACATCGCCTAGCGCAGGCGTGGCGGCACGCCCGGCCGGCATCTGAGCTGACGGCCTTGTCGCTTCAGCCGCCCGTGTGGGTGCTTCCGCTGGGGACGCTGCCATGGTGGCCGGCCCTGCCTTGGTGACAGCCGATGCCGGTTGAGGTGCGGCGCGCTGGTCCATCACGTTGGGAGCTGCCGGTAAGGGCGGGGGCATGCTGGTCATGGTTGCGATCGGCTTGGCGCGTCGCATGAGCGCCTCGACATCGAACTCCGCCGCAGCCGGGGCTGGCGCATCCATCTGCGGCTTGCCCGATTGGCTCGCAGACGGCTGGCGCATGGCGGCGGCCGACTCACGCGCCGCCGGCTCTACCGAGCCGGAACGCACAGGCGTGGACGGGGCGGGAGGGGGTATTGGCTGACCGGCACGGGCTGCCGGGCCGCCGGCTGTCGGCGCAGAGCGCGCTTGGCCTGATGGCTCGTGCATGTTGCGTGCGGCCTGACGGAGCGCACCGACCGATCGATCGATCGCCGCAGCCTCCAGCCCTTCGCGGCTGCGATCCTGCATCAGCTTGTGAGCATCGGCGGAATTGACCTCGTCGGCGAGCTTCTTGATCAGCCCCTGGATCATCTCGACATCGGATTCACTCGGTGAGAACCCCGCCTCGCGCATCGCCTCGCCGGGGCGATAGCCCCATGCGGACTGCGCCGCAGGTGCAGACATCCGTGCGGCGACATCGTCGACGGGTGCATCCGCGTTTCGGTCAGCCAGCATTCCGGAATGTTCAGGATGGATGCTTGTGAGTTCGTGAGCTGGCGCGGCGCCTGGTGCCTTCGCACCGAGAGACGGTCCCGCGCCAGGAGGGCCAAATGCCTCTGAAGACCGGCCGTCGGCGGGGGCTGCCTCGGCGGCCATGCTGCGTCGAGTTCTGCTGATGGCGCCGCCACCAGAGAGCGAGGGAGGCTCAGCGCCTGGCATGGGTGCGGCACCACCCTTCGACGGCGCAACACCCAGAGGCAGATCCAGACTGGCGCTGCGGCCGTCACCAAATGGCGAGGGCCTGGACGCAGCCATGCTGGGGGCCCGGACTATTTTCTGCATCTGCGGCTGCGGCGGCTCGCGAAGTTCGGCGGTGGCTGCAATTTCCACCAGCGACTCCTTCGATGGCTCCTGACCGGCCACAGGGGGTTCGCTCGCCGGCGTCTTGGCCTCGATGTCCGTGGCGTCGGCCTTCGGCGCGGCCAGCGAAGGCTCGTCGGCGCGCGGGGGTTCGGCGCGCGGTTTGCCGGTGCTCGCCGGTGCGGGAACCGGCGGCGGAGTCATGGCGGCGGCCACCCGCGCCAGCGGGTCGCCGCTAGGCACTCCCGGCGAAGGCTGTCTGGGGGCTGGCGCAACCGCGGGCGGAGACGCGGCGGGCGGACCGACGATGGCACCGCGCGTAGACGGTGCGGCGGCTGGCGCATGGGCGGGGCGCAAGGGCGGACCGGATGCCGTGAATTGATTGAGACGCGCGACCTCGCCGGTCAAGCGATCGACCTCGGTACGCAACTCATCCAGCTGATCGTGGCGGCGGACCAGCGTGTGCAGCGTGAGCAGGCCGACATAAAAGGCCGCCGAGACAGTGACCGCCAGCCAGAAACTCAACCCAGCCTGGGCGACAAGCCCCATGCACAAGGCCAGAGTCACGACGGCCATCGCCATCATGACGAAGCCGTCAGCCATGCGGCTCTTGCCAGGTTTGCTTCGCACCTTGGTGTCGCTCGCCATTCCTTACCGCCTCGCCTGCTTACCCTGGAAATCCATGCTTTGCGCTGTGTCGACCGGTGGCCCGGCACAACAAATGGCCGCGCCACTCACCGGCAGCCCGCAACTCGCTCGTCTACGCGACACACTCGTTGGAACAACTTCGATCACGCACGGGGCCGCCAAAGTGCGGCCTTGGGCTGCGCGTGGCGCCGAACGCCTGGCTTTCCAAATGAGCCCCGTCACCCCCGGCAGCTGGCGGATCCCAGCCCGCGCGCACCTGCGACTGCAACTCACCCACCACACACCGCGGAACGCTTGAGCATCGGAACCGCCTCACGCCAGCGAAACGATTCGCGCTTCTTAACTGTCCGAAAGATCGCCGCACCCGGGCAATCGAAGCTGCCGAGCTTTCACCAGAATTCGATCGAGATTGTGGGTGCTACCGATGAGTTGTTGCTGAAACGCATCGCTCCCGGCGAACATAAGGTGCGCTGGTTCTTATAGCCGCCGTCCGCTAACGGCGTTCAGGCTGTCGCCACGATCAAGCGAGCAAGGCGGTCGCGGATGGAGGCGATGTCGTCCTCGGTGGCAATCAGCGGCGGGGCGACGATCAGCGTATCGGCGCCGACACGAATGTAGAGATCCTCCTCGTGGAAAGCCCGTTCCATGATCGCGAAGCCGCGTACACCCACACCACCTTGGGACGGCGCGAGGTCGATACCGCACATCAGGCCGATCGGGCGGATGTCGAGTACGCCTGGCGCGCCGCGCAGAGACAGCATGATTTCGGCAAACCGTGGTTCTAGAGTCGCGGCGCGCTCGATCAGCCCCTCCCCGACATAGACGTCGAGGGCGGCGAGCGCGGCGGCAGTGGCCAGCGGATGCGCCGAATAGGTGTAGCCGTGATAAAGTTCGGGCAGATGCTCGGCGCCATCCATGTGCGCCGCGTAGATGCCTCCACGTACCAGCACACCTGACATCGGCACCGCACCATTGGTGAGGCCCTTCGCGAAGGCGACCATGTCAGGCACGATGCCGTAGCGCTCGGCTGCGAAGACGTGCCCCAGCCGGCCGAATGCCGTGATCACCTCGTCGAGGATCAACAGGATACCGTGCTTGTCGGTGATCGCGCGCAGCCGCTCCAGATAGCCCTTCGGCGGCGGCAGACATCCCGTAGAGCCCGCGACCGGCTCGACGATCACCGCAGCGATGTTGGAGGGATCGTGGAGGGCGAGGATGCGCTCCAGCTCGTCGGCCAGGTGCCCGCCCC
This sequence comes from Hyphomicrobiaceae bacterium, assembly GCA_020638035.1. Classification (GTDB taxonomy): domain Bacteria; phylum Pseudomonadota; class Alphaproteobacteria; order Rhizobiales; family Hyphomicrobiaceae; genus JAEUMD01. The sequence continues at coordinate 60,460 of JACKJI010000010.1, forward strand.
AGCCGGGTTCGGCCGTCGAGAACGCCTGATGAGCCCGGTCGTAGGTCGTCGGCAGGTGATCGACGCCACTCAGCATGGCGCCATAGACCTTGCGGTTGGCGGACATGCCGCCGACTGAGATTCCGCCGAAGCCGACACCATGATAGCCGCGCTCACGGCCGATGAACCGGGTCCGGTGTCCCTCGCCGCGACGGCGGTGATAAGACAAAGCGATTTTCAGTGCTGTATCGATCGCTTCGCTACCCGAAGACGCATAGAAAACGTTGTCGAGATCGCCTGGTGCCATGAGGGCCAGCCGGTTCGATAGCTCGAATGCTTCGGGATGGCCGAACTGGAAAGCCGGCGCGTAATCAAGGCGGCCTGCCGCGTCCTGGATGGCCGAGACGATCTTTGGGTGAGCGTGGCCGGCGTTGACGCAGTAGAGGCCCGAGGTCGCATCGATGACGTGGCGGTTGTCGGCTGTCAGGTAGTGCATCCCTTGAGCGCCGACGAACATGCGGGGGCGTGCCTTGAAGGCGCGGTTGGCGGTAAACGGCATCCAATAGGCCGCCAGGGAATTCGTGTGCGCGGGATCCGTCTTTGCCATCTGATGAAAGCTCCTCGATATGAAGGGTCTCGTACCGCCCCCGCTGCGCCCGGCATCCGATCGGCCGGACCGCATGTCGCCGCGCTATCGCCCCGGGGCCTGAAACAGACGCTCCGTCAAATGATTAGAACAAGCCCCGACTTCAGAGAACGGCGCAACCCGCCGCCGACGTGCTCGCGGCCCGGCAGCCCACGCGGAGCACGCTGCGCCACCCCGACATATCGGTTCAAGTCCGTGCTCAGTGCGCCGACGTGCCTGTGGATAAGCACACCAAGTGGTGGATGACGACTGAATTTTCGATGCCGCCGCGGTTTGGCCGCAACAGCGCCCAGGGGAGACCGCCATCAGTGGCTTGTTTAGGTCTCGTTAGGCGAATCGGGATGGTATTGTGCCGGCCGGGCCGCCTTCGTTCTGTCCTGGCGTAACATACAAGGAGAGAGCCCCTATGTTCATGAGCGTCGTCACGCACGCGCCGAGCGTACCCGTCTATGCAGAGCTCGCTGGCGCGAGGGTTCTCCTAACGGGACTTTCCCCGACCGCTGGCGTCGATCTGGCGCGCGGTTTTGCCGACCATAAATGTCGCCTGGTCCTGCAGACACGACACGACGGACCGGAGACCGATGCCCTGATGACCCTGCTGGCCGAGGCCGCAGCGGAGACCCAGCATTTCTCGACAGATCTCGATGATGGCGATGCGGCCGTGCGGTTCGCTCAAGGCCCCGCGCAATCACTCGGTGGCCTCGACATCGCGATCAACCTCATCGAGGTCTCGCCGAGCGACATCGCCGGCCGATCGAGCCTCGACGAGATCGAGACCCTGGTTTCGCAGAAGCTTTCGGCGGCGACGCTGATGACGCGTGTCATCGCCAACCGCATGCGGCTGACGCTGACCGAAGGCCTTGTGCTCAATGTCGTGCTCATGGCGCCAGCCACGAACGATGCAGAACAGGCCTTCACTGGCATCCTGCGTGCCGCGCTCGCCACCGTCACACGGCGCGAGGCACAGACCTGGGCCGACAAGGCGATCCGCATCAATGCGATCGGTCCACGCGGCGCGATCGACGAAGCGCAGGGCGGCGCCTGCCTGACGAGCGGCACCGATATCGCAGCCCTCGCGCTCTACCTCGCCAGCCGCAAGGGCCGCCAGCTCACCGGCCATATCTTCGACGCGGAAGGCGTCGCCGCGGCCGGCTGCTGACCTATTGCACGTTCTGCATGTGGTGGGCGAGGCGGCGGATCGGCTCGCGCAGCGCCTCTCGCAATCCGGCATCGGCGACGGTCTCGTCCATGGCCTGCTCGAAACACGTGAGCCAGGCCTTTATCTCGGCCGGCCCGATACGGGCCACGAAGTGCCTCCGACGCAGCATCGGCGGTCCGCGCCGCTCGACAAACAGCGGCGGCCCGCCGAGCCAGCCGCTCATGAACTCGAAGAACTTCTGCTCACTGTTTGCCAGATCGGGCGGATGCACGTCTCTCGCTGCCGCCGCATCAGGTAGCGTCGCCATCAGCTCATACATGCGTCGGGTCAGTCGCCTTAAGCCCGCTTCGCCACCCAGCAGCTCGTATGGTGAAACCCGCGTATCCTCGGCTGCGTCCGTCATCCTGGGGGCTTTCCGCATTGGGCTGGTGACCGAATGCGGCCACAGCCCCCGAAGGGACCACGAAACCGCAGCCGGATCCACGCGTCACGTCAGCCGACCCGGATGACAAACCAAGGGCCATAAAGCCTGTTCGTCTGAGATGGAAACGCGAGCGTTTCTATCGAGGGCGTGAATCCGACTCTCAAACAAAGAGTTAGAGCGGGCCACCCTGGACTGAAGTGATTCCCCCAGATTTGAACCTGCTCTAGGTTTTGCCGTTGCCGCCGCGGCGCTTCTCGGGAGGAAGTGTCTTGCCGAGGATGTGCTCGTCACGACCGATCACATGCGCGGAGGAGCCGACGATCAGCGGATCGGGTCCGCGCACGACGTGGCGATCCTTGCCCGCGTAATCCAGTGTCGACAGGAAATGCTGCATGCAGTTCAAGCGCGCGCGCTTCTTGTCGTCGGATTTGACGATCGTCCACGGCGCGTCGGCTGTGTCGGTGTAGAAGAACATCGCCTCCTTGGCTTCCGTGTAGGCGTCCCACTTGTCGAGTGAGGCCTTGTCGATCGGCGACAGCTTCCACTGCTTCAGCGGATCATGCTCCCGCGAGGCGAAGCGGCGAGCCTGCTCTTCGCGTGTCACCGAGAACCAGTACTTGTAGAGGCGGATGCCGGAGCGCACGAGCATGCGCTCGATGTCCGGGCATTCACGCATGAACTCCAGATACTCGTTGGGCGTGCAGAAGTTCATGACCCGCTCGACGCCGGCGCGATTGTACCAGGAGCGATCGAAGAACAGGATCTCGCCGGCAGACGGCAGGTGCGTGATGTAGCGCTGGAAGTACCACTGGGTCTTTTCGCGCTCGGAGGGCTTTTCCAGCGCGATGACCTTGGCACCGCGCGGATTGAGGTGCTCGGTGAAGCGCTTGATGGTGCCGCCCTTGCCGGCGGCGTCGCGCCCCTCAAAGATCATGACGATACGCTCGCCTGAATCCTTGACCCAGGCCTGGACCTTCAGGAGTTCGGTCTGGAGCGCCTCCAGGTGCTCCTCGTACTCCTTGGCCTTCATCTTCGTCTTGTAGGGATACTCGCCCGACTCAAAGGCGTGGCGGATCGCATCCGGATTTTGGCGCATCTCGGAAATACGACGAGACGCGCTCTCCGCCGCCTTGGTCGCCTCGGCCCCCGCGCTGGCAGCCGCCTCGCCGTTGGCCTTGGCTCCGCCCGAAGCATTTGGCGCCGATTTAACCGCCGGGGTGGAGACTTTGGGCGGCTCGGGCTTGGTCGGCTTTTCGGGCTGTGACATGCTCAGACTTCCTTCCCTTGATCTTTGCCTTGTGTTGCTGCTCTTGCCCCGCCCTCAAAATGGAGCATGAGCATCCAGTTGCTGCGGAACGTTCCGCCACAAGATAGATTTATAACAGAATAGTGACAGACGAACTCTGTGCACGATTGATCGCGGTCAATGCCGAGTGCCGCCATTGGTCGGACTCGCCCCGCCACCATTCCGTCTGTTGGGCGTTTGTCCTGCCGGACAGCGCATCGCGGCGAAACGGCGTAGCGGCCGCAATGTTTCCTGTTTGTTTCAATCCAGGGCGCGGCGTTATCGACTATTTTGCATCACCCTTGACACAATTCCGGTGCGCGACTATCTCTTCGCCACCGAGCTGGCACTCTCCTGCATGAAGTGCTAGCAGGCTTAAGCCGATTTCCTGAAACAAGCCTCGGCCCGGCGCTCGACCGGGCCCACAACGGAGCAGATTTCGCATGAAATTCCGCCCCCTACATGATCGCGTCGTCGTCAAGCGCGCCGACGCCGAGACCAAGACCGCCGGCGGCATCATCATTCCCGACTCGGCCGGCGAGAAGCCGCAGCAGGGTGAAGTGGTCGCGGTTGGCCCCGGTGCCCGTGACGAGTCCGGCAAGATCGTCCCCCCCGACGTGAAGAAGGGCGACCGTGTCCTGTTCGGCAAGTGGTCGGGCACGGAAGTGAAGATCGATGGCGAGAACCTCCTCATCATGAAGGAGAGCGACATCATGGGCGTACTCGACAAGTAGGCAACAAGCCCCGTGACCGGGAGACCGCAGGCGCGATGCTCATCGTCTGGCCAGAATTTCTTTGGATCGGCGACAGCACTTTCATCCTGGCGTTCCTCGCACTGGGCGCGGTGATCACGACTCTGGTGTTTCGCTATGCGGTCCGGCGCGCGCGCCGCGAGCAGGACCACAGCGACGAATAACGATCAAGGAAGCAACACATGGCAGCTAAAGACGTCCGCTTTTCCGCCGACGCACGCGAGCGCATGCTGCGCGGCGTCGACATCCTCGCCAATGCGGTGAAGGTGACGCTCGGTCCCAAGGGCCGCAACGTCATCATCGAGAAGTCGTTCGGTGCACCGCGCACCACCAAGGACGGCGTCACTGTCGCCAAGGAGATCGAGCTTGAGGACAAGTTCGAGAACATGGGCGCGCAGATGGTCCGCGAGGTCGCTTCGAAGACCAACGACGTCGCCGGTGACGGCACCACGACCGCCACGGTTCTCGCTCAGGCCATCGTCCGCGAGGGCCTGAAGTCGGTCGCCGCCGGCATGAACCCGATGGACCTGAAGCGCGGTATCGACAAGGCCGTCGCGCAGGTGGTCGAGGCGATCGGCAAGAAGGCCAAGAAGGTCAAGGATTCGTCCGAGATCGCGCAGGTCGGCACCATCTCCGCCAACGGCGAGCGCGAGATCGGCGAGATGATCGCCAAGGCGATGCAGAAGGTCGGCAATGAGGGCGTCATCACGGTCGAGGAGGCCAAGAGCCTGGAGACCGAGCTCGACGTCGTGGAGGGCATGCAGTTCGATCGCGGTTACCTCTCGCCCTACTTCATCACCAACGCCGAGAAGATGATCGCCGAACTCGACGATCCCTACATCCTCATCCACGAGAAGAAGCTCTCTGGCCTGCAGCCGCTGCTGCCGGTTCTCGAGGCCGTCGTGCAGACTGGCAAGCCGCTGCTCATCATCGCAGAGGACATCGAGGGCGAAGCGCTTGCAACGCTCGTTGTCAACAAGCTGCGCGGTGGCCTGAAGGTCGCTGCCGTCAAGGCACCGGGCTTCGGTGACCGCCGCAAGGCGATGCTGGAAGACATCGCCGTGCTGACCGGCGGCCAGACGATCTCCGAGGACCTGGGCATCAAGCTCGAGAGCGTCGAGATCGGCATGCTGGGCCGCGCCAAGCGCGTCACCATCACCAAGGACGACACGACGATCGTCGATGGCTCGGGCAAGAAGAAGGACATCGAAGCCCGCGTCAGCCAGATCAAGGCGCAGATCGAGGAGACCACTTCGGACTACGACCGCGAGAAGCTGCAGGAGCGTCTGGCCAAGCTCGCCGGCGGCGTCGCCGTGATCAAGGTCGGCGGTGCGACGGAGATCGAGGTGAAGGAGCGCAAGGACCGCGTCGACGACGCGCTGAACGCCACCCGCGCCGCGGTCGAGGAAGGCGTCGTACCGGGCGGCGGTGTGATGCTGCTGAAGGCCACTCTGGCGATCACCGTCAAGGGTGACAACGACGACCAGGAGGCCGGCATCCAGATCGTGCGCAAGGCACTTCAGGCGCCGATCCGCCAGATCGCCCAGAACGCCGGCGTCGAAGGCTCGATCGTGGTCGGCAAGGTGCTCGAGGCCAAGGGTGCGAGCTTCGGCTACGACGCGCAGGTCGACGAGTACGGCGACATGCTGGAGAAGGGCATCATCGACCCGGCAAAGGTCGTGCGCACTGCCCTGCAGGACGCCGCCTCCATCGCCGGTCTCATGATCACCACCGAGGCCGCCGTTGCCGAAGCGCCGAAGAAGGACGCTGGCCATGGCCATGCCGGTGGCATGGGCGGAATGGGCGGCATGGGCGGCATGGACATGATGTAAGCCTGCCCGGCTCATCCCTGAATGCTCGGAAGGGCGGTCCTCGGGCCGCCCTTTCGTTTTTCCCGCAGAGTGCTATGAACGCGGCCGGGCTCCCCAGTGGGGAAGACCGCAGTGGTGAGAGTGACTGCGCGGCGACTCTTGCGTCCAAGCCGCGAGACAAGCATAAACCCCTGTCATCCTAGGCCATGTGCCTAGGACCCATGGATCAACCCGAGCGAACGGTTGTCGTTAGCACACGCGTTTCGACGAATGACCAGACCTCGCGCGGCACTCCCGGTGAAGTCTGGGTCCTCGGGACAAGCCCGAGGATGACACCGTTGGGGAACTGCAAGAGTCGAGATGACCGAGACGACCGACGAGACGATGGCAGCGAACGCGCCCGCGGCGAAGGGCAAGGCCGATGCGCGCATGACGGCCGAAATCGAACGGCGGCGCACGTTCGCGATCATCTCCCACCCTGACGCCGGCAAGACGACGCTCACCGAAAAGCTCCTGCTGTTCGGCGGCGCGATCCAGCTCGCCGGACAGGTCAAGGCCAAGAAGGACAAGCAGTCGACACGATCGGACTGGATGGCGATCGAGAAGGCGCGCGGCATCTCGGTGGCGACCTCGGTCATGACGTTCGAGTACGGTGGGCACGTCTTCAATCTGCTCGACACGCCGGGCCACGAGGACTTTTCGGACCACACCTACCGCACGCTGACTGCGGTCGACAGCGCCATCATGGTGATCGACGCGGCACGCGGCATCGAGGCGCGCACGCTCAAGCTGTTCGAGATCTGCCGATTGCGCGACATCCCCATCATCACTTTCATCAACAAGATGGATCGTGAGGCGCGCGTGCCGCTGGAGGCTCTCGACGAGATCGAGAAGACACTTGCGCTCGATACCGCACCGATGGTCTGGCCGATCGGCTCGGGTCGCGACTTCAAGGGCGTCTACGATCTGCGCACGGGCAAGCTGCGTCAGCTCGATCAGGAAGGCGCAACCGACGTCTCGGGCCCGGACGATCCGATCTTCGACACGCTGATGGAATCGGATGCGGCGGCAACCTGGCGCGAAGAGGTGGAACTCGTCGCTGATGCTGCGAAATCGTTCGACGTCGACGCCTTCCGTCATGGCACGCTGACGCCAGTGTTTTATGGATCGGCGCTGAAGAACTTCGGCGTCCGCAGCCTGCTCGAAGCCTTGATCGCCTATGCACCGCCACCGCGCGACCAGAAGGCCGCCGCGCGCATCATCCATGCGACCGAACCTGCCATGACGGGTGTGATCTTCAAGATCCAAGCGAACATGGACAAGAACCATCGCGACCGTATCGCATTCATGCGCGTGTGCTCGGGCAAGCTGACGCGCGGCATGAAGGCGAAGCTCGTGCGCACCGGCCGCATCCTGGCGTTGCAGGCGCCACAGTTCTTCTTCGCGCAGGACCGCTCGCTCGCCGAGGAAGCTTATGCGGGCGACGTCGTCGGCATTCCCAACAAGGGGCTTTTGCGCATTGGCGACGCGCTGACGGAAGGCGAGGACGTGACGTTCCTCGGCATTCCCAACTTCGCGCCGGAAATCCTGCGGCGCGTGCGTGCGACCGACGCGATCAAGTCCAAGAAGCTGCGCGATGCACTCGACGAGATGGCGGAGGAAGGCATCGTCCAGCTGTTCTCGCCGATCGACGGCACGCAGCCTGTCGTCGGTGTCATCGGCGCCCTGCAGCTCGACGTGCTGGCGGACCGGCTTACGCACGAGTACGGCCTGGATACTGCCTTTGAGTCGGCACCCTGCGACAACGTGCGCTGGATCTCTTCGGACAAGGCCGGCGCAGTCGACGAGTTCGTCAAGAAGCATCGCTCGCTGATTGCCAAGGATCGCGAGGGCGAGTTCGTCTATCTGGCGCCGTCGATCTACAATCTGCATACCGTGATGGAGCGTGCGCCTGACATCGCCTTCAAGGACATCAAGACGATCACCGTGTGAAGGACGCGTGGCGGCTTTTCACGCTGGACCGCTCCGCTCGTCCACGGATCAGGTGCGAGTTAACCAAATCTTCTGATCGTGTCCGGTATGGTGCCCGACTGCGCAACGACGGGCAGCCGCGAGCACACACGCACATGGCCGAAACGCAGTACAAGCCCTTCTGGTCCCATGAAGCGGCCGTGACGCCCGCACCGCGTCAGCTGCCGAAAGGCCCGATCGCGGAGGTGCTGCACTACGTACCCGACGATGTGCCCTTCTCGCTCAGCGCGCACCAGATCGATGTGCTCAACGAGGCTCTCGCGCGGCGGCGTCGCCAGCGCAAGCATGCGATAGACTACCGCGGCCGCATCAATTGGTTCGGAAAGCGGTACTACGTCTCTCTTCTGGCAGGGCCCGAATTGCGGTGGCCGACGGACGGCACGCGCGAGTTCTGTCCGCAGCGTTTCGCTCTCAAGGTCGGCAGCATAACCGGGCTCTATATGTTGGCGGCGGCACTGGTTCTGCCGATCCTTCTATTGGCCTACCTGCTGAAATCGTTCGCCGGCATCGATCTTCTCGACGGGCCCTCACTGCTCCACGAGTTGTTTTTCAAGTAAACATTTTTGAAAAATGCTCGGCGCGTGGATGCGCGGTTAATGCGGCATTTACCCTAACTGGCGGATGCTCGCGCGATCGAGATTTCGCGCGTGTCAATGCACCCACGTTTCCGGAGCAAGGCCGCCCATGGCCGCCAGGACTGTTCCCCTTCCATTCGCGCTCAGCGAGGACGATATCCCGGCCCTCGTCATGGCCGCGGCAGCGCTCAACATGCTCGTCGTCGCCGTGATGACGCACGTGACCAGCGACGCAGGTGCCTCCCTCACCTTTGGCGTCAGCCCATTCCAGCTTGTCGCCCTTTTGGTTGCAATGCGTCTCAGCCTTGGCGCGGGCGAGAACCTGCGGCCCAGCCCGATCTGGCTCGATGCCGTCGTACTCGCGCTGGTCCTGGTGCCGAGCAGCGCGGTCTCCTCAGCCGCACTTGCGCTCTACGCCGGCTACCACGCATGGCACACGACGCTCGAGCGGCGTCTGGGCACACTGCTGTTTCTCGCAATGGCACTCGCATCCTTGTGGTCGTCGGTGCTGCTGAAATGGCTGGCGCTGCCGGTTACGTCCGCAGAAGCCTTTGTTCTGGCGCAGGCTCTCCACACAGTGCGACCGGATATCGTCCAGATGGCCAACATCGTCGGCAATCCTGACACGCACAGCCTCATCCTGATGACGCGATGCACGACGGCCGATGCGCTGCCGCAGGCGGCAGTAGCCCTGGTTGCGGTGGCCTTGCTGCTCGGCGAGGTCAACAGGTCACGGCTCTGGCAGGCGTTCGCGGTGCTTGTCCTCGCATATGGAGTGGCCAATCTCCTTCGGCTCGCCGGTATGGCGTGGTCTGCCGAAGCCTATGCTCTCGTGCACGGGCCGATCGGCGCCAACGTCTTCGACATGTTCCAGGCGGCTCTGGTGCTGGCACTCGGCAACTGGGCGAGCAGCGCGCCATGAGACATCTCACACTGAGAGCTTCGATCATCGTCTCGGTTGCCGTCATCGGTGTGATGCTGAAGGCCGGCCGCTATGGTAGCGAAACGGACAATGCCGGCGGCGATGCGCTGGCCCATGCGGCGCGTATCCTGACAGCACACGGCTGGACAGAAGTGGCCCGCTCGGACACGCCCGCGAGTAGCCTTTACGAGCAGCGTTCTTTCACACGCCAAGGGTGCGCCGAACCGGTTGTTGTCGCGGTATTGGAAGGCAACGCAGAGGGCGCGCAATTCTTCCGCGCCCAGCACGGCGGCGATGCCGCTTTCCTGCAAGGTGAACTTGTCGAGCTGCCCAGTGGCTTTCGCAGGCAGTTGTCGAAGGTGACGCACGATCTGGGCCGCATGGTCGGGCTTCGCATGGAGCGCGCTCTGCCGGTGTTGGCAATTGCTCCGGCGCCACCTGAGCTGTCGTCCCCTTGCCTCGGGCCGCCTGCCGGTGCATGGCGGCGCTAAGTCGCCCTCTCGTCGGATTCACTCTGGCAACCCGACACCCACACGCGCTTGCGATCGTGGCTGCGGTCGTGGACATGCTGCATGTTCCATGCATTTTCACGCGAAAGGTGCAACACGGGCTTGATTGCCGCTTTGCCGAATGCACCATGAGCTAATGTGCCATGATCCAAGGGAGTCCCACGTGGCAGTTGTGCGTCGATCCCCCCTGCTCCGCCCGATGTTCCGGTATGCCGTGGCAAGGCGCATTGCCCGTTCTGGTTGGCGCGGATGCATGCAGCATCTCTTTTGCAGGCTGTCCGCCGCCGGGCTGATCGCTGCAATTCTGTTCTCGTCGGGCGCCGCCTCGGCGGAAACATTACGCATCCTGCTTGCCAGCGATGTCTACAAGATGGGCGCGGAGGATGGACGTGGTGGCCATGCCAAGCTTGCGGCTGTCGTCGAGGCTGAGCGCACCAAAGGCGGAACTTTCCTCTATGCCTTCGCGGGTGATGCCATCTCACCGTGTCTGATGTGCGGCTTCGACAAAGGCGAGCACCTCATCACACTCCTCAACATGATGCCGCCGGACGTTTTCGTTCCGGGCAACCACGAATTCGATTTCGGCAAGGCCGTGTTCCTGCAACGCATGAAGCAGGCGGCATTCCCGATCCATGCTGCAAATCTCTCCTCGGCCGACGGCTCGGCCGAGTCCCTGCTCACGGCGTCGCGGATCATCGGGGTCGGCGCGGCCAGAATCGGAATCGTCGGCGTTACAGCGGACGACTCGCCCGTCAAGTCGACCCCGGAGGATCTCCAGTTCGCCTCCGGTGTCGAGACCTTGACGCGGGAAGCCGCGCAGTTGCGCCGGAACGGTGCTGATCTCGTCATCGGTGTCGTGCACGCGGGCCGAACGCAGGATCTCGAGATGCTGCGGACACGCGCGGTCGACGTGCTCCTGTCCGGCGACGATCACGATTATCTGTGGAGCTACGACGGACAGACGGTCTTTGTCGAAGGCGGCGAGGACGCACAGCGGCTCTCGGTCCTCGAACTCGACATCAACATCACCAACGAGGATGGCAAGGGGCGGCGCGTCAATTGGGAGCCCGCGTTGCGCATGATCGACACAAAGGCGATCATCCCTCACCCCGACGTGGCGCAGCGCGTTGCGGCTTTCGAGGCGGAATTGTCAAAGGAACTCGATGTCTCTGTCGGGACGGTCGCGGTCGCATTCGACAGCGCTTCGGCGACGGTGCGCAGCCGCGAGAACTATCTCGGCAATCTTGTCGCCGATGCACTGCTTGCCGGATACGGTGGCGAGGTCGCGCTCTTCAACGGCGGTGGCTTGCGCGGCAACAAGACCTACCGGCCGGGCGACACATTCACGCGGCGCGACGTGCTGAGCGAGCTTCCGTTCGCCAACAAAGCGGTGATGCTGGAGCTTTCAGGTCGTGACCTGCGCGCACTCCTTGAGCACGGTCTTGGCAAACTGCCCGAGTTGTCGGGGCGTTTCCCATGCATCGCCGGAGCACGATTGCGCTATGACGGAAGCAGGCCTGTGGGCAGCAGGATCGTCGAGATTTCGGTTGGCGGTCAGCCCGTCAGCGACACACGGATCTACAAGGTCGTCACCAACGATTTCCTCTTACGCGGTGGCGACGGCTATCCGTTCCCCAAAGACGCTCGGCTGCTGGTTCGGCCGGAGGATGGGCGTCTGGTGAGCAATGAGGTGCTGGCCTTTCTCAGGAAGAACGGGATGGAGCGCGTGACGGTTGGTGACCGCGTGCTCGCTGTGCCGGCTCCTTAGAGCAGGTCCGACCTTGGTGGAATCACTTCCACGATCGTGGCCTGCTCTAAGGTCTTGTTTGAGAGACTGATTCACGCCTTTGATGGAAGCCCAAGCGTTTCCATCTCAGACGATCAGGCTCTAGCGCCCGGTATCGGCAAGCGCCCAATGCCACCTTGCTTGATGGCAGCGGGCGAAGCTTGCGCAAGCTGCAAATGCGATGGCAAGGGTTGGGCAACTGGCGTCACGCGCGGCGGAACTAAAGCGTCTTCTCGAAGATCACCTTGTTGTCGCCAGGGCGATAGAAGTCTTTCAGCTCCGCCACCTTGCGGAAGCCCTGACGGCGATAGAAAGCGCGCGTCGGCGTATACTTCTCCTGCGATGAGGTATCGGCATAGAGCTTGTCGCCGCCCATCGCCCGCACGGCAGCGACGGTCTCTTCCAGCAGCCTGCGGCCTATACCGTGCCCCTGGGCGTCGGCATCGACGACGATCCAGTAAAGATCATACGCGGTGGTGGTTGCCGGGATCGGACCAAAGCAGGTGTAGCCCAGCGTACGCCCATCCTGGCGGGCGAGAACGAACTCGTATCCAGATACCGTGCCCTTGGAGATGCGTTCCTCGACCAGCTCGACGGCGATGTTCACTTCCTCTGCGGTGAAGAAGTCCGTCGACGCGGCAAGGCGGCGGATCACGTCGACGTCGGCGAGGCTGACGGTGTTGACGAACTCCAGCGGCAGCGGTGCACCCTTGCGGGCGAGCGGCGCTGGACGCTTGCGCGAATTAGGCTTCGCCTCGGCCATACCTGCGGCAAGGCCGGCGAAGAAATGACGCGCATTGGTGCCCAACGTGCGGATGCGATAGCCGCCCTCCTGGATCATCACGGTCGGGTAGCCGGCGGCACCGATCATGTGACCGAGCCGGGTGAAGTCAGCGGCTTCGTTGCTCCACGTGCCGGTGGGATCTGCCTTGGCCGTGTCGAAGCCGACCGACACCACGAGATAATCGGGCGCATGGCGGGCGATGCGGCGCAGTGCCTGGGCAACGGCCGCGCGGTGCTCGTCAGGCGTGGTGTGCTCGGGCAACGGGATGTTGAGGTTGTAGCCCGCGCCACGGCCGAAGCCGCGTTCATCGCGAAAGCCCGTGAAATAGGGATAGGCGTGGCTCGGGTCGCCGTGCACGGACACGGTGAGCACATCGGAGCGCTCGTAGAAGATGTCCTGCTGGCCGTTGCCGTGGTGATAGTCGATGTCGAGGATGGCAACGCGGCCGTAGCGCGACAGATAATGCGCGGCAATCGCGGAATTGCAGAAGTAGCAGAAGCCGCCGAACGTCCGGTGCTCTGCGTGGTGACCCGGCGGGCGCACCAGCGCATAGGCGATCGGGCGGCCGTTGAGGACCTCCTCGGCCGCCGTCAGTGCACAGTCGACGGCATGACGCGCGGCGGGATAGGCATTGCGGTTGATCGGCGTGAACGTGTCGATGCACCAGTAGCCGGCAAGGACACTGCGCTCGGTGGGCTGGCGCGTGGCATTGCGCACGGGAAACACATACGGGTAGACCGACTTCTTCTCGGGGGCCTCCGCGCACGCTTCGCGGATATAGTCGACGAGGCCCGCATCGTGGACCTCGCGGATGAAGCGGTCTGGATACTCGCGCGCCTTCATCGGTTCGAACAGGCCCGTCTTCATCACCTCGCGCTCGATGGTCGCGACGCGCACGGGCGCCTCGACGTAACCTCGCTCGCGTATATGGTGGATGGAATGCCGGTCGTTGACGATGAGCGCAATGGGTTTTGACAGCCTGACGTCGGAGGTCTTACGCACGGGCGGTGCGCCTTTGGCCGGGCTCGGCGTGTAGCGCGGCGTACGCAATCCATAAGTGCCGCGGCGCACCGAAGCCGTTACCCTCTCGATATAGGCCGGAGGGCAGATGTCACCGTACTTGCGCTCCAGAATTGCGCCGACGATGGCCGACAGGGCGTCTGGCGGCGGCAGTGCATGGCGACCGAGTCCATCGAAGACCAGAAAGGGTGAATCCGTTTCACCCTCGCTGACCGGAGTTTCATAGTCGGTGCCGATGATGGGGCGGGCGCCGTACCTCTCGTAGAACTTGAGGCGCGCAACGTTCTGGCGTCGCACCTTCGGGTCGGGACTGAGGCGCGGCTCGTCGGGCAGGCATTCGAAATAGAGGCCTTGGGCATCGAGCGCCACCGCCTCCTCGCGCACGACCTGATAGAGCGAGGCGCCGAGGCCCCCACCGGTGCGCCCGGGCGCCGTCGATAGCGTCTCCAGATAGGCGAATGCCAGATCCGGTACGTAGAGCAAAATGGCGAAGGCATTGACGCGCCCGCGCGCGTCCTCGCTGACGATCAGTTCGGTGACGAACCGAAAGGACATCGGATCAGCGAGCTGTTCAGGAAGCTTGTCGATATCGGTCGGTCGCATCAGCGGGAACTGCGCCCGCATGATCGCCTGCACCTCCTCCAGCGTGGTCTTGTCGGCCGCGGAGAGGCCGCCGCGCAATTTTCGGATTTTCAGCATGTCAGACGACCATGGGAGTAGCGTGGGCGGCGACATCGACCAGTGATGCGATCAGCGCATCATAGCCGACGCCGGCCTCGGCCGCAGCGGCAGCAAAGCCGGCGTCTGGAGCGAGGCAGGGATTGGCATTGACCTCCAACACGAGCGGCTGGCCGTCTGAATCGACGCGAAAGTCGACGCGCGCATAGCCCGTCAGTCCGAAGGCCTGCCAGCAGGCAAGCGAGAGGCGGCCGATCTCCGTAGCAAGGCTCGGCTCTTCCTTATCGAGACCGAAACGACGCGGTGTCAGGTGGTAGGCCAACGCATCGGGATCCCACTTGGCGCCGAAGTCGACGATCGAACGCTGGCCATCGGGAAGTCGCGTGAAGTCGATTTCAGCGACCGGCAACACACGCGGGCCGCCGTGTGTCTCGACGACGGAGACGTTGAACTCGCGACCATCGATGAAATCCTCAGCAAAGAAGGCGCAGCCGAACTCCAGCTCACGACAGGCGATCTCTCTTGCCGCGTGCGTGCCGTTGACGACCGAGCCCTGGTCGATCCCGAGTGAGCCATGCTCATCTATCGACTTGATGATCACGGTGGCGGCAGCGGGAACCGCACTGCCGTCCTTCCAGAACGCAGGCGTTGGAATGCGACGGCGCAGGAGGCATTCCTTGGTGTCCAGCTTGGAGTTGGAGGCACGAAAGGCACTGGCGCCGGCGCCCGTGTAGGCGAGCCCGAGCTCTTCGTAGCGATCGAATGCCTCTGGCGCCCGCGCCGAAACCCCGCCCAGCGCCTCAACCAAGTTGAACACGACGAACGGCGGGTCAGCGGAGAGCGCGTCGAGTGCGGAAAGATCTGGTGTCAGCGCGATGACATCGGTGCGATAGCCCAATCGTTGCAGGGCGCCCGCAATGGCTTCAGCGCTGGCAACTGTATCAACCTCGTCAGGCCGGTCGAGAGCTGCACCATGGACGACGGGCACGTAGAGCATCACCATCGTGCCTTATACGACCTCGCGAATCCGGGCAGCGTAAGCTGCGGTCATTGTGATGCCATAGCGGGCGGCGGCCGACGACAGGATGCCGGCAATCAGACGGTCGTAACCGAAGCCGGAAAGGTCGGCGATGATCGGCAGATCGGAATGGGTTGGATGCAGACCGGCGATCGGGTTCGCCTCCAGGAAGTGGGGCACGCCTGCTGCATCAGAGCGGAAGTCGAGGCGGGCGGCATCGCGGCAATCGAGCGCGCGGTAAGAGGCAAGCGCGGCGGCGGCGGCGGCGGTCGACTCGGCGTCGGTTGCAAGTGCGTAAATGACGGTCGACTCGCAGGTCTCCTTGTTTTCGTAGGAGTAGACCGGGTCGGAGGCCTCGGCGCGCACAGCGATTTCGGCGACGCCGATGACCTGGGCCTCGTCCCCCGTACCGACGATGCCGACCGTAAACTCCCGGCCAGGCAGGTAGGTTTCGGCGATGGCGGGCTGTGCAAACTTGGCGATCAGGCGCTCGGCCTCGGCACGCAGCTCCTTGGCGTTGGCAACCCGGGACGCGTTCGAGCAGCCTTTGCCGGTGCCTTCCGCGATCGGCTTGACGAACAGGGGGAACGGCAAGTCGACCGCCTCCGCATCTTCCGGCTTTGTGAGCACGGCGAACGGTGCAGTCGCGATACCGTGATCGCGGACGATGCGCTTGGCGACCGCCTTGTCGAGCGTCGCCGCCATGGTCAGCGGATCGGAGAACGCATAGGGCTGGCCGAACAGCTCGCACAGGGCCGGCACCTGCGCCTCGCGCGAGCGCCCCTTCATGCCCTCGGCGATCGAGAAGACGAGATCGAACCGCTCGCCGCTGACCAGCCGCGCCGCCAGCGCTTGGCCGCGGCCGACTCTCACGACGTCATGACCGAGGCGACGGAACGCCGCCTCGATCTCTTCGATGGTCGAGACACTATCGAACTCGGCCACCTCAAGCTCTGAATAACCCGCCGCGAGATACTCATCGCGCAAGTCGTAGACGAAGCCGATACGCATGGCCTCAGCCTCCGAGCCCATCGGCTGCAAGCGCGATGGGCAAGTCCGGCGTCTGGCGGTCGGCACCAACCGTGCCGCCAGGGTCCTTGTAGCGATAGATACCACCCTCGAAGTTGCGCAACAGCAGGTCTTCACCGTCGCGCCCGACGACGTACTCGGGCAGCAGCGGGATCTTGCCGCCGCCGCCTGGCGCATCGATGACGTACTGCGGCACGGCGTAGCCGGTGGTGTGGCCGCGCAATCCCTCGATGATCTCCAGGCCCTTCGACACCGGCGTGCGGAACTGCGCCGAACCGGTGATCGGATCACACTGGTAGAGGTAGTAGGGCTTCACCCGCCGCTTCAGGAGCCCGTGCATCAACGGCTTCATCACCTCGATGTCGTCATTGATGCCTTTGAGCAGCACCGTCTGCGAGCCGAGCGGGATGCCGGCGTCGGCAAGGCGTGCCATCGCCTGGGTCACTTCCGGTGTCAGTTCCGAAGGATGGGTGACGTGGATGCTCATCCACAGCGGATGATGCCGGCGCAGCATGCGCACCAGGGCGCGCGTGACACGCATGGGGAGCACAACCGGCACCTTCGTGCCCAGCCGGATGAACTCGACGTGCGGGATCGCGCGCAGGCGCGTCAGCAGGTAGTCGAGCTTGTCGTCCGACAGGGTGAGCGGATCGCCGCCCGAGATCAGCACGTCGCGGATCTGAGGCTTCGATTCGATATAGGCCAGCGCCCTCTCCCATTGCGACTTGGAGAAAGAGTAGTCGCCGCCCGCCTCGCCGACCATGCGCGAGCGCGTGCAGTAGCGGCAATAGGTCGAGCAGAAGCCCGTTGCCAGGAACAGTACGCGATCGGGATAGCGATGGACGAGGCCCGGCACCTGGGCGTCGTGATCCTCGCCCAGCGGGTCATCGGCTTCGCCGGGCGTGCGGATGTACTCCTGCCCGACGGGGATGTGGGTGCGGCGGAGGCCGTCGTCCGGGTTGTCGCGGTCGAGCAGGCTTGCGTAGTAGGGCGTGATGCCGACGGGCAGCGAACCCTTGTGACGCAGAATCGCGTCGCGCTCGTCATCCGACAGCTTGAACATGCGCTCGAGTTCTGCGAGCGACTTGATGCGCGAACGCAGTTGCCAGCGCCAGTCGTTCCAGTCCTGCGCGGTGACGCCTGGAAAGTACTTCCGCTGGAACTGACGCGCGGCCTTGCCCGTCGGGAAGCTCTCCCGGCGTGCCTCGGCGATACCGACCACGGACGCGCCGGCGCCACGGTGGATCAGCCTGTTGGCCTTGTCGTTATTGTTTTTTCTGGAGGTGGACGGTGAAACCGTCTTGGGACTTGGAGGCTCGTCCGTCTCCGCAGAGACGGTCTCCAACACGCCGATTGTCCGCATCTGGGACTGTGGCTCCGGTTGGTGGTGGGCCAACGCCGCGGGTGCCCCGCTCACTCTTCCCACCGTCAGGATGGACCGTCGTGCGACTAGCCGCCGTTCTTGGCATCATCATCCCGAATGCGATTCCTATATGCGATGCGTGAAGCGCGCTGCAAGAGGGATTCTCGACTCTCCCGTCACGGTTTCTGAGGATTGCGAAATGCGCTGTTACCGCGCCACGCACACGTTGATATCAAATGGCGCAAACAAGCCGCCCGTACCGCGCGCAACAGGCCGACAGAGTCGGTCGCGCCGCATGAACGCGAGCCGCCGCGCCATCGCATATCGTCGACCGTATGGCTGTCGTGTGACCGACTGGCGGCTGAACGTGCACGCGTTTTCTTCCAGCCAATGTGCGGCTCCATTGAATCCGACTCGAGAATCTCAACCTGGAGATTGCCCGGCATGCAGGTTGCGTAGCGCGGTCAGGATCGCAGCTCCGGCAACAGGCGTGCGGGCTGCCGGCCCCGCCAGCGTGTTGAGATCGGGCAAGGTTGCCAGCGCTTCGGGAAAGGTCTGGTGGCTGGTGTAGACGCTGGTTGTGACGAGCACCGGCAATCCCGCGCCACGCGCCGAGACGAGCCCGTTGACCGAATCTTCCAGTGCCAGGCAACGGTCGGGTTTGATTCCCAGCCGTTCGAGGGCCAGCAGGTAGACGTCGGGCGCGGGCTTCTTGTTCGTCACCATGTCGCCGGCGGCGATCGCCTCGAAAAAGCCTAAGCCGTCGGACCCGAGCGTCGCACGGATGAGG
>JACKJI010000011.1 GCA_020638035.1 Hyphomicrobiaceae bacterium
TCGGCATCGTCGCTGCAAAACTGTCACTGGAGACGGTCGAGATCGGCACCAGCTTCTGGCACATGGTTGATCTGGTCTGGGTGTTGCTGTTTCCGATCGTCTACCTGATGCGCTGATCGGCGCGCCGAACGAGGATTGTGCAACGATGCCCCTTTGGAAGACCAAGCGCTCCTATTACCCGACCGTAACCAGCCTGCTCGCGGCCTGGACGCTGCTGATGGTGCTTACCCTCGCTACCATGGTTTCCGGCCGCGTCACGCAACACGGCGGCCTTGGGCTCGCGCTTTTCCTTGCTCTGCTGCTCGTCACCTGGGGCAAGGCCAACGTCATTCTGCGCGCCTACCTCAATCTGCGCACGGTACCCGCCGCAGCTGACGCCCTGGCAATCATCATTGCTCTCATTCTGGCGGTTGTCGCGACACTTTACGCGCTTGCGGTCTGAGCCGGGCTGCCAGGGCGAAAGGCTGGCCCGGCATGATGGGCCTCACCTTGGCCTGCTCTCGCTGTTTGTCCGCGTGTCTCATTCACGTCCTTGATTGAAATTCTCGCGTTTCAATCAAGGACGATCAGGCGCGGGTGCATGCTCATATTTCGTCGGATCGCAGGCCTGCTCGATCCACGTGTTGGGAGCATGCTTTTCAAGCTGAACCGCTGTGCACGTCAGTTCGATGTGCACTAGAGTCCGGACCCTAGGCATCCAGAAGATGGCCGGGCGTCGACCTGGCCTGGTCTGGTTCGCCCATGCGAGACGCCGTTTCCGCCACCGCCTGATCGCACCACCCGATGATGGCACCAAGATCGACCGGCAGGCTGTCCGCATAGGAGCCGGTGAACTTTTCCCACGCCTCCTGCTGTCCTTCGGCGACTGCGATCAGCACCGCCACATCAGCAGCAATCGCCTGATCGATAACCTGGCGAAACCCATGCCCCTCCGCCTCGCGCTTTCCGAAGCGATTGAGGATGACGAGATCGCGCGGCTCGCTGAGCGACTGGGTGACAAGACCCACACTCGCCTCAAGTGCGAACGAATCCAACCGGCAACCCCGCGATTCCGGCCCTCGCTTCTCGGAGATGTCGATGCGCTGGCCGCTTGCCAAGTCCTCCAGCGTCATGTCGCAGCGGCATCGATCGCCGCCATCGGTGTTGTGCTGGATCGCGCCGGCAAGGCGCAGCCCGCTTGCCCGCAGCCGCTCCACCAGCGCCACCAGGAGATCGTCGATCCTCGGGCCATCGCCCGTTCCGTACAGTATTCCAGCGAGCCGCGGCTCCGCCATGTCGCCACCTCTTGGAGAGATCGTGCGACCATGCAACACGCTCCGGAGGCCTTTGTCCATGCCGGGCGTCATGACTGCGAAAAATTGTCCGTCCGCTGCGTCTGCCGGCTCAACGGAAGGCACGGCCAGGACGAAACAAAAGGCGGGTGCCTAGCGGCCATCCGCCTCGTGTTGATTATGCACGATCTCAATGCGCCGCGATTGCCGCGGTCTGCACATCAATCGTAGCTGATCTGCGGCGGCCATGACGGAACGATGCGGCGCGAATGCCTTGTTCGCTGCGGTCGGGCGTTGGCAGCGGGGCGCGGCGCGCCGAGCGATGCGCGATACGCCACGAAGCTGCTCTCACCATCATCGCTGGCCGTTACCGTGCCTGGAGCACTGCGGAATGCAGAGTTGTCGTACCGCGTCGAACGTTCAATCTCCTCCACGCGGCGCTTGTGAATGCGGGCGGGATCGTTGTCTGCGATCGAACGCAAGGACTTGCCTTCGAGCGCCTGGACGATGCGGCGATCGTGGCCATAGACGTCGCGCAACTGGCGCAATCCCCCGGCTCCGTCAGGGATCAGAGTGAAGTAGACGTTATGCACGGCAATCTTCTTGTCGAACTCGACCGTGTTGTTCTCCTCACCGGCCCGTCCCAGCAGCTCGGGAATGCGCTCAATGTCCCAACCTTGCACGTCCCGGAAAATCACCTCGGCGAGCTTGCGTGGATTGCGCACGCGGATACAGCCGTGGCTGAACGTCCGCTCACTCGAGCTAAACAGTCCCTTGCTCGTCGTGTCGTGCATGTAAACCGAATGCCGGTTGGGGAACATGAACTTCATCTCGCCCAGCGGGTTCCAGGCGCTCGGACCCTGAACGATGCTGATATAACGGATATCCGTATTGTCCCAACGGATCCGCCCGGCGTCGACCTCGCGGCCATCCTTGACGATCTTCATGCCGCGCCGGCTCAGCACGTCGTGGTCACCGCCGCGCAGCCGGGGCAGCAGGTCTGTAATCTTGATGGAGTTGGGCACGCCCCATTGGGGCTTGAATACGATGTGCTCCATCGTATCGGAGAAAATCGGCGTCTGCTGGCCCGGTTGCCCGACGATGATCCGCTCCTGGTGGATGATCTCGCCGCCCCGGTAAAGGCGCGTCAGGAACTCGGGGATGTTGTTCCAGACGTGGATCTCGCCCAACTCGCGCGGCAGCCACCGCCAGCGCAGCATGTTGGCCTCGATCACGCGCACATCAGGCGCCTTGGGCAGCGGCGGCGGCCGATTGAGCAGTGCACGCAGGTCGTTGTTGATCTCTGGCCGGCGGCGTTTGCCGTTGCGGCGCATGTAGGCGCGGATCTCGTCGCCGAGTTCGCGGTCGAAGTGGGTTGCCTTGCCCTCGGCCGCCGGCAGATCAAGCCGCTGGCGCACGAGTGCGACATCGGGATGGTCATCACCAACCTTCAGCACCGGACCATCGGGAATCTGTGCCGGCAACTCACGGGGCTCGGGCGCAAGCTTGCCAGTAGCGACGAGATAAGCCTTGCGCAGCGCCTCGAAGGTCGGATGCGATGGATGCAGCTTGCGCAGTTCCGCGCCGGGATCAGCCGCTGCCGAGACGCGTGCCAGCAGGTCGGCCGCCGGCGGCACCTGTGGTTTGTTGTCGAGCCAGAGCGAAATGCTGTTGGGCTCGAAGCGAAGACCGAATGCCTCTCGGGCATAGGCTATGATGGCAAGCGACATATCGAGTTCGCTGCGAGCGAGTGCTGAGGGATCGTCAGCGTCGAGGCTCGGGATGTGGAACACAGTCGGGTCGAGCGCATAGTCGCCCGCGCGGGTCATTTCAGCCGCTGCTTGCCGCGCCGCTTCGACGAAACCGCCTTCCTTCACCCAGAACGGGCCGGCCACTTCGCCGCCGTAGATGCTTCCCAGCTCGTCGAGCTGGGCACTCATTGCGGGATCACGCTCATCGGCCTTGCGCCGGGTAATCTCCTCGAGGATTCCGATCCGCAACGGCTTGAGATCAAGGGGGGCCAGGTCCGGCAATGCGACAGGCTGCAAGGCCGCCACCTGCTGTTCGCTGGTCATCGGTCGGACCGGGACCGGCGGCTTCACATACGGCCGACCGACGGGTATGTCGTCGGTCCACGTCCGTACTGGCGGCACAATATCGTCGGCCGATGCCCCTGAGACCGAAAACAGTACTGCGGCAACACCCCAAACCACCGACTTCGAAGAACGCATTACGCCATCACCACCATACACTTGCCTTGCAGGCAGGCTTTCAGACCAGAGCGGCTCTGTTGGCACGACCCCGCCAACCGAACATCTCGTTACATGATCAAAAGTTTAACGTCCAGATGTTGAAACGGCATATGAACTTCAACACAGTCGGGCCGCCATCCGCGCCACCACCAAGGCCCCGGCACGACATGATGCTGCACCACTTCATCCACGAGCGGCAGACCCAGATCGGAAGCCTAACCCGAGCGAGGCGGAGCGCCAAACACGTAAGTTCGCCTGAACCTGGACAACTCTTTCTCGACAGAGCTCAGCACCGACACCATACTCAGGCGCCTTCATATTCCGCCCGCGACTAGGGTCCGGACCCTAACGCATCCCAACATGAAAACCCTGCTCCAGACGGGCACCAGAGATGGGAGAGCGCCGGTGGATCAAAATCCGGCCGCCGTGGTATACCACGGCTTGCCACATCACTTTCCTTCGCATAGAACTTTGACAGCAACGCGTTTGTTCCACGGGGGGCGACGTTTCCGTCCTGTTTGGCGCAAGCAGCATGCCGAACATGCACGCCAAATGGTCGATTCCAATCGGCTCGACAATGTGTTGAACTTCACTGAGCTTGCGGTCCACGACGCCGACGGCGCAGCCGCAAGCCTGCTGGCCATCGCCTGAGCCGGCAACGCACATGAAGGCATCAGGAGGCGCGGACCGAACGGTCCACGACTCCGCAAGGTGCCCGCGAAAAGGGGGAGAGGGAGGCGATGCGCGCGATCAGTCTGGCCATCACCATTCTGGTCTTCTGGCTCATTCTGTCAGGTCATTATACGCCATTCTTAGTGGCCATCGGCGTGATCTCGGTGCTCGCCGTGGTCGCCCTGTCAATCCGCATGGGCGTACTGGATGCGGAAGGCCACCCCGTCCACCTGCTCCCTGCCGCCGTCACCTACGTCCCTTGGCTGTTGTGGGAGATCCTGAAGTCGGCCTGGAGCGTGTCGAAAGCGATCCTGTCGCCGAGGCTACCAATCTCGCCGACCATGACCGTTGTCACCGCCAGCCAGCGGACCAACGCCGGGCTCGCCACCTACGCCAACTCGATAACCCTGACGCCCGGCACGATAACCGTCGGCGTGCGCGGCAACGAGTTCACGGTGCATGCGCTCGTTCGCGAGGGTGCCGACGACGTCGAATCAGGTGGCATGGACCAGCGCGTCCGCCAATTCGAGGGAGGGGCCTGACAATGTTCATCGCCGCAACCATCGCCGTCCTCGCCGCCCTGACCTTGACGGTCTCGCGCGCGATCCTGGGTCCGACCGTATTCGACCGTGTCCTGGCCGGAAACAGTGTCGGCACACTGGCGATCCTGCTGCTCGCCGTCGTCGGCTTCCTCACCGGCCGTCCCGAGTGGCTCGACATTGCGCTCACCTATGCGCTTCTCAACATCATCGGAACACTCGCGGTACTGAAGTTCTTCCGCTACGGCGATCTTGCCTATGACGACGAGGACGGCGCCTGATGCAGCAGATCGTTGACCTTCTGAGCTGGGCTTTCATCCTGCTTGGCGCTTTCTTCCTGATCACTGGCGCGATCGGCCTCATACGCATGCCCGATGTCTATACGCGCATGCACGCCGCATCCGTGATCGACACGACGGGAGCAGGCTTCCTCGTGCTCGGGCTGATGCTTCAGGCCGGCCTCACACTCGTGACCGTGAAGCTGCTGTTCATTTTGCTCATCTTCTACTTCACCAGCCCGGTCGTCTCCCATGCGCTGGCACAGGCAGCACTTGCCGCCGACGTTGAGCCGATGCTGGCCGAGGATCGCCGATCCCGCGGCCCGGCGCCGCCCGCCGATACGGCCAAGACATCGGAGTTGCCGTGATGGTGAGCTTCATACAGGGCGTACTCCTGACGCTGCTTGCGGCCGTGACAATTGCCATCGTGCGCCAGCGCAATCTGTTCGGCGTGGTGATACTCGCCGGCATCTACTCTTTCCTTATGGCCTCGGTGATGATCGTCCTCGACGCGGTCGACGTCGCCATGACCGAGGCATCCGTGGGTGCCGGCATCTCGACAGTCGTGCTGCTGGCAGCCCTCTATCTTACCGGCTCGCGCGAATACCCCTCGGCCCATACCGCCGCCGTGCCACTGTTCGTCTCGGCTGTGACCGCTGTCGCGCTCATCTGGGGGACGAACGAGCTGCCGCGTTTCGGACTGGCCGACGCCCCGATCCATAGACATGTGGCACCGTCCTACCTTGAGGCATCGGCGAAGCATGAAATGCCGCCCAACGTCGTCACCGCGGTGCTCGCCGATTTCCGCGGCTACGACACGTTGGGCGAGACGACCGTTATCTTCACCGGTGGCGTCGGCGTGATGCTGCTGTTGCGCGGCCGCAGGAAGCGGTTGAAGTCCGGCAAAGAGGGCAAGGAGGGACGGGCATGAAGCTTGACCTGATCCTGCGGGTTGGCGCGAAACTCATGCTGCCCTTCATCCTGATCTTTGCGCCCTACGTGCATTTTCATGGCGACTACGGTCCGGGCGGCGGCTTCCAGGCCGGCGTCATCATCGCTGCAGCTTTCATTCTCTACGCCATCATCTTCGGCCTCGATGCCGCCCGGCACATCGCGCCGCAAGGCCTCGTAGAGCGTCTCGTTCCGCTCGGCGTTCTGATTTACGCCGCGGCAGGCCTGCCGGCGATGCTGACCGGCCAGGGCCGCTATCTCGACTACGGCATTTTCGGGCATGACTTCCTGCATGCCCATGAATGGGGAATTCTGATCGTGGAGACAGGTGTGATCACCACCGTGGCGAGCACCATGCTGGCCATCTTCTACGCCTTCGCCGACAGGGGGCGCCAATGACAGGCTGGGAGGTCATCGCCGATCACTATAATTATTACGTGACCATCTTCCTCATGGTCGCGGGCCTCTACATCGTCATCGCCCGCGGCAACATGATCAAGAAACTCGTCGGCCTGGGGCTCTTCCAGACGTCCGTCTATCTGCTCTATCTGTCGCCGGGACGCATTATCGGAGGAACGGCACCGATCATCGACGAGAGGTTCTCGGTCTATTCGAACCCGCTGCCACACGTTCTGATGCTGACAGCGATCGTCGTCGGTGTCGCAACCCTGGCGGTCGGTCTGGCGCTCGTCGTGCGCATCTCCGAGGAGTACGGCACGATCGACGAGGACGAGATCTTCGCCAAGGACGAGGATCAATGACCGGCCTCGATGAGCACCTTCCGATTCTGCAGATTCTGGTGCCGCTGTTTGGCGCGATTCTGACAGCCTTCACCCGCTCGGGCGTGCTGGCCTGGACGATTGCGGCCATCGCAAGCGCCATCGCACCGTTCATCTCCGCCGGCCTGCTGATGCGGATCACGGAGACCGGCAAGCCCATCTCCTATGTCATGGGATCGTGGGCGGCGCCTTGGGGCATCGAGTATCGTGTCGATCTTCTCAATGCGTTCGTCCTGCTTTTGATCTCGCTCATCGGCCTCGTCTCGATCCCCTATGCGCGCAAGAGCGTCGCCACGGAGATCGACTCCCACAAGCAGCCGTGGTTCTACACCATGTACCTGCTGTGCCTGTCGGGCCTGCTCGGCATCGTCATCACGGGAGACGCCTTCAACGCCTTCGTCTTCCTGGAGATCTCCTCGCTCGCCACCTACACCTTGATCGGGCTCGGCCGGCACCGTAGGGCGCTGCTTTCCGCCTACCAGTACCTGATCATGGGCACGATCGGCGCCACCTTCTACATCGTCGGCGTCGGCCTGCTCTACCTCGTCACAGGAACGTTGAATTTCGTCGACCTTGCCGCGCGCATCGGCCCGGCGATGCAGGAGTATCCGCGGCCGATCCTTGCCGCACTGGCCTTCATGACGGTTGGCATATCGCTGAAGCTCGCGCTTTTCCCACTGCACGTGTGGCTGCCCAACGCCTATGCCTATGCACCGTCCTTCGCCACGGCCTTCCTCGCCGGCACCGCAACCAAAGCGGCGATCTACCTGCTGATACGCATCTATTTCTCGGTGTTCGCCGTCGCCATCCCGTTCCGTCAGCTGCCGGTAACCGAGATCGTGCTGGTGCTGTCGCTGGCGGCCATGTTCATCGCCTCGTTCGCCGCCATATTCGAACAGAACGCCAAACGGATGCTGGCCTATTCGTCGGTGGCGCAGATCGGCTACATCACGCTCGGCATTGCTCTCGCCAACAAGATGGGCCTCGCCGGCAGCCTCGTCCATGTCTTCAACCACGCCATCATGAAGACTGCGCTGTTCTTTGCGCTCGGCGCCATGGCCTATCGCACGGGTGTCCTTAGCCTGCCTAGCCTGTCCGGCATCGGCCGCAAGATGCCCGTAACGACCGCCGCCTTTGTCGTTGCCGGCCTGGGACTTATCGGCGTGCCAGGCACCGCCGGGTTCATATCGAAGTGGTACCTCGCCTTGGGCGCCATCGAACACGGCTGGACGTGGCTCGTCTTCCTCATCGTGCTGTCGAGCCTGCTTGCCGTCATCTACGTCGGCCGCTTTGTCGAGATCGCCTACTTCCGCGAGCCATCCGCTGATCTGGCTGGCGTCAGAGAACCACCGCCAACGATGCTGCTGCCACTCCTCGCGCTCGCGTTCACAACCGTCTATCTGGGCTTCGACACGCGCCTTACCGGTGGCATCGCCACACGCATTGCCGAATTCCTGTTGGGAGGCTTCACGTCATGATCGCCGCCCAACCCGAGACCCTGGTGCAGCTCGCAATCCTGATCCCACTCGCCGCCGCTGCGCTGATCCCACTGTTCCATCGCGCCCCAAACCTGCGCGAGACTGTCACCCTCGTCTCGGCTGCCGCCCTGGCGCTGATCGTGTGGAGCCTTTACGGACCGGTCATGGCTGGCGCCCGGCCCGAACTCAACGGCCCGGAGATGGTGCCGGGCATCCGCGTCGCGTTGAAGGTCGAGCCGCTGGGCCTCGTCTATGCGCTCGTCGCCTCGACGCTGTGGATCGTCAACTCCATCTACTCGATCGGCTACATGCGCGGCCACGACGAGCCGCGCCAGACGAGCTTCTATGTCTGCTTCGCCATTGCCATCGCCAGTGCGCTTGCCATTGCATTCGCCGGCAACCTCGTCACGCTGTTCCTTGCCTACGAGGTGCTGACGATCTCGACCTATCCGCTTGTCACCCACAAGGCGAGCGATGAGGCGCGCCGGTCCGGCCGCAAGTACCTGTTGCTTCTGATCGGCACCTCGATGGTGCTGCTGCTTCCCGCGATCATCATCACCGCCGCCGTTGCCGGCACGGCCGATTTCACCACGGGTGGCATCCTCGCCGGCAAGCTGTCGCCTCTGCTGATGACGGGGCTGCTCGCCCTCTATGTCTTCGGCATTGGCAAGGCCGCCGTCATGCCGGTGCATTTCTGGCTTCCAGCGGCAATGGTTGCACCGACGCCCGTCAGCGCGCTTCTGCACGCCGTCGCCGTCGTCAAGGCCGGCGTCTTCTCGATCCTCAAGGTGGTCGTCTACATCTTCGGCATCGACACGCTGACGAATTCCGGCGCCGTCGACAAGCTCATCTGGATCCCCGCCGCCACCATCCTCATCGCCTCTCTCATCGCGATGACGAAGGACAACTTGAAGGCGCGGCTGGCCTATTCCACGGTCTCGCAGCTCTCCTACATCGTCACGGGTGCGTTGCTCGCCACCTCGCTCGGCGTCATCGGCTCGGGCATGCACATCGCCATGCACGCGGTCGGCAAGATCACGCTGTTCTTCTGTGCCGGCGCGATCTACGTCGCCGCCCACAAGACGGAGGTCTCCGAGCTGACAGGGCTCGGCCGCGCCATGCCGATCACGTTTGCGGCCTTCACAATCGGAACGCTGTCGATCATCGGCTTGCCGCCGTTCGGCGGCACCTGGAGCAAATGGTACCTCGCACTGGGGGCCATCGAGGCCGACAAGCTCGCCGTTGTCGCAATCCTGATGATCTCCTCGCTTCTCAACATCGCCTACCTGCTGCCGATCCCCTTCAGGGCGTTCTTCGGCAGGCCGCCGGCCAGTGCGGGCGCGGCGGCGGCCCACGGTCATAAACATGGGCATGGGCACGCGCATGGCGACGGCAAAATTCACGAGGCGCCGACCGCCTGCCTGATCGCCATTAGCGCAACAGCGCTCGGCTGCATCGCGCTCTTCGTCTACCCTGATTTCCTGCTCGATCTCTTGAAGCAGATCCCGCTCAGATAGGACCCGCAGGCATGGCCCAACATCACGGCGCGCCCGACGACGGCAAGACCCACATGTTCGACAAGCCGCAGAACGTGGCGCGTGTTCGTTATGCGCTCTATGCGCTGTGCGGCATCTCGATCCTCGCCGAGGTGTTCGTGCATCGCCACGTGGACCACCCGTGGGAAGCGTTGCCGCTGTTTTACTGCCTCTACGGCTTCGCCGCGTGCGTGATCCTTGTGCTCATCGCCAAGGAGATGCGCAAGGTTCTGATGCGCGACGAGGAGTATTACGATGAGTAGCGTCGCGCCGTTCCTTGTCTTTTTCATCGGCGCAGCACTCGTTGTCGGGACATCCGGCATTCTGCGCTCGCTCGTCATGCTTGCCATTCCCGTGGTCGGCGCGGTCAACCTCTACATGCTGCCGGCCGATGCTTCCCATGTCGTCCCGCTGCTCGGCTACGAACTGGAGCTGATCAAGGTCGACAAGCTGAGCCTTCTGTTTGGCTATCTGTTCCATCTGGCCGCCTTCCTCGGCATCGTCTTCTCGCTGCATGTCGACGACCGCGTCCAGCACGTTTCGGGGCTACTTTATGCCGGCAGCGCGCTTGGTGCCGTGTTCGCTGGCGACCTGCTGACGCTGTTCCTGTTCTGGGAGCTGTTGGCCGTCACCTCGGTGTTCCTGATCCTGGCGCGCGGCACGGAGCGCTCCTATGGCGCGGCCATGCGCTATCTCCTGATACAGGTGGGCTCTGGCGTAATCCTGCTCGCCGGCATCGCCATGCATTGGACGGCGACGGGTTCAACCGCCATTGCACAGATCGGACTTCAGGACTGGAGTTCCGGGCTTGCAGGCATAGCGTCGTGGCTCTTGCTGTTTGCGATTGGGATCAAGGCTTGCTTCCCGCTCCTGCACAACTGGCTGACCGATGCCTACCCCGAGGCGACACCCACAGGTACCGTGTTCCTGTCTGCCTTCACCACCAAGGTGGCGGTCTACACGCTGGCGCGCACCTTCGCGGGCACCGAGCTGCTCGTCTACATCGGCGCGGGCATGGCGATGTTCCCGATCTTCTTCGCGGTGATCGAGAACGACCTGCGCCGCGTGCTCGCCTATAGCCTCATCAACCAGGTCGGCTTCATGGTCGTCGGCATCGGCATCGGCACCGCGCTTGCCGTCAACGGCGCCGTCTCTCATGCCTTCAACGACGTGATCTTCAAGGGCCTGTTGTTCATGTCGATGGGCGCCGTGCTCTACCGCACCGGCAAGATGAACGGTTCCGAGCTTGGCGGCCTTTACAAGACGATGCCCTGGACCGCCGGTTTTTGCATGGTCGGCGCGGCATCGATTTCCGCATTCCCGCTGTTTTCCGGATTCGTATCCAAGTCGATGGTGATGGTCGCTGCGCTCGAGGAGCATCACCCCTATGTGTGGCTTGCTCTGCTGTTCGCATCAGCCGGCGTCTTCCACCATGCCGGCATCAAAATTCCATACTTTGCCTTCTTCGCCCACGATTCCGGTTTGCGGCCGAAGGAGGCGCCGCTCAACATGCTGATCGCGATGGGCCTTGCCGCCGCCATCTGCATCTTCAACGGCTGCTATCCCTGGCTGCTTTATTCGATGCTGCCCAATCCGGTCGACTACGAGCCCTACACGGCTGCGCACGTGCTGACCCAGACCCAACTGCTATTTTTCTCCGCACTGGCGTTCGTCTGGTTGCAGCTGAAGGGGCTCTACCCGCCGGAACTCCCCGGCATCAACATCGATGCGGAATGGTCGTATAGGAAGGGATTGCCCGCCGTCGGCCGCTGGGCGCACAAGGCAGCCGCGGCGGTTCGCGCCGAATGGCTGGGCGTGCGCGGCCGGATCATCGAACAAGTCAATGCCGGCATCTACCGGCTGCACGGCCCTGACGGCGTATTCGGCCGAACCTGGCCAACCGGGCGCATGGCCTTCTGGACAACGCTGATGCTCGGAGCCTACGTGATCCTGTCCTACGTCTAGAGCGCGTTCACTTTTCGTGGAATCGCTGCCTTACCGGTATCCACTGAACACTGATATACAGCCAGCTTCATACTATGCTGAAAGTTAAAGGACCGTTGCAGGGTGATGCATCGGTTAGAAATGATTAGGACATATGGCGTAGGCTGATCCCGTCGGTTGCAACGAAGGGTATGCCCGCAATGCTGTTCAGGCCCATCTATCCGCCCAAATCCGAGGGTGCAGCGCAGTTCAGCGCCGCCGAAACCACGGAGCGCGCGGTATTCGGGCGCCGCGGTACGTCGGACAGCGAGTCGTATGTCGACAACGAGGCGAGTTACGAAGTCGCCCCGCGTGCCGAGCAACTGTTGATCCGCAATTTCGTTCAGGAGATCCATACGGTCGCCGTGCTGACGACCGGCGCGGCAAGTGCGATCAATTTCGCCGCCAAGGACGGACATCCCGATCCGATCGTCAATGCGGGTACGCTGGTTTCGGGTTTCTCTGCCGAGACCAGCCACTGGCCGCGCCGACTGCTTGCCGAGGAACTGTCGAAGACGCTCGTGACGCGATTTGCCGAATTCTATGCCGCATTCCAGGCGGGTCGCATCGAGCTGCGCCACTTCGAGTTCGACGCCGCCGGGATTGGGCCATTGCGCGCCGCGCCCTTGCATGTTGCGGGCCTCAAAGCCGCTTGGTTGGAGGCATCGCGCCGCGCGCGCGACCTCATCGGTCTGTTGGAGGAAGAGACCGCTCCGATGCTGGCCGACGAGAACAGCGGCAATGCCGCGCTGCTGGCCGCCCTGTTCGACCGCATCATTGCCGGCGAGCCTGCCTGCTGCGCCATCGACGGCGCAATCGTTCTTCCAGAGTTGAGCGAACGCCGCCGTGCTCCGCGCCAGTCGTTGCTTCAGTCTGCCATCGTCCGAACACCGGCAGGCGCCTTCAGTGCCTTCGCGCGGGACATCTCCTCAGGCGGCATCGGAATGACGCGCATGCCCATGGTGAAGGTTGGCGAAAGCGTCGCCATCGAGATCGCCTGCGGCCGCTCGTTTCAGGGCATCGTCGCCTGGTGTAAGGGCGAGGCTGCCGGCATCAGGTTCGATCGCCCTCTGTCACCGACCGATCCGCTGATCTTCGGTTGATCCCCTGCGCAGCCGCATTGACCTTCAGCCGCCCTGCCCGTGTCAGCTCGATTGCACCAGCTTCTGTTTCCGGCGAGCCCAAGCGCGCACCAAAGCGGGTTCAATCCCGGCCGCCTCACTTAGGTCCGCGGAGGCCTGATAGGGTGCGGCTTCGATCAACACGTGCGTGTTTCCGACTCAGACGGTCAGGCCTAAACGCCGAGTGAGACGATGCTCACCGCGCGAGCACTCAAAGCTATGTTTGATCGGAAATAGCTTTGAAACCTAATGCCACGGAATTTCCGCATCGGCGCGCCGAATGCACCTAAGTACACTTGACCCCCCGTCGCATCTGCGCGCGAATTGGTCTAACACCTAGAAAAACACCGACAGAAAAAGGGAGGCCCTATGCTCAGAGCATTGGTGATCGATCCAGGAAAATGCACCGGATGCAAGCAGTGCGAGATGGCCTGCTCGTTTGTCAAGGAAGGCGAGTTCAACGTCTCCAAGTCACGCATTCGCGTTTTCGATTTCCACACCGAGGCACGATTCGTCCCCTACACCTGCACACAGTGCGCTGAAGCCTGGTGCCAGCAAGCCTGTCCTGTGAATGCCATCACAACCAACGCCGACGGCGTCAAGGTCGTCCACGAGAACCTGTGTGTTGGCTGCAAGGTCTGCACGATCGCCTGCCCGTTCGGTACCGTGAATTACAACGCCTCCACCGGCAAGGTCATCAAGTGCGACCTGTGCCTTGGCAGCCCGGCTTGCGCCGAGGCCTGCCCGACGGGTGCGATCACGTTCAAGGACACCGAGCAGGCCGGCTTCGACAAGATGAAGGTCTGGGCAACGCAAGCCGCGCACGCAACGTCGACGCAGGGACCAAACACTCCCGCGGCCAAGGGCTGACCCGACGTCCACCGTCGCTCAGGCACGGCTCACGTTACGCGGGCCACCCGGCGTGCGGAAACAAGAACGAGACAACCAGAACACACACGGACGCCACAAGGCGCTGCCGCAATTCAGGGAGAAACCGATGGGATGGAATCGTAAGATCCTACGGATCAACCTTACCGACGCAACCATCAAGACCGAGCCGCTCAATATGGACTGGGCCCAGAAATACCTGGGTCAACGCGGCCTTGCGACGAAGTATCTGGTGGAGGAAATCGACCCCACCGTCGATCCGCTGAGCCCTGCCAACAAGATGATCTTCGCCACTGGACCGCTCACGGGCACTGCCGCGTCCACAGGCGGGCGCTATTCGGTGATCACCAAAGGTGCACTCACCAACGCCATCGCCTGCTCCAACTCTGGCGGCTATTTCGGCGCCGAGTTGAAGTTCGCCGGTTGGGACATGATCATCTTCGAGGGCAAGGCAGCAAAGCCTGTCTACCTCACGGTCATCGACGACAAGGTGGAGCTGCATGACGCCTCGCAGATCTGGGGCCGGAGCGTGTGGGATACCGACGAGTGGATCAAGAAGCGCCACCAGGATCCCATGATGCACATCTCCGCGATCGGCGTCGCGGGCGAGAACCAGGTGCTCTACTCGTGCATCGTCAACGACCTGCATCGAGCGGCCGGCCGCTCCGGCGTTGGCGCCGTCATGGGCTCCAAGAACCTGAAGGCCGTCGCCGTGCGCGGCACCAAGGGCGTCAAGGTTAAGGACGGCATGCGCTTCCTCAGGGCGGCACGCGACGCCAAGAAGGTGCTGCAGGAGAATGCAGTCACCGGAGCCGGCCTGCCGACCTACGGCACGCAGGTGCTCATGAACGTCATCAACGAGGCCGGCGCCATGCCGACCCGCAATCACCGTGAGGTTCAGTTCGAAGGCGCTCACGACATTTCCGCAGAAGCGATGGCGACACCGCGCAAGTCGGATGGTCAGAAGAACCTGCAGACCAACCAGGCCTGCTTCGGATGCACCATCGCGTGCGGGCGCATCTCCAAGATCGACGAGAAACACTTCTCGATCCAGAACAAGCCACAGTACTGGCACGCGTCAGGCGGCCTAGAGTACGAAGCGGCCTGGGCGCTCGGCTCCAACACCGGCGTCAACGATCTCGAAGCGCTGACGATGGTCAACTTCGTCTGCAACGAGCAGGGCCTCGACCCGATCTCGTTCGGCGCCACCGTCTCCGCCGCCATGGAACTCTACGATCTCGGCCTGCTGACGCAGGAGATGACCGGTGGCATCGATCTGAAGTTCGGTTCCGCAGAGGCGCTCGTCAAGTGCGCCGAGCTGACCGGCAAGGCGGAAGGCTTCGGCAAGGAACTTGGCCTCGGCTCGCTGCGTCTTTGCAAGAAGTATGGCCGCCCCGAACTGTCGATGTCAGTCAAGGGGCAGGAGTTCCCGGCCTACGACTCGCGCGGCATCCAGGGTATGGGCCTCACCTACGCGACGTCCAATCGCGGCGCCTGCCACTTGCGCTCCTACACCGTATCCTCCGAGATCCTCGGCATCCCCGAGAAGACGGACCCGCTGGCGACCGACGGTAAGGCTGCCCTCGTCAAGGCCTTCCAGGATGCCACGGCTGCCGTCGACTCGTCTGGTCTGTGCGTCTTCACCACCTTCGCCTGGACGCTGAACGACATCGCCCCGCAGGTCGATGCCGCCTGCGAGGGCGAGTGGTCGCCGGAGCGCATGCTCGAAATGGGCGAGCGCATCTGGAACATGGAGCGCGTCTTCAACAACAAGGCGGGCTTCACCGCTAAGGACGACCAGCTGCCACCGCGACTGACGACGGAGCCGGCACAGACCGGCCCCGCAAAGGGTCTCGTCAATGGTCTCGACAAGATGCTGCCCGAGTACTACGCGCTACGCGGCTGGACATCTGAGGGCGTTCCGACCAACGAGACGCTCTCGCGTCTGGCGCTGTAAACGGAAACGGCATCACGGGGCGGGCATCCGCCCCGTTTGCCTTTCGGGCATTCGGTCAGGGCATCCATTTTGTGGTGACAGGCGACGCAGCCGCATGGACGCGCTTACGCTCTTCGGCCTCTTGTCCGTCACCGCAATGCTGGTGTTCTATGCACTCGAAGATCGCGGCACCGGCTACATTCTGGCGTTCGCCATAGCTTGCCTCGCAGCCTCTGCCTACGGCTTCCTGCAAGGTGCATGGCCGTTCGGTGTCGTCGAGGCCGTCTGGTCGGGCATCGCCGTCCGCCGTTGGCTGCGTCGCACGCACACACGACGGATCGCACGGGAGAATTGAGATGAACTACGTAGTGCTCGGTGCCGGACCCGCCGGCGTGACGGCCGCCGAAACGCTTCGCAGCCTAGACAAGGCTTCCTCCATTACGATCATCAACGGGGAGGACGAGCCGCAGCCCTATTCACGCATGGCAATCCCTTATTACATCTATGGCAAGATCGACGAGCACGGCACCTATCTGCGCCAGACGCCCGGTCACTACGAGAAGCTGGGCATCACTTACAAGGTCGGCAGATGCGGCGGCATCGATCCCGCCGCCCACAAAGTCTACCTGACTGGCGGCGAAGCCCTCTCCTACGACAAGCTCCTGATCGCCACCGGCGCCTCTCCCATCATTCCGCGCATGCCGGGCTCCAATCTCACCGGTGTCCACACCTGTTGGACGCTCAACGACGCGCGCGAGATCCTCAAGCACGCCGACAAGGGTTCGCCTGTCGTCCTGGTCGGCGCCGGCTTCATCGGCTCGATCATCCTCGAGGCGCTCTATCTGCGCGGTTGCAAGATCACGATCGTTGAGTATGCGCCGCGCATGGTCGCTCGCATGATGGACGAGACCGCAGGCGGAATGCTCGGCCGCTGGTGCAAGGCAAAAGGTGTCGACGTGCGCGTTTCCACCAAGGTAGAAGGCATTCACGAAGGAAGCGACGCGCCGGGCGCCAAGCTCACGGTCGAACTTTCCGATGGCACGACGGTTCCCGCTGCGCTCGTCGTTCTCGCGGTCGGCGTGCGTTCCAACACCGGCTTCCTGGTCGGCACGGGGATCGCAACCAACGTTGGCATTACGGTCGACCAGCATTTGCAGACGACCGCACCCGACATCTATGCGGCCGGCGACTGCTGCGAGGGTGTCGACCTATCCACCGGAAAGCCCGACATGCTGGCGATCCAACCCGTCGCCGTCGAGCATGGCCGCCTCGCCGCTCTCAACATGGCCGGCCATAGCACGCCCCATCGCGGCTCACTCAACATGAATGTCCTCGATACCATGGGCCTCATCTCCTCCTCGTTCGGGCTGTGGCAGGGCACGCCGCTCGGCAAGACCGCACGACTTATCGACGAGGACGGCTTCAAGTACCTGAAGCTGGAATTCGAAGGCGACAAGCTGGTCGGCGCCCAATGCGTCGGCATGACCGACCACGTCGGCATGCTGCGTGGTCTCATCCAGTCGGGCTTCCATCTCGGCAACTGGCGGGACCGTCTGCTCGCGGCGCCAGAGCGTCTGCGCGAGGCGTATATCGACGTCATGCAATCGCGACCGGGTTTCGGACCGAGCGCACCGCATACGAACACGCCGATCGCCAAAAGCGCCTAGACCGGAGGCCAGACCACTTCGTGACCACATCAACTGCTGCGATCCCGGTGACTTTGAAGCTCTACGCCTCCCTTGGCGTATTTCTTCCCAGCGGGAGTGTGCGAAACGAGGCAAAGGTCAGCGTTCCCAACGGCACGTCCGTCGAGGCGCTGCTCGATCAGTACGGAGTGCCGCGCGAAGCCTGCCACCTCGTCCTACTCAATGGCATATTCCAGCCGCCAGCAAGTCGCGGCGGCGTTATCCTGAAGTCCGGCGATGCGGTTGCCGTCTGGCCGCCCGTTGCCGGAGGCTGAGGCACGCAGCGGCGGTGTTTGCGCCGCCAGAGCGGTCGCCCCGCATGGTGGGCGTGGCGATTTTCACGGCGGTCCGTCAACCTGAAGGTTGGCATACGTTGCGTTGGTCGAGCGACCTGTGTCACGTTCAATTCGGGAGCATAGTTGGCTGAATTGCATTGCGGCCCACCGTGAAAGATGTGCTCCAAACGCATAAGACTTCGTGCTTCCGCAATGCGATCGACAGCTACCCCGCGCTGAGTGACGCCAGAATTGCCCGCGCATGCGCCAGTGTTGCACGATACCGCAGCTGCCTGAGGAGACGACGTGCATCAGACCTCGAGCCCCGCGTCGTGTGGAATAGCTACGGCCGCCAGCGATGAGGCCGGAACGAACGCTGCCGTCGCCGAGATTGCGGCCGCGCTCGGCCCCGGTCCTTTTCAGCACATCATCGTCATGTACTCGCCCGCTCACCACGCCAAGCTCGTCGGAGAGCTGTTCCGTAACGCCTTCCCGAGCACCGAGGTTTCGGGCTGCTCCACCTCCGGCGAGATCACGCCGCACGGCATGATGCAAGGCGGCATCGTCGCTGTGGCCTTTCCCCGGAAGGGATTTCGCGTCGCCGCCGAGGTGATCGCCGATGTCGACCGTTCCGGAGTCGAACAGGCCAACGAGCTCGCGCGACGAATGAAGCTGCGCTTTGCCGGTGCCCAATCCATGCGCGACCGGGTATTCGCGCTGCTTCTTGTCGATGGGCTGTCGAACTCGGAGGAAAACCTGATTGCTGCCGTTCATTGGGCTATGGACGACGTGCAGCTGATCGGCGGCTCGGCCGGCGATGATCTCGCCTTCCGCGAGACGTCTCTCATTCACAAGGGGCGCATCATCCAGCACGCGGCCCTGCTCATCCTGATTGAAACGGACTACCCCTTCGAAGTCTTCAAGACCCAGAACTTCGAGCCGACCGGAACAAAGCTCGTCGTCACCTCCGCCGACACCGAGCGCCGTATTGTCCATGAGCTCAATGCCGAGCCGGCGGCACAGGAGTATGCAGCAGCAATCGGCCTGCTGCCGCACGACCTCGGCCCCTTCAGCTTCGCGTCCTATCCGCTCGTCGTTCGCGTCGGTGGCGACTACTATTGTCGGTCCATCCGGAACATGAATCCCGACGGTAGCCTCTCCTTCTTCTGCGCCATCGACGAAGGCCTCGTCTTCACCGTCGCCACGCCTCAGGACATGGTGCAGTCCACACTCGTCACGCTGCAGCGCATTGAGCGCTCGCTGGGGCGAATTGATACGGTGCTGGGATTTGACTGCATCCTGCGCCGCCTCGATGCGGAAAACCGGCAGATCCGCCATCAGCTGAATGACATATACCGCCGCTACAATGTCGTGGGCTTCCACACCTACGGCGAGCAATTCAACGCCATGCATCTCAACCAAACGCTCACTGGCATAGCCTTCGGCGCGCCAGACACGGAGACGCGGGCTTGACCGACGAGCATACGAGCGCTGTTGCAAACGACGCGCCGGCCGATACCGGCGAGTTGATGCGGCGTATCCGCAAGCTTGAACGGATCAATGCCGCACTGATGAACAGAGTCGAGCGCTCGCTCGATCAGCAGGCCAATGCCTACTCGATGTTCCAGACTGCCATCAGCCTTGAAGGCCAGATTCGCGTACGCACCGAGGAGTTGAAGTCGGCCCTCAACAACCTAGAGTACCTCAATGCGGAGCTGACAATCGCGCGCGATGCCTCCGAGCGCGCCAACAGCGTCAAGACACGCTTCTTCACCGCCGTAAGCCATGATGTTCTCCAGCCACTTCACGCTGCACAACTCTCCTTGTCGGCGTTGATCGAAGGCGCGACAAGCGAGGAACAGCGTCGTCTTGCTCTCCAGGTCGACCATGCGCTGGCCTCCATGGAAGACCTCCTGCGTACCATGCTCGACCTGTCCAAACTCGAGGCTGGCGTCATCCGCCCGCGGATTGAGGACGTCGCGCTCGAGCCACTGTTCCAATCTCTGGTTCTCGACATGAGGCCGCTCGTCGATGCCAAGTGTCTGCGCATCACATGCCGTTCGAGCAACCTAGCAGTCCGTTCTGACCCACGCCTGCTGCGCCGAATCTTGCAGAACCTGCTAGCCAACGCACACCACTACACCCGCAAGGGTAGCATCTTCCTCGCGGCGCGCGCGCGCGGCGACGAGGTGCGCATGGAGGTATGGGATACAGGCCCTGGCATCCCGGAAGACGAACGTGAGCGCATATTCGAAGAGTTCCAGCGCGGATCGACATCAGCAGACACCCACCGCGGTGGCTTCGGTCTGGGCCTGTCGATCGTTTCACGCATGGCCCAGACACTCGAGCACCCTCTCGATCTGTGTACACGCCCCGGCCATGGCACGCGCTTCTCTATCAACGCGCCCCGCTCCACGGTGGCAGTTGCCTCATCTGAACGTCCGCAGGATGAAGCACTTCCATCGCCCGACGCGACCAAAGCGATCGGTCTTGCACATACCCGCGTGCTGATCGTTGATAACGACCCGCGCGTTATCGAGGCGATGCAGACTCTTCTCAGCAGATGGCAGTGCGACGCGCAGTCTGTGCGTGACCTTGCCGATGTGGAGGCGCTGATTGCCGACGGGCAATTCCGCCCGGATCTGATCCTTGCGGACTACCATCTCGATTTCGGCCGACTGGGCACCGAGGCCATCGATCGCCTGCGCGCAGCCATCGATGCCCGGATTCCCGCCATCGTGATTACGGCCGACCGTGCCGAGGAGATCCTGAATGCCGCGCGGCAGCGCCATTGCGAGGTCCTGCACAAGCCGATCCGACCTGTGGAGCTACGCGCCCTGATGCAGCATCTGCTGAATTGACAGCGGCTTCCTTAGAGAGCGTTCACTCGTCCTGGAATCGCGACAGCACTCTATCCTGTCGTTTGGAGCGGGTTCTTCACGCTGAACCGCCAAGTGCTTCAACTAAACATGCTCAAGAAAGCGGTCTGCCCCACCTGTCTCCAGGCGGGGCAATCCACACATCAGCATCGACGACAACAACCTCGAAGCCCTTGCGCCGGGAGGTGGATGCTGAAGCCTTCCGTAGATTCTTTCGTGTTCGGTTCGTCACCAGTTGAGACTTGTCGCGCCGGCGATCGGCGTGGCTCAACCCATCAGTAGCGGCTACTTCACGCCCATCACCTGCATGACCGCTGGTCCCATGATCACGACGAACAGAACGGGCAGGAAGAAAATGATCATCGGAACGGTCAACTTCGGAGGAAGTGCCGCAGCCTTCTTTTCGGCGTCGGCAAATCGCATATCGCGATTTTCCTTGGCCATAACGCGCAATGCCTGGCCGACCGGCGTGCCGTAACGCTCAGCCTGGATAAGGGCGGTCGCCACTGCCTTCACGCCCGGAATGCCTGTGCGTTTGCCGAGGTTCTCGAAAGCCACGCGACGATCCTGGAGATAGGACAGCTCGGCCGTGGTGAGCGTCAGCTCCTCGGCGAGTTCAAGCGACTGGTTGCTCGCCTCCTTGGCCACGCGGGCAAATGCCGCTTCAACCGACATGCCGGACTGCACGCAGATCAGAAGCATGTCGAGTGAATCCGGAAATGCCTGCCTGATCGACGTCTGACGCTTCTGCACGCGGTTTTTGAGAAAAACGTTGGGCAGGTAGAAGCCGGTGATGCCGACACCGAAAGAGACGAGCACCTTCACGACCGGCGGATATTGGAAGCCTGCGCCGAACATGTACAGAAGCGAGACGACGAACAGGATCGGCGGCAACGCCACGCGGAAGAATAGGTAGGCCACCAAGTGCGCCTGGCTGCGTAGTCCCGCCATCTTCAGCTTGTTGCGTGCCTCATCGTTGTCAAAACGCGATTTGAGATCGAGCGCATTGACAACCTGTTGCATATAGCCCTTGGGCGCCTGCCGTAGCTTGCCTTTGCCATCCTTGGCCGACAGCTCCGCGATCCGCTGCGCGCGCATCTTGTCGCGCTCAACGGCCATCACCTTCATGCGCTGGCCGGTACGATCGCGCTCCAGCAGCGGTAGCGCAATCGTGAGCACGGTTGCAAAGGCCGAGATTGCAGCCAAGAACGTCACCAAAAACTGGGGACGCATGATGAACTCAGCCAATTCGGTCATGTGAGCTACCTCAGTTCAGTGCGGCCGAACACTCAAGCGGATTGTTTCTGCCGCCTGCCGTCGTTCAGAATTTGAAGTTGATCATCTTGCGCATCACCATGACGCCGCAGAACATCCAGAAGGCGGATAGCAACAGCAGGAACTGCCCGTTCTTCGTAGTCCACAGCATCGAGATGTAGTTGGGCGATGTCAGGTAGACGAGCACGGCCACGATAGGCGGCAACGATGCAAGAACGCCTGCTGACGCCTTCGCTTCCGCCGACATGGCCTTGACCTTCATTTGCAGCCTGATGCGGTCGCGCAGAACACCCGACAGGTTACCCAACGCCTCCGACAGGTTGCCGCCTGATTTCTGCTGGATTGCAACAACCACGGCGAAAAACTTGACTTCGGGCAGCGGCACGCGTTGCATCAGCCGGTCGAGGCACTCTGACATCGGGATGCCGACACGCTGCTCCTCCACGACAATCCGTATCTCGCTGCAAATCGGCTCGGGGCTTTCCCGCGCGATGATCGCAAGGCACTCGTTAAGCGGAAGACCGGACTTGATGCCGCGGACGATGACGTCGATTGCGTTGGCGAACTCCTTGAGGAACTTCGTCTGCCGCACTTTCGTTGCCCGTGCCACGTACCAGCGAGGCAGACCGAATGCTCCGACAAAGCCAACGATCGGGGCGGCAAGAGGTGCAGAAGGGAATGATATGAGTGCCACAATGGCCGTACCGATACCGGCTATGACGCTCGATATCCAGTAGGTCTTCATTGTTACGTCGAGGCCGGCGCGTTGTAGACGGACGCGCATATCGACTTTCTCGGCGCTCTTCTGACGCGCCTCCAAGTCCTTCAAGGTATCCGCGACCGCCTTCTTTCTGGCGGAAGCCTGCTCGGCGGCGGCTCCACGCGGTGCGGATATGCGCGGTCCTTGCGAGACCGTGTTGATCCGCTTCTCCGTCTTCTTCGCGCCAGACGTATAGGGATTGATCAACAGGAACACGACGACGGCGAACGCAATCGCCACGCCTATTGCCAAGAGGGCTTGGATCGGGTCGATCTCAGCCATTGCTTTCTCCCATCGGATTGCCGTGTGCGTCGAGAACTTCGGAGGCGGCCAGCGCATCGGCCAGACGGCTTTCTTCC
Organism: Hyphomicrobiaceae bacterium; assembly: GCA_020638035.1. Classification (GTDB taxonomy): domain Bacteria; phylum Pseudomonadota; class Alphaproteobacteria; order Rhizobiales; family Hyphomicrobiaceae; genus JAEUMD01. The sequence continues at coordinate 22,917 of JACKJI010000011.1, forward strand.
TTGTAGTAGAGGGCGCGGTCCCAGAACCGTGGGCGCGCGATGCCGGTCGAACGATGACGTCCTACCAGCTTCCCATTGGGGTCCTCGCCTATGATGTCATAGACAATCAGGTTCTGCAGCGTGACGACCTCGTCTTCCATGCCGACCACCTCGGTGACATGGGTTACCTTTCTCGAACCATCGCGCAGACGCGAGGCCTGGATGATGACGTCGATCGAGCCGACGATCATCTCGCGAATGGTCTTAACCGGCAGTGCGAAACCACCCATCATGATCATGGATTCAAGTCGACTGATGGCTTCACGCGGGCTGTTGGCATGCAGCGTGCCCATCGAACCGTCATGGCCCGTATTCATTGCCTGCAGGAGATCGAAGGCCTCGGGTCCACGGACCTCGCCGACGATGATTCGCTCAGGACGCATACGCAGACAGTTCTTGACGAGATCGCGCATCGTGATCTCGCCTTCGCCTTCAAGGTTCGGCGGGCGGGTTTCAAGGCGAACCACGTGTGGCTGCTGCAGCTGAAGCTCGGCGGAGTCCTCGCACGTGATGACACGCTCGTCGTGATCGATCGAACCGGTCAAGCAATTGAGCAACGTCGTCTTGCCGGAACCGGTACCGCCGGAGATCAGAACGTTGCAGCGCACGCGTCCGATGATCTCCAGGATGGTCTTGGCTTGCGGCGTGATCGAGTTGAACTTGACGAGCTGTTCGAGCCGCAACCGGTCCTTCTTGAACTTACGGATGGTGAGTGCCGGGCCATCAATAGACAGTGGCGGCGCGATCACGTTGACACGGCTGCCATCGGGGAGACGCGCGTCGCAGATCGGGCTCGATTCGTCGACACGGCGGCCGACCTGGCTGACGATACGCTGACAGATGTTCATCAGCTGCGTATTGTCGGAGAACCTGACGTTGGTCTTCTGCACCTTGCCGCCGACCTCGATGTAGGTCGTATCAGCGCCATTGACCATGATGTCAGCGATGTCGTCGCGCGCCAGCAATGGCTCCAGGGGACCATAACCGAGCACGTCGTTGCAGATGTCTTCGAGCAGCTCTTCCTGCTCGGCAATCGACATGACAACGTTCTTGACCTGGATGATCTCGCTGACGATGTCGCGGATCTCCTCGCGCGCCGCCGCCGCATCGAGCTTGGCGAGCTGGGTCAGGTCGATCGTATCGATCAGCGCGTTGAAGACCGTCGTCTTGACGTCATAGTACTCTTCGGAGTGCCTACGCTGCGCTTCGCGTGCTTCTGCTCGCGACACCTCAGGCGCCGGTGCCGCTGGTGCCGGTGCTCGACGTGGCTCCTGCGCAGGCGCCTGCTGTGAGGCCGCCTGGACCGGCGCCTGCGGATGCGGTGCCGGACCTTGGCCATGCCCCTGGCCATATCCGTGGCCCGGCCCCTGCGCTCCCTGTGCCGGAGGCGCCACGGGGACAGGTGGCGCACTCGGCGCCTGCTGCTGCGGCGCGCGCGGCTCTGCCTGTGGCTGGTGCGGAATCCGCCGCTGAGGTGCGCCGTCCGAAGAACGCCTTCCGAACATGGTGGTTACTCCTTAGCGCTTCAGCTTCAGCTTCTCGAGCAACGGTGCAAGGGCCGACTTCTTCTCCACGCGTGCCTCCTTGCGATGGGCAAGTGCCATCGCGATGTCACGGAAGAACGGCGCGGATTTCGCTTTGGGATTCAGTTCCTCGATCATCTGCCCGTTGTTGGCTGCCTGACCGAAGGTCTCGCTATCGAACTCGATGACCGCAGTGGCCTCGATGCCGAGCGCCTGCTCGAACTCGCGGACCGAAATTTCCGGCCGCTTCGGCATGCCGACCATGTTGATGACGAGATGCGGCGGCGAGTCGTTCTTCCGCGATCCTTTGAGCAGATCGATCACGTTCTTTGCGTTGCGCAGGTTGGCGAGGTCGGGTGCGGCGGTGATCACAACCTCGTCGGACTGCATGAGGATGCGTTTCGACCACGACGTCCATACGTGAGGCAGGTCGACGACAACGTAGGGTACGTTCTGGCGTGCAACGTCGAGGACCATGTCGCAGGATTCAGCCGACAGATCGTAGTCCCGGTCGAGCACAACGGGTGCCGCGAAGATCGAAAGATGCTCCGAACACTTCGTGAGAAGGCGATCGAGGAGGACTTCGTCCAAGCGCTCCGGGCTCGACAACGCCTCGGCGATGCCCTGCACGGGATCCTGGTTGAAATCGAGCCCCGTCGTACCGAAGGCCAGGTCGAGGTCTGCGATGATAACGTTGGAGGATAGCGCTTCGGAGAGTGTCCAGGAAACGTTGTGGCAGATCGTCGAAGAGCCGACACCTCCCTTGGCGCCAACGAAGCTCAGCACGTGGCCGACTGGATCTGAGTCCGGATCGTTATAGAGGTTGGAGATTCCTTCCATCACCTGCAGGGGCGACGTCGGCGCGATAAGGTATTCACTTACGCCGCGCTTCAGCAGCTCGCGGTAGAGGATGACGTCGTTGGCGTGCCCAGCCACGATGACCTTGGTACCTGCATCGCAGCACTCGGCCAGCCTGTCGAGCTCCGTCAGCACCTGGTTCCGCGGCAACCGCGATTCCACGATGATGAGATTTGGTGTCGGGCTCTCCTGGTAATGGGCGACTGCCGCACTAATCCCGCCCATGTGGATCGAGACGTGCGCCTTCGTCAGGCGCCGGTCCTCGGCTGCCACCTGCAGCGTCTCTGCCATCTGCGGCGTCTCGCAGAAGCACTGGATCGAGATCCGCGGAATGGGACGCGCCCGGTCCGGGCCACCCGTCGAGCCGACTCCAGAATCGTCCTGATAGTCGTATGCGGCGACGTCTTGACCAGACATATTTTGCTTCTCCTGGATGCGTGGTCTTTGTCTTCAGGCGTGAAAGTGGCACTGAGGGCTATTCGCCGCCGCTTTTGGTCGTTCTGATGCGCTCGTCATTGGTCTTCTGCGAACCGGTGGTCTCGCCACGGATGTACTTTCCGTAGACGGCATCGCGCCGCTCGCTCAGACGGTCGGTCATCGTGCGCGGTCCGAGCAGGTCGGCCGGATTTGCAACCTGCATGGCGAAGTTGCGCTGCGTGGCGCAGCCGAAGTTCGCATAGGGCGTGTTGCCGGGATCGTTTGCGAGATTGGTCGGCCAGATGCCGCACTCGGGTGCCTCCGCGACATAGCGCATATACGAGATGCGGACCGGCGCATGCCCCTTGCTGGCCTGATAAGGCTCAACAGAGATCGCAGCATCGCCAAAGCCCAGCTCCGTGAGGATCGTGCGGATCTGGTGAACGGCCTGCATGGCCGAAACCTCGTTGCTTGTGCCGCTCGGTGCAGCGATCACGAGACGGCTGTTGCCCGTATCGCTCACCCTGTATCGAGTTGCGAAGTCGAGCACATCGGCCCGCTGCGCCGGCGACAGTCCGTAAGAGCCGCGGGACACCTCCAATGAGAGGGTCGAGGGCTTCTGGGACACGAGGATCGGATGCGCTTCAGAGGGGTCTACGAGCGACCAGCCTGCCACGCGAGCGCCGTCATCACCGTGCTTGCATGCGGCGAGGATAACCGCCAGCCCACATAGGCAGATCGTCTTCAGAGCGGGGCCTGGCAAGCAGGATGTGGCGTGACGGGTCATTTTGGACATGTCCTTCATTCGAGTTCTCCACCACGTCCGTTATTCGACGATGAAGCCGTAATCACCCTTGAGATCACCCACCGGCGCTTCGGAGCTGCGTCCGTAGATCGCGTTGAGGTGTCCCAGGAGATTGGCTTTCCGGTCACTTGCGTTGGCCAGGCCGTCGATCGGCTTCGCCAGGTTCTTGCGGGCGGTCGGCTGCACCAGGTAAGGCGTCACAATCACGACCAGCTCTGTCTCCTGCTTAATGAAGTCGCGGCTGCGGAACAGCGTGCCGAGAACCGGAAGATCCTTCAGGCCCGGGAACCCGTCGATGTTCTGGCGCACGTCATTGGACAGCAGGCCGGCCATTGCCAGGGAGCCACCTGACGGAAGCTCGATCGTCGACTTGGCAGCGCGCTTCTTGAGAGCCGGGATGGAGATTGCGGACAGCGTAACAGCACCGTTGTTCGTGAGCTCGGAAACCTCTGTCTCGATCTTCAGGCTGATGCGGCCTTCTGACATGACGATCGGGGTGAACGCCACACCGACACCGAACTCCTTGTAAGTCACAGAGAGCTGACCCGTGTTGTCGACGACGGGAACCGGATACTCACCACCGGCCAGGAACTTTGCCGTTTCGCCGGAGATGGCCGTCAGGTTCGGCTCGGCCAGGGTGCGGATGAGGCCATCGCGTTCCAGCGCGCGGATCGCGTGGGACACCGACTGATTACCATTGCTGAAGCCGCCGTTAAGGCCGCTGTTGCCAAAGGAGTCTTCGCCGGGCCCCTGATTGTAGATGCACATGGCGCCGGCAACACCACAGGCCTGCTTATCGTCCGACTTGAGGTTGATGCCGGGGATGGGAAGAGTGCCTAGACCGGCAGCTGCGGTCAGCGGAAGCGCGTTCTCGGTCAACAGTGTCGTGGAGAAGTTGCCTGCATTGATCGTCGCGCCGAGGTTGATGCCCATCTGTTTCATCACAGACCGCTGGATCTCGGCCACCGTCACCCGCAGCATCACCTGCTCCTCGCCCTCAACCTGCAGCAGGTTGATGACGGCCTCGTCGGCAAGATCCTTGGAAAAGTTCTTGATCGCAGCGCCCTCCGCTGCTTGTGCCGTCTTCGTATCGTATTCGACGGTGACGAACTGCTTGGCGATGTTGGAGGCGCGCGTGGAATCTGCCGGGTTTCGCACGCTACCGGTCAGGATCACGGTCTGGTTGAGCATCTCAACCTTGATGCGCGAACCCTGGATGATGCGGTTCAGAAGATCCTCAAGGCCGCCCGTCTCGCGCTCGACATAAAGCTCAAAGGTGGCGAGCTGCTCTCCATCGGCGCCGAAGAAGAAGGCATTCGCCTCGCCGATCCTGCGTGCCAGAAGGAACACGCGATTGGAACTCAGCACTACGGCGTCCATCACCTGGGGATTGGATACGAGTGTCCGTCGTCGAATGCTTTGAGACAGTTTGCGGCGTGAGGGACGGGAGGCTCCGGGTCAATTTGGGTTGAAGTTTAAGCTGCGGATTTGAAGTGGGTCAATCTTCGGTGTCGGATGGTCTTGCGTTTGATCTTCTCCCTCATGGTCAGGATTTTATGCCCGCGCCCAAAGTAGACATCAGCCGGTGTCAGATTTCCCAGGCTCTCGTGATAGCGCGCGTGATTGTAGTGCTCGACGAAGTGGCGCACGGCGCGCTCGAGATCGCCAGGTAGGTAGTAGTTTTCGAGCAGGATGCGGTTCTTGAGCGTCTGATGCCAGCGCTCGATCTTGCCCTGGGTCTGCGGATGAAGCGGAGCGCCGCGGACATGGCTCATGCCGTTGGCGTCGATCCATTCGGCGAGTTCGCTGGCGATGTAGGACGGCCCGTTGTCGCTGAGCAGTTTTGGCTTGTGCAACACCCTGGCGCTGTCACAGCCTGAAGCCGTAAGGCCCAGTTCCAGCGTTTCGGTCACGTCCTGGGCCCGCATGGTCGTGCACAGCTTCCAGGCGATGATGTAACGGGAGAAGTCGTCGAGCACGGTCGACAGATAGACCCAGCCCCAGCCGATGATCTTGAAGTACGTGAAGTCGGTCTGCCAGAGCTGATTGATCGCCGTCGTCTTGTCGCGGAACTCGTCCGCCGCCTTGATGACGATGAACGCCGGGCTGGTGATGAGATCGTGCGCCTTCAGCAGGCGATACACGGACGCCTCGGACACGTAGTATCTGCGTGTATCCGTGAACTTGGCCGCCAGCTCGCGCGGGCTCATCTCCGGGCAATCGAGAGCCAGGTCAATGATCTCGGCCCGCACATCATCGGGGATGCGGTTCCACACCCGCGAGGGCGCCGACGACTTGTCTTGCAGCGCCTCGACGCCGCCCGAGCGATAGCGATCGTACCAGCGGTAGAACGAACCCGGCAGAATGCCCAACTTCTCGAGTGTGCGCCTGACGGGGAGATGCGACTGCTCGACGATGCGGATGATCTCGAGCTTTTCAGATGCGGGGTACCTCATGCCTCGTCTCCCCCATCCTCGCTCATGCTTTTTTTGAGCAGGCGGAGTTCGAGGGCCTGCTCGGCGACAACCTCCTTCAACTGCTGGGCCTCGCGGCGCAGGTCCTTGACCTCGTTCGTGGTCGCGGCCCGCGCCGTGTCGCCGGCGAGGCGGCGTTTGCCGGCTTCCAGGAACTCTTTCGACCAGCTGTAGTAGAGGCTTTCTGCGATCCCCTCACGCCGGCACAACTCGGCGATCGTGACCTCGCCACGCAGACCGTCCAGCACGATGCGAATTTTTTCTTCGGCCGAATACTGTTTGCGCGTCGCCCGCCGAATGTCGCGAACCAGTCGCTCCGACGGTCTCTGGCCCCCGCCTCCTGGGCCGCCTGGTGGATTTTGGGACGAGGATTTCCGAATCATCTGCGCTCCTTCCAGTCGCTTCGATGATCCCGAAATCCTCCAGTCTTCAAGACGCTAAATCTGACTCACAGGTGATGATGGCGGACAGAATGCTACGTGTTTGGAGTGTAGCGACCGCTTGAAAGCCGCTTTCGCGATACTATTCTCATACGGATTATGCCAACGATTGAGTGAGAAAAGACAATGGGACGCCGGTCGGTCCACACACCGGACGAATTGCGAGAACACATTATCAGAGCCGCTACCGAGCTGATCACCACGTCGGGGCTATCGGGCCTTTCGGCGCGCGAAGTGGCCCGGCGGATCGGCTACTCGCCGGGCACCATCTATAACGTTTTTGTCAATCTCGACGATCTCATCCTCACCATCGAGGCGCGGATGCTCGACGATCTCGACAAGACCCTGGAGGCCATTCCGAAGGGGCCCGATTCGCGCGAGCACCTGTTGCGTCTGGCCGAGGCCTACCTCAACTTCACGCACGAGAATCCCAGGCTCTGGAACTTGCTGTTCGAGCATCACCTGCCGGCCGGCGTCGATGTTCCCGCGGCCTACCTCGAAAAGCTCGAAGGGCTACTGGCGCGCATCGAGGATGCCCTGCGCCCACTCGCCAATACGACCGACGAGGACGAGGTGAAGCGCCGCTCCCGCGTACTGTGGGCCGGTGTCCACGGCATCACGTCACTCTCAACCGCCGACAAGCTGTCGACCGTCACTGCCGAGGCTGCCTGGCCGCTGGTACGCGATCTCGTGGAGACCTATCTCGCAGGGCTCGTACCTCGTTGAGACCACATGGACGCGCGCCCGGGCTGAACACCTACTGACCTTTCGAGGAGTGCTCACTTCGAGTCGGCCTGGGACGTCGGGGGCAGAGTGCCCGTTGTAATCGGGCTGGCGCTGGTCGCGTCAGGGCCTTGCGCCGCGGCGCTCCGCCCGGACGCCTGATGGATCTGCGGGATGATGCCGAACCACTTCCCCTGCGGCAGCAGGCGCTGATTGAGACCGGCCCATAATTGCCGTTGCGATATGCCCTCGACGAACGTCGTTGTGGGCGGAGTTAGCGCGAGGGCACCCACGGCCGCGACGGCCATCGCAATGGAGGCTGCACGGTAGCGTGCATCAAAGATCTTGAGCGCGGTGCCGAACGAAGACTTGATGCGTTGGTTCATCACGTCGACGGAATAAATCTCGTCGAGCACGAGATGCTGGACGTAGCCCAGGAAGAGGAAAGCAGCGCCAAGCCACGCGACTCCCTCGTGGCGCCCCAGCACGTAATAGAGCGTGACAGCCGTGACCGCCGACAGGAACACACCCGCAATCAGCGAATGCCATACGCCGCGGTGCACTGACAGCCGGTGAAACAGTCCATGCAAGCCGTAGCGTACGACGACCAGCGTGCCGAGCCACAGGATCATGAGCTCGATCACCGAGAACTTTTCGGCGAACGCGAACAGCACCACGAACGAGGCAAACACGCCGAGACCGGCAAACATCGTTTTACTAGCCCGCGAATCCTTCAGGTCAATGTCAGGAAGGACGGACCCGAGCACTCCGGCAAGTGTCACAGTGACGAGGTTCTCCGGCGCCACCACATCGGCGGCTAGCGTCAGAGTTGCAAGCACACCTGCCTGCACCGTGCCCGCACCGATGTGCGTCGTGAAATTCGCCATGATTACACCCTTCCCGCAGCTCGTGTTCCTGCTCGGCAACTTAGCTTTCGATCCGTGCCCGGAATCGTGAGATGACGAAAGCAAGGCGGCCGCACGCCCCGTGGAAATTTGCGTCTTGGGCACATATCTCGACCATCACCTAGGCAATACGCACATGGCCGGCCCGGCAGCTCCCGCGACCAACCGTCCTGTCAGCCGACACGATTCGCGCGCCGCAGGGGAGCCGCCCTGGCCGCTTCCTGGTGGATAACGGTCCGGTTCGACCGCAGACGGGCGGGACGCGCGACGGCCATACGACTTGGTCGGCCCCCACCGTGCCCCAGTTGAGGACGGCCGGAGCGCATGGACAGCATGCCGGTGTATTTCGCGCAGTCTGTGCCGGCGGCGAACCTGGCGTGGGCACCTGGATCGTGGCTGCGTTCGTCGTCCCACAGCACAAACGCGACAATCAGGCCTGTTCCAGAGCACAGCACGTGAGGCGACCACCAGCGAATTGGCAAAGAGCTGCAAGCGCAGTGCGTCCTACGCTTCGAATTCGCGATATCAAGGCTGGACGGGCCCCGGCGTTCAGGGGTACTGCCATCAGCAAGTTCACCGGCCAGCTTCCAGGCAGCAGGCATGATGTCGACCCACACGTCACAGCCGCGCTCTTCGCGCGCCCAGACACTCGCCGCCGGCTCGATCGCCGTCGCGATCATTGTCATGGGCATCAAGTACCTCGCCTATCTCAAGACCGGCTCGGTTGCGCTCTACTCCGACGCTCTGGAGAGCATCGTCAACGTCGTCACCGCCGTCGCCGCGCTTGTCGCGATCCGCATCGGCATGCGCCCGCCGGACACCAACCATCCGTTCGGCCATCACAAGGCAGAGTACCTGTCTGCTGTGCTGGAAGGCGCGCTGATCGTCATTGCCGCAATCCTGATCCTGCGCGAGGCCTATGATGCCTTCCTCTCGCCACGCATGCTCGACGAGCCGGCGCTCGGCCTTGCCATCAACGGTCTCGCCACGGCACTCAATGCGGGTTGGGCGATGCTGCTCATCCGCGCCGGGCGGGCCTGGACGTCCCGAGCTCTCGTCGCCGACGGCCAGCACATCCTCGCCGACGTCGTCACCTCGGTCGGCGTCTTCGTCGGCCTCGTGCTCGCAACTCTGACGGGCTGGTCGATCCTCGACCCCCTGCTTGCCTGCGCTGTCGCCATCAACATTCTCTGGACCGGCTACAAGGTGGCCATGGAATCGATCAGCGGCCTCCTCGACGAGCGCGCCTCGCCTGACATCGAGGAGCGTATCCGCGCCACGATCACCGCCAACGGCCACGGCGCACTGGAAGCGCACGATATCCGCACGCGCCACGCCGGCCGCATGACGTTCATCGAGTTCCACCTGGTGGTACCCGGGAGAATGACGGTCGCCGATGCGCACGCGATCTGCGATCGGCTCGAAGATGCCATAGAGGCCGAACTGGTCGACGCCGACGTCGTCATACATGTCGAGCCTGACGAGAAGGCAAAACCCGACGTGTCCATCGCCATCAACGGGGACGGCGGCAACGGAACCGGTTGAGGCTGTTCACCATGCTATGGGCTCGCGACAACGCCGTCACGAGTGGCTTTAATCCTGCCGCTCGGCCCAAAGGTCGTACTCGTCAGCATGCACCACGCGCGCCTTCACAATCTCCCCGACGCCGACGTCCGTATCGCCATTGAGGAACACGCTGCCGTCGATCTCCGGCGCGTCCCAGACAGAGCGTCCCAGCGCGCCCTCTTCGTCGACCTCGTCAATGATGACGTCGATCTCGCGTCCGACCCGCGTGGCAAGCACCTCGCGGCTCACGTCCTGCTGCGCGGCCATGAAACGGTGCCAGCGCTCCTCCTTGACCGACTCAGGCACCGCACCCTCGATTGCATTTGCGACCGCACCCGCCACCGGCTCGTATTTGAAGCAACCGACACGATTGAGTTTTGCCGCGCCGATCCAGTCGAGCAGCATCTGGAAGTCGTCCTCCGTCTCACCGGGAAAGCCGACGATGAACGTGGAGCGAATGGCGAGGTCCGGACAGATTTCACGCCAGCGCCGGATTCGCTCGAGTGTCTTTTCCTGTGCCCCAGGCCGCCGCATGGCCTTCAACACCGCTGGCGAAGCATGCTGGAAGGGTATGTCGAGATACGGCAACACGCGCCCTTCAGCCATCAGCGGAATGACGTCGTCGACGTGGGGATACGGGTAGACGTAATGCAGCCGCACCCAGGCTCCGAGGCTACCGAGAGCCTTCGCCAGATCGAGGAACTTCGCCCGCAACGGCGAGCCGCGCCAGTCGCTTCCGGCATATTTCAGATCGAGACCGTAAGCGCTCGTGTCCTGGCTGATGACCAGCAGCTCCTTGACGCCGGCATTCACCAAGCGCTCGGCCTCGCGCATAACATCGCCGGCCTGGCGGCTTACAAGATCGCCGCGCAGGGAGGGGATAATGCAGAACGAACAGCGGTTGTTACAGCCTTCCGAGATCTTCAGGTAGGCATAGTGCCGGGGCGTGAGATGCAGACCCTCGGGCGGAACGAGATCGACGAACGGATCGTGCAGCGGCGGCACCGCGGCATGCACGGCCTCCACCACCTGCTCGTACTGATGCGGCCCGGTAACGGCGAGCACGCCTGGATGCACGGCCCGGATCGCGTCCTTCTCGACCCCATAACAGCCGGTCACGATCACGCGCCCGTTCTCCGCCAGCGCCTCACCGATTGCATCGAGGCTTTCCTGCTTGGCGCTATCGAGAAATCCGCACGTGTTGACGACGACCACATCGGCGCCGGCATAGTCGGCGGACAGCTCATAGCCCTCCGACCTCAGGCGCGTGATGATGCGCTCTGAATCGACCAGCGCCTTGGGGCAGCCAAGCGAGACGAAGCCGATCCGCGGCGCCGGGTTTCGGCCACCGATTCTGGGCTCGGGCGATGGGTTGTTCGGGCGGAGCTGTCGCGTCATGAGCGCGCTTCTAGCTCTGGCCGAGGGCGCGTGCAATAGCGCCCATCGCACGGTCCCGCGCGTTCATGCCGTCATACGAACCCTGCGAGCGCAAGCACTGGCGCAAGCATGGCACCCCTACGCATTTAAGATGCGCATTGCGGGCTCAGGCCTCAGCGCGCCACCAGGAGACCGGAATCGATCAGCCGCCGGTGGAAGGCCAGGATTTCCCCTGAGTGCGGGCACATGTAGTAGCGGCCGCCGCAGCGCGCCAGCAACCGCATCCGCTCCTCCTGCGCCGGCGACAGCGGCAACCCTGCAAGCTGAAGCATCAGGGTGCCGAGGTAGGGCACGTCGAGCACCTCGACCGTCGGCAACTGTGGCACCTCGAAGTTGATGCCCTCCGCCGCATAGTAGGTGAGGAAGCCTTTCGACTCGGGCTCCATGATTACATTCTGGCTCTCGACATCCGCGCCGAAGCCCAGATGCGGGCGCGTCACGACGGGCTGATGGTCGCCATACTGCACGATCAGGAACCGCTCGTTCGGGAAGCGGCGCTTCAGCTCCGCGCGGAACCATTCCAGGTCGATCCGTGCCAGCGACAGCCGTCGCAGGTATTCGTGCATCTGCGGCTCGGTGCCGGGCCGGCCGCCGGGCACATTCTCCTCAGGCGAGTGCGGAGACGTGTAGGGGAGGTGGGTCGCCGAGGTAAGGATGTAGCTGAACAGCGGCCCTTTCGACTTGGTCAGATGCACATCCAGCCGGTCCAGCGCATTCTTGTAATAGAACCGGTCGCGCTCGTTGTAGCGCTTCGACTTCTGCGCGGCGTAATCGTTGATCTCGTCGAAGCCGATCGACGCATAGAACTTGCCGCTCGACACGAAGTGCTTCGGCACGGGATAGAACATGACGTTCTTGTAGCCGCACCGCACGAGCGACTGGGTAACGCTGTCGTGCACCTTGCCCTGCAGCATCGACTGCACGAACGTGCGCATGCCACCGAACGAATAGGTCGAGACGCCGGCCAGCACGGAGAATTCGGTGAGCCAGGACGCGCCGCCGAACGTCTCGGTGCGCAACAGATGAACCTTGCCGTCACCGGAACGGAACAACGGATCGATGCTCCGATCGTAATTGATCGACGGGAAGATGCTCGGCGGAACAACGCTTTCCTGATGGATGAGGATGATGTGCGGCGGCCGCCGACTGACCGGACAGGACGTCGGCTCGATGAACGGGCGCACTGAACCATCGCTCGCTGATGCCTCGATCATCTGCCCGCGCCATAGCGTGACCAGGGTCTCCGACCAGGACGAATAGAAGGACGAGACGAACAGGGCGTCCCAGTAGAACAGCGTGTGCGGCCGCTGCCCGCGCAGATAATCGGCCGCAACGGAGACCAAGAGCAGCACAGCCAGTAGCGAGCCCGACACACGCCGCGTCATGCGCGTGGGATCGGTGCGGTAAAGCAGGTAGCCGCCGACGGCGAGCACCACCATCACCACCACGAGGGTGATCAGTTCCGCCCGGAAATCGATCCACAAATACCAAAGCGTGTCGCGGGAGAAGAGGTAGAACGCGACGTCATAGGCATGCAGCACCATGCCCATGTAGCTGTACTTGATCGTTGCCGCGATGACGATGACCGCCACCGCCGCCGCCACGACCGAGGTCGCGAACAGCACACGGCGCGTCGCCAGAATGAGGATCGAGATCAAAACGCCCGTCAGCGCCATGGTGAAAACGACGTTGGCCGGCCAGCCCTCGTGGCGCACGAAATAAGCGCCCATCGCCAGGAGGAGCAGTCCCGTCACCCACCAAGCCCAGCCGAGACCAGTCACTCCGGAGAGAGCTGAGGCGGACCGGCGCACCGAAGCGGCGCCAACGTCGCGGCTGGCATTATCGATCGACATGGTATGAGAGGTCTCTCTAGGCGCCCTGGACCGGCCGGATCAGTTTTGTCTGAAGCAGTCCGGCGTTAACGCGCGTCATCAATCTGAAACAGAACCGTCACACGGCGTCAATTGTAAGGCAGCCGCACAGTGAACCTGGATCTCGCATGCGCCTTTCGGCCGCGGTCGCCCGGAGCAGCGCCTACCGGCTCGCCCATCGGTCCTGACCGGTCAGCCGCGCACGCCGTGGTGCGTAGACAGATCATGTCTTCTGAAAAACCATCACCTTCGACAGAAAGGCCAACGAGGCGTCGACCGCCACCAGTCCGGCGCCTGAAAACAGCGTCGTCAGATCGTCTGTCGCATAGTGCGGGTAATAGGGTTCGTGGAACCGCTGGGGGAAGGCTTCCAGCATGCCGTCCCAACTCGGCCGGTCGCCCATCTGCAAGCTGTCGATTACGATAAGTCGCCCACCGGGTTTCATTACGCGGGCCATTTCACCCGCTACCCGGCGGCGCACATCTCCTGGTAGCTCGTGGAACAGGAAGACGCTGACGACGATGTCCTGGGACGCCTCGGGGAGCGGCATCGCCTCCGCGTTGGCCGCGATCAGCTCGACACGTCTCAACCCGTGCAGATGCCGCTCAGCCTCGCGCAGATACGCTGCCGACAGATCGAGACCGCTGAGCTTCATGGCCGGATACTGCGAACGGATCTCGCGCAGCAGACGTCCCGTGCCGCAGGCAACATCCAGCAGCGCGAGGTGGCGCTGGTCGCGCCCGGCGACGTGCTCGGCAATCGGACGAAGCGCGGCGCGGCGCATGGCGGCAGCCGACCCCATGAACAGCGTCTCCACCTGCACGTCGTAGAGCCGGGCCGACTCGTCCGCCAGATAGCCGCCCTTCTGGAAATGAAAATCCTGCGCGAAATAGTCGGGCACATGATCGGCCTCGACATGCTCCTCCGCGGTCGTTGTCATGTTCTGTGAACGGCGGCCGGCCGCATCCTTGAGGTCGGCGAGCATCTCGCCAATGCGCGCCAGATGATCCGGCAGGCCGCCAGCGGCGTTTGCAGCGTCCGCCACAGCCACGCCATCACGCACCAGCAAGGCATCCCGCCGCAAGAGAGTCCGCAGCTCCGCCATCAGTTCGTGACGTTTCGGCATGGGCCGCGTGCGGTGGACCGATTGCCCCTGTTGCGCCGCCGTACCGACCAGCGTCTCGCCGAGCCGATTGACGCCGGCGTACCAGCCCACCCGCATCGCGTTTCCAGCGAGTTGCCGCATCATCCCGATCCAGTCGGGAGCGGCGGTCTTATCCACCTGTGCTTGCGCCATGACACGCCTCCGCGCGACCGCGCCGTTTCACCCTGGCGCCTCACCCATCGAGCAGCATGCTTGCCTGAAGAATGAGGCGGGGAACGGTTCAGCGCAAGAGTTCAACGCCATTATGCAGCATGCGCGTCTGGCAGCAGGTCGGCGAACGCGAAGCCGTCGCGCACGACCGTTTCGCCGACCTTGACCGACAGCGGCCATTGAAGCATCGGACCTGCCGTGACAAAGGTGTGGAACTCACCATTCTCGCCACACGGGTCGACCCCGGCCGGTAAGTCTTCGAGCAGCGCCGCATCGAACGAACGCCCAGCGCAGGAGCGATCAAGCTTGCTCAGATCGACGGTCGCCAGCCGTGCTCTCACCCCCGCGCCGATCATCGTGCGCGCGAGTTGGTCCGTCGGCTCGCCCCACACCGGAAACAGCGGCTCGATGCCGGTGCCCTCGAGGTTGCGCTGCCGATACTGCCGGACGTCTTCCAGAAAGAGGTCGCCGAACGCCATTTGCGTCACGCCCGCTGTGCGCGCCTCAGTGAGGAAGCCCGACATGATCCGCTCATAATCATCGTTGCTGCACGGCCAGGGCAGATCGATCACGTGCAAGGGAAGGCCTGCAGACGCCGCCTGCATCTGAAGCAGCTCGCGGCGAACGCCATGCATGGCAACGCGGTCGGCCGACACGTTGAGTGTGGTGAAGAAGGCCGTCACCTCGCGCCCCGCCTGGCGCAAACGATGCAGCGCCCACGCGCAGTCCTTGCCCGAACTCCAGCTCAACCAGATCGTCACCGCGCACTCCCCCAACGTCGACCATGGCCGCCACGCCGGCGTGAGACGCCCGACCGTCAGGCCTTGCCCCTGCCGCACGCGGCACTTATGCGTTCGTCGGGCGGCGGCGCAAGTGGAAGCACGGGCGCTTCCAACCCGACCGTCCGGCCCGCCCGATCCGAACTCAAATCCACACGGAATATCCGCCAATGAGCCGCTACCAACGCATTGTCATCCTCACCGGCGCAGGTCTTTCCGCAGAATCGGGGCTCGCCACCTTCCGTGACAAAGGCGGCGTTTGGGCCAGATACGACTATCGCGAGGTCGCCACACCGGAAGGGTTCGCCCGCAATCCATCGCTCGTCCACGAATTCTACAACATGCGCCGCCGCGATCTCAAAACCGTGGCGCCCAATGCTGCTCACATGGCCCTCGCCCGGCTCGAACAAGAACACCGGGGAGAGGTGCTCATCGTAACCCAGAACGTCGACAACCTGCACGAAGCCGCCGGTTCGACGAGCCTCATCCACATGCACGGCGAGCTGCTGAAGGTCTATTGCACGCACTGCCGCAAGGGATGCAGTTGGACGGACGACCTCACCACGGAACTCGCCTGCCCGAGCTGCGGGAAATCGGGCGGCATGCGCCCCGACATCGTCTGGTTCGGCGAGATGCCCTACCACATGGACGTCATCGGTGAAGCCCTGGAACAGGCCGATCTCTTCATCTCGATCGGCACATCCGGCAACGTCTATCCTGCCGCCGGTTTCGTCGCGGAGGCCCGTGCCAGCGGCGCCCACACCGTCGAGTTGAATCTTGAGCCCTCGGAAGGCCGGAGCTTCTTCCACGAAGCGATCCACGGGCCTGCAACCCGAATTGTGCCGGGCTTCGTCGACAGCCTGCTCGCCGGCTGACCATCTTTAGCGCCGCTGCATGTTTACCGCCGCAGCACCGCAACCGCCTCCACGTGCGCTGACCAGTGGAACTGATCGATCGGGGTTACCGGGCCCAATGTGTATCCGCCGTCGATCAGCGTGCGTATGTCACGCGCCATCGTTGCCGGATTGCACGACACCGCAACGACGACCGGCACCTTCGATTTCGCCAGCATCGCGGCCTGTGATGCGGCGCCAGCGCGGGGCGGATCGAACACCACCATGTCGAAGCCTTCAAGCTCCTTGCGCGACAACGGTTCACGAAAGAGATCGCGATTGAGCGTGCGGATCGGCTTCAGCCCCTGTGTGGAGCGGGCTGCCGCTGCAAGCGCGTCGAGCGCCTGCCGACCGTTGTCGACGGCCGTCACCGCAACACGCTCCGCAAGCGGGAATGTGAAAGCCCCGACACCACAGAAAAGATCAGCGCCAGTCCTGGCCCGCTTCGGCAGTGCCGCACACACCAACTCCGCCATCGCCCGTTCCGCTGCCGACGACGCCTGCAGGAACGCCCCCGCTGGCGGCTCGACCGCAGCGGCGCCCATTCTCAGCAACGGTCTGGCGCGCTGATAGACGGCTGTACCGTCGAGGCCAAGCCGCAAGAGGTCACCGATGTCCGAGGCCACTTTGGCGATCTGCACGCTTTCCTGCGCACCAATGCCCGCTTTGCCGACAGCTCCGGCAACATCGACATCCAGCCCACCCTCGACCGCTACGACCGACACACGTGCTTCGCCCTCCCAGCGCGGCAGGCGTGCAAGAAGCGGACGCAGTCCCGGCAAGGCCGCAACGATGCGGGGCTCCAGCATCGGGCACTCGATAACGTCGACCACCGTGTCGCCGCGCGCGGCGTGAAAGCCGAGCACTGCGCCGCCTCGTGTCGCAACGGCGGACAGCACGGCACGCCGTCGTGAGGCAGGACCGACGATAATGGCATCCTTCACCTCGGCCGAGATGCCGCGCTGTGCGAGGGCATCAACGATCAAGCCACGCTTCCAGGCGGCGTAGGCGCTCGGCGCCATGTGTTGCATCGCGCACCCGCCGCACGTGCCGAAGTGTCGGCAGACGGCCGCAACGCGTTCTGGCGCCGCCTCGACCACCTGGACCAGTCGAACACGCCCGTCATCGATCACCGCACGCACACGTTCGCCCGCCAGTGTGTAGGGCACGAACACCGGCGCTCCGGCCCCTTCGGCAACGCCGTCGCCCTGCGCGCCGAGCCGCACGATCTCCAGCTCGACCTCGACGCCGCGGGTATGGTCATGCGGTTCAGTCTTCATTCCGGATCGCCCCGACCAGCCACTCCACGTTGCCCTCCTTGCCAGGCACGGGCGAGACAAGGTCGCCCAATATTCGCCAGCCCTCGTCCTCGAGGAATTGCATGATGTCGGCCACAGCGCGTTGCCGCGCTGCCTCGTCCCGCACCACACCGCGTTTGCCAATCGCGCTCCGCCCAACCTCGAACTGCGGCTTGACCAGTGCCACCAGCCAGCATCCCGGCGCTGCCAGCCGCAAGGGTGCCGGCAATACGTGTCGCAGCGAGACAAAGCTCACGTCCGCCACGATGGCCCCGACCGGTTCTGCAAGCGTGGCACGCGTCAGCGCACGTGCATCCACCCCTTCGAGCGAGACGACGCGCGGGTCCGCACGCAGCCGGGCATGCAGCTGATCGCGCCCGATATCGACGGCATAGACCCGGCGTGCGCCGGCTTCCAGCAGCACCTGCGTGAAGCCACCCGTCGATGCGCCGATGTCGAGCGCCACACGGCCCTGCACGTCGAGACCAAATTCTTGCAAGGCCGCCATCAGCTTGCCGCCCGAGCGAGCGACATGAGCATTTGCATTCGCATCCACATGCAGCCGAGCTGCCGCATCGACAAGTTGCCCGGGCTTTGCCGCGGCGACGCCGTCGACCGTCACCGCTCCGCGGCGGATCAGATCCGCAGCGCGCGATCGCGATTGCACCAATCCGCGCGTCACCAGAATGTGATCGAGCCGCTGCCGCATGTGACCTTTACCAATAAATCTCCAGGCTATGATCCGCGCGCTGTCGAACTCTTCGTGAAACCCGAGACTCCCACCGCGCGACCTACGCTCTCCGCTTCGTGTGTCCAAGCACTCGTAGCAGAATCCCCTTGCCGAACCACGGGCAGGGGGAGACCCTAGTCGCGACCGCCTCATCGTGAACATGAAATCTCAGAGGATATCGCCCATGGCACTTCGCACCATCGTCCTTCTGCCGGTACTTGCGTTCGCATTTGCTGCTCCGGCTTTTGCTCAGAGTCCGGCGCCGAGCGGCGCCAAGGTCTACTTCATCGAGCCTAAGGACGGTGCCGAAGTCTCGAGCCCGTTCACCGTGAAGTTCGGCCTCTCCGGAATGGGCGTGGCACCGGCAGGCGTCGAGAAGGAGAAGACCGGTCATCACCATCTGCTCATCGATCTCGACAAGGTCGATCTCGAGAACGCCCTGCCAGCCGATGACAACCACAAGCATTTCGGCGGCGGCCAGACGGAGACGTCGGTCACGCTGAAGCCCGGCAAGCATACGCTGCAATTGCTCCTGGGTGACCACAACCACATCCCGCACAATCCGCCGGTCATGAGCGAGAAGATCACCGTTACGGTGAAATAAGCACGACCGCGACAGGCGCGCCTGCACACTGTGAAACGGCAATTGCGGAACAGCGTCCGCCGGGACGTGATAGCGGATCCGGCATTGTCCCAGAACCCTGCTGCGTCCCAGAACCCTGCTGCCGTGGCGGCGAATTTGACCTGCCGCCACGGTCGTCACGGACATGCGCCCGTGTGGCTCCGCGCCGGGATAGCACGGGTTGCCGACTTCGCGTAAGAACGCTCACGGGCGGCTATCACCGCCGACCAACGTGTGAGTTCCTATGCGCCGTCACTCCCGCAGACGCCCG
The DNA here is from genome assembly GCA_020638035.1 of Hyphomicrobiaceae bacterium. Lineage (GTDB taxonomy): Bacteria > Pseudomonadota > Alphaproteobacteria > Rhizobiales > Hyphomicrobiaceae > JAEUMD01. The sequence goes on from JACKJI010000011.1 coordinate 41,883, forward strand.
GACCTGCTGATCGCCACCCCGCCTGCGGCGGCGGGCCAGCGCATCGGCCTCATGGGCGGCTCGTTCAACCCACCACACGACGGCCATCTTGCCGTTTCGCGCACGGCGCTGCGGCGCCTGAAGCTCGACCGGGTTTGGTGGCTCGTGTCGCCGGGTAATCCCTTGAAGGCGAACGATGCGCTGCCGCCGCTCGCCGACCGTCTCGCCGCCTGCCGGGCGCTCACTCGCGGCGAGCCGCGAATCCTCGTCTCGGGCCTGGAAGCCGATCTTGGCAGCGCCTACACGGTCGACACCGTCGGCTTCCTGGTGGAGCGGTTCCCCGCTACGCGCTTCGTCTGGGTGATGGGGGCTGACAATCTTGCAGGTTTCCACCGCTGGCGGCGCTGGCGCGAGATTGCCCAGCGCGTGCCGATCGCGGTGGTCGACCGGCCAGGCTGGCACCTCGCGGCGATGGCTTCGCCGGTTGCGCGCGCCCTCGAGCGCCGACGCCGGCCGACCGACCAAGCCCCTGCCCTGCCGGCTCTTTTCCCACCGGCCTGGGTTTTTCTGCCAACCCGCCTTTCGCCCCTGTCGTCGAGTGCCCTGCGCCGGCACGCCGCCCGCCCGCAGCTCGCAGCGGATGGCGCGGGCACGTAACCAGACCCGTCGACTGCGTGGCCACACTGTTAATTCTGTGCCACACGTTTCCACCAAAAGCGGTTGCCTGCCCGGTGGCGTGCCGAGTATCCTCTCGGCGTCGGCGCGGTCTCATCACCATGCCGGCAGGTCGGCGTACTGCGGAAATTCACAGTACGCGCGCCCGTGCTCCCGCCCGCTCGCAACCCCAAAACAGGGGCAGCCGAACGGTCCACTGACGAAAGGACGTCCGCCGCACGATGCCAACCGCACTCGAGGGGAATGCCCGCGGCAACCCTCTGACCGAGGTGCTCTCTGAAAAGAACGCCTCGAAAGCCCTTCTGGACAAGATCTGCTTCTGGCTCGACGACGCCAAGGCAGAGAAGATCGTCACGATCGATCTGGAGGGCAAGACGACAATCGGCGACTACATGGTGATTGCCACCGGTCGGACCGATCGTCATGTCGGCGCCATCGCCGATCAGCTTCAGCGCAAGCTCAAGGAGGCCGGCTTCGCGCGCACGCGCGTCGAAGGCACTGAATCGTGCGACTGGGTGCTGATCGATACCGGAGACATCGTTGTCCACGTTTTCCGTCCCGAGGTCCGAGATTTCTACAACCTCGAGAAGATGTGGAGCGTCGACCGCCCGCCGGAAGCAACTGCACACTAGAGCTTCACGAGCTGAAGTCTGTGGTTGCCGCGCGCAGGACATGCACCTCACGAGGGGGTAGCGCGTGATTGGGAACCCGTAAAGCGAGAGCGCGCGGCAAGGCATCCGGCGCACGCGCTGCCATTCACTGTCTGCGGGCCATGGGGATCGGCATCCGCCGCCGGGACTATTCATGCGCCTGACGATTGCGACTATCGGCCGACTTAAGGACGACGGCGAGACCGGGATGATCGCGCGCTATCAAAAGCGCATCGACCAGACTGGTCGCGCGGTGGCGCTCGGCCCCTTGCGGATCATCGAGCTTTCCGAAGCCCGCCACGCCAATGCGCCGCAGCGCAAAGCGGACGAGGCTTCGCGCCTCGTTTCCGCAGCGGGGTCCGCCGACCGCCGCATTGCCCTCGACGAAACCGGGCAGCTCATGACCAGTGCTGCGTTTGCGGAGGTGCTACGGGCTGCGCGTGACGACGGCACACGCGAGACGGCGTTCCTGATCGGCGGGCCGGACGGACATGGCGAAGCGGCCTTGTCGAGCGCGAACCTTGTGCTCGCACTCGGGCGCATGACGCTTCCGCACGGGCTCGCCCGTGTAGTCCTTGTCGAGCAGATCTATCGCGCGCTGACCATCATTTCCGGCCACCCCTATCATCGCGCCTGACCCTGACAGCGCGACGGCCGCGCCTGCTTCTACATTCGGTGCACCAGCCGGTCCATGAGCCGCATCGGCAGCACGCGCTTCAGTCCTGCCGCGACATAGGTCGGCGTCGTCACGAAGTAGCGCAGCCGGGGTCGCGGCGATTCGAGCGCGAGCACCAACTTGTCGACCACGGCATCGGGCTCCAGCTTGAACCTCTGCTTGCCGCCTGCTTCCATGGCCTTGAGGCGGGCTTCGTAGGTCGCGCGGTGCACCGAGCCCTCGATGTCGATCGACTCGCGAAAGATGCGAAGTGCGGTGTCCACGAAACGCGTGCGGATCGGACCCGGTCGCGGTGGCCGGCCATACGACCGGGACCGCTTCGCGCGCTGATCGTGTCACCGTGCTGATCGTCATGGCTCCCGGCAGCCGCGGCATCCGCAGATGGAACAAAACCGCCGACCCGATGCTGTGTGTCGAGGGGACGTGCTATATCGCGGATGGTCCGGGCAAAGCCGCACGCAGTCTCAGCAGGAGCAAGGCCTTCGGCCCCAGCGTAGCCCTTGGAGATCGCGCCGGTGCTTGCAACAACACGCTGTCTTGCGTGTTCCGCAACGTCGAGCTGCCTGGCACTACCGCCTGGATGCAACCGATCGACCTGCGTATCGTTCGTCACGATCGCCGTGAGGCACGCCGCGTCGCGGCCGACCCGACTTGCAACATTGAGCGAGGTTATCTCGCCTGCCAACGGACCATCGAAGCAGCCGACTATCGTGCGTGGATCGTGCCTGAGGACCTTGCCCGCGCGGCCGGACCATCAGCGCTGCAAACCGCGTTGGAGAACGGGCTTGCGACCCGCGTGCTCGCACACAAGCATTGACGCGAGCCTTTTCACGCTGAACCGCGTGGCACTTCAGCTGAACAGGCTTCTTGCGTTGAGCATGTTCTTCACGCTGAACCGCGTGGCACTTCAGCTGAACAGGCTTCTTGCGTTGAGCATGTTCTTCACGCTGAACCGCGTGGCACTTCAGCTGAACATGCTGTGATCCAAACACTTGTGCTGCCGTGCATGGATTCCGGTCTTGGAGCAGGTCTGACCTCGGTGGGTTCACTTCCACGATCGTGGCCAGCACTAAGATCTTGTTTGAGAGCCTGACATGACCGCAGCGTCTGCGGCAGGCCGTGAGCGTAGACGTCAATAGGGCCAGTACATGCTGTGCGGCCAAGCTTCGCGATGATCAAGCGGACCGCGCGCGCGCTTGGCTGGCGCGGCGCTCCCCGATTTCGTCGTCGCAGTGCTCTTGCGCGCAGGCTTGCCGGTACCCGAGTGACCACCGGACGACTGCTGGTCGATGTTGTTCTTCGACAATGCCGGGTCTGGTACGCTTCGGTCAGCCTCCGCGGAAGCCGGCGGCGCACTCTGGGACATCTGCGGGTCGGATGCGGCGGCCGACTCGCTCGTCAGCAGCGCAACATCGAGCCTCGGCGCTCTATCGGCGTCCGGTCCTGGCCCATTCACCAGAAGGACTGCCGTACCAGGCACAAGGCCGTGTGCCAGCCGCGCCGCGTCGGTTCCGTTCCGGAAGCGAATGCGCCGCATGGCCGCCTCCGCCTTGTCGGCGACGACGTGCTCGGCCGTCGCAACGTCATCGAGAGCAAATGCGAGCCACTGCGTCTCGCGCTCCTCGTCTCCAGAAGAAATGAGAATCGCGACATGCTGCCCGAGCGGCACGTCCGCCTCTTCGATCTCGATTGGCAACCGCTCGACAACACGGCCGCCGCGCATCACATAGGCCGACGCGTCAGCCTGCGAGAACACCAGCGAGACAAGATTGTCCGAACCTGTGCCGGACGGCGTCCCACTCTCTGCCGCCGCAAGATTTGCCTGGTCCGGCTGAAGACTCGCCGCCGTCAGTACTTCGAGCTTGCGCAGCTCGGGCTGGGCGAATCTCGCTACCGGATTGTCGATGCTGCCGGTCTCGAGTGGATCGACGAACGGCCCGGGCGCCGAGAAGACCTGAGGTCCCGACCGCTCGCGCGCGATGATCACCGAAGCGCCCTGTTGCGTCGCCTCAGCGAGCAGCCCGGCCAAATCGTCAGGCAATCTCAGCGGGTCCTGGGTGTCGGCCGCCGACTCATCCGCAGGCATCAGCTCAATGCCCCGCCAGGTACGTGTGTCAGTGCTCTGCTGATCTCGTCCCGGTACGAGGTAAACGCCGGAGAGCGACGTGTCCGACGAACTCAGCGTCGATATGCCGATCTCCTGGCCACTGCGGTAGACGTGCACGATACGCTCGCCCGGTGAGGCGACGATCGTTACCGGCCCGTCCGGGGCGACCGTCGGGCTCCAAACAAAACGACCATCGGCAAGGCCAGACCGGTTCTGATAACGCTCCGCATCCGCAGCCGGTCCTGCTGCGAGAACCAGCGCGAATATTAGACTCAGAAATGCACGGCGCTTCGGCATCGAGAATCCAGCTTCACAGTCCGCCTCTCCGGATGATGAAAGGCGAATCGGAGAGATTTTTTTGGAGTATAGCCACCGTCGGCCGGATGCCACGTGCAGGCGAACCACGCTGCCGGGCAAACGTCAAAGCTCCACAGAAGAAACGCGCCGGACGGTACAGAAGGCGGTCTTATGCTCGTAATGTCAGAATGTTCGGCCGCAAATGCCAAAGTCCGGCGCCATTTTTTCGCAGAGCGCCAGTCGCTGAAGCGCGTTGCGCTTCAGCGGAAAAAACTTCCTGCAAACAGGTGGATAGAGTGCGGTGGCGCTCTTAACCGATCCACGGGCACTCCCGATCGACGTTCCGGATTGGTCAACCTTGGATACGTCTGTTATTCGCCGCCCGCTCACCCGCCGCGCGGGTACCCGTTGCAACTGCCGCCAGCACTCAACGGCGACGGTTGGCTCCAGGCCCGCCAGACGACATCGGCGCGGGACCGCGCTGATCCTTGTGGCGGAAATTGATGCGGCCCTTCGTCAGGTCGTAGGGCGTCATTTCGATCGTGACGCGATCGCCGGCGAGGATGCGGATGCGGTTCTTCTTCATGCGCCCGGACGTGTAGGCGATCACCTCGTGGCCGTTGTCCAGCTTCACGCGGCAGCGGGCGTCCGGCAGAACCTCGTCCACCACACCCTCGAACTCGAGCATCTCTTCCTTAGCCATTCAAACTCCTCGTCATACCTTCCGTCCGCGATCCTCGTTAGCACAACGGGAGCAGCTCGCCGCTGCTCCCGCAGGTCTTCGTCGAACGGAAGACGTGGTCCGTTATAACCGCTGATCAGACGGCGCGCAGATTGGTCGCGGCGATCTTGCCGTTGCGGCCACGCTCGGTCTCGAAGGAAACCTTCTGGCCCTCGTTGAGCGTGGACATGCCGGCGCGCTCGACAGCCGAAATATGAACGAAGACGTCGCTGCCGCCCTCTTCCGGCTGAATGAACCCGTAGCCCTTCTGATTATTGAACCACTTCACAGTGCCGTTCGCCATGAATGCCTCCAAGCAAGTGGCGTTTCCCTCGGGCGGAATTACCCTCAGGACTCAAATCGCGCGTTGGAGACTTCTAGTAGGCAGTGCAGTGCAGGCCGGGTAGAGCAGACCAAAGCGTGTTCGATGGCGCTCTATATGACGCGACTTGCGACCGAACGCAAGGTAAAGCCCAGCAAAAATGACGCGCATGAGGCCTAGGCGAGCAGTCGGAATTCACCCGGCTTACGCTCGCGTAAAGCGCAAGGCGGCAGTGGTGCGAGGCATTCGGTGAAAAGTAAATGCTCTGGCATACCACCGCACGTGCAGTGCAAGGGGACCGCGGAGGTAACCGTGCTAAGGCTAACCCCCGTCAGCGCACATCCGAGGCAGGCCGAGGATCAGGCTGCGCACGAATATGCTCGGCCAGCGCAACGAGATCGTCGATGGCGCTGGCCGGCAGGACGACCGGGTGTGCATTGGCAGGCAGATCGGCACGCAACCGCCCGCGCCCCTCGATCGCCAGAAAGGCCGGGTGTGGTCTGCGCGCATAGAAGGTCTCAAACCTGGTCCGCCAGTCCGGGAAGGCCTTTGCCAGCAGGCGGAAAGACGGCGTTGATCCGATCCCGCCGTATCGATTGTCTTCGCTGACGACGTGGCATCGTGCACAATGCTGCGCGGCGAGCCGCCGCCCTTCGGCCACCTCGCCCGCACTGGCTGAGGTTGTAGCAAGGAAGACGGCAAGCCCGGCTGCGACGGCGATTGCACTCTGCTCACGGGCGCCAGGACATAGCGGTGGTCGATCGCCTTTCTCACGCGACATCGTTGCGTCCACAATTGTCGGCTGCGTGCAGAGCCGCCCTGACACGAGCGCGATACCGAGCCGCTTTCACCTCGCCCACCGGCATGCAGACGGGACAGTCGCACAGCCGCAGCGGCTTGTTCTTGGCTTCCGGCCAATAGCGCCAACCGATTGCCTTGGGCAGCACTCTTGCCCCTAGAATCTCGCGCGGCGTGATCCGCCTCGGCACCATCACCTCGAAGCCGCGCGGATCGCGTGCGGCACGGATGATGCCAACTGCCTCCGCCGTGCTGACCTCCTGCGCCGGGCTGCCGAAATGCCGGCAATAGACCTTCTCGCCATCATTGATCCTGAACCGCACCGCGACCAGCGTCGTGGCACCGGATCGCTTCAGTTCTCGCGCCCACGACAGCGTTAAAGTATAGCTCTCCAGCACCGGAAACGCCCAGACGACGCGGTCATGCGTAACGCCAGCGATATCGCCGGGCGAAACCCGCCGCGGCTCAAGCCCGCTTCGCAGTATGCGGGCGCGAGCATTCTCCGGGGCGATATGAACAAGAATGGCTATTGACCCAACTCCGTGGCGATTAGGGCAGGTTCGATCTTGGCGGAAACACTTCAGTCCGCTGCGGACTACTCTAGGTTCTTGCTTAAGAGTCTGAACTCACGTCTTCAAAGGAAGCGCGCATGTTTCCATCTAAGACGATCAGGCTCCGTAGACATCAGCGTAAAACCTTAACGGCCGTGCTGAACGAAACAAGCCCGGCATTCCGGTCCGCGGGCGTGCAGCATACGGACAGCAAGATCACTCCCGTTTCCTTTGACTGGTTATCTGACAATCGGTCGCCGCGATTAAAACATCGGCTGGATACGAAGATCCGCATGCAGTCAGCCGATGACAGATCATGGTGACTGGCTCGTCGAACATCGGCAGACTGGCGCCGGATCGATGCCGTTCGTCATCGCCAGCAACATTTGCAACGCCCCGGGCCAGACTCAATGACCACCGCCGAGATGCTGATCGCTGCCGCGGGACTTGCCATCGCCGGTCTCGTCAAAGGGGCCACGGGTATCGGCTATTCGACGACGGCGCTCCCCATCGTCGCGCTTGCAATCGGGCTGGAGCGCGCCATGCCGCTCGTCATCCTGCCTTCCCTCAGCTCAAACCTTTCGGTCATGTTGGGCGCCTCCGAGTTCCGCTCCTCCCTATATCGCTTCCGCACTCTCTATGTGGCCCTCGTTCCGGGTCTCATGACAGGGCTCTATCTTCTGGCGCGCGTGCCAACCTCAAGCGCGGCACGCGTGCTGGGGTTCGTTATCCTCGCCTACGCGCTCTACACGTCGGTACGTCCGGATCTCCGTATCGCAAATGCACACGAGAGCTGGCTCAACGTCCCGGTCGGCTTCTGCAACGGCCTGATCAACGGCTTGACCGGTTCGCAGATCATGCCTGTGGTGCCCTATGCATTGTCGCTCGGTCTGGCGCCCGACGCACTGCTGCAACTCACCAACATCGCCTTTACGCTTTCGTCACTCGTCATGATCGGCGGCCTGGCCAAGATCGGATTCCTGAGTGACGGTGTCCTGCTGCTGTCCATCTGCGGGATAATTCCCGGGCTCACCGGCGTGGCCGCCGGAGCGCGACTGCGCCGGCATATCAGCCCGGCGGCCTTCCGAAAGGCGGTTCTGGTGGTGCTGTCGATCATGGCGGCACTGTTGATCGTGGGCCGCTGAGCTGCGGCGCGCGCAACGGTTACGTGGCCGACGCGGGCATGTGGCTTCTCCTGCCAACTGCAAACCGTTCCAAACCGTCATCGCCGCACTTGACGCTTAGCAACCGACCTAGTCTAAAAGTGTGTCCGCAAAACCGAGGATTGCGCTGAATGGATCAGCACGATTGGCAGGTCGTACGCTCTACGCCGTTGTTTGGAGCGCTTCCGCGCGAGGCCGCCGACCGAATTATCGGCGGACTGGGCGCGCGCGTTTATGATCGCGGTGTTCTGCTGTTCGAACAGGGCACGCCCGCAATTGCCTTTTTCGTCGTGCTTGAAGGCTGGGTGAAGATTTACCGAACCACGCCAGAGGGCCACGAGACTGTCGTTGCCACGTTCCGGCGTGGTGAAACCTTCGCGGAAGCGGCAATCTTCATGGGTGGACGCTATCCCGTCAGCGCAGAGACCGTCACCACCTGCCGGCTCGTGCGCGTCAACGGCGAAACGCTGCGCCGCGCCATTCACGATCAGCCCGACCTGGCGCTGGCGATGCTGGCCTCCGCGTCCCACCACCTAAAGGCGCTCGTGGAACAGATCGAGCAGATGAAGCGCATGACGGGACCACAGCGTCTCGCCGACTTCCTCGTCCGGCTCTGCCCATGCCAGCATGGTTCGTGCACGATCCACCTTCCCTATGAGAAGGCGCTTATCGCGAACCGCCTCGGCATGAAGCCGGAAAGCCTGTCACGCGCGCTTGGCAAGCTGAAGCCTCTCGGCGTCTCGGTCGATCGCGAAACCGTCGCCATCGAGGATGCGCGCAAGCTCTCGCTGTTCGTCGAGGAAAGCGGCGACGACGAATTCGCATGAACCGGGATGCGCCCGGGCACGCATTATCGCCGCGCGCACACGTATGACATGTACGCCACCATGCCTACCACGCGCTCAGCGTGCGTGAGGCATGTGCGCGTCGACGCACCTGATCAGTGGCTGGTGCCTTCCGAGAAGGTAATCTTGTTGTAGACGTTGTACTTGCCGGACGGCTTTCGCATCGGCAACCGTTTCACTTCGTTGAAGGTCTCGGCGTCGTAGACGACGAGCGCCCCGTCATCCTCCCAGATCGACACCAGCGCGTGCTTGCCCGACCTGTCGAACTCCACATGGGCCGCCGTCTTTCCCGGAGCAGGCCGCAGGGTCTGCACGATCTTGAGTTCGGTCTTGTCGATGATCTGGATGGTGTCTCGCTCTTTCGACATCATCACATCCGTCCACGCGTACCGCGAGCCTTCGTGGCTGCGCATGAAGAACCCCGGCCCTGGCGTATCGATCTGCTTGACGATCGACCAGTCGTCGAGGCGGATGACGCTGATCTTGCCCTGCTTCAGGTGCGGCGTCGCCATGACGCGGCGGCCCTCGTGGTCAAACGTGATACCGGCGCCCAGATGCGGCAGACCCGGCATGTCGACGCGACTTATCGCGCGACCTGCATCTAAATCGACGACCACCGCGCTCTTGCCATCGCGCGCCGAACCCATCAGATGCCGGTAGGGCTGATCGAAGAAGAAGTCGTCAAGCGGTTCCTGGATCTCGATGCGCCGCAGCGCCAGTGGCTCGGCAGTCGCCGACTTGCCAGCGGCTCCGGCGGTCGCATCGCCCTTCGTGATCCCGCCATCGGGCTGCGATGCAACCGGGCCGGTCGCAATCTCCCAAATCTCCGGCACATCCTTCAAGGCGGCGATAAATGCGTTCCTGGGCGGCGCCTGGTAGACCGCACTCACCCGCGAACTCGTTCCCTTGCTGTCTGCGACATTGAAGATCTTCTCCACGCTCAGATCGTCTGCCGACAGGATCACGAGTGTGTGGGGCAGGTAATTGGCGACAGCCACATGCTTCGCATCACTGGATATGGCAATATTGCGGGAGTTGATGCCTGCGCGGATCTCGGCCACGACCTTGAGATCCCACAGATCGAACTTGGTCACCCAGCCATCGCGCGACATGAAGAAGACGAACCGGCCGTCTCTTGTGAACTTAGGTCCCCCATGCAGGGCGAAGCGCGATGCGAACCGGTGAATGGGCGTGAAGGTATCGCCATCGAGAATCGTGATGTGGTGATCGCCTGTCTCGACGACCACGAACAGATTGAGCGGGTCGGCGTCAAACCTGGGCCTGTCGAGCACAGGTGGCGTGCTCGTTACGACGCGGGATGCGGTGATATCGGCTTCGGTCCAACGTGGAACCTCGGGCAGTTCCTGATAGATGTATTCGAGAAGCACCGTGCGCTCTGTCTCACCGAGCGTCGCGGCAAAGCCCGGCATCTGCGTGGCGGGCCGTCCTTCGGCAATGGTACGTACCGCTGCCTCCCGTTTCAGCCGCACAAGGGCCTGCGGAATGAGGGCTGGCCCGGTGCCGCCGAAGCGGTCGGCGCCATGACATGACGCGCAATGTGCCTGGAAGAGAGCCGCTGCATCGGGCTTTCCCTCCTGCGCAACCGCTGGAGACTGCACCACACCGACCCATACCGACATAACGATAGCCAGGACAGCGAACCGTCGCACGGCTGTAAACGAATGGCCGCGGTCAGATGCGATGGGGCTGCTCATGGCGCACTCCACGGAACGGGGTCACGGTGAGGCGCGGCTGCATTTCCGAAACGCCAATCTCTTCGTCCGACAGATAGCACGCCGGATCCTCCGCCCATGGATCGCCCGTGAGCTGGAGTGCGCGCACACGCGTGTTGCCGCTGCAAATGTCGAGATGTTGGCATGCTCCGCAGCGCCCGCTGACTTGTCGCGGCCGCTGCTTCAGGCCGCGCATCAGCGGATCGGAGACGTCCTGCCAGATCTCCGAGAACGGCCGGGTCTTCACGTTGCCGAGGGGGTAGCTCCACCAGAACGTGTCGGGATGCACTTCGCCCGTGTTGTCGATGTTGGCGACGTTTATGCCCGACGCATTGCCCCCCCATTGCACGAGCTTTGCACGCATATGTTCAGCAGCGTGCGGGAACCTACGGCGCACCCAATGATAGAGGAATACGCCATCGGCATCGTTGTTGCCCGTGACGATCTCCATGCGCTGACCACGCTCGACGTAGCCCCAGGCCCGCTCGATGAGCCCTTCCATCTTCCGCCGCGTAATCTCCAAGGCCGCGTCATCACCGCGATTCTTATTGCCGCGACCCGCGTAATTGAGGTGCGACAGATAGAACTTGTCGACGCCCTCCCGTTCCGCGAGATCCAGCAGATCATCGAGCTGGACGTGATTATCCATCGTCATCGTGAACCGGAGACCGACCTTGATGTCGTGCTCCAGGCACAGCCGGACACCGCGCAGAGAGGCATCGAAGGATCCCTCCTTGCCGCGAAAGGCATCGTGGACCGCGCCGATCCCGTCGAGTGAGATTCCGACATAGTCGAAACCGACGTCGCGGATCGCGCCGATGTTGTCGCTATCGATCAGAGCCCCGTTCGACGACAACCCGACATAAAAGCCCATCGCCTTGGCGCGGTGCGCGATGTCGAAGATGTCCGGTCTCAGAAGGGGCTCGCCGCCCGACAGGATGAGCACCGGGACACGGAATCGCTTCAGGTCATCCATGACCTGGAAAACCTCGTCTCGCGTCAGCTCGCCGGGAAAGTCGACATCCGCGGAGATCGAGTAGCAGTGCTTGCACTTCAGGTTACAACGCCTGATGAGATTCCAGATCACGACCGGGCCCGGTGGATCGCGCCGCGGACCCGCCGGAGTCGGGTGGACCAGTTCTTCCAGAAGCTGCGTCAACCGGAACATGTCACACCGCCTTTCGCTCATGTTTGCGGGCATTTTTCGGCGTGTCGCTGGACGACTTCAGCCGCATACCCGTCTTTTTCAGAATGCGCGTGGAGACGAGCACGTCGTGAGCGCGACATGCGTCGCCAAGCAGCTCCGCGATCGTCGATATTTTCTCTGCCACGACTACAGCAGAGCGTCCGTGAACCATCGCAAACAGATTGTAGCGCCAGATCGGTTCGCGCCGCGGACGGCGATAGCAGTGCGTTACGAAGGGCAGCGCGCCGACAAGCGGACCGAGCCGGGAAACTTCCTCGTCCGCGACATCCCATACGGTCATCGCATTGTGCTTGATCCCCAGCGCATAGTGGTTCGGCACGATGCCTATGCGGCGGATGATGCCCTCGTCCATCATGCGCAAGAGGCGCGCCATCACCTCAGCCTCACTGAGCCCGGTCTTCTCAGCCACCGCTGCATAGGGCTGCTCCACCAGCGGCAACCCGGCCTGGGTCGCCTCGACGATTGCCCGGTCCTCTGGCTCCAAAACGCGTGTCATGCCGCCACCCTGAAACCGATGAAATACTCCTCGAGCTTGGGGAACTCGAGCACCGGAAGAGCCGTTGCATCCTCGATCGCCTTCACTGCGTCGGCGATCCCATCCTCCGTCTCAGTCGCCAGCACGAACCACATGTTGAGTGCGTGGTTGCGCTCATAGTTATGGGCCACCTCGGGCATGGCATTTACGGTGGCTGCAACCTCGTCGAAACGCTCTGCCGGCACCGCCATCGCACATAGGCAGAATGCACCGCCGAGCCGATCAGCGTTGTACATCGGCCCGAAGCGCGTAGCGACGCCCGATGCCAGCAACTCGCCGATCCGCTCGATCAGCGCATCCGAGGCCAGACCGAGCTGCGCGCCCGCCTCCGCGAACGGGTGCTCCACGACGGGGAAGCCCTCCTGAAGCAGATTGATGATGGCACGGTCGATGGCATCGATCATTGTGCGGCCTCCCGCTGCAAATCACCGTCGTGCGCGATACGCGTTCCCCGCTGCAGATAACAACGCCGGGAGAACAGCACCGCGTGACGCGCAGCATCACTGCCACCGGATGCCGCGAGGCGCGCGACCTGCTCGAGCACGCGCGTGCGCTCCTGACCATGAACCATGCAGAATAGATTGTAGGGCCAGCGCGCCTCATGACGCGGTCTGCGGTAGCACAGCGTGACGAACGGCTGGCGCGCAAACTGCTCACCAATGGCGTCCACACGAGAATCCTCGACGTCGAAAACGACCATCGCATTGGCCCGGTAGCCGAGCCGCCGGTGACGCACGATGATGCCGAAGCGCGTTATGACGCCGATGGCAAGCAGCCGGGCTATGCGCGCCATGACTTCCGCCTCTTCGAGCCCTGTCTCCGTGCCGAGGGCCAGATAGGGGCGTGGCACCAGCATCAGGCCTCGCTCGAGCGCGCCGAGCAGCCGGTGATCGACGGCATCCACCAGATTGCCGTCCTGCGGTGCGGCCGCAGGAATTGCTGCGCGCGCGGCTTCATGCCGACCTTGTCCCAGGCTGTTCTGCGAAAGGGAGAAGCCGAGATCGATGTAATAAGCCCGCTCCAGCGGCAGCTCCAGAATATCGAGCCCCGAGGCCACGCGAATCCGATTCAGGGACTGTGTGAGCGCGGCTGCATCCGTTGCCGCGATCACGAACCAGAGGTTGATTGCGTGCTCGCGTTCGTAGTTGTGATTGACTCCGGGCTCTGCATTAACGATCGCGGCCACCTCGTCCAGCCGCGCCGCCGGCACAGACATCGCCGCCAGCATGCTGGCACCAATCGTATTCGGCCGGATCGTCGCCCCGACACGACCAAGCACACCGGCGCGACTGAGATCGCCGAGCCCGTCAAGCACGGAGTCCTCATCGAGTCCGACCGCACGGCCGACCGCCGCATACGGCCTCTGCACCAACGGAAAGGCGCGCTGCCAGCCGTCGAGCAGCTGGAAGAGCTGCGGCGCGACTGCCGGCATGGCGTTGTCCCCCAGCGAAGCAGCTTGCAGCGTCATTGGCCGATCCTGTGCGCACGAGCGGTGAAGAAAATGCCCGACGGCTTCACCGCCGGAATCGACGCGATGCGTTCGAACGTGCGCGTGTCATGAATGTCAATGCGATCTGCATCGCGCACCGAGATCCACGTCTCGTGACCACGCGGGGTGAACTCCAGGTGCAGCACAGCCGGCCCCGGCTTGAACGCGTGCACAACAGCCATCGTGCGGGCATCGATCACCTGGACGGTGTCGTTGAGCGGATGGGCAAAGTTCACCCACACGCGCGGGCTGCCCGGCTGAACGACGGCAAAGATCGGTTGACCGTGCGTCGCCACCCGACCGCATTCGGTGAACGTCTCGGCGTCGACCGCCAGCAGCTCGTGGCGACCGACCGCGGGCAACAGGAAGCGGCCGGCAACCTCCGCCCAGCCTTCCAGATGCGGCATCTTGAAGACCGGTAGTGGTGCTTCGCCCCGGCCATAGCCGTCGAGGATGCGGCGCGGCTTGGGCGCGTCCTGCCACAGATCGAGATGGACGAGCCCGTCCTCGCCGAACAGGCCGGCGATGTAGTGGCGGCCGTCACTTGTAATTGACGCGTCGTAGGGCAGCTTGCCGACGTCGGCGAAGCGCGTGACGCTCGGCATACCGGACGACATGTTCGTGAAATCAGCGATCCATATCTCGCCCGCATCATAAAGCGTGTAGACGAAACGGCGCCCCGGCGCATCGACGAGCCCGACCGTCTTGGAGCGCTTGCCCGTACCCGGATCGGCGGATATTTCGCATACTGGTGCCAGCGTGTCGGCATCGAACACACGCACTCCGCCTGGCTCGTAATTGGACACGGCAAGGAGACGGCCGTCGTCGGAAATCGCACCACCGATCGCGTTGCCGGCCTGGATAATGCGCGCAGAAAGCTGACCGGTGACGAGATCGACTTTGCTCAGGCCGCCATCGCGACCGAACACATAGGCAAAACGAGCGTCGCGGGAAAAGACGACCGAGGCATGCGACAGATCTCCGAGCCCTTCCACGCGACTTTTGACGGCGCGCGCGGCCCAGTCGACGATCAGCACGGAGCCAGACGCACGTTCGATGACGACCCCGAGCGCGCCCGTTGCCGCATCACATGCGGCGCTGACCGATGGCGCATCGCCGGCGCGCGCCGGTACACGTGGCACCGCGGCCATCGCGCCTGCCGCTGCCGTCGCCATCAAGGCTGTCAATGCCTCGCGCCGCTTCATTCGGGAAACCCTTCCTTCAGCCGCTTGGCGATCCAGACGGCATCTTCTTGGCTGAGGAGCCCCTTCCACGGCGGCATAGGCTGCCCGGGCACTCCATCCAGGATGATCGAGGCGATGCTGTCGGCATCGAGATGTTCGAGCGCCATGGGCAGTAGCGGTTTGCCGAGCCCGCCCTGCAGTGTCATGCCGTGACATGATCCGCAGTCCTGCCGCACAAGAGACGTGAGTTCCGATTGCCTCGCGGCATCGATGGCTCGCGCCGGCCGTGTCGCACCGTTGACCGCAACCGCGGCCAGCAGCAGAAGGATGACTCTCGAACGTGTCCTAACCGACAGCAACACGTGAGCCCTCGCGCTCTTCGCAGTGTTGATCGGGAACTTCCGCGAGCGTAATTGCACGCTGCATTACCGCGGCAAGGCCGGCGACCTCGCCGATGACGAACAGCACCGGCGCCTGCATCCGCGCCCTGCGCACATCGCCGGCAATCCGCGAAAGCGTACTGGAAAGTTGCACTTCATCGGCACGCGTCGCGCTTGCAACGGCGAGCACGGGCGTTTCACCATCCCGCCCATGGGCGATCAGTTGGCTCGCAATCTCATCGATGTTGGCAAGGCCCATGTAGACGACCAACGTCGTCGAAGAATCGGAGAGCCCAGGCCAGTCGAAATCGAGGGCTTCACCGTCGCGGCGATGCCCGGTGAGAAAGCGCACGCCGGTGGCGACGTCGCGATGGGTCAGCGGCACCTTGAGCGAGGCCGCGCAGCCTTGTGCCGACGTGATGCCGGGGACCACCTCGAATGCGATGCCGGCCGTGGCAAGCGCGATCGCTTCTTCGCCACCGCGCCCGAACATGAAAGGATCGCCGCCCTTGAGCCTGACGATGCGCCCGCCGCCGCGCGCCAGCGAGATCAGGAGCTGACTGATCTCGTCCTGCGGCACGGGATGGTGTCCCGGCGTCTTGCCCACATCGATGAGCCGCGCGTGCGGCGGCGCGAGGGCCAGGATCTCGTCGGACACAAGCCGATCGTAGACGATGACGCTGGCCATACCGATGGCGCGCACGGCCTTCATTGTCAAAAGCTCAGGATCACCCGGACCAGCGCCTACGAGCTGAACGATCCCTCCCAGTCCGGCCACAGCGCGACACCCCGTCCGCACGCCATCGCGGAGGTCCCTGTCACTTGTGAAGGTGCGTGTGGGTTTCATTCGACCGTCTCCGCAACCGATATAAGCTCTTGGTTTCAAGCCTAATCGTGCACGCGCATGGGTTGCTTGACTTACGTCACGTCGCCAGCACGCAGCTGGGCCGCTTGCGTTCCGTCACTGTCGTCGGGCTCCCAGGAGTCACCGTGGAAACGCAGCCATGCTTCTGGTTATGTTATGGATTTAAGAACGGCTGACGACCGTGGCCCTGCCCCAACCGTTCCATCCAGAACACTACGGCACAACTTCGATCGAGCCGATCATGCCCTCGCGCTCGTAATGCGGGCCGCACAGGTAGGTATGGCTTCCCTCTGGCAGGTCCATGGTCATCTCGGAGCCCTCGCCGCCGAAATAGCGCTCCGATTCGGGACGACCCGCATCACGGAACCAGTAGCTGTGCGTGGTCCGCTTATCGAGGTTGATAAAGCGAACCTTTGAGCCTTTCTTCACCTGCAGCTTGGTCGGGCAGAAGGTGTACTTGTACATGGCGATGACCTGGACGGGTTCCTCGCTCATCTCCTTGCCGTAGAGTTCCTTGTAGCGAGTGCTGGCTTCCTTGCAGATCTCCAGCCGTTCTTCCGGTGTCACCGCCAGGGCGGGCGCGGCCGTTCCGGCCAGCGCTGCCACGATTGCGGCCGACAGCCAGACCGCGCGCCGTTGGGCACATGCCGTCATAGGACCATCCTCCTCGATAGGTCGCCCCCCTTGCCCACAGCGCTAACCGCGCCCGACTTGCTCGCTACTTCTTCACCGCCTTCAACTCCGCATCCGCAGCATCAAGGCCGAAACGCATCTCCAGAGAGACGTGGTGGAAGCGAGCTGTTGTGTAGTCATCGTGCAGCGCGAAGTTAACCGTGTAGAGCTTGCCGGGCTCGAGGCTGATATCGCCCGGCTTATCCGACTTCAGCGGCCGGCTCATGACGACGGTCCAGGTGTCGCCATCGAGCTGACCCTGCGCCTTGACCTCCGCGCCTCCCGACATCACGCGCTGCTCGAGGATCGATCCATTCTCCGCAGCTTCGCCGGAGCGGAAGCGGATCAGGTCCATGAACACACCCTTGCCGGCATGCTCGGCGAGTTGGTCCTTGCCGACGACCTTGTCGCCACCGCCACGCGGCTTTCCATCCTCGCCCTTGATCTCGATTTCGCTCCGCGATTCGGACAGGTACTTGGTGATGCCGTGAGAAAGATCGATCGTGTCCTTGGCGGGGCTCGCCGACAGAGCCTCGGGCTTTGGCGCATCGGGCATGTACCGGCTGTCGTGATGACACGTCACCCAGCAGCCGGCCTGGTCGCCGCGCTCCACCCCCGCACCCGTGATCATGATGGCGAGCTTGGCCTGGTTCTTGGGGTCCATCTTGCCGCCCTCAACGAACGGCACTGGAGAATGTGGCGCGTTAGGCCACTGGAAGCGGAAGTAGACGTTCTCCGAATCGTAGGCGGCCTGCACACGGACATCGACGGAAGCGCGCTTGCCCGGAATCGGTGTGGCCTCGGCCTTGGAACCAGAGACGATCTTGGCTCCCATGTCCTTGACCTCTTTCGCGTGGCACTCCGCGCACCGCTCCCCGGCCTTGAGGAAGGGGCGCGCACCACCGTGGTCACGACCATTCTGAACCCACTCGTAAGAGGCCTGACCAGGATAGAACAGCGATACGGTCTTCGCCTCGACACTCGTCCAGTCGATGCCGCCGGTCGCGCCACCTGCCGCAGCCGGTGAAGGTGCCGCGGACGCTGCAGGCGCGCCGCCATCCTTTGCCGCTGCTGCAGCCGCTCCGGCATCTGCCGCCGCTGCGGGCTTCGCGGCAGCAGCCGCCTTGGCCTGTTCCGCCAGCGCAACCTTGACCTTCTCAGCCGCAATTGCATCGGCGGCCGACTTGATTTCCTCTTCACGCTTGGCCGCGGCTTCCGCCTCGCGCGCCTCGGCCCGCTTCAAGCCCTCGGTATAGCTCTGAGGAATCTCACGGATATAGGCTGCGACCGGCTTCTCGATATCCTCCAGCGTCTTGTCGTCGAGCAGCTTGCGCACGTTCTTGTGGGCAATACCCTTGTGGCAGTCGATGCAGGTATTGCCGTTCTTCATCGCCTCCATGTGCTGCTTGCGCGCACGCGGACGCTGGAACTCCGGATTCATCGACTCGATCGTGTGACAGTTGCGGCATTCGCGGCTGTCCGTTGCCTTCATCGACTCCCAGACGTGGGTCGCGAGCGTCAGCCGCTTCTTGTCGAACTTCTCTGGCGTGTCGATGCTTCCCAGGAAGTGATGGAACAGCTCATTCGACGCCTGGATCTTGCGCACCATCTTGTGCACCCACGTTTTGGGCACATGGCAATCAGAGCACGCGGCCGATACGCCGGTCCGGTTCTGAGCATGGATGGTGGTCTTGTATTCCTTGTAGACGTTGTCGCGCATTTCGTGACACGAAATGCAGAACCCCATCGTGTTGGTGGCTTCCATCGCCGTGTTGAAGCCGCCCCAGAACACGACACCACCGATGCCACCGACTACGAGCAGGCTCAGCACCGAGTAGCGCAGGCTCGGCGTGCGCAGAGCGCTCCAGATCTTCGAAATGCGGCCGCCTGGCATGGGATATGGGGATTTGCTCATGCTGACACCTGTCGTCCTGCCTTGATTTGGCCGCTGTTGCACACGCAGCCGTCATCGACCCACGGCCGACACACCACGCCTGCTCGATGAAACTGGATTTCCTTCAGGTGATCTCAAAACTTGGGCGCCGCCGCGCCACCCGTACTCGGGTTGCGCGGCGACGCCCTTGTCGCATCAGTAGATGTCGTGCTGCGTGTTGTGCACGTTGAACTTGCCGGTCGGCGTGATCAGCTTCGGATCCTTGACCACGGCCTTCAGCTTGCGCGTCTTGTCGTCAAGCACGACGATCGCAGACGGCTCGGTCTTGCCAGCCCACAATGAGATCCAGACCTCGTCACCGGACTCGCTGTACTCAGGCTGCACGGCCCTCTTCGTCGCCTTGCTCTCGGGCAGACCCGCCAGCTTAGCGATGTTGATGATCTCAGGCGGCTTCGTCAGATCCTTGAGATCATAGACCGCAACCGATTCCGCGATGTCCTTCTCCGGGTTCTGCGGTGCGTCAGCCCACAGGTTGCCGGACTTGGGATGCGTCTTCACGAACAGGTTGCCGGCGCCGTGGTGCTTGAGCTCCTCGACCACCTTCCAGGCCTGATCAGGATGCTTCTCCGGATCGGTGCCGATCAGCGTGATCACGCTGTCGCCGAGATGGCCCGTTGCCCAAACCGGGCCATACTTCGGATGCGTGAAGTTGGCGCCGCGTCCGGGATGCGGGATCTTCTTGGTATCGACGAGGGCGGCCAGCTTGCCTTCCTTGGTGTCGACCACCGCCACCTTGTGGGAGGCGTTTGCCGCGACCAGGAAGTAGCGCTTGGTGACGTCCCAGCCGCCATCGTGCAGGAACTTCGCCGACTCGATGGTCGTGGTCTTCAGGTTCTTGATGTCGGAGTAGTCGACGAGCAGGATCTGCCCGGTCTCCTTGATGTTGATGACCCACTCCGGCTTGATGATCGACGACACGATCGAGGCGACGCGCGGTTCGGGATGATATTCGCCATCCACTGTCATGCCACGGGTCGAGACGATCTTGAGGGGCTTCAGCGTATCGCCCTCCATGATCACGTATTGCGGTGGCCAGTAGGAACCCGCGACCGCATACTTGTCCTCGAAGCCCTTGAACTTCGACGTATCGACGGAGCGCGCATCGAGACCGGTCTTGATCTCGGCCACAACCTGCGGCTTCTCCATCCACAGGTCGATGAGGCTCAGCAGGCCATCACGACCGATGACGTAGACGTAGCGTCCCGATGCAGAAAGGCGCGAGATGTGGACTGCGTAGCCCGTCTTGACGCGTTCGACGATCTGCTTGGTATCGCCATCGATAAGCGCAACCTCGCCCGCGTCACGCAGGGTGACGGAGAAGATATTCTGAAGGTTGATCTTGTTCATCTGCTTGGTCGGCCGCTTGTCCGGCGGCACGACAAGCTTCCAGCTCGCCGTCATGTCCTTCATGCCCCACTCGGGCGGGACGTCAGGTGTCATCTGGATATACGTTGCGACGTCGCGGATCTCGTCCTTGGACAGGATGTCATCGAAGTTGACCATGCCGCCGTCAGTGCCATAGGCAATGATCTTCTCAAGACGCGACTGGCCGAGCTTCAGCGTACCGCCCTCGGTCACCTTGCCGTCCTTGTCTTTCTTGCTCCAGCTCGGCTCAAGGTTCTTTCCGGTCGCGCCCTTGCGCAACACGCCATGGCATCCCGCACACCGCTGGAAGTAAACCTTCGCAGCTGCCTCTTTTGCTTCCTTCGTCAAGGTAGGACCTGCGGGTGCAGCAGCCTCTTGAGCCATCGCGCTCGTCGATAGCAGCGCGACAGCCAGCGACAGCCCCATCACGGAGCCTCCCAGCGATAGCTTCCTCATGGTACGTGATCCTTTCGGGTCGACGGTTGAATAACGCGACGATCCTAGGGACTGCCCCATTGACCATCTTGACTTTTGTTAAGCTGACTACGCGACGCGCATTGCACGATCGCAGCGGTAAGGCAGGGCACCGCGAAACGCATGCATCATCAGAGGTATGCTCACACGCTGATTGGGCAAAGGAGCATTACGTGCACGCACATCGCGCGCCCACGCGTCTGAACATGCGAGATACGATCAACGAATGAACCCGTCACCGACATCACAGACGTCCAGATGGGATGTCTTTTTCTCTTATGGTTTCCGGCCCTTCTTCCTCGGCGCATCACTTCATGCGGCCCTCGCGATGGCACTCTGGCTTGCCTGGATCGCGATACATGCCGCCAACGGTTCACTGCGCTGGATCAGTATTAAGGGTGCGGTGCATGTATGGCACGCGCACGAGATGACGTTCGGCTTTGGCATGGCAGCCGTCGCCGGATTTCTCCTCACCGCAGTCCCGAACTGGACCGGCGCACCGCCGCTCACCGGAACTCCTCTTGCCCGCCTCTTTGCGATCTGGCTCGCCGGACGTCTTGCAATGATGATGAGCGCAATGCTGCCGGCGACACTTGTTGCGATCGTTGACCTGGCCTTCATCCCGGTCCTCGCCCTGCATGTGACGCACCAGCTCTTTGTGCGACCGCAACCCCGCAACATGGTGTTCCTGGCGATCCTCGGGGCGCTGTTCCTCGCCAACGTCGCCTATCATCTGACCGCCGCCGATCTGGTGACGCTCGACCAGACTGCCGCATTGCGGGCCGCTGTATTGATACTGGTCCTGATCATCGTCATCATCGGTGGCCGGATCGTTCCATCCTTCACGCTCAACCATTTGCAGCGCGTCCGCCCTGAGGTGGCGCCTCCGGTCCGCTCCGCCCTCATCGATCGCGCCGCGCTATTCTCCACGCTGCTCTTTGCGGTCTGTGCCGTTACACCCGTTGCGAACTGGGTCGTCGCCATCGCCGCCGGAGCGGCGGCGCTCGCCAACGGTGTGCGACTGGCAGGATGGCGTGGCCTTGAGACCTTACCGGCCCCGATTGTCCTTGTGCTTCATGTCGGGTATTTGTGGATCGTCATCGGCCTTGCCACCTGGTGTCTTGCCGCCTCAACCGGGTTGATGAGCGACGTCGCCGCGATGCATGCGCTCTCGAGCGGTGCCATTGGCACGATGACGCTCGCCGTGATGAGTCGCGCGAGCCTCGGCCACACCGGCCGGCCATTGGCGGCGCCCCCACCCATTGTTCTGGCCTATGTTCTCGTCTCACTGGCCGCAGCGGCGCGCACGTTCGGATCCGCCCTCGTCCCCGCCTGGTACAACGCAATCATGCTTGTTGCCGGCCTGTTGTGGATCACCGCCTTCGCGGCATTCGCATTCGTGTTCCTGCCGATCCTGACCGCTCCGCGGCACACCGCGGCAACACGGCCCGCCTAACAAAAGTCAAGGCTCAGGTGGCGACGAGATGCGCAAATGCCGGCCAGGATTGCGTGGGCGTCGGCCGCCGTCGGTGAGTTGCATCGGCGGTCGGGGGCTCGGATCGCATCCTGGGCACGGGAACCCAACCCCAAGAGGACGCCATGTGGGACGCACTCACGAAGTCGGCCGCGCGGAACATCTTTTACGGAGGAAGTGCGTTCTTCCTCGTGATCTTCGTCGGCCTCACCGTTCAAAGCTGCAATTACGTACTGACCACCTCCACCGATGCCAAGGGCATGACCGCCTCGGTCGTCAACGGCAAGCACATCTGGGAAAAACACGCCTGCATCAACTGCCACACGCTGCTGGGCGAAGGTGCCTACTATGCGCCTGAGCTTGGAAACGTCTGGAAGCGCTACGGCGGTGTCAAGGATCCGCAGGGCGCGCGGGAGACCATCAAGGCTTTCATCAAGAGCCAGCCGTCCGGAACACCGGGCCGTCGTCAGATGCCGAACTTCAAGCTCACGGACCAGGAGCTTGACGATCTCGTCAGCTTCTTCGAGTGGACGAGCCGCATCAATACCCAGAACTGGCCGCCCAATGATGCCGGTTGAGGAGGTGAGACCATGAAATATCAGACGCAAAAGATAGCGTTTGCCTACTTCGCCGTTGCCATGGCGTTGTTTGCAATCCAGGTCACCGGCGGACTCATCGCCGGCTATGTGTACGTGTTCCCCAACACCCTGTCGGAACTCGTTCCGTTCAACATCATCCGCATGCTGCACACAAACTCGCTGGTGGTGTGGCTGCTGCTCGGCTTCTTCGGTGCCGCCTACTACCTCGTCCCCGAGGAGGCGGAGCGTGAAATCGAAAGCCCGGCGCTCGCCTATCTGCAGCTCGCGATCTTCGTGCTCGGCACGCTTGGTGTCGTCGTCACGTACCTGTTCGATCTGTTCAACGGCAACCCCTTCCTCGGCAAGGATGGTCGCGAGTTTCTCGAGCAGCCCTACTGGGTCAAACTCGGCATCGTCGTCGCCGCGCTGATATTCCTCTACAACATCACCATGACTGTCCTCAAAGGACGCAAGACGGCCATCACCAACGTGCTGCTCTTGGGACTGTGGGGCATCGCGATCTTCTTCCTATTCTCGCTCTACAACCCCAAGAACCTCGTGCTCGACAAGATGTTCTGGTGGTATGTCGTGCACATTTGGGTTGAAGGCGTGTGGGAACTGGTGATGGCATCCATCCTCGCCTACCTGATGCTGAAGATGACCGGCGTCGACCGTGAGGTCGTTGAGAAGTGGCTTTATGCTATCGTCGCCTTGTCGCTCTTCACGGGCCTGCTCGGCACCGGCCACCACTACTACTGGATCGGCACGCCGGGCTACTGGCAGTGGATCGGATCGATCTTCTCGAGCCTTGAGATCCTGCCCTTCTTCGCCATGGTGCTGTTCACCTTTGCCATGGTCTGGAAGCGCAAGCGCGAGCACCCAAACAACGCGGCGCTGCTGTGGAGTCTGGGTTGCGCGGTTCTCGCCTTCTTCGGCGCCGGCGTATGGGGCTTCCTGCACACGCTCCACTTCGTCAACTACTACACGCACGGGACGCAGGTGACGCCAGCGCACGGCCACCTCGCCTTCTTCGGCGCCTACGTGTCACTCAATCTCGCCATCATCACGTATGCCATGCCGCACCTGAGGGGGCGGGAGCCCTACAACCAGGTGCTCAACATGATCAGCTTCTGGGTCATGTCAGCGGGTATGGCATTCATGACGTTCACCCTGACGTTCGCGGGCGTCGTGCAGACTCATCTGCAGCGCGTCAAGGGCGAGGGCTTCATGGACGTGCAGGATCAGCTCGCTCTGTTCTACCAGATGCGTCTGCTGTCCGGCGTCATCGTCGTGATCGGCGCATTCATCTACCTCTACGCGGTGCTCGTGCCGCGTTCGGGCGAGATGATCGCAAAGTCGGGCGTCGCACCGGCTGAATAGCCGGACGATGCCTGCGGCTCCGGCACCCTGCGCCAAGGGTGCCGGAGCATCGCCCTTACACCGACGGCAGGCGGAAACATACCCGCCGCCGGACAACTGCCGCAGGGAACAAAGAGCATGAACGCCACGACCAACGTCGAAGCCGCCAACGCCTTGCCTTACTATCGCGAGACCGGCAACGAGTGTTCGCTGTTCGATATGGCGCACAAGCTTCGCCTGCCAGTCCTGCTCAAGGGGCCAACCGGTTGCGGCAAGACCCGTTTCGTCGCGCATATGGCCGCGCGTCTCGGACTGCCGATGTGGACGGTCTCCTGTCATGACGATCTCACCGCTGCCGATCTCACGGGCCGCTATCTGCTCAAGGGCGGCGAGACGGAGTGGTTCGACGGTCCGCTGACTCGCGCCGTACGCGCTGGCGGCATTTGCTACCTCGACGAGGTGGTCGAGGCGCGCAAGGACGTTACCGTTGTGCTCCACCCGCTGACGGACGACCGCCGCGTCCTGCCGCTCGAACGCACTGGTGAACAGCTCGCCGCGCCCGAGACCTTCATGCTGGTGGTCTCCTACAACCCCGGCTATCAAAACATCCTGAAGGCGCTGAAGCCGTCGACTCGCCAGCGCTTCATCGCCCTGGAATTCGATTTCCCCAATCCCGATGCGGAGGTCGAGATCGTCGCCGCCGAGAGCGGGCTTGCGCCGGAACGAGTTCGGCCATTGGTGATGCTCGCCAACCGTCTGCGCGCCTTGAAGGGGCAGGATCTCGAGGAAGGCGTCTCAACGCGCCTGCTCGTCTATTGCGCCTCATTGATTGCTGCCGGCATGCGCCACGACGAGGCGATCCGCGCGGCGATGATCGAGCCATTGTCCGATGATGGTGACGTAAAGGACGGCCTCATGGAGGTCGTCGCCGCGGTTCTCGGCTGACAGGGCAGAGCAACGGTCCGCTCGGCATAAGCTGCCTGCACGAGGAGCACGGCGACATGAGCCTTCTGCATCTGCTCGAGCCTGAAGAGACGATCGGCAATCTGTGGCATTCGCTTGTCGGCGATCGCACGGGCATTGTGCGTTTTCCAGAAGCGGCCGTCACATTCGAGGAGATCGAGCCGGCTCTTCGCATCTATTTCCATGCACTGGGCGGCGATCAGAGCGCGGAGATCGTCCCGGCCATCGACCGCGTCTCGCATCATCGGCTGACGCTGCGCCAACGCCTCGGCCGACGCACCGAGCGCCTGCCAACTGCCCTTTACGACGGTCAGCGTCTGCAGCTGCCAGCAACGTTCGATCTGTTGCCCACGCGCCCTTACAACAAGGCGCTCTACCATTGGGCGGCGGCATTCATCGCGCTGTCACCTGAAGTCGGGGCAGCGGAAGAGGCGAACGGCATCAAGCGCCACCCTGTTGCTGTCGCGCGTGATCTCCAGTGGATCGCCCGTGCGCTCGCCATCTCGCGTCTCGTCCGGGAGCGCTTCCCCGGACTCGCCGCCATCCACGACCGACTTGCCGCCGCCCATCTGGCCGTACGACCCGTACGCCGGCTGCCCGTGGCAGAGGAGGCGATCGAGCAGCTCATCAGAGGGAGCCTCGCCGCACCCGCGACCGCCGCGGTTGCACCCGCTCTCATCGAGAAAATCCTCGCCCTTCCCATCAAGGTACATCAGCCGTTCCTGCCAGTGCCACTTTGGCCTGATATCGCAATTGCCGCTCCGGGCGAGGCCGTCGAGCGGACAGAAGATGGCAGCCAGGGCAAGAGCAAGCATGCCGGCGGCGACGGGCGCGTGAGAAAGGCCAAGCGCCGCAAGAACGACCAGATCAAGCGCAAAGACCCATTTATCGTCCATCGCTTCGAGAAGATCCTCACCTGGACCGAGTTCATGAACCTCCACCGCGACGTCGAGGACGACGAGGAGGACAATGCGCGCAAGGCCGCTGACGACCACGACGAGATCGGCGTGACCCAGCACCACAAGAAGGCGGCGACGCTTTTGAAGATCGACCTCGATCTCGCTCCCTCCGATGTCGATGCCGAACGCGTCTCGGGTGAGCACACCTATCCGGAGTGGGATCACCGGCGCGCCCGTTTGCAACCCGATCATGTGCGCGTACTGGAGCGTATCGCCGAAGAGACAAGCCCGGGCACGCAATGGACGCCCGGCCCCAAGACCGCGCGCCGGATCCGCACCGTGCGCCGCCAGTTCGAGGCGTTGCGCCCGCGTCGCGAGGTGGTGCCGCGTCAGCTCGACGGCCACGAACTCGACATGGACGCCTTGATCCGCACCCGCGTCGATATCCGCGCCTGCGGCGAGGGTTCGGACCGCGTCTATCGCCAGACGCGCGCGATCTCGCGGGACCTCTCGGTTGCCGTTCTCATCGACACGTCGCGCTCGACTGAAGGATATGTTCAGAACCGACCGGTCATCGACATCGAGAAGGAGGCCCTGACGGCGCTTGCCGAGGGCATCTCCGCATGCGGCGACGAGGCGGCCATCTATGCCTTCTCCTCGCTGCGGCGCGACCGCGTGTTCATAGCCCGCGTCAAGGACTTCACCGAGCCCGTCACCGACAGCGTCCGGCAGCGTATCGGTGCCTTGCGCCCCGGCTTCTACACGCGTCTTGGCGCCGCTGTCCGGCACGTCTCCGCGCAATTATCGAAACGCCCGATGCGGCGGCGCCTGCTCTTGGTGCTGACGGACGGCAAGCCCAATGACCTCGACCACTACGATGGCCGTTATGGGATCGAGGACAGCCGGATGGCCATCAGTGAGGCCCGCCGTGCCGGCAATGCCGTCTTCGGCATCACCATCGATCAGAAAGCGCAGACCTACTTTCCGCGCATCTTCGGCGCCAACGCGTTTTCCATCGTCAGCCACCCTGCACGGCTGACGGCAGCCTTGCCCGTCCTCTATCGACACTTGATCGGGTGACGGCAGCATGGAGGAAAACGAAATTCGCCCAGCGCAGGTGAATGCGCGCGCCGCCGATGCGCAAGAGCACGCGCACGCACGCGCGGATACGCTCGAAGGTAGCTGGGGCGTCCTGTCGAGCCTGCCCGGCCATCCGATGATGTGGATCTTGATCGTCTCGGAGATCCTGGTCTTCGGCGGTGCCTTCATCGCTTTCGCCAGCGTGCGAAACTCAAATCCCGAGTTGTTCCGCAGCGCGCAGGATCACCTCGACCGCTTCGCCGGCGCGATCAACACGATGGTCCTGCTGACGAGCGGCCTTCTCGCGGCTCTCGCCGTCAACGCCATGGCTGCAAACCACAGGCAAGCAGCACGGCGCTGGCTGGCCGGGGCCGGCGTGCTCGGTGTCGTCTTCCTCGTGGTCAAGGCGGTCGAGTACAAAACAAAACTCGCCGCCGGACTCACTCCAGGCACCAATGCCTTCTTCACGCTCTACTACCTGACGACTGGATTCCACGCCCTGCATGTCGTCGCCGGCCTCGTGATCC
>JACKJI010000012.1 GCA_020638035.1 Hyphomicrobiaceae bacterium
TGTTCTGGTTCACGCTCTATACGATGCGTTACCATGATGTCGCTGGCCCCACCGAGGCGCGCAATCGCTTTCTCGACAGCGAGACGGCAGTGATCCTGGCCTCGGGCCTTGCTTCGATCGTTCTGGTGCTCGGACTTTCAGCGACGATCGAAACGCATTGGTCGTGGTCGCTGATGGTGGCGGGCATCGCCTACATCACCACGCGTGCGGCGGTCATACAACTTGGCGATCGCGCGCGCACCGAGCACGATACGCTGACCTATTCCGTGCTGCAGATGGTCTGGCCGGTCGCGGGCCTCGGTCTTGGTCTCGTGCTGGTTGCTTCGTTCGGGCCTTCCGCTGCCGCCGTGTTGTGGGGTTATACGGTTGCGCAGGCCATATCATTGGTGATTGCCGCGCTGCGTCTCCAGATCGGCTGGCATCCCTTGCGCGTGAGCCGCGAGATCGTGCGCCAGGCGTTGAAGTATGGATTGCCGCTGTTGGCGGGAGGCGTCTTCATCTGGCTGGCCAACAATGGTTTGCGCTTCATCGTCGAGCACTTCCAGGGTGCGGTGGCGGTGGGGCTTGTGACTGTGGGCTGGGCACTCGGCTTGCGCGCGGCCAACTTCGCTTCGATGCTGGTGACGGCGGCGGCGTTTCCACTCGCTGTCAAGCGAGCCCGCGAAGGCGATATGTCCGATGGCCAACGCCAGCTCGAACTCAACGGTGTCTTGCTGCTTGCTGCCCTGCTTCCCGCATGTGTCGGTCTGTGGCTCGTCTCGGGGCCGTTTGTCACGCTTGCAGTGGCCGAGCCGTTCCGCGAGATGACCGTCGTTGTGCTGCCGATGGGTATTCTCGCCGGCGCGCTTCGCTCTTTTCGTATTCACTTCGGCGAGCAGGTCTTCCTGTTGCGTGAGAGGCCGATGGTGCCACTCTACAATGATGTCCTCGACGCGGTCCTGTCGCTGGCCGGCGGAGCATGGGGATTGTCGGTCGCGGGCCTTCCGGGTTCGGTGGCAGGTGTTGCGGTCGCTGCTGCGATCAGCCTGTTGGTGACGCTCGCTTGCGGGTGGCACTGGTACCGGTTCACGATCCCGTTCCTGGACGCCCTCAAGGTCATCGTCGCCACGGGTGTGATGGCGCTCGCCGTGACGCGGCTGAACATCTCGCCGTCGGTCATCTCGATCGGTGTGGCCGTGCTCGTAGGGGGCGTCGTCTATTTCGCCGCCATGGTGCTGCTTTATCCGCAGGCGTCGCGCGCTGCGTTGTCGAAGTTGCGCCCACGCCGCGCCGCCGAGACTGAGGCCTGATGAGCGAGGTCACACCGGCTATGGCGCGCGCCGACGGTGGAACCCAGCAGGATGTCGGCTGTTGCGTTAACCGTGTGGTGCAGGGATGCGCTCGGCCGCTGTCCGCTCCCTGCGATCTGGCACGGACGTTGAGAGACATCCGGTGGGATGTTGCCGTAACGCGGTGTGTCGCGATATGCGGCGAATTTGAAGCTGAGTACTCTGGCGTGTGGGAGCCAGGGACGCGAGGATTGATCGGCAGGAGACCAATGCAGCACCGTCTATGCGTCATTCATTCCTTCGACCCACGCGGCGCCAAGGTCGGCGGACTGGAAACCTTTATCCGCGACATGATCGCGTTCCTGCCCGACGACTTCACGTTCTTGATGGTCGGCGTCGATTCCCTCGGTGATCTCGAGCTGGGTCGGGTAACGCGGCAGACCTTTCGCGGTCGCGAGTTCGACTTCCTGCCGGTGCTGCGTTATTCGGACGAGCAGGCGCGGGAAGCAGCGACGTCCATCCGCCAGTCGATCAATTTCCAGTTCATGCAGGGATTGCTGCGCCACATCGGTACGGTGCGCTCCGTTCTGAGGGAGCGCCCGACGAGCGTCGATCTGCAGCGCGTGGAATTCGCCTCCGTCGTCCGCGCGCTCGCCATTCCCTTCGTACAGATGCTGCACGGCGAAGGGGCGCCGAAGCTGCAGATGGATTCGCTTCTGAAGAGCTATCGCTATCTGCATAACGTCAACGAATGGGTGGCGGTGAAGGCGTGTGACCGCTTCCTGTGCGTCAATCCGATCATCACGGAACGCATCCGCAAGACCTATCCGAGCCAGGCGCACAAGATCCACACGCTCTCGACATGGGTGGATAAGCGCACGTTCCATCCCCGTCCGCTGCCGGCCGACGATGGCTTCCGTGTCGCCTTCGCCGGTCGCCTCGACCTCTTCAAGGTGCCGTCGCTGATGTTCAAGACGGTAGCGCGGCTGTCCGACAAGCTGGGCCCCGGCGTCGAGTTCCACTACATGGGTACAAGCGACCCGCATCGTTTCCCCGAGTTCAAGCTGATCGAGGACAAGGCGGTTCTGCATGGCTTCAAGACGGCGGACGGGGTGGCTGACGTCCTGGCCAATGTGAATGCCGGGATCCTCACCTCGGAGTTCGAGGGCATGCCCTTCTCGGTGCTGGAATCGCTGGGCTCGGGCCGCCCGGTCGGTGCCATTCATCTGCCGCAACTCGAAAGTGTCATCAAGAACGGCGTCAGCGGCTTTCTTGTCAGTCGCTCTGATGACACCGAGGACATGGCCGAGCGTCTCGCCGATGCCTTCGTCGAGATTCGCGCTGGCCAGCGCGACGGCCTCATCACGCCGCAAGGCGTTGCTGACGAGATCGCCGACTTCCGCCCAGAGGTGCAGCTCGCCAAGTGTTACGAGAACCACCGCGAGCTGCAACGGGCGCGGTTCGGCACTGCACATCGCCGCAAGGTCAGCGTAGCGGCATATCTGTGAGAATTTCGGCGACCGCATGCCAGGCCGGCTTGCGGTTGAAATCCGAATCGAGAAGCAGGGGGCGAGGCCGCCGTTCGCGTCCCTTCTGTTGGGCTGCCGCGTAGCTCAGCCAACTTGTATGGTCGGCGAGTTGCCAGAACGACAGCGCCTTGACCGCCGGGTGGGAGAGAACCGGCTTCAGGAAGGTTCGGTAGAGGCCCGCCACAGCCCTGTCGCGCTCAGCCGCCGTTCCTGAAAACGCACGGTCGTTGACGTCGCATTCGGTGATGTGGATCGCGTAGCCCAGTGCCGCTATCTCGTCGAGAAAGCCGATGAAGCGAGGCATGTCGTAGGTCTTGTCAGAGCGCAGATGCGATTGCAGGCCGATAGCATCGATCGGTGTTGCTTCTGCTTTCAGTCGCTTCAGCAGGGTGAGCAGACTGGCGCGGAATACCTCTCCGTTCGCATCGGCGGTTTCGGTCTGCGCTTCGTTGAGCACCAACAGGCCGTTGCTATCGTGATGGCGCGCGGCTCGGAATGCGCGAGCGATATAGTCCTCGCCCAACGCGTACAAGAATGGACCTTTGCGCAGGTTGCCGGGCAGGCGGTCCCACGGGGCGATTGGCTCGTTCACAACGTCCCACGCCCACACCCGGCCGCGATAACGTTCCATCATCGACAAGAGGTGCGCGTCGAACAGATGCGCGACCTCGCTGCGGGAGAGCCGATGGATCCACGTCGGCAGGTCGTCGTTCCAGATGAGCGTGTGCCCGCGCAGTTTCAGGCCCGACTGGGCGGCGAATGCGACAAGGCGGTCGGCAGGCGCGAAATTGAGCGTACCGGCATCGGGTCGCAGCGTCGACATCTTGAACGACAGCTCGCTGGTGAGCGCGTTCACCTCGCGCGTATAGGCATGCGCGTAAGCGGGGCCATAGGGCTTGTCGAGTTCGTGGACTGCAAAAGCTGCTCCGAGTATCAGGCCCTTTGCATTCGCCAGAGCGGCGAGCGATGGCTGCTCAGACGGGGCTTTGTCCGGTGCCGATTTCGTTCTCGCGTTAAGTGGTGATGTAAGGGGGGCGGAGGTCGAGCAGAGCGTAGCAATAGCACCCATAGCCGTTGTCAGAACCTTCCGTCGGCTTGGCCGCGGTGGCTCGTTGTGCGGTTGGTCGCTACACACCGTGCGAATCCCTCGGGCGTCAGAGGCGCCTGGCGGACAGGCGTGCATCGGCACTGTCGTTTGCCGCGCCTTGGCTGAACATTGCGCGCGCACGTGCTGCATCGAGTGCTGCGGCGCCATTCCATCGTTCGAGATTGGCAAGCGCGCGATCGACCGAGCTGTGGCGCCAGCCGGGCGATCTTAGCGCTGCGGCGATGATGGCTGCTGCGGCGCCCGCATCATCCGGAGGGATGAAGATGCCGCTGCTGCCCAACACCTCTCGGAAAACCGCCTGATCGGGAGCAACGACCACCAAGCCCGCATACTGCACTTCGAGCAACGGCAACCCGAGGCCCTCATCGTGGGAGGTGCACAGGTAGATGTCGGCTTCCTCAATCAGTGCGCTCGCGGTCTCGATCGGCAGATATCCGCGCAGCCGGATGCCGGCGTGCCCTGCGAGTTTCTCTGCCTCACCGCCCCATCCGCTTCGCCCGACGATATCGAGCTCAGCATCGGCGAAGCCCTCCCGTGCGAGCGCATCGCGGATGGCGGCCGCATAGGAGAAGTTCTTGCGCGGTTCTACCGTGCCGACCGCGACAATTCTGAGAGGGCGGGGTTGATCGGACCGCTGCCTGCGCGAGC
Organism: Hyphomicrobiaceae bacterium; assembly: GCA_020638035.1. Taxonomy (GTDB): domain Bacteria; phylum Pseudomonadota; class Alphaproteobacteria; order Rhizobiales; family Hyphomicrobiaceae; genus JAEUMD01. Next base: position 4,554 of record JACKJI010000012.1, read on the forward strand.
CCTGGGTCAGCCCGAAAACGTTGCCGACAGGCGGGCGATAAAGCTGGATCGTCGCATCGGGTGCAACGAACGGTTCCAGTTCGGCGCGCGTCTTTTCCGAGTTGACGAGAAAGCGCTTGAGCCCTGTCACGGCCCTGCGGAATGGCCAGGCCATGTAAAGCCGCGCCTTGCGGCCGAGATCCTGACGGCGCGTGATGAGGAACAGGTCATGCACGTAGAGCACAACGCGTTCGCGGAAAAGCTGCATCAGCGGCGAGGGCGGAAAGCCTGGAAATACGAAAATCGCGCGGGGATGCAGGAGTGCCAGAAGCGGCAGCAGCAGCTGCTGCTTGAGGATCAGTGACAACAATCCGTTGGCTCGCACCGGGACGACAGCCGCGTTCTTGAACTCGACCTTCTCGAACAGCTCGATGGCGATCCGCTCGATACCCGTCACATGTCGCCCGACGTGAGTAAGGTCGAGGTAGACCCGCTGGCGCTGTACGGACTCCCTTGAGGTCACGGGCTCATTCCTCCGCTTGGTGCCACCGTGTCGATTGACCTCATCACCCTCCTGTCGCATTCGCCGAGAACCTCATCGATGAGTGAGGTATAGGCGGGCACACGAACGGCGAACGAGAATGCGTCGGCGCGCTTGCGCCGCTCCTCCGGATCGCCGGGCTCGGCCAGTGTGTCGTCGATCGCCTGCGCCAGCTGCACTTCGTCGGCCAGCGATACGATCCTGCCGAAGCGTCCGTGCTTCAAGATCTCCAAGGGGCCCGAACAGGCGGTCGCTACGACCGGGAGGCCGAATGCCATGGCCTCGACGACGACGTTGCCGAAGGGTTCGGAGACGGACGACAAAGCGAACATCTTCGCCGTGGCATAGGCGCTCCAGGGCTCGCGGTTGTAGCCAGGCATCGATATCCGATCTTCCAGGCCGAGGCGTTTCACCTCCCGCGCAATCATGCCCTGTTGCGGACCCTTGCCAAGAATGACGAGGCGCGCACCGGGTGTCCGCACCCGCTTGAAGGCGCGCACCAGGGTGCGGAAATCCTTCTCCGGCACCATGCGCCCGACGGCCAGGATGATGGGGTCGCGCGCGGCCAGTTCCTGCGGGGAGGGCACCTTGATGCCGTTGGGAAAGAACACCGGGTTATGGATGGTGACAGTGCGATCGGGGTCAGCCCGCCAGCGTTGAACGAGTTCGTTGCGCAGACCCTCCGATACGGCGATGGTGCGGCAGGCCAGTCGCGAAAGCAGTGGCAGCGTGAGGTACGTGAACCAACTGAGCCAGCCGGTCTTCCACTCATTGTAGCCGTGGTAGGAGATGATGGCCTTGGTCGGACTGCGCGATAGGGCGATTGCCGCGAGCAGCTTGGTATTGCAGCCGCCGACTGCGGAGAGCGCGACGTCGGGGCGCTCCTGGCGCAGCACTTCAGCAAGCCGCCAAGCGGCACGGAAATGCCCACGACCAAGTGTGATGAGTGGGATCGATGGATCGAGGTTGGAGCGGTTGTCCTCCGCTTCGAAGTCCTGGACGAAGACGACGTCGTATCCGCGCTGTTTGAGCGCGCTTGCAAGACATGCCCACAACCGCTCGGCACCGCCGTCGACGAGGCCGTGAGTGTAGCAGAGTACCTTAGCGGTCGACATTAACGGCTCACCTCATCGCGAAGCGCTCGTGGCGCAGTCTTCTTTTTCTCGTGTGTATTGTTCTTATTCTTACTTGTCGTGTTCTTGTGCGGCGCCGCCTAGAAGGCAAATCACAGATGGCCTATGTCGTTCGGCCGTGTCGATCGTGGATCCGTTAAGCACCTGCGCTTTGCGTCTTGCGACGCAGCGGATCCCGGATGGCAAGATCTGCCAGCAGGAGGGCGCACTGGGCATAACGCAGGGTCAGTCGCCGAGGACTGGAGGCGAGGCGCCACGCCCATTCGCAGCCCATCCGCTGGACGAACTGCGGAGCGCGGACTTGGGAGCCGGCAAGAAAGTCGAGCGCAGCGCCAATGCCCAGAAAGACAACCGGCACACCGCGCGCAACCGCGCGCGCTGCGAATAGCTCCTGCTTAGGAGCGCCAAGTGCAACAAGACAGATCCGCGCACCAGAGGCGGCAATGCGGTCGATAGCCGCGTCGGCTGCTGCACCTTCCGGATCAAATCCCATTGGCGGAGCCTCGGTACCAGCGATTGACAGTCGATCGCCGGTGTTCATCGCCAGCCGGCGTCCTGCCTTGGCCAGAACGTTCGCGTTGGTCCCGAACAGATAGATCGGCAGATTGCGGCGTGCGGCTTCCTCGGCGAGTGGCAGTACGAGGTCGGCACCCGTTGTACGCTCGATGCGGGAATGCTGCGCACGTGCCAGTCGCACGATGGGGGCGCCGTCTGCGGTGACGTAGCGCGCCCTGGCGTAGGCCCGGCGGAAGGGCTCGCTGGTCCTAAGCTTCACCAGATGATCAAGATTGAGCGTGAAAACGGCAGCGCTTTCGCGGCGCTCGGCGGTATCGGCGATTGCGGCCACGGCGTCAGACAGTGTCGCAAGATGAATCGGCCATCCGTCGACCAGCGCAAGCGAGCCCGCATGTGGAGATGCAACCTGGCTCGGTGCTGGTGTTTCAAAAGGGGCTTCTTGTTGCATTGTCGGACGCGGGCTTACGGACATTACGCTGGTTCCTGCGGTCTTTTAGCTCGCATACCGTTTGGAAAGCGAGGGGTTCTTGTCGGACTGAGCCTATCGGCGCAAGCCTGGACCGTCTGTAGCAACTGCCATGCCGTGTGTGATTGGTGGCCACGTCGGCGCGCTACACTGATTTTCCAACATTCTGAATTTCTCAGATGGAGAGAACTGATGTCCGGCCGGCGCTGGTTTGCCCCGATAATGAGAGGCGATCTGCATCAAGCAGCGGATCTGATCGGTCCGGCTCGACTGGGTATCGGGCGCATGGGCGCAGGTGGGGGCTGATGGGAGGGGGTCCGATCAGGGCTGAGCCGATGCGGTGTGCGCCAAGCTGGGATGGGCTTGTGCAGCAATACGAGGACCATCAGGACGAAGATGGCGAACAACGGGCTCTTGGCTGACAGGCTCACGGACGTCGATGCGACGAGATAGAAGAACGCGAACGCCCAGACGGCGCCAGGTCTGACCCGTCGCGACAGGTCATAGCTGAATGCGATAAGCGCTGCGAAAAAGATGAGCGAGACGAGCAGGCCATAGGCCTGAATGAAGCTGATCCAGAAGCTTTCGATGCCGAAATCGAGACCGAAACGGAACCTCAGCGTTTCCATGAGCTGAGCGTCAGGTGCCAGCAGCAGGTCGTGCCACGACATGAAGCGGAAGAGTTCGAACATCTCTGTGCGCGTGTCGGCACTGCCTTTGTCGTCGACGAAGCGGTTGATGAACTGGTCAAAGAATCCGACTTCGGCCAGAACCACGATCACCAAGGCCGCCAACGGCACAAGAACGAGCGCTCGAAGCACGGAAGCCTTCTCGAAGGGTGCGCCGCGCAGGACTGCGACGAACCGCAACAGGAGCAGCGCGGCGAGCAGTGCGACCAGCAGCACCGAGGCTGCGCGCCCGCCAAACACGATCATGCCCGCGGCATTGGCCACGAACAGGCCGGCACGCACCGACCAGGGCAGGTCTCGCCCGCCTCCGAGCACCAGAAGAAGCAGATAGCTCCCGGTCAGGCTGGCATTTGCCAGGGGATGGCCGAGCAGGGCCGTCGAACGCCAGTCGTCGTCGATCACAACGCCCGACGCAACGATTGGGGTCAGCCGCAGCCCGGTTGCGAACTCGCCGATGCCGATCAGCGCGTTGACGAGCATGAGGCCATGGATGAGCAACGCTATACGGCGGGCTCGTGTGTTTCCCATGTCCTTGAACAGCAGGAGGACCACAGCGGGCAGGATGAAGGTATCGAAGAACTGGGTGAAGGGCAGGCTGACGACGCGGATCGAATGGATGATGAGCAGTGCAATCGAGCCGAGGTAGAGCACCAGAACAGGGCTTGTTCCAATCTGCTCGATGACCCAGCGAAGCGGGTTGCCGGCGCTGATCGCGGCCAATAGCACGATGGCTACGGCGAAAAGTGTCGCCGGGTGGATCTTCTCAAGCGGGTTACCACCGGGCTCGTCGTAGCTGAAGCCCAGGTGCACAAGAGTCAGGGGCGAGATCGTCATCAGCACAAGGGTGAGCAGGCCGAGGAGGAGGCCGAACATTGCCGTGTCGGGTACCGCTGGGCGCCGAACGGTGTCCATCTTCGTCATGTCCTCACTCGGCGTCGTGTGGCGCGCGATCACGGCCTTGGATGGTGATCATCGATGCTGTGGCCGTTGCTGAATCATGAGGGCCGATCCGATTGTTCAGCTGTGCATGTTCACGAGCGTACCGACGACGCTCTCGCGGTAGGGCGCGATCATGCGCTGCAGTTCGCGGTCGGCTTGCGCGGAAGGTCCGCCTTGGCGCGATACCAGAACGATTTGGTCGGCGACTGGCATGAGTGCCGTTGCGCTTTCATCGTCCAGAACCGCGCCAGCATCGATGACGACGAGGTCGTAGGACTGGGCGAGCGAGGCGACGCCGGCTGCAAGCCGCTTGCGCTGGTGGGTGCGCAGCACTCTGAGGTCAGCGAGCGCGATCGGCAGGAACGACAGGTCGGTAGGCGCATCATGACGTGTGATCGAGCGCAGGTGCTCGACGTTGTCGAGGACGATGAGGCCGCGATGTTCGAAATCAGCGGCCAATGCTTCGGAAAGATCCATGTCGTTGGAGTTGGCATCGATGAGCAGCACGCGCTCGCCCGAAAGTCTAGCCGCGTAGGCCACGGCCACTGCCGCCGTCGACACGCCAGCTCCAGCGACGCCCGATGCCATTACTATGATGTCAGCCGTTCCATTCCGGTGATCAGAGCGCAGCCGCGATAGAAGGCGCAGGACCGCTTGGCGGAAAGCCCGCTGGTTCGGAGTTCCATCGGGCTCGTCGAGTGCGGCCACGAGATCGCCCAGTCCGATGTGATCGGTCCAGCCACGCGGCTTCAGCAACCGCCCGATGCCGCCGCCGGTGCCGAGATCGGGAAGGCTGCCGAGTGTCTCGTGGGGGTTGTGTGACTCTGATTGTGTTGCGGCCATGCGGGCGGCGGCGACCGGGATGGTATGGCGCTCTGTCAATTTGGCATCTCTGGTCGTGACAGGGTTGGCTCCTGCCTGGCGCAGGTCGCGAACCAGCGCATAGGCGATGCCTAGTCCCAGTCCGCCCATCGTGCCGAGCAACAGGATGAGCCATGTGATCGGTTTGCTCGGACGCGTCGGCACGCTCGCCGGCGAAATGACTCGGGCCTCTGCGAGCGTCAGGGCCTGCTGCTCCTGCGTCTGCTTGGCGCGTGCCAGGAAGGTGTTGAGCAGGTCGCGGCTTGTCGTCACGTCCTGCTCCAGTTCACGCAATCGGATCTGGGCGGTGTTCGTGCGCGAGACGTCGGCCTTGGCGGCCTCAAGAGACCGCGTCAGCTCATCGACACGGATGTTGGCAAACTGCAAGTCGCTCTTGGCGCTGCTGGCGATACGCTTCAGCTCGTCATTGATCTGGCTCTTGATCTCCTGCTGCTGCGAGCGGACCTCGATCAGCACCGGATGGCGGGCTTGTAGCTGGGAGGAAAGAGCGGCCTCCCGTCGCGCCACCTGGGCGAATTGCTCGCGAAGTTTCTGAATGAGGCCCGATCGGATCGCGTCAGGCAGGTACTCAGGGCTGCCTCCGTCCTTCAGCGCGGACTGGACAAGCTCCACCCGCGCTTTGCTCTCAGCCGCAACGGCGCGGGCCGTGATCAGCTCTCCCGACAATCGCGTCAACTGCTGCTCGGTGACGAGTCCACCTTCGGAGGTGAGAATCTTGTTGGCCTTCTTGAACTCGTCAACGCGCGTTTCCGCGTCGCGCAACTGCACGCGCAGCTCGTCCAGGCGATCGTCAATGAGCTTGTTGGCATTGCGGATTTCTGCAGCCTTTGCCGCAGCCTGGTCCTCCATGTAGGCGGCAACGACAGCCTCGCTGAGCCGTGTGGCCTTGACCGGCGAGCTGGACGAGACTTCAACCTCGACGACATACGTCTTCTGGGCGCGTTTGACCTTCACGGCTTCTGATAGTGCCAGGAGTGCACGGGTCTCGTCGGATACGGTCTCGCGCGGGCCGCGAATGAAATCCTTGATCTTCGCGATAACCCCGGCCTGCGGTGCCCCCGCATTGAATTCGGGGTCTTCGGTAAGTTTGAGTTTCTCGACGACGCGCTTCAGAACCCCATCAGAGCTGATGATCGCCAACTGGCTTTCGACGAGCACCAGATCCGAGCCAAGGTTCGACTGTACCAACTCGTCGGGCAGTAACTTGCGTGAGCGCGGGTCGATGAAGATCGATGTCGTGGCTGAATAGATCGGCTTGGCGGTGGCAAGATAGGTGAGCGCCAGTCCCAGAAAAGCTGCGGCAATAAGTGCAATACGTGCCGCATTCCGGGACAGGATGGACATGAACCCGCCAAAGTCGGTCACTGATGCGATGTCCTCGACCCGTTCGGTGATCAATTGCCTGGCAGCGAGGGCCTTCAGCCGCGCATAGCTTTCGGGTTCTCGATCGAAGGTGTCCGACGTGCTGAGACGGTGCGCGAGTTGGGACATCATTACCAGCCTTTACGGCAAAATACTTAGTTGCGTGGAGTCGCGTGGCTGCCCAGCGTCGAGACGATGACATGTCTTGTTAACGCGAAAGTGGGCCACGGTGACGCCATCTACAACTACGACTCCGGCTCAGAGTGTTGCAACAAGCGTGCCCACGACCTCACACGACCGTGTAGTCGAGCAAGCGCAGCTGTATTGACGTCGACCACCGTGACTTGCAAGAGATCGCCGCGAGGCGCGGCCTTCGCCGAGATGCGGGCAGCCAGCGACGGCGATCACGCTTGTCGGCCATGCCGATTAACCATGACACGACACGGTCCCTTTGAATTCGCCGAAAGAGCGGCGGAACTTGCATGCGGGCACAACGGGGCTTTGGGGATCTTCGTCTCTTCGGAAGGCGTGCAGCCTGTTGCGCGCCGATCAGATGAGGCGGCGCATAAGAAAGAGTTCGCTCGCAGTGACTGGAACAGTGCCTGAAATTCAAGCATCCGCCACGACGGTTGCTCCGCGTCTCGCGATAGGGAATGCGACCTTCGCCATCATTGCTTTCGCGACGGAATGCCTGGCGATCCTTTCCGTCTCGCTGGTGTGTGGTTTGGGCTATCACCTCGTAGCCTACGGTGATCGCGGGCCGCTCGACATCTATCTGGCGGTCGGCGGCCTCACTGCCTTGCTATACACGCTGCCGTTCGCCTTCCGGGACGAGTATGACATCGAAGACTTCCTGGAAGGGCGACGCGCCTCCCGCCGTATCTTCGTGATCTGGAATTATGCCTTCCTTTGCCTCGCACTCGTGGCCTTCCTCACCAAGACAACGGGCATTTTTTCGCGCGGCTGGCTGATCACGTTCTATGCGGCCGGCCTTATCGCCGTCATCGCCGTCGATGCGCTGATCGAGGCCCTTCTGAGGTCGGCGATTGCACGTGGGCATATCGTACCTCGCCGCATCATGCTGGTTGGCACCAGCGCGGAGATCGCGCGCACGCGAGCGGAAGTCGCCAACGCAAGATCCAACGTACGGGTCGTTGCGACCGGGATCTTGCCTGAGACGGTACCGAAGGTAGAGGACGCCAACCTTGCCGGCGTGCTGCGAGAGATTGTGTCCAGCGCCCGCGCTGCACGGGTCGACGACATTGTCTTGCTGCTCGACTGGTCGCAGGGGGCACGCATCGCGCGCATCGTCGATGATCTTCTGGTGTTGCCGGCTGGTGTTCACGTCGGCGCGGGAAGCATCATCGGGCGGTTCGCAAATCCTCGCATCGCTCGTTTCGGGCCGGTGACGGCGCTGTCGCTGACAGGCGCGCCGCTCGCACCGATGCAGGCGATGGTCAAACGGGCCTTCGACGTTGTGGTGTCGGCGCTTGCGCTGGCGCTGCTGGCGCCTGTCTTCACGCTGCTGGCCGTGCTGATCAAGCTCGACAGTCCTGGTCCGGTGTTTTTCCGGCAGCGGCGGCGCGGCTACAACCACGAGGAGTTTCGCATCTGGAAGCTGCGCACGATGACGACGCTGGACGACGGCGATCACGTGAGGCAGGCAAGCCGAGGCGACGCCCGCGTGACGCGCGTCGGCCGCTGGCTGCGGCGTTTCAATCTCGACGAGCTGCCTCAGCTCATCAACGTCTTGAAGGGGGAGATGTCGCTCGTCGGCCCGCGCCCACATGCGGTGGCTCACGACATTCACTTCGAGACACGCATTCTGGACTACGCGCGCCGCCTCAACGTGAAGCCGGGCATCACCGGCTGGGCGCAGATCCATGGACTGCGTGGGGCCACCGAGACCGAGGACGACATGCGTCGGCGCGTCGCGTACGATATCCACTATATCGAGAACTGGTCGCTGGTGCTCGACTTCTACATCCTGATGCTCACGGTGCTTTCGCCCAAAGCCTATCGCAACGCGTTTTGAGCGTGGTTTGTAGCCGGTCGGGTTGCGGGCTGGCCGGCGGGGCGACGACGCAATCGTGAGACATGGCCGTGCGGGCAAAGCAACGGAATGAGGCAAACCATCATGACAGCGGTGCACGCTGCGCACAGCAAGAGATGAACCTGCGGTTCAATATGGTACGGTTCGGCGTGGTTCGGTGAATTATTTAGGCACGCCGGAGAAGGTTAGAGGAACGTGAACGATTTCATGCCATCAAGGATGGCAAGGTGCGAATTGGCACGAACGGGAGTGTTGAGAGCCATGCGTATCAGAAGCTTCATTGTGGCGTTGACAGCGCTCGCCGCCCTCATCGTCGTCGCCTTGCCGCAGTCGGCATCGGCGGGGTTCCGCCGTCACGACGGCTGGAGTGGCGAGCGCACGGTGACCCATCGCGTCTACCTTCCGCGCTACCGGCATCGTTATTATGCGTACGGTGATCCTTACCATTATCGCTATGTGAAGCCGCGCTACTATCCGGCTTATGACTCGCACTACTGGGTGCCGGCGCGATGCTACAAGAAATGCCGCAAGCATTATCGTCTGCCCCGTTATTATCAGGCTTGGGGATATCCCAAGTACGGCCGCAAGCACTCCCGGCGGCATCATCATCGTCATCACCGCCGCCATCATCACTGGTGAGTGCTTGAGCCCAAGCGCCTCGCGTGACATTCAGGCCGGCCGCCGGGGAGACCCGAGCGGCCCGTCCGCATTGTGGGATCGTGCCGTGCGTCAGAACGCAGCGTTGCGTCCGTGATCGGGATTGTGAACTGTGTCCTACGCGCCCGCCGAAGGCGTATTCCAAAGTGATGGATTGATCGGCTCGTGCTGGCATCTCATCACCACACAGCGGGAGGACTGCATGCCGCACCGCTATTTTCCCCGCACGATCCCGGGCGATCCAAACCCGCCGAGCCTGCTCACGTTTCTTGGCCTGCACTGCGCTATAGGTGTTGCGGCCGGCATATTCTTCGCGGCGGTCGTGGTGCTCGTCGATCTTGGCGGCATGCGGCAGCTTCTGGTCGACAGCTCCGAGCCGTTCATCCCGATGTTCGTTCTGTTCGTGATGTGCGCGCTGACGTTTGGCGCCTTGAAGATGGGCATTGCCATCATGTCGCTACCGCTGGAGGCGCCGGACGAGGACGAGCGGAAGGACGAGTATTATGAACCGCCGGAGCCGCCACAACCGCGCAATTGAGTCGTTCTGCGAGCGGATTTTGGCATCGTTCAGCTCGTTTGCCGCCGTCGCATCGCGGCCAAGTGTAGGCTGATTGCCGCGGCGTTCGAGACATTGAGGCTGGCCAGCAAGTTCGAGGTGCCGATGCGGCAGAGGTGGTGGCAGCTCTCGCGGGTGAGCTGTCGCAGGCCTTTTCCTTCTGCACCCAGGACCAGCGCTACCGGTCCATTGAATGGGGCATCTTCCAGTAGCGTCTCGCCCTCTCCGTCCAATCCGATCACACGTACCCCGGCGCTCTTGAGTTCGTCGATTGCGCGCGACAGGTTCTGCACCAGGCACACCGGCACGAGTTCGAGGGCGCCTGAGGCGGATTTCGCCAGGGTCCCGTTGAGTGGAGGCGAATGGCGGCGGGTGGTGAGGAGCCCGGCTGCGCCGAAAACAGCCGCCGACCTCAGGATGGCGCCAACGTTGTGCGGGTCGGTCACCTGATCCAGCACGATCAGTGGTCCGCTTTCTGTCGCGCCGGCCCGTGCGATCAGGTCGGCCAGTTCGGGTTCGGGCAAAGGGTCGGCTTCGATTGCGATCCCTTGGTGCACGGTGTCGGCACCGAGTAGCCGGTCGAGGTCCTTGGGCCGGACGCGTTCAACGGCAAGCTTGCGGGCTGCAATCTGCTCGGCAAGGCGCCGCTCGGCATTTTCGGTCGCCAGAAGCCGCCGGACCCGCCGGGCGGGATTGTCGAGTGCCGCTGCGACGGCGTGAATGCCGAACAGCATGCGGTCGTCGGTCTCGCGTGTATCGCGAGCTGCTGCGCGGGGAGCCTTCGCATCGTGGCGCGGCGTGTGGTGGGCGGGTCGGCGCGGCCTGCCGGAGGTGGCGGTCATTTGAAAGCCTTTTGAAGCGGGCTTGGCGGCTGTGGGCCGCAGGATCGTTTCCTGCCATACGGCATGCCCTGCTGCGGCGGCAAGCGGTGTCGGCGGCGCGGGTCTCGTTCTGCCACTGTGAGCACGAGCGTCGAGTCCGCCAACGTAGTCGGCCTGCGGTAGGCGTGTCGGTGCCGTCGTGCAGTGATGTCGGCAAGGCCTTGGCAAGGCACGAGGATGTTTAAGGCCACGTTACAACAAGCAGGAGATGGGTCGTGGACCCACATAGCGGCCGGCTCATCTGGGCCCGCCGCCGGGTGCCACGGGTGCTCAGCATTTGTCATTGGGGATTGACAGGGCGCCGCCCCCTTTGCATAAGACGGTGCTTGCCCCGCGGCAGTCTTCGCGGGGCCTTTTCGTTTGGGTTCCACGACTTGCGGGACCTGACGTCGCGGTCTGGAGGGGTGCCCGAGTGGCTAAAGGGGACGGACTGTAAATCCGTTGGCTTCGCCTACGCTGGTTCGAATCCAGCCCCCTCCACCAGACGCGACAACCGGGCCAGGGCGCGGCACTATGCGATCGCGCTTCGGCCGGGCGAGAACCGGCACCCTAGGGCGTGTTCCTACAGCTTGAGGGTGGAGCTGCCTTTCCGGCTCAGTGCTTCCGGCCGGGAGGTAAGTGACGACGAGGAAGCACGTTCGACCTGTGCAACTTTGATCTGATCTGCACCGGGTCAGTTGCGGGTGTAGCTCAATGGTAGAGCAGCAGCCTTCCAAGCTGAATACGTGGGTTCGATTCCCATCACCCGCTCCAATTTTTCTCTGCAGATAGAGTCGGTTATCGGCGCGGCGGCGGCGCGGGGCGCTGGGCAGTGGGTGCGTCCACCGTGTTTTCCACCGTTGGCAGACATATTGGGGTCGATATGCGCAACGCGAGGTGGTGATGGACTGCGGACGGCCATCTTAGGATAGTCCAAACGGCCGCTCATGGTTTGGCGGTCATAGAGGGGCTAGAGCTTGCACATCCGGGCCATCGTGAAAGTCGCGTGCATCGCACTCGGTACAATAGTTGCCGCATTGGCCATCCTGTTCGCCGTCCTCACCGTTGCGCAGTACGGAGCGAAGGATGCTTGCAGCTTTGGCTGGGCATGGTTCGGGTGCACGTTACGTCAGCACGATGGTCTGGCCGGCGGCCTGCTTGGCGCCCTTGTTACGCTCGCCGCGGCGTGGGTTGCGTGGCGCGCGGTGCAACAGCAGATCGATGAAGCTCGGTTGCTTGCCCACGGTGATCGTTCAGATGCGAAGCGGCTTCTATCCAACAGCCTCTTGGATGTTGCCGACGGGCTGGGAGCAGTCTGGAGGATAGCTAACCAAGTGGATACGAACGACGCCGAGGCTATCCGTAGCGCGAGATCGGCGATCATGTGGGCGATTGAACGGATTACCGATCCAGAGGATATGAAGTTCCGAAGGGAAATGCTGGGCGCGTTGGGTTGGGAGGACCGGAGCTCGTTTGCCCCCATCGTGAATGGGATCGATGCGCTACGGCCGTTCGCCTATGAGAAGAACCTGGACGACCTCACGGATCTCGAGGTTGTTATCGGTCGAATGTCATATGACTTTGAGAACTGCTTGCCGAAAACGGCACCACACTTCGAGGACTTTCCACGAGGATCGGTGAAGGCAATGAGCTTCGGCGACCTAGTTCGGCGAACCGCTGGCGTAGAAGGCAAAGAGGGCTACGGGGAGAGCTTATACGAAGACTATTTCGAGGAGGACGAGAGGGCCTAGTTCCAGCAACTGAAGAGTTTTCCCGACCGGACCAGAGCACGACGCCCCCAGCCCGGTCGAGGCAGCACTACTAGCCGTATCGCCGCTTGGGCCTGTTACGCCGCCTCCTTCGCTGCCAGCCGCTCCCTAAGCCGTTCGTACTTGTCGTATTCGCACAGCACGAACTGGATGTCGTGCAGCTTCAACTCGACAAAGGCAGCGGAGAGGACTAGGTCGCGGATTGCAAACAGCTCGCGGGGCTCATTGTGCGGCCCGGTCGATTGAACAGGGAGGGGAGATGGCGGAGGCTTGGCCATGGCCGGCGCCAGCGGATGATGGGGGCGCCGCACATCTGATCGCCGGCACACTGCTGCCGCCGATTGCGCTGCCTTCCTCGGCAGGCGTCAGCATTGATGTGTCGAAGCTCGGGGGCCGTGCCGTCGTCTTTGTCTATCCTTTTACTGGGGCGCCGGGCGTGCCCAATCCGCCGGGTTGGGACGAGATCCCCGGAGCGCATGGCTCGACACCGGAAGCCGAAGGATTTCGCGACCAGATGCCGATGTTTGCCGTCAAGGGCATCAAGGTGTTCGGCCTCAGCGCGCAGCCTGTTACCCAGCAGGAGGCCTTCGCGCGCCGAGCTTCGATCACCTATCCGCTGTTGTCGGACGAGGGCTTGCAGTTTGCCGATGCGTTGCGGCTGCCGCGGTTCGAGACGGGTGGTGTCACGTATCTGAAGCGCCTGACGCTGCTGATCGAGGATGGGCGCATCGCGCGCACGTTCTATCCCGTGCACCCGCCGCACACGCATGCACTCGACCTGCTCGCTGCCATCGGTTGAGGGCCGCTCAGGCCGGATGACCGACGTCATCCGAGCCCGGCTGTGTTCAGGTGAAATGCGAGGAGCGTTAGAGCACGTCGCCTTCGGCATCCTCGATCGACACGCCCATCCGGTCCAGCCCCTCTTCGAGGTAGTCGGCGAGCAACGGCTGGCCCAGCAGATAGGCGGCGACCGAGTTGACGCGTTCGTTCTGCGCCGTCTCGATCGCCTCGTCGAAATCCTCCGGATCGAACGTGCCGCGCCCGACCCAGCACAGCGCCACAAGCTGGGTCTGCTCGTCGTCGTTCAAGGCATCGATGAAGCCGACCAGTTCGTCATGCAAGCCGCGATCGGCGCTCGATTCTTCGGCCCCGCCATCGTCCTCGTTGTCCGTGTTCCACACGTCGACCTTGGCGTCGTACTCGCGGGCGCGGATGATGACGTGCGCGACCTTCTCCGGGGCGATTTCGAGCGGCATTTTCGTTGGCCTCATCTGGGCATTGAGGGGGGTAGGAAAGGTATATCGCGACACCGGCCGGCGCCGAGTCGAGCCTCAATACGCATCTGACAACGAAGTGCGCCTTTCTGCAATTAATTCAGAACGCGACACGCGGTCCTGCGGTGCTGGCAGGGGGCAGGACGGGGCTGGAGCGCTGACCACGTCCGTCAGCCGTCGATGTGTGTGCGGATGCCGGCGAACACCGCCCGGAACATGTCGGTCGTCAGCCGGCCGGTATTGGTGTTGTAGCGGGAGCAGTGGAAGCTGTCGGCGAGGATCAGTCCGTCGCCGATGTCGTGCTTCGCGCCGTGGGCAAAGGCGTAAGCAGCCTTGCGCCGGCCGAGCGCGGCCAGGGTCTGATCGTGGGCAATGCGGCCAAGCGCCAGGAGGACGGCAAGCCGGGGCTGGGCGGCGATGCGGCCGGCAAGGAATGGGCGGCAGGCTGTGATCTCGGCTGGCGTGGGCTTGTTTTCAGGCGGTACGCAGCGAACGGCGTTGGTGATCATGCAGTCGGTGAGTTCGAGCCCATCGTCGGTCGCTGCACCATAGCGGCCCCGGGCGAATCCGAATTCGAGCAGCGTCTGGTAGAGCAGGTCGCCCGCATAATCGCCGGTGAACGGCCGCCCGGTTCGGTTGGCTCCTCTGAGGCCAGGAGCGAGGCCGACGATCAGTAGCCGACCGGCTGGATCGCCAAACGAGGGGACAGGGGCGTTGAACCACGTGGGCTCGGCACGGTGGTTGGCCGCACGGAATTCGGTCAGCCGGGGACAGAGGGTGCAACCGGAAGGCGGCTCGGCACACGTGGTTGCCTTGTGGCCTCCCCCGTGGAACTTGGGCGGATGTGCGGGCGACGGAGGCGTCTTGCGACGCTTACTTAGGGCCATCTGCATGGTCCAGCGCGCCGGCTACCGGGCGCGGGTCCGCGTTAAACACCTTCCGGCAGATCATCACCGTCCTCAAAGGGAACGGGTTCGACGTTGCTACGGTGGTTGTTGTTGCTGCCGCGTGCGGGATAGCTGCGCGATTCGCTGCGTCCGGCGCGTTGGGCGGGGTCGCGGCCAATGACACCTTCCAGATCGGCCAAATCGATGAACTGGTCGGCTTGGCGGCGCAGCTCGTCGGCGATCATCGGGGGTTGGGTCTGCAGAGTGGAAAGAACGCTTACGCGCTTGCCCTTCTGTTGCAAGGCTGCAACCAGACCGCGAAAATCACCGTCCCCTGAGAAAAGCACGATGTGGTCGAGCGTTTCTGCCAGCCGCATCGCATCGACGGCGAGCTCGATGTCCATGTTGCCCTTGACCTTGCGGCGGCCGGTGGAGTCGGTGAACTCCTTCGTCGGCTTGGTGACCATCGTGTAGCCGTTGTAGTCCAGCCAATCGATCAAGGGTCGGATCGACGAGTACTCCTGATCCTCGGCGAGAGCCGTGTAATACAGTGCGCGGACCAGCTGTGCACGCTGGCGGAAATAGGCCAGCAGCCGCTTGTAGTCGATGTCGAAACCGAGCGCCTTTGACGTCGCATAAAGATTGGCGCCATCAATGAAGAGCGCGATCCGCTCGTGTGGGTAGAAGTGCATTTTTTAAGTCCTGAGCGCGCAAGGCTTTGCCTCACGCGCCTACATTGGTTTCGGTTTCTACAGGTTGCCGCCGCGCAACCCGAAGTTGTTCGAAGGTGGCAGAAGGGAGCCTAAAATGTCAACGCGCACACGCGCTTAACGTTCCTTCGAGCGGAGTATGGTAATGCGATGAACAGCTTGCAATCACAGCGCCCGTATAACACTCTTTCAAGCTACTGCCATAAACCGGCTGCTGGCGCCGTATTTAGGGTTGCGTTCGCAGGAATGCAATGCGTTCTGACAGCAATCATTCGTGATCGTATTTGTGAAGTCCGGTGATGGCGATCTGTGCCAGTTCGCTGCACACACGTTGGACGAGTGCCGCTAGCAGCGCAACAGAGGAGATTATCGAACGGGCAACAGGCGCGTTCATGCGCGGCATTGGTGCACCACCGCTGGGACCACATTGGCATGCGTGAGAGTCCATCATGCCCCTGAGTAGTTGGTTACTCCGACATCATGCTCGGAGCTTCGTTCCGGCGCCGAGGTTTGTGGCGCTCGGTGCCGGGTGAGCGACGCCGCGAGCCGGCGCTGCACCGACCCGATGCTTCGCCGCTCACTACAACCTTGAGGGGTGCGGCGGGATGGTGGCGGGCTCGAACGGTCTTGTATCCAGCTGTTTTTCATGTCAAACAAGACGTAATGTGGCTGAGCGGGCGGGGTGCGGTAATCGCAGCCCAGCTTTTTTGCGTGCTCAAGTCCTGATCTGGCAGCGCTTCGGTCGATCCGCGGTAATCTTGGCTTTGTGGTAGCCGAAGGCAAGATTGCGCAAGTTCCGCAGCTAAGCCTTGAGGGTCTGGAACGAGAGTCGCTTGGCGCGGCCATGCCCTTGCAACCCGTTTAACAGTGCGAAAGGACGCCCATGGCTCGCGTCACCGTCGAGGACTGCGTCGACAAGGTCCCCAATCGCTTCGAACTCGTCTTGCTTGCCGCACACCGCGCCCGCGCCATCGCAGGCGGTGGTGCGATCACGGTCGATCCTGACAACGACAAGAACCCGGTCATCGCGCTGCGCGAGATCGCGGAGCTGACGATTCCGCCCGATGACATGCGCGAGAACCTGATCCATTCGATCCAGAAGAACGTCGAGGTGGATGAGCCGGAAGCTGCGGCTGCACCGTTGCTGCCGGCTGACCGTCGTGCACCGGTTCTGGGGCGTGACGACCAGTCGATCGATACCCAGGTCGATGTCATGACCGAGGAGCAGCTGCTGCGGGGCCTTGAGGCGTTGACGCCGTCTGAGCCGTCGGCAGCCGGCGGTGGGTCTGGTCCGCGCGACCGCGGCCGCTGACCCTTAACTCCTTCGCAGGACGTGGGCTGCTTGGGCTTGCTTTGCTGGTGGGCGAGGGGCGACGGATGGCACTGCATGTTGTGTGGTGCTGAGCAGCTCGTCGTTGTCGATTGCGCCGTGATCAAGAGGCGCGAGGCGCGAACGAGACCAAGCCGATGCTTGCAGCCTTCGATTGATTGAAACACGGTGCAGGGTCTCCGGTTCCGCTGGTGAGGAGGCCAGCCGGACATGATGCGGCAGTACGAGCTCGTCGAACGGGTTCTGAGTTACGATCCCAAGGCCGACGAGGCGCTTTTGAATCGCGCCTATGTCTACGCAATGCGCGCGCATGGAGCGCAGAAGCGCGCCGACGGCGCGCCCTATTTCTCCCACCCGCTCGAGGTTGCAGCGATCCTCACCGAGTTCAAGCTCGATGATGCGACCATCGTGACCGCGCTGCTGCATGACGTCATCGAAGACACCGATGCCACGCGGGCCGAGATCGATCAGTTGTTCGGCGGCGAGATCGGCGCGCTCGTCGATGGTCTCACCAAGATCAAGAAACTCGACCTCATCACCAAGGAAGCCCAACAGGCGGAAAACTTCCGCAAGCTCCTGGTGGCAATCTCGTCCGACATACGTGTGCTGCTGGTGAAACTTGCCGACCGGCTGCACAACATGCGCACGTTGGAGCACAAGAAGCCGGCGAGCCGCGCCCGCACCTCTCAAGAGACGCTCGACATCTACGCGCCACTCGCGGGCCTGATGGGCATTCAGGCCATGCGCGACGAGCTGGAGGATCATGCCTTCCGCTGGCTTTATCCCGAAGCGCACGAGGCGGTTACCGGCAAGCTCGTCGAGCTGCGCCGGAAGAATGAGAATCTCGTCGAGGACATCCGCCTGTCGCTCAGCCGCAAGCTCGCGGAAATGGGCGTGGAGGCCGAGGTCATGGGGCGCGAGAAGCGGCCCTATGCGATCTGGCGAAAGATGCAGAACAAGCAGATCTCGCTGGAGCAGCTTTCCGACATTTATGCGTTCCGCATCATCGTCGAGGAGGTCGACCAGTGTTACCGTGTGCTGGGCGTCGTTCATCGCACATGGCAGATGGTGCCGGGTCGCTTCAAGGACTACATTTCTGTTCCCAAGCGCAACAACTACCGCTCGCTGCATACGACACTGATCGGCCCGCGCGCGCAGCGTGTCGAATTGCAGATCCGCACGCGCGAGATGCATGAGGTCGCCGAGTACGGTATTGCCGCGCACGCCCTCTACAAGAACGGCATGATGCTCCGGTCCGCTGTCGCCGACGTCGCGCGCGGTGCGATTCGGGCCAACGAGGGACATACGGCCGAGGAACTGGTCTCGGGCCTTGATGCCAACGGCGCGAACGTCGTCCACGCGCACGATACCGAGACGGAACACAACCCCTATTTCCGTCTGCGTCAGCTCGTCTCGACGCTGCTTGAGGGGTCCAACTCGGAAGAGTTTCTGGAGCACACCAAGCTGGAGCTGTTCCATGACCAGGTGTTCTGCTTCAGCCCGAAGGGACGGCTCATCGCTTTGCCGCATGGGGCGACAGCGCTCGATTTCGCCTATGCCGTTCACACCGATATCGGCAATACCGCGGTCAGCTCCTACATCAACGGGCGCCGTTCTCCCATCGATACCCTTCTGCGCAACGGCGACGAGGTCCAGATCCTCACCTCCAAGACGCATCGTCCGCCGCTCGTCTGGGAAAAGTTCGTTGCCACGGGTCGCGCCCGCAGCGCCATTCGGCGTATCGCGCGCGAATCGGCGCGCCAGCAATATTCCGAACTCGGGCGCCGATTGCTCGCCTCCAAGTTCGAGGCGGCAAACATCGGTTTTGGCGATGACAAGATTCGCCGCGTCCTGCCGCGTCTCAACCAGAAGTCGCTGGAGGATCTCTACGCCGCCGTCGCGCGCAACGAGTTGGCGCCGGCCGTGGTTATCAAGGCCGTTGCTCCCGATGCACTGCTTCCCGAACCCGTGGTCCCGCCCCGGCGTCCTCGCAACCGATACGATACGGTTCAGAATCAAGAGGGGTGGTTCAACCTCTCGAAGGTCATGGGGCTCAAATTCAAGCTCGGTAACATCGCCGCTGGGGAACAGGCCGCACGCCCCAATGCACCGCTGCGGCTGATGCGCTCCGACATGCCGGTGGTGTTCGAGGAGGGCGGCGCGGTGCCCGGTGATCGTATCGTCGGCATCGCAACTCCGGATGGCATCCACATCTTCCAGATTCATTCGCCACGCCTGCAGGAGTTCGAGCACGAGAACTGGATCGACGTGACGTGGGACCTCGATCCCGAGGAGCCCGTCCGCTTTCCGGCGCACATTACAGTGACCGCGCTCAACGAGCCGGGTTCGTTGGCCGAGATTGCCCACGTAATCGGCGTCGCCGATGGCAACATCGATAACGTCAAGATGATGCATCGGGGTGCAGACTTCACGGAGCTGAAGATCGACCTCGAAGTCTGGGATCTCTCCCACCTCAACCAGATCATTGCGGGTCTGCGCCAGAAGGCCGTGGTCAATGCCGTGGAACGGGTATTCGAGTGACGGGACGGCTTGTCCTACTTTGCATGCTCCGGGTCGGATCAGGCGCTGCTGTCTGGGCTTTGATCCGATCGGTTGCGGGGTTTTGGACAGTTGCTCCCGCGCCGCACTTGCGCCCGGAATGACAAAGGTCCGCCGACACACCTCGTCGGCGGGTGCGATATCGGCCTAGAGTTGCTATCCGGCATGAGCAGGCGAGGCTCCCGGGCGGTGTCGGTGGCTCACTCGCCCAGCGACCGGCTGCCGCGTTGCGCCGGAGCCTGCAAAGCCGGACATTCGCGCCGCCGCAAGGGGCCGGATTTGGGTTCAGCGGCGGTCTTGTTGCGCTCAGTCTTAGCGTCGGTGTCGTCGTCCAGGTCTGTCGAGGGCGGAGAGCATGTTGTTCAAGCGGCGCGTTGCGCCGGACATCGCAGAGCGATTGCGCGTTTGGCTGTGGCCGCGCCGGAGCTGGTCGCGGTCGCTGCGCTACGTGCTGTTGCGCATCATTCGCCTGCGCGCAAATCCGCATTCGCTGGCGCTTGGCTGTGCAGCCGGCGTGTTTGCCGCCTGCACACCGCTAATCGGCGGGCAAATCGTCATGGCCGTCCTGCTGGCCTATACGCTGCGCGCCAACATTCCTGCCGCCATCCTGGCCACCTTCTTCGGCAATCCCTTAAGTTGGCCCGTAATCTGGGCTGCCACCTACGTCGCCGGCATTCACATGATCGGTGGGGATGCAGGGGCGGCGAGTGTCGGTGAATTGCACGCCCGTGTGGATGTGCTCTGGCAGGCGATGCTCGGCCAGTCGCCCGAACTCATCGCGGCTGCAGCGGCCTTCGTCGGACCGGTGGTCATGCCGATGCTGGCAGGCAGCCTGCCGATTGGCCTCGCCGCGGGGCTGTTGATTTATTATATCATGCGAGCGGCGACACGGGCCGTTCAGCAGCGGCGCATGAGCCGCGCATGTGCACCGGTCGTTGCAGGCGCGCTCTTCGATGCGCCTGAGCTGGCTGAAACACATGCGTAAAGAACATGCGTAGAGAAAATGGGGCGCGCGCACTGCGCCTCGGTGTCAACATCGATCACGTTGCCACTATTCGCAATGCTCGGGGCGGGCTTCATCCCGATCCGCTGCGTGCTGCCCATATCGCGGTTGCGGCCGGTGCCGACGGCATCACAGCGCACTTGCGCGAGGATCGCCGGCACATCTCGGACGAAGACATCACGCGCCTGAAACGCGAGTTGACCCGGCCGCTGAACCTGGAGATGGCGGCCACGGACGAGATGCTGAAGATCGCATTGAAGCATCGGCCCAACGCCTGCTGCCTGGTGCCCGAACGGCGCGAAGAGCGTACGACCGAAGGTGGTCTCGACGTCGCGGGTGGCGGCGCGCGGCTTCAGCGCATCGTTGCCGCTCTTAAGGGCGCAGGCATCCGTGTCTCGCTGTTCATCGAGCCTGACCCGACCACCATTCGTGCCGCCGCTGCCGTTGGGGCCGATATCGTGGAGCTGCACACCGGGCGCTATTGCGAGCTGGCGCTGGAGAATTCAAAGCGGGTTGCCGCCGAGGTGCGCCGCCTCGCCACTGCGGCCGCTGCTGCCGATGCTGCTGGGCTCGAAGTTCACGCCGGTCATGGGTTGACCTACAACACGGTCGCCGCAGTTGCTGCGATGCCTGAGATCGTCGAACTCAACATCGGCCACTTCCTGATTGGCGAGGCGATCTTCGGCGGGCTCAATCAGTCCGTCACGCACATGCGCAAGCTGATGGACGAGGCACGGGCGGGGCAAGTGGCTAACGCCGTGGCGTCCTCACCGTCCGCGTCCGCGGTGACACGCAGACCCGCAGCCGGCAAGGCGCGCGCCAAGCCATGATCATCGGGCTCGGCAATGATCTGATCGATATCCGCCGCATCGAGCGGACGCTGGACCGGTTCGGGGAGCGGTTTCTCCTGCGCGTCTTCACCGACATCGAGCGGCAAAAGTCCGATCGGCGGGTGATGACGCGTGCGGCCTGTTATGCCAAGCGTTTTGCGGCCAAGGAGGCTTGCTCCAAGGCTCTGGGCACCGGTTTTCGCCAGGGCGTTTTCTGGCGTGACATGGGGGTGGTCAACCTGCCCAGCGGTCGGCCAACGCTGCATCTGACCGGCGGCGCGCGCCAGCGCCTCGTCGATCTGACGCCCGAGGGCATGGACGTGCGCATCGATCTGACGCTGACCGATGATTTTCCCTTAGCCCAGGCGATCGTCATCATCTCGGCCATTCCAATGAAGATCGATCCCCGATAGAGGCACCCGGCATGGTGCGGCAGACTGTTTTCGATCAATTGCGCGCCTGCGCCGAAGCCGCTATAGGCAACGGATCGAGACAATGGTTTCAGCATACCGACGAACCGCTGTGATGCGGTACGTGATCAGTTTTGCTCAGCCTGTGAATTGGGCGGGCGCGCTCAGGATATCTGTCCCCGTGGGGAGAGACGGGATCCCGGGGGAACAGGACGACAGGCGCAGTACATGTCAGCAGAACGCTCGAGTGGTTGGTGGGAGACGATCAAGATCGTCATCGAGGCGCTTATCATCGCGATGGTGGTACGGGTCTTTTTCTATCAGCCCTTCAATATTCCATCGGGCTCCATGAAGGACACGCTGCTGATCGGCGACTACCTGTTCGTCTCAAAGCTCTCTTACGGTTATTCCAAATACTCCTTCACCTCCAGTTTCGACCTGTTCAATGGCCGCATTTTCTCTGCGGAACCCAAGCGCGGCGACGTCATCGTCTTCAAGCTGCCGCGTGACAACTCGACCGATTACATCAAGCGCCTGATCGGCCTGCCCGGTGACGAGATCCGCGTCAGCCACGGCGTGCTCTTCATCAACGGGCAGGAGGTGCCGCGGGTGCCGGACGGCGAGTACGTCTCGCGCGAGGACGGCCGCGCCAAGCGCTACAAGGAGACGCTGCCCAACGGTGTCAGCTACCATGTGCTCGACAGCGAGCCGAACGGGCCGTTCGACAATGTCGGTCCTTATAAGGTGCCCGAAGGCCACTATTTCATGATGGGTGACAACCGCGACAACTCCACCGACAGCCGCGCGCAGTGGGGCGTTGGCTATGTGCCATTCGAGAATCTCGTCGGCCGCGCAGAGATCATCTTCTTTTCCGCTGCCGTTGACGAGCCGGGCGCGTTCTCCTGGTTGACCCCGTGGACCTGGCCGTTCGACATCCGCTGGTCGCGGTTCTTCAAGCTCGTGCGCTGAGCCCGATGGCGCTGCCGACCGACCAGATCACGCGCCTTGAAGCCGCACTCGGCTACAGCTTCCGCGACTACGCATTGCTCGAGCAGGCACTCACGCATGCGAGTGTTCGCGGCGGCGGGCGGCAGCGGGCCGACAACGAGCGGCTCGAATTCATAGGAGACCGGGTGCTCGCACTGGCGATCGCAGGCGACCTTTACACCCGCCATCCGAATGCGCGCGAAGGTGAGCTGGCGCGAACCTTCAACCGCATGGTGCGCGGTGAGACCTGCGCGGCCATTGCCCGCTCGCTCGATCTTGGGCCGTGTCTCATTCTCGCCGACAGCGAGGCCAGCAATGGCGGACGTGACAAGGACACCATCCTGGCCGATGCCATCGAGGCCGTGCTTGCCGCCATTTTTCTGGAGGCCGGCTTTGAACGTGCACGCGCCGTCGTGCTCGATCTGTGGCAGAGTTGGCTCGAAGGTCTGCCGGCAGGCGCTGCTGCCGATGCGAAATCCGCCTTACAGGAGTGGGCACAGGCGCAGGGACTGCCGCTGCCGTGCTACAGGGAGGAGAGCCGTACCGGTCCGGACCACGCGCCGCGCTTCGTCTCGCGCGTGACGATCGATGGCCGGCTTCAGGCCGAGGGAGAAGGAGCCTCGAAGCGGCAGGCGGAACAGGCTGCAGCGACCGCGATGCTGCGTTCGGAAGGCGTGTGGAGAAAACCGCGACGTGAGTGACGATGACGAGAAGCCGTTACCGGCGGCCAATGAGCCGGCGAGCGTTGCATCGCCCGTGGGAGAGCGTCGCCGTTGCGGGTTCATCGCCATCATCGGTGCGCCCAATGCCGGCAAGTCGACACTCGTCAATCAGCTTGTCGGCGCCAAGGTCACGATCGTCAGCCACAAGGTGCAGACGACGCGCGTCCCGGTCCGAGGCATCGCGATCGTTGATGACAGCCAGCTCGTTTTCATCGACACACCGGGCATCTTCGATCCCAAACGGCGACTTGATCGCGCCATGGTCGATGCCGCATGGGGTGGTGCCGGCGATGCCGATATCGTGGCGCTCATCGTCGACGCGCAGAAGGGCGTGACGGACGCGGTAGCGCGCATACTTGACCGTCTCGCCGAGCTGAAGCGGCAGGCCGTGCTCATCCTCAACAAGGTCGATCGCGTTGCCGACAAGGCGCGCCTGCTGGCACTTGCCGCTATGCTCAACGAGCGCGTGCCATTCGCCGAGACGTTCATGATCTCGGCGGAGAACGGGTCTGGCGTCGAGGACGTGAAGCGCTATTTCGCGGCCAACGTGCCTTCGGGCCCCTGGCATTATCCCGAGGACGAGATCTCGGATGCTCCGTTGCGTTTGCTTGCGGCCGAGATCACGCGGGAGAAGGTGTTTGAGCTGCTCCACGACGAGCTGCCCTATGCGATTACGGTCGAGACCACCGACTGGAAGGATCTGAAGGGCCGCGCGGTTCGCATCGAGCAGACAATCTTCGTCGAGCGCGACAGTCAGAAATCGATCGTGCTGGGGAAGGGCGGCCGCACCATCAAGCAGATTTCGCAGACGTCACGGGCCGAGATTGGCGGCATCGTCGAACGCGAGGTGCATCTGTTCCTGTTCGTCAAAGTGCGCGAGGCCTGGAAGGACGATCCCGAGCGCTATCGTGAGATGGGGCTCGATTTCCCCAAGGAGTGAGTCCGACACTGCCCTACTCACAGTTTGTTTGGAGCATGTTCTTCATGCAGAACCGCTTCGCACTTTGGGGCAACAAACGGTTGTCCCTGTTGGCAAAGCGTGCCGGTCATTCTCGTGCATCCGAGATCCGCGACTACGAATGAAAAAGGCCCGCCGCATCGTGCGATGCGGCAGGCCTTTCCTTGATATCTTCGGCAGTTCGACCGGCTCAAAAAGGCGACTCGGCCGGGCGGTCGGGCTCAGGTCTTCCCCTTGACGTACGAACCGGGCGCCTCTTCGATCGCACCGAGCTTCTCGCCCGGATCACGCGGCAGGGTCCAGGCGCCTGAGTGGCGCGCCAGCCATTCCGACCAGTGTGGCCACCAGGAGCCCGGCGTTTCGCGCGCCATCGTCGACCACTCTTCAAGCGTGTCGGCGGCGGCCTTCGGCGCGGTCCAGTACTGGTATTTGATCTTGTCGGGCGGGTTGATCACGCCGGCGATGTGGCCCGAGCCCGCCAGCACAAACTCGACCGGACCGCCCAAGAGCTTCGCGCCGATGAACACCGACTTGGCCGGCGCGATATGGTCCTCCTTGGCGGCGAGGTGATAGGCGGGAATGCGCACCTTGCTCAGATCGAGCGGCGTGCCGGCAATCTTCAGCTGGCCCTTGGCGAGCTTGTTGTTGTGATAGAACTCGCGCAGATAGAAGTTGTGGTTGGCCGCCGGCATGCGCGTCGAATCCTGGTTCCAGAAGAGCAGGTCGAACGGGAACGGCTTCTTGCCAAGCAGATAGTTGTTGACGACGTAGGGCCAGATCAAATCGCGTGGCCGCATCATGTTGAATACGTTCGCCATGCGTGAACCATCGAGATAACCGCGCTCGGCCATCATCTCTTCCAGGCTCTTCAGCTGCGTGTCATCGATGAAGATCAGCAGGTCGCCGGCCTTGGTGAAGTCGACCTGCGTGGTGAAGAACGTCGCCGAGATGAACGGCTGCTCGCCGCGTGCGGCGAGATACGCGAGCGTGGTGGACAGCAGCGTGCCGCCGACGCAGTAGCCCAAGGCATTGCACTTGGGCACGCCGGTCTCACGGCGCACGGCATCCGCAGCGGCCAGCACGCCTTCCTTCATGTAGTCTTCGAAGGTCTTGTGTGAAAGCCGCTGGTCGGGGTTCACCCAGGAGATGAGGAACACCGTAAAGCCCTGCTCGACGGCCCAGCGAACGAAGCTCTTGGGCGGTGTCAGATCCAGGATGTAGTACTTGTTGATCCACGGCGGCACGATCAGCAGCGGCACCTCGCGCACCTTGTCGGTGGTCGGCGAATACTGGACGAGCTGGATGATGTCGTTCTGGTAGACGATCTTGCCGGGCGTCACGGCGAGGTTCTTGCCGACCTCGAAGGCGGAAACGTCGGTCTGGCTGATCTTCAGGATGTCGCCGGACTTTTCCATGTCCTCGACGAAGTGGCTCATGCCCTGCACGAGGTTCTTGGCGTTGGTCTGGAACGTCTCGCGCACCACTTCCGGATTGGTCATGGGGAAATTCGACGGCGAGAGCGCGCTCGAGACCTGGCGGAAATAGAAGTCTGCCTTCTGCTTGGTGCGCTCGTCGAGACCATCCGTCTTGTCGAGAATGTTCTCGGCCCAGTGGGTGGTGACGAGGTAAGCCTGCTTCCAGAAGGCGAAATAGGGATTGGAGGACCATTCTGGGTCCTTGAAGCGGTTGTCGCCCGCCTCAGGCTCAACCACCGGCGCCACGTTCTCGCCGAGCATCTGCTTCAGAGTGTTATTCCACAGTTCAGCATAAGACCGCATCAGGTTGCCCTGGGCCTCCGCGAGCTTGACCGGTTCGGTCATCCAGCGCTGGGCGATCTCGCCCATCATCTTGGAGGCTTCCGCAAGCTCGCTGGCCGCCGTGAAGGGGCTCATCTGGCTGTCGGCGCGTTCCATGTAGCTGGTCATCGCGCGCCCGCCTTCCTCGAACAACTTCAAGATGTTGCGAGCGAACTCCTCGGGGTCGTTGATGCGATACGACATGGGTTCCGGCGTCTGGGAGCTGTTTTGCTTCTGCATGTTGGCTTTCTTCGTCAAACGACAGCGCGTTGGAATTCTATGCCCTGGGGTAGCGCGAACCGGCGGTCCGGTGACGGGGTGTTGGCGCCTTTGCCACGCACAGGCGTCAACCTCAGCATTTTTCTAGGCGCTACCTGCTGAAGTCCCAGGAATCAAGTAGGCATTCCGTAGAGGATTGTCAGCAGGGGCTGCAAACGAGGGTGAAGGCGAAGCGGCAAAGGGCAGGCGAACACAGGGCGTGCGCTCATTGCAGCACGGCGGGCTGGAGCTCCATTGCTTGTCGAGCCGCTGCGTGGTTTCTCTTGGTGTTTCTAGCAGGTTGCGCGCAAGGCTCACAGACCCCTCTGCCGGAGCTGACCCGCGTCAATCGCCCATTGCTGACGCCCTCGGAGCAGGCCCGTGCGATCCAAGAACTGGAGCACGAGCGGGCGCGGGTGGATGCCCAGGCCACCAAGTCCGGCACATCGGTCCAGTAGTCCGGCGAAAGAAGCCTGACAGCGTGAGCATGCCCTGCTGCACAGGATCGCGGCGCACGCCGCTTTACCTGCGCCATGCCGGCATCGTAAATTGCCGTCATAACGTCGGGACGGCAATGGGCGGCAGGTTTGGGCAGTAGCGACGCCCAGCTGTCCCTATGTCCGCCTCATTCAGTGGCTCGCAGCCCTCGTGGCGGCTCGTCAGGTGCATTTCCGGCCATGATGGTCGGGGTGTGACCGGGCCCTGATCCAATCGTGAAGCGGGGGCGGCCGTCCTTTCGGGTGCGCGGCCACCCTGTGTGCCGGCGCCCCGCTGGCGGTGGCTGACCCGTACAGCGCCGGCATTCGCGGGCGAGCAGAAACCCAATCGGCCGTCGCACCGGCCGCACATAGAAATTAGAACCGAGAGATCTGTCGTGATCGAGGAATTCCACCGCATCAAGCGCTTGCCGCCCTACGTGTTCGCCGAGGTCAACCGCCTCAAGGGCGAGGCCCGCGCACGCGGTGCCGATATCATCGATCTGGGCATGGGCAACCCGGACCTGCCGACCCCCCAGCACATCGTCGACAAGCTGGTGGAGACGGTCGCCAAGCCGCGCACCAACCGCTATTCGGCGTCGAAGGGCATTCCCGGTCTTCGGCGCGCCCAGGCGGCCTATTATGAGCGCCGCTTCGGCGTGAAGCTCAATCCAGAGACCCAGATCGTCGCGACGCTGGGCTCCAAGGAAGGCTTCGCCAACATGGCGCAGGCGATCACGGCGCCGGGCGACGTCATCATCGTGCCCAACCCCACCTATCCGATCCACGAGTTCGGTTTTCTGATCTCGGGCGCCTCGGTGCGCCATATCCCTGCGAGCACGGGCGAGGATTTCCTGCGCGCGGTCGATCGTGCCTGCCGGCACACCATCCCCAAGCCGATCGCGATGGTGCTGTCCTATCCTTCGAACCCGACGGCGATGATCGCCGATCTCGACTTCTACAAGGCGGCCGTGGAGCTGGCCAAGAGGCTCGGCATCATCATCCTGTCGGACCTTGCCTACTCCGAGGTCTACTTCGACGACACGCCGCCGCCTTCCGTGCTGCAGGTTCCCGGTGCCCTCGATGTGACCGTCGAGTTCACCTCGCTGTCGAAGACTTATTCGATGCCTGGCTGGCGCATGGGGTTTGCCGTCGGCAATGAGCGGCTCATCAATGCTCTCGCCCGTGTGAAGTCCTATCTCGACTACGGTGCCTTCACGCCGATCCAGGTGGCTGCCGCGGCCGCGCTGAATGGCCCGCAGGATTGCGTTGAGGAAGTCCGCCAGATCTACAAGCGTCGGCGTGACGTGCTGGTGGAGAGCTTTGCGCGCGCGGGCTGGGACATTCCGCCGCCGCCGGCGACCATGTTCGCCTGGGCGCCGATTCCGGACCGCTTCAAAGGGCTGGGCTCGGTCGAGTTCTCCAAGCTGATGATCGAGAAGGCGGACGTCGCCGTGTCGCCGGGCCTGGGCTTCGGCGAGTATGGCGAGGGCTTCGTACGCATCGCGTTGGTGGAGAACGAGCACCGCATCCGGCAGGCGGCGCGTAACATCAAAAAGTTCCTCGCCCAGTCTCCGGAAACGTTGCATAACGTCATTCCCATCCCGCAGAAAGCCTCCCGCTAGATACCTCTTTGATATGACAGCGCCTTTGAAACTCGGCATCGCCGGGCTCGGTACCGTCGGTGCCGGGCTCGTTCGGTTGCTCACCGACAACCGCGAGCACCTCACCATCGCGCTCGGCCGCGAAATCGTGGTCGCGGCCGTGAGCGCGCGCGACCGTTCCAAGCCGCGCGATTGCGATCTGTCAAAAGCCGTCTGGTTCGATGATCCGGTGGCGCTGGCGATGAGCCCCGACATCGACATCTTTGTCGAACTGATCGGTGGCGACGAGGGGCCGGCGCGCGTGGCGGTTGAGGCCGCATTGAAGGCAGGCCGCCACGTCGTCACGGCCAACAAGGCACTGCTGGCGCGACACGGTGTGGCGCTTGCCGGGCTTGCCGAAGAAAGCCATTGCGCGCTCGACTTCGAGGCGGCGGTTGCGGGTGGCATTCCGATCATCAAGACGCTGCGGGAAAGCCTGCTCGGCAATCGCATCGAGCGCATCTATGGCATCCTGAATGGCACATGCAACTTCATCCTGACGAAGATGCAGGAGGAGTCCCGGCCGTTCGGCGAGGTGTTGGCGGAAGCCCAGAGGCTTGGCTATGCGGAGGCCGATCCGACTTTCGATATCGGCGGCTTCGATGCCGCTCATAAGCTCGCCATTCTGACGAGCCTGGCGTTCGGCACCGAGGTTGCGTTCGACGAGATCCATGTCGAAGGCATCGAGAAGATCACTCAGGCCGATATCACCGCGGCCGATGAGCTCGGGTATCGCATCAAGCTGCTCGGCGTCGCCCTGCGCGCGCCATCCGGCGGCATAGAGGCGCGCGTGCATCCGACGATGGTGCCCAAGCACTCGGCAATCGCCGAGGTGTCGGGCGTAACGAATTGCGTTGCCGTCGATGGCGATCGTGTCGGCACACTGCTGCTGGTGGGGCCGGGTGCGGGCTCGGAGGCGACTGCATCAGCGGTGGCGAGCGACATCATCGACATCGCGCGCGGTGGTGGTGTTCCGCCCTTCATCGTGCCTGTCGCTCACCTGAAGCCGCATCGCCGCGCGGAAATCGGCGAGCATCAGGGTGCCTACTACGTACGCCTGTCGGTCTACGACAAGCCGGGCGCCATGGCGGCAATCGCCAAGCGCATGGGCGACCGTGGCGTGTCGCTGGAATCTATCGTGCAGCGACGCACGAAGAGCGCGCTTCCTGGCGCCAGCGGCGGACGCGGCGCGCCGGGCGCTCCGGCGACCGTCACGCTGATCACGCACGAGACGACCGAGGAGGCGATCCGCGGTGCGCTGGAGGCGATCGAATCGGATGGCAATGTGTCCGAAAAGCCGCAAATGATCCGCATCGAAGCGATGTGAGCGGGGTTGTGTTGGATAACGACGGGTGCAGAGCCATGCATCCGGCCGCATACCGACAGACGAGAGCGAGGAGAACGAGGACATGGCGAATGCATCCGCAGGCGGGACGGGCCTCGACCGGGTACTGGTGCTCGAGGTGGCACGTGTAACCGAGGCTGCCGCCATCGCCGCTGCTCGCCTGCGTGGTCGCGGCAATGAGAAGGCGGCCGACAAGGCGGCGGTCGATGCCATGCGCCGCGAACTCGCTCGGGTCTCCATCAAGGGGCGCGTCGTGATCGGCGAAGGTGAGATGGACGAGGCGCCGATGCTCTACATCGGCGAGGAAGTTGGCACCGGAGAAGGTCCTGAGGTCGACATCGCCGTCGATCCGCTCGAAGGCACGACGATTTGTGCCAAGGCGATGCCCAACGCGCTTGCGGTCCTCGCCATTTCCGAGCGTGGCGGCTTGTTGCATGCCCCGGACATGTACATGGACAAGATCGCCGTCGGCCCGGGCTATCCGCCGGGCATCGTCGATCTCGATAGGTCGCCGGCTGACAACCTGAAGGCGCTTGCAGAGGCCAAGGGCGTGCCGATCGGCCAGATCACCGCCTGCATCCTCGACCGGGCGCGCCATGCCGAGCTGATCAAAGCCGTGCGCGGGGCCGGTGCCGCCATCCGGCTTATTCCCGACGGCGACATTGCCGGCGTGATCTGGACGACCGATCCGCGTGAGACAGGCATCGACATCTACATGGGTTCAGGTGGAGCGCCGGAAGGTGTGCTGGCTGCGGCGGCACTGCGCTGCATCGGCGGTCAAATCCAGGGGCGCTTGCTGGCTGCCAACGCCGAGGAGCGCGACCGGGCTGCCAGCATGGGCATCACCGACATCAACCGCAAGTTCCTGCTCGAGGACATGGCCTCTTCCGACGTCATCTTCGCCGCGACGGGCGTTACCGATGGCTCGCTGCTCGATGGCGTGCACTTCCATGACAGCGCCGCAGAGACGGAGACGGTCGTGATGCGATCGCTGACGCGGACCGTCCGTCGCATCCGCACCACCGTGCAGGACGTTGCGACGCGTTTTCCCGCGTGATGCGGTACAATGCCAGTCATCTCAGCCCCGCTGTTTCAGCTCATGACCTGCGGGCGGTCGCGCGCTGATCCGCGCTGGAAAGGGCATGGCGGGAACGCCACGGCCGCGGATCTCAACAGCAAAACGGTCCACAGGCGTCCCGCTCGTGCTCGAATCGGCTAAGAACCGATGCGGAGGCGAGATGTCTGCACAACCCAAACTGAAGCTTGCCGAAGGTGCTGCAACGGCCGAGGGCGGGGCGTTTCTCGGCGTAGTCAGCTCGGTGCGCGGGTTCGTCTGGCATGAGAGGCTGCAGGCGGACCAGCGGCTCGTGGCTGACGCCATCGCCCAGCGACATGGCCTGCCTGAGATTCTGGGTCGCATACTGGCTGCCCGCGGCGTCGGTCTCGACGAGGTGGAAGTCGTACTCGATCCGACCATCAAGGCGCTGATGCCGGATCCCAGCACGCTGCAGGACATGGATGCCGCCGCTGCCCGGCTCGCCGATGCTGTCGTCAAGAAGCAGCGCGTCGCCATCTTCGGCGACTATGACGTCGATGGGGCGTGCTCGTCGGCGCTGATGCAGCGCTTCCTCGAGCATCATGGCGTGCCCACGCGCATCTACATTCCCGACCGCATCTTCGAAGGCTACGGACCCAACCCCGCGGCGATCGAGCAGCTCGTCACGGACGGCGCCCGCCTCATTGTCACGGTCGACTGCGGCACCACGAGCTTTGCACCGCTTCAGGTGGCGCGCGATCGCGGTGCTGACGTCGTCGTCATCGACCACCATCAGGCCGACGAGGCTCTGCCGCCCGCCACCGCGGTCGTCAATCCGAATCGCCAGGACTGCCTGTCGGGACTTGGTCATCTGTGCGCGGCCGGCGTGGTGTTCATGGTGCTGGTGGCGACGCAACGTGCCTTGCGCGATCGTGGCCATTACACGGGAGCCACCGTTCCCGTCTCGCTGCTCGATCTGCTGGATCTCGTGGCGCTGGCTACGGTTGCGGATGTCGTACCGTTGCAAGGCCTCAACCGGGCTTTCGTGACGCAAGGCCTCAAGGTCATGCGCCAGCGCCGTAACACCGGCCTCAAGGCGTTGTTTGACGTTGCCGGTCTCGACGCTGCGCCGCGCCCCTATCACCTGGGCTTCATCCTCGGGCCGCGCATCAATGCCGGCGGCCGCATCGGTGATGCGGCGCTGGGCGCGCGGCTGCTGGCAAGCGAAGATGCAACCGAAGCTGCAAAGATTGCCGCGCTGCTCGATAAGCTCAATCGCGAGCGCAAGGAGATCGAGACGCAGATGCTGGAAGAGGCGGTCGCGGAAGCCGAGCGGCTGCTCGATGCCGATCCTGAGCTGCCCGTGCTGGTCCTGGGCTCGCCGCGCTGGCACAAGGGCGTTGTAGGTCTTGTCGCCAGTCGCCTGACCGAGCGATTCCGCCGCCCCTCGTGCGTCATCTCCTGGGAGGAGGAAAAGGGATCAGAAGGGCAGGGGACTGGCTCCTTGCGCTCTATCGCCGGTGTCGACATCGGTGCGGCCGTGCGGTCCGCGATGGCGGCGGGACTGCTCGTCAAGGGTGGCGGTCATGCCATGGCGGCGGGCCTCACGGTGACGCGCGATAGCTTCGAGCGCCTGACGTCCTACCTGCATGAACGACTGCGCACGCAGGCGGCGAGCGTTCGACAGTCGGCGGCGCTCGACATCGATGGTGCGCTGATGCCCGCCGCCGCCAACGAGGCGCTGATCGAGCTGCTGGAGCGCGCCGGTCCTTATGGTCAGGGTAACCCCCAACCGCGATTCGCCTTCCCCTCGCACCGGGTTCGGTTCGCCAAGGTGGTCGGCGAAGCGCACGTTCGTTGCCTTCTGGAGGCGGCCGATGGATCGCGCCTCGACGCCATCGCATTCCGGGCCGCGGGCCAGCCGTTGGGCGAGTTGCTGCTCAGCGCCGGCGGCATGCCGCTACATGTTTCCGGGCAGCTGCGCAAGGACACTTGGGGCGGCAAGAACCGGATCGAGCTGCAGATCGACGATGCTGCCGATCCGCGCCGCCAGGGCTGAGAGAGGCAGGAAAGCAGCCGGCTGATCAAGGATCCCGGGACGCGACCACTCCATAGCGGACGGCGGGTAAATGACCGGAGCTGTGGGCGCTTCGCCGCCGCCTTGCCATTGTCTGCGAAACTGGCTACACCGACCCGCGCCGGTCCCTTCGTCTATCGGTTAGGACGTCAGATTTTCAATCTGAAAAGACGGGTTCGACTCCCGTAGGGACCGCCAGCACAATTCGATCCTGCAAGCGACATGCATGCGGCTGATCGCTGCTCATCCAGACTTCGCAATCCAAGCGGCAGTGCTCTGCACCAACGGCGCCGTGGCACGCCGCCGCTCACCCAGTCGAGATGCGCTCGTAAGGAAGCTGGTCGGGCCGGCTGGAGAACTCGCGGCTATTGTCCTCCAGCACCTCCTCTGTCGCCGCTCGGCCGTAGCTGTCACTTGGCGACGAAGTCGTTCGCTTTTTTGCAGGCCATTTCTCATCGATAGGCCTTTCACATCACCGGCGGAGTTCGTCCCCATAACGACGAACTGTATAGAGACGATTCAGGAATTGATGTTCTCCGTCTAGCGCCGGATGTGTGAACTAGGTTTCGTTATGTCTTGGAGTTCGTTTGGGGGGCAGGGAACCTTTATCCGTATACATTGGTTTTTGGATTTCCCTATTGTTTTTATATGTGAAAACTAATCCCGCCGCCTTTTGATGCACGCAACGTCACCATATCATCATTTCACGTCCTATTTTCCAGAAAGAGGCGTTGTCGGACATTTCTTTGAGGCGCGGCCGCGCTCAATATTGTCGGACACCAAAAGAATCACGCGTCACCCGTGAAAGTTGTGCTTTTCAAAAAGCCGATAACGGACGGTTCGACCGCAGGTCGAATGTTTGTGTCAGGCTGAGCACAGATTACAGCCAATCCCTATCTGCGCACACAACGCCACCGCAATCTTACTTGCGTCAGCAACGGCGCCGATCCAAAGCTCCCCAATGTTTAATATTTAGTTAACTGACCATCCAAGTTGGTTGAGGTGCGACTCGCGGACGGGGTCGCGCGTGCGGATGACCTGCCCAATTTCTTCGGACCACGTTTAGCTTGAGAGATCAGCCCTCGTTGCTTTTGCTGTTTGCCTCTTGCGAGGCGGTTGCGCGACGGGGCGGAGCGCGGAGGCCCCACATACCGCAGCGATCCGGCCCGTCGCCGGCACGGGCGCTGCGTCTTGCTCCTTCAGTCTTGCCACGAACGCGGCCGGCGTCATGTAGCCTATGCTCGAATGCGGCCGCACCTCGTTGAAGTGGCGCCGCCACGTCTCGATCACGACCTTTGCTTCGGCCCGCGAGCGGAACCATTCCAGCGACAGGCACTCGTCGCGGAACTTGCCGTTGAAGCTCTCGGTCGCGCCATTCTGCCAGGGCTTGCCCGGATCGATCAACGCGCACCCGATGCCCTGACCGACGATCCACTTCAGCAGCGCCCGCGACACGAACTCGGGCCCGTTGTCGGACCTCAGATACAGCGGCGCGCCGCGCTCCGAGACGAGCCGCGACAGCACCTCGATCACGCGGCCCGAGCGGATGCGGCCATCGACCTCGATCGCCAGACCCTCTTTCGTCCACTCGTCGGTGACGGTGAGGCACTTCAGCTGCTGACCGTTGGCGCACCAGTCGAACACGAAGTCGTAGCTCCACACCTGGTTCGCACCGGTCGGCGCGTTCGGGCGCGGACGGCCCGTCGCGATGCGCTTTCTCGGCCGCTTGCGCGGCACTTGAAGCTTCGCCAGTCGCCACAGGCGATGGCAGCGGCCGAAGCTCATCACATGCCCTTCCCGTTCGAGGAAGATCGCGATCCGACGATAGCCGTAGCGCGGATACTGCGCGGCGAGCGCCGCCATCCGCGCCAGCACCGGCGCATCCGTCTCCGCCTTCGTCGATCGATACCGCAACGCCGACCGCCCCACTCCGATCAGCGTGCAAGCCCGCCGCTGCGACAGGCCATGCCCTGTCGCGTACGCCACCTGCGAACGGCGAGCCGGCACGCTCACCATTTTTTTGCGGCGATCTCCTTCATCACCTCGATCTCGAGATCGCGCTCGGCGACGAGCTTCTTCAGCCGCGCATTCTCCGCTTCGAGCTGCTTCAGACGGCGCACGTCGTCTGACTGCAGCGCCCCGAAGCGCTTGCGCCACGTGTAGATCGTCTGCTCGCTGATGCCGTGCCTCTTCGCAACCTCGCCGACAGTCCCGCGATCCGCCTCGCGAAGGATCGCCACCATCTGCTCGTCCCGGAACCTGCTCTTGCGCATGCCGTCCTCCGATTCGGAGGCCAGTCTCTCAAGTTATCGATGGTCCGAAAACCCTGGGGCAGGTCACGGAGTGCGAGCGGGGGTTCGACAGGTGATGGCGCCAAACAAGTGC
Organism: Hyphomicrobiaceae bacterium; assembly: GCA_020638035.1. Classification (GTDB taxonomy): domain Bacteria; phylum Pseudomonadota; class Alphaproteobacteria; order Rhizobiales; family Hyphomicrobiaceae; genus JAEUMD01. The sequence continues at coordinate 39,642 of JACKJI010000012.1, forward strand.
AAAGTGTTGCTAGCGCGACTGGCGGCATTTTTTGTCTTTTTCGCATCGCTAATGGCGGCGGCCGATCGGGCATTCGCGGTGACCGTTTTAGTTCCAGATGCGGAATGTAACGGCAACACATGTGATGCTGGCCCCGTTACCGTGACCGGGCTGGACACGAACATCTCGGGCAATGCCGTTTTGACATTCAGCGCTCGTGGTGATCTTGGTGGAGCAACTCAGACAATCACGGTTTTGGTGAATGGTACGAACGTTGGGACGGTTAACCCGAGTGGCGCGAGTGGATGTATAATTGTCAACAACCTTCAGGTAACCGTGCCCCAATCGGTAATTGCGAGTAGTTCCGGAACTGTCAACATCGAGTACCAGACCAGCAGCGACGTCAGTAATATCTGTAATCCGAATCCCGACTTCAGAGTTTTCGACGCTTCGTTGACTTATTCGACGGCCGTTGCTCCGACGATCTCGATCGCCAAGACGACGGATGGCAGCGAAAGCGGCCCGACGAATGCGGTCTTCACGGTGACGGTGACGCCGATCAACACGAGCGGTGTACCCATCACGGGCAACATCGCCTACGGCGGCACGGCGACCAACGGCACGGACTACGGCCTGGGCGCGACGACGTTCTCGATCCCGAACAACTCCTCGACAGCGACGATCACGCTGAATGTCGTGGACGACGGGCTGGTTGAGGGCACGGAGACGGTGACGGCAACGATTTCGTCTCCATCGACGGGGACGATCGGCACGGCCTCGGCGACCGCCGATATCACCGACAACGACAACTACTCGGTCTCGATCGCCAAGACGACGGATGGCAGCGAAAGCGGCCCGGCGAATGCGGTCTTCACGGTGACGGTGACGCCGACCAACCTGAGTGGCGCACCCATCACGGGCAACATCGCTTACGGCGGCACGGCGACCAACGGCACGGACTACGGCCTGGGCGCGACGACGTTCTCGATCCCGAACAACTCCTCGACGGCGACGATCACGCTGAATGTCGTGGACGACGGGTTGGTTGAGGGCACGGAGACGGTGACGGCGACGATTTCGTCTCCATCGACGGGGACGATCGGCACGGCCTCGGCAACTGCCGGTATCACCGACAACGACAACTACTCGGTCTCGATCGCCAAGACGACGGACGGCAGCGAAAGCGGCCCGACGAATGCGGTCTTCACGGTGACGGTGACGCCGACCAACCTGAGTGGTGCACCTATCACGGGCAACATCGCTTACGGCGGCACGGCGACCAACGGCACGGACTACGGCCTGGGCGCGACGACGTTCTCGATCCCGAACAACTCCTCGACGGCGACGATCACGCTGAATGTCGTGGACGACGGGTTGGTTGAAGGCACGGAGACGGTGACGGCAACGATTTCGTCTCCATCGACGGGGACGATCGGCACGGCCTCGGCGACCGCCGATATCACCGACAACGACAACTACTCGGTCTCGATCGCCAAGACGACGGATGGCAGCGAAAGCGGCCCGGCGAATGCGGTCTTCACGGTGACGGTGACGCCGACCAACCTGAGTGGTGCACCTATCACGGGCAACATCGCTTACGGCGGCACGGCGACCAACGGCACGGACTACGGCCTGGGCGCGACGACGTTCTCGATCCCGAACAACTCCTCGACGGCGACGATCACGCTGAATGTCGTGGACGACGGGTTGGTTGAGGGCACGGAGACGGTGACGGCGACGATTTCGTCTCCATCGACGGGGACGATCGGCACGGCCTCGGCAACTGCCGGTATCACCGACAACGACAACTACTCGGTCTCGATCGCCAAGACGACGGATGGCAGCGAAAGCGGCCCGGCGAATGCGGTCTTCACGGTGACGGTGACGCCGACCAACCTGAGTGGTGCACCTATCACGGGCAACATCGCTTACGGCGGCACGGCGACCAACGGCACGGACTACGGCCTGGGCGCGACGACGTTCTCGATCCCGAACAACTCCTCGACGGCGACGATCACGCTGAATGTCGTGGACGACGGGTTGGTTGAGGGCACGGAGACGGTGACGGCAACGATTTCGTCTCCATCGACGGGGACGATCGGCACGGCCTCGGCGACCGCCGATATCACCGACAACGACAACTACTCGGTCTCGATCGCCAAGACCACGGACGGCAGCGAAAGCGGCCCGACGAATGCGGTGTTCACGGTGACGGTGACGCCGACCAACCTGAGTGGTGCACCCATCACGGGCAACATCGCCTACGGCGGCACGGCGACCAACGGCACGGACTACGGCCTGGGCGCGACGACGTTCTCGATCCCGAACAACTCCTCGACAGCGACGATCACGCTGAATGTCGTGGACGACGGGTTGGTTGAGGGCACGGAGACGGTGACGGCAACGATTTCGTCTCCATCGACGGGGACGATCGGCACGGCCTCGGCGACCGCCGATATCACCGACAACGACAACTACTCGGTCTCGATCGCCAAGACGACGGACGGCAGCGAGAGCGGCCCGACGAATGCGGTCTTCACGGTGACGGTGACGCCGACCAACCTGAGCGGTGCACCCATCACGGGCAACATCGCCTACGGCGGCACGGCGACCAACGGCACGGACTACGGCCTGGGCGCGACGACGTTCTCGATCCCGAACAACTCCTCGACGGCGACGATCACGCTGAATGTCGTGGACGACGGGTTGGTTGAGGGCACGGAGACGGTGACGGCGACGATTTCGTCTCCATCGACGGGGACGATCGGCACGGCCTCGGCGACCGCCGATATCACCGACAACGACAACTACTCGGTCTCGATCGCCAAGACGACGGACGGCAGCGAGAGCGGCCCGACGAATGCGGTCTTCACGGTGACGGTGACACCGACCAACCTGAGCGGTGCACCCATCACGGGCAACATCGCTTACGGCGGCACGGCGACCAACGGCACGGACTACGGCCTGGGCGCGACGACGTTCTCGATCCCGAACAACTCCTCGACGGCGACGATCACGCTGAATGTCGTGGACGACGGGTTGGTTGAGGGCACGGAGACGGTGACGGCGACGATTTCGTCTCCATCGACGGGGACGATCGGCACGGCCTCGGCAACTGCCGGTATCACCGACAACGACAACTACTCGGTCTCGATCGCCAAGACCACGGACGGCAGCGAAAGCGGCCCGACGGATGTCGTATTTACGGTGACGGTAACGCCGACCAACCTGAGCGGTGCACCCATCACGGGCAACATCGCTTACGGCGGCACGGCGACCAACGGCACGGACTACGGCCTGGGCCCGACGACGTTCTCGATCCCGAACAACTCCTCGACGGCAACGATCACGCTAAGCGTGCTGACAGATGAGGTCGTTGAAGGCACGGAGACGGTGACGGCGACGATTTCGTCTCCATCGACGGGTTTGATTGGCACGGCCTCGGCAACTGCCAACATCGCGGATGATGTCTCATTTGTTCAAACCCGCACAAGTCGCATTATCGCGAACTTCATGAGCCGCCGCGCCGATCAGATTACGGCTAGTGATCCAGATCTGGTGAGCCGTATGGTGGGCTGCGGGTCCGGTGGCTCGCCGGCAACGGTTGGCGGGGACGGTCGTGGCGACTCCGAGAGATTTAATTTTGCAACAAGCCTGCGGCAGTTGTCTGCAACCAAGAAGAAAGAGGGTGAGACGAAGGAGCGGTCTGCCGAATCCGATTCACGCCTCAGACAACCGTGTAAGGGCTTCGATATCTGGGCGTCTGGGCAGTGGTCGAGAAATCGCACCGACGACACAGCGAACGAACTCGGGTTGTTCTATCTCGGCGTTGACTATCATCTGTCACCGTCGCTGGTTGTCGGGCTCCTTGCCCAGTTTGACCACTCCAAGGAGACCGACAACGTCGAAGGATTTGCTGTCCGGGGCAACGGCTGGCTCGTCGGCCCCTACGTCGTGGCACGTCTGACCGACACCCTGATCTTCGATGGACGCGCCGCCTGGGGACAGTCCAACAACAAGGTCGATCCGTTGGGTCTTTACGAGGATGACTTCGAGACAGAGCGGTGGCTGGCCCGCGCCCGCCTGACCGGTGACTACCGCTTCGGCAACTTCATGCTGCAACCACATGTCGGAGTGATCTATTTCCACGAGACGCAGAAGGCATACACGGATAGCTTGAATCTCGCGATCCCGAGCCAAACGATATCCTTGGGGCGCCTGACGTTCGGACCGAAGTTCGGTTACATGATCCAAGGTTCGGATGGAACGGTGATCATACCAAAGGTCGGAATCACGGGAATATGGGATTTCGACAAGGCTGAAGTGGTGGATCTGGCAACCGGTCTGCCAACAGGTTCGAGTGCAGAGATCCGTGCGCGTGTCGAAGCGGGAATCTCCATCTCGCTGCCGAGTGGAATGTCACTTCAGGGTGAAGGCTTCTACGACGGAATCGGCGCCAGCGATGTGGAAGCCTATGGTGGCAGTGTGAAGCTCAATCTGCCTTTGAATTGAGATCAGATCGCCGTTTTCGGCTCGTGGCCGAAAACGGCGCCCGCTGTGTGACCAAGTGCCTGTCGGGCAGTGAACCAGCTTATGTTGCGACGGCTTGGGTTGACGGATTTCCGATCGGTTGGCGGTAAGGTCGTGCCTGGCGCCGTTCAACTGATCGATCTGTATGCCGGGGAAGCCTAACGTTGCCCGGCAATCATCGGATCGACCAACACCTGTCGGAACTTCCCGAACCGCGCGCTTTGCTCGGGTGGTTCGCTCGCGCGTAGCAGCGCGACATTGGCCAGGCGCTGCGTGACCAGATAGGCCTTCAACCTCTCGGTGGCCTCCTTCCAAACCGTCTCCGAGTCCGCTCCGTCCTTGATGTCAAGCCGCAAGCGTATCGTGTCTGGACCGGTCTGGATGAGCTGGCTGCGGTGGATGCCCGGAGTCTCTTCGATGACGGTGCCGATGGCGAGAGGCAAGACTTTCAGGATGTTCCCGTCCACGCCCAAAAGCCTGAGAATATCGTCATTCCTGCCCGCGACGCGAATTCCGGGAAGGGGACTGCCGCAAGGGCACCGATCTGGCCGCACGAGCACCGAGTCGCCGAGGTCATAACGAATGATCGGTTGGACCCGGTTGGCGAGATTCGTCAGCAGTACAGTGTGCGAGGGCTCTCCGGGGGCGGTTGGCCGGTGATCCTCGTTAACGGGCTCCAGTATGACCCAGTCACTATTTACGTGTAGCCAATTCTGGTCGCAGCTGAATGCCATGGTCAGGCACTCCGACGCCGAATAGATATTGCGCAGCGCGCATCCGAATGCGGATGTGATCCGTTCGGCGCTTTCCTGCGATAGCGTTTCACCACCGCATTCAAGGAGTGCGGGTCGCAGTTCCAGGCGGCCGGCGATCTGCTCATCTGCGAGCAGCTCGAGAGCGCTCGGATAGCCCGTCAGCATGGCGGGATCAAAGGAGTTGAGGTCTGCAACAAGTTCGTTGAGTGGCTGCTGGACAGAAAACACGCGGAATGCACCAGCACGGAATGCGTCGCGTTGGCGCTCCAGCTCGATCCAGCCCGCACCGACGTAATGTGCGCCTGTTCCGAACACCCCAGCCCAGCGGAACCCGCGCTGCGCCATGTGCAACCAGTCACTGGCACCGAGCCAGGTGTGTTCGATGCGTGCGAATGCGATGGCACGGTACATGTTGATCGCGTCAGGGTCGTAGATGAAAAGCCCGGGAATGCCGGTGGTGCCGGAACTCATGCAGACGAAATAGTCGTCGCGGTAAGGCTTGGCGATCAACGACGGGTCTTCCGTGAATCTTTCAACGTCGGCGCGCGTAATTCGGGGGTCTGTCACCCAGTCGTCAAATGCCTCCATCAGTTCCGGCTTGGTGACGACGGGCAGGTCATGCAGTTTCACACCATCAGCAGGGAGGTGCTGGTACAGGCGCCGGTAGAAGCGCGACGCCCCACGCGCATGTGCCAAGAGCGCAGCAAATCGTCCATTCTGGCGTCGCCGCAGCCCTTCGGGGCCTTCATGCTCGGCGTGCCACAAGTCCAGGCTTATCCCCCAAATGCTTGGAAAAATCTCCATGCGAGGTCTCCCAGAATGCTGCCTCCATGATCTACGGCCGAGATTGGGGCTCTCAGAATTCCGCAACGGGTAGCGTTCAACTGTCGCGGCGTCCCGCAGATCTTCCGTCGAACTATCCTATGGCTACGCTTCGGCCATCTTGACGCGAGTCAGGACGGCCGTCGTGAGGCGTGGAAGCGGCTCTTGTCCGACACGTTCCTGTCTTCGCGTGATCTTCGCCCAGATTTGCTCCACCTTGTCGGCAGAGAAAAAGTGACGCTTTGTGCGTCGACTGAGCCATGCCACCACATTCTCGTGATCTTGTCTCTGCTTCTGGCCGATGGTGGGACAAGGACTGTGCTATGGTCGGCCGAGACAACGGGCTGCATGAGGGCTGCGCGGGAAGGCGGTGACCGATGCGGAAGGTGTTTGATGCTGACAAGCATGTGAGCGCACCGGTTGACGAGAAGCGCTGAGAACGGAAGGAGCCATTGTCGCATGGCTTGTCCGCTGAAGGTGCCGGAGCCGTGGGAGGAACGTGGTGAGACACTCTGGACGGCACGCAAACGCGAGCCTAGAGCGCGTTCGCTTTTCAAGCACATATAACCGCGCTCTTCCGCTGCTAGCAGGGATATGCTGCTGTCTAACCGTCGGGGGCGTGTCGACGGAGGCTTTCAGCGCCGGTGGCCTGCCGCAGTATGCCGATCCCGCGCCTGTCGCGGAAGCGTCGAGTGTCGGTGTTGATACCGCGCTCATCGTCTCGGTCGATGTATCGAGTTCGGTCGACGAGCGGCGTTATCAGATCCAACTCGAAGGCATTGCCGCGGCGCTCGAGGATCAGAGTGTTCTCGATGCGATCCTGTCTGGACCGCGCAAGTCGATCCTGTTCTCCGTCGTCACCTGGGCCGATCGTCCCAAGTTGTCGCTGCCCTGGGTTCGGATCGCGTCCCGGCAGGATGCGCTCGTGGCTGCCCTCAAGGTGCGCACCATGCGACGCGAGGGCGGCGACTTCACTTGCCTGTCGAAAATGCTGCGCTTCGTTACGGATAAGATCGTGCCGCAAATCCCGGAGCGGGCGTCGAAGGTCGTGGTCGATGTTTCGGGGGATGGTTCCGACAACTGCAATGCGGAAGAACCCACGAAAGCCGTGCGCGACGAGATGAACGCGCGCGGCACGACAATCAACGGCCTGCCGATCCTCGAAGGACGCGAGGCCGCGACCCTGGAGAGTTGGTACCGCGAAAACGTGATGGGCGGACCGGGATCTTTCATTCTTCCGGCGCAGGGCTTTGAGGATTTCGGCCGCGCCATCCGCCAGAAGTTCGTGGTCGAGGTCAGCGGCACCGGTCCTGCTCATCGCGCGGCACGCAACGATTGAGGTGGCCGTGGCGTGGCGACAGCCGCGCTGGCTGATGCGCCGCGTCGCGTGTCGTGAGCTATTTCTCGATGATGGTGAACCTTAATCGGTATAGGCGCGATCGAGGTTCTTGACCGTGTCGAGTCCCTTTGCCTCGCCGCGGCCGACCAGCTCCAACAGGCGTGCGGAGTTGACATCGGCGTCGGTGAAATCCGCGCCCGAGATGTTCGCGCCGGTGAGATCAGCGCCGCCGAGTTCCGCTCCCATCAGGCTAGAACCTGTGAAATCGGCCTTGCCCAGTCGTGCATATTCGAGAACCACGCGCGCCAGGTTGGCGCCCTTGAACACGGCCCCCGTCAGATCGGACGAGCGAAAGACGCCGCGCATCAGGCCCATCGACTGGTTGCGCATGTCGGCGGACAGATCGGCATCCGAGAACCGCGCCCCTGTCAGGCTCGCTCGCGAGAAATCCGCGGCAACGCGTGCGCCCGTGAAGTCTGCGCCATCAAGCTTTGCCCCCATGAGCTGCGTGGAAAAGAGGCTTGCTCCTTTCAGCGATGCAACTGTGAATTGGGCCTCGAGCCCCCAGGCTTGATCGAGCACAGCACCATCGAGCTTGGCGCCCTTGAAGTTCGTACCGTTGATGCGCGCTGACTGTAGGTTGGCGCCGGACAGATCGAGGCCCGACAGATCGAGTTTGTTGAGACGCCTGGCGGAGAGATCGATGGCTTGGCCTTCAGTTCGTCCGGTGATCATCGCTTCGATGTCGGCACGGCTCAGGTCCGCCTTGGTGAACTCGTCCGACTTCAAGTCGAGGAACTGCGTCAGGTCCTGAGCCACTGCGGCCGGTGACGTGCTCAAGGTGGTGATGGCGAGCACCATGCTTGCGGCAGCAATCATCCGCACAAGACTGCGCGCGAGCCTTGTCGGATATGGCACACGCTCGGGAACTTGCGGCATGGGGGGGCTCTTTTCTTGATGGGCGTCTCTTGACGGGCGTTGTGGAGCCGAAACGGAGCGACAGCATTATTGAGATTGATACGCAGGTCGGCGCATCATCGTTACGCAGGAGTCGCAGTGGTCGATGCAATCGCAGCTGGTCGAGCGCTTGCACAGACAAGCGGGAGCTCATCTCCTTCCCGAGTGCCTGGGATTCGGACTTCGGGGCGCTCCGATCTCAAACCGGAGCCGGCCGTTGACACTGGCGTCCTAAGGTCTGGACCCTAGATGTCCTGGTCGCTCGCCGCGCCGCATCGCCATTTGATGATCCGCCAGCCCGGATGCTCGTTTGCCCAGTTTCCGAAATGAGGTGGCGCGTGCAGCGCGCACCGAGTCGGATCGATCCCGCTCAACAGCGGAATCTTGTAGTCCTTGCACACGCCAGGGTCGGCGATCATGCAGGCGGAGATGATGATTGCGATCATGTGGCGGCCCAATCTGCGCTGACTAGGATCAGTAAATCCTATAGCCGCCATCAGGATTTTCACTGCACGAGTGCGTGAGGGGCCCACCGGTTGGCGCTGACTGTCCGTTCGGCGCGTGACGAGTGCCCCTGTCGCGGGCCGCTCAGCCTCGTGCCGCTGGGAAGAAACCTTTCGGGATCAGGCTGTCAGAAGCAGCTCGCCCTTGCCGAAGATGGCGAGGTCGCCAGAGTACTTGTGGACCTTTGCCGGCAGCGGTGGTGGCGCGAGGGACCCGAGTTGCCGCGCGAGATCGCGCGAGAGGATGCGCAGGATGGTGAGATCGTGCATTCCGCCGTCGCCGAACGTCGGCAGCATCCTTGCGACCGTTGGTGCGATCAGCGTACCACGCCGCATCTGCAGGCCGGGCTCTTCGCCGAAACCGCCAACGGCCCACAACGTGCCTCCCATCATGCGTGTGCCGGCCCAGCGGCCAAAGGTTCCGCGCGCGATGATGGTGCCGCGCCGCATACGATCGCCGGCACGCTCGCCGATATTTCCCTCCACGACAATTGTGCCGCCCTGCATGCCGTACTGCGCGCCCGTCCGTACGCCGCCGACGAGTTCGCCTGCATTGCCTTTCACCAGCACGACGCCGCCCTTCATGGCCGCGCCAAGGCCCGGTCCGGCGCTACCGCCGATCTCCAGACGTCCGCCTTTCATGTCAGCGGCAGCATAGGCGCCGACATCGCCGTCGACGATGATCACACCGTGTGTGAGCTTGGCTCCGACGAAGTCGAGACGATCCGAGCTGCCCTCTATCCGCAAGGTTTCGCCCGTTGCGCCGGCGATCTTGAACACATCGCCGACCGTCACCGGCGCCTTTGACGTGCCAACCACCATGTGCGCAATCTGCCCGGCACTCCTATCGGCAAGTGCCTGGGGGGTGAGGCCGGAAAGATCGAGCCGCTCGGGCGGCGCGGACTGGAGCGTCAGCGTGAAGCCGCTCATGGCAGGAGGTCCTTCAGGTGATAGTGGTGCTGGCCAAGATTGCCGCCATAGTTGCCGGCAGAGACGCGCGTGACCCCTTTCTGCGGGCCGATATCGGTGATCGCCTTTAGGCCTGCGCGCATGGCATCGGCGACCGATGCGGCGGTGAGCCCGTCGATGACGATTTCCAGGACGGCGAGCGTATCGGGAGACAGCTCGGATTTCACCGCACCGCGCAACGTCGGGCAGAAGGCATCGTTGGTGGAGGCGATAACGCCCTTGTATTTCGAGCCGACCTTGGAGCCTGACCGCACGATGCCACCAGGGAACGGCGTGATGACGTCATCGACCTTGGCCATAGCCGCCACGGCTGCCTCGCAAGTTTCCAAAAGACCTGTGCGGTCACGGCCGAGCACCAGGAGGTTGCCGCCGCCGACCGCCTCGGTCGTCACGCCCACTGTATCCTCGGCGATGAACTCACCGTCCATCACCGGCACGCGCCAGAACCGGCGGGGGCCGAGCTTCTTCGCCGTCTGCCAGCCGTCGCCGAAATAGCGGAAGCCTGTCGACAGCTTGATCCGGCTTTGGGCGCCGCCAAGTCCGTCGTAACAGGCTGAGCCGGGACTGGTCAGGACGCATTGGCCGACGCGTGTCTTCAGTTGTCCCGCCACCATGTCCGGCGAGAACGAGAAGATGAGGCAGCGCACGCCAGGGCGTCCGTCCGGCGTCTCCTCGGGAGACAGCTCGCGGTCGATGCCGCACTCTGCGCCGCAGCCGATCACCGACGTGCCGAAACCCGTCATGGTGACGGCCGACTGCATTGCCCACTTGGCACTGTCGGCGGTGATGATGATCGCGGTACCGGTCATGCCGAAGGCTTCGGCAAAGGTATCGTCGATCGAGATGCCGTTGATGTTGGCCGCTTCTGTCGCCATCACACGCGCGCTCCCGTCGGCTGCACGACGATCGAGCCCTTGTCGTGCTCGATGATCTCGTCGTCATGGACCTTGAAGTTCTGAAGACTGACGGTGTGATACTTGGAGAAGTAGCTCTGCAGCGATTTCTCGATGTTCCGGTCGTAGTCGGGACGTGCGACATGCGTGGCGCCCTGCACGACCTTGACGATCCGACCGTCGCGGACGATCAGCTCGCCGTTCTTGAACACGTACTCGGGCGTCGTGAACATGCGCTCGCGGTCCGCATCATCCTTGTAGACGGTGATGTCACCCCAGGCGCCGGGCGCCAGATGTCCGCGATCGGCGAGACCCAACGACCGCGCCGGGCCTGCCCGCGTCATGATGGCGATGTCGTAGAGCGTATATTCGCGATCGAGTGAGGCGAGGATCGAGGCCTTCTGCGCGTCAGGGTGGATCTTCTGCATCATGTCGCGGCGGAAGCCCTTGTCCATGAGCAAGCGGATGAGGTGGGGATAGGTGGTGAACGGTGCGCCATTGGGATGATCGGTGGTCAGGAACACGCGCCAGGGATCGTCGACCAGGAGGAAGATCTCCAGCCCGATCGCCCACTGCAGTGCATTGACGAAGCTCTTGTCCTTGTACTTCATCGGTACAACGCCGCAGCCCGCATCGCACTCGATGTCCATCACCACCCATTTCTTCGGGTGAGCGGACTTCGTATTGCCGTACTGGCGCATGCTGTCGCCCGACGCCGTGCAGGTCTGGCCGAACAGGATCTGGCCGACGTCGATGGAGATGTTGGCGTGCTGGTTGATGAGTTCTGCGACCTGTGCCGCGCCTGATGAGAACTTCTGGTCGCCTTCCGTGCCGTAGGAATGGAACTGGATGTGCGTCAGATGCACGGGCAGGCCTTCCATCGCGCGGATGGTGTCGAGCGTGGTCGATACGTTGCCGGGAACACCCAGATTGCAGCCATGCACATGCAGGGGATGCGTGACGCCCAGTTCCTTCAGCCCGCGCGATAGCGTACGCAAGACGTCGCGCGGCGTGACCCCGTAATGCGCGTGGCTTTCGTCGAGGTCGAGCTTGCGCTGGTTGAACTTGAAGGCGGAAATGCCACCCGGGTTGACCACCTTCACGGCGATCGCCTGGGCCGCGTGCATGGTCCAGGCGATATAGTCCTTGATCGCCTCGAAGTCCTGACGCGCCGCCATCTGCCGCAGCAGGAAGTCGTCGGAGCCCAGCATGACGAACGCGCCTTTGTCGATCATCGGCGTGTCGCCCATCTCCATGTGGGCCTGGCGCGCGTTGGCGGGCAGCATGGCCGGCTCGAAACCGGCGGTGTAGCCCATCTCGGCATAACGGTAGCCGGCGGCCAGCGTGGAGGGCACGGCAAAACCAGTCGCCGAGCGCGTCAACGCGGTGCGATGAATCTCGTCCCCGCGATGATCCTCGGGCAGCATCATGCGCGCGATCGTCATCTTGCCGCCACCGATGTGGGTGTGCGGGTCGATCGCTCCTGCCATGACGACGCGGCCAGTGACGTCATATTCCGCATCGACCTTGGCGGACTGATCCGCGGCAACGATGCGGCCGTCGCGCACGTAGATGTCACGCACTTCGCCGTCGACACCGTTCGCAGGGTCGTAGACGCGGCCGCCTTTCAGCTTGATCAGCATCTTGTCTTTTCCGGTCCAGTCAACGCGAGGTTAAAGTGCGGCTTCAATGCCGGCGGCAACGTCTATCAGACGTGGGTGCTGACCTGCGCGCACGCCCCGCAACGGCAGCGATACGACGCCGTCGCAGCGGACTAAGCGCCCGCCGTGGTCGAGGCCAGGCGTGCCAACGGGAATGAATACGTCCGGCGTGCGGGAAAGTGCCAGCCCTGGCGTGCCGATGACGATGGTTGGCAGGTCTGTCGCCGGCGGCCCTGCATCGGGCGTGAACGTCGAGACCCAGACCAGCAGATCGCCTTCGCCCTCGGCCAGCATACGTGCAATGTCGAACCTGTAGGGATCGTACTCCGGTGCACCCGAGGCGAACGAAACGCGCAACGGATAACCCGACTGCCACGAGCACACAGACGCGGCGCTGGCGACACCGTCGTTTCCGCCGAGCGAGAGCCCGGCAAAGCGCGTCGTCTTGTTCATGTCGCGCACGATGTCGGAGATGATCTGCACGGCGAGATCGGCACCCGGGAAGGAAAGCGCCTGCGGTGCCCAGACAACGACGCCGTAGCTCGCTTTGCGGCAAAGCTCAGCGATCTCGGCGAGCATAGCCTCGCTTACGCCGGCTGGCGGCGGCGCGGCATGGGGCACGCCCTTCAGCAGAGCCCGCAGCGCTCCCAGAAGCACCGGTATGTCGGCAGGCTCGCAGGCGACGTCCAACACCTTACCGATGCGTTCGCCGGTGACCTTGGTTGCAGCGCCCGCTCCGCAGCCGATCAGCACCACGGTGCGTTGGCCGGACGTGCTCTCGAACATCACGTCGGCAGGAGAGGCGATGCGCTCATAGAAGCGCGGATGTTCCTTGGAAAGGTCACTGCCGACGACGATCAGCAGATCGGCGCGATTGCGCGTCTCCGTCAGCGTCGACATGAACCAGCCCTTGGTCTGCAACACGCCGGTATTGCGATAGAGCGCGGTGCTCAGGACATGATCGACGACAGCGCCGGCCTTGTCGGCCATTGCAAGCAGAGCCCGCATACCTTCGACATCGGTGCCAAGACCACCGATCAGTGGCAGGCGGGATGCCTTCAGCCGCCGAGCAGCCTCCCCGATCGCCGTTTCAAGCGGCGCATCTTGCCCGCCGATCTGCGGCGATGCGCACGGCACATTTCGCTCAAAACCTGCCTTTGCCCGATCGCAACCGTTGGCGGTAACAATCAGCCCCGCACCCGTGGTCGCGATGGTGAGGTCGTCGCAGTGCAGCCCGCAGAACGGGCAGGCGACACACTCGTGGTTAAGTTTTTCGGTTTCCGCGTGCGCCACGATGCCGTGTTGTTGGTTCGGCATTCTTTTTGTTTCTCCCGATCCTTGCCGAGGGACAAAAGCACGACACGCGGCCAAGTACAACTATCGATCAAGAGCCTGCCTGGCATCTGCCCGCTTCAGGGCGCTGTTGGCCGTTCATCCTGATTTGCGCCATGCTTGGCGGCTGATTATTGTCAAGCCCGCGCCACGGCGCGCCACCGATTGTTACGCATGGAGGAAACAGAAGATGATTCGAGCACTGGCCGCGACGCTGGCCTTTTCACTGACGGCGCTCGCCGTGGCGGCGGTTCCTGCCGATGCGCACGGGCCAACCAGGCAGAAGGTCAACAAGACCGTCGAGATCAATGCTCCCGCCGACAAGGTCTGGAAGATCATCGGCAACTTCCAGGACATGAGCTGGCATCCCGCCGTCGAGAAGACCGAGGGTAGCGGCGGCAATGAGCCGGGCGCCAAGCGCAAGCTGACGCTCAAGGGAGGCGGCACGATCAACGAGGCCCTGTCTCGCTACGACGCTGCCGATCATTCGCTCAGCTACGAGATCACCGAGGTCGACGTGAAGGTGCTCCCGGTGAACAATTATTCGTCCACGCTGTCGGTGGAAGGCGAGGGCGGCAAGTCGGTCGTCAGGTGGAAAGGTGCGTTCTATCGCGGCTTTACCAACAACGATCCGCCGCCCGAGCTCAACGATGAAGCGGCCGTGAAGGCCGTGACCGGTGTCTATGATGCGGGTCTGGCGGCGATCAAGACGGCGGCTGAGGCCGGCGGGTAGCGCTGATGCAACCCTTGGCGGTTCGGGCCGGTACGCTGCGGCGGTCCTTCGTGGCGGCGCTCGCATCGATCGTGTGCGTGGCGGTCGTGCCGGCAAAAGGGGCTTCGGCCGGCTCGGGTGGGCGTGAGCACACCGGAGCGGTGCCGACTGCTTTCGCCTATGTGACGAACCAGGGCAGCGAGACGGTCTCCATCGTCGCCATCGGTGAGGGTGGGGAAAAAATGCAGGTGACGGGTGAGATCAAGGTGCCCGGCAAGCCCGCCGGCATTGCCTTGTCGCCCGACCGGCGCACCGTCTATGTCACGGCGCCCGAGGCCAAGGAACTGGTCGTCATCGACCGGGCGACTGCTGATGTGCGCGCTCGCGTGCGGGCAGGCGAGGGGCCTTTGGGCATTGCCGTCAACCCTGTGACCGGCGACGTGCTCGTTGCGGACTGGTATGAGCACAAGCTGCTTGTGCTCGACGCGACGACGCTCGCCGTCAAGGGCGCGGTGAAGACGGGGCAGTCGCCGTCGGGGATCGCCGTGACGCCCGACGGTGGGCGGATCTTGACCACTGATCGCGACAGCAATCAGGTCTCCATCATCGATGCCAAGAGCCTTGCCGTCGTCGCCACAGTGCCGGTCGGTGAGCGGCCATTCGGCATCGCCATCGATGCTGATGGCCAACGTGCCTACACAGCCAACGTAAAATCCAACGACGTCAGCGTCATCGATATTGCCACCGCGCGCACCGTCGCCACCTACAAGGTCGGCCGGCGGCCTTATGCCGTCGCGCTCGCCCGTGGCCGGGCCTTCGTGACGGACCAGTATAGTGCGACGGTGACAGTGATCGACCTGACAAGCGGCGAAAAGCTCACGTCAATTCCAGTCGGTGAGCATCCGGAGGGCATCTGGTCCACGGCATCTGGCTCGCATGTGTTTATCGCCTGCTGGATGGAGAATACGCTGGAGCGGGTCGACACCGGGACGCTGAAAGTGACAGGCAAGGTAGAGGTGGGCGATGGTCCGCGCGCCTTCGGCGATTTCCTGGTCGAGGAGGCGCCCTCCAGGGCCCCGCGTTAACCATCCCCAGCCATGGGTGAGTCGGAGTGGTCGGATGCGCTCTCCCGCCCGAATTTACGGATGCTGGTGTCGGCTGGAGACCTCATTGCCGCCACACCCGCGTTGAGAGTGTCGGTTGAAAGCCCTAGCCGAAAGGCCCAAATGGCGGCTAGAAGTCGGCGCCACGGCCGCTTCGGGCCACCGATATGCCGCGAGCAGTATCTTCAAGGCTGCGAAAAGTCCGGGGTCTACCCGGCCGACGAGGAGGAAAAGACGACATGCTGAAATCCATGGGCCTCGCCGCAGCGCTAGCTGTCGTGCTGCTGCTCAATGTCAATGCTGGTGCAGGCGCCGCCCCGGCGGAGCCGAGCGCGACATCGATGCTGTTCGACACCACCCACCTTTCGAACGTGGAGAAGGGCAAGACGCTCGCCTACCACTTTGAGCGCGTTGTCTCCGAGCCCAAGTTGCTTGGCGAGCCGTTCACGGACGACATCAAGATCGATATCACCGATGCCAAGGACGACGGTACCCGCACGGTGGTCGTCAAGGTGTTCACCGGGGAGCGCAGCCGTCCGCCGCAGAGCATCGAGGGGATGACGGGCAACCCGCTGCTGGTCGTGTTTCTCGACCGCGCGGTCAACAACCTCGCCATGCTGTCGGGCGGCCAGCGGCCCTACCTGAAGCAGAAGATCAAGACCAGCTTCGTCAACGGCGCCAAGCTGGAGCCGGTCGAGATCGCTTTCAACGGCGGTTCCGTCAAGGGCAGCCGGATCGCGGTGACACCGTTCGTCGGCGATTCCAACGCGCTCAAGATGATGGGATATGACGGCGTGCGGTTCGAGATCGTGGTGTCAGACGCGGTGCCCGGCCATTTCGTGGCGCTGGCCTCGCATTACGAGAGCCCGACGCAAGGCAGCCCCAAGCTGGATGAGCAAATCAAGCTCGACGGCGTTGGAGACATCAAATGAGGCTGAAATCTCAATCGCTGGACCTCCCCCCCCGCGGTTTATCCGGTGTTGGGCTGGGTCTTGCTACTGCGGCGGGACTTAGCGCTGCCATGGTGATGACCATGGCAAGTCTGCCCACCACAGCCGCCGAGTTGCCGCCCAACGATTATCCGACGGTCGCTCGCGCGGACTACGTCTTCGCCTGTATGCAGGTCAACGGTCAGACGCGCGAGAACCTGCAGAAGTGCTCGTGCTCGATCGATGTCATCGCAGAGCTGCTGCCTTACGAGAAATACGAAGAGGCAGAGACGGTCCTGTCGGTCGTCCAGAAGGGTGGGGAGAGCGTTTCAGTGTTTCACTCGCCGCTGTTCCAGGAGAAGGTCAAGGAGCTGAAACGGGCTCAGGTCGAAGGCGAGCTGCGCTGCTTCTGACTGTTCCGGCTTCGGGCCGGTATCGGGCTTACCCAAAGAAATGGCGCCGGACCTCAGCGGTCCAGCGCCTTTCTTCTACTCGGATCCCCTCCGGATCAGCCGGTGTGCGCGTGGTCCCGCTACGAGCCTTTCGGTGTGTGACGGGCGGTGAATACCGAGCCGTCGGTGTCCTTGGCGGTCACCACGATCTCGTTGTCGCCACCGGGGGCGTAGGTGAAACGGATGTTGGGGTTCTCCGAAAGTGAGATGCCGCCGGACATCGTAAACACCACCTCGTCGCCGCGCTTCACTTCCATCGCCTCGACGTACTTTGCCGGAATGTATAGGCCCGTAAGCTGGTTCATCTGCATCCCGGAGTAGTTGGGGTGTCGGATCATGACCTGGGCTTCCTGCACGATCGGCGACTGGTCCTGGCTGTGCAGACGCAGTTTCATCTTGCCGAGTTCGGCCAGCGCCTGTTCCTGGTCCTTCAGCGCTGGTGCCGAGCAGCCGCCCGCGGCCTTCACGAACTTCGTCACCATGTGCAGCTTGCCGTCGGTCGTTTCGAGGATGGCGCGCACGTTGGAGTACATGTCGATGCGTACGCGCGTCGAGATCATGCGCTCACCGTTGCCGGCGGCCGGGCCATACGTGAAGGTCGCGGCAACAGGCATCGGATTCTTCTCGATGACGAGGGTCAGGGCCTTGG
Source organism: Hyphomicrobiaceae bacterium (assembly GCA_020638035.1). Classification (GTDB taxonomy): domain Bacteria; phylum Pseudomonadota; class Alphaproteobacteria; order Rhizobiales; family Hyphomicrobiaceae; genus JAEUMD01. The sequence goes on from JACKJI010000012.1 coordinate 57,227, forward strand.
CTTGCGCTGCCATGCTGGCGGGTACGCGCATGGTGATCGGCACGACGGCGGCATCGTCTGCGCGCACGGGCGCTTCGAGCGTCAGCGTGCCGTCGTCCTCGGCGATCGGCCGCGCCGCATAGAGCTCCTTGCGAATGCCAGGCCACACGTCGTCATCGAGGGGCGCTTGGGCGACAGATGGCGATGGAGTCACGATTGCGAGGCTGCCCATGGCCATTGCAGCGGCGCACACAATCGTCAGAACGCCCAGCAGACGTGTCCGCACCCGAGTATTCTTTGTCCTCACGGCTGGTCCTCCAATGTTGTCGTGCGCGCTGTTCGTCCGCGCCGCGGCTTGTTTGTCGATTGGGGCTCCCGCCCGATAAGTCATCGTCGGGCTAATACCCAAATGTAACCGGAATGCTGCTTTCCCGGAAGTCACGCTCGGTTGAGTAGATCCTTCCAACCTCGACCCGATGTGCGCAAGCTTATTCCCATTCCAATTCGGCAAAGGCTGCCGAAACGTTACGGCGATGGAACTCGTCGAAGAGCTGCCAGTTTGCCCGCTCGCTTTCGCCGACGGTCTCGATGGCATCTCGCATCGTGCGACCGCTGGCGATCGCCGCCCGGACGCCGGCTGCTACAACTTCCAAATAGCGCTTCACGGGTGCGGATGCGGCGGGCCAGTTCATGGCCGCCGGACCGTGCCCGGGCACAATGCGCTCTGCCGCTGCCGGCTCGAGTTCGGCGAGTAATTTCAGCCAGCCGCGGATCGAGCCGTCGAGCGTCGGCACGTGGCCGGAGAAGATGAGATCACCGGTAAAGAGCGTGCCCGTCTTCTCGTCACGGACCGTCAGGTCGTTGTCGGTGTGCGCCGTAGCGCGCGCCAAAAGCGCGAGCGTGCGTCCGCCCAGATCGATCTCGTGGTGATCGGCGACGCCGACGGTCGGCAGAACGATCTCGGTGCCTGCGAAGGCTTTTTCGCCGACTGCGGCCTTGTTGTAGGCGAGATAGCGTTCGGCGCGGGCGAGCAGGGCCGGGGCGAGCTTCTCATGGCCGACGAACTGGCATCCGTCCGCCTTGAAGGCGGCGTTTCCCAGCACGTGGTCGGGGTGCATGTGCGTGTTGATCACGTAGCGGACCGGCCGGTCGGTGAGTGTTGAGATGCGGGCCTTCAGTGCGGCACCGAGGAGTGCCGTGCCGCCGGTATCGACAACCGCGACCGCGTCGTCGCCGATGATAAAGCCCGTATTGCAGATGTCGCCACCATTGTCCGGCGCATAGACGCCATGGCGGCCCTGGTGCACGAACACGCCGTGCGCGACCTCGATGACGTTGGCCTCGACCGTCGCCGGGGCCTGGGCCATTGCTTCAGCGATGCCGAAGCGCAGGCCGGCCGCCGCGAACGACAACGTTGCCGTGCCGTTCAGCACGAGACGCAGGAATGTCTGGCGCGTGATCGAGGACGAATAGCAATCAGATTGCTCGATCGAATTGGCGTGCTTCACCGATGGCTCCGAAGTTTTGCAAGCTCAACATCGCGCAGAAACTATCGCACGAGAGCACATGGCACGGGCAAGATGACGCGAGATCGATCACTTTGCGTGTTCGGGCATGCATTTGCCAATCACGGATTTGAGCGCAATTCGTGAACAAGACGTGCGCCGCAACAATTCCGTTGTGCGACGCAAGATTTGCCCAAAAACAGGTGTGAAAAATATGTCAGCAGTGCTGTCTAATTGAAATGGCGGACATATTGGCCTGCGACTTCGCGCGCACTTGCTATCGACCTTAGTCTTGCAAGCGCAGATAAAACGTGACTAGATGCCGCTCGGTAGCTGCGACTTCAGAGCCCCTCACCTTTGGATGTGACCCGGGTTCGTTCGTAGGTCCGTCGGAAATAACCAAGAATAGGACATTCCCCTAAGTCCTCTCCGCGGCCCGTGACACGCTGACGACAGCTGCCACCCTTGCAAGCGTGGCAAGAACCTTAAGGAGGAAGCGCGATGCGAAAGAGTGCACTTACCGGTGCATTGCTCGCCACGACGTTCATCGCTTCGCCGGCACTGGCGAACGACGACGTCCTGAAACAGACTGCCAACCCAAATCAGTGGGTCCTGCAGACTGGCGACTATTTCAACCAGCGGTATTCGAAGCTGGATCAAATCAACAAGGACAACGTCAAGAACTTGAAGGTCGCGTGGACCTTCTCGACGGGTGTGCTTCGTGGTCACGAGGGTTCGCCCATCGTGATTGGTGACACGATGTACGTCCACACGCCGTTCCCCAACATCGTCTATGCTCTCGATCTCAACAACGAGGGCCGGATCATTTGGAAGTACGAGCCCAAGCAGGATCCGTCGGTCATCCCGGTCATGTGCTGCGACACGGTGAACCGCGGCCTGGCCTATGCTGACGGCAAGGTCTTCCTGCATCAGGCCGACACGACGGTCGTTGCTCTCGATGCCAAGAACGGCAAAGAGATCTGGAAAGCCGTCAACGGCGATCCCAAGAAGGGCGAGACCAACACCGCGACCGTTCTGCCGGTCAAGGACAAGGTCATCGTCGGCATCTCCGGTGGTGAGTTCGGCGTGCAGTGCCACGTCACGGCTTACGACATGAACACCGGCAAGAAGGTATGGCGCGGCTACTCGATCGGTCCGGATGATCAAATCCTGGTCGACGCCGAGAAGACCATGTCGCTCGGCAAGCCGGTCGGCAAGGACAGCTCGCTCAAGACCTGGCAGGGCGATCAGTGGAAGATCGGTGGCGGTTGTACCTGGGGCTGGTTCTCCTATGACCCCGACCTGAACCTGATGTACTACGGGTCCGGCAACCCCTCGACCTGGAACCCGACGCAGCGTCCGGGTGACAACAAGTGGTCGATGACCCTTTGGGGTCGTGACGTCGACACCGGCGTCGCCAAGTGGGTCTACCAGATGACCCCGTTCGACGAGTGGGACTACGACGGCATCAACGAAGTTATCCTCGCCGACATCAAGGTGAAGGGTAAGGATCGCAAAGTCGCCGTCCACTTCGACCGTAACGGCTTCGGCTACACGCTGGACCGTGGCACGGGCGAGCTGCTTGTCGCGGAGAAGTATGACCCGGCCGTCAACTGGTCGACCGGCGTCGAAATGGACCCGTCCAAGCCGAACTATGGCCGTCCCTATGTCGTCGACAAGTACTCGACGGCTAAGAACGGTGCCGACGTGAACACGAAGGGCATCTGCCCTGCGGCTCTCGGTTCGAAGGATCAGCAGCCGGCGACGTTCTCGCCCAAGACTGGCATGTTCTACGTTCCGACGAACCACGTGTGCATGGACTACGAACCCTTCAAGGTTTCGTACACGGCTGGCCAGCCCTACGTTGGCGCCACGCTGTCCATGTATCCGGCTCCGAACAGCCACGGCGGCATGGGCAACTTCATTGCCTGGGACGCTGGCGAGGGCAAGATCGTTTGGTCGAAGCCTGAGCCGTTCTCGGTCTGGTCGGGCGCTCTGGCGACCGCTGGCGACGTCGTCTTCTACGGTACGCTCGAGGGCTACCTGAAGGCCGTCGATCCGAAGGATGGCAAGGAGCTGTTCAAGTTCAAGACGGCTTCCGGCATCATCGGCAACGTCATGACCTACTCGCACAAGGGCAAGCAGTACGTCGCTCTGCTCTCCGGCATCGGTGGCTGGGCGGGCATCGGTCTGGCCGCTGGTCTGACCAACCCGAACGACGGCCTCGGCGCTGTCGGTGGCTACGCTGGCCTCAAGAACTACACCGCGCTCGGTGGCGTTCTCACGGTCTTCACGCTGCCCTAAGCCTGAAGCTTCCGTAACCAAAGCCGGCGCGGGGAATCTCCCCGCGCCGGTTTCATGTAAAAGATGTCTCCTGCCGGGGGGCGGGGTGCATGACTTGCTGCTCAAGTCCCAAAGGGCTGATATCCTGATCAACAGAGTTTGAAGATTGTTGATTAGGGTCATCGCGTCGAGTGGTGAGGTCGCCGTATTGAGAGCACCATCGACGGTTATTGCTCCGGAAAGAGCACAACAAGAACATTCAAACCGAATGAGGAAGCGCGTGACGAGATTGAGACTTCTGGCAATGGCGGCCGCTGCAGCAGGCGCGGTCGGTTTCGCCTCGCTGTCGGCCATCGCTGCCAGCCCAGAGACAGTAACACTCGAGGATGGGTCCAAAACGCAAAAGGGCGCCAAGCCCGAGGACGGCAAGTGGATGACGCCGGATGGCGAGCCGACCTATCGCGTGAAACCCGACGGCACGCTCGACTGGTACGCCTATTCTGGTTTCCGCCGCTATCATTCGGAATGCCACGTCTGTCATGGTCCGGAAGGCGAGGGTTCGACCTATGCGCCGGCTCTGAAGGACTCGCTCAAGACGATGAGCTACGGCGACTTCATCGGTGTCGTCGCTTCGGGCCGCGTTCGGCATCTTCCGGGCGGGCAGGAAAGCGTGATGCCGGCACTGGGCGATAACAAGAACGTCATGTGCTACATCGACGACATCTACGTATACCTCAAGGCACGCGCTGACGGAGCGGTGGGACGTGGCCGTCCGGTCGGTCGTGACGACAAGCCCACGGGCGCGATCGAATTCGACAAGGCCTGCTTCGGTGAATGAACGCCTCACTATGCGTAGAACACTGCTGACGATCGCACTCCTCTTCGGCCTCGGTGGCGTTTCGACCGCCGTCGCCGTCGAGGGACAGAAGGCAGATCTCGTCAATCGGCGCGTGCTGCGCGTGTGTGCGGATCCGGCGAACCTGCCGTTCTCGAACCAGAAGGGCGAGGGCTTCGAGAACAAGATCGCTGACGTCGTCAGTGAGGCGCTCGGAATCCCTGTCGAGTACACTTGGTTTCCGCAGGCGACAGGCTTCATCCGCCGCACATTGTTCGCCAAGGCCTGTGACGTGGTCGTAGGCTATGCGCAAGGTGACGAGTTGGTGCTCAACACCAACCACTACTACCGCTCAACCTATGCCGTGCTGTACCGCAAGGGGCAGGGCCTCGATGGCGTCGACAGCCTCGATGATCCCAAGCTCAAGGGCAAGCGCATCGGTATCATCGCGGGCACGCCGCCTGGTGACATCATGGCGCGCAACGGTCTCATCTCCACAGCAAAGCCCTATCCGCTCACCGTCGATCGGCGCTACGAGTCGCCGGCCGAGCGCATGATCGAGGATATCCGCAAGGGCGAGGTCGACGCTGGGATCCTTTGGGGACCGATCGCAGGCTATTTCTCGAGCCGAGGTGGTGAGCAGCTCATTGTGAGACCGCTCGTCAAAGAGTCGGTTGGACCGCGCATGGCTTACCGCATCACCATGGGTGTCCGTCAGGGCGACGATGTGTGGAAGCGCCAGCTCAATCAGGTGATCGCGCAGAACCAGGGTAAGATCGACAAGGTCCTTCTCGATTTTGGAGTGCCGCTGCTCGACGAGGACAACAAGCAGATCACCGTTCCGCGCAATTAGATTGCACACACGATGCGTGACCTGTGCTGGGTTCGGCTGCTTACTTGTTGCTAGCGGCGATGCGCCGGTGGCACGTGGTGTTCGCTCAAGAGCGCAACCTCCTCAGGAAAGCCAATCGGGATTGCGAGATGACCACGCCGACACGGCCCTTCTCGAATAGGGAATCAAATTCGGTCCAGCACTCCGATGAAGAGGCCCGACAACGCAAGGGCAACACCCGCAGCAGGGCGGAATGCCGGTCGCCGGTGGTGATGGCGCTGCTGCCGGTCGTGATGCTGGCATCGGCGTGTGTCGGTATTCTCGAGGCGAATGCCCAAGAGCATTCGACCGCACCGGTTGAGGTTGCGGAGCCTGCCGACTACCGCATGAACGACTATCGCGCTCCGGTGCCCAAGAGCCTCAAGGGCGCTCGCGTCGTCGATACGGAGGCCGCCGCCGCGTTGCGCGAGAAGGAAGGCGCGATCTTCATCGACGTCTATCCGCAGGCTCCAAAGCCCGCAGGTCTGCCGGCGAATGCCATCTGGCGCACGCCCAAGCACACCAGCATAGAAGGTGCCGTCTGGTTACCTAATGTCGGCTATGGCACGCTCGCTGCGGCGCCTGAGGCTTATTTCAAGTCGAACCTGGAGCGACTGACCGGTGGCGACACCGCGAAAACCGTCATCTTCTTCTGCCTGCGCGATTGTTGGATGTCTTGGAACGCCGCCAAGCGCGCAATGTCGTGGGGTTACACGAGCGTTGTCTGGTTTCCCGACGGCACTGACGGGTGGCAGGAGTTGGGAATGACCGTAGCGGACGCCAAGCCGGAGCCTGGCTTCTAGAGCGCGCTCGGGGTTCGTACCATCGCGACTGGGCTCCATCATATTGCGGGAGCAAGGTCGCACCATTGGTTCGCGATGTACTTCAGCTCATCAGGCCTTGGAGCGTGACCGGGTTTTGAATTGCGCGGGGCAGGGGCAGCGCCTTTGCGCGCACGGATTGGCATGCGGTAGAGCGCGTGCATGAACCCAGGCGTACAGCGCGCGGTGGCGGGCCACGTTGATCAAGGTCCCAATCGAACGGCAATTGCGGCTCAGAACACTCCGCCCAGGCTGAGCATCAGGTTGTGCTGTGGTGAGCCGCGACGCACCTTGCCCTGCGGTGTACGAACCGTATCGGACTTGCGCCAACGCCGAGAGGGCTCAGACGCTTGGGAACGATGGGATGCACCCGTCCGCGACGAAGACGAGCGCGTGGCCGTGGGCCGATGGCGGTCGGGCGCGAGCGCTTGGTTTGCAGACGGCGGATCGAGTGATGACAGGCCGGCGGCATTCTGATCGATGCTCGCGGTCTCGGACACTCCCGGTAGCGCTGGTGACAGTTCGGGGCGAGGCAGCGCGATGGCTGCGGGAGCACGTGCCGGCATCGGCGCAACGGTGACCGTCGAAGTGATGGGAGCCACAGCCACTTCCTCATTCGACGGAAGCGGCGCGCCGACAGCCATCATGCCAGGCAGCGGTTTGGCCCGGCCAGCTTGGGCAAATGTGACCGTAGCGGTTCCGGCCGTGCTGGCTGCTTCGGATGGCAGCGTTGCACGCGAGGCTTGCGCAACCGAGACCCTGCTTGTGCCGGAGACGGCACGCGCGCGCTCCGGCGGAGGCACGTTGCTATCGGTGTTCGCTACAGATGTCGTGGCCGTCCACCGCGTGGTCGCATGGTCCTTTCCGAG
>JACKJI010000013.1 GCA_020638035.1 Hyphomicrobiaceae bacterium
AGATGCTCGACTCCGTCACTGCAATCGACAGGAGTGCGGGTTCGATCACCGTGACATCGAACGTTCCGCTCGAAAGTCCGGTCTTCGAGGGTCATTTCCCCGGACATCCGCTGGTGCCCGGTGTTTTGTTGCTGGAGACGATGGCGCAGGCCTCAGGGTACCTCCTGCTGGCGCTCAATGGATTTGGCCGCATGCCGTTCTTCGCCAACAGCAAGTCTGCAAACTTTCGGAACTTCGTGCACCCCGGAGATATGTTGCAGACAGAGGCGCGGCAGATCCACGCAGGCTCGGGCTATTCGGTGATGAGCGCGAAGGTGACGCGTGAAGGAAAGCCCGTTTGTGATGGTCAGCTCATGTTTCGTCTGGTGCCGTTTCCGGTCGCCGAGCTGGAGCAACATGTGAGATCCGAAGGCCGTCGACTTGGATTTCTCGAAAGAGATTAAGGCAGGCGATGGAGGCGTTACGCGAGGTCTGGGTTACGGGATTGGGCCTCGTGTCCTCGCTGGGTGAGGGGCATCAGGCGCATTGGGACGCATTGACCCGCACGCCCTCCAGTCCGGTCCGCATTGATGCTACTCGGTTTGCGCCCTACAGCGTGCATCCGCTCGCCGATGTCGATATCGATCGGCTGATTTCCAGCAAAACTGAGCGCAAGCAGATGGGCATCTGGCAGCGGCTCGGTGTTCATGCGGCAGGGCTCGCCTTGCAGGATGCGGGCGTGGCGGGGGACGAGCAGGTCCTCGATCGCATGGATCTTGTCGTCGCTGCCGGGAACGGCGAGCGCGATCTCGCTTTCGATGCCAAGGTGCTCGCACAGCTCACGTCAGGTGATTGCCAAAGCGATCCCGATGTGGCGGCGCGCGTCCTCAACGGGGCGCTGACAACCGGGCTGCGTCCGACACTCTATCTCGGCGAGCTGTCCAATCTGCTGGCTGGCAATATTCAGATCGTGCACAAAGTAACGGGGTCCTCGCGCACGCTGAAGGGCGAGGAGATTTCCGGGCTATCGGCGATCGAGGACGCGGTACGGCGGGTGGCCTCAGGGCAGGCCGATATCGTGCTCGTCGGCGGCGCGCTCAATTCCGAGCGCAACGATCTGCTGCTCAACTACGAGCTGGCGGGCGGACTTTGGTCGCATCCCTTCGTGCCTGTCTGGCAGCGCGACGCGCAGGGCGGTGGGTTCGTGCTTGGCACGGCGGCGGCATTCATCGTTATCGAAGCTCGCGATCATGCTGAGCAACGGGGTGCGAAGGGCTATGCGCGGATCGCACAAGTGGTGACGGATCGCTGTGCACGCCGTGTTCCTGGGGAGATCAGTGCGTCTTTGGCGAAGCTTGCCACGCGGCTCGCCGATGACCTTGCAGATGGGGCGCTTGCGGTGCTGTCGGGGGCGAGTGGTGCTGCGCCCGCGACGGCCGAAGAACTGAGCTTCCTTCGCGATCACATCGGCGCGGGCCGGGCGCCGGTCGCGGTGCGGGCTTATGGCAGTTGCCTCGGGCATAGCGTGGAGGCACATGCGCCGATGGGCCTTGCACTTGCCGCGCTGGCGCTCTCGCATGACGGCTTCTATCCGCCCTTCAAAGAGCCGCCCGACGCTGTTTCGGCCGGTAATACGTCTCGCGATACGCGGCCTGTGCGCATTCTTCTCACCAGCGTCGGGCATTGGCGCGGAGAGGGGCTGGCGCTCGTTGAAAAAATCGGCGGGGGAGTGCGAACGGCATGAGCGCAGAGCTTCGCGACAGGCGAGGGCGCCCCGTGGTCGTGGTGACGGGGATGGGGCTCGTTACACCGCTCGGCTGGGGTGCCGCTGCCAACTGGTCGCGTCTCATCGCTGGCGAGTCCGGCATCAACAGCATCACGCGCTTTCCGACGATGGGTCTCAAGACGACGATTGCCGGCACAATCCAATCGCAAACGGGCGCTCCCTATTCGGCCTTTGCGCTGGCGCTCGAGATCGCCGAGGCTGCGGCGGATGAGGCCGTGCGGCAATCTGGCATTGGCGTGACTGGGCGCTTTCCCGGTCCGCTTTTCATAGCGACGCCTCCTTCAGAGCTCGAGTGGCCACAGCTCGCGCGGCTTGTTGCCGCGGATGGAGGTGTGGCCGATCCTGGTGATGACGGCGGATATCAACGTCTTCTCGCCGCAGCGCGTTCGCGCCGGTTCGACGATTTGAGACCTCATGCGGCTTTCGCGAGCATCGCGGACGCCGTGCAGACCCGGTTCGGCACGATCGGCGAGCCGCTGTCGATCTGCACAGCGTGCGCCTCGGGGGCGAGCACCATCCAGATGGCGATGGAGACGCTGCGGCGCGGCGAGGCCGAAGCGGCGCTCTGCATCGGCACAGATGCGACCGTGCATCCGGAGGGACTGGTGCGCTTCTCGCTGCTCTCCGCCCTCACCACGCGCAACGATCCGCCCGAGAAGGCGTCACGTCCCTTTGCCAAGAGTCGTGACGGTTTTGTCATCGCCGAGGGCGCGGGTGCCGTCGTCGTCGAGACCCTGGAGCATGCGCGGGCGCGCGGCGCCAAGCCGCTGGGTGTGGTGCTCGGCGCCGGCGAAAAGGCAGACTGCTATCACCGCACGCGCTCCAAGCCCGATGGGTCGGCCATCATCGGCGCGATGCAAAAAGCACTTGCAGATGCCGACATTTCCGCAGGCGCGATTGATCACGTCAATGCGCACGGCACCAGCACGCCGGAAAACGACAAGATGGAGGACCTGGCGCTGCGGCACGTGCTGGGCGAGCGCGTACGCGACGTGCCGGTCACCTCCAACAAGTCACAGGTCGGTCATACGCTGATTGCGGCCGGCGCCGTCGAGGCGGTCATTTCTCTGCTGACGATGCGCGAGGGCGTGATCCCGCCGACGATCAACCACGACGATCCCGATCCCGACCTCGCGCTCGACGTCGTCGCCAACACCGCGCGGCGCGCCAGCGTGAGGACGATCCTGTCCAATTCATTCGGCTTCGGTGGGCAGAACGTCTGTCTCGTCCTCGCCGCCGAGCCAAGCTAGGGTCCGCGCCGATGCAACACGACAACGAGCGCCAGGGCAGCTCGCCGGCTGCCAGTGACATGAAGAGTGGAGCGACCATGCGTGCAGCCCTCGTCGTTTCCGAGCGTGGTCTCATCATAGACGACATCGCGCTGCCGCCGCCGCCCGCAGCCGACGAGGTGCAGGTGCGCATCGGTGCAGTCGCGCTCAACCATATTGACGTGTGGAGCTGGCGCGGCATGGCGTTCGCGAAGCGGACGCTGCCGATTGTCGCCGGCGCGGAAGCAGCGGGCGAGGTCGTTGCCATTGGCGCCGCCGTCGAAGGTCTCGCCCCCGGAGATATCGTCTCGCTCTATGGCGCCAACACCTGTGGCACCTGTCCCGCATGCCAGGAGGGCCGCGACAATTTCTGCGAGCGCATGGATGCGATTTACGGTTTCCACGTCGACGGCTTTCTGCGCGAGCGCATGAACATTTCGGCTCGCCACGCGGTGAAGGCGCCGGCGGGGGTTGATGTGATGTCGGCGGCACTCGCCCCCATCACTTTCGGCACCGTCGAACACATGTTCTTCGACAACGCCAAGTTGAAGGCTGGCGAGACGGTGCTCGTCCATGCCGGTGGCAGCGGCATCGGATCAGCCGCGATCCAGCTTGCCAAGGCAATTGGCGCCAGTGTGATCACGACAGTTGGCAGCGACGACAAGGCGGAGAAGGCACGTGCGCTCGGTGCCGATCACGTTATCAACTACACGACCGAGCGCTTCGAGGGCCGCGTGCGCAAGATCACCGGTCGCAAGGGCGTCGACGTCGTCTTCGAGCACGTCGGGCCGGCGACCTGGTCGGGCAGCATGCTGTCGATGAAGCGCGGTGGCCGGCTTGTCACCTGCGGATCGACGACCGGCATCCTCGCGCAGACGAACCTCAATCTTCTCTTCCAGCAGCAGCTCCGGCTGATCGGCAGCTTCGGCTGCACGCGGGCCAACATGCGCGCGGCGATGGAGAAAATGGCGGCGGGCGAGGTCAAGCCGGTGATCGATACCGTGGTCCCGCTCGATGATCTCGAAACCGGGCTGAAACGGCTGGAGAGCCGGCAGGTGTTCGGCAAAATCGTCGTAACCCTCTGAGCAGGAGGCTTCCACAGGCCATGCCAAGCAAATCGACCGATGTGTGGGTCACGGGCATAGGGCTCATGAGTGCTGCCGGCGAAGGCACGGCGGCGCACCTGGCGTTTTTCGACGATCCAGGCCGTGGGCCGCTTGTCGACGAGGCCGGCTTCGCACCTTATCCGGTGCACCGGATGGCCGAGATCGACATGACGCGCCAGATCCCGAAAAAGTCGGATCTGAAGCAGATGGAGACGTGGCAGCGCATCGGTGTCTATGCCGCGGGCCTTGCCCTCGCCGATGCCGGCATCGCGCAAAATCCCGAGCTGCTTTCCCGCACGCATCTGGTGGTCGCGGCGGGTAGCGGCGAGCGTGACGCGGCCGTCGATGCAAAGGTGCTGGATACGATCGCGGCCCTCGGCGACACGCAGTTCTCGGCCAAGGAGATTCTGCCGACCGCATTGAGGCCGACGCTGTTTCTCGCACAGCTCTCCAACCTGCTCGCCGGGAATATTTCTATCGTCCATAACGTGACCGCATCCTCGCGCACGTTCATGGGCGAGGAGATGGCGGGTCTCTCGGCGGTGGAGAATGCCGTGCGGCGGATCTCGGCAGGCCAGACCGAGCTTGTTCTCGTTGGTGGCGCGCTCAATGCGGAACGCAAGGACCTCCTGCTCGGCTACGAACTGGGGCGCAACCTGTGGCCGCATCCCTATGCACCCGTCTGGAATCGGAACGACCAGGGCGGTGGCTTCATTCCAGGCAGTGCGGGTGCGTTTCTCGTGCTGGAGGCACGGCCCCATGCCGAGGCCCGCGGCGTGCGCGCCTATGCCAGGATCGATGCCGTGGTGACCGATCGCGCAGAGCGCAACGAAAGCGGAGACATCCGTGCCTCGCTGTCGCAGCTCTTCACACGCATCGCAGGCAATGTGGCTCCCACGCCGATCGGCGTGTTGTCGGGTGCCTCGGGCGTCCAGGGACCAACCGAGGAAGAACAGGCTTTCCTCGGAGACCTCGGCGCTCGTGATTTCACGCCTGCAGTCCGCGCATTCGGCAGCCGGTTGGGACACACCGTCGAAGCGCAATTCCCAGTCGGCCTCGCACTCGCTGCATTAGCGCTTGGTCGCGGCCGATACTTCGCGTCTGCCGACAACGACGCCGTCGAGCAGCCTTTGAAGACTCCACTTCAGCGCGTGCTTGTGACGGGTGTCGGCCATTGGCGCGGTGAAGGCCTGGCCCTGCTCGGGCCGGTGGACGGTGGGAGGATCGGCTGATGACGCAGAACTTCAAGGACTCGAAAGGTCGACCGATTGTTGCCGTCACGGGAATGGGGCTCGTCACGTCGCTGGGTTGGGGCAAGTCGGCGAGTTGGGATGAACTGGTCCAGGGCCGCTCGGGCATCCGCATGATCTCGCGATTTCCGACCGAAGGTTTGCGGACCATGTTCGGTGGTGCGGTCGCGCATCCCGGACAGCAGCCGGACTCCTGCCCTGAGCTCACCTTCGAGATGGCGCGATTTGCCGCCGGTGAGGCGTTGGGCGAGGCGGGGCTCGCGGAGGCGAAGGACTTTCCTGGTCCTCTGTTCGTTGCAACGCCGCCTGCGGAGTTGGAATGGCCGCAAAGAAAGCTCTTGAACGAGCATCCTGGAGGGGAGGGACTTCAGGGCTACGACCGGCTGCTTGCGGCTGCGCGTAGCGGGGCGTTCAAATCGATGTTCGAGACATTCCAGTTCGCCTCCGTCGCCGAGCATCTGGCGCGGGCGCTGCGTCCGCGCGGTTTGCCGGTGTCAGTATCGACCGCCTGTGCGTCCGGGGCAACGGCGATCCAGCTCGGCGTCGAGGCAATTCGGCGCGGCGAGACAACTACGGCGCTCGCCATCGGCACCGACAGCTCGCTGCAACTCGAAGCTCTCATCCGCTTTTCCCTGCTGTCGGCGCTGTCCACGCGCAACGATCGGCCCGAAGCCGCATCGCGTCCGTTCACCAAGAGCCGCGATGGGTTCGTGATGGCGGAAGGTGCTGCGGCACTCGTGCTGGAATCGCTGGAGAGCGCAAAGGCACGCGGCGCCACCTGTCTTGGCTATGTGCGCGGCTGTGGCGAGATGGCGGACGACTACCACCGCACGCGCTCCAAGCCGGATGGCTCGGCCATCATCGGTGCCATCCGCAATGCGATTCTCGATGCGGGGGTCGCGCCGGAGGAGATCGACTATGTGAACGCGCACGGCACGAGCACGCCGGAGAACGACAAGATGGAGTACCTGTCGCTGAAGGCGACGCTCGGCGATCATCTCGCGTCGACACCGGTCAGCTCCAACAAGTCGATGATCGGGCATACGCTGTCGGCTGCAGGAGCGATCGAGGCCGTGCTGTCGTTTTTGATGATTGCCAACGGCGTGCTGCTGCCGACGATCAATTACGCCGATCCCGATCCCGACATCCCGCTCGACGTCGTGCCCAACACCGCGCGCCGCCAGAACATCAGGACCGTGCTGTCGAATTCGTTCGGCTTCGGCGGACAGAATGCGGCACTGGTTCTCTCCGCCGCCGATTGAGGCGTGTCGAACGGACATGTCTGGTGGTCCGGTGCGGCGAACCGGTTTGTGTCTGCTGTCGGTCCACGGACCGGCATTGCCGGCCGCGTGAGGATTGCCCGGCAGGCGCTGCGCGAGGATTGATCGCGATCGCGGCAGGTAGCCATTGCCAACGGTGGCAGCGCAGGGCAGGTTGCCCGGCAATCGAGCCGGGCAGCGCCGCCCGTCAGCTCCCCGTTTGCAACTGTACCTGACACGATGACCGACCGCAGACTGCTCAGTGTTGCGCCGATGATGGATTGGACGGACCGGCATTGTCGCGTCTTCCATCGCCGGCTGACGCGTCATGCGCTGCTCTACACAGAGATGGTAACGGCGGAGGCCGTGCTGCATGGTGATCGCGTGCGGCTATTGGGGTTCGCCGACGTGGAGCATCCGCTGGCGCTGCAACTGGGCGGCTCTGATCCGAGAAAGCTCGCGGAAGCGGCGCGGATCGGCGTGGCGCATGGCTATGACGAGATCAATCTCAACGTCGGCTGCCCGTCGGACCGGGTGCAGGAGGGGCGCTTCGGAGCCTGCCTGATGGCGGAACCCGCGTTGGTGGCGGCTTGTGTTGCCGAGATGCGCGCGGCCGTGCCGGCGGGCATTCCGATAACCGTCAAGTGCCGCATCGGCATCGATGACCAGGACAGCGAGACGGACTTCCAGGGCTTCATCGACACGGTCGCGGCTGGCGGCTGCAATATCTTCATCGTGCATGCGCGCAAGGCCTGGCTTGCAGGTCTCTCCCCGAAGGAGAACCGCGAGATCCCACCGCTCGACTATGACCGCGTTTACCGGCTGAAACGTGCGCGGCCCGATCTCACCATAGTCATCAATGGTGGCATCGGTTCGCTTGACGAAGCCAAGGTGCACCTCGCTCACGTCGATGGCGTGATGCTGGGCCGCGCTGCCTACCAGACACCCTACGTGCTGGCGGGTGTGGACCGTGAAGTCTATGGCGGTACCGCGCCGGTGCCGACGCGGGCGGAGGTCGCCGAAGGGATGCTGCCTTACATCGAGGAGCATCTTGCCGGTGGTGGCCGGCTCAACAACATCGTGCGGCACATGTTGGGGCTCTATCACGGGCGACCGCGGGCGCGCGCATTCCGCCGGCACCTGAGCGAGCGTGGGGTAGGTGCGGCGGCGGGCCTCGAAGTGCTGGTCGACGCGCTGGCGATCGCCGAAGGACAGGAGCGCAGCGAAGCCGACGGTGCGCTGTCCGCAGCAGCCCAGTAGCCGATAACAGCGACGCATGATAGCGGTGGTTGCGCGGTCCGCGGCTTGTCAGCGGTGGAGCCGGCAGAGCCAGTGCGGTCGCGCCGCCGGGATTTGCCTGACGAAAGACAAACAGCCGGAGCTGCTGCATGGCCGCCCAGATCACGATGAGCGCCAACAACCTCATGCTGCTGGTTGCGGCGCTGGTGGCGGCGGGGGCCGTTGTCGGTTTCATGTCGGGGCTCTTGGGCATCGGTGGCGGCGGCATTCTGGTGCCGGTGCTCTACGAGACATTCAGCGCGCTCGGCGTCGATCCGGCGATCCGCATGCATATGGCGCTTGCGACTTCGCTGGCGATCATCATCCCGACGTCCTATCGCTCCTTTTCCGCGCACCGGGCCAAGGGCTCGGTCGATGCCGATCTGTTGCGGCGGCTCGGCCCCTGGATCGTCGCCGGCGTTGGGCTCGGCATCCTGACAGCGAGCTTCGTCACCAGCACCACATTGAAATGGTTCTGGGTCGTGTTCGGTTCGATCATGGCGGCGAAGCTCTGGTTCGGCCGCGATAGCTGGCGGCTCGGCACGGAGATCCCGAAGAGCCGTTTGGTGGAGGTCTATGCGGTTGTCGTCGGCTACATCTCTGTACTCATTTCCATCGGTGGTGCGGCGTTCACGGTGGCGCTGATGACGCTCTATGGTCGCTCGGTACTACAGGCGGTCGGAACGTCGTCCGGCTTCGGGCCGATGATTGCCATTCCCGGAGCGCTGGGCTTCATCTGGGCGGGATGGGACGTGCCGGGCACCTTGCCGTTCTCGCTCGGCTACGTCAGTCTGCTCGGCGCCGCGCTCGTCATTCCCATGAGTGTGCTGACGGCCCCCCTCGGCGTGCGGCTTGCGCACGGCATCCCGAAACGTCGGCTGGAGCAGGCCTTTGCACTGTTCCTGTGCGTGGTGGTGTCGCGCTTTCTCTGGCTGCTTGTGACTGGCGGGTGACGTGTCGCCGCGACGAGCGAGGCTATGCGGCCGTCGCCGTCTGAGCTAGACTTGCTTCTATGTGAAACGATCGGGGTTCCGGCTATGACCACGCGCATGTCCTGCCTGCCCGCCGCACTTTCAGGGCGCAAGTCACTTGCGGGAGTTTCGGCGCTCGCGGCAATGCTCGCCGTGTTTCTTATCGCGCTCGCCGGCCTCGGCAATCGTACCGCGCAAGCGGCGGATGCACCCGCTTTGCCTCCTGCGATCGGACCCGAGGAGCCTGCCGTAACGCCGCAGAAGGGCGAGGACGGCATCTATCATCAGAAGTGGTTCGTACAGTCCTTCTTCGACCTGCGGGAGGATTTCGCCGAGGCCAAGGCGCAGGGCAAGCGGCTTGCCATCATCTTTGAGCAGCGTGGCTGCATCTACTGCGTGAAAATGCACACCGAGGTGCTCGCCAAGCGCTACATCAACGATTACGTGCGCGAGAACTTCGCCGTCATCCAGTTCGACATGTGGGGCTCGCGCGAGGTGACGGACTTCGATGGGCAGAAGATGCCGGAGAAAAAGCTAGCCGAGCGCTGGGGCATCATGTTCACGCCAACGGTGATCTTCCTCAAGGAGAGCATCGACGACATGAAGGGCCAATGGGGGCAGCCGCTCGAGGTGGCGCGCATGAACCTCGGCATCGGGCCCGGCACGTTCTACGACATGTTCACGTGGGTCCGCGCGAAGGTCTACGAACAGGACCGCAACTTCCAGCGCTTCCACCTGCAGCGCTATGACGAGCGCGAGAAGATCACGAAGGAGAAAGAGGGCAAGGCCAAGGTGAATTGAGGGGGCGGCTCATGCCGCCACTTTGGCGGAAAATGCGCCATGTGACTTGGCCCCATCGATGAGTTGATGTCGTGCGGTGATGCGATCACCAGGGATCGCATCGCAAACGCCCTCTTCAGATCTTCTGATTGTATGCGCCGACCTCGGGATGTTTCGACAACTCCGCATCGAGCGCGGCGAAGATCTCCTTCATGTTGGCTTCCGATGTCGGGCTTTCGACGACAACAACCAGCTCTGGCTTGTTGGAGGACGCGCGGATAAGGCCCCACGTGCCATCCTCCAGCACGACGCGCACGCCGTTGACGGTGATGAGTTCGCGCACCTTCTGGCCGGC
This sequence comes from Hyphomicrobiaceae bacterium, assembly GCA_020638035.1. Taxonomy (GTDB): domain Bacteria; phylum Pseudomonadota; class Alphaproteobacteria; order Rhizobiales; family Hyphomicrobiaceae; genus JAEUMD01. Next base: position 10,033 of record JACKJI010000013.1, read on the forward strand.
GATGTCCTCGCAGGTATCGGCAGCGTCCTTGAAGCGATCGACGATCTTTTCGACGACACCGTATTTCACCTCGTCGCCGCAGTGAGGTGACATGGTCGGCGATTGCCAGGTCTTGGGCAGCGCGTTCTTCAGGTCCGCCATCGACTTTCCAGGGTTGCGATCGAGCATGTCGCAGACGGCGAGTGCGGCGACGATGCCGTCGTCGTAGCCGCGTCCAAGCGGCGGGTTGAAGAAGAAGTGGCCGGATTTCTCGAAGCCGACGAGCGCCTTGGTCTCGTGGCTGAAGCGCTTGATGTAGGAGTGGCCGGTTTTCCAGTAGGTCGTCTTGGCGCCGTTGGCGGCGAGCACGGGATCGGTCATGAACAGGCCCGTCGACTTCACGTCGGCGACGAAGCGCGCATCCTTGTGCAGGGCAGAGATGTCGCGGGCGAGCATGACACCGACCTTGTCGGCGAAGATTTCGTGGCCTTCGTTGTCGACGACGCCGCAGCGGTCGCCGTCGCCATCGAAGGCGAGGCCGACATCGGCGCCCGTCTCCTTCACCTTGGCGGCGACGGCGTGCAGCATCGCCATATCTTCGGGATTGGGGTTGTGATTGGGGAAGGAGTGGTCAAGATCGGCATTAAGCGGGATTACCTCGCAGCCGACCGCTTCCAGGACACGCGGGGCAAATGCTCCGGCGGTGCCGTTGCCGCAAGCGGCAACGACTTTCAGGTGGCGCTTCAGCTTCGGCCTGTCGGAGAGCATGGCGATGTAGCGCTCGGCCATGTCCGGCACGTAGATGTAGCGGCCGCCGACGCGCGTCTCGTAGGCTCCCGAGAGCACGATCTCTTTGAGGCGTCCCATCTCCTCGGGGCCGAACGTGAGCGGGCGCGACAGGCCCATCTTGATGCCCGTCCAGCCATTGTCGTTATGCGAGGCCGTGACCATGGCGACGCCTTCGACGTCGAGTGCAAACTGCGCGTAGTAGGCCATGGGAGATAGGGCGAGGCCGATGTCGTGGACCTCACAGCCACCGGCGAGAAGGCCGGTCATCAGAGCCTGCTTCACCGCGCCCGAGTACCAGCGATAGTCGTGACCGACGACAATGCGGCGCGGCACGCCGCGCTCGGTGAAGAGTTTGGCCATGCCGAGGCCCACCGCGTTGAGCCCCATGAGGTTGATCTCTTCGGGGAAGCGCCAACGCGCGTCGTACTCGCGAAAGCCGGTTGGCTTGACGAGGGGCAGGCGTTCGAAATCGGCTGTGTTGGGCTTGAGATCGGCGCGCGGAATGGGCAGCATCTGGGTTTCCCTGCAGGACTTTTCGCGGCGGAACCTATCGGAAGGCGCGGCACGCGCCAACCGGGTTGTTGCCGGCTGTCATGGCAGGGGCGAGGCGGGGGTTTGGAAGCTTCCCTAGCCTAGGCAGATTTATCGGGTAATCGACGCAGGTTGCAGTGTTTTACTCGCTCAGTTTTCGAGCGTCAGCCGACCCGACTGGATATCGACGCGGCGCAGGCGGCCGAGATAGGTCATGCCCAGCAGCGACACATGCAGGCGGCCAGGTTCGGAGATCATCGCCCTGACGTTGTTGACGCAGACGCTTTCGACACAGACCTCGTCCAGGGTGACGACGGCATTGCGGGCGATGCCGTTGGCGGTTTGGGAGACTGCGTTGAAGTCGCCCGCGCCGACGAAAACTCCGGCGCGCTCGGCGTCCTCGTAGGTGAGCACGACGAGCGAGGCGCCGGTGTCGACCATGAGGGATATGGGCCGGCCGTTGACTTCGGCCTGGGCTGCGTAATGACCGTTCGTGTCGGCGCGGAGTTCGACGCGGCCTGCAATGCGCGCAAGGTTCTCGACTTCGGCGCCGTTCGGCCCGCTCACCATTGCGCGCGTTGCGGTGTCTTGATCTGGAATGCCGAGCAGTTGTCGGTTCCAGGCACGGAGGGTGTCGAAGTTGAGCACCGTGAGCGCCAGCGCCGCGGCGACCGCGACCCAGCCCAGAGTGTCCTTGAGAACACCGTGCATGCCCGGCGACATATACGCACTCCCGATCCGGAGGACGCCCGGGGCCGGAGTGATGCCTCTTACCCGCGCAGCGTCACGAAGTCTCCTGAGAAGTCGAACGACCGCAATCGCCTCAGGAAACTCATACCTAAAAGATTTTCGTTAAGATTTCCTGGCTTGGCGACCAGCGCCTCGACATCCTTGATGACAATCGGGCCGATCGAGACGGCTTGCAGGCGAACCGGGGCCGCATAGGTGACACCATTGGCCGTGCGCACCGCAACCGCATAGGCGAGAGCGCCGACGTCGATGCCGGCCTTGATGGCGTCGGCGGGCTTGAGCACGACGGTGGAGGCTCCGGTATCGACCATCATGGTGAGCGTGGCGCCGTTCACTGTCGTCGTGGCAGCAAAGTGCCCGTCGCGGCGCTTGCGGATGCGTACCGCGCTCTCACCGGGGATGCCGGTCTCGACGGTTACACCAGCGCCGGGCGGCATCAGGTTGCCAACGACCCGGTCGGCAACCGCGCCGACTTCGTCGCGATAGCTGTAGCCGATGACCAATACCAAAATCAGCCCTGCCCAGATGGCGAGGTAGCGGATCGTCTGCAGCACGGGGTTGCGGTTGGCCGTGAGAAGGATTGCGACATAGAGCGCCAACGCCAGAGCCATGACAATCGCGCCGGTTTCGACGTTCAACAGGCTCACTGCGGCTTCGGGATTCGCCTGAAAGGCATAGAAGGCGCCGCCGAGGGCAAGGAGCAGAAAGATGAGCCAGAGGGTCATGCGGTTGCCTTGGTGTTCAAATGGTGCTGGTCGCCGCTCCCGTGCTTCGTCGGGTGATCGGAGCGCCCAGCGTCGGGCAATGTCGTGTGCAGCGGTCCAGTGTCACGCCCGGACCCATGTCAGGCCGGCGCGACGCATCCTCTCGGGTAACAGGGCCATGATCCGCTGCCGTGCGGCATTGTCGAGCGTGGACCAACTGGCGATCTCATCCAGGGTGCGGCCGCAGCCCGCGCATAGCCCGGTCTCAGGGTCCATCGTGCAGACGTCGATGCAAGGGCTGTCCATTGGGCTTGCTGGCTTCCTGTGGTCGATCGAGTCCCGTCTGGACCGACAACGATTCTCTAGGAGTTAAGCCAAGATGTAGGGCGGATGAGGCCACGCCACAAGGCATCGGAGCGGAGGCGGACCACCCCGACCGGGGAGCGGCAATCATTGGGTTTACGCGACAGGCTCAGCTCCAGCGCCTGTTCGACCACATCCACTGCTCGGGATACTCGCTTACCCAAGTTTCGAAGACGCGCTGCATTTCCGTCATCGCTGCGCGTATGTCGGCCGACTGGTCCTCCGTGCGCGGGATGCGCAGCTCCCGCAACTCGATCCAGAAGCGACTCGATGTGCCCTTGCGGACGCAACGTGCAAGCCAGATGCGTGCACCGACACGGCGCGCGATCATCACACCGATCGCCTGGGTTCGGGCTGGGCGGCCGAAGAAGTCTACAGGGATGCCCGTTCGGTCATAGAGGTCGCAGACCATGCCAAGGCGGCCGCCACGCCGGACATAGTCCATGATCACGCGCGCGGTCTTCTGGCTTTCGCCATGCTCACCTTCGACGGAGCCACGGCCGAAGAGCCCGCCTGGATAGAGGTTCCTTCGCTGGTCGCGCAGGTAGCGGTCGACGTAGGGGTTGTTGACGGAACGATATACTGCGGCGGGGCTCGCTTCGGCGACGGTCAGCGGCCAGATGGCCAGTTCCCAATTGCCCATGTGTAGCGAAATGCCGACGATCGGCCCGAGCTTGTCACGATAGCGCAGGAAGACCTGTGAATTGCGGATCTCGATGCGGCCGGGGTCGGCGAGGATGTTGTCGAGGCGCATGGTCTCGATCATGATCCGGCCGAGGTTTTCCCAGTGCGCTGCGGCGATGGCGGCGCGCTCCTCGGCTGATTTTTCGGGGAAGGCAACTTCGAGGTTGGCGAGTGCGCGCTGATGGCGTTTCGGGTTGATGACGGGTGCCAGCCGCCGCCATGTCCAGGCCGAGGCTGCAGTCGCCCACTCGAGCGGCAGAAGGTGCGCCACCGCGACCACCGCACGCAGCGCGATATATTCGAGGCGGAACTGAAAGTCGCGAACGAATGAGATCGGCTTCATCGGCTGCAGGTTTTTCGAACTCTTGAGGGGCGGCTGTCGTGGGCGAGAGCACCCGGGGCCGGGCGCCGCAGAGGGCTTCTGCCGGTCGTTTCATGCGGGGTCAAGCCCGAGGATGTGCCGAGCTTGCCGGGGGCGTGCCTTTCGATCCGATCGAGGAGGGTCGGTCCTCGGGTTTCCCGTCTTGCCGGGGAGTCGACTTGACGTGGATTTGCGGGCTTGCGGACCAGCACGTCGCAGGACGGACGCCGTCGCGCTGGCGACGTGTCACTATTCCGGGCCGGGGGGGATGTACGATGGCCGGGGAGGGGAGGGCTCGGTGGCGCTCGGCGTTTCAGCCCGTTCGCGCGCTGGCTGCAACCTCAGCGTCTATATGAGGAGCCAGCTCGCGCATAAGTGTCGGTTCGGCAAAGGAGGGCTGAAGGCCTTCGCGCACAACGAGGCGGCGCAGCGGGGAGATGGTCTTCAGGGCGAACAGCCCGAGGCCGCGCGCTAGGTGCACGGGCACGAACGGCGAGAGCAGGGACTTATTCAACAGATCGATGGTCCAACTGCGGGACGTGACATCGGCGCGCCGCGCCCTGTCGTAGGCCGCGAGCGTTTCCGGTCCGCCGATATCGCGGCCACGCCCTAGAGCCTCGCTGACGCAGTCAGCAAGCGATGCGCCGTCTCGCAGCCCGAGGTTCAGGCCCTGTGCGCCGATTGGAGGGATGACGTGACCTGCCTCGCCGATGAGGGCGATGCGGTTGGCGCCGAATGCCTTGGCGGAGAGCCCGGAGAGTGGGAACACCACCCGCGGGCTGAGTTCCCCGACGCTGCCCAGTAGGCCGTGGAGGCGCTCCTCCAGGGCACGCCGGAAGCTGGTGTCGTCCGCGGCGGCGAGTTCTTCAGCGACTTCGGGCCGCTCGACCCAGACGAGGCTCGAGCACTGGCCTGGCATCGGCACCGTTGTGCACGGACCGGCTGGACGGTGGAATTCAGTGGAGATGTCGTGGTGCGGGCGTGAGTGGGTGAAAACGGTTGTGATGGCGCTCTGGGGGTATTTCCAGTCGGTTGTGGCAATGCCGGCAGATTGGCGGCACAGCGAGCGGCGACCGTCCGCCCCGGCGACGAGACGCGCTTTGAGCGTTTGTCCCTCCGCCAGCTCGATCTCTACGGAATCGGGGCCAGGGTGCAGCGCCTTGGCGCCTGCCGTCGCAATCATGGTGACGCCGGAACTTGGACCCTGGCAACGTGCCAGCAAGGCTTCGACAAGGGGTGTGTTGGGCACGTTGTAGCCGAAGGAGGTGCGGCCGATCTCGCTGGCATGGAAGGTCACTTCGGGAGCCCGCAGCAATGCGCCGCGATCGTCGATGATGCGGATTGCCGACAGGACGGCCGAATGCGGGCGCAAATCCTCCCATACACCCAAGTGGTCCAGCATGGCGATGGAACCGGGGAAGAGAGCGGCCGTGCGCATGTCCGGACGGTCGCCTGCCGGCCGGTGAGGTGGTGCGGCCAGAGCGGTGCGCGCACCTGTCCGGGCAAGGGCGAGTGCTGCCGCCAAGCCGGCTGGTCCGCCGCCCACGACGACGGCGTCAAAGACATCCGATTCGGGTGCCGACACGGTGGGTTGCAGCTGGGTTTCGGTCATTGCGAGGCCTCACGGGTGCGTCGAGAGGGGATGCGATGGGATTGTTCTTGCGCATGGGGACGCGGGGGTCCCGTCATCCATCAAATTCAATGTGCGACAGAGGGTTGCAGCCAGCCTTGCGGATAAGCAAGTGATACCGCAAATGAGCCGGAAAGTTGCTGCGTGGCAGCTTGCCTCGTTGCGTTGCGTGCGCAACCGCTCTAGCGAGCACGGTGACTGCGGCTGCCATAGGCTTGTGTGCGGAGCAATGGTCTATCGTTTGGCTATTGTGGAAACAAAAAGGCAACGTCAGGGCGCGTGACCGTTCCTAAACTGATGTGTGTTCAGTGCCACATGGCAGTGCAACAACACTCGGAGGAGGAAATATTCATGTGACCTTAACCATGAGCGATTGAAGCTTGAGCTTGTGGTTGTGAGGCAGCATGTTCATGCAAACACGCGTGCCGCGTCTAGGGCCGGTGAGGTTGCTGAGATGAAATTGGGTAAAACACTGGTGGTGAGCGCCATATTGATGGCCGTTTCGACGGCCGCTTTTGCGTTCCAGGAGCAGCAGGGCGCCGCAGGTGCGGCCGCGACTCCTGCTCCGGCTGCTGCTGCCAGCAAGCCTGTTGTCGATTTCTCCACGGGTGACGGCGCGAAGAGCGAGACGGTCGGCACGGAAGTTCGCATACCGGGGCTGGGCAAGCTCGGCGTGCTGCCGAAGATGGATTTCGGCCTCGAGCTGCTCTACGGCGCGGCGGCCGAACCGAAGGCCGAGGCGGTGTCTCCGGGGCAGTCCAGCGTTGACGATGATCTGCGCATCCGCGGGACGGTCAAGCATCGCTTCTGATGGTGGTGCGGCAGTTGTCGAAAGTATTCGTGAAGGGAGCCGGTGGGCTCCCTTTTTCGTCTTCGGAGGTATAGCCTTACAGCCGCTGCAGTGAACGGCGCGGAGGGAGTGGCGTGAAGCTCGCCGGTTTCGGGGTTCATGTGCTCACCGGGCTCGGCTCGGCCTGTGCGCTGATGGCGCTCGATTCGCTGATGAAGGGGGCGACCACAGGAGTATTCTGGTGGCTTGGCCTCGCCTTCGTCATCGACGGCATCGATGGGCCGATCGCACGGGCGGTGAGAGTGAAGGATTCTCTGCCGCGGTTCAGCGGCGAGACGATCGACCTCGTCATCGATTATCTCACCTACGTATTCATCCCTGCCGCGCTGTTGCTTTATTCCGGGCGGCTGCCGGAAGGGTTTGCGCTGGGCCTCACCGTGCTCATTCTGCTGTCGTCACTGTTCCATTTCGCGGACTCCGAAAGCAAGGCCGGAGATCTTGCGTTCGTCGGCTTCCCGGCGATCTGGAACATCGTGGCGTTCTATGTGTTTGCGCTCGATTTGGGGCCGGGAGTGACGGCGCTCCTGGTGCTCGTCTGTGTTGTGGCGACGTTCGTGCCCATGCACTGGGTGCATCCGGTGCGCGTCGCGCCGCTAAGGGCTGTGACGCTGACGGCAACATTGATTTGGGCTCTTGGTGCTATCGCGACCCTGCTCCAGGGATTTCCGGCGTCGCCGCTGCTGCAGGCCGTGCTCGTCGCTGCCGCGGTCTATGGACTTGGTGTCACGGTCTGGCTGACCCTCCGGCAGGCTTGAGAGGCGAAGGGCGGACAGGTCCGTCCGTAGGTCGAACTTGGCCGCGGCGATGGGGGACAGGTCCTCTTTTTCTTGCCACGCGCGTCTGCAAATCAGGGAATCGCAGACGCGCTTGATGTATCGATAGGGAACATGCTCTTCGCGGCGAGCCGCTGTGTGTGCTGGAGAGGCATGTTCCAAGTGCCGTTTCTCATTTGGCCGGCGAGATCTCCATGATGCGGTAGGTCTTGTCGCGGCCGAGCTTGACGCGGAAGCTGACCTTGTCACCTGGCTTGATCGTGCCGAGATCCACTGCGCTGGTAACCGGCAGGTCCATCGTCATTGTCGGCCAGCCCAGATCCGGCATTGGCTCATGCGTGACGTTGACCTGATTCTTGGTGGCGTCGATCGCATTGATTACCCCGACGCCAGCCGCCTCGGTTGCCCCGGGTGTGGCCGCGTGGTCCATTTTCGAGTGATCCATCTTCGAATGGTCCATCTTGCCGTGGTCCATCTTGCCATGGTCCATTGTGGCATCGGCAGCCTGAGCAGAGGCTGCCATTGCGCACGTGCCAAGCGCGAAAATGGTTGAGAGCATCAGTGTCTTGATCATGCTGTTTCTCCCCTTGGTGGTTGGTATGTGCGGCGTGATTACCCGCGCGGTGGTGTGTTGATTACAATTGGATTTCATTCATCAGCTCCTCACGTCACCTGCGCCAGCGCGCCTTCCGTTGCGCTGGGCGGGGCTTGGCGTTCTGCAGAAAAATGCCGCTGCTCCCAGAGCACGTAGATGACAGGGATGACCAGCAGGGTCAGCACGGTGGTGGATGCCATGCCGCCGACCATGGGTAATGCGATGCGGCGCATCACATCCGTCCCGAGGCCATCGGTGAAGAAGATGGGCAAGAGGCCGGCGACGATGGTCAGCACGGTCATCAGCTTCGGTCGAACGCGCATAACCGCACCGGCAATGACGGCATCGATCAGCTCGGCGCGGTCGCGCGGAGGATGTGCGCGCACCTGATGGTCGATGTAGAGCAGCATGACGAGGGCCGTCTCCACCGCGATCCCGCCCAACGCGATGAAGCCGACCGCCACCGCGACCGACATGTTGTAGCCGGCAAGGTCGACGGCCCAGATGCCACCGATGAGACCGAACGGAAGCGACAGCATGATGATGAGCGTGCGGTCGAGCTTGCCGAAATGCAGCATGAGCAGCACGAAGATGATGAGAATGACGCTCGGCACCGCGATCGTCAGCCGCTTGCGCGCCTCCAGCAACTGTTCGAACTGCCCCGACCAGGTCACCGCATAGCCAGGCGGCAGGTCGACGGATTGAGCGATCTCGGCCTGAGCGTCGGCGACATAGCCACCGATGTCACGATCGGCGATGTCGACGAACACCCATCCGGTGAGGCGCGCGTTCTCCGACCTGATCATCGGCGGGCCATCGACAATCGCGATCTCGGCGATCTCGGCCAGGGGAATATGCTGGCCCGAGGGTGTCGGCACGAGGATCTCGCCAAGCTGGCTCGTCGCCTCGCGGAATGGCCGATCATAGCGCAGGATGATGTCGTAGCGTTCGCGCCCCTGCACCGATTCCGAAAGCTTCATGCCGCCGAGCGCTGTCTGTATGACGGCCTGGAAGGCGGCAAGATCGATGCTGCGTCGCGCCAGCTCGCGGCGGTTCGGCCTGATCTCCACATAGCGTCCGCCTTGTACCCGGTCGGCAAACGCGGAGCGCGTGCCGGGCACCTTCTTGACGGCGGCTTCGATTGCCAGGGAGACGCGTTCGATGGTGGCGAGGTCGTCGCCCGAGATCTTGATGCCGACGGGCGTGCGGATGCCGGTCGAGATCATGTCCATGCGGATCTTGATCGGATAGCCCCATGAATTGACCAGTCCCGGCAGCCGCGTGCGCTGGTCGAGTTCCTTGACGAGGTCGGCGACCGTGACGCCCGGCCGCCATTCGCTCTTGGGCTTCAGCTTGATCCACGTCTCCACCATCGAGATCGGTGCTGGGTCCGTTGCAGTGTCGGCGCGGCCAAGCTTTCCGAATACGCGCTCGACTTCGGGAACCGTCGTGATCAGGCGGTTGGTCTGCGAGAGGACCTCCTTCGCTTTGGTGATCGACACACTCGGCAGCGTCGTCGGCATGTACAGGAGTTCGCCTTCGTAGAGCGCCGGCATGAACTCCGAGCCGAGCCGCGACAGCGGCAACGCGATGGAGCCCAGCACGACGACCGATAAAAAGAGAACGAGCCAACGCGCCTTCAGGCTCGCGCGCAGGAGGGGGAGATAGAGCGCGACGAACATGCGGTTCAGCGGGTTCTTGTCTTCCGGCAGGATGCGGCCGCGGATGAGCCAGAGCATCAACACGGGGACGAGTGTCACCGACAAGAGCGCGGCCGCCGCCATGGCGTAGGTCTTGGTGTAAGCGAGCGGCGCAAACAGGCGGTAGCTCTGTCCGGTCAGGGCCAACACCGGCAGGAAGGAGACGGTGATGATGAGCAGAGAGAAGAACAGGCCCGGTCCTACCTCCTTGGCCGCCAGGATGAGGGTGGCGCGGCGGACCTGCGCATCGCCGCTCTCTTCGGATTTGAGATCAGAGAGCTTGCGGTGTGCGTTCTCGACCATGACGATCGACGCATCGACCATGGCGCCAATTGCGATGGCAATGCCGCCCAGCGACATGATGTTGGCGGTGATGCCCTGTGCCGACATGATGATGAACGCGGCAAGGACGCCGAGCGGCAGAGTGATGATCGCGACAAAGGCCGAGCGCACGTGCAGCAGGAATACGAGGCATACGAGGGCCACGACGATGCCCTCCTCGATGAGTTTTCCCGACAGGTACGAGACGGCACCCTGGATGAGCGGCGCGCGGTCATAGGTCGTAACGATCTCGACGCCTTGGGGGAGGCCGGCCTGCAGGGACGCGATCTTCGCCTTCACTGCATCGATGACCGTCAAGGCGTTTTCGCCGGAGCGCATGACGATGATCCCACCGACGACCTCGCCCTTGCCGTCGAGTTCGACGACGCCGCGGCGCAGCTCGGGCCCTTCGATCACGTTGGCGATGTCCGACAGCAGTACCGGCGTGCCGGCGGCGGAGAAGATGACGACGGAGCGCAATTGGTCGAGGTTCTGGATATAGCCGGCAGAGCGGATCATCAGCTCCGTCTCGGACTGCTCGATGACACGGCCGCCGACCTCGCTCGATGCTGCACGCACGGCCTCGGCGATGCGTGAGAGCGGCACGTCGTAGGCGCGCAGCCGGTTGGGATCGACGAGGACCTGGTACTCCTTGACGAAGCCGCCGACAGAGGCGACTTCGGAGACACCTGGGACAGTTGCCAGCTCGAATTTCAGGAACCAGTCCTGCAACGAGCGCAGCTGGGCAAGGTCGCGCTTTCCGCTCTTGTCGATCAACGCATATTGGTAAATCCAGCCGACGCCTGTGGCGTCCGGACCGATCTGGGGTTGCGCATTGGCCGGTAGAGTACCCGACGTCTTCGACAGCGCTTCGATGACGCGGGCGCGGGCCCAGTACTGGTCGACGCCATCCTCGAAGATAACGTAGACGAAACTCGTGCCGAACATGGAGAAGCCGCGCACGGCCTTGGTTCGCGGCAACCCGAGCAGCGTCGTCGACAACGGGTAGGTGACGAGGTCCTCGACGATCTGCGGCGACTGGCCGACGAAGTCAGTGCGGATGATCACCTGCGTGTCCGACATGTCGGGGATGGCGTCGAGCGGTGTTTTCTGGATCGCCAACCAGCCGGCGATGATGAGCGCGATGGCGCCGACCAGGACCAGAAGCTGATTGTTGATCGACCACTCGATGATGGCGGCAACGCCCGAGCGGGTCGGATCCTTGCCGGTGAAGTCTGTTGCGTCGGTTGACATGGCTGTTCCTCAGAGCGACCTGCACATCAATGCTGGTGGCCGCCCAGAGGCGGTGCCGGCGATGGGGTTGCAGCTTCAGACGTGACGGATGGCGCCGCATCAGCGCCAGCGGGTGCTGCTGGCCAGGGAACGAGTTCGGCGTCCTTGCCCGCGAACGGGCTGTTGGGCTTGCCCGCCATCTGCACCCAGTGTCGCCCGCTCGCCGTGTCCTTGAACAAAGCGAGTTTCTTTTGCTCGTAGTGGGTCGGCGCGCCGTCGACCAGCCAGGGCTTCAATGCGGTGACGAGGGCGGCCAGCGCGCTTTGCAGCTCAGTGGTGGTGCGCGCCGCCTTGGCGTGCTCCAGCGCTGTCACGGCATCCTGCATGACGAACGCCATCTTGGTGTGCTGGAAGGTCGGCCACAGCATGGTCTTCACGCTGATCGCGGGATCGAGGAATTTCGGCTCGATCTGGTAGCCGTCGGTCAGCGCCTCATGGATGTAGAGTGCGGCATCGACCAGATGATCGACCATCGCGAATTGTGAATCGGTGAGCTTCAGCACCGAGAGCGGCAATTGCAGACGCTCGAGCTTGCGGAAGCTTTCACGCAGCGCGCTTTCCGAATCGATCAGGAACTGGCCGGAGACGACGATCTCCTCGCCCTCCTGGATCTCCCCCGACACCTCCGTCCAGCGTCCCGAGGTCAGTCCCGTGGTAACGACGCGCGGTTCGAATCGTCCCTTGCCGAGCGAGGCGACGACATAGCGTCCGCCACCGCTCATCAGGATTGCTTCGGATGGCACGGCGAGGCGCTGTTCGGCGGCGACTTCGAAGGCGACATCGGCATAGGCCCCCGGGCGCAACTGACCGTCGGGATTGTCGAGAACGAGACGCACCCGGCCGGTGCGCGTCTTCGCATCGACTACGGGATAGACGTATTCGACCTTGGCGAGCACCTCGCGCCCGGGCAGGTTCGGGAACGTGATCCGCGCTGGTGTGCCGACACTGATGAAACCCAGATCCTTCTCCGGCACCGATACCATCACCCAGACCTGCGAGTAGTCCTGGATACGCGTCAACATGGTGCCGCGCTTGACATAGCTGCCGGGCCGCAGGTCGATCATGGCGACTGTTCCGTCGCGATCGGCGAAGTAGGGGACGAACTCCAGTGCGCTGCCTTTCTTGACGAGCTCGTCAACCGCGCGCTCCTGCATGCCGAAGGCGCGAAGGCGGGTCTTGACGGCCTCGATGCGGGTGCGATCCCGCCCATTCAGGGCATCGAGATAGTCGCGTTGCGAGACGACGAACTCGGGCGCGTAGATCGTGAACAGGAGATCGCCGTCCTTCACCTCGTCGCCCACCGCGCGGATCTTCAGCTCTTCGATCCAGCCTTCCAGACGTGCGGTCAGTTCGGTCTGCAGACGCTCGTTGTCGGCGACGATGCCATAGCTGCGGATGATGCGGCCGAAGCTCGACTTCTCTGCCTTTGCGAGTCGTACGCCCGTGGTCTGGAGCGTCTCGGGTGCGATGGTGATGGCGGTGCGGGCTGGCTCCGATCCGGTGGCCGGGCCGGGTGCGGCATCAGCGCCCGTGTCGAGCTTCACCAGATCCATGCCGCAGATCGGGCATTGCCCGAACTCCTCGGCGATGTAGTGAGGATGCATCGGGCAGGTCCATTTCTGGGCCTTGCTCTGCTCCTGGGTCTGCGCAGCCTGTGCGCCTGGCAGTGTAGGCTGGTAAAGTGGTGCGGCTGCGATGAGAATGACGGCCAAGGAAAGGCCTGCCAGCAAGCCAATAGATCTGCGCATTGTTGCACTCCTGAGAAATCGCCAATGGCACCGTGAGCGAAGCACGGCAATGCGGACGGCAAACCGCTCCCGCGGTTTCCGACCTTGCGATTGTCAGGAAATCAAATGCGAAGTGGCGCGTGGCTGGCCAGAACGCGTGATGCGCCGGTTCGTGTGGGTTGGAGCTGGACCGGCGGTCCAACGGGCCAATAGCCCAGCGTTACGGTGACGATTGCGGGAGCCGCCAGCACGGTCGTCACCGACGCTAATGCCGGTTTTCTCTCCGGCGCCTTTGCCAGGACGACCTGGGGCAAAAGCTTATGAGAGAACGTCTCCAGGCAGGCAACGGCGCAATCCCTTTGACTCTTGTGAGCGTGGGTAAGGGGATTGGCGGCCTCTGCAACTTTGCCTTTGGCCGGCGTCGCGGCATGTGAGTGATGCGAAGGTGCGAGGTTTTCATCCCCCGCTTTCGCCTGCGTTGCGTGCGACAGGGGGCCGGGTGTAGCCGCGCCAAAGCTTGTGCCGTCAATGCTGGTCGGCACAAGAAGACCATTTGCAACGCCGAGCCAGACGAGCGCGGCGGCAAGAACGATCGCAATGGATTTGCGGACCATGGTCATGAGCGGATGGGATCAGAATGCGAATGCGCGGTCAAGCGCCGATTAGGGCCGGCATTGTCGGCATTGGGCCGGGGGCGACGTTGCGGGGATCAAACTTCCGTTAAGTCAGAACATGGACTTTCGTCCCTGTCCACGAAATCTTCCGCAGACCGATGCCATCATCGTTCCGTATCGCCAGCATCGCGGATCAATGGGGCGGGCGGCTAATGTGTTCCGCCCTCGCCCGATCTTCTGCTGTGTGTGCTTGTTGTCCGGTGATGTCCTGGGTCAGCGTCGATCCATATCGCTTACTTCGATCGCGGCTCGATGAAGCGGTCGAGCGCCAGATTACCCGCGCCGTGCTTCATGAGGTAGAGGAGGCAAACGGCCCATACACCGTGCGTGTCGAACGCGTTCGGATAAACGAAGACCTGGATCACCAGCGTCATGATGAGCATCGACAACGCAGCATAGCGCGTGAACAGTCCTGCGAAGAGGAGAACTGGCAAGGAAAGCTCGGCCGCAGTCGCCATATAGGCGGCGATCTCGGGCGGGATTAGCGGTAGCTTGTATTCCTCCTGGAACAGAAAGAGCGTGTTGCCTTCCTTCCAGCCTTCGAGCTTGAGCAGGCCTGAGCGAAAGAACACAGTTCCCACAGCGATACGCGCAATAAGTGCAATGAGGTCGTGCGGAATTTTTTCGAATAGCGATTGGAAGCGGAGCAGAATCTGGCTCACAAGGTGGTCCTCTCGTTGGGCTGCGGGACAGGTGGTATGATCTCGGCGACGGCTCCGCTGGCGAACAGCAGGGTAAGCGTCGTGGCGAGGTCGAATGCGTCCGATTGCGTCGTGGCATCACGCACTGCAGTGCCGAGGGTGTCGCCCGCACTGAGTGCTGCTATGCAAGAGGCGCTCAGCGAGGGCAGCTCGGTCACGAGCACGTCGAGTGCCGGGCGGGTGACGAGCGCACATTCCGCGCCGTGATCGGTTCCGATCGGCCGCACTTCTTCATCATGCGTGTTGGTCTGCCAGATCGAGACGATGGGGAATGGCGAGTGGATCAGTTGCGTGGCGGGATGCAGGCGCAAACGGATGTCGTCGAGATCCTCGGGCGGAATGGTGCCCAACACGGAGATCTCCAGAGCGACTTCATCTGCGGCGTGGTAGGCGAGGTTGCGAGCCCACTCCAGCCGCGCGACATCGGGCAGATAGGGCAGATCCTGCGCGGGTTCGAACGTATCCACGAACTGTGGAAATGTCCCGCCGTACTGCGACAGGATCGGCGATGTCGGCGGATAGCGCTCGACGAAGACCAGCGCCATGGCGCGGAAGAATTCCTCGCCAACCAGCCGCTCGATCACGGGGAAGCGCGCTGCCACCGCGTCCGCGAGGCTGGCGTGCACGTTGTTGCGATAGACGTTGAAACGTTTGACGCGCTGCGCCTGTGTAGCGGCGGAGACGCCGTCGGGTACAGGCGTTTCGGGCCGCAGCAGCGCTTCGACAAAGGCCTTCTGCAGCGCGCCAACCGCACGGACCGTTTCAGTGGAGGCGGCCATGATTGCTCCTGCGCGCGGTCATGATTGCGTCGGCCTGATGCGCTTCAGCCTCCAGCACGGGCCAAGAGGGAATGTCGTTGTCCCACTCGATCAGCGTTGGAAGCGGTCCACTGCGCTGGATGAGGCGTGTGTAGAGTGCCCAGACCGGGTCGGAGACATTGCGGTCGTGTGAATCGACCAGAAGCGAGGTGTCGTCTCCGCCATCGATCATCGCGTGTCCCGCGAGATGGACCTCACCGATGAGATGCACCGGGAATTGGTCGATGTAGGCGATGGGGTCGAAGCCGTGGTTGTTGGCAGACACGAAGACGTTGTTCACGTCGAGCAGCAGACCGCAGCCGGTCCGCTCCGCGATCTGTTCGAGAAAATCGATCTCCGACATGTCGGTTGCGGAGAACTGGACATAGGTGGACGGGTTCTCGATCAGCATCCGGCGCCTGAGGTACTCCTGCACCTCGTCGACGTGGTCGACGACCAGATCCAGGGTGTCGCGCGTATAGGGCAGCGGCAGCAGATCGTTGAGATAGGTCGTGTCGTGGGTCGACCAAGCGAGGTGCTCTGAGAACTGGCCCGGGTCGTAACGATCGATCAGGGCCTTGATGCGCGTCAGGTGGTCGACCGACAGCGGACCAGCCGCGCCGATCGACAGCCCGACGCCATGCAGGGACAGCGGATAGAGCGCGCGCACGCGCTCCAGATAATGATGCGGCGGACCACCAGCCCCCATGTAGTTCTCCGGGTGCACCTCGAACCAGCCGATGTCCGGCTGCGTGTCGAGGATCTCGCGATAGTGCTCGGGCTTCAGCCCGACACCGGTTCGCGCCGGAAGCGCTGCATTGACGCGAGTTGCGAGCTGGTGATCCGCCTGCATGGGATTGGCCTCAACCCTTGATCGGCTCGAGCGAGCCCTTGCGCTTGGAGCCGTCCTTCAGGGTCACTTCGGTCGACGTGCAGGTGCCCTTGGCGACATATTTCCAGGCGGCCTTGTCGTGATCGATCTTGGAGGTGCCGGCGCAGGAGTTGTTGCCGGTGGCGGCACAGTCGTTCTTGCCTGCAAGCGAAATGCCGAAGCACTTCTCTTTCTCGCCGGCCGGGGCCTGGGCGTTAGCCGTGGCCGACATGGCGATGGCGGCGCCGACGGCGGTGGCGAGGGCAAGTCCGAGGGTACGGTTGGACATGGTGGATGATCTCCTGGATACGAAAGCCTTGACTGGCTCACACAGGAGAGTTCGATGCAGGCTGCGGCGGCGTTACACTTTCAATATTTCGTGAAGTCAGCGCAGGGGCTGAAATCGGCGCAAACCGGTCGTCTGCGTCGCCGGTTTGCGTGCACAAACGCCAGCATGCGCGGCAGAGCGCGTTCCACTTGACCGAGATCGGCAGAGGGCGTCTTACGACTCAAGTCACGCTATGCTTGCCGGCGCCCGATGAAGAGCCAAGCAGCGAGGTCGACGTCCCGCTGCGATGGCGTCCTGTGAGGCTCGCCAAACGCGCCAGCTTTGCGGAACTTAAAGTGAGCAACACGCACCCCGCGTGGCCTGTCGCTCCAGCTCCGCCAGTTCGTCTTCGGTGAAGATGCGTGAACGGGTGATGAAGCGCACGCCTTCGGGAGCCTCCAGCGAGAAGCCCGAGCCGCGTCCCTTGACGACGTCGATGATGAGGTGGGTGTGCTGCCAGTATTCGAACTGGGAGGTGCTCATGTAGAACGGCATGCCGCCGATCTCGCCGAGCTTGATGTCCTGCCCGCCGATGCGGAACTCACCTTCGGGATAACACATGGGTGCCGAGCCGTCGCAGCAGCCACCCGATTGATGGAACAGCAACGGTCCATTGCGGTTCGATAGCATTGCTATGAGTGCCAACGCTTCGGGCGTGGCGGATACACGTTCGGGCATTCCAATGCCTCCCGGCATGTCGTTGCCTGTCTGTAATCGGAGCGGCGCGCGATGGAGGTCGCGCGCCGCATCTTCTGACAGCGAAGCTGTTGCGGGAAACGCTCCGCGCGTCAGAAGAAGCCCAGAGCCTTGGGGCTGTAGCTCACCAGCATGTTCTTGGTCTGTTGGTAGTGATCGAGCATCATCTTGTGCGTCTCGCGCCCGATACCCGACTGCTTGTAGCCGCCGAATGCCGCATGCGCGGGATAGAGGTGGTAGCAGTTGGTCCACACGCGGCCCGCCTGGATCGCGCGCCCGAAGCGGTAGGCGCGCGTGCCGTTGCGCGTCCACACCCCCGCGCCGAGGCCATAAAGAGTGTCGTTGGCGATCGAGAGCGCTTCCTCGTCATCCTTGAAGCGCGTGACGGCGAGCACGGGGCCGAAGATCTCCTCCTGGAAGACGCGCATCTTGTTGTGGCCTTCCAGAACGGTCGGCTTGACGTAGTAGCCGTCCGCGGTCTCGCCATCGAGCACGTTGCGCGCTCCGCCAGTCAAGACGTTGGCGCCCTCCTGACGGCCGATGTCGATGTAGGACAGGATCTTCTCCATCTGGTCGTTGGAGGCCTGTGCGCCGATCATCGTCGTCGGGTCGAGCGGATGGCCCTGGCGAATCTTTTCCACGCGCGCAACGGCGCGGTCCATGAAACGGTCGTAGATCGATTCATGCACCAGCGCGCGCGACGGGCAGGTGCAGACCTCGCCCTGATTGAGCGCGAACATGGCGAAGCCTTCCAGCGCCTTGTCGAAGAACTCGTCGTCGGCGAGCGCGACATCGGCGAAGAAGATGTTGGGCGACTTGCCGCCAAGCTCGAGCGTCACCGGGATGATGTTCTCGGAGGCATACTGCATGATGAGACGACCGGTCGTCGTCTCACCGGTGAAGGCGACCTTGGAGATGCGCTTGTTGGTGGCGAGCGGCTTGCCGGCCTCGACGCCGAAGCCGTTGACGACGTTGAGCACGCCCGGCGGCAGGATGTCACCGATCACATCCATCACCACCATGATGCCCATCGGTGTCTGCTCGGCGGGCTTCAGTATGACGCAGTTGCCGGCGGCGAGTGCCGGAGCGAGCTTCCATGCGGCCATCAGGATCGGGAAGTTCCAGGGAATGATCTGGCCGACGACGCCCAGGGGCTCGTGGAAGTGGTAGGCGATGGTGTCGTGGTCGATTTCCGAGATCGCGCCTTCCTGGGCGCGGATGCAGCCGGCGAAGTAACGGAAGTGGTCGATCGCCAGCGGGATGTCCGCGGCCATCGTCTCGCGGATCGGCTTGCCGTTGTCCAGGGTCTCGACGGTGGCGATGAGCTTCAGGTTGGCTTCGAGCCGGTCGGCGATCTTGAGCAGCATGCCGGCGCGCTCGGCCGGAGAGGTCTGTGCCCACCTGTCTTTGGTCTTGTAGGCGGCATCCAGCGCCAGCTCGATGTCCTCAGCGGTAGACCGCGCGATCTCGCAGATCGGCTTGCCGGTCACCGGCGTCAGGTTGGTGAAATACTGCCCTTTGACGGGCGCTACCCACTGCCCGCCGATGAAGTTGTCATAGCGGGGGCGGATGCGGATCTGGTTGCCGAGTTCGGCGAGCGTTTTCTCGATCATGGTCTCCTCCCGGGAGCTGAGGTTTGCCCGCCAACCTATGTTTGGACGGACATAGCACGAGCTATGTTGGTTTGGATATAGCTGATGTGCCATTGCCAATAGGTGCAACAGCCCCGTCCGACGCTTGCGCGCACCGTGGTGAGGCTTGATTGGGCTGCGATGGGGAAAAAACGGCTGTAGCGGAGGGCGCTATGCGTGGAATCTCAGCGTCGCGCCGTTAGGCGGTGCGTGTGGCGGCACGAAAGCCTGCCGGGTGGGGCAGGTCCGTCGCGTTGAGACGATAGGCTGGCACCCGCGTCATGTCGGTCAAGCGACCGTATGAAGCCGTTCATGCGCAATGAGTAGATGGCCGCGCCTCGCACGGGCAGGCGTCAAAATGGGGAAGAAGCATCAGCCGGAGGCTGTAAGGCGCGCCTGGCGTATCGAAGAACGAGCGATCGTGAATGCGAGGCCATGCTCAGGCGGACGAAGCGCATCCTGGATGGGGTTTGAACACGCGCACGCTCGAGGCAGGCGACGTGGCGAGCTTGCCTGGCGGTCGCTGTGGGCGCGTCACCAGTTCGCCGCCGCAGTTGGGACACGCCCGGCCGGGCAGGCGCGTCTCGGCGCAGTCGCGGCAGAAGGTGCACTCGAAAGAGCAGATCACAGCGTCAGTGGCGTCAGGGGGGAGGTCCTTGCCGCAGCACTCGCAGTTGGGGCGCAATTCGAGCATCGCTTATCCCGTCTACTTCCACTCGATCTTCAGGACCTCGAACGAACGTGTCCCTTTGGGAGTCGTCACCTCGCAGGAGTCCCCCTTCAGCTTGCCGATCAGGGCGCGGGCGATGGGCGAGGAGATGGAGATCTTCCCCTCCTTGAGGTTTGCTTCCAGGTCGCCGACGATCTGATATTTGACCTTCTCGTCGGTATCCTCGTCGACCAGCGTCACCGTCGCCCCGAACTTCACCGTGTCGCCCGAGAGCGTCGTGGTATCGACGACATCGGCGCGCGACAGCTTGTCTTCGAGGTCCGCAACTTTGGCCTCGTTGAGACCCTGGGCCTCCTTGGCGGAGTGATATTCGGCGTTCTCCGACAGGTCGCCGTGCGCGCGCGCCTCTGCGATCGCCTGGATGATCCGTGGACGCTCTTCCGATTTGAGACGGTGCAGTTCGGCCTCTAGCCGCTTGTACCCCTCGATGGTCATCGGAACCCGTTCCATGGACATCTTAACGTCTCCTAGATGGCCCTGCCGGTGGCAAGACCCGTTTCAGTGTCATGCTCGAGTGAGGTGCCTCCCCCTACAGCAAACCCGGGAGGCAATGAGGATCATGACCAGTCGATCATGATATGCGGCTCGCGTACGTCTGCAATGGCGCAACTTCAAGATTTCCGGCCTTGAGGGCCCGGATTGCGCGCGTGACGGCCACCGCACCGGCGAGCGTTGTATAGTATGGAATATGGTGAAGCAAGGCGGTGCGGCGGATGTCCTTGCTGTCGGCCAGCGCCTTGGCGCCTTCGGTGGTGTTGAAGACGAGGTGCACCTCACCGTTCTTCATCAAATCGACGATGTGCGGGCGGCCTTCCAGAACCTTGTTGACGATACCGCACTGAACGCCGTTCGCGTTGAGGTGACGGGCGGTGCCGCGCGTGGCGACGATCTTGAAGCCCATCGCCTCCAGATCGCGGACGGGAGCGATAATGCGCTCCTTGTCGTTCTCCTTGACCGAGACGAACACCGTGCCGCCCATCGGCATCGGCTGGCCGGCGCCAAGCTGGCTCTTGCCAAAGGCCATGGCGAAATCGCGATCAATGCCCATCACCTCGCCGGTGGAGCGCATCTCCGGACCGAGGATCGGATCGACGCCGGGGAAGCGGGCGAACGGGAATACGGCTTCCTTGACGGCGATGTGGTCGAGGCGGACCGGCTTCAGGTCAAACGAGGCCAGTGGTTCGCCGGCCATGACGCGCGAGGCGATCGAGGCGACGGGCTTGCCAATCACCTTGGCGACGAATGGCACTGTGCGGGACGCGCGCGGGTTCACTTCGAGGATGTAGACGATGCCGTCCTTGATCGCGAACTGGACGTTCATGAGGCCGACGACGTCGAGCGCGAGTGCGAGCTCCCGAGCCTGGCGCTCCAGCTCGGCGATCAGCTCTTTGGACAGCGAATGGGGTGGCAGCGCGCAAGCGCTATCGCCGGAATGAATTCCCGCTTCCTCGATGTGCTCCATGATTCCGGCAATGAACACGTCCTTGCCGTCCGAGAGCACATCGACGTCGACCTCGACGGCGTCCGTCAAATAGCTGTCGATCAGCAGGGGCCGGCGTGCGGAGACGACCAGCTCGGAGGGGCGGTCGAGCGTCGCGGAAAGGCGCGTGATGTAGCGGTCGATCTCGGCGCTGTCGTGCAGGATTTCCATGGCCCGGCCGCCGAGCACGAACGAGGGACGGATGACGACGGGATAACCGACGCCGTCGGCGACCGCACGCGCTTCGCCCGGCGAGCGGGCGATCCCCGAGTTGGGCTGCTGCAGCCCGAGCTTGTCGATCAGCGCCTTGAAGCGATCGCGATCCTCGGCGAGGTCGATGGCGTCGGGCGAGGTGCCGAGGATCGGCACGCCCGCCTCTTCGAGTGCGGCGGCAAGCTTCAGCGGCGTCTGACCGCCAAACTGGACGATGACGCCCTTGAGGCGCCCGTTCTGCTTTTCCGTATCGATCAGCTCGAGCACGTCTTCCGCCGTCAACGGTTCGAAGTAGAGGCGATCGGAGGTGTCGTAGTCGGTCGAGACCGTCTCGGGATTGCAGTTGACCATGATGGTCTCGTAGCCTGCCTTGGTGAGCGCGAAGCAGGCGTGGCAGCAGCAATAGTCGAACTCGATGCCCTGGCCGATGCGGTTCGGACCGCCACCGAGAATGACGATCTTGTCGCGGTCTGAAGGCTGCGCCTCGCAGTGCGGCGCGCCGGTGAGGCCGGTCTCGTAGGTCGAGTACATGTAGGCGGTGGGCGAGGCGAACTCGGCCGCGCACGTGTCGATGCGCTTGAACACGGGGCGCACGCTGAGTTGATGGCGGTGTGCACGTACGTCTGCTTCGGTCGTCTCGCGGCCGCCCTGTGTGCTGAGCCGGGCGAGGCGCGCATCCGAGAAGCCCATCGCCTTCAGGGCACGCATGTTGGCAGCGTCGGCGGGCAGGCCATGCGCGATCACACGGGCTTCGGTATCGATGATCTCCTGCATGCGGGCGAGGAACCACGGATCGATCTTGCAATAAGCGTGGATCTGCTCGTGGTCGACGCCGAGCCGCAGCACCTGCGCGACCTTCAAGAGGCGGTCGGGGGTGGGGCGAGCGATGGCGGCGCGGATGACGTTCTTGTCGTCGCCCTGGCCCAATCCATCGAGCGCGATGTCGTCGAGGCCGGTGAGCCCGGTCTCCATCGAACGCAGCGCCTTCTGCAGGCTTTCAGCGAACGTGCGCCCGATCGCCATCACCTCGCCGACCGACTTCATCGCCGTCGTCAGCGTCGGATCGGCGCCCGCAAACTTCTCGAAGGCAAAGCGCGGGATTTTGGTAACGACGTAGTCAATGGTCGGTTCGAAAGAGGCGGGTGTCGCGCCGCCCGTGATGTCGTTCTCCAACTCGTCGAGCGTGTAGCCGACGGCAAGGCGCGCCGCGACCTTTGCGATCGGGAAGCCGGTTGCCTTGGAGGCGAGCGCGGAGGAGCGCGACACGCGCGGGTTCATCTCGATGACGACGAGCCGGCCGGTCTCCGGATTGACGGCGAACTGCACGTTCGAGCCGCCTGTTTCGACGCCGATCTCGCGCAACACCGCGATCGAGGCGTCGCGCATCACCTGGTATTCCTTGTCGGTGAGCGTCAGGGCGGGTGCGACGGTGATCGAATCGCCCGTGTGCACGCCCATCGGGTCGACGTTCTCGATCGAGCAGACGATGATGCAGTTGTCCGCGCGGTCGCGGACCACTTCCATCTCGTACTCTTTCCACCCGAGCAGGCTTTCGTCGATCAGGATCTGGCCAACGGGAGAGGCATCGATGCCGGTCCGTGCGATCTGCTCGAATTCCTCGCGATTGTAGGCGACGCCGCCGCCGGTGCCGCCGAGCGTGAAGGCCGGGCGGATGATCGCGGGAAGACCGACCTTGTCGAGCTGGCGCATCGCTTCGATGAAGCCCGCCTCACGGTCATAGCCAGTGATACGGCCCGCATCGTTGCGGATCTCCGGCGAGGAGGCGATCGCCGCGCGTGGGCTTTCGAGCCCGATGCGGTCCATCGCATCGCGGAAGAGCCTGCGGTCCTCTGCCTTGTCGATGGCTTCCGCTTTTGCGCCGATCAGCTCGACGCCGTAGGTTTCGAGCGTTCCGTCGCGGTCGAGCGCCAGCGCCGTGTTGAGCGCCGTCTGGCCGCCCATCGTCGGCAGCAGCACCAGTTTCTCATCGGGGCGCTCGGCACGTTCGCGGGCGATGATCTTGGCGACGACGTCCGGCGTGATCGGTTCCACGTAGGTGGCATCCGCCACCTCCGGATCGGTCATGATCGTGGCCGGATTCGAGTTGACCAGGATGATCCGATAACCCTCTGCCTTCAGAGCCTTACAGGCTTGGGTTCCGGAATAATCGAACTCGCAGGCCTGTCCGATGACAATGGGGCCCGCGCCGATGATGAGGATGGACTGGATGTCGGTTCTTTTCGGCATGTCGGGGCCGTCTCATAGAGCGTTCGCGCGGGTTTGGCTATAGGCATGCGCGCGAGCCCTATGAGACAGGGGAAGAGGGGGCCAGGGCGGGCGGGCGCCCCGGCAATCGTGCTCTGGTCCTTGATTGTGTCATGCAGCCGTCATGCGGCAGCCTTGGCGCTGGGCCACGGCTCACGCCAGGCCGGAATTTTCAGCAAGTTGTCATGCCAGCGGCGAATTTGGGCAAACTCAGTCAACGGCAGCTTGCCTTCCGCCGCGGTCGGCAGCATCGATGCAACGCCGAAGTCGGCGATGGTGAGCCCGCCGTCGACGATGTGGTCGCGGCCCTCAAGGTGGGCATCGAGCACCTGCGCGAACTCCAGGAAATACCGGGTCGCGTCGGCGACTTCCGCCTCATTGGGCTCACCCAGGCCGAATGCCCGCTTGACGTAGTTCTCCCAGAACAGCCGGCCGGCATGACGCGAAAAGTGTGCCGTGTCCCATAGCAGCCAGCGCAACACCTCGACCTGCCGCAGCGGCTCGGACGGCCACAACGACGAGCCGGCCTTTTGTGCGAGGTAGGCCATGATGGCGTGCGATTCCCACAGCTTCACGTCGCCATCGATGAGGGCAGGTATGCGCCCGTTGGGATTGATCGCCCGGTATTCGGCCGCCTTCTGCTCGCCGCGCGTGAGATCGACGCGCCGGAATGTCACGGGCAGGTTCAGATAGCGGGCGACCGCACAGGGCTTTCTCCCGTTGGGAGTCTCGAAATAGTAGAGGTCCATCGCCGTCATTCTCCTTCTCAGCCAGGTTCGGCGGTCCGGAGCGTGACGCGGGTCATATTATGTTCAAGAACATATTCTGATGTCTGCTAGCCTGAATTTGCTCAACCGCTGCAAGGAAACGACATGCCTTATGCCGCCGATCATGCCGCCGAGACGCGCCGCAGGATTGTCGAAAGCGCTCGCCGGCTTTTCAATCGCAAAGGCTTCTCGGAGGTCTCCATCGACGAGATCATGGCCGGAGCGGGCCTGACGCGCGGCGGCTTCTATCACCACTTCAAGACCAAGGACGAGCTTTACGCGGAGGCAATCTCGGTGGCGCTCACCTGTGATCCCGTCGAGCGCATATCGGGAACACCGCTCGATCCCCGGCAACCCGCAGACGTCGTGATGCGCAAGATGATCGAAGCCTATTTGTCGCGCAGGCATCTGGACAATACCGACGAGCACTGTGCGCTGTTTGCGCTGCCCTCCGACGTGGCGCGGGCGAGCAGCACGGTGCGCGAGGCCTACCAGAACGTTCTCTTGGCACTGACGCAGTTGTTCGAGCGCGGCTTGACCGGGCAAGGCGAGGACGATGCGCGGTGCACGGCACTCACGGTCGCATCCTTGTGCGTTGGCGGCATGACGTTGGCGAATACCGTGGCAGACGAGCGCCTTGCCGACGAGATCCGAGCTGCGGCGCTGGTCGGTGCGCTGAAAGCGGCGGGTGTCGGCGGGCGCACAGAGCCGCGACGGTTCGACCGGGCGTCGTGAGCCTTTCGCAAGTGACGGCTATTTGCCGGTCGTGGGTGGCTCGATCTTGATATCCTGTGGATAGGAATAGTCCTGGCGGAAGAACGGCCGGTCGAGCTTGTCCTTCTGCGCCACGATAGAGCGTGCGGGCAGGCCCGTGACAGGATCGATGTAGACCATGCGGACGGGCTGTCCTGGCGGCGCGGTCTTGTCCTGCATCGCCTCATAGGCGCTGAGCTTGCGACCATCGAGTTCTACGTAGCCGAGGCAGTCGAATACCGGCTGTTCGCCGCCCCCCTTGACCACCGTCTTCTCAAACTCCTCCGCCAGCGAGAGGGCGTCCTCCATGGGTACGTCCTGCCAGCCCTGGCCGTTCGAAACCCAGGCGCGCTTGCCCACCAGGATCGTTTCAGTGGCGGCCGGGTCAATCAGGGCCTTGACCGTCTGATGCATGCGGTCCGGCAGAATGTAGTCGACCGTCATCTTGATCGGTCCGCGCTCGTTGAGCATGCGCGTTTCCAAGCGAAAGGCCGACGACTTCCTCTGCTTCTCGAAGGCGTCGGCAACTTCCTGCTTGCAATCGGCGAGGGCCGGCACGGCGGCAAAGCCTGCCACTGCCAACACCAGTCCCAGCTTGATGAGGCTGCGTCCCGGTGTCTTGGACGGCATGGTCATGTCGCGGTCTCCTTGAAGCTTTTCGCGCGGCGGGTTGACGTGCAGCTCAGTTCTTCGTCGGGGCATTTGGCGCGATATCGTGGCCGCCGATCGGTGCCTCGATCTGGATATCGTCAGGGTAGCTGTAGCGGCCGTCGAAGACCGGCGCATCCTTGCCGTCGGTACGACCGACGATGTTGGCAACGGGCAGCCCCGACGCAGGATCGACGTAGACAGTGCGCGCGAGTTCCGGTGCGCCAGATGCAGCAGCCTCGCTCCCGGGTTGGTCGGCGCGGTAGGCCAGCACCTCCTTGTCGTCGAACTTCACCTTGCCGAGACAGGTGAACACGGCGGTGATCTTGGGCGGGTTGATCAGCGTCGTGCGCATGTGCGCGATGATCGACTGGGCGAACTGCGGCTGGAGTTCCTCCCAGCCGCCGCCCATGGTGCCCCACGCCCAACGCTGGATGGCGATGGTCTCGACCGGTGCAGGATGGCCGGGTGCCTCGACCTTTTGATACATCCGGTCCGGCGGCAAGTAGTCGACGGTCATCCGCGTCGTACCCTCGGCCGACGGCATGGCAGCGGAGAAGCGATAGCCCTTGGAGACGCGCTGTTTCTCGAAGGCGGTCTCGACGGCGGCGCGGCAGTCGTCCGCGGCAGCCGACGATGCAAGGGTGAGATGCGAGACTGCTGTGACGAGGAGGCCGGTGGCCAAGGTCCAGCAGATCGATCGGACGCGCGGGGTCATATTTTGCCTTGTCCTATTCTTTGATCGTTACCCGGACGGTCGTGGTTGTCGCGACGGTAGGGCCGCTTGGGTGCCGCTGCGGTTTTCTAAAGCACGTGCGGCATTGAAAGCGAGTGGGTTCAGTACAGATGTCTAACGCGGCGGTGGGGTCGCGCCATCCTTGCCGCCAGTATCCTTTTCGGTTCCGTCCGTTGCCGGCGTCTCGCTGCCTTCACTCTGCTTCTTGCGCTGGGCGGCGATGGCCTCCATCTGCCGACGCATTTCATCGCATGGCTCTGGCTTGGGCTGACGCGGCGTGAAGACGACAAAGTCGCTGAGTTCGGTTGCCGCGCCCTGCGGCCCCAGATCGTAGTCCTTCGGTTCCAGACCGTCCGCATCCACCTCTATGTGGCGGACGACCGTGATTGCGTTGCTGGAGACACCACGATGCACGAGATACCACGGCACACCGCGATCGCGTCGCACGTGGCCGTTGCCGGCGATCAGGGCGGCTCCCTTCGTGTCTGAGACCAGCATCGCATCGGCCATGCGCGCGTCACGCAGCCTTTGAACGAGGCTCATGCCAGGAACCGCTGCTTCGGGCAGCAGCCGGCAATGGCTCTCGCGGATCTCCTCGGCCAGGTCCTGTGCTGCGTTGGTGGGAAGAGGCACGTCGAGTGCCAGACGCGTCGCCTCGCCGTCAGGGAGACTGCCCAATCCGTCCTTCGAAACCTTACGGTTCTCCGCCCGCGCTGGGCTTGCAGGCACGATCGAGATGTAGGCGTTGAGCGTTTCCTCGACGATCGGCTGGTAGATGCGGTAGTCGGGCCAGCCGAGCTTGTCCCACTTCATGAAGCGGCCGAAATCCTCGGCCGTGCGCGTGCGCGGGACGCGAGCGTTGCGGCCATAGAAGCGGTCGAGCGTCTTCTGCTCGTCGGCGGTCAGCATCTCCATCGCGACGACGTCCATCTGCGGTGCGCCTTCGACGAGCCGCGCGCCGCGCAGCTTTGAGATGGTGCGGATGGCCCAGGCCTGCAGCTGATGGTGGTCGGCATTATCGTGCACTTCGCCCAGCAGAACGAAACGGCTTCTGGCGAGCATCGTGCCGTAGTCCTGCGGAGAGACGAAGCCGTTCGTCTGTCGCGACCAGATCTTGCCGACGAGCGGATGATCGCGCAGTTCTTCCGCTTGCCACTGAGGAAGCGGCGGGACCTCGAGATTATCAGCTTTGGACTCGTACCAAGGGAATGCCAGTGCGGTCGCCAGCAGCGCGGCAGCGAGGATCCCAGTCGCGCTGGAGCGCATGAGATTCCATCGGGGCGGGGACTGCGCTCGCAATGCCCTGGCTCGTCGCGACGTCTTCGACGAACCTGCGACCATTGCTTGAGGAAATGCTCCAGCGGCCCGTTGCGCCGTCCGGTTGCTGCCACCTGACATCATACGCCCGACCGCACTCCCATTCTTCAGCGCTCCGCCACCTCAGGCAGTCCCTTCGCCGTCCGCATCATGTTGACGAAACGCCGGAACAGGTAGTGGCTGTCCTGCGGGCCAGGCGATGCCTCCGGGTGGTGTTGAACGGAGAACACCGGGCGACCGGCGAGCCGGATGCCGCAGTTGGTGCCGTCAAACAACGAGACATGCGTCTCCTCGACACCAGTGGGTAGTGTCTCCCGATCGACCGTGAAGCCGTGGTTCATGGAGACGATCTCCACCTTGCCGGTGGTGTGATCCTTGACCGGGTGGTTGGCGCCATGATGGCCCTGATGCATCTTCTTGGTGGTGGCGCCCAAGGCCCGCGCCAGCATCTGATGTCCAAGGCAGATGCCGAACACCGGCAGTCCACTATCGACGAGTTTGCGGATCTCGGGCTCAGCATAGACGCCGGTGGCGGCCGGATCGCCCGGACCATTTGACAGAAACACACCATCGGGCTGGCGCGCGAGCACATCCTCGGCGGAGGTCTTAGCGGGCACGACCGTCACCTTGCAGCCGGTCGAGGCGAGACAGCGCAGGATGTTGCGCTTCAGACCGAAATCGAGCGCGACGACATGGAACTCGGGATTGTTCTGGTGGCCATAGCCGTCAGGCCACGACCAGCGCGTCTCATCCCAGCTGTAGGACTGGCCGGCGGTCACCTCAGGGACAAGGTCGAGGCCGACGAGCCCCGGCCACGCCGCAGCCTCAGCCTTCAGCCGGTCGATGTCGAACCTGCCGGAGGGCTCGTGGGCGATCACGGCATTGGGCATACCCTTCTCGCGGATCAGCGCGGTCAAAGCACGGGTATCGATTCCGGCGATGGTGATGATGCCGCGAGACTTGAGCCAGCTATCGAAATGCTCAACAGCGCGATAATTGGATGGATCGGTGATCGCAGCGCGCAGCACCGCGCCCCTCACGCCCGAGCGGGAGGCGAGGTTGGAGGTTTCGGTATCCTCGCCATTGGTGCCGATGTTGCCGATGTGGGGAAAAGTGAACGTCACGATCTGGCCGGCATAGGACGGATCGGTCAGAATCTCCTGGTAGCCGGTCATGGCGGTGTTGAAGCAGACTTCACCCACTACTGATCCCGTGGCGCCTAGGCCCATGCCCTCGATCACGGTTCCGTCCGCCAGCACGAGGCGTGCGGTCGCGGCCGTCTCCGACCAGGGCGCAGGCGCGGCGCGGGCAGCGGTTTCGGTCATTTCGGCTCCAAGATGCTGGGGCGCCTGCCAAGGTTTCCGCCTTGGGATGTAGGCACGGGGACGGCCGGGCGCAATCGGCGCGGACCCTAGAAGAACCGGCCGTAGCGGTCAATGAGCCGGCGGCCGGCCGCCTCAGGCGACGGAAGGATCTCCTCAGCCCGATGACACGCTGGTTTGTGCCCGGCCAGTTGAAGGGAAGGCGCTAGGCGACTAAACAGTCGCCCAGTTGCCGGATGACCCGGTGGATTGGAATTGAACGGCAGGGAGGCCGCACGTCATGCGCGAACGCATTCAGGGCGCCATGAAGGACGCGATGAAGTCGGGAGACAAGCGTCGCGTGTCGACGTTGCGCCTCGTCACCGCCGCCATCAAGGATCGCGACATCGCCGCCCGCGTCGACGAAAAGGGCCATCCGACCGGAAAGGACCGCGTCGAGGACAGCGATATCCTGGCCTTGCTGCAGAAGATGATCAAACAGCGCCGTGAATCGGTCGAGATCTACACTCAGGGCGGTCGCCAGGAGCTGGCAGAGCAGGAAGCGGCGGAGATCGCCATCATCGAGGAGTTCCTGCCGCAGCAGATGGGCGAGGACGAAATCCGCGCCGCGGCCAAGGCCGTGGTGTCCGCGCTGGGGGCCACCGGCCTCAAGGACATGGGTCGTGTCATGGCGGCCCTGAAGGAGAAGTACACGGGGCAGATGGACTTCTCCAAGGCCTCCGCCATGGTCAAGGAAGCGCTCAAGTAGGCGCCGATCAAGGCCGTTGATCCGCAAGCCGCTCAGCGGCAGCCATTCGCTCTTGGCAAGGGGAACTGATCTTCCGCTAACGATCTTTTTAGGTTGCCCACCTATTATCCTATATCGAACAAGTTTGATTGCGGAGTTGGGTGATGCGTCACTACATCATGGCCCTGCTGAGCCCGTCCGGCCGGATTTCCCGCGGTGCGCTGCTGGCGCTTGGCATTCCGCTGATGGTCCTGACTGTCGGGGCCCGCCATCAGCTCCGGTTGGACATGGTCGACGGCGGCGAGGCGTCAGAGTGGTGGTACGCGCTGATTCTCGTTCTGATGTGGTCGCAATTCTGCCTCGTCGCCCGCGTTCTGCAGAACGCCGGCATCCCCGGCGTCGTTGCGCTGCCGTTCTTTGTCCTTGCAGCCTTCGATTTTCTGCTGCTGCTCGATCCCTCGGTTCTGGGCGGCTCGTTCGATGAGGTGGAGGGCAATCTCGATCTGCTAGGTCAGGCGATTAACGGCAGTTGCTACCTCATTCGCTTGGCGTTGATCTATGGGTTGGTCGTAGGCTCGTCCGACGGCGCCAACGCCTATGGGCCGCCCTTCGGCACCGAATCGGAGGCCGAGCGGATGGCAAATCAACGGAGAATCCGCGAGCGTGTTCGCGCAGAGCATCTTCAGACCGCGAGCCGCGATGCCCTGTCCCGTTCTGCAAGCCTCGAGAGATCCGGCCGCACCGCCGCCGGATATTCGATGGTCGATGACACAGGACAGGCAAGCGCCAATCTGGGTTTCAACAAACCCTTACGGCGGACAGGGTTCGGCCAACGTTGAGGCCAGTCGTGGTAGGCTACCGTTTCTGACCGAACGGTAACCGCAGTAACTAAGCCATGCCGCCCCCATTCCGTGCTCTCAACATTGACACCTTCGCCCGCGAGGTCGCCGCGTTCGCATGGACGCGGCCGATCCTGCGCGTCGACATGCATCACACGTTTTATCCCGCACATGCCGACTGGAAAGGGCTCGCAAGTGTCGAAGGCATGCATGTGTTTCACACCCGCGACCGCTCCTTCGACGATATTGCCCAGCACGTCTCGATCGCGCCCGATGGGATGATCTGGACCGGGCGAGACTGGAACAAGGCTCCCGCGAGTGTTGGCTGCAACATGAACGCAGACGCCTTCATGTTCGAGGCCATCGGCAATTTTGACGAGGGCAATGATCGCCTGGACGGCGCGCAACTCGCGGCCGTTGTCGGTGTCATCGACATCGTGCAGCGCCATCACCGGTTGCCGGTGCAGGCGCTGTTGTTCCATCGTGAAGTGCCGCAGACGAAGAAGACCTGTCCGGGCACGTCCATCGAGAAGCTCGATATCCTGATGGCGGTGGCACAGCGGCGGCGCGAGCACGCGGCTATCGCATGAGCCCGGCGAGAGCGAGGCGCGCCGGCAGCTTGATGAGGGCGACGGCCAGTCCGGCAACGATCATAAATCCGACAACGGCCTCAGGCACGCCCGTCTCGCTCTTTGGCGCACGCAACAGCTTCAGGACCGCGCGGCCGACGAGGTAGAAGGCAAGCGCGATGCCGCGGACAGCGATACCAGCCATCCGCCGCAGGGTGCGCATCGGAACGTGGGACAGGATCTCAGCGGTCAAAGTAGCGACGGCTTCGGCGAGTACGGACATGGTGGGCTCTCAAGTTTGTCGATCCATGTTCATTGGTCGCCGGCAGGCGGGGAGGGGTTCATGCGGCCCCTACGGGACGCGGGGCTGTGGATTGTGGGCATGAAGGAACAAGAGAACAGGATATGAACGCGGCACCCTCGCGAATCGCTTAACGCTTGCCGGTGTGACGGGCACATTCGGCATCGCCCGCGTCCGACATGAACAACCGCCACCGGCCAGAACCGCCACCGGCCAGCCAGCTTGACGCCTTGCCCATGCGCTTTTCCCCGCAACTGCTCGACGAGATCCGCGCCCGCCTGCCGGTCAGCGCGGTCGTGTCGCGCAAGGTGGCGCTGAAAAAGAAAGGCCGTGAGTTCGTCGGGTTGTCGCCCTTCAAGAGCGAAAAGACGCCGTCGTTCTTCGTCAACGACCAGAAGGGCTTCTACCACTGCTTCGCGAGTGGCGAGCACGGCGACATCTTCAAGTTCGTCATGGTGACGGAGGGGCTGACCTTCCCAGAGGCGGTGGAGCGTCTTGCCGAGGAGGCCGGCGTGCCGCTGCCCAAGCGCGCCGAGCCCACTGAGGTGGAGGTCGAGCAGGAGGACGAGCGCCAGCGGCTTTATCGTCTGCTTGCGGCCTCGGCCGAGTATTTCCAGACGATGCTGAAGCGGCCCGAGGGCGAGGCGGCGCGGCGGTATCTCTCAAAGCGCGGGCTTGCTGGCGATACCATCGAGGGCTTTGCCCTGGGTTTCGCGCCCAACTCGCGCAACGCATTGAAGGAGCATCTGGCAGGGCTGGGGTTCTCGGCGCGCGACATGGCGCGTTCGGGCATGCTGATCGCCGGGGACGACATCCCGGTGCCCTACGACCGGTTCCGCAACCGCGTCATGTTCCCGATTGCCGATCTGAAGGGCCGTGTCATCGCGTTTGGCGGGCGTGCGCTCGATGCCGATGCGCCGGCCAAGTACCTCAACTCGCCGGAGACACCGCTCTTTCACAAGGGCCACATCCTGTTCAATGCGGCCCGGGCCCGCCCGTTCGCGCACGACAGGGAGCGCATGATCGCGGTCGAAGGCTACATGGACGTCGTTGCGCTGGCGGAAGCCGGCTTCGGCGAGGCGGTGGCCCCGCTCGGTACGGCGCTCACCGAGGACCAGATCCGCCTGATGTGGCGCTTCGTGCCAGAGCCAATCCTGTGTTTCGACGGCGACAGCGCAGGGCGCAAGGCGGCTTTCCGCGCCATCGACACCGTTTTGCCGGGTCTCAAGCCGGGTCAGTCTGTCGCTTTTGCCTTCCTCCCGGACGGGCTCGATCCCGATGACCTCATCCGCCAGCAGGGGGGCGAAGCCATGGAGGCGGTGCTGAAACGCGCCCGGCCGCTGGCTGATGTGCTGTTCGAGCGGGAATGGGCGGGTGGCGACTGGTCGACGCCGGAACGGCGGGCACGGCTCGAGCAGCAGATCCATACGCTTATCTCGCAGATCGCCGATCCCTCCGTGCGCTCGCATTATGAGCGCGACATGCGCCAGCGGCTCTACGCGGCGTGGGGCGGCAGCTCCGGGCCAGGCGGGCGCGGCATGGCGCGGGGCGGCTTGCGGGGGATGGTCGGGGCACGTGACGCCACCTTTTCGGGCCAGGGAGCGCGTGGCGGGGGATGGCGACCTGCTGGCGGGATGCCAGGGCGGCGTGCCGGCGCGGGTGCAGGCGGGATGCGAGCTTCAGGGAATTTCATCAGCGGCAACAACGCTCTGCACGTCAGCGCCAGCGAGGCCGTTCGGGCCAGCGCGATGGTTGCCGGCGAGGGCGCGGCGCCGTCTTATCGTGAGGCCCTGTTGCTGTTGACGCTTCTGAACCACCCCTGGTTGATCGAGGAGGAGGCCGAGGTGCTCGCCCGCCTCACTCTCACTTCCGAGCCGCTGCAGAGGCTCCGCAATGCCTTGCTCGCGGCACTTGCTCTCGATATTCCTCTTGACAGGGCGGAATTGCGCTCCCAATTGGACGTTTTGGGCGTCGGTCGGATCGTCGATCTGGTCGAACGCACGATTACGCACCGGAGTGACAAGTTCGCAGATCCAGACGCCGACAGGGCCGAGGTGGATGCTGGCTGGCGCCACGCCCTCGCTATGCACGAACGGCACGTCGATCTGCGCCAGTCGCTGGCGGCCGCGGAGCGTGAATGGGAACAGGACGGCAACGAGACGGCGTTGGCCCGTATACGCGACATTCAGCGGCAGATTGCCCGTGTCAACAGCCTTGGGGGACTAGATGGCAGTGGTGAGGACCACTGACGGCAGGGTGCGATCCGCCAGGCGGTGCGCCCCGTCGTTGGCGCAGGGCGTCGACACGGCGGCTGCTTTGGCATCGCGCTGCGAACCCGCCGACGACACGCCGAGATAGTCTCCCACACCCGCATTTCTGAAATCCGCCAGCGCCGGCCCTGGGTGCTGCATCCACCAGATACCGACAACCGGAACCGCAAACGATGGCCAAGGAAAAGACCGAGGATCAGACGACGAGCGCCCCCGAGCAGGGCGAGCGCGACAGCCCGCTGCTCGATCTGTCGGATTCGTCCGTCAAGAAGTTCATCAAGACAGCCAAAGCGCGAGGCTACGTCACCCTTGACGAACTCAACGCCGTGATGCCGTCCGACGAGGTCACGTCGGACCAGATCGAGGACGTCTATGCGATGCTCTCCGATATGGGCATCAACGTCGTCGAGAACGAGGAGAACGAGGAAGTCGCCGAGGAGGAGGGCGAGGCGACGGAGGAGATCGCCGACGACGAGGACAGCCGGGCGCTCACCGCGCAGGCCATGCCGACCACCTCCCAGACGCGCGCCGAACCGACGGAGCGCACCGACGATCCCGTGCGCATGTATCTGCGCGAGATGGGCTCGGTGGAGCTGCTCTCACGCGAAGGCGAGATCGCGATCGCCAAGCGCATCGAGGCTGGCCGCGAAGCGATGATCGCGGGGCTGTGTGAAAGCCCGCTGACCTTCCAGGCGATCATCATCTGGCGCGACGAACTCAACGACGGCAAGATTCTGCTGCGCGACATCATCGATCTGGAAGCGACCTACGAGGGTCCTGACGCAAAGGATGCCACCGCTGTCAGCGAGGGTGCCAGCGAGGAGAGCGAAGGCGCACCGGGCGAAGGACAAGACGGCGAGAAGACCGAGGGAGAGGACGAGGACGACTTCGAAAACTCCATGTCGCTCGCCGCCATGGAGGCGGAGCTGAAGCCGAAGGTTCTGGAGACCTTCGATCGCATCGCCGGAACCTACAAGAAGCTCAGAAAGCAGCAGGACAAGAAGCTCGAGCAGCAGCTCGCGGGCGAGACGGGTTCGCGCCAGCAGCAGCGCGCCTACGACAAGCTGCGCGAGGAGATCATCACCGACGTCAAGAGCCTGTCGCTCAACAACAACCGCATCGAGAGCCTCGTCGAGCAGCTCTATGCCATCAACAAGCGGCTCGTGAGCTTCGAGGGCCGCCTGATGCGCATGGCCGAGAGCCATGGTGTGCCGCGCCAAGGCTTCATCGACGAGTACTATGGCAACGAACTCGACCAGACCTGGCTCGATCGCGTTTCGAAGAGCAGCAAGAAGTGGGGCAACTTCGTCAGATCGGATCGCACGCAGATCGAGCGCATCCGCAACGACATCCACGAGCTTGCGTCCGAGACCGGCCTTGAGATCTCCGAGTATCGCCGCATCGTCAAGGCGGTGCAGAAGGGCGAGCGGGAAGCCCGCCAGGCGAAGAAGGAAATGGTGGAGGCGAACCTGCGCCTCGTCATCTCGATCGCCAAGAAGTATACGAACCGCGGCCTGCAATTCCTGGACCTCATCCAGGAGGGCAACATCGGCCTGATGAAGGCGGTCGACAAGTTCGAATACCGCCGCGGCTACAAGTTCTCCACCTACGCGACCTGGTGGATCCGGCAGGCGATCACGCGCTCGATCGCCGATCAGGCACGCACCATCCGCATTCCCGTGCACATGATCGAGACGATCAACAAGATCGTGCGCACGAGCCGGCAGATGCTGCACGAGATCGGCCGCGAACCGACGCCGGAGGAGCTTGCCGAAAAGCTGGCGATGCCGCTGGAGAAGGTGCGCAAGGTGTTGAAGATCGCCAAGGAGCCGATCTCGCTCGAAACGCCGATCGGCGACGAGGAGGATTCGCATCTGGGCGACTTCATCGAGGATCGCAACGCGGTGCTGCCCATTGATGCGGCGATCCAGTCGAACCTCAGAGAGACGACGACGCGCGTGCTCGCCTCGTTGACGCCGCGCGAGGAGCGCGTCCTGCGCATGCGCTTCGGCATCGGCATGAACACCGACCACACGCTGGAAGAAGTCGGCCAGCAGTTCTCGGTGACGCGCGAGCGTATCCGTCAGATCGAGGCGAAGGCGCTGCGCAAGTTGAAGCATCCCTCGCGCAGCCGCAAACTGCGCTCGTTCCTCGACAACTGAGCTCGTCTGCGGTTCATGCACGATCAGACAAGGCCGCCCGCGCGGGGCGGCCTTGTGTCGTCTCGGTGTGAGCCTCGCCGGACGGGTTGCCTGATGCATTTTCCGCCAAAGTCGATGCATGGGCTCGGATGGTCATGCATATCAGAAATGCGGTCCGCCGATCTTGCGAGGGTGCGCTGGGGCGGGCATCATTTCAAAGATGTCGTGCCCAAGACGATCGCCAGACGAATTCCGAAACCGACTGCATATGCGCGAATTGCGTATATTCCAGAGCAGAACGCGGTCCTGCTGACGTCTTGGTATGTGCACGCATTGATTAGACGCAGCGCTGTAACAACGTTAGAGCATGTTGAGCTGACGGGCGTTGCGATCCTGCGTGACGATCAGGCTCCGGCCAAGACGACAGAAGCTTGCAAGCGCGCGGAGCCGTTGACGCATGTCGCGGGATCGAACGGGCAGATAGGAGAACGAGAATGGCAGTCAAACTCCACGTCAACGGGCAACCGGTGACGGTCGAGGCTGAACCTGGAACACCGCTCCTGTGGGTGCTGCGCGATGATCTTGCTTTGACGGGCACCAAGTTCGGCTGTGGGGTCGCCGCGTGCGGGGCATGCACGGTGCACGTCAATGGCGAGGCAGTGCGATCCTGCCAGACCTTCATCGAGGATCTGGAAGGGGCGAGCGTCACGACCATCGAAGGTCTGGCCGGTCCGGCGGCGAAGGCCGTGCAGACCGCATGGAGCGAACTCGATGTCGTGCAATGCGGCTACTGCCAGTCCGGCCAGATCATGTCGGTGGTAAACCTGCTCGCTACCAATCCAAGGCCGAGTGATGCCGATATCGACGCGGCCATGTCCGGGAACGCCTGTCGCTGCGCTACCTACGTTCGCATCCGCGCGGCCATCCACCGCGCCGCCGAGATCATGGAGGGCTGAGCGATGACAACGCGTACCGACCGCCGCACGTTCCTGAAGTCAGCCGTGGCCGCCAGCGCGGCCCTCGTCATCGGTCTGCGCCCCGACGGCCGCTTTGCCGTCGCCGCTGCCGGCGCGGCGCCGACAACCCTCAATCCCTTCGTCAGGATTACTGCCGACGGCACGGTCGAAGTCGTGCTCAAGCACTTCGAGATGGGGCAGGGAACGACGACCGGCCTCACGACGCTGGTCGCTGAGGAACTCGACGCCGACTGGCAGCGCGTGACCACCGACTTCGCGCCGGCAGATGCGGAGCGCTACAAGAACCTCGCGTTCGGCGCCCAGGGCACCGGCGGCTCGACGGCGATCGCCAACAGCTATCTGCAGTATCGCAAGGCGGGAGCCGCGGCGCGCGAGGTGCTGGTGAAGGCGGCGGCTGAGACCTGGGGCGTGGCGGCCGATACGATCACGATCGACAACAGTGTCATGCGTTCGGGCACGCATCAGGCGCATTTCGGCGAGATGATCGCCAAGGCTGCGACGCTCGAGGCGTCATCGGAACCGAAACTGAAAGATCCGACTTTCTTCCGTCTCATCGGCAAGGACCGGCTCGCCCGCAAGGACACGCCCGCAAAGATCAACGGTACCGCGACCTATGCGCTCGATGTGAAGATCGACGGCATGGTGCATGCTGTAATCCTGCGCAGCCCGCGTTTTGGCGGCAAGGTCCAGGCCTTCGACGTGACGGCGGCAAAGGCGGTGCCGGGCTTCATCGACGCCAAGGCGCTGCCCAACAAGGCCGGTGTCGCCGTCTTCGCGAAGAATACCTGGGCCGCGATCAAGGCGCGCGAGGCGTTAACCGCGACCTGGGACTTCTTCGAAGCGGAAAGCCGTTCGACGGCCGATCTCGTCAAGCATCACCTGGAACTGCTCGACAAGCCTCAGCATCAGGCGGTGAAGGGTGGCGATCAGTCGGCTGCCGAGGCAGCGCTCGCAGGCGCCGACTCGGTCGTCGACGGCGAGTTCGTCTTCCCGCTGCTCGCCCATGCGCCGATGGAGCCGCTCAACTGTATCGTCGAAAAGACCGAGAAGGGTGTGCGCATCCACGATGGGTGCCAGTTCCCCAGTGCGGTGCAGTTCGCCGTCTCGCGCGTTCTCAGTATCGCTCCGGCGGACGTCGAAGTGCATACCGTTTATGCGGGTGGCTCGTTCGGACGACGTGCGACACCGACGGCCGACTATCAGTCCGAGGCAGCGATGGCGTTTGCTGTTCTGGGCGGCAAGACCGCGGTCAAGCTGGTGTGGACGCGCGAGGATGACATCCGTGGCGGTTATTATCGCCCGATCGTGGCGCACCGTGTGCGCGTGGGCCTCAAGGATGGCAAGATCGTCGGCTGGGATCATCGGATCGCGGGCAAGCCGATCCTGCTCGACACCGCGTTCGTCAATGAGGACGTGAAGAAGTCAGGCATCGACCCGACCACGGTCGAGGGTGTCGCCGACACGCATTATGCGATCCCTGCGCTGTCGGTCGGTGTCAGCTACCCCGACACACCATTGCCGGTGCTGTGGTGGCGCTCGGTCGGCCACACGCACACGGCCTACGTGATGGAAAGCATCATCGACATGGCGGCCAAGGCGGCCAAGGCCGATCCCGTCGCCTTCCGGCTGGCGCTGCTCGAAGGCGGCGGCAAGGACGCCACACGACTTTCCGGTGTCCTGAAGCTTGCTGCGGAGAAGGCTGGTTGGGGCAAGGCAGCAGAAGGTC
The DNA here is from genome assembly GCA_020638035.1 of Hyphomicrobiaceae bacterium. Classification (GTDB taxonomy): domain Bacteria; phylum Pseudomonadota; class Alphaproteobacteria; order Rhizobiales; family Hyphomicrobiaceae; genus JAEUMD01. The sequence goes on from JACKJI010000013.1 coordinate 48,562, forward strand.
GCCACCAAGGCATCGCCGTGCACAAGTCGTTCGATACTTATGCTGCCGAGGTCGTCGAGATTTCGGTCTCGGCGGGCAAGGTGCGTATCGAGAAGGTGACCTGTGCCGTCGATTGCGGCGTCGCTGTCAACCCGGACGTTATCCGCGCGCAGATGGAAGGTGGCATCGGCTATGGGCTGGGCGCGGTCATGCGCAACGAGATCACGCTCGTCAACGGCGAGGTGCAGCAGTCGAACTTCACTGACTACGAACCGCTGCGCATCACCGACATGCCGCGGGTCGAGGTGCACATCGTGCCATCCGCCGAGCCGCCAACAGGGGTCGGTGAGCCCGGATTGCCGCCGGTCGGCCCAGCACTCGCCAATGCCATCTACGCGGCAACGGGCACGCGCGTGCAACGCCTGCCGATGGCTGCAAATGGCGTGACTTTCGCGTGACGTCGTCGGATTGACGCGGGCACGGAAAAGGGGACCGCAGGTTAGGTCCCCAGCGGCAGCGGGTGTGCGTGCTGGCGGGGCGTGGCCTCTTGCCCAGCCCGACCCGCATAGCGCTGTTGCGGGTGCTGGAAGCGGCAACACACACAAAAGGCTGAACTGGTGCTTGGCGCGGGCGTTCGCTCGCGCCATTACTGGCGCTTGGGCGCGCATTGCGTTCGCCCTGATGTGCCGTGTGCGCCAACATCGCACGCGGCATTGGATGAGGCAGCGAAGGTTAAGGCAGCCGGCCCATGATGAGACCAACGGACGAGACGGGCTGGCTGCGCGCTATCCTGACGGCTCCGGTCTACGACATTGCGCGTAATACGCCGCTCGAGGCCGCGCCGGTGATGACCAAGCGTCTTGGCAACAGGGTGTGGCTGAAGCGCGAGGATCTGCAACCTGTCTTCAGCTTCAAGCTGCGCGGGGCGTACAACCGCATGCGCCTGCTGACGCCGGAGGAGCGCGCCCGCGGTGTCGTCGCCGTCTCGGCCGGCAATCATGCCCAAGGCGTCGCTTACAGCGCCGCGAGGCTCGGCGTCAGCGCCCTGATCGTCATGCCGGTGACGACGCCTCGCATCAAGATCGCCGCAGTCGAAGCCTTCGGTGCACGCATCGAGCTGCACGGCGATTCCTACAGCGAGGCGGCCGCGCATGGCAGCCTGCTCGCCGAGCGCGAGGGCCGTACGCTCATCCATCCGTTCGACGATGCCGCCGTCATCGCCGGGCAGGGCACCGTTGCCATGGAGCTTCTTGCACAGCATCGCGGCCATATGGATGCGATCTTCGTTCCCGTCGGAGGAGGCGGGCTGTGTGCCGGTGTTGCGGTTTACCTGAAGGCTCTTGTTCCCAATATCCGCATCATAGCGGTGGAGCCAGACGATGCGGCCTCGCTGGATGCTGCGATCAAGGCCGGGCGGCCGGTGCCACTGCAACATGTCGGATTGTTCGTCGATGGCTGTGCGGTCAAGGAAATCGGCGGGCTCACGTTCGATGTGCTGCGCGACCGGATCGACGAGGTCGTTACGGTCGATGTAGACCAGGTCTGCGCAGCCATTCGCGACGTATTCGAGGACACCCGTTCGATCGTGGAGCCCGCTGGTGCGCTGGCACTTGCCGGACTGAAGCGCTGGGTGAGTGACACGGGAACAAGGGACAAGGACCTCGTCGCCATCCTGTCGGGTGCCAACATGAACTTCGACCGCCTCGGCCACGTCACCGAACGCGCCGAGATCGGTGAGCAGCACGAGGCGCTGTTCGGGGTCACGATTCCGGAGCAGGCGGGTAGCTTCCTGCAGTTCTGCCGTACCATCGGCCGCCGCCCTGTGACCGAGTTCAATTATCGCTACCGAGGCGATGCCGAGGCGCAGGTATTCGTTGGCGTGCAGCTTGCGCGGGGCGCTGCCGAGCGCCGGGAGATCTGCGAGTCATTGGTGGCGGCCGGCTATGCGGTAAGCGATTACACGCGCAATGAGGTCGCGCGCCTGCATGTGCGCCACATGGTCGGCGGTGTCGGCGCCCGCACTGTCCATGAGCGCTTCTACCGTTTCGAGTTTCCGGAGCGACCGGGTGCGCTCCTGCATTTTCTGGAGACGCTGGGCACGCGCTGGAACATCACGCTCTTCCATTATCGCAATCGTGCGGCCGCTTATGGCCGCGTGCTGGCCGGTTTCGGTGTCGCGGCCGGTGAGGAGCCCGCGCTTGCTGCCGATCTGGAGCGTTTGGGGTTCTGGTTCGCCGACGAGACCGGCAACGGAGCGCTCGCACAGTTTCTGCGGGATTGAGTTCTGGCGGCGGGGCCGGGATCGAAGTGATGAAAATGGAGCCTGAAGGCGCATGGGCAAAGTCGCGCTGATCACCGGTGCCGGTCGCGGGATCGGCCGAGCCACGGCTCGCCTCGCGGCGGAAAAGGGCTATGATGTCCTCATCAACTATCTGCACGAGAAGGATGCGGCGGCCGAGACGGCTGGCAGCTGCGCAGAACTGGGCGTGCGCACGGCCGTCTTTGCTGCCGACGTTGCAGAACCCGAGGCGGTCGCACGCATGTTTGCGCATTGCGAGGCGACGCTGGGCCGGCCAAGCCTGCTCGTCAACAATGCCGGCATCATCGGTCGAGCCGGGCGTCTGGAGGATCTCGACGATGACGCGCTGCAACGCACGTTTGCCGTCAACGTACTCGGCGCCATTACCTGCTGCCGCCACGCGATCGCTGCGATGTCACGCGACAGGGGCGGCGATGGTGGCGTGATCGTCAACATCTCATCGATTGCGGCCGTACTGGGCAGTCCGGGCGAATACGTTCATTACGCGGCCTCAAAGGCGGCGCTTGAAACGCTGACGATCGGGCTCGCCAAGGAAGTCGGTCCGCAGGGTATCCGTGTCAATGCGGTGAGGGCCGGCACCACGGATACCGACATTCATGTTCGCTCGGGCAATCCCGATCGCCCAGGCATTGTTGCGCGCACAGCGCCTCTGCGCCGCACGGCCTTGCCCCGTGATATCGCCGAAGCCGTGGTCTGGCTTGCCTCGGACGCGGCGAGCTTCGTCACCGGGGCGGTACTCAACGTGTCGGGCGGATTGTAGGGCCGAGACGCTATCGCGGGGTTCAGGCGAGCTGCCGCTTGCCGAACGCAGTCTTGTTTGGACGTGGACGCGCGAGGCGTGACGCGCGCGGTGCTGGCAAGTCGTCGATCTCATCCTCGTCACCGAGATCCGCATCTTCCGCGTCTGTGGCGTCGGCGAGTTCGCTCTCGTCAGCGGTGTTCACCCCGGCGATAGTTAGCGGTTCGAAATCTTTCGGCGCTGAGTAAAGGGCGATAGGGTCGTCTTCGCTGTCGTCTGCCCAAAAGTCATGTAAGGCTGGTGCTACTGTCGCGGTATGCACGGATAATGGGATCGTCGTGGCGACCGGCGCGGTTTCCTTGAATGCGACCTTAGTGGTCTTGGCGGTCTGCCCTGCGGAACCGGCATTTTGAGTGCTGGCTTGTGCAGGCGTGTCGTGCACTGGCGCTGGTGCATCGATCTCTTCAAGCGCGAATGTGGCGGCCATACTGGTGGCGAATCCGTCGGCTTCCTCCTCGTTCTCGTCGTAGAAGTAAGTACGATCGAGATTGCCGATATTGGCCGTTGCAACGGCCATTTCCAGTCCAATGTGCAGGGCTGTGTGCGGGTCTATCTGGTCGCGTGCCGCCGATACCAGATATCCGAGTGCCAATGTCTGGCACAATACTTCGCAGACATTGTGCGAAAGATTGTAGTGGTCTAGATGAGCGCGCATCTTGCGCAGGAAGCGTGGTACGGCGTCGGGTGACCATTCGCGTGGCTGGTGCTCTGACGCGACTCCCAGTCGGGGGAACCAATCGCCGTCGATCTGGTCGATGACGTCGACAAAGATCCTCTGCACGTCGGGCACCGCTTCCCGCGGGAACCAGTCGAGCTGCTCGGCCACTGTCAGCACGAAGTCGAGTTCGGTCGTGAAGAACAGTTGGATGCGGTCGCCACATCGGACGAACTTACCGAAGGGTGGGTTGGTTTGCCGGGCGAATTCACTGACATCGCACGTGCCTTGCGTCGCCATCGAGTAGGCGCTGGCCTGGATCGCGTGGCCCAGCAGCGCGCCGGCTGCTGCGATCACAGTTTGTGCATGCCAGCCATGCTCGTTTCCGTAGGCAGCAACGAGCGTGTCGGCCTGGACCGTGCTGCAGTGAAGCATCGTGGTCAGCATCGTATCGGTCATGACGGGGCCCTGGATAGCTGCCGAGGTCTTGCCACTGCGTCCGGCCATACCGAGTGCGTGCGGCCTTACCGAGAGATGCCTGCAAAACCTAAAATTGCGCTTAAGATGCGTGGCAGACTTGGCTTGCCGTCATTGCACAATGGGGGCGAAAATCTTCGATGTCGGCTGTGTTGCAGCTCGGCGTATGGATCGTATTTTTTCGCGAAGTCAGTGATTTAATTGGTGTGGCAAGGGCGGTCGATCCGGGGGCGGATATTGGCGTTCAAGGTTAAGGTTAATGTGATGTGTCAGGCGCCGCGCCGGGGGGCTTGGATGGGCCGAGGGAGAGGACATGAGCGGTGAAGTTGAGGACGGGGCGAAACAGGCTACCGACTCCAATGCGATAGTCGTCGTCACGGTACATGGAACCAATGATGCCGAGGCGGCCGAAGATGGCACTCGCTGGTGGCAACGGGGTTCGGCCTTTGCTCAGCAGCTCGTCGCGGAGTTGAAGCACCGCGGGCTGTTGTCGGTTGAGATTCGTCCACTGCACTGGTCAGGTGCAAATTCGGACAACGATCGGCTCGACGGTGCCCGGCGCCTCGGCGCGATGATCAACGAGCTGTCGGCGGGAGGACAGCGGTACGCGATCGTCGCGCACAGTCACGGCGGCAATGTCGCGATGGAGGCAATTGCGGGAGCGGCGCGGCGAAATGGCCTCACAGGAGTCGTCACCTTCGGCACGCCCTTTTTCGTACGCCGGCTCAAACTGGTGCCGCGCATCGTTGCCGCATTCCAGATCCTTCTGGGCCTGACGATGACGCCGATCCTGCTGGCGTACATCGGCTTGTTCGTGTCGTATGCTGACAAGTTGAGTGCATCGCAGCTCGCCACGGCCGTCTTGTTCTTCGGAGGCATTGCTGCATTGTGCGTGTGGGCCTTGGTGCGCGGCGTGCGCAGGCTGCGCGCCCAGACGCGCGCATTGCGAGGCATGCGCGCGGCGGTTGAACCGGAGACTTGGCTGGTGGTGCACAGCCCGCGCGACGAAGCAATGCGTCTCCTGGAGACCGCGGCGCGCGTGAAGCCATCTTACGTGACACACGAATGGGGTGTGCGGGCAGTCAAGCGTTTCGGCCCGCTGGCAGGCATTCTGACGGTCGTCGCTGGCTTTGCCTATGTCAGCTCGTATCTGATGCGGCCGATCCTCGACAAGATCGCCAAACGTGGCTTCGACATGGGGCTTGCTGCAGACTTCACCTTCCTGCTCCTTGTGCCCGTCGTTTACATTGCCGTCCGTGCCGTCGTGTCGCTCATCGCGCATGCAGGAGGTGGTTGGCTCTATGCCGCCTTCGCCAACCGGATGATTTCGGCCGGCATCGTCGGTGCGGTCTATGGAGGCGATGCCGATGATGCGCTCGTGCGTGTCGAGCGCGTGCCTCCGCTCCTGGGGGGTGCACAAGAGCTGGCGATCGAGGCTGCCGAACTCGGTGGTGTCGATGACCGGGCGATCTTCGAAAGTGCGCAGGTGGTCTACGAGGAGGCACTGGCCAACGAGCGTCGGGCGGGAGGTTTCGGAGATCCCGATCGCATGTGGAAGCTGTTGTCGGACGCGCTCTACCACAATGCGTACATGCGCGATCCGCGTGTCATTGCGACGGTGGCGGAGCATGTGTCCCGTTGCTTGTCGCGTACCGCGGCATGACGTCCGATTGGCTGGTTCCCACTTGCACGCGCGCAAGGCGTCACCAGATTCAGCCTGATAATCTGGCTTGGCTGCAACCAATGGAGACAACAGCATGAAGCTCGCAGCCGATATGTGGGTCGCCACGCTTGATGGCGCCAAAGCAATCATCATGGTGAACATCGGCACGGCGTTCGAGCCGCGGCTGAAGGTTCTGAAGACGGTGCACCAGGAAAATCCGCCGACGCATGAGCAAGGTCGCGATCGGCCGGGCCGCATGAACGATACATCGGGTCCGCACAAGTCTTCGATGGAGGCGCCCGACCTTCACCAGCGCGCCGAGGATGCCTTCATCGCTGACGTGATGCTGCAACTTGAGCGAGAGGCTGAGCAGGGGGCGTTCGAAAAGATCGTGCTGGTCGCACCGCCGGTTGCGTTGGGGACGGTGCGCAAGGAGATCGGTGCGCACCTGCGGCCGCGCATCGTGAAGGAGATCTCGGCGGATTACGTCAAGATGCCGACACCCGACATTGCACATGCGGTGCAAAAGGCGCTGGAGGCGTGAGGGAGTTCGAACGGCGTGGCTCTGACGTGCCCCGCGGTTTGAATAGAGAAGTAGCTCTTTTTCTAAGACGCGCGCGCTTGCGTTTCATGGAAACGCCAGCGCGCTCATTCTGCGTTGCGGGTGGCATGTCGGAATATTGTGCACCGGACCAGGGTTGATGCGGTTGTGGTACTAATGCCATCCTTGTCCGATCGCGGCTGCTTCGCTTTTGCCACAATCGCGCGTCGGGTATGCAGCGGGCGCTGTGAGAGTAAC
>JACKJI010000014.1 GCA_020638035.1 Hyphomicrobiaceae bacterium
TCGCGTTGAAGGTCATCGATATCCTCGGACTTCGGACCGATCCGGAGTTTTCGCGTCCGCCGCTCTGGCAGCGCACGTTGACGGCGCTCGGACTGCGCGCTCCTGATCTTCCGGAGCCAGTGCCGCCCGCCGCCGAGCTTGGCAGCACTGTCAACATCGATCCAATCACCGGTTTTCTCGGCCCCGAGAAGCCTGGCCAGACGCATCCGGCGCGCGATGAAGTTGCCGTCGCCTTCTCCGAACGCCTCAGAGTCACCCGCATCCGCAAGACTCTGCTGCTCGACATCCGCTTCTCTGCTGAAAGCGCCGCCAAGGCCGCCAGAATTGCCAACACCGTTGCCGAGGTCTATCTCGCCGAGCAGGTCAAGCAGAAGCGGGAGGTCACCGACCACGCCGCCAAGCTTCTGGAGCAGAAGCTCGAGGCCCTGCGCGCGGAGTTGACCGAGAAGGAGCGCCGCGTCGCACGCTTCAAAGCTGAAAACGACATTTTCGACACCGAAGGGCAGATCCTCGGTGAGAAGCAACTCGCGCGTCTGATGGAACAGACCGTCATTGCTCGCAACAATACTGCCGAGGCCCGCGCAAAGTACGAACTTGCCCAGCGCATCGCCCGCGACGGCAGTGACTTCAGCAATATCGCCGATGTCCTTCAGAGCCAGACTATTCGCCTGCTCAAGGAACAGTATGCGAAGGCCACCGGGCGCGAAGCAGAGCTCGCTACGCGTTATGGCTCACGCCATCCCGACATGCAAAAAGTGCGAGCCGAAGTCGCCGAAGCACGCGCCCAGATCGAGAACGAGATCGGGCGCCTTGTCGCCAATCTCCAGAACGAGGTGCAAATCGCTGAGCGTCGTGAGCGCGAACTCAATGAGAGCCTGGCGTCACTGAAGGGCGATGACACGCTATCCAAGACGGCAGGCGTCAGGCTCAAGGAGCTGCAGCGCGACACCGATACGACCAAGTCGCTCTATGAGGCTCTGCTGGCCCGCTACAAACAAACAGTCGAGACACAGAGCCTGCATCTGCCCGACGCACGCATCGTCGAGCAGGCTGACGCTCCGCTGTTTCCCGCTTCGCCCAAGCGCAAGCAGCTCGTCGTGCTGGGCACGCTCGGTGGCGGCGCCTTGGGCCTGATGATCGCCATCCTGCTCGAGTTCATGACATTCGGCATTGGACGCCCGGAGGATGTGGAACGCGTCTTTGAGCTTGCGCATCTGGCTTCGCTGCCGGCTGCCGCTGCCGATGAGCCGCCGCGCGCGGCCCTGCATGAGATGCGCCTCATGGTCGCCGAGCCATCCGGAACCTTCGCCGAGGCCATCCGCGGCTTGCGCCGCGAAGTCGACGTGCGTCGCGCGCACCTCGGACCGCGCATCATCCAGGTTTCCGCCAGCATGCCCGGCGAAGGCAGCGGCATCGTCGCCTCCAACCTGGCGCTGAACTTTGCCCTCACCGGCGCCCGCGTTCTGTTGATCGACGGCGACCTTCGCCGCTTCCATCTGACGCGAGAGCTAGCACCGACCCGCCGCCACGGCTTCGCAGATGCGCTTGCCGAAGGCTTTGCGCCCGAAAGCCTCATCCTGCGTGATGCCTCGACAGGCCTGCATTTCCTGCCCGGCGCCGGACCGGCTCCGACCACACTCGCCGCGGCCGAAATACTCTCCTCGCCATCGGCCGCTTCGGCGCTCGCCCGGCTCAAATCACAGTTCGACGTGCTCGTCGTGGACTCGGCTCCGCTGCTTCCCGTAATCGACGGTCGTGTGCTGGCCGACTACGCCGACCAGATCGTCTTTGTGATGGCCTGGCGCCGCACGCCCAAACAGCTCGCGCGTCGCGCGCTATCGAGCCTCGGGTTCAACCAGAACAAGCTTGTCGGCGTCGTCGTCAATCAGGTCGACCAGGACGTGCTCGCTGATCAGACCGGAGGGATGGTGAGCCTGCCCCGATCCATCCCATGGCCGTCAACGGCGCCACCATCGAGGAGCGCGGCATGAGGAGAAGATCGATTGGGCGGTATCGTCGTCCAACGCAACATTGATATCCCGCGGCACCAACAACACAGAACAACGCATAGCACGCGCCGGATGCAAGCCACCGGCAACTGTCGAGGAGCCAACGATGACCACTCCCGCAACGGCCGCGCAAATCGAGGGCGGAGCCGGCCTGCGCTCCGACGCAGCCGGTCCAGTGATCGGCTCCGACAAGCCTCGCTCATCGCCGACCGTGGCGATGGATCTCGTCGCATTTGCCGACATGATTTCGGTGGCGATGGGAGCGCTGCTTCCTGCCTATGTCTACTCTCTCATCGGCGGGCCGGCGACGAGCCTTGCAATGGTTGTCCAGGCCGGTCTGATCGCGGGGTTCATTACGCAAATGTGGATGCGCAACGCAGGCATGTATGATCTGGAGAAGATAAGTGACCTGCCGAACCATCCGCTGCACCTGCTCTCGGGTATCGCCGTCGGCGTCGCCGCCGTAATCGGCTTTGCAATGCCGGTCATTGCGCTGCATGGGCACATCACTGTGTGGTTTGGGGCCTGGATCATCGCAAGCTTCACGCTGGTCCTGCTGGTCCGTGGCGTCGCCCGCAGCATCCTGACGCGGATGGCAGCCGCGGGCCGCTTCGACCGCTCGATTGCCGTCTATGGCGCCGGATCGATCTCGCGCCGTGTCCATGATCACTTCGCAAAGACGAGGTCCGGCATCCGCTTTGTCGGTGTCTATGACGATCGGACCGGCGAGGATCGCGTCAATGCGGAAGGTCTCACGGTGTCCGGTGAGCTTGACGACCTCCTCCGGGATGCAACCGCCGGGAAGATCGACGACATCGTCATCGCGCTGCCTCAGTCCGCAGACAGCCGCATTGCTGCGATCGTCCGCAGGCTCGAGCAGGCTCCGAGCAACATCCATGTCGTCACGCACATCGCCACCGATCTCGTCTCGACCCGGGACCGCCACCGCGTATCGCAGATCGGCAATGTGGGACTGATCGACGTGAAGGACAAGCCACTGGCCGACTGGGCGCCGATCGTTAAGCGCGCTGAGGATCTTCTCGTCGCTGCTGTCGGTCTCGTCCTCGCCCTACCGATCCTGCTTGCTGCCGCCACCGCCATCAAGCTCGACGGCTCCGGTCCGGTCCTCTACCGGCAGCGCCGGCGCGGACTGAACGGGCAGGTGTTCGATGTGCTGAAGCTGCGCACTCTCACTGTCACCGACTCGGACGACCAGGTCCGCCAGGTCACCGCGGGCGACGACCGCGTGACACGCGTCGGCCGCATTCTCCGCCGTACCAGCATCGATGAACTGCCGCAGCTTTGGAACGTGCTCAGAGGCGACATGTCGATCGTCGGCCCGCGCCCACACGCTCTCATCCACGACGAGAAATTCAGCTCGATGCTGGAGGACTACGCCAACAGGCATCAAGTCAAGCCTGGCATCACCGGCCTTGCGCAGGTGAACGGCCTGCGCGGAGAGACGCGGACGCACGACAGCATCCGCGAACGGGTCGACCACGACATGGCCTATATCCGCGCGTGGTCGCTGTCGCTGGACCTCAAGATCATCGCACGAACTCTGTTTGTCGTTTTCACGGGCAAGAACGCGCACTGATAGGAACACGATACCGGGCCGCCGCTCGAAGGTCCGGGGAGGCGCGGGTCAGACCGGGGTGGCACGAACCACCCCGGTCACCCGACACCCGCTCAACGATACAACGAAACCGGGTTGCAGCAGCCATGATGCGAGCAGCGTCCAAAGTTCCGATCCCCGTCGCGCTCGTCCTTGTGAGCTTCCTGTGCCCGACGGAGTTTTCGTTGTATATGGCAGGACTGCGACTGCCACCTCACCGACTGGCTCTTCTGCTTCTGCTACCCGTAGCGCTCTTCAAGATCGTCACGTCACGCGACCAGCGCCTGCGCGCCTTCGACGTCCTGCTCATTCTCTATGGCATCTGGACTCTCGGCGTCTATGCACAGCATGCCGGCAAGGATGGCTTCGTCTACGGTGGCTCGCTGGCTCTCGAAGCGCTTGGCGGCTACTTCATCGCGCGCGCGTTCGTGCGCACCACCGAGCAGTTGCGCGCAACAATGCGCGCCTTCATGGCATCTGTCGCCGTTGCAGCGCTCATCGCATTGCCCGAGACCCTGTTGGGACAGACCTTCACCCACGACATTCTGCACAGGCTCACCGGCTACTACCACCCGACCGGCGTGGAGACACGCCTCGGACTGACACGCGCCTATGGCACCTTCGATCATCCGATCCACTACGGTACATTCTGCGCAGCGCTGTTCGCACTCTTCTGGTTCACCGAGTTGCGACAGGTCAAACGCAGGATCAACGGAGCCCTGATGGCCTTTGCGACTTTCCTCGGACTGTCGTCGGCACCAATGCTCTGTCTAGGCCTGCAAGGCGGCATGCTCGTTTGGGATCGCTTCACTCGGCCGATCAAGGGGCGCATGACGCTGACGCTCGCCGGCCTCGTCGGCGTCTATATTGCGATGTCAGTGCTCTCCTCGCGTTCGCCGATCGCCTTCATCGCGACGGGTATGACGCTTGATCCCTGGACCGGCTTTTACCGTCTCCAGATCTGGGAGAACGGCATGCTCAACGTTTGGGCCAATCCGTGGACGGGAATCGGGCTCGGTGATTGGGAACGCCCGTGGTGGATGATCTCAGACACTGTGGACGCCTACTGGCTCGTCACGGCCATGCGTCAGGGCATACCCTCGTTCCTGCTCTTGGCACTTGCGATCGTCGTGCTCGGACGCGACGTCATCAAGCGCCGCATGCGGCATGCCGATGCACAGACCCGCGTCATCGCCATGGGCTGGATGATGTCTCTGATTGCTCTGTCGCTGGTCGGCTGCACCGTGCATTACTGGAACGTGCTGCACACGTTTTTCTTCTTCTTCATAGGTCTTGGTGCCTGGATCGCCGATCCGACACGCGCTGCCCTGACCAGCCCTGCCGGACAGACCGTGCAGCCGAGCCCGTCCGCGGTCCGCAGCAACAATCGCCGCCCGCGTGTCGAGCCGCGCTATGGACGGCCCTACGGCCATCCAGCGCTGGCGCGGTCAGTCGCCATGCATGCGCGTCCCCTGGGCGCCACTCATTAGGGCGCAATCGCACACCAGTATTTTATGAAGGCCCTGCTGCGCTCTGACAGCCTGCGTCCAGCATGGTGCTCATACGCAACCGCGATACGCTCCAACGAGGCATGCATAGCTGCGCCACTTCTCGCCCCGACGCGTCGCGAGGGCTGTCGGCTGGTGCGGACGAGCGACGTCAGCGCAAGGGGCCGTTTCCGCAGTCGCCCGCGCATCGGATCGTGATCGATGACGAGGCGCCTCGCCAGGGATCATGCGGCGCGTCTTGTTTCGCCGGCGACGGGCACTTGACGCGGCTCCGACAAAGACACGAGTGCCTCCGCCAACAGGCGCGCCTTCTCATCCCATGTTTCGCACGCGACACGCATACGTGCGGGTGCGGGATCATGAGGCTGTGCCAGCACCCGCCGGACTGCAGCCGCAAACGCGTCGGGACCTTTTGCCACCGTCACCAGATCGCGCCAACCTTCGAGCGCATCGAAATCGGTCGTGACCACCGGCCGGCCGACGGCAAGATACTCCTTGAGCTTGATCGGATTGCAGGCCTTGATCCACGCACTGTCGTTCCACGGCATGATGAGGCACTGTGCCGCCGCCATGTAGGCAGCCACCTCTTCATAGGGCTTGCGGCCGAAGAAATGCACGTTGGGAAGCGGGCACCAGCCTTGGTCCAGAGACGATCCGCCCACCATAAAGAACTGTACGTCCGCGAGCCGAGCGGCCACGTCGATGAAGAGTTGCGGATCAAACGTATGTGCATCGATACCGCCGATGAACCCGACGCGCGGGCGTGGGGTGCCCGCGAGTTCGGACGGCTCTCCCATGTGGCCGTTGCCGGCGCGCGCAAACCGCTCAACATCGACGCCATGCGTGATGAGGATCTGTCGCGCCACCGATCCGGCCTCTTCGCGCATCAGCGGCTCGGCCGCATAGACGACGAGGTCGGCGCGCTGCTTGAGATGCGCTATCTGTCGCGAAACAACGGTCGGGTCAGCTTCAGGGAACGCTTCGAAGCGGTCTGTGCGTTGCATAACCACATGTGCTGCACCAAGGTTGTCGGTCAGTGCTGCTCCCGCCGGACAATGTACCCACAGCAGCGGTCGCCTGATGCCGGCGCGGGACGCTGCGAGTCGGATCTGCGGAGCAAGGGCCCAGTTGGACAGCCGTTGGCCGGTCTCACCAGGAACGGACAACGGGGACATCACCCAGAAGCCATTCTCGACGTGCACAAGACCGCGGGCCAGGCTCTTCAGCTTGCGCCCGATGCGCGACACGAACAGCTTGTTGTCCTTGAGGCTCGGCAGGCGCACGCCGAGCGAATTGACGAACAGCACCGGCCAACGCTGTGCCAGACGGCGCATGATCTGGAAGTCGAAGTGGCCACGATTGTGATACCACCAGTCCTCGCCACCAATGCAGATGATGCCGTCAAACGACTGCCCGTGCGCACTTTGCATCCGAGCCCGATCCGCCGGTCTCATCGTTTCGCAATCGATCATCGCCACCACCCCCGTTGGTCGCCTTTCCCCAGACTGCCATTGTCTTCATGAAGCCTTAATCTTCTCTTGCCGCGGGATGTTTTGCCGCCTGGAACTGCCGCACCCATATCCCGCGTTGCTCGGGCAGCCTTAACGCGGGATTAGCCACAACTTGCTAGGGTCGCTGCACCATGCCGCCGCAAGTCCCGGTGGCCTCCGGTCAATCATGCAGTCGGGCAGCAGAGATGAGCGCGCCTCACCCCGAAGTCTCGATACTGATCGTGTCGTACAACACGCGCGAGCTGACCCTCGCTGCGATCGACTCGGTCGTGCGGGAAACGCGCGCTCGCCACGAGATCATCGTCGTCGACAATGCTTCGACGGACGGATCTGCCGAAGCAATTGCAGCCCATCCCGCAGCCCCGCGCCTCATTGCCCTCAAGCAGAACATCGGCTTCGGCCGGGCCAACAATGTTGCTGCCCAGCATGCCCGCGCTGAAAAGCTGCTTCTGCTCAACCCCGACACCGTGGTGCTCAGTCACGCCATTGACAACCTGCTTGCGTTCTCTCGCATGCATTCGGAGGCTCGCATCTGGGGAGGCCGCACGCTGTTTGCCGACGGCCGCCTCAATCCCTCCTCCTGTTGGCACCGCATCACGATGTGGAATGCATTCTGCCGGGTGAGCGGCCTCGCCGCGGCACTGCCGAATTCGGCGATCTTCAATACCGAGGCGTTTGGCGGTTGGCCGCGCGACACGGAGCGCCAGGTCGACATCGTCTCCGGGTGCTTCCTCTTGCTGCCGAGATCGCAGTGGCATGAACTCGGCGGATTCGATCCGGTGTTCTACATGTATGGCGAGGAGGCGGACTTGTGCCTGCGCGCCTGTCGGCTCGGTGCCCGTCCCATGGTAACGCCCGCCGCAACGATCATTCATATCGGCGGGGCCTCCGAGACGACCCGCGCCGCCAAGATGATCAAGCTTCTCGCTGCCAAGATCACTCTTGCGGATCGGCACCTGCCAGCCTGGCAGAGACCCATGACGCGCCTGTTGCTGCGTGCCTGGCCTCTCACCCGCTTCATCGCTTTCGCGTCGGCAAGCGCCTTGAGCCGCTCGCAACGCTTCGCAGCCCCGGCTGCACAATGGCGTGAGATCTGGGAACGTCGCCGAGAATGGCAGGACGGTTATCCCGATGCCACTGCCACACCGACGATCCACTCGCATCTCAACGCCGCATCGACCTGAGCACACACTCGACAGCCGCGCGCCTCGCAAGTCCCGTCAGGAACGTCCATGAGCCACCGTCGCCTCACACCTTCCGCCATTCGGCGCCGCATCGTGCGCCAAGAATGCGACAACGCCGCGCTCACCGAGATACGCTACACCATCGCCTCGATCATCAATAATCATACCCACCTCGAAGTGATGCATCGCTCGCTCCGCGGCGGCGGGTTTGATGCAGCCGATTGCGAGTATCTCCATATCGACAATACCGCTGGTGAGCCGATCTGCGCCTTCAGCGGTCTCAACGCACTGCTCAACGAGGCACGCGGTCGCTATGTCATCCTGTGCCACCAGGACGTGCGGCTCATGACCAATGATCGTACTGACCTCGACGCTCGTCTCGCAGAACTCGAAGCCCGCGATCCGGCCTGGGCCCTTGCCGGCAACGCGGGTGGCGTCTCGGCCGGTCAGCTCGCCGTCCGCATCACAGATCCGCACGGAGCCAACCAGAGCGTCGGCACCTTCCCCGCTCGGGTCATGAGCCTTGACGAGAATTTCATCATCGTGAAGCGCGAGGCACGCATCGGCTTCTCCAATGATCTGTCGGGCTTCCACTTCTATGGTGCCGACATCTGCCTCAACGCTGCGACCGCGGGCTGGAACTCCTACGTCATCGATTTCCACATCGCCCATCTCTCTGCGGGCAAGAAGGACGCGAGCTTTGCGATCAGCGAGAGCATGTTCCGCAACAAATGGTCAAATGCGTTCGCGCCGCGCTGGATGCAGACGACCTGCAGCCTGATCCATCTTGCCGGCAATCCCGTGCAACAGCTCGCCGGCCGCCTTGTCGAGGCCCCGTTCCGCAAGCTTTCACGCCGGCTGCCCGGCGCCGCGGGCTGGACTAAGCCAGAGCACAAGAACGACGTGGCTTGAACAGATGTCCTGGGGCAACGCAACATCGATCGGCAAACGAGTCGCCCGCCAGGGCGCACTGCTGTTCTCCGGCTTTGCCACGGCGCAAGCCCTGTCCTTCCTGCGCAACGCGATCATCGCTCACTCACTGTCCAAGGGCGACTTCGGCATCGCCGCCGCGATCCTCCTGCTACTCCAGCTACTGGAAACGCTGAGTGATCTTGGCGCTGACCGGCTGATCGTGCAGGCTCGCGATGGAGATGATCCACGCGTCGTAGCCACGGCGCAGGCGCTGCTCGTGGCGCGTGGCCTTCTTACTGCACTGGCTCTGATCCTGGTGGCCGCGCCAGCGGCGCACTTCCTCGGCATTGCCGATGCGGCTTGGGCGTTTTCCGCCGCCGCCGTCGTACCCCTGCTCAAGAGCTTCACCAGCCTCGACGCCCGTATCGCACAGCGCACGCTGGACAATCGCCCGCAACTTGCCATCGAAGTCCTGCCGCAAGCGGTCGCACTTGTCCTCACCTGGCCTGCCTTGAAGCTGTTCGGCGGCTACTCGGCGGTGCTCTGGCTCTCCGTCGCCCAGGCGTTCGTCGCCGTCTGCACATCACACTGGGTGGCACATCGCCCTTATCGGCTGGCGCTCGACCGCCGACATCTGAAGCGTTTGTTCGTGTTCGGTTGGCCGATCTGGGCGAGCGCCTTTCCATTGATCGCCGTCTACCAGGGCGACCGGATGCTGATTGGCCACTACGCTGGCATCGAAGCTCTCGCGGCCTATACCGCTGCGTTCATGATCACGATGGTTCCGGGCCTACTTGCAGCGAAGATTGCAAATTCGCTGATGTTGCCGCTGCTGTCGTCGCAACAGGAGGATAGGCAAGCTTTCGCGTCTCGCTTTTGCATGATGTCGGAAGTTGCCGCCCTCGCCGCAGCGCTCTATCTGTGCGCATTCGTCATCGCCGGTGGCGCCGTGTTGCCGCTGGCCTTCGGCAAGAACTACACCGGCCTCTCCGCTGTCGTCAGCTGGCTGTCTCTGATGTGGGCGATGCGAATGCTGCAGGCGGTTCCCGGCGCGGCCCTCCTCGCGAAGGGCATCACGCGGCCCTTCTTGACCGCCGGCCTCATCCGGGCAACGGGTCTCGTCTTGGCCTGGGCTGCGCTCATTGCAGGCCTGGGTCTCGAAGGTGCCGCTATCGCCGGAGTGATCGCAGAATTCGCCTCACTCGCCTACGTTGCCTGGCGTCTCGATCACATAGACCGGGCCCCCGCGAACTTGGAACCGCAGCACATGGGCCGCGCATTTGCATTGCGTTGCCTGCTGCTTGCTCCTGCCGGCCTGCTCGCCATTGCTGCGACGACCACGAGCACCGCGGCGTCACTGCTCGGCCTTGTCATCCCGCTTACGGTCGTATCAACCGTGGTGGTCGCCATGGCCGCTCTGACGATGCCGGTCGGCAAGCGCCAGATCATGAGCTTGCGTTTGATGGGCGGGCGCTGAAGCCTACGCAGCTTTAGCCAGGATTGCTCGCGGCGACAGCACCACACGTAGTAACGGCCTCGCCGCACGCCGCACTGTCAGACACACTGACAGACGCTTTGAACGTCATGATTGGATCGTTCTGCCTGCCGTGGCGAGGGCAGAAGAACTGCCGCCACTTGCGCCTTTGATTTGGCTTCAGCGGCCGGATGCCGACAGCGGGGCCGGATGCACGGGGCTCGCAGCCCTGCCGCGTGGAGCGAGCACTGTCTGGTAGCAGGCAATGAGACGCGCGGCTTCCGCATCCCAATCGAGCAGGGCCTTGGCGCGCACCTGCCCCTCCGACGCGAGCTGCGCTGCAAGGTCTGGCTCGTCGATCAGCCGGCCGATCTGCCGTGCCAGATCCACTGGTGAATTATCCGCCGCATAGAGCGCGGCCTCACCAGCAATCTTGCGCCCCTCCATGAGGTCAAACTGCACGAACGGAATGCCAAGCGTCATGTATTCGAACGCCTTGTTCATCGAGATCTTGTCGTTGTAGGTGTTTTTGGGATCCGGAATCACACCGACATCGAAGCTCGACAGCGCGGCGAGTAGCGGCGCGCCCGACAGGAAGCCGGTAAATCTCACATGCCCGTCGAGCCCGCGCTCGGCTGCCATGCGCTGCAGGTTCGGCAGTTCCGTACCCGAACCCACGATCACGCAGCCGACATCCTTGCGACCCTGGACATTCACCATCTCGTCCATCGCCGTGACCAGGAGATCGACGCCGTCCTGCGCGCCCATGATACCGACATATCCGATCACGTGTTCGAAGCCCGCCCGCAGCGCGGCATCAGGCGCCACGCGTTTGAAACGGCCGACATCGGGGATGGAGCGCACGATGTAGACGCGGTTGGGGTCCATGCCACCACGTTTCACCGCGATGTCCTTGAACGTTTCGTTGGTCGCGATCGAAGCGTCGGCCGTGCGGAACGTCCATCGCTCCAGTTTCGTCAGCAAGGCGTGGAAGAAACCGCGCTTGTTGAACTTCGCTTCATAGAGTTCCGGATTGATGTCGTGATGATCGAAGACGAAGCGCTTGCCGAGGATCAACTTCCAGAAGCCGGCGATAAGGAACAGGAGGTCGGGCGGATTGCAGGCCTGAACGACATCGAAGCCGACCTTGAAGTGCGCTTTCACCGACAACGCGAACTCCCAGGCGAGCGCCCATGTGTATTCCACGAGATAGCCGAGCGGCCCGTCCGCCTCATACGGCAGCGGGTGGCGGAACACATGGATCCCTTCGAGCACCTCATAGGATGCCGTATATCGCCCGCCGACCGGACAGATCACCGACACCGTATGTCCAGCATCCCGTAACGCGCGCGCTTCCTGCCACACGCGCCGGTCGAGCGGCACGGTAAGGTTCTCGACAATGATGAGGACGCTTGCAGATTTCGGCACGTTTTACTCCCGCGCCCGAGCCGGGCGACGACATGACGTCTCGCACCGGCGGTTTGGCCGGTGGACTTGCGCTCATCGTCTGCGAAAAAGGTGAATGAACGCCCCTACGACTTGGTGAGCGAACCCACACGCGCTGTCCCGAAATGGAACGGAAACTGGCCTGCATGCACGGGCCCGCGTGCTCGGGTGCACCGGCCTTGTTCTTGCAATGAGGACTTTGAAAAAGTTAAATGCGAAAGATTGTGTTAAGCTTTCATTTACCGACTGCGTTCCGAGAGGTACGACCCGTGTTCAGCTTTCCCGGCAGCGATCCCAAACCGATCCACCTCGACTTGTCGACGCTGCGCGAAACGCTCGCCTATATGCACGACGACATGTGCCGCACCCCCGGCCTCGAGAAATTGCGCGATGCGCTGGCGCTCGCCCTGAAAGAGGCGGAAGCTGCCGAGGCCACGACCCGTCCGGCCAAAGTCCGCTTCAGTGCCGCACGATTCCTGCCGCGCCGCTACTGACCTCACACGGCACCGATCGTGTGATCCGTGCAGCCGGCAGGCAGCAGCCCTATTGCCGTATCGAATAGATGAACGGTATCTCAAGCCGCAGTGTCTCGGCCGGAAAGAACTTCGCATCGACCGGATAGGGCTGCCCGCGCTTCACGCTCTCGACCGCGAGATTATCCAGCCGTGGCGATCCGGACGAGCTGTGCACCTTCGCATCCACAATGCCACCCAGCTTGTCGATTTCCACGACCATCACGACCTTGCCGCTCTCGAGTTTCTCGCCGCGAGCGACTTTCTGCGGCAGCTTGAACTTCTCAAAGTGCCGTGACAGCGCACCCAGGAACTTCCGGTAGGCGGTCGCGTCTCCGCCCTCCTGCCCCTGCGATGCCGCCTTCTGCTCAAGCACGGCCACCTGCTGGACCTGTTCTTCCGTCGCCACCTGCTTGGGCTGCGGCCGCTTAACTTCCGGCGGTGGCGGCTCAACGGCCTGCAGTTCCTGCGTCGGTCCAAGCGGCGAGGAGATCACGTCCTTGATCTCCGGCGGGGGCTTGTCCGGCTTCACCTCCGTCGGTGGCGGCTCCTCCTCCGGCTTCACTTCCGCAGCCTTGACCTCTTCCAGCTCCGGCTGCGCCACGCTTGCCTGGGTTTCGATCACCTCGCGCGCCTCGACAGTTTCGGGCGCATCGCCGAGCCGCGTCAGGCCCTCCAGCGCAATGCCCTGCTCGATGCGCAGAAGATCGTTTCCCGTGCCCTCTTCGAGGGCCTGGCCACCCGTTGCCATATCGACGAGCGCCAGCACCAGCGCGCCATGCAGCGCTGCCGAGAAGAGCATGCTCGACGCTCTCAGTACGCTCATCGCCTCAGTTCCCGACCACCGCCCCAGGGCGTTGTGCCAGTGCCGAGGCCGCGCGCTCCCCTGCGGCCGGCGCAGGCACGGCGGCGCCGGCACGCGGCGCGGGTTGCGACAGCAGCGAGACGCGCGCATAGCCCGAATCGCCGACCCGGCCGAGGATCTCCATCACCTCCCCATAGGCCACCTTGCGGTCGGCGCGGACATAGACCACCGTATCGCCCTCTGCAGCACGTATCTCGGACAGACGCTTGACGAGCGTCGTCCGCGTAACTTCCTCGTCGCGGATAAAGAGGCGACCCTCGCCGCTGAGCGTCACCACCATCGGCTTCTTGGTCTGCGACAGCTTGCCTGCAGAGGTGCTCGGCAGATCGACCGGGACACCCTGTACCAGCAGCGGTGCGGCCACCATGAAGATGATCAGCAGCACCAACATGACGTCGACGAATGGCGTGATGTTGATCTCCGCCATCGGCTTGTAGCCGCTGTCGTCGTGTTCATCGGGGATGTGCCCGCCAAGCTGCATTCCCATGGCGCGTGCTCCTTCGCCGCCTCAGGCGCTTGTCGCGGCGACGCCGCCGGCGTTGCTGAAACGCGGCGCGATGCGATGCACCGCGGCATTGGTCCGCTCCGCAGCACGGCCCAGCGAAACCGAGATCTGGTTGTAGGCGACGACAGCGGGAATGGCGGCGGCAAGCCCAATGGCTGTCGCAAACAGCGCTTCGGCAATGCCGGGCGCAACCACCGCAAGGCTGGTATCCTTAGCCTGCGCGATCGCGGTGAACGAGTGCATGATGCCCCACACCGTGCCGAATAGCCCAATGAATGGTGCCGCTGAACCAACCGTTGCCAGGAACGGCAGCCCCGCCTCGATCCGCTTCAGCTCGCCGCGCACGGCACCTCTCATCGCCCGTTCGACGCGCAGCCGGATGTCGTTGGGACCTTCGTTGTGATCATCCCCGACCTGACGCTCGAATTGACCAGCAGACAGGATTGCATCGGCATAACCACGCCCGCTGCCCGACGGCAGTGCAGCGCCTTTCGCCGCGGCCTCCAGCGCTCCAACCTGGCGTTTCAGCCCTATCAATCGAAAAATCTTTTCGATGATGAGCCCCCAGCACATGACGGACGCCAGCACCAGAAGGAGGATAACTCCTTGCACCACGGGATCCGCATTGAGGATCAGCGAGGTGAGCGACAGGTGCGACGCTCCCCCGACGGCAACGGTCTCACCCACGGCACGTTGTCCCTATTTGGAGAGTTGAACATTCGATCGGGTCGACAGGGCGAGGAGGTCCATGCACCCGCTCTCGTCCGCGCCGCCCGCTTTGCAGTCCATGACGTCGTTGATAAGGAAGCTGCCGATCGTCTCGCACTTGACACCGTCGAGGTCGAACAGCTTCACCGACCGCTTTTTCACCTTGATCGGCGCCAGATCGAGCGCGAAGCGCCGGCCGATGATCCCATCGGTCTGGAACAACACGAGATCGAGCTTGAGCGCATCGAACGACTTGGCGCTCTGATTGTCGATCACAAGGTAGGCGCGGCAGCTCGCCTGCTGCGACTCGAGCTTATTGAGCTCCACCGAAACCTTCGTTGCCCCGGACGGAGCCGACTCAGCCGCCGCCGATGGCTGGCCCGCGTCAGCTGGCTGCGCCTGAGCAGTTCCAGCGGCAGCAATCATCAGAACGGCAATTGCGGACATGCTGCATGCAAGCTTCCCGCGGCGGAACGTTTCAGAGCATCCCGCTTCGCGTCCGCACGCCTTACGCCAATTCAACAGCAACCAAACCTCCCGAATGAACCCTTGTGCGTGACGGCACGTGCCAGCTCAAACCCGATTGCGGAGCCGCCCGTATCGGTTGCACCAGTCCCACCGCTGCGGGCCAGAGCCGGTGCCGGCCACTTGTTTCGTCTGCAGCTCCGCACTCCAACGATAGCCCTTGGCATGCGAGCGGCCATCCACCTCGCAGCATCGGGCCAGCGCGCTCTGCAACCATCGTCTTAGATGCGAAGCGCTCAATAGCAGCCGCGTATCCGTGCTGCAACTCGCAAACGAATCAGAGGTTTGCGAGGACGCAACTCCCCTTTCTCAGCCCCTCATGAGGCGCCGATGCAACACCAGCCAACTGTTATACTGTATCACTATCACGATTGGGGTCAATCGCGTTGACCGGCACGCCGCGAACCACTTATCCAGACTCTATCGAATTCAATCCGTACAGCGGCAGGTCCGGGGGGACCGGCCGAAAGAAAAGCTGCTGACGGATGATGCTGGGGGCAGTCAACAATGAAAAAATCGCGCTGTTTGCAGAACATCGCACTGCTTGCATCCGCAACCGTGGTCATGGCTGACGCCGCGTCTGCACAGCAGGTGCCCCAGTCGCCGCAGCCGCCCGCAAATCAAGTTGCTCCAGCGCAGCCAGCGGCACAGCCGGCCGCACCCGGTGCAACGGCCCCTGCACCGGGAACCGATGCGACCTTGCCGCCGGTTCAGGTGATCCAGCAGCAGCCCAAGCCGCAGCCGCCGAGCCCGCCGGCACAAGTCGCGAAAAAGCCGAAAGCGCCCAAGCCGCAGGTGGCCGAAGCCGCTCCGCCGCCTGCCGCCGTGCCCGCCACCACGCCGCCGCCCCCTGCACCGCTTACGACCTCGCAGCAGCGGGCGCAGGGTGACATCGTCCGCGTTGCGCCGATTGGCGGCTCGGAAGTCGCGATCGAGAAGGTGCCGGGCGCCGTGAGCACCGTCTCTGCTGACGCCATCTCCAGCGCCGGCTCGAACGAGCCACAGGACGTGCTGCAGAAAGAGGTTCCGGGCGTCATCATCGGCGACGTGGCCGGCAACGACCTGCGCACGCAGGTCGAATATCGCGGCTTCGAGGCCGGTGGCGTCAACGGCTTCCCGCAGGGCCTCGCCGTCTATCAGAACGGTGTCCGCATCAACGAGGTGTTCGGTGACACGGTGAACTGGGACCTGATCCCTAAGAACGCAATCTCTGACATAACCGTCCTCACGGGTAACCCGGTGTTCGGTCTCAACGCCGTCGGCGGCGCCATCTCCGTCGTCCTGAAGGATGGCTTCAACTATCACGGCGCCGAGGTCGACGTGATGGGCGGGTCGTTCGGCCGCCGCCAGATTTCGGCACAGGCCGGCGGTCAGTCGGGCGGAATCGCCGCCTACTTCGCCGGCGAGCTGATCGAGGAGGACGGCTGGCGCGACTTCTCTCCCGCCGAGGTCAAACGGGCCTATCTCGACATTGGCGCCAAGGGAAGCCGCATCGAGGCCCACATCAACCTGACCGTCGCCGACAGCTCGGCTGGTGTCGTCACCGCATCCCCGGTCGAGCTGCTCGATGTCAGCCGCAGGCTGACCTTCACCTCGCCTCAGGTCACCGACCTGACGATGGTGATGCCCTCGTTCAATGTCGCCGTGAAGGTGACTGACACGCTCACGGTCTCGGGCCTTGGCTATTACCGCAAGCTCAAATCCCGCGTCGTCGATGGTAACGTCTTCGATGATGACGACGAGGAGGAAGCGCCGGCCGTTGCGCTCGACGACGACGACGATGAGGCAC
This sequence comes from Hyphomicrobiaceae bacterium, assembly GCA_020638035.1. Taxonomy (GTDB): domain Bacteria; phylum Pseudomonadota; class Alphaproteobacteria; order Rhizobiales; family Hyphomicrobiaceae; genus JAEUMD01. Next base: position 16,564 of record JACKJI010000014.1, read on the forward strand.
CGCTGGGCGTTATCGATCGCATCAACACAGATGCGGAAAGTTTCGGCTTCGGCGTACAGGCCGTCGAGAAGCGCGACCTGTTCGGCCACAAGAACCAGTTCGTCATCGGCGCCAGCTACGACCAGGGCAAGGTCGGCTATACGACGAGTTCCGAGCTTGGCGAAATCGGCAACAACTTCGTTGTGACCGGCCTGGGCATCATCCTCGATGATGACGATTTCGCCCCGCGCAACGTCGCCGTCGACACGCGCTATCTCGGTCTTTATGTGCTCGACACCCTCGATCTCACCGACCGCTTGACGCTGACCTTCGGCGGCCGCTTCAACTACGCCAAGATCGATCTGGAGGATCTGACCGGAGACTTCCCCGGCATCACCTCCAAGCACGACTTCTCGCGTTTCAACCCGACCGTCGGTGCCACCTACCAGTGGCTCCCTGGCCTGACGCTCTATGGCGGCTACTCGGAGGCCAACCGCGCTCCCACCGCCGCCGAACTCGCCTGTGCCGATCCCGACAATCCCTGCCCGATCGAGAGCTTCCTGACCGACGATCCGCCTCTCAAGCAGGTCGTCTCCAAGACCTATGAATTGGGTGTCCGAGGCAAGACGAAGTCCGATGACGGCCACCGCCGCCTCGACTGGAGCCTCGGCCTGTTCCACACGATCAACTACGACGATATCCTGTTTGTCTCGTCATCCACCACCGGCCGCGGCTTCTTCTTCAACGCGGGCGACACGCGCCGGCAGGGCCTGGAGGCGAGCATCAAGTATCGGCAGGGTCCATTGTCGACCTACTTCAGCTATAGCTATGTCGATGCGACCTACTTCAGCCTCGACGTCACTGAATTCTCTTCGCCCGCTCATCCACTCGCCGGCGAGTGCGTCGCTATCGACGAGGAAGCCTGCATCAATGTCAGTAACGGCGACACCATCCCGGGTATCCCCAAGCATCGCTTCAAGGCTGGTTTCGACTACTGGGTGACGCCGCGCTGGAAGGTGGGCGCCGATCTTATCGCCGCATCCGGGCAGTACTTCTTCGGCGACAACGCGAACCTGCTCAACCAGCTTGGCGGCTACACGCGCGTCGATGTCTCGACGAGCTTCGACCTGACCGAGAACATCCAGCTCTATGCCTTCGCCAAGAACATCTTCGATGCACGGTATGGCTTGTTCGGAACGCTCTTCGACGCCGAAGAGGCTCCGATCGTGGGGCCGCACGAGATCAACTTCGAGAACCCGCGCTCGATCGTCCCGGCGGCGCCGGTCGCAGTCTATGGCGGGGTGAAAGTCAAGTTCTGACCGCATTCACAGCGGCACAACGCACCACACGAAAACGAACGGCCGCCCCCGGGCGGCCGTTTCCGTTTCGACATCCTGCATTTCTGCCTTATTGGACGGCTGCCGATCAGAACTCCGCCTCGAAGCTGAGTTTGAGCGTGGCATCCGGAGTGTTGTCGTTGAGCCCGAACAGTACGCCGGTACCGACGCGCATCAGCACGCCCTCCTCGTCGTCATCGTCCTTACCCTTTGCTCCTGCATCGTCGTCGAGACCGGCGACCTTAGCACCCTGCGATTTCGGGCCATCCCGACCGCCGCCGACTCGCCATTCGTGGTAGACGATCGGCCCGGCGCGATGCTGATCGTGATCCCCGAACAGTTGCGCACCTTCATCCGGCCCACCTGAGTTGCCGATGCGATCGAACGTGCCGTAGGCCTCCAGCGCCAGTGCCCATGACGGATTGAAGTCGTATTTCACCTGCGCCGCATAGCCGATGTCCCACTTGTCGTCGCGCTCGCGTCCGTCCTCGCTCATCTCACCCGAACCGAAATGCTTGATGAACATGACATTGAGCAATGCCGACCAGCGGTCGATCTGGGCGCCGAAGATCGGCCCGATCAGAATCGAGTTGAGCTCGCCCGGCTCCGTCGGGTGCTCGAATTCGGTGAGAAGTCCGAAACCGAGACCGCCCTCTTTCGGCACAGGCTTCAGGATGACGACACCCTCCACTGCCACCTCAGTCAGTTTGAGATCGTCGAACGAATTTGCGAGCGCCGGCAAAGCCGGCTCGTCGAACCGCTCCTTTTCATACTCGATGCCGACGCGCATGCGCAGAAAGTGCGTCAGGCTCATCTCGATCTCGAGCGCATGGCGCTGCCGTGTCACGGAGTTGTCGTCGTAGACGACGCCGTCCTCGTCCTGTCCGATCCGCCGGCGTGGCTGGCCGAACGACCAGGCATTCTGCGACTGGAATTCGACCTCGCCAGGCTCCGCCTCGAGGCCCTTCAGCTCAAACTGTCCGATCGCCGGCTCCGCCCTTGTCGCGGGCGATCCGGCAAGCAGCAGTGCACCGGCCAGCGCGTATGCCCATTCCCATGTGACACCCCGCATTGCGCCGTGGCGCCTGCGCGCAGTTCCCGATCTGTGCATTGATCCCCCCTCGCACGAACGAGGAAATCCAATTCGCCAGCGGGTGTCCAGTCCGTTCTGCCCTAGGACGGCACGCAACGACCAATGCAGTTGCATCATCGCCGTACACCCCTGCGAGAGCGGCTTTGAATGCATTTGCCAACTCACTGACGAACGGACCCACGCACCGTGACTGGACGATCTCAGCGGTGCGAACAGCCTGCTTCGACGTCTTGCTGAAGCTTATGTAATCTCAGGATTTTATAGAATACCGCGATACTGTGATGCTGCATTGCAGGGAGACATCCTGGTCTCAATTTGCGCACACGCGTTAACCACAAGTTATACCTTGGGCGATTACATTCGCTTGCTCATGGCCCGCAGAGCGAGCAGAGAATGTTAGGCAAATCCATTCGTCCAAACCGCTCGACAAGCCTCATCGGCGAGTACGCCTCGCTGCTTGGCGATGCCGTATTGCGAAACCGCGCGCGCATGGCCGAACACAGCGCACGGATCGAGGCAGAACTCGCAAATCGGGTCAAATCCGAGTTCATCGCCAACATGAGTCATGAGTTGCGCACGCCACTCAATACGATCATCGGCTTCTCAAAAATTCTGGCCGAGCACGACAAGCGGCGCATCCCGCAGAACGAGATCGTCGAGTACGCACAGCTCATCAACGATTCCGCCGGCCACCTGCTCTCTGTGATCAACGACATTCTGGATATCTCGAAGATTCAGAGTGGCAAGTTCACGATCGACACGCGCGAGACCGGTCTCGAGGAGATCCTGCGCTACTGCATCGCATCGTTTCAGAAGCTCGCCGACGATGTTGGTGTCGAGCTGATCGATGGCGTGATTAACGCGATTCCCCCGGTGCGCGGCGATCCAGGCAAGCTGCGACAGATCTTCGCCAATATCATCTCGAATGCCATCAAGTTCACACCCAAGGGTGGACACGTGGTGGTCAGCGCCCTCTCCACCACCGACGGAGGTGTCGTGGTCGAGGTGAAGGACACCGGCGTCGGCATGACCGAAGAGGAATTGGGGGTCGCACTGACGCCCTTCGGTCAGGTGGACGGTTCCAAGACGCGCTGGCGCGAGGGCACCGGACTCGGCCTGCCCATCGCCCGTTCACTCATCGATCTCCACGGTGGCCGCCTCGATATCAAGAGTGCCAAGGGCAAGGGGACGATCGTCTCGATCATGCTGCCGTCACGTCATCTGGTTTCTGCCGCACGCGGCAGGGATCTCGTGCTCGGCGAGGATTTCGGCGGTGCAGATGCACTCCGATAAGACCGGTAGATTAGCGGATATCTGATTATGCCAGCTCACGGAACCCAGGAAGTCAGCATCGACATGACGATCGGACGCATCGTCTCGGTGACCGGCGCCAAGGCGATCGTCCTGCTCGACGGCAAGATCGATCCATCGGGCCGCAAGACGATGCTTCGTCCGGAGATGGGCACACTGCTTGCCATCGACACGACGTCATCGGTCGTGCTGGCCATCGTCTCCGCATTGAGTGTGCCGGTGCCTGCGCAACGCGAGGGCGACAGCGAGATCTGGATCGCCGAACTGGGCCTCGTCGGCGAGCTTTGGTTCACGAGCGACCGCGCGTTCCGCAGCTTCAACCGCGGTGTAACCATCTACCCTGCCCTGGGCGACCGCGTCCGCATCGCCTCCAAGCCTGAGCTGGAATTTGCGTTCTGCGGCGACACGACGAAGTCCGTCCGCGTTGGCTGCATCCGCCAGGACAGCACGATCCCCGCCATGGTTCGCGTCGACGATCTGCTGGGCAAGCACTTTGCAATTCTTGGGACGACGGGCACCGGAAAGTCCTGCACGACCGCACTCATCCTGCGCTCGATCCTGAACGAGAACCCGGCTGCACACATCGTCCTGCTCGATCCGCATAACGAGTATGCGACCGCCTTCACCGAGTGGGCCGAAGTGATCAGCCCGCGCAACATGCAGCTTCCCTTCTGGCTGCTCACGTTCGACGAGATCGTCGAAGTGCTTGTCGGTGATTTACGCAAGAAGCCCGAAATCGAGATTCTCCAGGAACTCATTCCGATCGCCAAGTCGCGCTACAGCTCCGGGCGCAACAAGGACAACAATTTGCGCCGTGGCCTCGTCGACCATGGCCGCTACACGGTCGATACGCCCGTGCCCTATCGAATCTCCGATCTGATGGCGATGATCGACGAGCGCATGGGCAAGCTCGAGAACAAGAAGGATCTCGCGCCCTACCGCAACCTGAAGCAGCACATCGAGATGATCACGCAGGACGGCCGCTACAGCTTCATGTTCGGATCGCTCACCGTCTACGACGGCATGACGCAGGTGCTTTCGCGCATCTTCCGCGTGCCGGTGAACGGCAAGCCGATCACGATCCTGGAGCTGACCGGCATCCCCGCCGAGATCGTCAACGTCGTCGTCGCCGTCCTGTGCCGCATGACCTTCGATTTCGCACTTTGGGGCGAAGGCAAGGTGCCCGTGACGATCGTCTGCGAGGAAGCCCACCGCTATGTCCCGGCCAACCCAAGCGCAGGCTTCGAGCCGTGCAAGCGGGCGATCGCGAAGATTGCCAAGGAAGGCCGCAAGTATGGTGCCTCGCTGTGCATCGTGACCCAGCGCCCCGCCGAGATCGATCCGACAATTCTGTCTCAGTGCAACACGGTGTTCGCCCTGCGCATGTCGAACGACCGCGATCAGGAGATCGTCACCTCGGCCATCTCGGATACGGGATCAGGCTTGCTCGAGTTCTTGTCCGCACTCGGCCAGCGCGAGGCAATCGCATTCGGTGACGGCGTGTCGCTGCCGGTTCGCATCAAGTTCGACGAGCTGCCCAAGTCGGCCATGCCGCGCTCATCGACGGCTCGCTTCTCGGAACGCTGGCAGAAGTCCGTCGGTGATGAGGGCTACCTTGAGCAGATTGTCGAGCGCTGGCGCAATTCCGGACTCTCGCAGGACGATCAACACTCCGGCCAGATGATGGCCGACGCGCTGCTTGGCCATACCTATTTCGATCAGAATGCCGATCCGCAGCAGGCTCAGAACAACCAGCCGCGATACGACGAACCGGCTGGCGGCCGCTATGCCGGCCAGCAAAGCTTCGGTGCTCAAGGCCGGGGGGACGCGAATTCGGGACGTGGTCCATATGCGGATTCGGCAGCCGCACGCGGGTCCGTTCGCCGCGATTCGCAGCATGTCGACTCCCGCCGCGATTCCGTCGGCTTCGGCGCCGGAAATCAGCGCTCGGCCACCTCGTCGCTTCGCCGCACGGAGGCGGCAGCGATGACCGCGGATGCAGAACCACAGGGGCAGGCATTGCGCACCTTGCGCGATCGGCTCATGCAGCGCCCGCGCTAGAGTAGTTTGATGTCGGTGGGCTCATTTCAGGAGTTGGTAGCGAGAACCATCGTCAGACCAGAACGTCGGGCGGCCGAGGGCGGCCACTTCTGACTGGCTAACACGCTGTCCTGACTATGACCGTGGCTCGGGCGAGCGCAGCTCGACGACGCGGCCCCCCTCACCCTTCGCCGGCGCAGATGCCGCCGAAGGCTGGCCAGTGCTTCTCTCCTCCGGCTTGCCACCTGGTCTAGGCTCCGGCTGCGGCTGCCCTTCAGCAGATGGGGGGACACTCGCTCCGTCCCTCGCCGCCTCCCGCTCGTCCCGCGAAAGGTTTTGCTGGAAACGCCGCCAGCCGACCGGGATCATCGCCAGATAGAAGATCGTGGTGCCTGCGAGCGTCTCGTGCGGATAGGTGACAAGCGTTGCCACATAGAGCACGCCCAGCACGAAAATCGGCAACACCCACTCGCGCTTGATCCGCTCGCCGAGAAGCTTGCCGGAGTACGTCGGAATGTTGGAGACCATGAGGAAGGCGATCACCAGCGTATAGACGATGACGATGTTCTTCATCCAGCGCGCATCGCGCAGATCAAAGCCGATTGCCGCCAGATAGACCGGCAGCAACACCACGATAGCGGCGGCCGGCGTTGGCATGCCCGTGAAATAGTCTTTCTGCCAGCGTGGCTTTTCCTCGTCGATCATGACGTTGAACCGCGCCAGCCGCAGCGCCGAGGCGAGCGCGAAGATCATCACCGCGATCCAGCCCAGGCTTTTGAGATCACCCAGCCCCCAGGTGAAGATCAGCACGGCCGGTGCGACGCCGAAGTTGACGAAGTCGGCAAGGCTGTCGAGTTCAGCGCCGAAACGCGACGACGCCTTGAGGAGCCGCGCCACGCGCCCGTCGAGCCCGTCGAGTAGGGCGGCGAACACGATCGCCACCAGCGCCAGCTCATAACGGCCTTCTATCGACATGCGTATCGAAGTGAGACCGGCGCACAGGCCGAGCAGGGTGAAGAAATTTGGAACCATCATGCGCACCGGAATGCGCTGGTGCCGGAACATCAGCCGGCGCCGGCGCCGCCGGGTCTCTTCTTCGAGCTGCGGCACTACGGGGTCCATTGGCCCATCTCCTTCGTTGACGCGGCTCAGAACAGCGCGGCGCCCCACGACAACCCGTGCACCGGGCCGTACCGCCCGCATGCCGGCTCCATAGTTGCAGAACGGCGCCCGCGCGCCAATGCCCTAGAGTCGGACCTCCTGAGCGCGGACCTCAAGACTGCCGGGCCTCGCGCTCACCCTCTTCGGACCTGAAGTCCGCGAAAACCGTCTCTCCGGCGACCGCCCGCTGTCCCACCGCCACCAGGGCCGTGCGGCCCGGCGGCAGGTAGACGTCGACGCGGCTGCCGAATCGGATCAGTCCAAAGCGCTGACCAATCCCGACCTGATCGCCCTCCTGCGAGAACGTCACGATCCGCCGTGCGATCAGTCCGGCGATCTGTACCACCGCGATCTCGTCGCCGGCCTGGGTCTCGATCACCAGCGAGCGGCGCTCGTTCTCTTCGCTCGCCTTGTCGGCGGCAGCGTTAATGAAGGCACCGGGCACATAGATCGAGCGCGCGATGCGGCCGGCAACCGGAGCACGATTGATGTGCACGTCGAACACCGACAGGAACGTCGAGATTCGCACGCGCGGCACCTGTCCGAGCCCCAGCTCCATCGGCGGCGTGACGACCTCGACATGCGAGATGCGTCCGTCTGCCGGAGCCACGACGAGGCCTTCACGCAGTGGCGTCACACGCTCGGGATCACGGAAGAAGTATGCGATGTAGAGCGCTATGACGAGAAACACCCAGCCGAGCGGCGCCCAAAGAATGAAGAAGAGCACCGACAGAGCTGCGGCGATGGCGATGAACTTGTGCCCATCACTGTGCACAGGAACGAAGCTGTCGAGAATGGTATCCAAAAGACCGTGGCGGTTCGACACGTGGGTCAACTCCCGTCTGAAATAATGGAATGGGCGCTGAGGGGCGGAAACGACACGCTTCGCCCCAGCGCACTGTCATGCAATCAGGCTCGTTCCTTCAACTCCCGCGGAGTGTCACGCCAATTCCGCATCGCAAGCGTCTGCCCAGGCAGCCCGCTCAGCCAATCGGAACGGCGACGAATCTGAGATCACCCTTGGCGTCCTCGATCCTGAGCAGCACGGCCTTGCGGCCCGACTTTTTCACCTTCTGCACGCTGCGCGCCACGTCTTCCGGTGTTGCGACCTCGTCCTGCGCCGCCTCGACGATCACGTCACCCGGCTTGATGTTCTTGGCAGCCGCGGCACTTGCTGGATCGACCTCGGTGACAATCACGCCCGATACCGACCTGTCGATATTGAAGCGTGCACGCAGTTCGTCGGTCATCACGGCGAGCTTCAGTCCGAGAACCTCCTGCGGCTCCAGCGCCACCTCAGGCTCGGGCTCTGCCGGTGCAGCAGCGCTCGGCTCATCGTCGACGAGGCGCCCGATCTCAACCTCGATCGTCTTGCTCTCCCCTTTGCGGATCACTTCGACCGGCACCTTCTTGCCGATGGACGTGTCGGCAACAATCCGCGGCAGACCGCGCATGTTCTTGATCTCGCGACCGTCGAACCGCACGATTACATCGCCCGACTGGAGTCCTGATTTCGCTGCCGGTCCGCCCTCGGCCACCGAGGCTACGAGCGCGCCCATACCGGCCGGCACACCAAGCGATTCGGCAAGGTCCTCCTCGAAGGACTGCAGATTGACGCCAAGCCAACCGCGCCGCGTCTCGCCGTAGAGTTTGAGCTGCTCGATGACGTTGACGGCGATCGCCGACGGGATCGCAAAGCCGATGCCGATCGATCCGCCGGTCGGCGAGATGATTGCCGTATTCACGCCGATGACCTCGCCGTTCATGTTGAACAACGGTCCACCCGAGTTGCCTCGGTTGATGGCGGCGTCGGTCTGCAGGAAATCGTCGTAGGGACCGGTGTTGATGTCACGCTGCTTGGCCGAGATGATGCCAACCGTAACCGTGCCGCCGAGGCCGAACGGATTGCCGATCGCCATCACCCAGTCGCCGACCGCGAGCTTCTCAGATGACCCGAACTTGACGTCGACCAGCGGTGCCTTCGGCGTCACCTTGAGCAGAGCAAGATCGCTCTTGACGTCGCGGCCCAGCACCTTGTCGACCTTCAGCTTCGAGCCGTCGTGGAAGTTGATGAAAATCTCGTCGGCGTCGGCAATCACGTGATTGTTCGTGACGATGAGGCCTTCCTTGCCGTCGACGACGAATCCCGAACCCAGCGAGGAGACCTTGCGCGGAACCCGCGGCCCTCCGCGCCGGTCGAAGAAATCCTGAAACAGATCGTCGAAGGGCGAGCCTTTGGGAATTTCAGGCAGTGGCAAGCCCTGCGGTCCCTTGGCAGTCTGAGAGGTCGAAATGTTGACCACGGCATCGATCAGCTTCTCGGCGACCGGCGCCACCGAACGCGGCCCGTTCTCAGCGTATGCCTTTTCGGCCGCAGGTCCGCCACCGAGCACGGCAAGCCAAGCAACCAGCCCCGCAAGGATACCCCGCCAGGGCATGGTATTGGCACCGGTCCGCTCGCTGCACGTCACCGACATGTCACCCTCGTGGAAGCGATGTTTCGATTGTACCGGATCATGTTCATGGTCCAGCCCTGGGATGGGGCTCGATCTGCCCTGTAACCGATCCCGACGCGGCACCAGTCCTGCCATGAAACGAGCGCCGCGTCACGCGTACAGCACGACGCGGCCCAGAGGCGCCAAGCCTCGCGTGGTGGAAGCGCGGCACGTAACCCGCCAATCGGCTCAGGGCGAGTATTCGGGCCCTGCCCCATCCGTTAGCCCCGCACGAGCCAGACGACAAGGGCGCCAGCCGCAATCGCAGTCCACCCCGCCCGCCGCAGCGTCCGCTCGGGCAGGCCCGCGGCCAATGCCGCCATGCGGCGCCCCTGATCGGGAGCCAATGCCCACACCAGCCCTTCCAGCACGAGCACGAGACCTACCGCGACGATGAGGTCGTTCATGGTTGCGGCTGAGCCGTCGCACCCTTGCTGGCAGCCGGCGCGGCCGGCTGGCCGCCCGCACTGTTGAAGTAGCGGAAGAACTCCGAATCCGGAGAGATCACCATGCGCGTGTCGCCCGACTTCAGCCCCTGCTCGTAGGCCTGCATCGACCGGTAGAAGGCGAAGAAATCCGAATCCTTGCCATAAGCGTCGGCAAAGATCCTGTTGCGCTCCGCATCGCCTTCACCGCGCAGTTGCTCGGCATCACGCATCGCATTGGCGCGGATGACGGTCACCTTGCGGTCGGCCTCGGCCTTGATGCGGCGCAATTGCTCCTCGCCCTCGGCGCGGAAGCGTGCCGCCTCCTGGTGACGCTCGGTCTTCATGCGCTCATAGACCGAATCGCCGATCTTCTGCGGCAGGTCGGCGCGCATGATCCGTACATCGACGATCTCAACACCGTAGTCGTTGGCGACCGCGTTGACGCGCTGCTGGATCTGCTCCATCAGCTGCGAGCGATCGTCACGCACCACGGCCTCGATCGACGACGAGCCCAGCACCAGGCGCAACGACGAATCCAGAACGATGCCGAGCTGCTGGCGCGCATTGGCCTCGTTGTTGAGGCGCTGGTAGAACTTCAGCGGATCAGTGATGCGGTAGCGTGCGAAGCTGTCGACGACGAGCTGCTTCTTGTCCGCCACCGTCACCGTCTGCGGCTCGGTGTCGATGTCAAGAATGCGCTTGTCGAAGAACTCGACCTGCTGCAGCACCGGCACCTTCCATTTCAGGCCCGGCGTCTGCTCCTTGCGGACGAACTGGCCGAACTGCAGCACGAGCGCCTGCTCGTTCTGGTGCACGATGAAGGCCGACAGGTAAAGCGCGCCTGCGGCGGCGGCGGCGAGAAAAAGGATCGTTGCAAGCAGCGAACGCATGATCACTTGCCTCCCTGCTTCTTACCAAGCTCATTCAGCGGCAGATAGGGAACGACTCCCCCACTACCAGACTGGTCGAGAATGATCTTGTCGGTGCCGCTCAACACGCGCTCCATTGTTTCCAGGAACAGACGCTTGCGCGTCACTTCCGGTGCCTTCTTGTATTCCTCGAAGACCTTCTCGAAGCGACCCGCCTGACCGTTCGCCTCGGCCACGGTCTGCTCCTTGTAGGCCTGAGCCCCCTGCAGAATGCGTTCCGCCTCACCGCGCGCCTCGGGCTCGATCTTGTTGGCGTAGGCCTGCGCCTCGTTGACGGCGCGCTGGCGGTCCTGGAGTGCCGCGATCACGTCCTCGAACGCACCGCGCACAGCCGACGGCGGCAGCGCCTGCTGGATCTTGACCTCCTGGATCTTGACCCCCGCCTCATAGGTATTGAGCACCTCCTGGATGGTCTCCTTGGTGGCAAGCTCAATCGGCTCGCGGCCTGGTGCCAGCACGTCCGACACCTTGCTCTTGCCGATCACCTCGCGCATCGCGCTCTCGGCCACCACGCGCACGGTATTGTCGGGATCCTTCAGCTTGAACAGATAGTTCTCGGCGTTGTCGATGATCCACAGCACGACGAAGTCGATATCGACGATGTTCTCGTCGCCGGTCAGCATCAGGCTTTCCTCGGCCACGTCGCGGCTCGCCGTGCTGCCCCGGCCCTCGAAGGAACGGAAGCCCACCTCAACCTTCTTCTGGCGCTGCACCGGCGGCTTGCGGACCTCCTCGATGGGGGAGGGCCAGCGCAAATGCAGACCCGGCTCGACCGTGCGATGCACCTTGCCGAAGCGCAGCACGATGCCTTTTTCGAAGGGGGCCACGGTGAACGTGAAGGCGTAGAACCCGACCGCGGCGATCACACCCAGCGACAGCAAAAACAGGAGCGGCGCCGGAATGCCGGTGCCACCGCCGCCGCCGCCACGCATGACCTGCTTCATACGGTCCTGGCCACGCTTCAAAATCTCTTCCAGATCAGGCTGCTGCCCGGAGCCACCACCCTGGTTCTGACCCCACGGACCCTGGCCCCACGGGCCGCCACCGCCACCGCCGCCGCCGCTCTTCCAGCCGCCGCCGCCATTCTGATTGTTCCAGGGCATTGCTTGTTGGTCTCTCGCGTTGATGGCTCGTGTCTGCGCTGAGCTGACGAACCGGAACGGAATTTCGGATATCTTGGGAGCGCACTAAAGCTGCCCGGCAACGGCACAATACCGCCAGCGCCCAAGGGAGATACGGTCCGCAAGCTTATAGGGCAGCCACCGGAGGCATGCAAACCGTCCCCCGCTACATTGGTAAGGGCGCCAACGGGTTCAAGTGCCGATGCAAATTCGAGCCGTGTCCGCTACTTGCAGCTTGGGCCGATTGGGCCGGTTCCTCCGCCACATCGGCCTGACCCACGCCGCTCACCGAGCCGGCCAATCCGGACCGACCGTCACGCCCGCACGCGCTCCAGTATTCGCAGCCGCGCCGGATGCTCATCCTTCGGGCCCCGCTCAATCTCTTCGACAGCGATCTCCCGCCATGCGCCCGCATCCAGCGGCGGAAACAGGGCGTCCCCCTCAGGCGACGCATCCACTTCGGTCCAATAGATGCGCTCGGCATGGGACAGGGCCGCCCGGTAAACCTCCGCCCCGCCAATCACCATGATCTCGTCAGCGCCGCTACGGGCCGCAGCCTTGCGGCATTCGCCGAGTGCCTCGTCCAGAGTATGCACGACGATGGCTCCCTCGGCCCGAAAGGTCCGGTCCCGCGTGAGAACGATGTTGTCGCGTCCGTCGAGTGGCTTTTTCTTGAGGCCCGCCCAGGTCTTCCGCCCCATCAGGATCGGCTTTCCCATCGTCAGGCGGCGAAACAACTTGAGATCTGAGGAGAGGCGCCAGGGCAGATCACCATCGCGCCCGATCACACCGTTCCGTGCCACCGCGACGATGAACGCCACAACGGGCGGGCGGGCTGGTTTGTCGCTCAAATCGCTACCTCGATTTCACCGGCCCCGGCAGCGCGCGACCGAGCGCATCAGCGACAACTAAGCGCCAGCCCTCGCCCGGCATCCTTGTATGGGCACCATCGTGATCTGGTTGTTGGCGTTGTACTTGTTCATCGCGCCGGTCGCCGCATCGACGCCGAGACCGACAACACCGCCCACCAGCACGTTGCCTGCCGTCATCTCCTCGGTGTTCGACGAGATGATGCCGACACCATCCTGATAACATTCCTTTTTGCACACGACCTGGATACTCGACTGGCTCTTGTCGAGCACGATCGTCGCGGGCGTCGTCACCACCTTTTGCCCGATTCCCGCGGAGGACAGCGTACACGATGCGCCGGGCGCACCTGGTGTATCGACAGCGACGGCCTGGGTCGTCCCCTTGGTGATGGTCGCGCAGCCCGCCAGTGCCGATGCGCCGACCGCCAAGAACGCTATGAACATCAACCGTGAATGTCTGTCGTATGACATGAAGTATTCCCCAAAACCTCAGTGGCTTCGACCCCAATATCTGAGCGATTCCCCATCTGATGATTTGGCGTAGTAGCACTCCCCCGTGTTGTAAAGACACCTTCGTGCAACATGAACATAATACCGTACCCGGGATACCCTTGCCGGGCTTCCCGCTGCAGGCGCAGCCCACGCCCAGACGGCGCCTCGTTCAAACCGCGACTGGTGCCTTGATGTGCGGATGGGGGTCGTACCCGGTGATCCCGAAGTCCTCGAACTGAAAGTCAAAGATCGATTTGACCTCTGGGTTCACATGCAGTCGGGGCAGCGGACGCGGGGCCCGCGATAGTTGCAAGTCGGCCTGCTCCAGATGGTTGAGGTAGAGGTGCGCGTCACCAAACGTGTGCACGAAATCACCCACACCGCAGCCCGTCACCTGCGCCATCATGTGAGTCAGGAGCGCATAGGACGCAATGTTGAACGGCACGCCCAGGAAGATGTCGGCCGAGCGCTGATAGAGCTGGCAGGACAGCCGACCCTCGGCCACATAGAACTGGAACAGGCAGTGGCACGGCGCCAGCGCCATCTGAGGAATGTCGGCCGGGTTCCAGGCCGAGACGATGATCCGCCGGCTGTCGGGATCGCGCTTGATGAGGTCCACCGCTTGCGAGATCTGGTCGATCGTACGACCGTCCGGTGCCGCCCAGGAACGCCACTGCTTGCCGTAAACGGGGCCGAGATCACCCCGCTCGTCTGCCCATTCATCCCAGATCGACACGCCATGCCGCTTCAGGTAGCCGACGTTCGTATCTCCGGCGAGAAACCAGACGAGTTCGTGGATGATCGATTTCGTATGCAGCTTCTTGGTCGTCAGTAGCGGGAAGCCCTCGGCGAGGTCGAACCGCATCTGGTAGCCGAAGACCGAGCGCGTTCCGGTGCCGGTGCGATCATGCTTTTCCACGCCATGATCGCGCACGTGCCGCAGGAGATCGAGATATTGCTGCATCGCTGGCTCGCCTCCTCTCGCGCTATCGCGCTGTCCCACCGACCCTCATCACGCGAGGTTTAGACCGATTCTGCGCTACTCGCGTCAACCCGGTGCGGTCGCGGAATTATCCACAAGCAAAAGGAGAGCAAGGACGGTGAGATTATAGGCTCCGTGGCAAAACATCGGCACACGCAGGCTGCCAGTGCGCACCAGCAGGAAAGCGAAGTACAGCCCTACGGCGAAGACCTCGATGAGGCCCATGACCGAGTACCCGGCGTGCAGAGCCGACCAGGCCGCTGACGTCGTCACCGTTGCGCCGATGAGACCGAACGGTCCCTTGGCCAGTGCCGGAAAGAGGAACCCGCGAAACATCAGCTCTTCCATCACCGGCGCCCCGACGACGATCACGAGCACCGCCAGCCACCATGCCTCCGACCGGATGAGCCCGGCATAGACCGTGAGATCGTCCATGACGCGCTTGGGGTCGATCGCCCACGTGACCGCCGAGAGCGCCCCAAACAGCCCAAGCATGGCGAGATATCCCAACACATAGGCCCGCTTGCCCTGCACCGGCGCCTGCAGCGCCAGCACGTTCTCGCGCGGCACATGCGACATTCCCGCGCCCCACCAGATGACAGCGATGCTCACAAGCTGGCTCAAGCCCAGCGCTGTCAGAAACTGCCACTCGGGGGCAACGTGCCCAGCCCCGTCCAGCGCCGCCAGGGCAAATTGCGCGGCGGCCATGGCGATGAACAAGGTTGCGGCGGCATAAAGGACCGCATGCCACCAGAGCCAACCCGTCTGCGCCTGATATCGGGGCGATGGGTCACGTTGCAGCGGCGGGCTGTCCCAGTCGTCAGGCGCCTCGCCCGTACCGTTTGCCATGATTTCTCTGCCGCCTGCCTACCGCTTTAAGATGCCACAGCTTTAAGATGCCACAGCCTGCGGCCGACCGTCCCCGTAACGCGGCTACTTTGACGCGGCTGCGGACCGCTGCACCACCTGGACCGCCACGCCACCGTGCGAATCAGGCACCCTGGCCGCCTCCTGGCGATCCAGTAACCAGGAATCACCGACCATGAGGCGCGACGACGGATGTCTTTGAAACAGGACCTCAGCCACCTCTACCATGGCCACGATGCCAAGGCGCGTGCGTTTCGGTTCGCGATCCTCGCCTTCGACATCTCCTCGATCCTCTTTTTCGTCGCCTCCTCGCTCGTGCACGACGAGCCCTGGATCTACTGGGTCGACGCCGTCATTGCCTTGTTCATCATCGCCGATCTTGGCGCGCGGATCTGGATCGAGCCGAACCGCATGCGCATGTTCCGCCAGCTCGCGACCTGGGCCGATATCATCGTCATCATCACGCTGCTGCTGCCGACGCTGCTGGAAAGCTTCCTGTTCCTTCGCGTTTTACGGGCCTTGCGCCTGCTGCGCTCCTATCGCGTCCTGGCCGACCTGCGCGGTGAGTTCTCCTTCTTCCGCCGGAACGAGGACATCATCCAGTCGGTCGTCAATCTTGCCGTTTTCGTATTCGTCATGACCGCGCTGGTCTATGTCTTCCAGGTGCGGACCAACCCCAAGATCACCAACTATATCGATGCGCTCTACTTCACGGTTACGGCCCTCACCACCACCGGCTTCGGCGACATTACGCTGGAGGGCACCTCGGGACGGCTCTTGTCCATTGTCATCCTCTTGATCGGCGTATCTCTCTTCTTACGGCTCGTGCAGACGATCTTCCGGCCCCCACATGTCTCCTTCGAATGCCCCGATTGCGGATTGAAGCGCCACGACACCGACGCCGTGCACTGCAAGCACTGTGGCCGCGTCCTGCACATCCAGACCGAGGGCGAGGGGGATTAGCGTAAGACGTGGCGGATCTGCGGGGCGCACGGCCAGACGACACGCTCCGCTCACCTGCGTATCGAACCGACGCGCATTGCTTCGGAGTGAAATACCTGCTGCGCTCAATGGGATTTGGCCGGTCGGATCGGCTGAGCGTCACACGCTCTCAACTGTCACACGTGCCATACCGCCAGGCGCGCCCTGGGAGGGCGAACACCGGGCGAGGCCACGCTCAACCCCACGTTTGCCGTCGGCGACAGCGTACCGGCACCGCATATGCCGTGGCACCTCGTTACCCGACACTCACCACCCGTCAGCGCGCCAACCTTGTCAACAAACCGCCGGTTGTTGCTGTCATCCCTCAGTGTGGCACTTTTTTTTCACAATTGCCGCGCCTATATTGGGGCTGCCGGAGCAATCCGGCTATGGCGATAAATGGCCATCGGAATAAGCCGATCGGACCCGGGGGCAGTACCCGGCGCCTCCACCACCAGCTCATCCCATACGCCGTCAATCGGTGGTGACGGTGAGTTGCTGATGGGGGCGAACCAGCATCGACGAAGGTGTAAAGGGTGTGCTTTTGCCCGGCATGGTTCCGCCGTTATCGGGCCGTCCAGAATAGTTGCCAATGACAACTATGCTGAGGTTGCTCTCGCTGCGTAATGCAGTGCGAAAGACCTGAACCAAAGTCCTTGCCCCTAGCCGGGTAAGGCGCGGTTGGGAGGGCACCGGGCAACAGAAGCCCTCCACTTCGATTGGGCCACCGCTGAAGTTCAACGCGTCCGCTGGTGGGCGGGTGTGGTTCAAACGACGGCGTGTTTAAGATAAGCGTTTATCTATGGGCGCTCCTGAGGGCGCTCCAAGAGCAGAGCTAACGGGCTATTGACGCGGGCGCAGATGACATCGGGACCAACCATCGACTACGAGGCCCTTCAGCAGGAAGCCATGCGCGGCGTCGTTCGATCGGTCCTCAAGGAAACCGAGCGAAGCGGGCTTCCCGGCGAGCACCACTTCTACATTTCATTCAACACGCGCGCACCTGGCGTCATCCTCTCTCGGCGCCTCAAGGAGAAGTACCAGCACGAGATGACCATCGTGCTCCAGCACCGTTTCTGGGGCCTCACCGTCACTGACGACCGCTTCGAGGTCAATCTGACCTTCGATGGCATTCCCGAGCGACTCGTCGTGCCGTTCCACGCGATCCGGGTCTTCGTTGATCCGAGCGTGCGGTACGGACTGCAGTTCGATATCGCTGACATCGGGCCCGATCCCGCAGCCCTCCCATCGGAAGACGTCGCGGAGAAGAGCGCCACAAGCAAGTCCGAACCGGATGCCTCCCGCAGCACTACCACGCGCAAGCGCACGGGGCGCCGTTCCACGAAGCCTGCCGACCGGGCACCGGCCGAAGCGGAACGTGCTGCAAAGAAAGAACCTGCTCCCGAACCGACCGAAGATGGGAAGGTCCAGCCTGCTGCCCAGGTGGCGGGGGGCGCGAACATCGTCAGCCTGGATTCTTTTCGTAAGCGCTAGGCCAGGAGAAGCTGGCGAGCGCTACCTCGCCAAGCCCTGAACGCACCACGGCCGCAGCCTGGAACGTCAACACTTGCTGTTTCAGCGCTTGGCAGAGATCGAGTGACGCGCGCACCACCAGCAAGCGTCACCCCTCGCCCCATTCATCAGATTTCCATTTGCCACTGAGATCCGCAGTGCGCTTCAGCTCGCGTAGCCCGGCTGCTTGTCCGCCTCGCCGGCGCCATCTTCGCGGCCTGGCACGCCGTCTGTCTGAAATTTGAAATTGAGCAGCAGCTTACCGTTTTCGAGTTCCGAACACTCGACGTGACGTACGAACGGATCGGAGGCCTCGATGTTGGCCTCCGCGACGCAGCGATCGACCGTCGGCATGGGCTTTACATGCACGCCGCTGTCACCGTTGGGCATGGCAAGCGTAACAATCATGACAATGATCTTGGGCTCCATGGCGTAATCCTCCTGTCCATGGGCGGAAATGACAAAGAGGCTCGTAGACCTCCACGCACGCGGGCAACGCCACTGGGAACAAACCGCTACAAACAAGACCAGATGAAAGCTCCTGAGCGACCTGACAGGAGCGGCGGTGAAAACGCGCCAAGCGGTCTGGCGGCCAAAAGCCACGCTCCAGCACCGAACCCCGGCAAAACGCACACGCCTGGAAGGCAGACACGATCAACAGACCAAAAAGACCGACAGCACGCCCCGTTGCTCGAGCCGATTTCAAAAACGCGTGGCCGATCTGCGAGGGCAATCCCGGGCCCGGCGCCCCGAACTGCTTCGATATCGCCTGCGCGCTACGCTGAGGCAGCCCGACTCGACGTGCTGTGGCTGATCCAGATGGCCGTTAGAAAATGGCATTAATTAGAAGCAATTAGGCTCGGCCTCGTGATATTACCGCGAGCCGCCACGCGCATTCGGACTGCCACGGCGCCGACTTCTGTTCAACTGGAGGCGCATGGCCGCGCATGCTACCTCACGCCCAGCGCGCCTTTGCCGCGCGACACGCCCGACATCGCTCACGACAAACACCTCAAGAGGCGACGTATGACGACGGCCAAGCCGACCCGCACCGAAACCGACACCTTCGGCCCCATCGAGGTCGACGCCACGCGCTATTGGGGCGCGCAGGCTGAACGCTCGCTCGGCAATTTCAAAATCGGTTGGGAGAAGCAGCCCAAGCCCATCATTCGGGCGTTGGGCATCGTCAAACGCGCGGCGGCAGAAGCCAACATGGCGCTCGGCAAGCTCGACCCCAAGCTCGGCGACATCATCATCAAGGCCGCGCAAGAGGTGATCGACGGCAAGCTCGATGATCACTTCCCCCTCGTCGTCTGGCAGACCGGCTCGGGCACGCAGTCCAACATGAATGCCAACGAGGTGATCTCCAATCGCGGGATCGAGATGCTCGGCGGCGAGATGGGATCGAAGAAGCCGATCCACCCCAACGATCACGTCAACATGAGCCAGTCGTCGAACGACACGTTCCCGACCGCCATGCACATCGCTTGCGCGGAGGAAGTCTCGCGCCGCCTGATCCCTGCTCTCAAGCATCTCCATGCGGCGCTCGATGCGAAGGCGAAGGCGTGGAAGGACATCATCAAGATTGGCCGCACGCACACCCAAGACGCAACGCCACTGACGCTCGGCCAGGAGTTCTCCGGCTATGCGCAGCAGATTGCCAATGGCATCCGCCGCATCGAGATGACGCTGCCGATGCTGATGGAACTTGCGCAGGGTGGCACGGCGGTCGGCACCGGGCTTGCCTCGCCGCAGGGCTTTGCAGAAAAGGTCGCCGAACGTATCGCCGCGATTACCGGGCTGCCGTTCACGTCGGCTCCGAACAAGTTCGAGGCACTCGCAGCCCACGACGCCATGGTGTTCACGCACGGAGCCATCACGACCGTCGCCATGAGTTCATTCAAGATTGCCAACGACATCCGGCTGCTGGGCTCCGGCCCTCGCTCCGGTCTCGGCGAACTGGCACTGCCCGAGAACGAGCCTGGCTCGTCCATCATGCCCGGCAAGGTCAACCCGACGCAGTGCGAGGCCTTGACCCAGGTCGCCGCGCACATCCTCGGCAACAACGCGGCGATCGCCTTTGCCGGCAGCCAGGGCCACTTCGAACTCAACGTCTACAATCCGATGATGGCCTACAACTTCCTCCAGTCGACCCGCCTGCTGGCCGATGCGGCCGTGTCCTTCACGGATAACGCCGTGGTCGGCATCGAGCCGCGCCTCGACAACATCGCGACGGGCCTTGCCAACTCGCTCATGCTGGTGACGCCGCTGAAGGAGAAATATGGTTACGATCTTGCTGCCAAGGTCGCCAAGGCCGCACACAAGAACGGGACCACCTTGCGCGAGGAGGCCATGAAGCTCGGCATTTCGGGAGAGGATTTCGACGCGATCGTTCGGCCGGAGCGGATGATCGGCCCAGACCCGGCCTGATCGGCCGAGGTCCGCGCGGCCCCGGCACACCGCTCCCCATTTCCTGCTTCACATCACAGCAGCACCGTTTTCCAGCCGTCGGCGATCCGAAAGCCGGCGGCTATTTGCTGTTGGGTTCCGCGGGGAGACTATTCGTGGTCATCTTGACGTTGTGCAGGCCTGCAAAGCATGGGAAATATCACCTTCCGCTCGGTCCCGATGCCAGGGTGGACCTCGCTGTAACGTCTTCTGCGCTGCCAGCGTAACGGTAGAAGGAAAACACTTGCGCGACACACCCGAGGATCTGGCAACCTTGATGCGGGCTGGCCGGGATGGCGACGAGGCCGCGTACCGTCGCGCGCTCCAGCTCATCAGCGATCGGGTGCGCGGCTATGTTGCATATGGGTATCAAGCGTATGGCTACCACGGCGAGGAGGTGGAGGACGTCGTGCAGGAGACGCTGCTCACGGTCCATCTGAAGCGTCAGACCTGGGATGAGACCCGGCCGCTGGAGCCGTGGCTGAAGGCAATCACACGCAACAAGCTCGTCGATCACCTGCGCCGCAAGGGCCATCGCAAGGTCGTGCCGATTGATGACTTCGCCGAAACGCTTGCTGCTCCCGCTGACCCTGGCGCCGAACTGGGTCCGCGCGATGATCTGCTCGCCCCGCTGCGCGAGAGGGACCGCGCCATCGTCGAATCGATTTCGATCGAAGGGCATTCCGCGCGCGAGGTTGCCGATCGACTCGGCATGAGTGAGGGCGCGGTCCGTGTGGCGCTGCACCGGGCGCTGAAGTCGCTCGCTGCATTCCATCGGGACGGTTGAAGATGCGAACCGACGATTTCATCAAGGCGCTTGCCGCCGACACTGCGACACCGCAGCCGCGCCCCCGGCGTGCGCTCGGCTTGGCGCTGGCTGTCGGCGTTGCACTGGCCGGCATCCTCTTCGCCGTGTTCCTTGGTCCGCGCGCCGACATTGCCGCTGCGATCGGCACCTGGCGCTTCCAGTTGAAACTCATTGTGATGGCCGTCCTGCTCGCCTCAACGGTCGTCGTATTGTTGCGTCTCACTCATCCCGACGTTCGCCCGCGGTCCGCGCTGTTGCCGCTGGCGCTCGCCCCCCTGCTGTTGGTCACAGGTATCGCCGCAGAGCTGATGAGTACACCGCCCGAGAGCTGGTCTGCGCGTGCGATGGGCACCAACTCGCTCGTCTGCTTGACCATCGTGCCGCTGCTGGCGTTGACGCCACTGGTCGTGGTCTTTGCCGCCTTGCGCAATGCCGCGCCGGCGTCTCCTGCGCTGGCGGGGGCCGCTGCCGGCATTCTCGCGGGCGCGGTATCGGCGACATATTACGCCACGCTATGTACGGACGACTCGCCGCTGTTCGTCGCCACCTGGTACACGATCGCCATCGGTGGACTTGCTTGCATAGCCGCCATCGTCGGCCGCCAGCTTCTGAAGTGGTAGCCGCTCCGCGAATGGAGTTCACGAATTCGTGAGACGCCATGCGGTCCTGGTGTGAAACGAACTCCGCCGGGTCTGCGTACTCCTTTACAGAACGATAACAGGCGTGGGAGGAAGGCACCCTTTTCGTGGCTGCCGTAAGCGATAGCCGTTGAGCTGGCCTCGCTGTGAGCCCGGTCCCTTCCCAACAACTCCAAACATCCGCCGCAGCGCTGGTGCGCTGCCGCGATCACGAAGTCCGACACGGAAGGGAGATTCATCCTTTTCCGTCGGCAACCGACGTGCGCCCGAATGGACGCGCGGCCGGCTCACCCTGGTCTGGCACATCAACAACGCCGGTCCGGAACAAACACGACTAACGCACTTCAGGAGTCTCTGATGAACAAGTCCACCATCGCCGCTGCTGCTGCCGCACTGATCGTCTCTGGCGTCGCTCTCGCTCCCGCAGCGTTCGCTGATGACGGCGCCATGGGCCATTGCGTCGGCGCCAATGCCTGCAAGGGCCAGGGCGCGTGCAAGACTGCGTCGAACGAGTGCAAGGGCCACAACGCCTGCAAGGGCAAAGGCTTCACGGTCACGACAGCTGACGAGTGCGCGAAGGTCAACGGCGCCAAGTTCGAGCCCTCGAAGTAATTCGCTGTTTGAAAGCGGATTAAGGGGTGGCTGCGACAGCCGATGCGCTGTTGCAGCCATCCCATCCCCGGTTCCACTGACTGCCCTTTCCTGCCCCCTGCTCGTCACGGAGAGTCGTAATGCACCAATTATCCGCCGGTTCTCAAGCCAAGCCTCCGCACGCAAAGCCGGAGTTCCTAGGTTTCGGTCTTGGCCTGCGCCCGCCGCATTACGAGGCCATCCTGAACGGCGACCCGCCGATCGACTGGTTCGAGATCATCTCTGAAAACTACTTGGTGCCTGGCGGACAGCCGATGCGCATCTTGGATCGGATCTGCGAGCGTTATCCGGTCGTCATGCACGGCGTCTCGATGTCGATTGCCTCCACCGCACCGCTCGATCTCGACTACCTCGACAGCCTTAAGGCGCTCGCGCGCCGAGTCGAGCCCCGCTGGATTTCCGACCATCTGTGCTGGAACGGTGTGCATGGCGTCAATCTTCACGATCTGCTGCCGATCCCCTACACGAACGAGGCACTCGATCACGTGACTTCGCGCATTCACAAGGTGCAGGAGGTGCTCGGTAGGCCGCTGGTGGTCGAGAACGTTTCCTCTTATGTCGCGTTCGCCGACGAGGACATGCGTGAATGGGAGTTCCTCGCGGAGCTGACGCGGCGCACCGGCTGCTTCCTGCTGTTCGATGTCAATAATGTCTACGTCGGCGCTCGCAACCATGGTTACGACGCTCTCGAATTCCTCAACGGGATTCCGAAGGACCGCGTCGCGCAGTTCCATCTCGCCGGGCACGAGGATCACGGAGACTACGTCATCGACACCCATGACCACGATGTCTGCGATGACGTTTTCGAGCTCTACCGTGCGGCGCTCAAGCGCTTTGGCCCGGTATCGACAATGATCGAGCGCGATGATCACATCCCACCGCTCGATGATGTCGTTGCAGAGCTGGACCGTGCACGTGCAATCGCGGCTGAAGTGTTTGCAAAACGCCAGACCGGTGCGTCGGGCGAAACGCCATCGATCCGGGAGCATGCCTGATGCCAAGCCTCGCCGAACTGCAAAACCTGATGCAGACCGCGATCATTGGCTACGACGCAGTCCCGCGCACGCAGCTTCTGAGGGAACTGAAGTCGGCACAGCGTACGTCGAAGGACGAGATGCTGGATGTCTACTTTAATGCCTACCGCTCCCGCCTGTCGGAGATCCTCGAGGACGACCTCGAAATCGTCGCTCGCTATCTTGGTGAGGAGCTGTTCGGGCACGTCGCGGCGGGTTACCTCGACACTCACCCCTCCGATGTGCGCAATGCGCGCTATTTCTCACGTCATGCGGCGCAGTTCCTTGCGGAGACCGAGCCGTTCTCCCGCTGGCCACAGGTCGCGGATCTCGCCGCAATCGAACTGGCACTTGGCGAAGCATTCGATGCCGCCGAGGCGACGCCCTTCAACCTTGCTGAGCTTGTGGCAACACCGGCTGATGCCTGGGAGCGACTTCACTTCCGGCCACACCCCTCGTTGCGCCGTATCGATGCCAAGACCAATGCCTTCGCCATCTGGACCGCAATGAGGATCGATGAGACCGAACCTCCCACACCACGCATCCTCGATACGCACGAGCCACTTCTCGTCTGGCGCGAGGATGCAACGTCGAGGCTGCGCGCTCTAGACCCCGCCGAGGCGCGCGGCCTCGACACCTTGTGTGCCGGTCACTGCGTGGCGGAGGCGGCAGCGGTAATGGAGGCGGGTCCCAACCGGGTCGATGCCGACGGCGCGGTTGCATATTTGGCAAGCTGGGTTGCTGCCGGGCTTCTGATTGCCGCTTGAGAACCTAGCCTGCCGATGGCAAGCCAACTGGTGCCAATTTGATTGCACCTCCAGGCAAGACGCCCGCCTCTGCCGAGACGGGCGTCTATTTCATTCCAAACTCACGTTACCGGTCAGAAGACGCCCGGCAGCATCCTGTAGGGCGTGCTCCGCATCAGGTCACGATAGGCCGGATCCTGGCTCAGTACACGCTCCTCCCGCATGATCCGCACGATATGGAAGGCGAGCCCGACCGTATAGACGAGCAGGTTCTGCCAGATCGGACAAAACAACAGGAAGCCGATGTGGGTCAGCGTATACCCGGCGTAGATCGGGTGCCGGACAAAACGGTAAGGTCCGGCGGCCTTGACGCCCCGGTTTGCCGCCACGATCCCGAAGCTGCGACCGAGAAATAACTTGCCACCGATCTGGATCGAAATGCCGGCAAACATGAGAAGGACGCACACCATACCGGGGATGAGCGGATCGGGTACCGAAGAGATGACAAGCAGCGGCATGCTGGTGCCGGCGACCCCAAAGATCCAGTCCGACGGCCGCTGCGACAAGGATTCCGACGGGCCGCGGCTCATCACCAACAGGATAGGCAGTGTCTCCGACAGCACGATCAAGAGTGCTGCCATGTTAACGACCGCTGCTCCCTTGCCCAGCATGTTGTTTACGAAATGCACGAATAGAGAGAACAGGATCAACCGCTCGAAGACCTCCAGGACAACGATCTTTCGGGGCAGTTCCGTCCAACCCGAAAAGGGGCCGGGGGTCTTGTTGGCGTGGACAACGCTCATGAACAAACTCCTGGTGAGGCACATACGGCACGACGGACCGCAGCTGCTGCGATCCGAGAAAACGTGCCAGCACCCTATCCTATCGGGGTAAAGGCGACGTGAAACGGATGGTGAAGAAGTCGTCAACGCAAGCCTTCAAAACGAAACAGGCACCCGCGTGTACCGCAGGTGCCTGTAATGAACCGAATGCCCGTTGAAGCCGCGTTGGGCTCAGCGCGAAGCTGCCTTGCGCGCCACCTCCGTCTGCGAGACCTCTCCGGCATTGACCAAGGCATTGATGCAGCCCCTCGACAGGCGTGGCCCGGCGGCGCGCATGCAGCTGCGCAGGCCGGGGCTGCCCACAGCATGCTGGCTGCAATATGAAAAGTAGTCGCTCATGCAGGCACGCTTTACAGCGAGCGACACGGCTGACGCGTTGCCAGCCTGGCCCGTCAGCGCGACGGCGGCGACACCGAGTGCGAGTGAGGCGGACTTCACGAAGGACGTCGACGAAATGCTGAAGTTCCGGGGCATGGCGGTCTCCATTGGTTGGTGCATGACGCAAACCTACGCCGCCAAGTCTGGCGACGCTGTTCCCAAAGGAACGGGCCGGCACATGTCATGCGGACAACCGGAATGGCTCGCGCGTTCCCTTTTTAGAGGCTATCACCACAACGGTTGACGACATGTTTCCAGCCGCACCGATGCGGAACACCCGAAGGGGCCAAAATCCATGAGCGCCGAGATCATCAACCTGCGTCGCGCTCGCAAGGCCAAGGCAAGGCGCGAAAAGGAGGATAAGGCCAACGCGAACCGCGCCCTCTTCGGTACTAGGCGGGCCGACCGGTTGAAGATGGAGAGCGAGCGGAACCGCGCGACGCGCGCCCACGATCAGCATCGCCTTGATCAGCATCGATGTGACGCCGCGGAAGGTCTGACGGCCGGTTCGGCTCCTGCGGATCGGCCCGGTGAGGAGCCCTGACGTGCGACCGCAAAAGCGATCCTTTTCCATCAGGGGACACCGCACCTCGATCTCGCTGGAGGCGCCGTTCTGGCAAGCCCTGCGCGAAATCGCCAGCCACCGTGCCATTCCGCTTGCCGCACTTGTCGCTGAAATCGACGAGGGCCGAGGCGACACCGGGCTTTCAACCGCAGTTCGGTTGCACGTGCTTCACGCGTTGCAAGCCCGGTTGCGAGACTGCCAATCCGCGCAACCGGGAACGGAGACTTGAACTCAATGAACTGCAGTCGGCGAGCGATGCTGCAGCGCACGGCAGAATAGGATCTGTCTTGGCGGTATTTCCTCAGTCCGTGGTGAGCTGCTCTATCTGTTCGTTCAAGCGCCTGGTTCACGTCCCGATCTTCCGCCCACGAGCGCGATCACTCTTCGTGAAATCGCAACCGCGCTTCATGCTTTTGTTTGAGGCAGGTGTCTGAGGCTAAACCGCTGCTCATGCCAGCTCAACATGTTCCAGGCCGTCTCAGTTGAAGCCAGGATTGAGGGAGCGCATCAGCGTGTCGGATGCGCTTGGCGGGGGTTTGGCGCGCGGCTTTGGACGGGGCTGGTTCGACGCCGCAGATGCGCCACCGGCCTCATATTCTGGTTGCGTCGCAACATCGCCAGGTAAGCCGCCCGTACCGGCCGGTGGGGCTCCATCATGCCCCGCACCTGCCGTGCCCGCCTCTCCCGTTGCCGCACTCGGCAGCAACGCCGCATCGGCCGGTAGCATCGCAGGGCTCGCGGGGGCGATCGCGGGAAGCTGTTCCTTTTGTACCGACTGACTGGCGGGTGCGGCAGGTGCCAGCGCTGCCGCCGGAGGTGCCAGGGCCGGCACGTCACTGCGCGGAGCGGGAACAGGGGCAGGCGCGGGCTGCACGCTCCGCCTTTGCTCCTCCTGCAATTGGCGCAGGCGCTCTTCCTCAATCGCCTTTTGCCGTTCCCGTTCGAGTCGTGCGGCCTCCGCAAGCGCCTTGCGCCGTTCGCGTTCCTGCCGCGCCCTCTCCTCGTCGAGCTTGCGCAGCCGCTCGAGTTCCTCGACCTCATATTCCATGCGCCGCACGACGAGTTCACGCTCGAACCCACCCAGGGCGACGCGTGGCTCGATCGTCGCCACGCCACCAACCGGTCCAGAATAGTAGACGGTGACAGGTGGCCAGTCCGGCTTACTGTCCTTTGCGCTCTTCGCCTTGAGGCGCCATTCGGTCTCTGCCTGTACCGTCACCAGATCGACTGTAACCAGCGTCTCGACCTCTCCTGACGGCGCTGCCGTTGCGAAGCGGGCCACGCGCAAGGTGCCATCGACGACCTCGAGCCCGACGTCTCGGCCACCGATATCAAGCTGCCCGGCACCCAACCGATTGAGGACTTCCGATTGCAGTGCCTCGCCGTCGGTATCGATCTCTTTTGCATAAACACCCGCAACGACTTGCGCCACACCCTCCGGAGTCATGCCCTGAAGGAAAGCGTCGCTGAACGTCAGCCTGCCGCTGCCGCGCAACGACGTGACCAGCGAGCGCGGGTTCAGCGCCTGCCCGGCGAAGGCGACGCTCGCTGCGGCGCGACCACCGGCTTTCCTGCCGCTGCCTGTCGCCTGCGCAAGCCGCTGAAGCTCGACGCCCTCGAGTTCCAACTGGCCCTTCATCCGCACGCCCGCCGCGGCCCTTGCAAGCGCCAGAGTGCCTCCGAGGCGGCCGCCGAGGACCCCGTCGTCGGCAAGCTCCACGTCGACCTGCCCGGGAGCGAACGCCAGCCCCAGCCGCGCCGCATCAAGGCCTATGCCGGGTGACAGCCCCAGGTGCTTCAACCGCACCGTCACCTTGCCCTCGAGTTGATCGAAGGCCGAGGCCGCGAACGACTGGTCGCTCCACAGGCTCGGTGCAGATTCGGCGGCGATGTCGGTTGCGGCGACAGGCACTGGCAGCGGCACGCCTTGCACGAGGCCCGACATCAGACCTGGAACGCTGGCGCGGTTCACATCCAACTCACCATCGACCCCGAGTCGGCCGCCTTCGAGCCGGCGTACACGCAGCATTCCGCTCACCTCGGCGCCCGCAACCGTCAGCCCGCTCGGTGTCAGCTTGGTGCGCCCATCGTCCTCGAAGCTGAGACCCACCGTTCCTGTCACCGGGTTTTCGCCGCTACCGAGCAGTGGTGTTCCCGTCAGAGCAAGCACGTCGCCAAGCCGATCGGCTGCGACCTCAAGAGTACCCGCCAGAGACGGTACGCCGTCCGCATCGACGGTAACGCGACCATTATAGGCCAGGCTCAGTCCGTCCCGCGACAGCGCGGCATCGGTGACCATCCCGTCGGCCGGAATCCCGACCGCCTTTATTGCAGTGTTGGCGCGCATCGACTGTCCGGCTGTTCGGCTATCGCCAATGGTCCGCGCAAACAACACGGTCATCAGCGGCACCGCCGCTGTATCCTCGCCGGCAAGCGTCAGCTCGGCCGACGCCTGCCGCCAGTCCGGGTCCAGCCCCCGATCGAGACTGAGGCGCACGGTCATGCGCCCGCCGATCGCCGTGCCGTCCGCATTCAGATCGACAGTGCTCGTTCCGCGTTGCCCGAGCGACACCTCGCCTGCCAGCCGTAGCGGCACCATCTGAGCCATCTGGCCGGTGCGCGCACCTTCCGCCAATTCGAATATGGCCAGTGCCGTCTGAGCGGCGGTCGTATCCTCGGCGCGGACCGTACCCTTGATCACGCCGGCCAGCTTGCCGTCCTTGCTCGCAGCGTTTCCGCCGATATTCAGTGTGCCGCTGAGGTCGACATCCAGTCCGTCCCCGGCGCGGAATGCCATGCGGCCGATTTGCAGCTTGCCGTCGGCCAAGGACACGTCCGCAACAAGATCGCGGACCGAACGGTCGGGTCCGTGCAAATCGCTGGCGATGAGCCGCAGCCTGACCGGCCGCGTCGGCGCAGCACCACCGCCCTTACCGGGCGCGCCCTTCACGACTTCCTTGGCAGGTGGCTGCTGAGCGCCCCCGGCAATACGCTCAATCCACGCCATGACGGCGCTGCGCTTCAGCCCGCCTTGCCACAGCCAGTCGCTTTCGAAGGTTTCCGCCGTCAGCTCCAGATCGAGCGCGCCACCTTCCGCAACCGTCAGTGCGCCTTTCAATGCGTGATTGGAAAGTGTGCCCGTGGCGCCCGCCAGTGTGATGCGCTCCGGCCCCAACGTCACTTTGCTGTCGAGCGTGAAGCTGCCATCGGGCACCGCGTGTCGCGCTTCATCCGGCATGGCCCAGGCGGCGAGTCGCGACAGGCTCGGTCCAGCGAGTGTGACCGTACCATCGAGTTCGCTGCTGTCGCCGGACGACCGCATGGCGCCATCGAGTGCCACGCGCGCCCCAGCCGGCAACTCGGCCATCAGCCGCTCGATGCGCAATTCGCCCGCACCTTCCCGGGACATCGCAAGATCGAGCTTGGCCAATGGAGCGCCACCGAGGGTCAGCTGGTCGATCGCCAGAGTTCCTTGCGTCGACGCCAGCTCGGGGAGTGCGCCGGCAAGCCCCTTGAACAGAGCCGTAACTGTGCCGACCGGAGAGGCTCTTCCGGTTGCCCCCGACAGGCGATCGAGATCGAGCCAGCGCGACCCGAACGTAAATCCGAGCCGTCTCTGCCGCCCCCACTCCAGCGTCAGCCCGCCGGTGATCAACTGCGGCTGCCCGACATTCTCGATGCTTGCCGTCACCTCCTTCAGCTCAAGCTGGTCAGGATCGGCGTGGAGGCGCCCCTTGAGTTCGGCGAATACGGAAGCGTTCGGATTGGCATTGGTCGCTGGGCCACCATTGCCTTTGTGGGGCAATGGGCCCGAGCCCGCGGCATTTGCCTGCGCGGGTGCCGCCGGTAGCTCCGGCAACGGCAGTGTCACGTTGAGGGCGCCGGAGATTTCCGGTTTGCCCGCCACTCCCAACAGGCTGCCATCGAGTTTGTAGGCGGCGCCAACCGCCTGTTTCGGCGATGCCGTCGCCTTGAACCGGATGGTTCCATCAGCATCTGCCTTGGCCGTAACGATGCGCACCTCGCGCACCCCATCCGTCATCTGGATGTCGCCCGCATACTTGAAGGGACCATCGAGCGCCTCAGCGGAGACGACGCCGCTGATTCCGGACAGCCGGCCGACCTCGCCCGCCCGCGGATGCTGCAGCACCAGTGTTCCATCGGTGATGTCGACCGCCTGCAGAGCAACGTTGTGCGGCACGAATGGTAGCGTACCTGGGCGGATTCCAAGTGTGGTCCAGTTTCCAGCCCCAGTCTTGTCGACCGCCAGCGTCACCACCGGCTGGCCGATCGCCACATGCCGTGCCTCCAGGTTGCCTTGCAGGAGCGGTGGCACGGAGAGCCAGAGCGTGAACGTTTCTGCTCGGAACAGGGGCTCGGTTGCGCCGAGTCTTGTATCGGCAATGCGCAATTTCTCGAAGCTCAGATAAGGCGTCGGCAGCAGCCTCACGTTGATCTTGCCGCCGACCCGCACCTCGCGCCCGAGGACGCGTGTCGCCTCCTCCTCGATGAATCCGCGATAGCCGTTCCAATCAACGAAATAGGGCACTGCGAAAAGCGCAGCCAGTAGAGCTGCCAGCAGCCCGCCAATCCACATCAGAGCGGAATTCACCGTTCGCCCCTCCTGACGGCTGCATCACCCAGGCGGACGCCGGG
>JACKJI010000015.1 GCA_020638035.1 Hyphomicrobiaceae bacterium
AGCATTGGCGACGCCTGACGCAGCGACGTCCGGCACTTCCACGGGCGCAACTGGCTGGCGGCCGGTAGAGGCGGTCGTGATGGGGGCGCCCATTTTTGCAGGGTGAGAAAGTTCGGCGGACCGGCGCTCGCGCTCGGACCTCAAGCTGGCGAGTCTGTCGAAGAGTCCTTGTGTGCGCTGGCGGAGAACCGCTCGCGCGCGTGCCTGCCGCGCTTCCATGTCGGCCTTTGCTGCCACTTCGGCAGCAGCGCGCGCGCGCGCCTCCTCGCGGGCACGCCGTGCCGCACGCAGACGTTCGGCGAGGTTTCTCGTCTCTTGCTCACGCGCTCGGGCCAATCGCTCGGCCTCGGCGCGCGCGCGCGCCTCCGCTTCGGCCCGTGCGTTGTCAGCTTCACGAGCACGTTCAGCCTCTGCCTCGATTGCGCGGCGCTGTGCGGCGGCTTCGGCTTCCGCCTGACGTGTCCGTTCCTCTGTCTGCCGGGCGCGTGCCTCGGCGGCAGCGCGCTCGCGCGCCGCGTCCTGCTCGCGGTCCATATCCGCCTTCAAACGGGCCTCCGCCTCGGCACGGGCGCGGGCCAGCATCTCTTCCTCATAGGCACGCTGCTGCTCCACGGCTTGGCGCTCTGCCTCTGCTTTTGCCGCGTCAACGGGCCGTGGTTTATCGCTGGTGCTGGGCTTGCCCTGGCGGGCAAAGCGTTCGGCCAGTTCATGTGCGGGATTGCGCGGATCGTCAGCGGCCGCGGATGTTGCAAGTGAGAAAACGGTCATCACGCCCAACGCGCTAGCGCATGCGATGAGACGTGCGTGAGAGTTTCGTGCCCGCAACATCGGGATGCGCGGATCTTCGGTTGCGCACCGTTTCGCCGTCATGTCTCGCCTCCATCCCCAGTGATCGCACCGGCACCGTTCGGCCTAGTGTGCAGGCAATCACGCTGAAACATTCGAACACAATTCCGGCAACAAAGCGGACTTGAGTTGAACGGCGGCTGAACGATGGCGAATGGACTTGGCCTGAGGCGACAACGGTGGTGCGCCGCTGCTCTTGCATCTCATCCAACGAGACGAGGTGCATGCGCATCGACAATCGCAGCGAGAATCGCGATGCCAAGTGCCGTCACGATGGATCGATGCGAGTAGAGACAACACGCTGTGCTGCGCGTCGATCAGCTCCGCTCAGCGGCGAGGATTGCCGCAAGTCCTTCCCGATACGTTGGGTTGCGCAGCTCGATCCCAAGGTCCCGTTTCATCAGATCATTTCGCACCTGCTTGTTCTCGCCATAGAACGAGCGCGCCATCGGCGACAGGTCGGCATCCTCAAAGGCGACTGCGGGCGGTAAGGGCAGTCCAAGAAGCTCGGCCGCGTGGGCGATCACGTCCTGCGGCGGCGCAGGCAGGTCATCGGTGATATTCAACACAGGCGCGCTGCCGCGGCCTGACATGGATGCAAGAAGGGCGGTGGCGATGTCGTCGACGTGGATGCGGTTGAAGCGTTGGCCCGGCTTGATAATGCGGCGGGCGCGGCCGCTGCGAACATTGTCGATGGCGCTGCGGCCCGGTCCATAGATCCCGGCCAATCGGAAGATTACGACGCGCTTGCCCGAATTGGAGCCGAGCCGTTCCCAGTCCTCCTCGGCGGCGCGCCGCAACTGGGAGCGTCGCGACGCCGGCGCTGCGGGCGTTGCCTCGTCGACCCAGCCGCCATGATGCTCCCCGTAGACACCTACCGTGGAGAGATAGCCGATCCATCGCAGGTGCACAGCATTGGCGAACACGTCGTGATAGTGCGCCAGCACTGGATCACCCTCGGGTCCGGGAGGAGCCGAGACGAGGATGTGGGTTGCCTCTGCCAAGGTCTCGGCGATGCCCGGAGTGCAACTGGAGCCGTCGAAGATGTAGGCATCGACACCCGTGGCGTGCCAGCGCTCTGCGGCGCTTTTTTCGCGCACTGTCCCGGCAATCCGCCAGTGCGCGGTGTCGAGCCGGCGGATCAGATGGCGTGCGGTAAAGCCGAGGCCGAAGCAGAACAGACATCCATTCCGCCCGGTCGAAGTGCCAGCAGTCGTAGCGGGTGTAGTCATGTCTGTGATGACCTTGTCGTCGTCGCCCACGTTATCATCATCCAATCGCCGATTTGGAGTCGCTCAAACCCTGTGCACACGTGAGTTCGAAGTCCCATTCCGCGCGCACCTGCGCGTCCGTCTCGTATCTTGCTTGCGTGTTTGCCTCCGCGCGCAGGGTATCGGCCGGTGCGACACGTGCTAGCGCCCACACAGCCATCGCACGCACGAGCGGTGAAGCATCAGTCAGGCATTGCGCGATCAGGGACGTCAAGGCCGGATCGCGCGTGTTGCCTGCCGCAATGAGGACGTTGCGCATGAAGCGGTCGCGGCCGGTGCGCTTGATCGGCGTGCCGGCGAAGCGCGTGCGGAACGCAGCGTCGTCGAGCGTGAGCAGCTCGGCGAGCGGTGGATTGTCGGTTTCGGGACGAGCACCAAAGCGGGCCTCCCGTGAGGCGACAGCAAACTTGTTCCATGGGCAGACGGCAAGGCAGTCGTCGCAGCCGAACACGCGATTGCCGATGGGCTCTCTGAACTCGCGCGGAATATGGCCTTGGTGTTCGATGGTGAGGTAAGCAATGCAACGGCGTGCATCGAGCGTGTAGGGCGCCGGGAAGGCGCGGGTCGGGCAGATGTCGAGGCATCGCGTGCAGCTGCCGCAGTGGTCGCCGCGGCTGCGGGTCTCGGGTAGCAGCGCTGTGGTGAGGATAGCGCCCAGAAACAGCCACGAGCCGTGCGTGCGAGAGACGAGGTTGGTATGCTTGCCCTGCCAACCGATACCAGCGGCGGCGGCGAGCGGCTTTTCCATCAACGGCGCGGTGTCGACGAACACCTTCACGTCTGCATCGGTTTCCGCAGCGATGCGGCGAGCGAGCTGTTTGAGGCGGGACTTGAGAATGTCGTGATAGTCCTTGCCGCGCGCATAGACGGAGAGCGCGGCGCGATGCGGTTCGTGAAGAATTGCCAGCGGATCCGCTTCGGGAGCATAGCTCGCCGCAGCCACGATGATGCTACGCGTCTCGGGCCACAGCGTCCCTGGGTCGCGCCTGCGTTCACGATGCAATTCCATCCAGGCCATATCGCCATGGTGGCCGGCGGCGATGTACCGGTCGAGGGCTGACGGTGCATCGTAGGGCAGGGCTCTGAACGCTTCGGGCGTTGTGATGCCCACGGCATCGAAGCCAAGTTCGTCCGCCCAACGCACAAGACGTTCAGCGATGAAGCCGGCCTGTGCGCTCATGGCCGCATGTCCAGCGCGCGCGTGGTCAGAAGTCGAGGTCGGCATAGTGACGTGGCGCCGCGACGCCGGAGATGCGATCGGCGAGTAGCGGACGGAACGCTGGACGTGACTTCATCCGCATGTACCAGATCCGCGCCGGCTCGTAGTCGTCCCAAGGAACTTCACCCAGGTAGTCGAGGCAGGATAGATGTGCTGCCGCGGCGATGTCGGCGAAACTCATCTCATCGCCGGCCAGCCAGCTCCGTTGATCCGCCAAATAGGCAATATAACTCATATGATAGCGCACATTGGCACGGATCGCCCGCAGGATGGCGGCATCCGGGGCACCATCGGCGCTCTGACGATAGGCGCGGTAGACGCGCTCCTCCAGAATCTCCCTCGTCACTTCGCGGTTGAGCTTGCCGTGAAACCAGTCGACGAGCCGGCGGGCTTCGGCACGATCGGTACGGCTGCCGGGAAAGATCGGCAGCGGATATCGGTCGCGGGCGGCGACAGGCTGGTCCTCTGCGAGGTATTCGGAGATGGCGTAGCTGCCACATAGCACTGTGCCGCCCTGCAATTGCAGAACTGGCAGTTCTCCGGCGGGGTTCATGGCCAAGAGCTCTTGGCGGTACTCCCACGGGCGTTCCTCGGTGAAAGAGAAGCCAATGCCCAGTTCGGTCAGCAGAATGCGGATCGAACGCGAATGCGGGCAGAGCCTGAAGTGCGTCAGCTTGTGCATGGCTGTCGGCTTGGTGTTGAAGAATTTTCCGAAAGTGCGTTGGTGCAACGGGGGCGGGCGGGAGGGTGAGCGCCGCGAGGTTTCTCCTTCTCGATCAACGACTGTGGACCTGTACGGCAACCATTTTGGTTCACGGCATCAGCCACACATGCCTCACATCAGACTTGTCCTCGAACTCTAACCGCACCATCGACGAAACCGCATTCGGTTCGATGTCAGAGCATTGTGGCATCAGATCATGTTCAGCCGAAGTGCCTAGGGTCCGGACCCTAGCGGTTCAGCGTGAAAATCATGCTCCAGACAAATGGATAGATCGCGGCAGCGACTCCGTGAAAAGTGGATGCGCTCTAGCTCGGCCGGAGGCGCGGCTTCGTCAAGCCTCACTCTGAGCCTAACACGCGGCAGCGTTTGGATGCGGCAAATGGATCGTCATCTCCCGTTATCACGTGCGCGATATAGTGCGGCCGTTTTTGGGGGACAGTAATGGGATTGGCACGCGGGGGGCGTTGGCTGAGGTCACAGCCTGCACCCGTCGTTCGCCCGGCGCAGCGAACGGGAAAGGCGAATAGAATATGCCCGTCTGGCAAGTCATTCTGCTCGGTCTGCTGGAAGGGCTGACGGAATTCATACCGGTTTCCTCTACGGGACACGTTCTGCTGGCAGGGCATTTCCTGGGTTTCGAGTCGCCCGGCAAGACATTCGAGGTGTTGATCCAACTTGGCGCCATCCTGGCAATTCTATCGGTCTACGCCGCACGGTTGCTCGAGATGGTGTTGAAGCTGCCGCATGACCGACGAACGCAGCGTTTCGTCGCTGGAGTACTGATCGCGTTTCTGCCTGCGGCTGTCATCGGTGCCGCCGGGCACCACTTCATCAAGAGTGTGCTGTTCGCCACGCCGATGCTCATTTGTGTCATGCTGATCATCGGTGGCGTCATATTGCTTGTGGTTGACCGGTTGCCGCTGCAGCCCGTCTATCACGAAGCGATGGATTTCCCGCCCGCACTCGCCTTCAAGATTGGGCTCTTCCAATGCCTGGCGATGATTCCCGGCGTTTCTCGTTCGGGCTCGACGATCGTCGGCGCGATGTTGCTCGGCGCGGACAAGCGGTCGGCTGCGGAGTTCTCGTTCTTCCTGGCCATGCCGACCATGGCCGGTGCATTTGCCTTCGACCTCTACAAGAACTGGTCGATTATTCAGCACGACGATGTCACCAGCATCGCTCTGGGGTTCGTCACAGCTTTTATCAGCGGCGTGTTCGTCGTGCGCTACTTGCTCGCATTCGTCAGCCGCCACGGCTATGCGCTGTTTGGCTGGTGGCGCATCGTTGTCGGAGGGCTTGCCTTGGTGGCCCTATTGGCGCTGGGCCATGCTCCCGTGTCGGCCGGCTGAAACGCCCCATCGGCTGAAGCAGCCGCGGGCGCCCCGCAAATGCCGATCTTCAATTCAGATCAGGCGCGCATCGGGCCCGCCGCTTCAAGCAGCATGTGAGGTCGCGGGCGAGGTCAAAACCTCGCGCAAGGATTTGGCGTCCGGCGCGGTACGCAGCCGCTCCAGCATCTGAGGATCGCGCACGAGGCGTGAGATGCGCGCCAGCGCTTTCAAGTGATCGCCCGATGCATGCTCAGGCGCGAGCAGCAGGAAGACGAGATCAACAGGCTCGTTGTCGGGTGACTCGAAGTCGATTGGAGTCTCGATCCGGGCGAAGACGCAGATGATCGCCTTCAATGAGCGGAATTTGACGTGCGGGATGGCGATGCCGCGGCCGAAGCCGGTCGAACCCAACCGCTCACGCTGCAACAGAGCATCAAAGATCTCGCGCTGCTCGATGCCGCTGATTTCAGCGGCACGCTGGGCGAGTTCTTGAAGCGCTTGCTTCTTGCTCTTGGCCTTCAGTGAGGCAATGACCCCGTCGGGCGCCAGGAGATCACCAAGATCCATTTTTATGCATCCCACCTTCTTCGATTCAGCAAAGAGACGGCGCTCAACTCGCGTGCCGCGCGCCACCGTATTTGTGAATCTGTCGGCTTCTTGCCCTCTTGTTTCCAACCCGCAATCCAATCGGGTTGTGCGCACTAGCCGGCCGTCAAACGGACAGTCGGCATATCGGCCTGGCCATCCATGCCGCGATCAACCCTGCGCGACACGGCAGCCCGGTCTTAACAGACGTAACCAACAATCACCGCCGGGCTGGCTCTCCTCGCCCGGCGTGCTGTGGGATCGGCGCACCCCGTCGTGTGCGTCCGATCCAAGCGGATGTAAACTCAAGAAACATGCCAAACTTGCGGCAATTTGTCGGGCACCCGCCCGCTTTTCCTTCGGGTCCGTATCAGCCTGCACCCGCGGCCAGCTCGGCCGCCTGCCCTGCAGGATCGATCCATCCGATGTTTCCGTCGCGGCGTCTATACACCACATTCAGGCCGCCGTGTGCAGCATTTCTGAAGACGAGGAACTGATTTTCAGACAAATCCAGCTGCATGACGGCGGCGCTGACCGTCAATTCGCGGATTCCACGCTCTGCCTCGGCGATGATCATGGGGTGTTCGGTCGGCCGCTCGGGATCGTCCTCTTCCTCGGCGATCTTGACCGTATAGTCGCGTGCCGGCGGGAGTTCCGTGCCGAAAACCTCTTGATCGCGGCCGTTATGATGGTTTTTCAGGCGGCGCTTGTAGCGGCGGATCCGCTTTTCCAGGCGCTCGATCGCCGAATCGGCGCTGATGTAGGCGTCCGTCCCTTCGCCATGCGCCTCGACCTGCAGGCCGGTCCGCAACCGGATCGAGCAGTTCGTGCGGAATCCGATCTTGTCCTTCTCCAGGCGAACATGACCTGAGATTTCGGGGCCGATGTACTTTTCGAGAACTGTGGAAATCTTGTCGAGAATATAGGTCTTGTAAGCTTCGCCTGCGTCAACATTCTTGCCGGTGACTTGGATTGTCATATTTCGACCTGCGCGTGTGTTATTACATTTCGGATTTGGGGATTTTTACTTCGTCGAAGATCTCCTAGAGGTTGGAGCTCCGATCCCGGAGGAAGGCGTCCGGGAGACGCAACCTCGGGTCCGATCGAGACTGGCCCGACTCTGACGAGGGCTGGAATGTGCACAGCGCGCTCCTGTCGGCTCTGGTCCTGGCCAGCAACCTGGACGCCTGAGGCTGCACGTTTGCATATTGAAGACGGTAGATCGCGCTGCGGTCCAGTGTCAAATCCTTGCCGTCGAAAAGGTTTTGCAAGGCCGTGCGTAAACTTGGCACCGCGCCCCCTTGTCTAACGCCTCACACGCGCCCCAGGCGCTCGTACATTTCCTTGTCGCGCCGCCGCTGCACCGACGACGGAATGCGCATTGCCTCGCGGTACTTGGCGACCGTTCGCCGTGCGATATCGATGCCATCGGTCTTCAGCCGCTCGACGATCTTGTCGTCTGACAGGATCGAGCATGCCGTCTCCGCATCGATGAGCTGCTTGATGCGGAAGCGCACCGCCTCGGACGAGTGCGCTTCTCCATCGTCGGCGTTGGCGATGGCGGAGGTGAAGAAATACTTCAGCTCGAAGATCCCGCGCGTACACGCGAGATACTTGTTGGAGGTTACGCGCGACACAGTCGATTCGTGCATGTGGATCGCATCGGCGACCGTCTTCAGGTTGAGCGGCCGCAGGTGCTGCACACCGTGCGTGAAGAAGCTGTCCTGCTGGCGCACAATTTCTTCTGCAACGCGCAGGATGGTGCGGGCGCGCTGGTCGAGGCTTTTGACCAGCCAGTTCGCCGTTTGCAGGCATTCCAGCAGATAACCCTTGTCCTTGTCGGAGGCGGTCTTGCCTGAGACCCGCGTGTAATAGGAGCGGTTGACAAGCACGCGGGGCAGCGTCTCGGAGTTGAGTTCCACGTGCCAGCTGCCGTCCTGGGCCGGACGCACGAAGACATCCGGGACGACAGGCTGCACCTGGACGGATCCGAAACCGAGCCCCGGCTTGGGGTTGAGCCCCTTGATCTCCTGGATCATGTCGGTGAGTTCGTCCATGTCGACGTCTACCGCGCGACGCAACCCAGCGAGATCGCGCTTGGCGAGCAGATGCAGGTTGTCGAGCAGCTTGGCGATCAGAGGATCGTAGCGGTTCTGCTCCTTGAGCTGTAGCGCTAGGCACTCCTTGAGCGAACGGGCGAAGACGCCTGGCGGATCGAGCGTCTGCAGCTTGGCGAGCACGTCCGTGATCATGGCCTCGCTGGCACCCAGGCGCTCGGCGAGCTGATCGAGATCGGAAGAGATGTAGCCAGACTCATCCACCAGATCGACCATGTACTGGCCGACGAGCCGCTCGGCGGGCGTCTGCAGCACGAGCGGGATCTGGGCGGACAGATGGTCCTTCAGAGAAAGGTCGGCGGAGACGAAGGATTCCAGACTGGAGTCCTCGTCGCCGAAGCTGTGATCCCGCGTGCGAACGCTCGCCCAGTTGCCGAGGTCCGATCCGGCGGTGTCCGGATAGACGTTGTCGTATTCGGTATCGAAGGCGCTTTCGGGATCCGGCGAGGTCTTGGCCATGTCCAGCCACGCCTCATCGCTACCCTGCTCGCCCCCATCATTGGCGGAGCCATACCCATCCATATCCCCGGAACCCGAGTCGGAGGTGGCGCTTGCTTCGATTTCAGGCGCCTCGCCGCCCGGGCTATCGTTGCGCGACGGCTCGCCGGGGTCGTCGCTCGGTCCTTCGTTCTCGGCCCGCTCGAGCAGCGGATTGCGCTCAAGTTCGGTCTCGACGAACTGGGACAGCTCGAGGTTGGAAAGCTGGAGCAGGCGGATAGCCTGCTGCAGTTGGGGTGTCATCACCAACTGCTGGCTCTGTCTCAACTCAAGCTTGGTTGTGAGTGCCATCCTCTGGGCCTTTGCGCCGCTGCACGTCAGAGGGCTTTTATAATCAACGCTCGTTAACGAACATGTCCCCCAGATAGACTCGGCGGACGTCTTCGTTGGCTATGATTTCCCGTGGGTTACCATGTGTCAGAACCTGACCGTCGTAAATGATATAGGCCCGGTCGATGAGCGCCAGGGTTTCCCGGACGTTGTGATCGGTGATGAGAACGCCGATCCCGCGGTCGGTCAAGTGGCGGACGAGTTGCTGGATATCGCCGACGGCGATCGGATCGATGCCCGCGAATGGCTCGTCGAGGAGCATGAACGAGGGGTTGGAGGCGAGGGCTCGGGCGATCTCGCAGCGCCGGCGCTCACCGCCCGACAGCGCAATGGACGGGGATTTGCGCAGCCGCGTGATTTGGAACTCCTCCAGCAGGCTCTCCAGCTTTTCCTTGCGCTTGCGGCGGTCAGGCTCCGCGATCTCGAGCACGGACATGATGTTCTGCTCGACGGTGAGGCCACGGAAGATCGACGCTTCCTGCGGCAAATAGCCAATCCCCAGGCGTGCGCGCTGGTACATCGGCATCCGCGTAACGTCGACGCCGTCGAGCGTGATGGTTCCATCGTCGGCCGGAACAAGGCCCGTGATCATGTAGAACACAGTCGTCTTGCCGGCGCCGTTCGGGCCGAGCAGGCCGATCGATTCTCCACGGCCGACGGAAAGGCTGACGCCCCGCACGACGGTGCGCTTCTTGTAGGCCTTCTTGACACCGTGGATCGAGAGATAGCCCGGACCGTCGGTGGCGTCGTCGTAGAACTCCTCTTGGGAGGGCGTGCCCGGGGCGTGTGCGGGTGGCGGATAGCCATAATGTGGTGCCGGGTAGCCCCCTTCGGAGTAGGCCTCTGAACGATAGGCGGCCTCGTCGGCCTCCGGCGGTGGGTAGCTGTCGTCCGGGTAGGCGTCGCCATACCACGCGCCACCGGGACCGCCGTGGGGCGGCTGGCCCTGCGGCCGCACTGGCGCCTCGCCGGGGCGTGCCCCTGCCGAGCCTGCAGGTTTCTGAAACAGCTTCTTGAGCACGTTGCCTTCCGGTTCGGTCGCTGCCTCGTGCGGGCCGGCCCAAGAGGGTGATCCGGCCGACGCGCTGGGCGGACGCAGCTGCTGTTCGGGAGCCATCCTCGGCCAGCCGGGCTCACAGGCTCATCGGCAATCAAGGCCGCAGCCTGTCCCTAGGAGCAAGCTTATACCATTGCGGCCGGCATTCATCATGTCTTTGAGGGGATTGCCACCCCCGCAGATCCGCTATAACGCCGCATTCATTGCCTGGACGTGGCGGCGAAATTCAGGCCGGCGGGTCGGCAATCCGACGCCTGATCAGTTGCCGTCGCCGGAAGGCGAGGTCGTAGATTGCCAACTGCTCGCCGCCGCAGGCTTGACAGACTTCTTGGCTTTTTCCGCCCCGCCCCGCAGTTCCTGCGGGAAGAACACGGCGCTGGGGCGTGAGGGTTTCTCAAAAGCTCGCCAGCCGGTCCCGGGTCGCTCGCCGGCGACGGAGGGTGCCGCCGAGTTGTCGGTGTTGATCACGCTTTCGCCCGAGGCCAGGTCGATTACGAGACGCGTGCCTTTCACGACATTGCGGCCTTGGGTCAGCACGACCGTCCCACCGAGGGTGACCGTGTTGGCAGCGACATCGAAGTCAGCCCAGTCGCCCGTAGCCTTCTGGCCGTTCTGTGAGGTGATGATGACTTTGCCGCGCGCCTTGAGGTGAGTGAGGCGGGCCGCCGGCTGTGCGGCCTTCTCGGCGGCATCGGCATCTGGCGCGCCGGAGGCAACGCGACCGATGCCGGCAGAGCCCGTATAGACAGCGGTGAGTTCAGTGGTACGGAATTGGAAGGTACCCTGCTGCGCTTCGACATCGCCTCGGAAAATCGCGATGTTCTGCGCTTCGATGAGTTCGAGCTGATTGGCCAGCACGTCCACCGGCGCTCCGGGATCCGCGCGGAAGCTGCCGAGCACGCCGCCACCTTCCGATGGCGCTGCCGCCTGGCCTTTCTTGCCGGCAGCCTCGGTGCGGATGAAGTGAGCGGCGACGCGGCCCGGTCCGGAACCACCCATCGGCGGTGCGGTAAGCTCGCTGCGGCCGGCCTTCTGATCGACGAGCAGGCGACGCCCGCGCAGGATGTTCTGCCCCTGCGTCAACACCACGTCGCCGGTCATCAGCGCGGTCTGCGCTACATTGTGGAACTCGGCATGATGACCGGTCACGCGCCGGTCCGAGCCCTGAGAAAGCACGACGTTGCCATCGATGTAGGCTAGGCCGGCCGGATCGTCGAAACCTGCGGTATCGCCGGTGATGCGGGTGTCGGGTGCGCGCGTGATGGCGACCCCGCCCGACATCGTTGCGCGCTGGGTCGCGGCGTCGAAGGCGGCACTGGTCGCGGTCATCCGTGTCGCCGGCGCCTGGGTGATGGCGACCGGATTGGCGGCGACGATCGAGGTGATCTTCGCACCGCCAGAGCCGGTTCCCTTGGCAGGCGTTGCAGGAGTTGCGTCGGGCGCCTCGCTTGCAGTGGCGGTCGCTCCCGCGCCCACGCTGCCCGTCAATCCGCCTGAGGGCGCACCATCGTAGGCAATTCTAAGCTCCGGCGTCGTCAGTGTTACATCGCCTTGCTTTGCCGTCACGTTGCCGACGAAGATCGCGGTCTTCTTCACGTCGTCGATGTCGAGACGGTCGGACGTGATCTCGACGGGGCCCTTGCCGCCTGTGAAAATGCGGGCAACGGCGCTGGACTGCTGCTTGTCGCCATCCTGCGCGGCGGTTGGTGGTGCTGCGGCTGCGGAGCTGGCGTCCCCCCCGTTTGCTGGAGCCGCCGCCGAGCTTGCGGCCGGCGCTACGGCCACTTTGGTGTCCGCACCCTTGGGCGGAGTGATGATGGCCGTGACCTTGCCGGCAACGGTCAGCTCTTTCGTCTTCTGTGTAATCTTCAAGCTGCTTCCGGCGACCTTGGCCTGTGGGTTGCCGAATTCCACCGGGTCGGTGCTGGAGATGATGCCGGTGCGTGTCTCCACGCGCATCGCCTTGAGGTGCGCCCAGCCGCCGTCGCTGCTTTCAATCTTGACGTTGTCAGCGAGGTCGATCGTCTCAGTCTTGCTGTTGAATGCGCCCGTGTCGGCCGCGAGCGTGAGCTTGGAGCCGCTCTTC
This sequence comes from Hyphomicrobiaceae bacterium, assembly GCA_020638035.1. Lineage (GTDB taxonomy): Bacteria > Pseudomonadota > Alphaproteobacteria > Rhizobiales > Hyphomicrobiaceae > JAEUMD01. Next base: position 12,065 of record JACKJI010000015.1, read on the forward strand.
TGGGTGAGTTGCCCGCTGACGGTCTGAAGCCCGATAATGTCCGTGTTGGTGGGATCCGGCTTGGCGGTCCGCGCGGCGACCACGTACTCTCCGCCGTCCTTGGTGAAGCCGCGATAGCGCGGATTGCTCATGGTCAGGTTGGCGGGCAGGATCTTGGGGATCGCGGTACGCGCGATATCCTTGGCGACGCGGGATGCACCAAGAAGCGTGACGGCGTAATAGCCGGCGATGACGAGCGCCGCTGCAGGCAGCACCATGCGCAGGGTGCGTACCAGCCGCGAGTGGCGCTGCGCGCGGCGAATGCGGTTGGCGCGCGCGGAGCCGCCCTCGCCGGGTGGGCGGGCGTGATCACGGCGCCGGTCAGGCCCGTCGAGGTCCGTCGAAATCGCCATGGGGACTGGTTTGCCGCGCCAGGTTGGTCTGCCAGTGAAGGCCTAAACTCCTCCGCAAATTGGGAGATATTGGGACCGCTTGCAATGGCTGTGGCGGCAAACGCACACGTCGATATCCGGGTGTGACATTGCGGCTCGGGTGGAGGGCGCAAACCGCCAATTTCCGTTCTGCCGGGCGCTTATTCACAAGAATGGTGGACCCGCTCGGTCCAGTCGGGTTGGTCCGACACGTCTCCGCGGGGCGATCGACACCTTGGCGCACCCGAAGCTCCTGTTCCGGGAGCGCGCGTAATGCGCCCGGAAAACCGGCGAGAAAAGAGAATCAGTGAGAGAAGATGTCAGTCTCTTCGAAGCCGGCGAGATCGAGCGCGGCGCGCGTCGGCAGGAAGCCGAAGGCGGCTTCGGCAAGCGCCCGGCGACCATCCCTGTCGAGCATCTCGTCGAGCCGCTCCCTGAGCTTGTGCAGATGCAAGACGTCGGACGCCGCATAGGCCTTCTGCTGGTCGGACAGGCTTGTGGCGGCCCAGTCTGAGCTTTGCTGCTGCTTGGACAGCTCGATGCCGAGGATCTCGGAGACAAGGTCTTTCAATCCATGGCGATCGGTGTAGGTGCGGACGAGCTTTGAGGCGATCTTGGTGCAATAGAGGGGGGCAACAGCGACGCCGAGGTAGCGGGAGAGAACGGCGACGTCAAAGCGGGCGTAATGGAAGATCTTCAGCACGGCCGGGTCGGTCAGCAGCGCCTTCAGGTTGGGCGCCCGATAATCGCGGCCATCGAGCTGGACCAGATGCGCAGTGCCATCGCCGGCGGAGAGCTGGACGAGACACAGGCGGTCGCGATGCGGCTTCAGCCCGAGCGTCTCGGTGTCGACGGCGACGGCCCCGCCGAAATCGAGACCGGAGGGAAGGTCGCCCTTGTGGAGCTTGATCTGGGTTTGCGGCATGGGCTTTCGCTCGCGGGTGAAGAAACAGGTTGGACGGCGCTGGCGATCGGCTCGAAGTCCCTTGGGACTCTGGCGACGACGGGTGTGGGCGGGTTGCCCTCCGCCGGACCCGTCCTCGCGAACCTCCCGGCGGACGACCACGGGATCGGCAGACACTGAGTGATCAGCGATTGGTGAGGCTGCATGATCGCGCAACCCATGCTGGCCGGGTGTAGTGGCTCAGACGAGGGTCGTCAATTGCAGGCGGGCTTGGCACCGCAAGGCAATGAAAGAGCCGCGCTTCGGCAAAGCCACTGTGCCTGGACGGTTGCGCAGACAGACATGAGTACCAACGATTCCGTAACGTCCAGCGGAGCTGCCGCCGCGGCTCGGTCGGTCTCCTCGCTCAGCTCTTGCCCCCGTCCAGCCGACGCCGGTTCATGAACTGCGGCAGGTCGGTGATGTTGGAAGGCGAAAGGATCCGGCGAACCCGGTTCCAGTCGCCCACCTCCGACAGGTCGGAGTGGCTCATCAGCTCGCTGATCTGGCGAAGCTGCTCGAGGAGGACATGCTCATGCGGCTGCTGGCCATCGTCAGGAGCCGCAGCCTGCTCAAGTTCGGCGATGAGGAAGCGCACGAGACCGGTCTCCGGGAACAGCATCAGCGCCGGCAATATCTCACGGATGTGCTGGTCACAGGCATCGAGGACGTTGATCTTGCGCTGGTCGCCCTGCATGCCGCTCTTCAGAGAGACATAGGTGGCGTCGAGCACACCTTCCTGATCGTTCTGGAACTTGCGCAAAAGATAGCCGAGTTCGCCGTTGCTGTTGGCTTGGCGCTGCAATTCCTTCCAGACGCTGATGGCGGCCTCTTGTGTTCCCTCGCCCGTGAAACGCTCCGCAACCGTCAGTCTGTTGAGGCCAAGTGCGCCGAGCAGCTCGTCCGCATAGAGCGCCTCCAAGTGCTCCCACTCCTGCTGGGTCAGTGCGGCTTGCGTCAACTGCCGCGGCGGTGACCTCGTCGATTGGGGCACGCGTGTCATCTCGCGGTCGGGACGCTGCGGTACCGGTGGCGGCGCGGCATTCAGCGAGCCGCCGTGTACGGGGCCTTTCGCCGGACCTTCGAGCGCCGGAGCGGCGTTTGGCGGGGCGGCAAGGCTCGGCAGCGGCCGCGGATTGGCGGCGGAGATCAGCGCGATTGTCTTGTAAAGCTGGCCATGCACGAAATAGAGATCGCGCGCGGCGTCCTTCTCTGCGTGCTGCACGTATTGCAGCGTCGCGCCCGCGTTCAGCACCTTGCGAACGATGCTGAGTTCCCCGTCGGGAACGTCCGAAAGACGGATCTGGGACGAGAAGCCGTGCGCCTCGTTGATCGGAGTCATGTTGTTGAGGACGATATCGGCATTGCGACCGACGTCGGGCTGAAGCGCGACAGCCACCACCTGTTTCAGCTCGGCGAGCTTGATGTTTTCCTTGTTGCTCTCGAACGAGCGCTTCGCCACCGTCGACAGGAACTCGAACAGCTCGGGACGAATGAGATAACGCTCGGGCCGGTTGACGTCCCGGTGCACGGCGCCAATGGTGGCCGCCGCATTCAGCACTTTGACCACGCGGTTGCGGTTGATGCTTTCGTCGATGGGTACGATCACCTCCTGCGTGAACCCGTCGATGGGGGTGATTGGCTGCATCGCCGCCAACACAGCGTCGGCATTGGTGAAGGTGTCGGGCAGGAGCGCGTTCTCGATGATCGCCTCAAGCTGCTGTGCCGAACGTGCCTTGAGCGAGGGCACGTCCGAGAGCGGCGAGCGGACCGCATTGGCGCCGAATAGACCGGACATGAAGACCAGGCTGTCGATGGCAATCGCGATGGTCAGCGCCAGATAGGCGAGGCGGTTGCCGTCCTGGAAGGCATTCCATGTGACGACGAAGCGATGGGCCTTGTCGTCGCGGTTGAGGTCGGCACGTGACAAGGCGGCGCCGAGTGCACTCGTGTCGGCGCTGGTGAGGCCGGAATCCTGCAGGCAACGGCGACCGAACTCGAGCAACGCATCGGTGCCGCCCGCCGTCGGCAGCTTGTCGCCGCCGGCACAGTTCTTGGCGAAGGCATCGAGCCCGTCGTTCAGTGCGAACACCCGCGCCGCCGCCTCGGTCGCCTGCTTGGGATTGCATTCGATTGCGGCGGCCGCGTCGCGCAGGCTTTCCACCTTCGTCGCGGCGCCGACGAGCGCGGAGCATTGGCTCTGGATGGCGGCAAGCGCCGTACGGTCCGGCTTCTGGCGGAACGCCTGGCGCTCGCGCTCCAGAGAGGCGACACCGGCCGAGGGATCGAAGCGATCGGAGTTCTCCGCCGCGTTGCCCGCCTTGGCGACGGAGATCATCTGCGCGGCGGTCTCAGCTTCGCCCTTCAGCTTGGCGAGATCGCCGTCGATCTGTGCCAGCTCGGATTTGATCTGCGCCAGCCGCTTGTCGATAGACTCGACCTTTGATTGCGGCGAGCGCAGGCGCTCGTTGGCGATCTGCAACTCGGCGCGGACTTTTTCTTCGTCGGTCTTGGCGGCGCGCCAGAACTGGCCGCGGCCGACCTTGCCCGAGCCTTCGACACCCTTCTCTTCCGCCAGCACCTTGGTGCGTTGTTCATCGAGCCGCTTCTCGATCTCGGCGACGACCGCCTTCTGCTCGTTGGAGGCAGCGACCGCCTCCGGCCGCTCGGCCTGCAAGCGCGAAAGCTCCTCGGTCAACTGTTGCTTGCGAGTCTGCAGGCCGGCCTGGCCGCCGGTCGCGGTGGCGCGCTGTTCCTCCAGTTTGGCGACGCGGCTCTTCTGCTGTTCGAGTTCCCGCGTGATCTGCTCCCTGATCTTGTCGGGTGCCTCGCGCGCCAGCGCTGCCACCTTGTCGAGCTCCTGCTCATAGGCGGCCCAAGCCGGCGCCTGGAACAGGGACCGCGCCTCCTCGATACGACGCTTGGTGGCGTGCGCGCCAATGTCGGTGACGATGCGGCCCACCTCGTTGGTGGCGCGGATTTCGGCGGCGCGCTTTCTTTCGTCAGCGGGGAAGATCGTGGAAAAAAGCGAGTCGAACGAGAAGAAGACTGACGTTGCCATGCAGGCCAGGAACATCAGCCACAACATCGAATTCTTGATGATCAGGCGCGCGGACTGCACGTAGCTGGCACCGACATCGCTCTTGGTTGCGGCAATGATAAAAGCCAGTACGAGCGCGGTGACGGCGCCGAACAGCGAGAAATTCTTGATGGTGTGCGCGGTTTCCGAGTCGAACCAGTTGGCGGGGCTCACGCCATCCACACCGGCGCCTTGGCCGAAGTAGAACATCACAGCGACAAGCGCCAGGATGGAGAATAGGGCGGTGACAATCAGGTCCCAGCCGCCTGTTCCGCCCGAAGCGCGCAGGCTCATGCCGGTGGCGAAACTTTCGCCGATGAGCCAGGCGACGATCAGCATGACGCCCTGGATGCCGAACGTGATCATCAGCGAGAGCGTTGGCTCGTTGGTGAAGTTGCGCATGCCGTCCCACGTCGTCCAGCCCGAGGCGAGCGACAGGACGATGCCGGTGGCGGCCAGTAGCGCGAGGCGCCAGTTGGTGAAGATGGTGTCCTCGATGGTGTTGGCGGCGCGCGCCCAGATGCGGCGCACGAAAAGACCGACAGCACCAATGAAGGACATGAACAGCAGAGCGCTCAGAAGCTGCGTTGAAGCTTCCGGGCTCAGATTGGCGAACCAGTCACGGATGGACGACATGAAGTCCATGTACCAGCCTCCCAGACCGCATCACTCTCCAACGCGGTCACCGCACCATCGAAACGCGCACGCGCCGTGCACATCCACATCCCTCATGCACACGCGTGGTGCACACAAGTCGTGTGCAGCCTGCCACCTTGACCCGAGGCTGCGTCCCGCTGCACGCACCAGCTCCATCGGCTGGTGTGTCGCGCAAGTTCAGCCTCTTGCCCTCTTCGGCGCTTGCCGCAAGGCTCGATCAGCAACACCGTGGCACTGAAGTAACGCGAGATTACGGCATTCTTCAGCCGAATCTAACGGCGGTTTGCACGATCAGCGCTGCGCTCGGGCCATCAATGCCTGCACCGCTGACCAAGCCGCAGTGCTCAATCTAATGCGAATTGGCCACGATGCACGATCTGGCGACGAATTTTTTTAACATGGGAACGAGTTAACCCTGACGGCGTTAGCCGGGGTCATTGGCGTCATACGCGCTCGAACAGCACCGCGACGCCAAGTCCGCCGATTGCGCCCTGCCCGGCAAGGCCGAAACGGGTGGGGTTGTCGCCACTGCGGCGCACCATGTCGGTATAAAGCCTCGCCACCAGCACGGCACCGGACGCTCCAAATGGATGGCCGCGAACGATGGCACCGCCCGCCGGATTTATGCGGGCAGGGTCGAGTTTAAGGCTACGGGCGAACGCGATCGCCTGCGCTGCGGAGCTTTCGGACAGCTCCACGACGCCGATCTCGCCAGCGTGCAAACTGCCATTGAGCCGCTCGAAGAGCTTGCGCGCAGCCGTAATCGGAGCTGCGGCCTCCTCGGTGGGCCGTGCCCCGACACTCACCGTCCGCAAGAGCCGCAGGGCCGGAGGCTGGCCGAGTCGCTGCCAGACCGCCTCGGAAACCATCACGGCGAAGGCCGCGCCGTCATGCATGGCGCTGGTATTGGCCGGTGTCAGCGTGCCGCCATCCGGCGCGAAGGGCACCGACTCGGAGATGTCGTCCAGATCGGGAGCGGCCGCACTCTCATCGCGCGCTTCCTCCGCGTTCGCGCGCAGCGGCACGATCTCGCCGACGAATGAGCGTTCCTCTCGTGCACGCGCAGCATTGGCATGCGTGGCGAAAGCCCATTCGTCCTGCTCCTGCCGGCTGATGCCAAGGGCATGGGCGAGCGTTTCGGAGGCTTCGAACGGTTGCGGCTCGTCGGCCGCATCCGTCATCGCCGGCTCGTAGCGCATGAAATGCGGTGTCTGATAGAGCGTCCTTGGCCGCATGATGCGCCAGGGAGCGGTCGACAGGCTTTCGGCGCCGCCGGCAACGGCAATCTCGCAGTCACCGAGCGCAATCGCGCGATGCGCGGCTATGATCGCTTCCAGCGACGAGCCGCATTGCCGGTCTATGGTGGTCGCGGCAACGGCCTCGGAGAGCCCGGCGGCCAGAGCGATGAGGCGCGCGGGATTGCCGCCCTCAGTGGCGTTTCCGAGAACGAGGTCCTCGACCTCGGCAGCGGCGATGCCTGCGTCCTGGAGCGCTGCGACCACAACCGGAGCTGCCAGTGCGTCGATACGTCGGCCGCGATGCAGGCCGCCCACGCGCCCCAATGCAGAGCGCCGTGCGGCGACGATATAGGCAGTTGTCTCAGGCATCAGTCTTCTATTCTCCAGGGCGCGCGGGCGGCGCGCGAAGGTCGTAGTCAGAGAGCCGGGCGATTGAGCCGGCGGCCAGAAGCTGCGGGTCCCGCGCCGCTCGCGTCTTGGACCGCGCCCCCGTCGCTGCTACGGCACGCCGTCGCCACGGTCGTCGTTACGGGATGAGCGCGACCGGCTACGTGGTCTGGCGAAACCGTCCGGTCGGTTCGTCCTTGAGCGCACGGCCCGGGCAGTCTTGCAGATTGCTCAGGTGACGGACGCCAAGGCCGGTGGACGCCATGCAGACATTCTCAATCCGGGGCGCAAGGACGGATTAGGTTGGCGGGTGATTGTGGCAAAGGCTGGCAGGACGGACAATTTTGATGCCGGCACGGGCAAACCGGGCCGGTGTCCAAGGTCCCCGTGCCAGCACGGCTTGTCCTGATCAGGCGAAGCGGTGCTATATAGGCTGAATTATGCGCCCGTCGCGCCCGCAAGGAAAGCGCCGATCCTTCTGATGAGCAGATCTTCCAATAAGGCCAATGCCCAGCCCCGACAGGGTGTCTCTGCAGCGCGGCTGGCACAGGCCGTCGAGCGGGCGCGCACGATCTTCGCAGAGCGCAACCTGCGGTTCACGGATCTGCGCGAGCAGGTGTTTGCCGAGATCGCTGCGACCAATGGGGCGATCGGTGCCTACGACATCCTCGACCGGCTGTCGGGCAAGGGGACGCGGCTGGCGCCGATCTCGGTCTATCGTTCAATCGATGCATTGCTTGACGCCGGCGTCATTCACAGGCTGGAGAGCAAGAACGCCTACTTCGCCTGCCGCCGGCACGAACACGACAAGCATGGCCGTCCGATCTTCCTGGCGTGCGAGCGGTGCGGCACTGTGACAGAGGCCGAGGCGCAAGGCGTCTTCGACCTCATCAACCAAGTGGCGCGCGGACAAGGGTTCGATGCCCGTGTGAAGTTCGTCGAGGTGTCGGGGGTATGCTCCAAATGTGCTCCGGCGGCGGCGCGCAGCGGGGCGTCATAACGATGCCAGGCAGAACTGGTTTGACGGAGGAGTGGCCTGGCCGGGCCGTTCCCTTCGAGGGCGCCGCCCCGTTGCCAGCACGGGCGCGCGCCGTGGCCGCCAAGGGGGCGAGCCGAACATGACGGACACTCCTCACGCGACCTGCTGCGGTCACCATCACCCGCATGGGCCCCATGGCAAGGCGCACGATCATTGCGGACACGAGCATGCCGCGGCTGCCCGTGAGCCGGACGCAATGGCCCTCGTTTCTGCGCGTGCTCTAAGCCTGCGGCGTGGTGGCCGGGTGATCCTGGAAGGCGTCGACATCGATATCGTTGCCGGTGAGATCGTCACGCTGATTGGGCCCAACGGCGCGGGCAAGACGACGCTGGTGCGGCTGCTACTCGGGCTCGAGGCGGCTGACGGTGGCCAGATCAGGCGGCGCGAGGACCTCAGGATCGGATACGTACCGCAACGCTTTGACATTGACCGGGCGCTGCCGATGACCGTCGAGCGCTTCCTTTCGCTGGGGCTCGACGTGCGGCGGGCCGACATTACTGCCGTCTTGCGCGATGTCGGCGCAGAGCATGTGATCGACCGGCAGCTGGCGCAGCTTTCGGGCGGCGAAGGACAGCGCGTGGTGCTGGCGCGGGCGCTGTTGCGGCGGCCCAATCTGCTGGTGCTGGACGAGCCGGTCCGCGGTGTCGATGCCACCGGCGAGGCGGAACTCTACACGCTCATCGGGCGGCTGCGGACGGAACGCGGCTTCGGCGTGCTGTTGGTCAGCCACGACCTGCACGTCGTCATGGCGGCGAGCGACCGTGTGCTGTGTCTCAACCGGCATGTGTGCTGCTCGGGCGTGCCCAAGACGGTCGCCAAGCATCCTGAGTACGTCAGGCTGTTCGGGGCCGAGATGGCGCGTGCCTTCGCCATCTACGAGCACCATCACGATCATGCGCACGATCTTGCCGGACGGCCAATGCCGGATGCCTCGACGGACACGCAGGTGGCGCCAACGAGTGGCGCGCGAGGTGGGGAGGGGGCCGCGTGAGTATGCTGGAGCCGTTCCTCCTGCGGGCGCTCGTCGCCGCACTCGGGCTCGCGCTGGTGGCAGCGCCTCTCGGCGCACTGGTGGTGTGGCAGCGCATGGCCTACTTCGGCGAGACAATGGCGCAAGCGAGCCTGCTCGGCGTGGCCCTGTCGCTTGCTGTCGGCGGTGATGTGACGGTGTCGGTGCTGGTCGTCGCGATGCTGGCGGCGTTGTTGATTCTTCTGCTGTCGCGCCAGCGTGTACTGCCCCTCGACTCGGTGCTGGGGCTTCTGCATCACGGCTCGCTTGCGGCAGGCGTGATCGCGACGGCGGCGCTGGCCGGCCCTTCGGTCGATCTACTGGGCTATCTGTTCGGCGACATCTTCGCGGTGAGCCAAACGGATCTCGCTTGGATCTGGGGTGGCGGAGTGCTGGTGTTGGGCGTGCTCTACTTCATATGGCAACCGCTCTTGCGGCTCGCCGTACACGAGGAACTGGCAATCGCCGAAGGCGTACCGGGCGGACGCATCAAAGCGGCGTTCATGCTGCTGCTCGCCATCACCATCGCCATTGCCATAAAGATCCTCGGTATCCTGCTGGTAATCGCCTTCCTTATCGTTCCGGCTGCAGCCGCACGGCCGTTCGCGCGCACACCCGAGCAGATGGTCGCAATTACGGCGCTCGTCGCCGTGGCAGGTGTCGTGGCGGGGCTTGCCTTGTCGGCACGCAGCGACGCGCCAGGGGGGCCGGCGATCGTGCTGGTCCTCGCGGCGATGGCGCTGACTTCGCTGGTGCGTGCGCGGATCGCTGGCAGGGGGGACTGAACCGGCGATGGCGGCCACCGTGGCTTGCGAGTGGCACCGCGGCTCCGCTTGGAGTATTGCACATGCCAACATCGGCCGTTATGGCAGCGCCCAGGCGCCGACGAGAGCTGCGGCGATCGAGGCGTCGATCAAGGAGCCGGCATCCCGGCGAATTCGGAAAGATCGGATGAGTGGCCGAATGAGTGGCACGACGCCCAATGCCTTGTCCTCACGCCGTCATGCGACGCCCGTGCGCATTGGCGCGGTGACGATCGGCGGCCCGGCTCCGGTCGTCGTCCAATCGATGACGAACACCGACACCGCCGATATCGATGCAACCGTGCGGCAGGTTGCGGCCCTGGCACGCGCAGGCTCTGAGCTTGTGCGCATCACGGTCGACCGCGACGAGGCGGCGAAAGCCGTACCGCGGATCGTAGAGAAGCTGCGCACGCAGGGCGTCACCGTGCCGATCGTCGGTGACTTCCACTACATCGGCCACAAGCTTCTGGCGGAAAACCCGGCTGCGGCCGAAGCGCTCGACAAGTATCGCATCAATCCGGGCAACGTCGGCTTCAAGGCAAAGAAGGACCGTCAGTTCGGCGACATCATCGAGCTGGCGTTGAAGTATGGCAAGCCCGTCAGGATCGGCGTCAATTGGGGCTCGCTCGATCAGGAGCTGCTGACACATTTGATGGACGAGAACGCCCGCTCAGCCGCGCCCATGGATGCACGCGCGGTGATGCACGAGGCGATCGTCCAGTCGGCACTGCTGTCGGCGGAACGGGCCGAGGCGCTGGGGCTTGGCGCCGACCGCATTGTTATTTCCGCCAAGGTGTCGGCGGTGCAGGACCTCATCGCTGTCTATTCCATGCTGGCGGGGCGTTGCTCCTACGCCCTGCATCTGGGGCTCACCGAAGCCGGCATGGGCTCGAAGGGTATCGTCGCCTCGACCGCGGCAATGGCCGTTCTCCTGCAGCAGGGCATCGGCGATACCATTCGCGTCTCGCTGACGCCGGAGCCTGGCGGTGACCGTACACTCGAGGTGAAGGTCGCGCAGGAGATTCTGCAGACGATGGGTCTGCGCTCGTTCGTGCCGATCGTCGCTGCGTGTCCGGGCTGCGGGCGCACGACGTCGACGGTGTTCCAGGAACTCGCCCGCGATGTGGAGACGATGATCCGCGAGCGTATGCCGGAGTGGCGGCGGCAGTATCCAGGCGTCGAGACGCTGAATCTCGCGGTGATGGGCTGCATCGTCAACGGGCCGGGTGAGTCCAAGCACGCCGACATCGGTATCTCGCTGCCGGGTACGGGCGAGCAGCCAGCAGCGCCCGTCTTTATTGATGGCAAAAAGGCGATGACACTGCGCGGCCCCAACATCGCCGCCGAGTTCAAGCAGATCGTCGAGGACTATATCGCGCGACGTTTTGGCGCGATTACGAAAAGGCCAGAGAATGTGGACGTTATCGAATAAGCCTTCGCGGAGTATATTGCACTTTGTCGCAGTGAAGTGATTTCGCAGCCATTTTTCAGTCCCACGCCCGCCTCAATCCGGTCGTTGGTTGCCCCTCATCGGCACCACGGAAGAGGGGTCATGAGACAATGTCGAGGATTTTGAAGTCGGGCGCGATTGCTGCGCTTGCAGTCGCTGCATCATGCGCGTCGGCTGCGGCAGCGGACCTGGGGGGCGCACGCACGCCGCCGGTCGTCGAGCCCTTCGATACGTCACCACCGGTACGTCTGTTCACTTGGCGCGGCTTCTATGCTGGCGTCAACGGCGGCTATGCCTGGGGCAGCGGCGATGCAACCGTCATCAACGATGGCATCAACGCTGGCACGCTCGACGCAATCGACCCCAGCGGATTCCTGGGCGGTGGCCAGATCGGCTACAACGCCCAGTTTGGAAACTTCGTAATTGGCGCCGAGGCCGACCTTCAGGGTGGCTGGGTCGATGGATCTTCAGCTGGCGTAGCCGGGCTCGTCGGCCCGTCGTCCACGTCGAGCGATCTCAATTGGCTGTCGACAGTTCGTGGCCGCATCGGCTTTGCCGGCGACCGGGTGCTGGTCTATGCGACCGGCGGCGTCGCCTGGGCCGATATCGATTTCACCGCACGCACACCGCTCGTCACGCTGTCGGGTGGCGACACGCTGACGGGCTATGCGTTGGGTGGCGGCGTCGAGTGGGCGCTCGGCACCAACTGGACCGCGCGCGCGGAATACCTCTACATCGATCTGGAGGACGCCAAATTGACCGGCGCCGGCACCTCGGCGACGTTCGACAATGCGTTCCATACGATGCGCGTGGGCCTGAACTACAAGTTCTGAGCCTGCCGCCCGCCGCCTGAAGGTGGCAACATGCCATGCCAACGCCCGCGGTTCGGCCCGCGGGCGTTTCGTGTGGCATCTCAAGCCGCATCCGGCTCGGCATCTCGTTTACTACGATCATGCAGCGCGCCTTTACGCCAGGGGCGGGCGGCGTATCGTGATGCTACTGCCGAACGTGAGGGGAACGGGCATGGGCGGAATCGCGCCTCCACCCACATCCTTGGCGCTATGCCTGAACATACTACGTCGCCGCAATCTACGTCATTCATAAGCGTGTGCGTGTGGCCAGCAGGCAGGCCGCGACTTGATCAGCCGAGTTCTTCGTGGCGGGCCGTGACCTCGACTTGAGGGCAAGCGGTGGCGACGCTCGGTGCGACCGAGATCCGGTCTCATCACCATCGCCTACAACGCGCAAGAGGCTTTAGCGGGCTTTTCCGCATTCCATCAGCGCAGTGGCGGGGCTCATCAGTTTGCCTGATCATCCGGTCTGACCGGCTTCGTGGTGCAGCCGATCGACAGTCGGAGCGTGCTGACGCTGCCTGAAATTACTACGGCATGCGCTATGGCCAGGACGTGCGCATCGCCAGCGCGGCGATCATGGCGCTTCGGCGGCATCCTTAACACATGGGGCTGTTCGTCAAAGGTCGCCGCCCTCTTCATCGTCACGCTGCTGGGCGTGGAGGCATCATACTCAGATCGTCGTCAGGCTGATGGTGAGTAACGCTCGTTGCGCTGGCAGTCGTCTATACCGCGACCGGTGGCATGCGCTCCAGCTGATGGTGGCGACGGCATCTTCCGGTTCGTGCGCTGACCGGCGGCGTCGTCATCGCCATCATCGCGCGCTGCTCGGCGTAGTGCCTTTTGCGGTGGCGTTGCCGTGGTCGCTGAGCGAACGGCGGCAGGTTCCATCCGTCGTCAACGAGCTTTGGTCCCCCTCATGGCGTGGATGGTGCTGGTGGCCGGTCGTTTCCTCGGCGATCTGGCCAGCAGCGCTGACGCGCGTTGCTGATCGGAAGGAGCGATGTTTCGCGCACCTATCTTGTCATCGCTCATCTTCATGGCGCGTATGTGGTGCCGCCCGCGCTGCTCAGCCTCAGTCGCCATCACGCCTTCGCCTGAACGGGCGGCGAGGCGGCAACGACACTCACCGGCTATGGTCGTGATGCCGATCTGGGTGGTAGCGGTACCAATGATGCTGGGCAGCGCGCTGCCGGGCTGGCTCGTCGGGATTCCTCGCGGTGGCGATGTTCGCCTCCTTCATGTCGACCAGGACAGTTATCTGTTTCTGCTGGTCGTCGATCATCGCGCGCGACGGCATCTCTCGCGCCTCACGGGTGCACTGACGATGCTCCTTCCAGAAAACCCGGGCGACGCAGGCCGGCATCGTGGTGATCGCGCTCTGGTCTCTGGGGCCTCATCTATCAGGGCAGCGAGACATCTGGGATTACCTGTGCGTTTCCGGGATCGATCTATTTCTGCTCGAGCATCGTTTTTGCTGGCGGGTGGCGCGTACTGGCCGCAGGCAACGCGGCGTGGAGCGTTGGCAGCGCTGGTGCTGGGGTTCTCAGCGAAAGCTCTGGCGGGGAATCGGTCAGTCAGACGGCGCTCGGCATTGGCGACGTCTCCGCGGCCATCGGCTTTTTGCCGCGATCAGCTTGTCGCTGCTGGGGTTCATCGTCGGCTCGCTCACCGACACGCCGCCGGCTCGCACCGTGGTCGATACCACCACCGTGTGAGAGATTGGGTGCGCTTCAGCTTCGCCTGTTGACGACGAAGGTAGCTGCTTCCGCGAGCGTGGCACCGCGTGGGCCATAGTGCGTCATGAGGTGCTTGGCATCCTGTTCCAGCGCCCTGAGCTTCGAGCGGGCGGCCTCGAGGCCCATCAGTGAGACAAGTGTTGCCTTGCCGGCTTGCGCATCCTTGGCGACGGCCTTGCCCACCTCAACTTCGCTGCCTTCGACGTCGAGCAGGTCGTCAGCGATCTGGAACGCGAAGCCGAGGTCATCGCCATAGCGGGCCAAGCGATCGCGGTCGTCGGCGCCCGCCTTGGCAAGGATGGCGCCAGCACTTGCGGCGAAGCGGATCAGTGCGCCCGTCTTCATGCCCTGGAGCCGTCGAATGCCGTCGATACCGAGCGGCTCGGCCGTTGCGAGCTTTTCCGCTTCCAGGTCGAGTGACTGTCCGCCGACCATGCCGCGTGCACCTGACGCCTTGGCCAGCTCCAGCACCAGCTCCGCGCGCACGTCGGGATCTGCGTGTGCGCTCGGACGGGCGAGGATCTCGAAGGCGAGCGTCAACAGCGCGTCGCCAGCCAGGATCGCGGTCCATTCGTCGTAGGCATGCCACACGGTCGGCTGGCCTCGGCGCAATATGTCGTTGTCCATCGCGGGCAGATCGTCGTGGGCGAGCGAGTAGCAGTGGACGCACTCGAGTGCGCAGGCGGTATCGATCGCGGCGGTTATCGGAAGTCCAAAAAGGGCCGCACTTTCCACGACCAGGAAGGGCCGGAAGCGCTTCCCGCCGCCGAGCAGCGCGTGCCGCATGGCGGCCGACAGGCGCGCACTGGCGGCTTGCGGGCCTGCCAGCTTGTCGAGTAGGGCCGACAGCCGCTCTTCTGTCGCACGGGCAGCCTGGTCGAGTTTTTGCGCGAAAGTCATCGGTGCTCTAATTAGGGGGCGGGTGCAACTGCGAGGCTCGGGTGGACACGTTTCCCGTTCCCGCGGCTGCATGTCCTGATGGGGCTGGGCAATTCGGAGCTTGGCCGGCGGTATAGCACTGGCGTGGCGTAAGGACAGCATGCACGAGGACTGCACGGTTTCCAAAGGGGCGGTCGTTACGGCCGGCGCCGAGGATTCAGTTGCCGGTGCCGAGGGGAGCGGCGGTCGCGCCAAAGATTGGGGCAGCGTGCGTGTGAGCGCGGCGAGTGCGGAGATTGTAGCCGCTGTCACGGTCGCAGGGTTATCGACCCACGGCCGCGTGGCGTCCAATGTCGCGCGGCTCGCAATGATTAACGCCGTCAGACTGGCACAAGGCACGTTGCCACACGCCCACATCCGTCCCCCCGACACCTCACCGTTGACAGTGCCGGCCGCGCCCGCGCAATTGCACTGGCAGATACCCGATGCGCCGGTAATTGAAGATCGTGCGGTGCTTTCCGATCCGAGGCCCGCAGCGGATCTGGCACAGCCGGCGGATCATGAGACGCGAGCGCCTGGGATCGCCGCTCCAGCGGCAGTGGCTTCTCCTTGGGTCGCGCCTGACGCCGCCGCGCAGGACGATGCTCCATTCGCTGGGCTCACCGCAGCTTCACACGAGGAAAGTGAGCCCGGTGAGAGTTCCGTGGCGCGCCACGGCACCGATGAGGAGAGCCCCGGCGGTTTGGCACGCGGCTTTGATGTTTTCACCTTTCGTCCTGGCGATCGGGTGCTACCGCGATTGCCCGGTGGTGTGCGCGGCTCCGCCGAGACGGAGACAAATGGCGGCGGGCGGCACGGCGCCCTTACGGACCCAGGTCAATTGCTCGCGCCTTCACTTGCCCCGGCGCGCCCCGCAAGGCCAGAGCTCGCCCCACGGCCGCCGCAGGCTGCGGTAGCTGTCGAGCCGTTGGCGCCATCGACAGCGCAACCGGCCTCGAAGCCTCGACCGAGAGTCCTCGACCGCTTGCGTCGCGCCGTGCGTTGGACGGCGTATGCCCTGCTAGCGTGGTACGCGGCGATGTTGGCCCTGATCGTGCTGTTCCGTTTCGTCGATCCACCGGGCTCGACGCTGATCGCTTGGCAGTCGCTGACAGGAACTCGCATCGAGCAGCAGTGGGTTCCGTTGACGCGCATTTCGCGCAACCTGCAGCGAGCCGTGATCGTTTCGGAAGACGGCCGGTTCTGTCAGCACTGGGGCATTGATCCGCGCGAGATCCTGGCGGCGATCAAGCGGGCGCGTAATGGCGTTCCTCGGGGTGCATCGACGATCACCATGCAGGTGGCCAAGAACCTGTTCCTGTGGTCATCGAAGAGCTATGTGCGAAAGCTCCTGGAGCTCCCGCTGACGTTGGCCTTGGAGGTAATCTGGTCCAAGGAGCGGATTCTCGAAGTCTATCTCAACATCGCCGAATGGGGGCCGGGCGTATTCGGCGCCGAAGCGGCAGCGCGCCACCACTTCGGCAAGAGCGCGGCCCGGCTGAGCCAGAATGAGGCGGCACTGCTGGCCGTGGCGTTGCCTAATCCGATCCGGCGTGACGCCGGCGAGCCCGGCCGCGGCACGTCTCGGCTCGCCTCCATCATTGTTGCCCGTATGCGCAGTGCCGGCCCTGTGACCAGCTGTATCGCCCGCAGTCGCTAGTGCGCTCTGGGCTGGCGTTTGGCGGGCTTTGCCTTTATAAGGCGCGCTGAAGTGTTCCGGATAATCGGCTTCTGTCGTTGCCAGCGGCTGCCAAATGTCTGGAATTTCATGAGATTTTGCGACGTCGACGCGTCTTGCCCCGGTCGCGGGACCAAGGCGGCGCGCGCGCTTTGCCAGCATATGGAGCTCTAGCGATGGCCGTTCCGAGAAAGAAAATGTCGCCGATGAAGCGTGGCCAGCGCCGCGCGCACGATGCGCTGACCGCGCCGGCCTATATCGAAGACAAGGAGTCGGGTGAGCGTCGCCGCCCGCACCACATCGACTTGAAGACCGGCAAATATCGCGGCCGTCAGGTGCTTGAGCCGAAGGCGGACGCCTGATTATCGAGCGGCCGGCGGTCACTGTGTCGCGCCGGCCGGCCCGCGCATGACCGTCTGATGGATGGATCCGGGCGGCGGCGGAGCGCCCCTGGCGCACGGACACCGCCGCATGCTAGCGTTCAGACAGTGCCCGAAAGGCTCGACGCGGCAACGGACTAGTTCCCCGTCTCGAAGAAGGTCTGCCGCGATCGCGCCGCACCCCGGCGCTGATATTGTCACATTGCGGCGCTAGTTCGGAAACAGGACCCAACAGGGGGGAGATCCCATGTCGCTCAGAGCCATCCCGCTGATGATCATTGCGTTCATCGTCTACAACGTGGTCGTGCTGCTCGGCGGCGATGCCGCGGATACGATCCTGCGCAAGGTGATCTTCTCGGTGCCCTCGATCCGCGCCAACGCGGAAGGTGCGCGCACCTACTGGACGTTCACCTGGGGCGACCTCATCCTGCTCATCACCTTCGTCCTGCTGTTCGTCGAGATTCTGAAGGCGACCTACACGTCGACCGCCTCGCTGCTCGACCATGGCTTCTCGATGCTCGTGTTCATCGCCTGCCTCATCGAGTTTCTGCTCGTCGACAAGGCGTTCACCTCGGTGTTCTTCATGATCATGGTGGCGACGCTGATCGACGTGGTCGCGGGCTACACCATCGGCATCAGGGTCGCCCGCCGCGACATCGGCTTCGGTGGCATGGACGGCTGAGCGATCAACGATTGCCTGCGCAACTCGAGTTGATCGGCGGGGGGTGATCTCACTCCCCGCCTTTTGCTTTGTACGCGCCGCCAGGCTGTTCGGGACTGGTTCAAGTTTTAATGCTTGTTAGGGATTTGAGCTTAGTTTGATCGGAAGTTGAAATACGGCGGTGTCGGCCCTCGCGCGCAGTGCCGGGTTGCAGGCTGCCAGTGCATAGAAAACCGAGACACCCAGGTGCCGGAAAAGAGAATTGCCATGAACTCCGAGCCCATGAATGGTTTGGAGCTGCAAGATCTTCGTGAGCCCGACGTCGAATCAGAAGCCCTCGATCTCGTCGGCCTGCAGTCGACGGTCGAGGAAACCGCTTACGTCTGGG
This sequence comes from Hyphomicrobiaceae bacterium, assembly GCA_020638035.1. Taxonomy (GTDB): domain Bacteria; phylum Pseudomonadota; class Alphaproteobacteria; order Rhizobiales; family Hyphomicrobiaceae; genus JAEUMD01. The sequence continues at coordinate 29,695 of JACKJI010000015.1, forward strand.
ATGCGTCGTCGGACCGGATCGAGTGGGAGGCCAATGCGCTCGACGTCCTGCAGGTTTCTGGACCCGGCCTGATCGCGACAGGGCATGATTTCAACGCGCTGATCGCGGCAGAGCACATCGGGCGGCGGCTCGAAGCAATCTCCAATCGGCTCTCGGAAGAGACCGAGCGCGGTGTTCCCTACCGGATCCAATACCGGTTCCAGCCAGGCGGGCGACGCTCCAGCATTTCCATCTGGCTTGAGGATCACGGTCGGTTCTGGCCCGGCCCGGACGGCAAGCCGAAGCGTGCACGCGGCGTCCTGCGCGTGATCAACGATCAGTTCTTCGCCGAGCAGCGGCTGCTCTATCACTCCGATCATGACGAACTGACGGGGCAGCTCAATCGCATCCGATTGACAGAGGCACTGGGAGCGGTGATTGCGCGCTCGATGCGCAAGCAGAGTTCGGCGGCCTACCTCGTCGTTTCGATCAACAACCTGTCGGTGATCAACGAGACCTTTGGCTTCGACGTCGGTGACGAGGTCATCGCCGCGGTCGGCCGTCTCATCAAGGAAAAACTGCGTGCCGGCGATACGCTCGGCCGCTATTCGGCGAACAAGTTCGGCGTTGTCCTCAACGACTGCGGTTTCGGCGCGATGCAGATCGCCGCCGATCGCTTCATCAAGGCTGTGCGTGCAGCCTCGATCCGCACGACCGCATGTCCGCTGACGGCCACAGTCTCGATCGGCGGCGTGGTGGTGCCCGATCAGGCGTCGACTGCGCATCAAGCGATGAACTGCGCGCTCCAGGCGCTCGACCGGGCACGGGCGAAGCGCTACGACTGCTTCATGGGCTATGTGCCCAGTCCGACGCGGGAGACGCTGCGCCAGCGCTCGATGTCGGTGGCCGACGACGTCATCTCGGCTCTTGATGAAGATCGTATGCGGCTGGTTCTGCAGCCCATCGTCGATGCCAAGACGCACGTGCCGATGCTCTACGAATGCCTGCTGCGGCTTCACAAGGCGGATGGCAGCATCGTTCCGGCGGGCGATTTCATTCCGGTTGCCGAGCAGCTCGGCCTGGCACGCCTCATCGATCGCCGCACGCTGGAACTGGCCATTGGACTCTTGCGCAAGTGCCCAAGCCTCAGGATGTCCCTCAACGTGTCGGGTCTGACGTCGTCGGACAAGGACTGGCTGGCCGGTCTTGCCATGCTGACCCAGGGTGACAGGGCGCTCACCGAGCGGCTCATCATCGAGATCACCGAAACGGCCGCCATCCAGGATATCGATCAGACGGCGCACTTCGTCGATTGCATCAAGGATATGGGCTGCCAGGTCGCGATCGATGATTTCGGCGCCGGCTACACGTCCTTCAAGAACCTGAAGCGGCTCGACGTCGATATGGTCAAGATCGACGGCACGTTCGTGAAGAACCTGCTGGTCGAAAGCGCCGACCGGGTGTTCATCAACACTATGGTCGAAATTGCCGGAACCTTCGGCATGAAAACCGTCGCCGAGTGGGTCGGCGACATCGAGACAGCGCGCATGCTGGCCGATGCCGGCATCGACTATCTCCAGGGCTATCTCTACGGCTTGCCGATTTCTGCCGACGACTATTCGGAGGCGGAAAGCCGCCGGCCGCTTCTCGTCGATGAGGGCGGATCAGCGGCCAAAGGCTGAGGATCAGCGCTGCCACGCGCCGAGCGGGAGTCCGTTGTCCGAGATGGGGTCGGCAAGCGCTTGGGATTGTTCAGGCAGCAACCACACCATCCAGCTGGCAGGTGAAAATGCAGCCACCCCAACAGGCTCACTCCTGACGGGAGAAGGGCGCCGACAGGCTACTTGCGGTTATCGGTCAGGCGCTCGATTTTTTCCTGCATCGCGGCAAGCTGCGCCTTCAGTTCGTTGAGCTCGTCGCTCCCTTTCGCCGCGGGCTCGGCCGATGGCTGCTGCGGCGCGGCCGATCCAGGCTTTTTGGGTTGCATCGGACCGAACGGCGACCACATGGAGAGCGCCTGCTCGAACATGGCCATGTTCTTGCGGGCCTGCTCCTGATAGGCCTCGAAGGCGGCGGCCGGATTGCCGAATGCATTGGCGAACTGGTTGCGGAACTTCTCCTGCTCCTTGGCGAGCGTCTCCAGGCTGAACTGCAGGTAGCTCGGCACCATCTTGCCGATCGAGTCGTCGTAGAAGCGGATAAGTTGGCGGAGGAAGGGGATCGGCAGCAGCGTCTGGCCGCCCTCGCGGCCTTCCTGCTCGACGATGATCTGGGTGAGAACCGAGTGAGTGAGGTCGTCACCCGACTTGGCGTCGTAGACCACGAAATCCCGATCGGAGCGCACCATCTGGGCAAGATCGTCGAGGGTCACATACGTGCTGGTCTCGGTATTATACAAGCGTCGGTTCGCATACTTCTTGATGACGACAGCCTCGCGTTTGTCGGCTTGACTCTCAGTCTTGTTCAGCATCGCGGAAACCCGTATCTGTCCCAACCGTGCTGTCCGGCTTCGTCACGAGGCAGCCAGGCTGCCATCTCCGATAGCGGACAAGTTCTTGTGCACCGCGAAAGCGTAGCATGCGCTCTCGGGACGTCAAAGCCGTTTTGACGCTATTTTGGGCGGTTTTATCCCCCACAGGTCGGAATTGCCGTTGGCGTTGGGCTGATCTATCGTGCCGCCACTTCGCCGATCCAAACCAAAAAATGCATCCGGCTGAAGAATCAGACCGGTTTCCCCTTCAAAAATGAACCCCCGAGGAGAGCATACACCATGAGCAGTGATAAGCAGACGATCGTCATCGCCAGCGCCGCGCGCACGCCGGTCGGCTCGTTCAACGGTGCATTGTCGGGAGTACCCGCACATGAGCTTGGCGCCGTGGCGATCAAGGCGGCCTTGCAGCGTGCCGGCATCGAGCCGGGGGATGTGGACGAGGTCATCTTGGGCCAGATCCTGACCGCCAACACCGGCCAAAATCCCGCCCGCCAGGCCTCCATCGCCGCCGGCATCCCGGTCGACAGCCCGGCTTGGGGCATGAACCAGCTCTGCGGGTCGGGCCTGCGTGCGGTCGCTCTCGGTATGCAGCAGATCCTCGATGGTTCGTCGCGGATCGTTGTCGCCGGCGGACAGGAGAGCATGAGCCAGGCACCGCATGTCGCGTTCTTGCGCAACGGCACCAAGATGGGCGACATGAAGATGCTGGACACGATGCTGCGTGACGGCCTGATGGACGCCTTCAACAACTACCACATGGGCACGACGGCGGAGAACGTCGCGCGCCAGTATCAGATCACCCGTGACGAGCAGGACAAGTTCGCCACCGCCTCGCAGAACAAGGCGGAAGCTGCGCGCAAGGCCGGCAAGTTCAAGGACGAGATCGCACCCGTGACGATCAAGTCGAGGAAGGGCGACGTCGTCGTCGACACCGACGAGTACATCAAGGACGGTGTGACGATCGACAGCCTGACCAAGCTGCGTCCGGCCTTCGATCCCAAGGAAGGCACCGTGACGGCTGGCAACGCGTCGGGCATCAACGACGGTGCAGCCGTCGTCGTCCTGATGTCGGCGGAAGAAGCCAACAAGCGCGGCATCAAGCCGATGGCCCGCATCGTTTCGTGGGCGCATGCTGGCGTCGATCCTTCCATCATGGGCACGGGTCCGATCCCGGCGTCCAAGAAGGCGCTTGAGCGCGCCGGCTGGAAGAAGGAGGATCTCGACCTCATCGAAGCCAACGAGGCGTTCGCCGCCCAGGCATGTGCGGTCAACAAGGGTGTCGGCTGGGATACCGACAAGGTCAACGTGAACGGCGGCGCCATTGCCATCGGACATCCGATCGGCGCCTCTGGTGCCCGCGTGCTCAACACGCTGCTCTATGAAATGCAGCGTCGCGACGCCAAGAAGGGCCTCGCCACGCTGTGCATCGGCGGCGGCATGGGCATCGCGCTCTGCGTCGCGCGCGACTAAACGCGTCATGAGGCCGGCTCCTGCTTGAGACAGCGGGGGGCGGCCTCACCGCGCTGATCTGCGACGTTCACCAAACGATACGATTTGCGCCCGTCGCCGGCCCTGCGCCGGCAATCTGGGTCGCAACAACAATCACACCGAAAGAAAATCCAAGGAGGAATGCTCATGGCACGTGTTGCCATCGTCACCGGAGGAACGCGCGGCATTGGCCACGCGATCTCAGTTGCCCTGAAGCAGAAGGGCTATCGTGTCGCCGCCAACTATGCCGGCAATGATGCTGCCGCCCAGCAGTTCCAGGCTGAGACGGGCATCCCCGTCTACAAGTGGTCGGTTGCCGACTATGACCAGTGCGCGGCAGGCGTGGCGCGGGTGGAGAAGGATCTCGGCCCCGTCGATGTGCTCGTCAATAACGCGGGCATCACGCGAGACGGCATGTTCCACAAAATGACCAAGCAGCAGTGGGACGAAGTGATCGGCACCAACCTCAACGGCCTGTTCAACATGACGCGGCCGGTGTGGGAGGGCATGCGCGCCAGGAAGTTCGGCCGCGTGATCAACATCTCCTCGGTCAACGGCCAGAAGGGCCAGATGGGCCAGGTGAACTACTCGTCTGCCAAGTCCGGCGACATCGGTTTCACGCGTGCACTCGCCCAGGAAGGTGCCCGGGCAGGCATTACTGTGAACGCCATCTGCCCGGGTTATATCGCCACCGAGATGGTGCGTGCGATCGATCCGGCCGTGCTGGAGAAGTCGATCCTGCCGCAGATCCCGGTCGGACGCCTGGGTGAGCCCGAGGAGATCGCCCGCTGCGTTGTCTTCCTCGCCTCCGACGATGCCGGCTTCATCACCGGTTCGACGATCAGCGCCAATGGTGGTCAGTTCTTCGCGTGATGTGAAACGGGCTGGCGGTCATGCAGTTCTGGTTTGCTGCTGCCGGTCGAGAGCATGTTTGGCTGACGTGCACGACAGGTCAGCCTGACCTGCATGCTTGACAGCGAGATGGAGCACGGTCGCGAATGAGCCAGCCGTGATCGTGTTTCGGAGCAGGATGCAACAGACATGAAAACGCCCCGGTGATGCCGGGGCGTTTTTCGTTGTTGTTGTCGTGTCTTCAATCGTTGTCAGATGCCGGATCTCAGCGCAGACCACGGCGGACAATGCGCGGGAACTCGTCGCCACCCAGATCGTCGGCCGGCGCCGCAAAGCGCTCGTTTGTCTGCGGGGTCACGCCCGTCGGCTGCTGCTGTTGCGTGGGGCCGGAGCCGAGCCAGCGATCCGCAGGAGGCGCTGGACCATCGGTCCCGGTCGCCTGCAATTGCTGCTGGTAGGGCGGCTGTTGTGCAGTGCGTCCAGCCGGAGCGCGACTTTGCGGCGCTGCAGGGCCCGCAAACCAGGCATCGATCAGATCGAGTTCATCCGCTGACAATGTCAGGCCCTGACTGCGGCAGCGAGCGACGACGAAATTGCGGAAGCGGCCGGCGAAGAGCTTGGCTGAGGCGCCCTGGTCGAACCACGGATCGGTCTCGCTGATGACGTCCAGGATAAAGCGGATGTCATCACGCCGCGTCTCGATGCCCTGTTCTTGCGCACGCTGGGCAATGCTGGTCAGCGTCTGTTGGCCGTTGAGACCATTCTGATTGATCTCCTGGGCCATGACGTCGAACATCGCGCGATACTCGGGCGGCGACAGCGGCGGCGCCTGACAGGCCTCGTGGATACGCGCAATGGAGCGCTGAATGGCCGTTGCGCCATTGTCGGCGGGGCGCGCTGCGGTCGTGGCGGCAGCAGCAGGCGCCGGAGCCGGGTTCTGCGCAGGCTGGCGGGGAGCTGCCGCCGTTGGCTGGCTGGCGGCCGGTTGTGGCGCAGGGCTCGCAGCCGGGATGGGCGACGGCTGACGCTCAGGAGCACGCAACTGTGGCTGAGGCGCTGGTGCCGCCTGGCGCGGCGGCTCGGTAATGGGCTGCTGCGCCACATAGGTCGCCGCCTGCGTCTGACGCTCCGGCAGCGCCAGGGGCGCGGCCGCGAACGGCTGCCCGCGATCATGGCGCGCATCCAGCGTTTGTTGGGGCGTCGGCTCAGCGCGCTGTTCGCGGGTGGCGGCAGCGGCCGGTTTTGCAGCGAAGTAGTGCTCGCGATGCTCAGTGCGAGGCGTGGGCGCTTCCAGACGCGGCTCGATACGCGTATCGCGGGCAAATGCCGCGGCGGAAGGTGCTGCCGCTGGCATCTGCACGTGCGGAGCAGGAGCAGGCTGAGCCGGGGGCGCTGGGATCGGTGCAGCCGCAGCCGGCGCACGCGGAGCCTCAAGCATCGGCTCGGGCTCGTGCGTGATTTGGCGGCTCGCGTCGTAGACGAAGTAGGGCGGCTGCTCGTTGAGGCGCATCTCCTCAGGCAGGCTCTTCAGCAACAGGTCACGGAACGAGCCGGTGCCGCCCCATGCCGTGCCAACCGTGCGGTCGTGACCAAGCGTGCGCACGGCGCGGTCGGCGAGCGCCTCGAGCGGCACGGGTTGGCCTGCGGAGCGAACCGCGGTGACGACTTCCTTGATGATCTCACGGCGCGATTGATCGAGTTCGGCGGCGGCGGGAAGCGCAGGCTGGTGGGCGAGCGCTGCTTGGTCTTCCGAATCGTTGCGAGCGCGGCCTTCGAGCAGCAGCGCAATCAGATCGCTCTCACGAATCTCGCCGTCGGAGATCGCCGTATATGGGGCTGCTGTGTAGTCGTTGGCAAAGATCACCGTGCGGCGTGCATGCGCCCTGAGGCGATGCAGCAGCGGGGTGAAATCGGCATCTCCCGACAGGATGATGAACTCGTCGAAGTATGTATCGTGGGTGAGGTAGTCGCGCACATCCATCACCATGCGGATGTCCGAAGAGTTCTTCAGCTGCGCGGTGAGTGGCGGGCAATCGATCACCTCGAATCCGGCGCGCAGGAAGTGGTGCCGGACGAAGGGGAACGAATTCATGTCGGTGGAATTGTCATTGGAATTCCGCCGCGGCACGGGATTGCCGTAGCAGCGGTTCATGACGATCCGGCGCTGTGCATCGACTGCCAATCCGTTGGTCGGCGTGATGAGACGCCCGCTCAACAGCTCGGAGAGCCACAACGGCGCATCCTTGGCGAAGCGCTTGGCCGCTTCCTCACTCTTGCGCTTGAGCGACAGGTAAATGTTGTCGTAGTCGACAAAGACCGTGCTCAAGATCGCGCCCGGCTCACGCTTCATGCTGAAAGGCCCCCTAAACATCGCCGCATTCCAGAACTCCTTGTGGCAGTTTTCTGTGAGTCGCGTTGGTGCGGCAAGCGAAGCGGCGGCGGTTCCTTGGATAGCCGCTGCTTTATCCGCGTTTTCAACAGATTGCTTGATTGTGTCGCAGGGGATCGTGAGTGGATAACTGTCACGTGCTGCGGCTCGATGTGACCGCGATGCATCAATTCGTCGGCGACGAGAAAATCTGGCGTTGGTCAGCCGGCCGAAAGGCGCTCGTGCTGCGTCGCACTGGTCTGCTCAATACGCGGGATTATGAGAGGGGCGTCTCGCTGTCAGGGCTCCAGCCCGGGGGCGCCATGCGGAATCCGGAGAACTCGAAACCGGGTGCAACGGTGCAGCCGACAAGCGTCCAAGGGCCGAGGCTCTCGGCCTGTTGCCAGGTGTCGCGCGGGACGATGCCCTGCGGTCGCTCGCCCGCGGCGATGTCCTGTCCGAGGCGCACGCGCTCAACGCGACCGCCCTCCGGTGGCGCGAGGCTCAACAGCAGGGGCGCGCCCGCGTGCCAGTGCCAGGTCTCCACCGCATCGACCGTATGCCAGCGCGAGACGACGCCGGCAGGCAGCAGGAAGTAGATCGCCGTCGACAGTGCGCGGTTGGAGCCGGGCAGGGTGGCCGGATCCCGGAACGTCTCGCGGTAGAAGCCGCCCTCTGGATGCGGCGCGAGGTCGAGCAGGCGCACGACCTCTTCGGCGGTGAGGCTGGCCGGTGTCGGCATGTCGAGCCCATCAGCCACGGTTCTTGCGCTCGCGGATCTCGGCGAATACCTGCCATGCCGGTGCGCCGGTCATCTTGAGGCGCTCCTGAATGGCAGGAACGTGAGCGCGCAGAAAAGGATTGGTGGCAAGCTCGGCGGCAATCGTGGTCGGCAGTGTCGGCTTGTGCTCCACGCGCAGCGCTTCGACCTCCGCCATGCGCTTTTTCAATGCGGCATTCTCGGGCTCGATCGTCAACGCGAAGCGTCCGTTGGAGAGGGTGTATTCGTGTCCGCAGTAGACGCGCGTGTCGCCCGGCAACGCGGCGAGCTTCTGCAGCGAGGCGTACATCATTTCGGGCGTGCCCTCGAAAATGCGCCCGCAGCCCATGGCAAAGAGCGTGTCCCCGGCGAAGGCGACGGCATTGGACGGGATGTAATAGGTGACATGGCCAAGCGTGTGGCCGGGTGTCTCGATCACGTGCACGTCGGCTTTGCCGAAGTTCAGCGTATCGCCTTCCGCCACGGTCTCATCGATGCCAGTGATCTTTTGTGCTTCGCCCTTGGGGCCGATCACCTTGCATCCGGTCTCGGACTTGAGCTCTTGGATGCCGCCGACGTGGTCGTGGTGGTGGTGCGTGACGAGGATGTGGGTGAGCGTCCAGCCCTTTTCGGCAAGTGCCGCGCGCACATCGTCGGCATCGGGCGCGTCGATTGAAGCCGTCGCACCGGTCGCCGGATCGTGGATCAGCACGCCGTAATTGTCGTCGAGACACGGGAAGAGATGGATGTCGAGTGGCAAGGCTCGCGCTCCTCGCTGGCCGGTGGTGGTTCAGTGCACAGGCTTTCGCCGATGCTCGTGGTGGGTGTGTTGTGACGCAGGATGGATGTGATGTCGAGGCGCGTGATGTGCTCAACGATGCGCGCCGGGACACGAGGCGATCACGAGGGGTGCGTTATCCGCCGTTGCCCCGATCTCACGACAGCCCACGTCTGTGCATACGCGCCAGCGTCCCGCCGGACCGCCGTTGTTGGCAAGCCGCAGCTCTGGTACGCGCAGCGCGGGCGGCGTGTAGCGCCACCAGCCGTCGACGAGGCGCGCGTCCTCAGGCGGCTCCATGCCGGCCCCCGAGCCTTTGATGCGCGCTTCCATCAGCACGAGGCTATCGCCATCGTTGCGCCAGTCCTCTTCCCAGCCCGACTTCTCGACCGTGTGGGTCCACGCGAGCGTGAAGGTATTGAGGGCGATCACGGTGAGTTTGGCGCCCTCGATCAGGCAGATCGGCATCACAGTGCTCAGGTCTTCGCCGTTGCCGCGTGATGGCGCGTGCGCCACCAGTGCAAGGCGAACGTCACAATCGCGAGGGCAAGGCCGAGTTCGTCGGTCATCGGCAGAGCCGCGATGAGCAGCCCGGCGGCACCGGCAGCGAGGATGCGCTCCCACCAGACCATGTGCGTCTTGAGGAAGCCGATCACCGCAGCTCCCCACAAGGAGATGGCGATCAGCACCTTGACGACGATGTAGGCCACTGCAACCGGGTAGCCGTAGGCCTGAGACAGTGGCCCGCCGTCCTGAAGCATCAGCGCCGGCGTGTAGACCGCCATGAACGGAATGACGAAGCCGGCGGCCGCCACCTTCACCGCTTCGAGGGAAATTCGGAAACCCGATTCCTTTGCAATGGGTGCGGCGGCAAAGCAGGCGAGCGCCACCGGCGGCGTCAGATCGGCGAGGATGCCGAAGTAGAAGACGAACATGTGGGAGACGATCAGCGGCACGCCGAGTTGCTCCAAGGCGGGCCCTGCGAGCGAGGACGTGATGATGTAGTTGGGAATCGTCGGGATGCCCATGCCGAGGATGATGCAGGTGATCATCGTCAGCACGAGCGAGAAAAAGAGGCTCTCCTTGCCGACCGAGACGATGAAGCCACCGAAGGTGGTTGCGGCGCCCGTCAGCGTCATGGTGCCGATGATGATGCCGACGATGGCGCAGGCGATACCGACGGATAGTGCCGTCTTGGCGCCTTCGGCGAGACCGACGATGGCGCTCCAGACGGTGGCTCGGCCATGCCGCATCGCCATGTTGATGAGGACAAGGGCGGCGATGCCGAGGCCGACGATGCCGATGCCGTATTTCAGGAAGGCGGCGCCGACGATGCCGAGGCCGATCCAGAAGATGAAGCGCAATACGCCTTCCGGCAGGCCGAGCGCGGCGGAGGCCCCGAGGATTAAGAGCACGGTGAGCGCCAGACCGACCGTGCCGGCAAACAAGGGCGTATAGCCCGAGAACAGCAGGTAGACGAGCATGGCAAGCGGCAACAGCAGATGCCAGCCCTTTATCAGCGCGGCGCGGGCGGAGGGAAGCTCGTCACGTGAGAGGCCGAGCAGCGCGCGTTTGCCAGCCTCCAGATGCACCATCCAGAACGCGGAGGCAAAGTAGAGAATGGCGGGGACCACCGCCGCCTTGACGATCTCCGAATAAGGAACGTCGAGTGTTTCGGCCATGATGAAGGCAACAGCGCCCATCACCGGCGGCATGATCTGCCCGCCCATCGATGATGTCGCCTCGACGCCACCGGCGAACGCAGCGCGATATCCGAAACGCTTCATCAGGGGAATCGTGAATTGGCCCGTCGTCACGACGTTGGCGACGCCAGAGCCGGAGATCGTTCCCATCATGCCCGAGGAGATGACGGAGACCTTCGCTGCGCCGCCGCGGCTGCCGCCGACGAGGCCGAGCGAGACGTCGGTGAAGAGCTGCACCATGCCGGCGCGCTCCAGGAACGCACCAAACAGAATGAACAGGAAGATGTAGGTCGACGACACGTAGGTCGGAATGCCGTAGATGCCTTCTGTACCGAACGCCATGTGATCGACCACCTGGGAGAAATCATAGCCGCGGTGGTTGAGCGGTGCGGGCAGCAGGTGGCCAAGGAAACAGTAGAGAAGAAATGTGCCGGCGAGGATCGGCAGGGCCGGGCCCATCAGCAGGTAAGTGGCGATGAACAGGACGGCGAGCGCAATGAGGCCGACGATGATGTCGAGTTCAGTGGGGTCTCCCGATCGCAGGATCAGCGCTTTGTATTCCCACCACTGGTAAAGAGCGACGGCGAATCCGACGAGGCCGAGGATCCCGGCGACGACGTGCCACGCAGCGGGCCGTGGCGGGCGGCGGCAGCGCAGCGGAAACACCACGCAGCATCAGGAAGCCGACGTGGAATGAGGCGCACCAGCGGTTGGGCAGGTCGACGACGTGGGCGGCGGTGGCGATCTGGAACAGCGAAAAGAGGATGGCGATCGCGAACAGCAATTTGCCTTCCAGCGTGTCGGGGAAGGTCTGGGCGAGCGGATCGTGCAGCTCCAGGTCGGCGCTCTCGGCTGCCGCCACGGCCTCACCATTCGTGGTGCGGTTGTCGCTGCTCATAGGATAGCGTCTCTCGGCCGGTTCTGGGAGCGAGCACGGCGTGTCGTCCTTGTGTCGGCATGGGGCCGCCTAAGGACGCGCAGATGCCGGTTTGCCTGCTGGGGAAAGCAAAGAGCCGGAGCACGTTGGCTCCGGCTCATGCCCTCGAGCCTGGCTATTTCAGCAGGCCCTTCTCCTTGTAGAAGCGTTCGGCACCCGGATGCAGCGGCACCGGCACGCCCTTTATCGCCGTCTCCAGATTGATCGCCTTGGCGGCCTTGTGGGCGGCCACCATCTGATCGAGGTTCTCGAACATGGACTTGGTCATCTGGTAGACGACCTCCTCGGGCACATCGGCATGCGTGACAAGGATGTTGCGCACCGCAAGTGTCGGCACCGCAGCGGCTTGCCCCTCGTAGGTGCCAGCCGGAATCTCGGTGGCGACGTAGGGAGGACCGAGTTTCTCTGCGACCTCGGCCGGCACGGCGACGACCTGGATCGGCAGCGATGTCGCAAGATCGCGGATCGAGGCGACGCCGAGGCCCGCCGACTGGAGCGTCGCATCGAGCTGGCGGTTCTTGATCAGCTCGACGGATTCGGCGAACGGCAGGTATTCCGTCTTGCCGAGATCCTTGTAGCTGAGGCCCATCGCCCCGAAGATCGCGCGGGCGTTGAGTTCGGTGCCGGACTTAGGCGCCCCGACAGAAAGCCCTTTACCTTTGAGGTCGGCGAACGTAGCGACGCCGCTGTCCTTCGACGCAACGATCTGGATGTAGTTGGGATAGACCGCGGCAATGCCACGCAGCTTGTCGAGCTTCTCCTTGAAGCCGGCTTCCGCATCGCCTTCCCAGGCGAGTTTCACCGAGTCGCCGAGCGCCAGCGCGATCTCGCCCTTGCCCTTCTGCAGCAGGTTGAGATTCTCCACCGACGCCTTCGTCGATTGCACCTGCGGGCGCGCGCCCGGAATCTTTTCACCGTAAATTTTCGACAGCGCAACGCCGAGTGGATAATAGACGCCCGACGTGCCGCCGGTCAGAATGTTGATGAACGTGTCAGCCTTGGCCGGAAGCGTGGCAAGGCCCGAAGCCGAATGCGCGCTGGCCACGCCTAGGATCGTGGCGGTCCGTCGTGCGGACGAATGCAGCATGGTCGTTTTCTCCCAAAAGCCGTTTTTCAGGACCCGGATCGGATCATCTTCGTGATCTCGGCAGGGTCTGCGCTTGGTCCGGGCTCCATCGCCCGGGCAGGCGCGATATGACAATCTCGGCGGATGGCGCCTATACCCCAGTTGCACTAATCAGGTCTCCAGAAATCCCTTGTGAATCCGAGACTAATTGTTGTGCAGATCCGATGGCGCATCGCGCCGAACGATGCTGGAAGACCGGTCGCGGCGCGGTGGACTTGCGCGGTGCGTGAAAATTCCATTCATTGCAGCGCATGCAGCAGGATGTCGTCGAGCTTCGACGGCCTATTCGAGCGCCTCTGGGCATGTCGTTGGCGCGCTGCAGCGCCACATCCGCGCGCGCTGGGCGTCAGTGAAGGGCAGCGATACTCTGGTCGGTTCAGGCTTTGCGCCGCCTATCTGGCAGGGGATGCGCCGGGCGAGGCGAGGCGTGTCGCGGGCACTGATGCCAGCGACGCAGGGCGTGCGCTCCGTCTGGCCGCGCGAGGGCGGCGTGCTGGCAGCACTTGCCGAGGAAGACAAGCTGCCGCTGCCTGACGGCATGTATGACAAGCTGCTTTCGCGTGCACTGTCACGGAGAACGCCGGAGCAATCCGGCCCCATGCTGCGCGATTTGGTGTGCTGGCGCCTCAGGGCAGTCTCATCGTGGTGGTGCCGAACCGTCGTCGGCGTCTGGCGCGCATCGACACGACGCCACCGTTCCGGACAGGGGGCCCTACAGCCGCCGGCAGCTGAGAGAAGCTCGCTTGCCGACGCGCTGCCGGTTACACCGGTCCAGTGGGCAACCGCGCTCTATGTTCCGCCGTTCGACAGGCGCCTTGTTTTGCGCTCGGCGGGCGCCATCGAGCAGCTCGGTGCGCGCTTCACGCCCGGGTTCGCCGGAGTGGTGATCGTTGAAGCCAAAAAGGACGTTGTGGCGACGATCGGCAAGGTGGTGCGAGCCCCCCGTTATAAGCGAGGTGGCGGCCGCGAGGGCGGTGACCGCACTGGGCGCTGCGGGCTGCCAGAAAAGCGTTCATGTTTGCGCCAATATCGGCGTCTGGCGGGTGTCCGTCAGCGTGCGCCCGGCATGAAATGACGCATGAGTGCAACACTTACGCTCGTGGGCGGGTATAACTGGTCCCGCAAACTTGTGGCGGACGGGCGGAAGCGGTTGACGTGCTGCCGCCACTGGCGCGGACTGCACTGCGACGACGAGAGATTTGAGGGTTTCGGTGAAACGGTCGATCGTCACGCTGGGAACTTTGGCTGCTGCTCTTGCCGTCATGCCGGAACCAAGCCTTGCCCAGAGATGGAGCGAAAACGGTCCGGTCTGGCGACAGCGACGTCAAACAGCGGCAGGAAAAGCTGGAAGCCGAGCGTTGCAGAGCGCCGCAAGACCTACGGAACAACGGTCTGCCCGAAGTTCATGCGCAGGGGTGGCGACGGCCCGACATCAAGCCTGCCGGAGCCGCTTGATTGTGTACTTCGACCAGAAAGAGGACCCTGGTTCGATCATCATAGATACGCAGGAGCGCAAGCTCTACTTCGTCCTGCCAGGCAAGAAGGCGTATCAATATCCGATTTCGGTCGGCCGCGATGGCTTCACCTGGACCGGCACGGAGCGGATCAGCCGTATTGCGGAGTGGCCGTCATGGACGCCTCCACCGGAGATGCATAAGCGCGTGCCGGGGCTGCCGCTTACCGTAACGGGCGGCATCAAGAATCCTCAGGGTGCTCGTGCGCTCTACCTCGGCAATACCGTCTATCGCATCCACGGAACCAACAACGACCGCAGCGTCGGCCGCGCGAATTCGTCGGGCTGCTTCCGCTTGAAGAACGAGCATGTTGTGCATCTTGCCTCGATCGCGAAGGTCGGCACGAAGGTGCGGGTGCTGCAGTCCTACGCTGGCAATGTCAGCGAGAGCATGCCGCTGACGTCGTTGTTCGGTTTCTTCGGCGGAGATGAGCCCGAGGCGGACAAGAAGGCTTCGAAGTCGCAACGCAAGCGGTCAGCGAAGAGCAAGCCTGCCCCAAATAAGTCAGCGTCCGCGCCGGCATCCGCGCCCGCTCCGACAAAAAAAGCGGCCGTGGAATAGGAAGGCATACGGTTCGGTTGAGATCAGGAGCCGTCACCCTACGGGTGGCGGCTTCTTCATGCCGGCCGCGGGTCACGTCTGCAAGTTGCAGCGACTGAACCAATGCCGGAGACAGTGCTTCTTCTTAACCTGGGGGCTCATTGCCGACCTCGGCGCATCGTGCTGGACGTCAGCCAAGGTCTGCACCTTGCAAAACCATACGACCCGGTAGGTCCTGGCCGAGACGGTCAACTTCTACCGGAATGCGTTCCGAGCCAGGCTTCAAGAAGTACCGAAATGCCAGCGCCGGCGATGATGGACAAGACGATGTTGAGTACTTCCAAGATCGGGGCCGCGCGCGGACGGGCTGTCAGCGATCTGAGGAGACGCGCTGGGCTGTCGGCAGCGGCGCGATCTTGAGAGATCCCGTGCGGTTGCTCGAAGTGTGAATTCGTTTGGTGAACCACTCGGGCTTGGCGTCGCTGGCAATTTCGGCCTAGTGTAAGGATCGAGAAGCCCGCACGTTCTTATCAGCGGAGTATCGATACGGACTTCTCGATTTCAAAACTGCAGGCATTCGCATTAACCAAATTCGGGAATGGCTGCGGCGTATCCGCGTCGGTAACTTCCAGTAGTCATTGCCATGGATAATGCAGTCAACGGAGTTCTGAGTGGGAGTGTGCTCCAGATTCTCTCAAGGGAGCACCTCATGGCACTTTCCACGTTGCGCCATGACGGGTTCCCGCAAACAACGTGGGTCAATTACATCAATGATGCGCTGACGCTCTACTTTGCCTGTGACGCCGCCTCGCAGAAGGCGGGAAACATCGCGCTCAATCCGAAAGTCTCGCTCGCTATCGCCAGTGAGACGAGGAACTTCTATCGGCTGAAGGGGCTGTCGATGTCCGGCCACGCGCGTCGTATCAAGGAGCAAACGACCGCTGCTTCAGTCGCCCAGCGTCTCTTCAGCGAGCTGCCCCAGTCACGTCGCTTCGTTCCCGAAGACCCGGCAAGCCTCGCGGTATTCGAGGTGAAACCGGTGGCGATTTCGATCATCGACTACTCACAGGGATTCGGAACGAGCCAGCTGGTTTTGGTGTGAAAGCGCGAAACAGCACGTCTCACGTCAGGCAGTGTTATGTCCATCTTACTGGCCGAATGCGTCTTGAGCCGCCCCCCTGGAGCCGGCCGGCCGACCAAGGCTTTCCTTGAACGTAGGACCGTTGAAGGCGCGATAAGAAACATCGGCAGACCGCTCATCAGAGTGTCCGCTGCCACCGATTGTGCGGCATGTCCGACTCAACGAAGCGTGTTCTTGTAGATCTTTCCGTCCTTCATGATGACGATGAAGTTCTTGTCCGGCTCAGCAACCAGATCGAGGTTGTCCAGCGGATTGCCATCAACGAGTAGGAGGTCTGCGTACGCGCCTTCCTTCACCACGCCCAGTTCACGGGGATACGGATTGCGTGGGCCGCTTAATGCGAGCAGTTGCGCATTGTCGTACGTGGCCATCTTCAGCGCCTCATAGGGCGAGTACCACTTCTTCAACTTGGCAAGAAATTTCCCCTGTTTTGCGGCGAGCTGTGAGTCGAACAGCAGGTCGGTGCCAAAGGCAGTCTTTATCTTGTACTTTTTGGCAAGTGAGACAACTTTATCTAGTCCAGCGACAACCTCTACATACTTCGCCGTGCTGATCGGGCTCTCAAACGCAAAGGCATCTTCGCCAGTCACGTCCATCGGCTGCATGCTCCACCATACTCCTTTTGCGGCCATGAGCTTTGCGATGTCGTCGTCGATGAAGAACCCGTGCTCCATGGACATGGCACCGGCTTCGACCCACTGCTTGACGGCCTCCTTGGTGTTGACGTGGACCGCGACATAGGTGTTCCACGTTTTCGCTACGTCGACCGTCGCCTTCATCTCTTCAAAGGTGTACTCGGTGACATCGAGAGGATCGTAGAGGGAAGAAACTCCACCTCCGCCCATGACCTTGATTTGGCTGGCGCCCATGCGCAGCGCCTCGCGGGTGCGTTTGATCACCTCCGGCACGCCGTCGGCAATCAGCGTATGTCCGACCCGCTGCTGATAATCCAACGGGCTCCCCGGATTTTCAGGCACATCGTTCGGGCCGCGAAAGTCGCCATGCCCGGAGGTCTGTCCAATGTAAGGACCAGAGGGATAGATGCGCGGGCCCTC
>JACKJI010000016.1 GCA_020638035.1 Hyphomicrobiaceae bacterium
GCGGCTGATGGGATCTAATCAACGCCATCAGCCGCCATGCATTGCCCTATTTCTCTAGAACCAAATGATGCCGCCGGCTTTGACTGCGTGGAAGTCCTGCACGTCAACGTCGACGCCACCTAGTTTCGTGTCCAAAGACAGATTGCTGTAGTTGGCAAACAGCGACATGGCGGCAGCGTCAATGTCCTGCCAGATACCAACGCCCCATCTTTGAAGTTCGCTATCGGTATATCCGAGCGCAACGGCAGTCGGGGAGATCATATCGTTATACTTGCCATACTCACCGTATAGAACCGTCATGCCAAGCGGCGTCCATTTCCTGCGGATGCCGGCCTTCAGGTAGTAGTGATCCGGCTCGTCATCAACGCCGGCCGCAACACGGGCAATGCCCTCTGTTCCGTCGACATATTCTCTGCCGTAGGCACCATGAACGAACAGTCCCGTCGGCATGTGCTCAACATAGCCACCGAGCTGGAGATAGCCGACATCCTTCTTCGTTCCGGGTGTCGAGACAACATAGTTTTCGTCGGTAACCTGCGCATAGGAGACCGAGCCAAGGACCTTGAAGCTGCCCCAGACGCCACTGTAGTTCAGTGTCCCATCGACAAGATCATCCTCGCCCCAGCTTGCCAGGATCTGAAAACCCGCAATGTTCGGCGAGGTATATTTGATGCTGTTCGTCTGCACGCCGGCGCAATCCGCGCCATCCACTTCATCTGTCGCGCAATAGGCAAAGTCGTTTGCCCATGTCAGAGAAGAGCCCGCGCCATTCGACAACCGGACGCCCGCGGAATTGTTGATAAAGAAGGAGGCACCTTCATAGATGATCCAGCTTGCGGGGAAGCCGGTCCCGGAGGCATCGGTCAGAAGTGCAGCATTGTCGCTCGCGTGGTTCTGAAATCCCCATGAAAGCCTACCCAACTTGGCGGACTCGATCCACATATAGTTTTGGCTCAAGATCAGCTGATTGCCTCGAGCATCGTCGCTATCCTGATTTGCAAAAAGTGGATCGACGTCCTCTACCCCGATGATGACCTTGTATCCGGCAGACACGTCAGACGTGATCTTTGCACTTCCCGTGATGTGGAACTGGCTGTAGATGTTCACGCCAAGCCCGGTGACGTATGTGTTGGACTCAACTCCATCGTCCCAGAAGAACAACTGCTCCGCCACGTGACCCGAAACCGTAAGAGACACCTTGCGGTTCCCTTTGCGGGCCGTCGTTGCCTCCAGTTCAGCGATTCTTTCTTCAAGATCCGCGCAGCAGTCTCCACCCAAATCCGCAGATGTGGCGCTGGTAGATCCAGCGGCGATCGCAATGACTGCCGAAAGCGGAAGTGCTTTGAACAAGCCACCGATGCTTTGCATCTTCATTCTTTTTTCCTTCGATATGGAGTGATCTTGTCAGCTCAAGAAGCGTCGTTGCATGCAATACCGGATAGGGCCGATAAGCATGAGACGAGAAACGCCCTTCACAAGCGGAGCACTACATCTGGAATACCAATATTCCCCGTCTGAACGGAGGAAAAATATGACGCTAATTCAGTGCATTAGATTGCCGTTGCCAGCGAAACACAGATGCTGAATTTCTAGACAGACAACCTCAAGCCAACGATCAATCAGCCGTCACACTGCTTGTATCTTGAGCGAAACAATTGTGTGCCGCCGTGTTGCAAGACGGGTCGTGCGATACATCTCCACGACACGATGATTGGGGACCCGGCAACCAAATTTGCGACGGCACAGCCTGGCCATCGGCTTCGAATCGCCTGGTGATGAATGTAGGCGTTTGCGGGGGGTGTTCCCCCGGTGGCGTTTTAGATACTTCGCTACGCCTTTAACGCTGGACGGAGCCCGCCGGCCATCATGATGAAATTGACGATCTCCTGCGCTCCAGTGCCAGCCTTCAAGTTTGTGAACGCAAAGGGTCGTGCGCCCCGCTGACGCGCCGCGTCTCGCTCCATGACCGACAAGTCAACGCCGACGTAAGGTGCCAAATCGATCTTGTTGATGACGAGCAGATCCGACTTCGTTATGCCCGGCCCGCCCTTTCGCGGTATTTCTTCTCCCTGGGCGACATCGATGACGTAGATCGTAAGATCAGCAAGGTCCGGCGAAAAAGTCGCGGCAAGATTGTCGCCGCCCGACTCAATCAGAACCAGCTCAAGATCAGGAAAGCGTCCGCGCAACTCGTCGATTGCCGCCAGATTGATCGAACAATCCTCCCGAATGGCGGTGTGCGGGCAGCCACCCGTTTCCACGCCCACCACCCGCTCACCCGGCAGCACCTGCGCGCGCATCAAGGCTTCGGCATCCTCGCGCGTATAGATGTCGTTGGTGATCACAGCCATATCGATGCTCTCGGCAAGTGCGCGCGCAAGCGCGATGGTCAAGGTCGTCTTGCCGGTCCCGACCGGACCGCCGATCCCGACGCGCAAGGGGCCATTGGTATGCGTGATCATGAACGGAATAGCCTCACCCGTTGTGTTTCGTGCATCAGGCTCGCAATGTCGGACGCCAGCGTCGCCGACCCGATGTCTGCCTCTTCGCAATCCAGGGCGCGTCGGGTTGCGGCTTCGATGACTGGAAACAGTTCGGCGTGGATCTTCTGGGCCGCCACCTGCCCAATGACAGACAGCCGGATCGCCGCGGACAGAAGATGACCCACTGCTGCATGACCGTAGGCGACGAGTGCGTCGGCCGGGGCAATGCCTTGAACTCGGACGAGAGTGCCGAGCAAGACGGGGAGCGTCGCAGGGTGCTCATCAAGCACCTTGAACGCGTCCGACATCTCCGGCCATCCCGCGCAAACGGCATTGCGAAAATTGCCAGCCAGCGCGGCGGCCTCGTTGTAGCGCTCCGCACCGGGCTGCAGCGCCATGCCGAGCGCACCGATTTCTCGCAGTTCGTCCGCTGAATCAGTGCGCATTGCAAGTGACGCCAGCATCAAGTCGTTGCCAATGCTCCCATCGGAAACCGCTGCCGAGATCCACTCCTTCACGTGCGCGCTGTCCGCCACCCAGCCGAGCGACACGGCGGTTTCCAAACCCTGGCTGTAGGCGAACGCGCCGGTTGGAAACGTCGGCGACAGCCATACGAACAACTCGGGCGCTACACCGCTGCCGGGCAAGGGTGATTGCCGAGGTGTCTGACTGGGCGTGTCAACCATGGGAATGGCCGCCGCCTCTGTTCCCTTGGCCTTGATCGTTTCGGTCCTGATGGCCATGGTCGTGCGCATGACTGTGGCCATGACCATGATAGGCCCCCCGCACCGGGGAAAACCGCGCCACGACCTCCCTGACATCGGCTCCCAGTTTGCGCAGCATGTCCTCGATAATGTGGTCCCGCTCGATCAAGATGCGATCGTCATCGATCTGGGCAGGCAGATGCCGATTTCCCAGATGCCAGGCAAGAACCGCCAGAGGCAGACCGCCGCCGGGACGCACTTCCAGCAGAGGTTCTTCGGCAGCCACAATTTCGATTTGGCGACCGTCTTCGAGAACCAGACGATCACGATGCGAAAGAGACCGGGCCGCGGGAAAATCCACCAGAATTCGTTCGCCGCTCGGCAACGTCAGCACCTTGCGCCGCAAATGGCGCTCGTCGTGCGCCATGACGAGCGCACCGTATGGCATCGTGTGCTGGTCCTGAGTGACTTCAGTGGTGCGAATGAGATCCTTGGCCATGCCGCGTCTCAGAACAGGAAGTAGCGTTGAGCCAATGGCAGTTCCGCTGCAGGTTCGCACACCAGCAACTCCCCATCGGCGCGCACTTCATAGGTTTCAGGATTGACGGTGATGTCGGGTGTCGCATCGTTCAAGACCATCGATGCCTTCGAGATGCCACCACGCACATTCTCCACCGCGACGCATGTCTTGGCCAGGCCGAGCGCTGCTCCGATACCCTCTGCCATTGCCGCCGCCGACACAAATGTGAGCGACGTTGCCACACGCGCACCACCGAACGCACCGAACATCGGCCGATAGTGCACCGGTTGCGGCGTCGGGATCGACGCATTGGGATCGCCCATCAGGCTAGCGGCAATGACGCCTCCCTTAATGACCAAGTCGGGCTTGACCCCGAAAAAGGCCGGTGACCACAACACAAGATCGGCAAGCTTACCTGCCTCGACCGTGCCGATGTGTTTCGACATGCCGTGCGCAATTGCCGGGTTGATCGTGTATTTGGCCAGGTAGCGGCGCACCCTGAAATTGTCGTTGCCTCGCGCATCTCCGGGCAGTGGTCCACGCTGTGCTTTCATCTTGTGGGCGGTCTGCCATGTCCGAATGATGACCTCGCCGACGCGGCCCATGGCCTGGCTGTCAGACGCCATCATCGAGAGAGCACCGAGATCGTGCAGAATATCCTCGGCTGCGATGGTCTCCTTGCGGATGCGGCTTTCGGCAAACGCCAGATCCTCGGCAATCGACGGATCGAGATGATGACAGACCATCAGCATATCGAGGTGCTCATCGATCGTGTTGACCGTGAACGGGCGGGTCGGATTGGTCGATGATGGCAGCACGTTTGGAAGACCGGCCACCTTGATGATGTCGGGCGCGTGCCCGCCACCGGCACCTTCGGTGTGAAAGGCGTGGATCGTGCGGCCCTTGAAAGCGGCGACCGTGTCCTCCAGGAATCCGCTTTCATTAAGCGTGTCGGTATGGATCATCACCTGCACATCAAGGTCATCGGCGACGCTGAGGCAGCAATCGATCGCAGCAGGCGTCGTACCCCAGTCCTCGTGCAACTTGAGGGCACACGCACCGGCCTTGACCTGTTCTTCGAGTGCGGCTGGCCGTGCCGCATTGCCCTTGCCCGCAAAGGCCAGGTTCATCGGAAAAGCGTCTGCGGCCTGCAGCATCCTTCCGATGTGCCAGGGTCCGGGCGTGCAGGTCGTGGCATTTGTACCCGTGGCCGGACCGGTGCCGCCGCCCAGCATTGTCGTGACGCCCGACATCAGAGCCTCTTCGATCTGCTGCGGACAGATGAAGTGGATGTGGCTGTCGAACGCGCCTGCCGTCAGGATCTTGCCTTCGCCTGCGATGGCTTCGGTTCCCGGGCCGATCACAATATCGACGTTAGGCTGGATGTCGGGGTTGCCCGCCTTGCCGATCGCTGCAATCCGCCCGTCCTTGAGACCGATATCTGCCTTGAAGACACCGCCGACCGTATCGACAATCAGCGCGTTGGTGATCACGGTATCGACCGCACCTTCAGCACGCGTGCGCTGCGACTGGCCCATGCCGTCGCGGATGACCTTGCCGCCACCGAACTTGACCTCGTCGCCGTAGGTGGTGAGGTCCTTTTCAACCTCGATGAAGAGATTTGTATCGGCCAGTCGTACCTTGTCGCCGGTCGTCGGGCCGAACATATCAACATAAGCGGCGCGGGAAATCTTGGCAGGCATGACAATCCTTGTCCTGTCGTATGTGTGCGCCTTCGCTCGGCGAGCGGCCGCAACCTGTGGCATCAGTGCTTCCGCCTCGTCGGCCCTACACCAAGTCTCCCATCACCTGCTGGCGAAACCCGTAGATTTTCCGGTCCCCTGCCAGTTCGACCAGGGTCACCTTCCGAGATTGCCCCGGCTCGAAGCGCACGGCTGTGCCTGCTGCGATATCAAGGCGGAAGCCGCGTGTTTTCTCACGGTCAAATGACAGCGCGGGGTTCGTCTCGAAGAAGTGGTAGTGACTGCCCACCTGGACCGGCCGATCGCCAGTGTTGGCAACCTCCAGCGAGATTGTTCGGCGGCCGGCGTTCAATTCGATTTCGCCGTCAGCGGGGATGATTTCGCCCGGGATCATTGCCACCCCCTCGAGTTCGTGGTCGTCCCCGGTTTGTGCACTTTGCCGCGAGCCGTCCACCGACGCGCAGCAACGGCAAGTGCCATAAGGCCAACCGATGCCAGCGCTATGATCACAATGAAATCTAGCCCGAGAAGCAGGCTCTCACTGTGCGGATGCTCGTGCGGTGCGAGTGATTGATGCGCCGATGCCGGGGTCCAGACAGTTGCCATGCACATCGCCAAGACTGCAACTCTTGCCTTCAACGCCTTGCCCATCGGCATTCTCCTTCAGCGGATAGGATTGTGAACGGTAACGAGCTTTGTGCCATCAGGAAATGTCGCCTCGATCTGGATGTCATGGATCATTTCGGGGATGCCCTCCATCACCTGATCGCGCGTCAGAACCTGTGCGCCGGCTTCCATGAGATCGGAAACCGAGCGACCATCGCGCGCGCCTTCGACGACAAAATCGGCAATCAGCGCGACAGCTTCCGGGTGGTTGAGCTTGACGCCCCGCTCCAGCCGGCGCCGCGCAACCATGGCCGCCGTGGCAATCAACAGCTTGTCTTTTTCTCTCGGGGTGAGGTTCATATCGTTTTCCGGTTGTTCAGCAGTTCCAGACCCGCGGCAGCCCCGTCCCGCAAACATTTGGGAGAAGCGCTTCGAGCCCGCTGCGGAGCGCGCCGCCGGAGCGCGCAAGAACACGTACTACAAGCATGCCGTTCCGGGTGCTGGCCGCAGCTAGAAAATCGTTTGAGCGCATTTTGTCGAGAACGCGATCAAGCCCGGGCATAACGGTCTCACAGTCGCGTCCCACCAAAAGGATCGTTGCAGCCGCGCGCATGTTCTGCAGTGTTGGCATGCGCGCAGAAAGACCGCCGATGTCGCCAAAGAGCTGCGTCGCCTCGGCATAGACAAGGTGGCCGCCGCGACGAATTTTCCATCTGTCACGCAGACGACCCGTGTCGTAATGTTCCCCGCGAGCCGTCCGGCCGAAAACCAGCGCTTCTGCAAGCACCAGCCGGGCGTCCTCAGCCATTTCAACATCGATGGTGCGCTCAAAGCGCGCGCCGTCGAACAGGATCGTCTCCTGTGGCAGCCAGGCGAGCGATGCTCCACCAGCCAAAGACATCGAGATCGTGTAATTGGCTGGCGTCTTGCCAGCAGCTCCGTAGATGCGCTCGGCAGCCGGGGCCGAAATGACAGCCGTCGTTCTGGCCGCCGCGCTCACCGTTATATCGATCCTATCTCCGCCCGCGATTCCGCCACCTGTATTGATGAGCGCAACCTCAAGCATGCCGCGTTGGTTGGGCACACGCACCTTGTAGCCATCGCGTTCGCGCGAGCGGCTGAGATACGTTCTGCCGTCCCGTTCGCTGAGCGCAATATCGATGCCACCGCGCACCCGAACCCGACGCAGCGGGTCAACCGTCCCGACCGGATCAGACGGACAGGTGTTTGCGAACATGCGCCTCGTCCATGTCAGAACGGTTGCCTGAAAGTACGAGCTGGCCGCGGTCGAGAACGGCATAGGTGTCGGCCAGATCGCGCGCGAACTCGAAATACTGCTCGACTAGGACGATCGCCATTTCACCCTTCGAACGCAAGTAATCGATAGCGCGGCCGATATCCTTGATGATCGAAGGCTGGATGCCTTCTGTCGGCTCGTCAAGCACAAGTAGTTTTGGCCGCATGGTCATCGCCCGGCCAATCGCCAGTTGCTGCTGCTGGCCACCGGACAGATCGCCGCCGCGGCGGCCGAGCATGCTTTTCAGAACAGGGAACAGCTCGAACACGTCATTGGGGATGAAGCGGTTGCCGGCACCTGCGGCGGCAAACCCGGTCTCCAGATTTTCACGTACCGTCAACAGTGGAAAGATCTCTCGGCCCTGGGGCACGATTGCAATGCCACTGCGCGCACGTGCGTCCTGGGCCAGGTTCGTTATGTTCTTGCCATCCCAGGAAATGGTCCCGGACGAGACAGGTTGCTGGCCGACAATAGCGCGCAAGAGGCTTGTCTTGCCGACGCCATTGCGGCCCAGAACGCATGTGACCTGACCCAGTTTCGCATTGAGCGACACGCCCCACAATGCCTGGGCTGCGCCATAGTGTAGATCGATGTTATTTACTTCGAGCATCAGCGTACCACTGCGATTGCCGGTGACTTCACCGAACGCAGCCGAGGATCTGGCATGACCCTCGCAGGTCTGGCCAAGTCGGATAGGCGCGGCAAACCGTAACGCCGCGCCGGTCGAGATTCGCCGCCAGACTGTGGAATTGGGGCCGCCGGCTCTTCCCTTGCCTCGGCCCGCGATTGCTCACTATCCCGCAACGGCGACACGGGAACCATTGTGCCAATGGCTTCTGCATCTGCCTCTTGCTGCGCCGCCTTCCGCTTGAACAACCATTTCAACATGCGTCTGATCTCTCCTTGGCGTCCAGACTGTGTGATCTGGTTCCTCTAACGGCCGAGATAAACTTCGATGACCCGTTCGTCAGAGGATACTGCATCGATCGATCCTTCGGCCAGAACCGTACCTTCATGAAGGCAGGTGACCTTTGAATCAAGCATGCGCACGAAGTGCATGTCATGCTCGACAACGACGACGGAGTGCGACTTGGAAATATCGCGCAGAAGATGAGCGGTGTCCTCGGTCTCCGCATCAGTCATTCCGGCAACCGGCTCGTCGACAAGCAGCAGCTTGGGATCCTGAGCAAGCAACATCGCAATTTCCAGCCACTGCTTCTGGCCGTGACTGAGATTGCCGGCCAGCCGTTTGCGATGGCTAAGCAGCCGGACGCGCGACAACACTGCATCGATATCATCGTCGCTGATTTCGTTGCGGGCTCCGAACAGGGCAGACCAGGCCGAACGTTCACCGTCCAGCGCCAGCCGGATGTTGTCGGCCACAGTGTGGCTGCCAAAGACAGTCGGCTTCTGGAATTTCCGGCCGACGCCGAGATTGGCGATTTCAGCTTCGTCCAACTGCGTCAAGTCATGGAGCCCGTCGAAAATTACGCTACCGACGTCAGGCCGTGTCTTGCCCGTGATGACATCCATCATTGTTGTCTTGCCAGCACCATTCGGCCCGATGATGGCGCGCATCTCTCCCGGCTTCAAATAGAGAGACAGGGCATTCAGCGCCTTGAACCCGTCGAAGGAGACGGAAACATCATCGAGGTAAAGAACGGTTTCTGTGATGTGGAGTTTGGTCATTTGCCACCTCCCTACTCAGCGACCTGTGGCGCGCCGGCCTCATCGGTCGACGGCACGGCGCGGCGCGAACGCCGGTCGGCCACGACCTGGCTGATGGTGCCAACGATGCCTTTGGGCAGGAACAGGGTCGTCACGACAAACAGCCCACCAAGTGCGAACAGCCAGTAGGGCGCCAGCGCACCTGTGGTGAAGACCGATTTGGCGAAGTTCACAATGACAGCGCCGAGAGCGGCGCCAGACAGCGTTCCACGCCCACCAACCGCGACCCAGATCACTGCCTCGATGGAGTTGGCCGGGGCAAATTCCGACGGGTTGATGATGCCGACCTGGGGAACGTAGAGCGCACCAGCCACCCCGGCCAGACAGGCGGACAGGACGAACGCCACGAGCTTATAGTTTTCAACCCGGTAACCGAGAAAGCGAGTACGGCTTTCGGCGTCGCGGATGGCCTCGAGCACCTTGCCATAGGTCGAGGTCACGAGCAGACGGCAACTGGCATAGGCCGTCATCAAGAGCAGAACAGTTGCTACATATAGCGCGACGCGTGTGGACTGCGCCTGGACATCGAAGCCCAGGATGTCCTTGTAATCGGTCAGGCCGTTGTTGCCGCCGAACCCCATCTCATTCCGGAAGAACGCCAGCATCAGGGCATAGGTCATCGCTTGGGTGATGATCGACAGGTAGACGCCAGTGACGCGCGAGCGGAAAGCCAGCCAGCCGAACACGAACGCCAACAGCCCGGGAACAAACAAGACCATCAAGAACGCAAACAGCGGATTGTCGAAACCGTACCAAAACCATGGCAGTTCCTTCCAGTTCAGAAACACCATGAAGTCTGGAAGGATCGGGTTTGCGTAGACCCCACGGTCACCGATCTGGCGCATGAGATACATACCCATCGCATAACCACCGAGCGCAAAAAACGCGGCATGCCCCAGCGATAGTATCCCGCAGTAGCCCCAGACGAGATCGAGAGCGACGGCGAGCACCGCATAGCAAAGGTACTTGCCGAGCAGAGAGACGACATACGTCGGAACGTGTAGCCCATGATCCGGCGGCAGCAGCAGGTTGGAGGCCGGCACCAGGATGAGTGCCGCCCAGCGGATGAAGGAAGATCCTGCACCGGCATCCGACAGATTGAAAAGCGCGCGCGTGATCGTATTTCGATCGCCCGTCCTTTGAGTGCAAACGGAGCCGCATGACGCTTCTGTATGAATAGGATCAACAGAACGAGAATGGCGATTTTCGCCAATACCGCGCCGGCCCATGGCTCAAGGAACTTGTTGACCACGCCCAGTGAGAACGCTGAGACAAACGTGCCCCACAGATTGCCGACACCGCCGAAGACGACGACCATGAAACTGTCGATAATGTAATTCTGGCCAAGGTTCGGCGAGACGTTATCGATCTGGCTGAGCGCCACACCGGCAATTCCGGCGATACCCGACCCTAGACCGAACGTCAGAGCATCAACGGTACCCGTGCGGATTCCCATCGAGGCCGCCATTCGGCGGTTCTGCGTCACCGCGCGCATCTGAAGGCCCAACGAGGTATAGCGCAGGATCACCAGCAAGCTCGCAAACACGACCAGCGAGAATACAATGATCCAAAGCCGGTTGTAGGTGATTGCCAGGCCAAGGAATTCGAAGCCACCAGACATATACGACGGTGCGCTGACCGCCCGGTTGGTCGGGCCGAAAATCGTACGAACGGCCTGCTGCAGAATGAGGCTGACGCCCCAGGTCGCCAGCAGCGTTTCTAGAGAGCGGCCATAAAGAAAGCGGATGATGCCGCGTTCGATCGCAATGCCGACAAGGCCCGCAACGGTGAATGCCGCGGGAATGGCGAGAAGCAGCGATAGATCGAACCAGGCGGGCGCATAGGCCCGGAAGGCTTCCTGAATGACGAATGTCGTGTAGGCGCCCAGCATGACCATTTCGCCGTGCGCCATGTTGATGACGCCCATCACGCCAAAGGTGATCGCGAGGCCGATCGCCGCCAACAGAAGCACGGAGCCGAGCGATAATCCGTACCAGATGTTCTGGACTTGCTGCAGCGCAGCCAGATGGGTCTCGATGTAGGCGACAGCGCTCGACGCCGCCGCGCTTACCCCCTCGGCCTTTGAGGAGAAAGCGATGCGCAGTGCGGCGATGAAATCCTGATCACGCCGCGATCACGCATAGATTTTACGAGCGGCATCAGAGTTGAACTTGTGCGTCTCGCTTACCCTCGTGGGATCCAGCACAGCCCTATGGCTTATGGCTTCGCCAGAAGGCCCTGGGCGACGCGCGCGGAGTCGCGCTTTCAGTCTCAACAAACTACTCTAGTGCAGGCAGCGCGCTGACATCGCGATGCGTGCGACACGGCTTCGGCGGCCTGACCTCACCGACGGGTCTTTATCTCGCAACCGCAGCGTACCGAGCGGCACAGCGGTGATCGCGTTGCGTACGCGGTTGTTGACCCTGACTCCATCCAGCCGTCGGGCTTGGCGGGTAACTGCCTGTCCAGTCCGCGAAATCATGATAGGACTTGCCATCTTGGTAGGCGCCAGGCTGCATCGCCAGCGACAGACCCGACGCTCAGACAATTGCGTAGAATCCTGCCAGCATGATCGATGCCAGACCCGCAATGATGTCGATGGCCGTCAGGATTTTCTCGAACACGTCGACGCCAGCAGCGGCAGCTTGCCCTGCTCAGTGCCGCAACTTGTGGCTCGCGCTGATTTTTCGCAGGTATCACGCATCAGTCGGTGCGCTTTTACGCTCCACCCCCAGACCGCAAGGGGCGCAAAGAACGCCACCACAGCGCTTACAGTCCAGCGTCTAATCCCGTCATAGGTTCTTCTGCCTGATGTTTCGGTAGCCAGCAGGGGACCACAGGGTTGTTGTGGCGAAGGCGCTGCGGATACAGCAGCGCGCCTTCGCCTTGCAGTTCTCGCATTACGCACTCTCAGGATGCGCGGTCAACGCCTCCAGTTTCCGCCGCACTTGCCGGTCTTGGTGTTGAAGTTTCCACACTTCTTGCCGGGCCAATCACTGATCAGATCTTTCGACCACGGCAGGTGATCCGGACCAGGCATCGCCAGAACAAATTGATCGGTCTTCCACCGTCTCGAACTGGCCGTTAGCAAAGGGAATCTCGCCAACTGGAACAGGCTTCGTGATGTGGTGGTTGAGCAACATCTTCGATACGCCACGCCGGTCAGGTTGCCGGGCGTTTCGATGCCGACGATCGCATCGATGACCTTGTCGGGTCCGTGCTACCGACTTTCTCCGGCAACCTTCACCCATGTTGAAGCCGATGTAGTGGGCTTCATGGGATCGTGGTGGCAACATCGTTGCTTGATGTACGCCTTCCAGGTCTTGATGAACGCAGCGTTTGCGGATCTTCCATACCGACATGAAGTAGTTCCAGGCTGCCAAATTGTCCAGCAGGCTGGACGTATCGAGCCCGCCAGTTCCTCTCTTCACCAACGGAAGGCCACGACCGGGATGTGAGTTGCCACAACGCCCTGGTTTACCGGCGTCGCGTAGAACGGCACGTTGGCATCACCGTTGATCGTGGAGACGACGGCCGTCTTCTTGCCGGCGGAGCCGAACTTCTTGATGTCCGCGACGATCGTCTGCCAGTCGGAATGTCCAAACGGCGTGTAGTTGATCATGATATCCGCGTCGGCCACACCCTTTGATTTCAGATAGGCCTCAAGGATCTTGTTGGTCGTGCGCGGATAGACGTAGTCGGTTCCTGCCAGAACCCACCTCTTCACCGATCCGCCGCCTTCGCTCATCAGGTAGTCGACGGCAGGGATCGCCTGCTGGTTGGGCGCTGCGCCTGTATAGAAAACGTTGCGCTCAGATTCCTCACCCTCGTATTGCACGGGGTAGAAGAGGATGTTGTTGAGTTCCTTGAACACCGGAAGAACGGATTTTCGCGAAACCGACGTCCAGCAACCAAAAACAGCAGCGACCTTTTGCTGAGTGATCAGCTCGCGCGCCTTTTCGGCGAACAGGGGCCAGTTGGATGCGGGGTCGACAACCACCGCCTCAAGCTTCTTGCCGAGCAGCCCGCCCTTCTTGTTCTGCTCTTCGATTAACATCAGCATGGCGTCTTTGAGCGTCGTCTCACTGATGGCCATCGTGCCAGAGAGCGAGTGCAGGATGCCGACCTTGATGGTGTCCTCCGCAGCTGCCGGCCCGGCAAAACTAGTCGCCAGCGATAGGCCGAAAGCCACCGACGCGAGGAGCGATCTTCGCGATAACGCCATTTCAAACTCCAGTTTGTTGTCTGAGCCGGGTCAGAGTTGGCAAACGGCGTGCCAACCAAATTGGAGCGCTTCAAATTGCGTCTATGGGTCTGTTCTTGCGATAAAATACCTGTCCACGTCAGCGCCTCGGCAGTAAAATACTGACGTCCCGAGCAGCAGGATCTGCCCAACATACGAGCAGAATACTGATTAATCATTGGTCATGATTGAAAAATGGCCAAATATTGGGCAAGCTCGCGCTTCGACGTCAGTACCTTGGCGGCATGGGCGTGTTTTCCAGTCCGGAGTTGTGAGCGATGTTGGCTGCCTGGCATACCTTAAGTCTCGAGGCATTCCCGTTTGCGGTGGCGTCGGCCCCTGCCACCGCTCAAGACCACCTCGGGTCAATCGCCACGACCCCAAATCCCGCGATATCGGCTTCGCGCCAGCAACATCCACCGAATCCACCGGAACTTGGGCCTTGCGGACCTGCTCACTTGCCGGAATCGCGGCAAAATGCTGACTCGGCTTTGCACCTGCTGAAAGTGACCGACGCCCACGGCGCCACAACCCAAGGATTTCGACCACCCGCCTCCGATGAAGATCTCCCGCCTCAGACTTTTGGGCTTCAAGTCCTTCGTGGAGCCGACCGAGCTCGTCATCGAGCCGGGGCTGACGGGAGTGGTCGGCCCGAATGGCTGCGGGAAATCGAACCTCCTCGAGGCGCTCCGCTGGGTGATGGGCGAGACGTCCTACAAGTCGATGCGCGCTGCGGCGATGGACGACGTCATCTTCTCGGGCACCACCACCCGCCCGCCGCGCGTCGCCGCGGAGGTGACGATGTTCCTCGACAACGGCGAACGGCAGGCGCCGGCCGAATACAACGACCGCGATACCATCGAGATCACGCGGCGGATCGAGCGCGAGGCGGGCTCCATCTATCGCATCAACGGCCGCGAGGCGCGGGCGCGAGACATCAAGATCCTGTTCGAAGACGCAGCGACGGGTGCGCGCTCGCCGGCGCTCGTCCGGCAAGGCCAGATCGGCGAAATCGTCAACGCCAAGCCCGAGCAGCGCCGCCGCATCCTGGAGGACGCCGCCGGCATCGCCGGACTGCATTCGCGTCGCCACGAGGCGGAGCTGCGGCTCAAGGCGGCTGAGACAAACCTCGCCCGCATCACCGACGTACTGGGCCAGGTGACGTCGCAGATCGACACGCTGAAGCGACAGGCGCGGCAGGCGCGCCGCTACAAAGAGCTGTCGGATGAGATCCGCCGGCAAGAGGCGCTGCTCGCGCACCTCAAGTGGACCGAGGCGCAAGCGCAGGTGGACGACAGCGAGGCCAACCTCGTCAGGGCATTGGAGACACTGACCGGCGCGCTTGCCGCGGAAGCACGCGCGTTGAAGGCGGAGACCGATGGCGCCGAAGCGCTGCCCGCCTTGCGCGAGGCGGAGGCGCAGCGGGCGGCCGCCCTGCACCGCATCAAGGTCGAGGTGGAGACGTTCGAGCGCGAGGCACGGCTGGCGGCTGAACGGCAGAACGAGTTGCAGGCGCGGCTGCAGCAGTTCAGCGCCGACCTCGTGCGTGAAGAGACGCTCGTCGGTGAGGCACGCGATCTCAATCACCGGCTGGAGGTGGAAATCGCCAGCCTCGGCCAGATGGATGAGGCGGCCGCTGATGCGGAGCGTGCAGCGGAGGCCGCGCATGCAGCGGCGGCGGCGACGCTCTCCCTTGCTGAGCGCACCTTCGCCGATGTCACGCAGCGGGCGGCAGAGGCGCGGGCGGCGCAACGGGCGCTGGAGGCGGCCGCTTTGGAGCGGCGGGCAGCGCGCGAGAAGCTCGAACGGCACCTCGCGGCCCTGCTGACGCAGGAACGTGAGCTTGCAGCGATGCGCCGCTGACGGTGCTGCCACAGAGCTGGCTGAGACCATTTCCATCCTGGGCGACGACATCATCGACACCGAGGCGCAACAGCTGGCGGCGGACGAAAAGATCGCCGCGCTGACGCAAGACCTGAAAACACAGCGCGCGCTGACCGATGCGGCGCAACTCGCGCTGAAGGCGGTGGCGACGGAGCGCGAGACGCTGGCGCGGCTCCTTGTCGTTCCGCGCGACGGTGACCTGCCGGCGATTGTCGACCAGGTGCACGTGGCAGCGGGCTATGAAGCGGCACTCGGCGCGGCACTCGGTGATGACCTCGACGCACCGGCAGGAACGGATGCCGCCGTGCACTGGGAGTTTGTTCCGACCGGCGACGACGATCCCGCCCGCTGCCGGGTGCAGCCCCTTGCGCGCGCGTGCAGGGCTCCCGCCGAGCTGGAGCGGCGACTGGCGCAGGTCGGCGTCGTTGCGCGCAGCAAGGGCTCTGCTCTGCAGCGCCAGTTGAAGCCAGGCCAACGGCTCGTCAGCCGCGAGGGCGACCTGTGGCGATGGGATGGATTTATTTGCTGCTGCTGCCAGAAGGTTCCACCGCCGCCGCGCAGCTGCGCCCCAACGCAACCGTCTGGCGGTGATCGAGACGGAAGAGCTGAGGCGCGGGCAAAGCCGAGACTAAACGCTCGGCGAGGCTGCAGTCGCCCGCGCACCGCCAGGGCTGCGGAGGCGGAAGAACGCTCGCCCAGACCTGGAAGGCATTGCACTCCGAGCTCACGAAGCCGCAGGTCACTTGCGCCAGCGCGTGAAGCGCAGCGCGGGCGGGGCCTTGCCGCGATCAGCCGAAGCGCAGGGCCGCGCTCCGAGGACGATCTGGCGTTGCTCACGAGCAGGCGCCGGAGATGAGATCGCGCGAAGCGCTGGCGCCTCCTGACGAGATTGAAGCGGAACTGGCGGAGGCGCGGCAGACAGCCGAGCAGCAGCGGGCCATCATTGCGGCGCGCTGGCCGGGTGGCCATTATCGCAGGCACGCGCCGCAGCCGGGAAAGAACGGCGGACGGCGCATCTGACCGTGATCGCTGGCAAACTGCGCGATGACCAATGCGGGCAACCGGTCTGAGGCGGCTCCAGGAACGCGTATCAGCCGCAACGCGCGCCAGCTGGAACTCTCATGATCTGCCGGCGAAGCTGGAGAACGCAGCGCACGGGGCCTACTCTGACCTGGTCAGGCTCGCGGAGAGGCAGCCGGGCGGCGGCCTGCTGCTGGCGGAAGCGACGCGTGCGAGGCGCTCCGGAGCTGCTGCAGGG
Organism: Hyphomicrobiaceae bacterium; assembly: GCA_020638035.1. Classification (GTDB taxonomy): domain Bacteria; phylum Pseudomonadota; class Alphaproteobacteria; order Rhizobiales; family Hyphomicrobiaceae; genus JAEUMD01. Next base: position 16,427 of record JACKJI010000016.1, read on the forward strand.
GGCGAGTTGCCGCTGCCGCGCGAGGCCCGTGCACGCATCGAAGCGCAACTGGAAGCGGCGCGCGAACGCCGCAGCGCTGAGGTGCGGCGCATCCGCGAGACGCTCGGCATCATTCCTGAAGGCTGTCTTCCGCTCGCCGGGATCGAAGCGGATGCCGAATTGCCGGCACTCATCAGGGTGGGCGGCAGCTCCGCCAAACAAAACCGATCGCGACCGGCTTGGTGGCGTCAATCTCGCTGCCGATGACGAGCTGACGGCGATGGCCGAGCAGTTCGAAACACTCGACGCCGAGCGCCGCGACGTGGAAGAGGCGGTGGCCAAACTGCGCGGCGCGATCGGTCAGTTGAACCGCGAGGCCAAGAAGCGCCTCGACAGCGTTCAGTCAGTCAACGGGCATTTCGCGCGGCTGTTCACCACGCTGTTCGGCGGCGGCGAGGCACGGCTCGAAATGATCGAGGGCGAAGACCCTCTGGAAGGTGGGCTTGAGATCATCGCCAAGCCGCCCGGCAAGAAGCCGGCGACACTGTCGCTGTTGTCGGGCAGCGAGCAGACACTGGCAGCCTGTCGCTCATTTCGCGGTGTTCCTGACAGACCGTCGCCGATCTGCGTGCTGGACGAGAATAAAGGCACATGGACGACGCCGGCATCGATCGCTTCTGCTGCACGCTGATGGAAGTGGCGTGGTTGCGGCGTGCGCTTCCTTATTCATCGCACCGTCGGTGACCGTAATAACGCGGGCAGCTGTTCAGGGGTAACGATGGCGGAAAAAAGGCGTCACCGGCTCGTTTCCGTCAACCGCCGAGGACCGCGCCGGCTTCCCTGGAGGCCGGGTAAGTTGCAACACGCCTGGGGGCATCCGCTGATGATGCGGTCCCGGCAGACGAGCAGGCGTCTTCTACAGGCAATTAGTGCTCCCGGCCTGTCGCGACCGCCCAGGGCGGCCTGCGCTGGCAAGACCGCAACCGCTGGCTGGCCGCCATAACGCCTTGCCGGGCTGGCGCCCGGCCATTCATATTCGCGGTCTGAAGACAGCTAATTCAGGCGGTACTTTATATTCGCGACGTTTGTCGGGGGCGGTTTTGCACCGGCACCCTATGATTTTCCTGGTGCGCGTTCAGCCCGCGCCTGGAAACCAGGTTCTCGTTTGCGGGGTCACGCATGTCAGAATTCCGAGGATGGGACGACCGCGACCGAGGAAGAATAAATATCAGGATATCGCTCAATTCGAGCGCAGGGTTTCCGAGCTCGACAAGAAGCTTGGAAAGGTCCGCGCCGAGAAGGCTGCCGAGGCCGTATCGCATGGCGGCTCCGCCGTTGGCGGGCGCGGCATGAGTTATGGTTTCAGGATCGGCTCCGAGTTCGTCGGGGCCATTCTTGTGGGTGCTGCCATAGGTTATGGCCTGGATCTCCTTCTGGGCACGAAGCCGTGGCTACTACTGTTGTTCTTCTTGTTGGGCTTCGCCGCCGGGGTGCTCAACGTGATGCGCGGATATCAGCAGTTGCAGGGCGATATCTCGCGCGAGACCGGCGGTAACATCGGCCACTCCGTGCCGGACAACGACGACGATTGACAACCTTTGGGGGTTGAACGTGGCATCTGAATCTCATGGCGGCGGCGGCATGCCGGATCCGATCCATCAGTTCGAGATCAAGCGCATTGTTCCGCTGGACCTGTTCGGCCTCGATGCCACCTTCACCAACTCCGCCCTGTTCATGCTGCTGGCGGTGGTGCTGATTGCAGGGTTCCTGATCTTCTCGATGCAGGGCCGCTCGCTGGTGCCGACGCGACTGCAGTCGCTCGCGGAGATGCTTTACGAGTTTGTCGCCAACATGGTGCGCGACACCATGGGTGGGCACAGCCATGACGATGGTCATGGCCACAGCCACGAGCACGGCTACATGAAGTTCTTCCCGCTCGTGTTCACGATCTTCATCTTCATTCTGACGCTCAACATGCTGGGCATGATCCCGGGCTTCTTCACGTCTACCAGCCACCTGGCGGTGACGGCGGGTCTCGCTCTGCTTGTTTTCGTCACGGTGCTGATCGTCGGCTTCGCCAAGAACGGCCTTGGTTTCCTCAACCTGTTCGTTCCCTCCGGCGTGCCGATCTACGTGCTGCCGCTGGTGGTGGCGATCGAGATCATCTCGTTCCTGTCGCGGCCGATCTCGCACTCGGTGCGTCTGTTCGCCAACATGCTCGCCGGCCACATCACGCTCAAGGTGTTTGCGGGCTTCATCATCATGCTGCTTGGCGCCGGAGGCGCCTACGGCGTGCTGTCGATCCTGCCACTTTCCATGGCCACCGCGCTCACAGCGCTGGAGTTCCTGGTCGCCTTCCTGCAGGCCTACGTGTTCGCCATGCTGACCTGCATGTACCTCAACGACGCGCTCCATCCGGGCCACTGACCGGCGGCCGCGCGGACGACACGCTTCAACCCATTAGCACTCATCCAAACGTCAAGGAGAACAACCATGGATCCCGCTTCCGCCAAGCTCATCGGTGCCGGTCTTGCCGCCATCGGCACGGGTGCTGCCGCTATCGGCGTCGGCAACCTGTTCGGCCAGTTCCTGCAGGGCGCGCTGCGCAATCCGTCCGCTTCCGACGGCCAGTTCGGCCGCCTGATTTTCGGCTTCGCGGTGACGGAAGCTCTCGGCATCTTCGCGCTGCTGATCGCGTTCCTGCTGCTGTTCACCTGATCCTTGTGACCAGACCCTGATGCATCACGGCGCGGCCATAGCGGCCCGCGCCGTGATGTAACTTCGAGCACAAGCTTCGATTCCAGCGCAACGGACAGGCCATGGCTCAACCGCACAACGCTCAACAGCACAATACCGAAACGGGCGTGCCGCACGACGCCGGGCACAAGGGCGCTTTTCCGCCGCTCGATCCCAACAACTTCGCACCGCAGCTCATCTGGCTCGCGATCACGTTCGCGCTGCTCTACTGGCTGCTCTCCAAGATTGCTCTGCCACGCATCGGCGAAGTGATCGAAGAGCGCCGCGACCGCATCCAGCGTGACCTGGACGCGGCGGAGGCCTTGAAGTCGGAGACGGAGAGGGCGATCCGCGACTACGAGCAATCGCTCGCCGACGCGCGGACGAAAGCTGGCGGCATTGCGCGCGAGACACGTGAAAAGCTCGCCCAGCAGACCGACAACAAGCGTCGTGACAGCGAAGCCCAGGTTGCCGCGAAGATCGCGGAGGCCGAAGGCCGAATCGCCGATATGAAGGCGAATGCGCTTGCCTCCGTGTCGGATATCGCCTCGGAGACGGCCAGCGCCATCGTTGCCAAGCTGATCGGCGACAACGTCAGCGCGGCGGAAGCCAAGAAGCACCTCTAGAGCGCGTTCACTTTTGGCGGAAACGCAGGCGCGCTCTTGTCGTTTAGTTTGGAGCACGTTTTTCAAGCTGAGCCGCGATGCACTTCAGCTGAACGCGCTCCAGCCGAGCCCCACCGGGAGGCCCACGTCATGGCAGTTTTCACCTATGGCACCGCCGAGTTCTGGGTGCTCATCGCCTTCTTGCTGTTCTTTGCCATCGTCTTCTACCTGAAGGTGCCGGCGCAGCTCGCCCAGTCGCTCGATGCACGGGCCGATACGATCAAGAAGGAGCTCGACGACGCGCGGCTGCTGCGCGAGGAGGCTCAGGCACTGCTCGCCGACTACCAGAAGAAGAGCCGCGAGGCGGAAGAAGAAGCCAAGGCGATCGTCGAGCAGGCGCGCCGGGAGGCGGAATCGCTTGCCACCGAAACCCAGAAGCAGCTTGCCGACTCTGTCACGCGGCGCACCAAGATGGCCGAGGACAAGATCTCGCGCGCCGAGGCCCAGGCCCTCGCTGAAGTGCGCGGTGCCGCAGTCGACGCGGCCCTTAAAGCTGCTGAAAAGATCCTTGCCAGCAAGGTGAGCGGCGCCAAATCCGACGAACTCATCAAGCAGAGCCTCGCGGACATCAAGGCAAAGCTCAACTGAGCGGACCGTGCGGACACAAGCTCCGCTCCACCGTTCGCAAGCTCATCAATAAGAGCGCGGTTTGCCGTTCATCGAGCGGCAGTCGCGCTCTAATCATGTGTGGGGCATGTTCTTCACGCTGATGCGCCGCGCACGTCCACGGAACATGCTCGGACTGCATTCCTCCTCAACTCCCTCTCATTTTCGTTGTAGCCCCTTCCTCACGCCGCCTGCCGTTGCCGGAGTGTCTCGCCGCGATAGCTCAGTGCCTCGGCAATCTGGATGCGTCCGACGTCCTCGGCACCGTCGAGATCGGCCAGCGTGCGCGCCACCTTGAGTGTGCGATGGAACCCGCGCGCAGAAAGCCCTAGCCGCTCAGCAGCCTGGCGCAACAGCGCGGTACCCTCCGCATCCGGCATGGCGATCTCTTCCAGGAGTCGGCCCGAGCAGTCGGCATTGGTTCGCATGCCCCTGGCGCCGAGCGCAGCGAAACGCTCGCGCTGGCGCTGCCGGGCGGCCGAGACCCGAGCGCGCACCTCGGCGCTACCCTCATGCGGCGAAGGCAGCACGAGGTCCGCCGCTGAGACGGCCGGAACCTCGATCTGCAGATCGATACGGTCGAGCAACGGTCCGGAGACACGTGACTGATAGTCCTCCGCGCAGCGGGGCCCGCGCTTGCAGGACTGACCGGGTGAGCCGCCACCGCAGCGGCACGGGTTCATCGCAGCGACGAGCTGGATGCGCGAGGGATAGGTGATGCGATGATTGGCGCGCGCGATCACCGTCTCGCCCGTTTCGAGCGGCTGTCGCAAACCATCCAGGACCTGCGGCGTGAACTCCGGCAGCTCATCGAGGAAGAGAACGCCCAGATGCGCCAGCGACACCTCGCCCGGCCGCGGCCGCGTACCGCCACCCACGAGCGCTGCCATGCTCGCCGAATGGTGCGGCGCGCGGAATGGACGCTCGGTGGCGAGCTTGCCGCCCGACAGCTCGCCCGCCAGCGAATGCACCATGGAGACTTCGAGCATCTCTTCCGGCAACAATGGCGGCAGGATCGAGGGCAGGCGCGCGGCCAGCATCGACTTGCCGGAGCCTGGCGGGCCGATCATCAAGAGGTTGTGGCCGCCGGCCGCCGCGATTTCCAGTGCCCGCTTGGCGCTCTCCTGGCCCTTGATGTCCTTGAGATCGGCAAGGATACCGGTTGGCCGTTCCAGGTTGGGCTTCGGCCGCGACAGGGTCTGCAGCCCCTTGAAGTGGTTGACGAGCGAGAGCAGATGCGGGGCTGCCAGCACGTCGAAATCCTCACCCGCCCAGGCGGCTTCCGGACCCACATCCTTGGGGCAGATCAGCCCCTTCTTGAGCGCGTTGGCACCGATCGCCGCCGGCAGTGCGCCGGGCACAGCGCGGATGGCACCATCGAGGGCCAGCTCGCCGATCGCCGCGAAACCGGCAATCGCATCTGGCGCCACCGCCCCCATCGCCGACATCAGGGCGAGGACGATCGGCAGGTCGAAATGGCTGCCTTCCTTAGGCAGGTCGGCCGGCGCCAGATTGACGGTAAGATGCTTGTAGGGGAGGCCGAGGCCGACGGCGTGCAGGGCATTCCGCACCCGCTCGCGGCTTTCAGCCACCGCCTTGTCCGGCAAACCGACGATTGCGAAAGCCGGGGCACCCGGCGTGATGCGGACCTGCACCTCGACATGCCGTGCCTCGATGCCGACGAAAGCCAGTGTCGAGATCTGCCCGTACATGCCGCGCCCCTCACGCTCCAGGGGCTCCAGTGCCCCGACGGAACGGCGTCACGCCCTCCCGAGTTGCATGAGCCTAGTCCGCTCGCTGATGAAAAGCAAGAACAAAGAATGAACTTCTTGACAGCATGACCAGAGCGACATCGAGCGGCTCACGACGGCGTCGCCGCCACTTTCTCCTCGATCGCGTCCCAGATCATCGCCGAAATGTCGGGGCCACCGTGCTGCTTGATGTGGCGGATGCCGGTGGGGGAGGTGACATTGATCTCAGTGAGATAAGGCCCGATCACGTCGATGCCGGTGAAGATGAGGCCGCGGCGTTTCAGCTCCGGGCCAAGTCGGGCGCAGATTTCCTTGTCGCGCGCCGTCAGCTCAACCGCCGCCGCCGTGCCGCCGACGTGAAGGTTGGAGCGCGTCTCACCCTCAGCCGGAATGCGGTTGATGACACCCGCCAGCTCACCGTCGACCAGGATGATGCGCTTGTCGCCTGCGCGTACTTCGGGCCGGTACTCCTGCACCATGAACGGCTCGCGGAAGATCGTCTGGAACAGCTCGACGAGCGAACCCAGATTGGTGTCCTCAGGCCGGATGCGGAACACCGAGGCGCCGCCGTTGCCGTAGAGCGGTTTCAAGATGATGTCGTGATAGCGGGCGCGGAAGGCCTGCACGTCGGCAAGCGAGCGCGTCACCATGGTCGGCGGCATCAGGTCGAGAAAATCCAGCACCCATAGCTTTTCCGGCGCATTGCGCACCTCGCGCGGGTCGTTCACCACCAGCGTCTTCGGATGAATGCGCTCCAGCAGGTGGGTCGACGTGATGTAGGCCATGTCGAAGGGCGGGTCCTGACGCAAGAGCACGACGTCGAACGTCGACAGGTCCTCAGTCCGGCATTCGAGCAGCTCGAAATGATCGCCTTCGCGGTCGACTACCTTGATGCCGCATCCGGATGCCTTCAGCACGGCCCCGTCGAGCGTCAACGCCTGGGGCAGGTAGTAGAAAAGATCATGCTCGCGCGCCTGCGCCTCGAGCAGCAGAGCAAACGTCGAATCACCGCGGATATCGATGCGATCGATGGGGTCCATCTGGCAGGCGACACGCAAGGGGCGGCGGGGTTTGGACATCGATGTGACGTGCTCCAGTGCTGACAGATGTTTGAGCTTGCAGAAGAACTCACGAATGCCGCCGTCCGACCTTGCGCCGAGGGCGCCGACGGCACGCGAGGCAAGCCCGCCCGGACGGCGAAGTCAACCGCGTTGATGACATGGCGGAGCGACAAGGGCCGGCGCTTCGAGCGGCGGGGCGAAAAATGGAAATTAACGGGTCGTTAACCGGATCAGCCGACGGTTGAGCCTCATTCAGGGAGGCTGGACCATGAACGACCTTATCGACGAGGATCTGGCTCAGGCGCTGGCGCGTCTGGAGCAGTCGTTTCGAGCGCTCGGCGAGACGCGCGATGAACTTGCATGCTCCCTCGATACCGCGTTGACCGAGCTTACCCGGCAGCTTGAAGATCTCGATGGCGGCCTAGACTCCGCCACTGTCGCCCCGTCCTACTGGGCTGGTGACGGGTACCGGGTCGCAGCATGAGTCGCGGGTTGCAGCACCCGGCTCTTCAAAGGACATTGGCAAGATAGACCGGCCACCGCCACGGCAACACGAAAACAATATCGAAGCCAATCTCCTTTCCGCGATAGCCGGCATTTCGGGCCAGCCAGAGATCGGCGGCGCGATGCACCCGGCGCCGCTGGGCGCCCGTTATCGAAGCCTCAGCCGCCTCGCGCGTCTTTCGCTGCTTCACTTCGACGAACGCGATCCGTCCGCCGCGCACGGCAACAATGTCAATCTCGCCTGCTGACGTGGCAACGCGTCGCCCGAGGATCCGATACCCCTTCGACATGAGTAACAGGGCCGCCGCCAATTCACCGCGATGTCCGCGCCGGTAGCGTTGTCGACGCTCGCTCCTCGACTGCTCGCGCGCGTCCACCTCAAGCCCCCTGCTGACCTTTCAACCTGAGGCCAATCTCGTACACCCGGTTGCGTGAGACACCGAGAGCCTCTGCCACCACTCTTGCCGCATCCTTGAGGCGCATATCCTCAAGCGCATCGCTGAGAGCCGCGGCGATCGCCGGATCACCAACCTCTCCCGCCTCAGGCGGTGCCACCACGATGGCATACTCGCCGCGCGCGGAGGCGTCCGCCAGCCGTTGCGCCAGCTCGGCCAAGCTACCGCGCACGACCTCTTCGTGCAGCTTGGTCAGTTCACGCGTAACCGCGGCGGGACGTGCACCCAGAACTGCGCTGAGATCGCTCAACGTATCGGCGACGCGCGAGGGTGCCTCATAAATGATCAGCGTCGCGTCGATGCCTTTCAGATCTTCGAGTCGCGCCTGGCGCGCAGCCGATCGCGGCGGCAAGAAGCCGGCAAACAAAAACGCATCGGTTGGCAATCCGGCGCAGGTCAACGCTGCCAATGCCGCCGAGGGGCCAGGCAGCGCGACCACTGAATGCCCTGCCGCGATGGCCTCCTGGACGAGCTTGTAGCCCGGATCGGAAATGAGTGGCGTACCGGCATCCGAAATAAGCGCAATGCGCCCACCACCGGCTAGCTCGTCGAGGATGAGCGGGCGCATCGCGGACGCGTTGTGCTCATGATAGCTCTTCAGCGGTGCGCGAAGGCCGAAATGCTGCATCAGAGTGCGCGAGTGGCGGGTGTCCTCGCAGTAGACGACATCCGCTCGCGCCAGCACCGCAAGAGCGCGGAGCGTGATATCGCCGAGGTTGCCGATCGGCGTCGCCACGAGATGGAGCCCCGGTGCCAACTCCGGCTGCAATTGCCGTGACATCTCTCGCGCCACTGCGCGCAAAACCACAGACTCCCTGGAATGATCATCAGACGGCAACCCATCGGGGTTGTTGCCGCCTTGCTGCGGCCGCGCAGGTCCGCCACGGTCCTTGTCCACAGTCTTGTTCCCTTCCCTGCCAACGGACCGTCCACGCGGCGCTGCCGCGGACCCGCCACCGGCCGCAGCGGCAGAGCTGTTTCCTCGGCATCCGCTATAACCGACGCCGCGTTTCGGTTCATTGTGTCATGAAAGCTCTTCTCGACATCGGCGGGAATCGTTAACTGGTTTCATAAGCAGGCGTCGCCCAAGGGCCGGACGCCGGAAAATTGCCGCCGTTCAGCGGGTATGATGGGTTGCGTTCACGCGTGGGCACAGGTCGTCAACCCGAGTAGACGGGTAACCGTGTCCCACAGCGTGACCACTATTCGTTCGCGCGCGTCGCTGTTGCGCCAGAGCAGGATCTGAAACGCCGATGCGTCTGAGCCCAAACCGTCACCGCCATTCCCTTTCCCGCATGTTGAAAGCGGCCGGGTCGGTGCTCACCTGTGCCGGGCTTCTCGCCGCCTGCAGCGCCAACGTCGGCAATGGCGATGGACCACAGACCTCCCTCGATCCCGCTCAATCCGGCAGCGCAACAACGAAATCACGTTCCGCGGCAGGTCAGGCGACGATTGCCATGCTGTTGCCGCTCGCCGGTTTTGGCCCGTCAGCGGCGATTTCCAAGAGCCTCAAGCAGGCCGGTGAGATGGCCCTTTTCGAGCGCGACAATCCCAACATCCGCCTGATGGTGAAGGACGACGGCGGCACGCCAGAGGGCGCCCGTGCCGCCACCGAGCAGGCGGTGCGCGATGGGGCCGACATTATCCTCGGTCCGCTCTACGCCCGCTCGGTCACCGCCGCCGCTCCGGTCGCGCAGCAGGCCAAGATCCCGATGCTGGCGTTCTCGAATGATACGCGGGTTGCCGGCAACGGCGTCTACCTGATGAGCTTCCTGCCCGGCCCCGAGGTCGAGCGGATCGTTTCGTTTGCTGCATCGCGCGGCAAACGCCGCTTTGCGGCTCTGATCCCCGCCGACGCCTACGGAGACTCGATAGAACCTGTGTTCCGCGCCGCCGTCACCCGCAACGGCGCGACGCTGGTCCACATCGAGCGGTATCCGGTCAGCGCCAACGCGATGCTGGCACCGGTCAAGCGAGTCGCCGAGGCGATCCGCAGTGCCGAGCTTGCCGGTGCTCCGGTCGACACGCTATTCCTGCCGGGCGGCCAGGAGACACTGCCGCAACTGGCGCCGCTCATCGCCTACAACGGCATTGACCCACGCCGCGTTCAGCTTCTCGGCACGGGGGCCTGGGACTATCCCAATGTCGGGCGCGAGCAAACATTGGCCGGCGGCTGGTATCCAGGCCCTGACCCGCGCAACTGGCAGGATTTCTCCGCACGATTCGCGCGCACCTTTGGAACCGCCCCGCCGCGGCTTGCCAGCCTCGCCTATGACGCCGTCAGCTTTGCGGTCTCGTTGTCCGCCACACCGGCACGTTTCTCGCCGGAAGCGCTGACGAGCCCGCAGGGGTATAGCGGCGTCGATGGAACCGTGGCGTTCAAGTCCAACGGACTGTCAGAGCGACAGCTCGCCGTGCTCGAGATTCAGCAGTACGGCAACAATGTCGTCGATCCCGCGCCGCGTTTCAGCGCTGGACCCTCGCCGAGCGCATCGACATTTGGCGCGTCCGGTTTCACCAATGGCGACGTACCGCCCGTGACCGGCTCGATCGACACGCGCGCACGGACCGCCCCGGGATACTGAGCGCCTGAAGGCTCGCCTCGGGAATTATCGATGCGCGCCGACGAAAGCCTCGCTTTGGCTGAGGCCATGTTCCGGGCTTTCGAGAATCGCTGGTCTCCCGCTCTCGCCTGACGACCGATTCTGCTTTAGAGCATGTGCGGCTGAACCGCCGCGGAAGCGCTTCAAGCCGCGCCAGCCAACCCCATGTGTTCCAGTCGCTGATGTCCTCGATCCTCACTATTGTCGCGCCGGTCTTCGGCCTCATCATGATCGGCTATGTCTCCGGACGCCTGCGCCTCGTTTCTCAGGCCGCCGGCACCGGTATCGCAGACTTCGCCTTCACGCTCGCCATTCCGGCCCTCTTGTGCCGCACCGTCGCCTCTGCGGAACTTGGCTCGCTGGCACCGGTCGGCATCCTTGGCAGTTTCTATAGTGCCGGCTTTCTCACCTGGGCCGCCGCATCTCTCGCCACCGTCTTCCTCCTGCGCCGTCCCGTCGCGGATGCACCCGCAATCTCCATGACCTCGACGTTCGGCAATACGATCATGCTGGGCATTCCGCTGGCCATGGGCGTCTACGGAGCGGCTGCGACACCCGTCATCGCGCTTGTGCTCGCCATTCATGCGCCCACGTGGTGGCTGACCGGAATGCTGCAAGCGTCGACGACGGGTCAATACGAGGGTCAGTCACGGGTATCGATCCTCAAGAGCACGCTCAAGGATCTCATCCGAAATCCGATCGTGCTCGGCATCCTGGCGGGCGCGCTCTGGCGGCTCACCGGCGCGCCACTGCCCGCGGCCATCGACCGGCTGCTGCAATTGATGGCGCAGGCCAGTGTACCAACCGCTCTCGTCGCGCTCGGACTTTCACTCGTCAATTTCGAGATCAAGGGGCAGGTGCCGACGCTTATTGCCGTCACCGTGCTGAAGCTCGTCTACATGCCGGTTCTGGCTTGGATCTTCGCCACCTACGTGTTCGGCCTCGACGACATGACGCGCGGCATCGTCACGATCCTTGCCGCCATGCCGACGGGGGCCAACGCATTCCTGTTTGCCACGAGATTGGGCCGCGCCATCGATTCGACCTCGGGTGCCGTCGCGCTCGGGTCGTTGCTCGCGGCCTTGACCGCAGCGCTACTGGTCGGAACCCTGCATGCACCGTGAAACAGGCCCGGGTGCAAGACGAGCACCTCAAGGTTCGAGTTCGGTGTCCCAGTAGAGGTAGTCGACCCAGCTGTCGTGAAGATAGTTGGGGGGGAACTGCCGGCCATTGCGATGCAGCTCGAACACCGTCGGCCGCGTCGGCAACTGCATCGGAAACATGCCGGCGACACGCGGCAGCGCATTTCCCTTCGCCAGGTTACAGGGCGCGCACGCGGTGACGACGTTGTCCCAACGGGTCATGCCGCCACGCGAGCGCGGGATGACGTGATCGAACGTGAGATCCTCCCGAGCACCGCAGTACTGGCACGAGAAGCGATCGCGCAGGAACACATTGAACCGGGTGAAAGCGGGATAAAGGGCCGGCTTGACGTAGGTCTTGAGCGACACGACGCTCGGCAACCGCATCTCGACGTTCGGGCTGCGCACGAAGCGATCGTACTCGGAGACGATGTTGACGCGATCAAGAAATACGGCCTTGACCGCTTCCTGCCAGCTCCAGAGCGACAATGGATAGTAGCTCAGTGGCCGGAAGTCGGCATTCAGAACCAGGGCCGGAAACGCTTCCGGCACGGTAGCATGAGCGAGCACGTTCAGCTTCCTGTCGGATCCCAGTTCGCGAATCAACGGATCGACCGAGATTTCGCGAGCGGGATACTAGCGGCGCGTGTCAGTTCTGTGAAGACAACCGTTCGATGCCATGTCTCCACATGCCAACCCGCCGGAATCTCACAGAAAAGACCGCTGGCCCCGCTCATGGTGCGGACACAGGCCGCCGACGAGCGCACATGCTCAGGCCGGCTGACCCAGCACTTGCTGTAAAAACCGCCCGCCAAGTTCCAGCCCCTGCATGTCGATGCCATGGCCCAGTTCCGGCGACAGATGCCACGACGATGCCAGACCCGCGGCCGCGAGCGCATTGGTCGTCAAAGGCAGGGCATCCGCCGGAATGACGTCGTCCTCCTCGCCATGCACCAGCAGGATCTGCGGCTGGTCGCCCGGCGCTCTCCCGGCTCGCGCTTGCCCGAGATGTTCAGGTCCGGCGATGATTCCCGAATAGCCCAGGATTGCGGCTGGTGACGGAGACATCCGCAAACCGACATGCAGGGACAGCATCGTCCCCTGGCTGAAGCCGACGAGCGCAAGCCGTTGCGCGCCCAGTCCCAAGCGCTGTAGCTCAACGGAAATGAAGTGCTGCAGGGCCGGCGCCGCCTTCTGTGTCCCGGCCCAACGCTCGTCAGGGCTGCGCGTCGTCAATGCAAACCACTGGAACCCGCCGAACCCGGCGAAGGGCAACGGCTCAGGCGCATTGGGCGCGACAAAAGCAGCGTTCGGCAGATGCGCGCGCCAGTGATCCGCCAACGCGATCAAATCCTCGCCATTGGCACCGTATCCGTGCACCAGCACGACAAGCGCATCGGCACGGCCGCTGGCCGGCATCCGCCTCGGCCCATCGAGTATCGCTGACATGTTGGACCCTCCAGTGTCGTCAGGGGCGACGACCGCATTTCGATTAGACGGCAGCTCCAACCAAATGATGTGGGCTTCCGCGACCAGATCTCGTGCGGCACGTCACGTCATACCCAATCTGGCCAAGAGAAATTTTGCGAGCATTTGAACCTCCGGGCCGCCGGCGCCGACACATCACCAACGAGGCCGGATGAGCCGACCTTGTAGCGTTTTTCCAAATGGAGGTCCGACCAAATGAACCCCGCACGTTTTGCCCTCGCCCTGCTCGCAAGCCCCGCGCTCCTGCTCGGTGCCGCCACCGCCGATGCTCTGCCGCTCGGCGGTCTCGCCAAGACCGACCCGTCAGGCGCAACCGGCGCGATCATCCAAGTCCACGGTGTCCACCCGACCTGTATGATGGGGCCCGTTTCGCCTAACGGAACCGGCCCATCGAAGTACCACCGCACGCCCGAAGCCGGCGTCCATATTCTCTGCAAGCGCCCGCCCACGGCCTCCGGCGACCTCACCATCAAGCCGCGTCCGCCGAGCCGGCTTGGCGTCGGCACGCTACGCCTGCGCTGAGGTATCTGACGTGCCAGCCAACGCCGTGCCGGACCGTGGAGCCTTCGTCTTCGCGGTCCGGCGCCGCCGTTTTGGGGCACATCGGCGCGTCGAAATCACGACACGGCAGGTTTGCGGGGATCGCGGTCACCGCCAAGCGTGCGCAAATGCGCGTAGTCTGCCCAGATGAGCCGCGCAGCAACACCGCGCCACGGACGCCACCTCTCGGCAACCTCAAGCGTCTCCTCCGCGGAAAGGCGCTCGCCCAACCCGAAGGCGCGCGCCACACCCACCTGCAGCGCGAGATCGCCCGCAGCCCAGGCGTCCGCGCGCCCGAGGCAGAACATCACGAAAATGTCCGCCGTCCAGGGGCCGATGCCTTTCACGCGCATCAGCGCCGTGCGAACGGCATCGTCGCTGGTGCGCGTGAGACCCTCAAGCCTCAGCGCTTTTGGCTGCGCGAAGACCGCCTCGGCAAGCGCCGTCAACGTCGCGATCTTGGCTGCCGACAATCCACACTGTTTGAGCTGGAGCGGATCGGCCGCGGCAATCCGCGTCGCATCGACCGTACCCAGCGTCGTCTCCAGACGTGACCAGATCGCCGCCGCGCTGGCCAGCGAAAGTTGCTGGCCGACGATGATGCGCGCCAATCCAGCGAAGTTGGCCTGATAGCGTCGCAACGGCGGGTCTCCCGCCCGATCATGCAGCGATCGCATGACCGTGCATCGCCGTCGCAGTGCGCGGATGCCAGTGCGGATATCGCTCTCGTCACGAATGACGGCCTGCCGCACTGCTCGAACGTCTTTCGCCCTTGCGCAGGAACTCTCATTCCGGCTTTGCGCTTTCATTCGCCGACCGCTTACCTCAAGATGTGATCCGTCATGGTGTAGCCCTGTCACCCAGCAACTCAACACCGCATCGAGGATGTCATGCCCCCCAGGACATCTCTGCTCCGCAATTTGATCGCTTCGTTCCTTGCCGCCGCCGGCCTTGCCGGCATCAGCGGTAACGTATCCCTGTCGTCAGCAAATGCCGCGCCGATCGAGCCGCTCCATCCCGCCGCGAGCGACTGGCAAACGATCGCGCACGACACGCTTGGCTTCAAGATCTCCTATCCAGGCAGTGTCTTCCAGCCTGCGCCCGAGCAGCCCTCCTCGGTCGGTCAGGTGCTGGTCTCGCGCGATGGTACGGCCAAACTCCTGATCGCCGCCTTCGACAATGAGGCGGATTCCTCTCTCGCGGAGTATCGCGCCCACGTCCTGGAGACGAGCTATCCGCGCGCGGAAATCGATTATGCTCCCGTGCGCAAAAGCTGGTTCGTGCTGTCCGGCAACCGCGAGGGTACCACCTTCTACGAGCGCGTATCGTTCACATGTCAGGGGCGTCGTATCACCAGTTGGGCGATGCTCTATCCTTACGCTCAGCGGCACTATTACGACCGCATTCTGGAGCAGATCGCGCGCACGTTCCAGCCGAGCCGCACCGCACCGTCGGGGTGTTGAGGTTGACGGCGCACGCTGCGCGGCATCGCAATGACCAGCGCCGGGCCGGACGACGTCCGATGTCCCGAGGTGTGCCGCGCATGTTCCCCGTGCGTGGCAATCGCCTCAAACCGCAGCGTACTTCGGCTGGACATGCTACTTGCCTCATGCATGTCTTTCGCGCTGAACCGCGACGCACTTCAGCTAGACATGCTCGTTCAGGTTGCGCCGCCTCGCGCCAGATCATGCGCATGAAGACCTATGACCGACGATCGCGCCGTCTTCCGTTTCGCCCCTAGCCCCAACGGCGAACTGCATCTTGGCCATGCCCTGTCCGCACTTGTCGGCCACGACTGGGCGCGGCGCATCGGCGGGCGCTTCCTGGTGCGCATCGAAGACATCGACGAGGCCCGCTCTCGCGGCCATTTCATCGATTCCATCCTGGAAGATCTCGCCTGGCTCGGGCTGGAATGGGAAAAGCCCGAACTGCGCCAGTCACAGCACTTCGCCGACTATGCCGCCGCAGCACAGCGCCTGCAGGAGATGGGCGTGCTTTATCCATGCTTCGCGACCCGCGGCGAGATCGCTCTTGCCGTCGCACGGGCAACGGCAGCCGGCGTGCCGGAGCAGATGGACCCTGACGGCGCCCCACTCTATCCGGGCCTGCATCGCGGCCTGAGCGCTGATGAGATCGCCGCCTGCCGTGCCTCAGGTGATCGTGCTGCCCTACGCATCGACATGCACAAGGCTCTTGCCGTGGCTGAGGCCAAGCTTGCCGGGCGCGCGCTGACGTTCCGCGAGATCTCAGCGGACGGCCGCGCGCGCGTCGTTGATGCCAATCCGGCCCGCTGGGGCGATGCCGTCCTCATCCGCAAGGATACGCCGGCGAGCTACCATCTGGCTGTCGTGATCGACGACGCGCGCCAGGGGGTGACCCACGTGACCCGCGGCGCTGATCTCTTTGCGGCAACCGACCTGCACAGGCTGCTCCAGGTTCTGCTCGACCTTCCCGAGCCGCTCTACCACCACCATCGGCTGCTCTATGGTGCCCACGGCCGCAAGCTGGCCAAGAGCACGGGCGCTCCACGGCTGAAGGACCTGCGTGCGCAGGGACTATCCCGCAGTGCCGTTCGCGCGCAGGTCGGCCTGCCGGAGCGTTGAGCTGGCATCGTGGCCGCCATAGCGGCGGCCTGACACCCGCCACAGCTTCCCTGGTGGAACCGTGCCACGCCGGATCGGCAGATGATAGACAGCCTGATTTCCAGCTTTGTTGTTAACCATTTAGAGCTTATTTTTGATTCTGTTTGGCAAGTAATGACGGGTACGCTGTTGCCGCTCTCTTGGGCCCATGCAATCAACGTGTGCTGAGCGGATCAGGCGGGTCGGGTATGAGGAAGGCCGCCAATAGTCGGAAGCCGAAACACAAGGCGCGCAGGAAAGGGCCAGCGCGTCCGCCTGCCCATGTCCGCGCCGCCGAAGAGCGCCCCACATCTAGAGCAACCAAAGCTGTTGTTGCCGGCGATCTCGGCCGCCGCTTCTTGTTTTCAGCACCCGCAAGCCTGCGCAAATCGCTCGGCGCCTTTGCATCCGACCTCGTCACGCGATGTGATGATACTCTGAACCAGAGCGCAAAGAATGCCCGCTCTGTTGCGCACTGGGTCCGGCATGCACCCGCCGGTTGGTCTCGTGCCATTCCCCTGACGCAGGACGATCGAGAGATCGCCGCCCTGCTTATTGCGCCGTTTTTCATTCTCGCGGCCGCGCTCGCGGGCAGCCAGAGCCTCCAGCTCGGCCGGCACTTCGAGGCGCTCATCGCCCGCCCGGTGCCGTCCGCCGCGCTGCCTCGACACCCCGACGCGACCCGGCAGATCATCCTGCGGCCGGTGACCTCGCTGTCTCACACCGCGCGGCTCGCCGAACCGACCGGCGTTGTGGCGGCGGCTCTTTTGGTCACGCCTCCTGGTGTCATCACCACCGTGTCGACCCAGCGCCACAACGCGCCTGATGTCAGGGCCGCAAAAAGCGCCTCCGTATCCGCCGACATCGGCCCCGGCGACGAACGCATGGCGGTGATTCCCGACACGGCGGATCTTGCGGCAGAGGTGCGCCCCGGTCCCCTCGATAGCAGCTCGCCGCTTGCCGTCGTCGGTCTCGCTTCGCCAGCATTAGCCGTCGCGACAGTTTCCGGAAGCAACGGCCCGGAAGTGCCGGCGATTGACGCGCAGGCCTTCATGACACTTTCGGCCTTCGACGAGGACTGGAGACCGCCCGGCACCCGCCCCCTGGGCCTGCTTCAGCACTGCACGCTCCCGGCTGCGTCACAAGCCGCTCCAAGATCCACGCCCGCTTCCACGAGATGGTTGGCGCCGAAGGAAAATAGCGACTTCGGCACGCGGCTCGCCGCAGCCGCCCGCCGGCAGCTCGACGAGTTCGTCGTCTACAATGCCGCCTACCGGCGCATCTCCTACCCGCGCGGCGATGTATCGAGTCTGTTCGGCGTGTGCACCGACGTCGTCATCCGTGCCTATCGCGACCTCGGCATCGACCTCCAGGTTGCCGTGCAACAGGCCCGCGTCGGATCAGGCGATCGCAACATTGACCACCGACGGACCGAAACACTGAGACGATTCTTCGGGCGCGCGGGCACCAACCTTCCCGTGACCACCTTTGCGGAAGACTATCTGCCCGGCGACATCGTCACCTATGCGCGCCCACAGAACACGGGCCCCGCCTCGCGATCTCACATCGCGATCGTGAGCGACGTCATTGCGCCATCCGGACGGCCGCTGATCATTCACAATCGCGGCTGGGGGCCGCAACTCGAAGATGCTCTTTTCGTCGACCGCATCACTGGACATTACCGTTATGCCGGAGCGGACCGCACAACTCCCGCAGGAGAGACCGCGAGGCGTCTGGACCCACACGAGCTGACCGGCACAACTCTCCACAAGCCTGTCCGCCGTGCCAGAAGCGCACGCGCCACAGCTACAGGCCGCACCGTTCGCTGACGCCCTGCCTCTATCGTGTTGCACCAGCATTTCACCTGGGTGGCGGCGGCCCTCCGCCAACCTGGCTGCCACTTTGGCTAGGAATTCTTCCGCCTCCGCTTTCGTGTGAAAGACAGAATCACACAAATCGCGCCGCATCGGGCTGCGCGTCCATCATTTCGGCATGCCGTCGTGTTCAGCTGGTGAGCAAGCCTTGAGCCGGGCGACCAGCGTTCCCACTTCGATAAAACCAGGATCAATCCGCGTTGCACAGCAAACGTTTCTCGAAGACCGCCATGCCCATATTCACCCGCCGCACTTGCCTGCGCCAGACCACCCGACCGACAGCCATTCCAGCGCTGATGTTGGTAGCGGCGTTTCTTGCCGCGATGTCGGCTCCTGCCGGCGCCGATAACGCATCCTTTGGCGACCGCCTCGCCGCGGCCGCCCGTAAACAAAGTTGGATTCCGGTCATCTACAGCCCGGCCTACCGAAAGATCGCGTATCCGAACGGCGATGTGCCCTGGTATTTCGGCGTTTGTACCGATGTCGTGGTACGCGCCTACCGCAGCCTTGGTTTCGACCTCCAGGTGCTGGTTCACGAATCGCGAGTCGGTTCCGGCGACACCAACATCGACCACCGCCGTGTCCCCGTCCTGAAGCGGTTCTTCGAGCGCAAGGCCAAATCGCTACCGATCACGAAAGACGCCGCCGACTACGCAGCCGGCGATCTTGTCACCTATTATCTGCCGGACGGGTATTTTTCCAAAACACACATTGCCATCGTTTCTGACCGCAAGGCCGCATCAGGGGTGCCGCTGATCATTCACAATCGCGGCTGGGGTGTCAGCGAAGAGAATTGGCTATTCGAGCACAAGATCACCGGCCATTTCCGGTTTGCGCCGCAGGAAAAGATTTCGCAGACCACCAACAAGCGCTGAAACGGAAAACCGACCATGGGCGTCGCCGCCGCTCAAGTTGCTGTAATTACGAACTATTTATTGATGTGATGGCCGATCCAAACAGCCCCTGACGAGCCCGCCTGCCAAGATAATGCATTAACTCTTTTTTCATATTTCCCAACAGGGCCGATGGTCAAAATGCGTTCTCATTAACGCAACCGACTTTTCTTTTTGGCTGCCGATGAAAATAACATTTGTGAATTCTCGGAAATCAGATCATTTTTGATTAACTCGGCCGCCTGTTCGCCGGGCACGATCGAATTATGAAGGCGCGTCTGTAAAGGCGCGTTGGAATGAGCGGAAATGAGCACGACCTTCGCATCCGGACTGGAGCTGACTTTGGTGATCGCAACGGCGGTCTCCATCTCGCTCGCCGGCATGTGGTTGAGCCGGCGCTTTGCCGTTGACCCTGAGCGCGCACGGGGATCGGCCGCCCCCGCTTTTGCACCAAAGCGCGGGCCGCTGGGCGCACGCCGCATCGTGTCGATGCCGCCGCCACCCGCCGCGCGAACAAGATCGCCGGTGCGGGAGCAGCGGTCAGGCAGGCATGCCGGAGCTGCGCAAGCCGTCATTTACGGGCTCGGCGAGATCCTGACGCGCGCAATAGCATGGCTCGAAGCCGCGCCCGTCGAGGTGGTACGTACCAGCGCCCGCCGCTTCGGCAAAAGCAGCCACGCGTCCTGTTCGTCCGCGCGTACCGCCGCCGCCTTAGCGACGCTGCCGCAGCGCCTCACGCAGGAGGCACAATGGGAGCGGACGGCTGAAAGCGTCGGCCGCGCCGTGAGTGGGGCGCATACGCTGCGCACCGCGCATGCCTGTGCGAGCGACAAGCTCGATGCCGCGCATTACGCGCTGGAGCGGCTGATGCGCGATCTTGAGGGCGTTCTTTCGAGTCCCCGGGTGCCGGCCAAGGTCGCGGTGCTCCCGCGGGCATCAAATGTCGTCAGTATGCGCTATACGCGCCCGGACGCCACGCGCGCTGCGGCCTGACGAGATCTCCTTATCGCAAAATCGATCGCTGGTTCCACACGACCGCAGCGTCACCGAACGCGGCAACGCGTGCGACGGCAGCGGTCCGGGCGCCTCAGCTCGAGGTTTCAAGCCAAGGCGATCCCATGGTGCCCGCCGCCGTGCCACCGATCCCGCGTCAACGTACGCCTATTTGCGGTCACGCACGCCGAGCGTCCGCAGCCGCAGCGCGTTGAGGCGAATGAAGCCCTCGGCATCCTTTTGATCATACGCGCCGCGGTCATCCTCGAACGTCACGAGATTCATGTTGTAGAGCGACTTGCTGCTCTTGCGGCCGATGATGATGACGTTACCCTTGTAGAGCTTCACCCGCACCTCGCCCTCGACGTTCTCCTGGCTCTTGTCGATGAGCGCCTGAAGCATCTCGCGCTCCGGACTGAACCAGAAGCCGTTGTAGACGAGCTCCGCATAGCGCGGCATCAGATCGTCTTTGAGATGCGCGGCGCCACGGTCGAGCGTGAGGCTTTCCATCGCCCGATGCGCAGCCAGCAGGATGGTGCCGCCGGGCGTCTCGTAGACACCGCGCGACTTCATGCCAACGAAACGGTTCTCGACGAGATCGACGCGGCCGATACCGTTGTCGCGACCGAGATCATTCAACGCAGCGAGCAGTTTCGCAGGACTCATCTTCTTGCCGTTGAGCGCAACCGCATCACCCTTGGCAAACTTGATCGTGATGATCGACGCTTTGTCGGGTGCGTCCTCGGGCGCAATCGTGCGCATGTAGACATAGGGCGGCGGCTCCTCGTTCGGATCCTCGAGCACCTTGCCCTCGGAGGACGAGTGCAACAGGTTCGCATCGACGGAGAACGGTGCCTCGCCACGCTTGTCCTTTGCCACCGGGATCTGATGCTTCTCGGCGAACTCGATCAGATCCTCACGGCTCTTGAAACTCCACTCGCGCCATGGCGCGATGATCTTGATGCCGGGCTCCAGCGCGTAATAGCCGAGCTCGAAGCGCACCTGATCGTTGCCCTTGCCGGTGGCACCATGACAGACCGCATCGGCGCCGGTCTCTCGAGCGATCTCGATCTGGCGTTTGGCGATCAGCGGCCGCGCGATCGACGTGCCGAGCAGATAGATGCCTTCGTAAAGCGCGTTGGCGCGCATCATCGGATAGACGTAGTCGCGAACGAATTCCTCGCGCAGATCCTCGATGAAGATGTTCTTCTTCTTGATGCCGAGGAGTTCGGCTTTCTTGCGCGCCGGCTCCAACTCCTCTCCCTGACCTAGATCAGCGGTGAACGTGACGACCTCGCAGCCGTAAGTCTCCTGCAGCCATTTCAGGATGATGGAGGTGTCGAGGCCGCCCGAGTAGGCGAGGACGACTTTCTTGATAGCAGGCTTGGATTTGGACATGGGCGTCTCTGGCTGAACGGCTGAAGAGGGGAGGGTGCGACAAACGGCTCGGCACTATAGGCACACGGGTTTTGATCGCAAGTGGTGCATTGGCTGCGGCGATGCCCCCGAGTCCGGCGGATCACACACGACGATTATCCCGTCGCATCAGCCATATCGGTGAAACGGCTGTGGCGCGCGATGAAGTCTGCGCCGCGAGAATCCATGCCTCCGGCCGGCGGGCCAATTGCCGATGCATTGGGCTTAAACCGTGGCAAAGAGAAAAGCAAAAGTCGTGTTCTCACACGTACTCGGCCACAATTTGTATTTGCAGAATGCCCTATGTTTGAGCGCCGTGACTATTTTCGGAATGACCACACTGCTATAAGGCGCATCGGCATTAGCACATGGAGGTGTTTGCCGTGACTAGGATGAAACATATCGGCGCGCTGGCGCTGGCTGCGGCGTTTGCGCTCTCAGCCTTTGCCCCGGCCACAATGGCTCAGAAGGCAACTGATGCTCCCGCCAAGCCGGCTACGGTTGGCAAGCCCGCAGCGGCAAAACCCGCTGAGAAGGCGGAGCCGGCTAAGCCTGCTGCCAAGCCGGCAAAGACGGCCAAAGCTGCGTCGCCGTGCAAGGGTCTCGACGAGGCCGCGTGTACGAAGGCAGGAGAAACCTGCTCGTGGATTGCCGCTACGAAGCGCAAGGACGGCAAAGAGGTCAAGGCTTACTGCCGCAAGAAGGCAGGCTTCCTGACCAAGGACAAGAAGGCAAAGCCCGCGGCAGCCGCAACACCGTCCGAGCCCGCCGCGAAAAAGGCGACGGCCACCCCAGCTACTCCGGCAACGCCGGCAACGCCGGCCCAGCCCGCAACCAAGAAGGCTACCAAGCCGCCGGCCCCCGCGAACTGATCCGCGAAGTCTCTGAAAATATAAAAGGCCGCACCTTTTTGGAGGTGCGGCCCAATTGTTTTGTCGTCAATTGATTTGTTTTATGGTGACGTTTTCTGTCCGAAATTTTGTCAGATTGCCCGGCCCTGGCTGGCGACAAATATCCAAGGCGCCAGCGCCAAAATTCCGATCGGAATGAGCGACTTCAGCGCCGCGCCATCCTTGAAAAGGATTTGCGCGACCGCATGTCCGCCGTCCGTCCGGTAGCTCGCAAGCGTCCGCTCGAGCGCGGCACCCGCCGTCGTCATGGCGTCCACCGCAGCCGTGTTTGCTTCGGCCAGCGGGTAGGCAACCGAGCGCGACACGCCCATGCCCATCATCGCGAACGCCATCGGCCAAGCCGCTGGATTGCCCTGCAGCGGCCAAGCCTTAAGCCACAAAGAAACGGGGTTGAAGGCGGCGGCGTTGGTTCCTGGAAAACCGGTGTTTGAACCCCAGGCGGCCATCCAGGGCCATGTGCCGAGCTGTGAGGCACCCGCGCTGGCGCCACGATCTGGATGGCGGTACCAGGACTTCGGCTCGGAACTCTTGCCCATCATCGTGTCGACGGCGCTGGCCCAGCAGCCGAGCATCTGGCCGGCGAGGTCAACATAGGCGGCAACAGCGGCCGTCGCGTAGCCCGCGGCAGCATCGGCGGAGGAACTTGCGATCCTCGTGGTCGTGTCGAGGGACTGCGGCATCGTGGCCTCTCAGTTGCGGGAACCGGGGTCGGCGCGCTCATTTCGATGAAAAAGATAACACGTATTTTGCGGTGCAGCAATCTCGCTGCGTCGCAAAATGAAAGTCGCGTCGAACCATGGTTCGGGCTTGGCCCGGCCTACCAGTGCTGGTCAGGACTTTTCAGGCTCCAAGCCGCTGTCGGCTGAGCCCAGGTCGGGATCTTCGGCCGAGCGGCGCTTGGCGGGCTGCGGTGAGCCGGCGGACGGAACCGAAGTCGCGGGCTGGGCGGCGTTATTTGTTCCGGCGGCAGCATCATCCGTGGGCGTGGGGCGTGCCGTGCTGCTGGCAACCTTTGTGGACTGCACGCGCGCCTGTCCCGTCGGCTCGCCGGCGCTTGCCGCGGGCGGTACAGGTGTGCCGGCCTTTACCCCGGACGAGCCAGCCGCCGAGGGGGCCAAGGGCACTGTGGCGGTGGCGACCTCGGTCACCACCACCGTATCTGCCTCGGTCCGTGTCGACGTCTCTGTTTCAGTCTCCGTGTCGTTCTCGATGTCTGCCGGTGCTTCGACTTCTTCGGCCGACCGGCGCGCGCCTGCATGCCGGCCGGCCAGCATCCAGTAGACGAGACCGCCGACCGCCCCCATCGTGACGAAAGCAACCAGAGCGTAGTTGTTGAGGATCGTGGGCTGCGCAGCGTTCTCCGAGACATATTGCGCGAGGAAGCCGCCGGCGGCGATGACAACGCCGACAATGACGTAGAAGGGCCAGCTGCGTAGCCTCTGCCATTCGGCGATCAGAATCACAATCGGCGCAAACCCCGCGCAGAAAATCAGCGCATGGGTCGCGGCGCGCAGCACCAGTCCGCCGATCTCGAACAGCCGCTCGCCGCGCGCTGTCTCTTCCAATGTTACAAGCTCCGTCGGTGGGAGCGCGAACAGCACCACCGTCATCGCCGCAGCGAGCATCGCAGCGATCAGTCCCGCCAGAATCCGAACGAAGGTACGCAAGCCAAGTCCTTGTCAGCGGCGTCAGGGCAAGGGTTCAACTGGATCTGAAGTTTACAGGCCGACGGCGGACCACGACAACTGCCAGCGGACCTTTCCGGCGACGCTGTGGGATGCGCGCCTCAGGCATTGCGCCCTGCGATCAGCCAGTAGACCCAGCCGCCGGCAAATCCGGCGGTTGCGAGCACCTGCCAAACGACCGTCGGCAAGGTCCCGGCGCTGCCCGTTTCGCCCAATCGCGCCAACAGAGGAATGGCAACAAGGCACAGGCCGCCGCCCAGGACGTAATACAGCATCGAGCGAATGCGGGCGACCTCGCCGATGATGACGATGGCGAGTACCGGCACGAGCGTCAGGCTCGACGCGAGGAGCTGGCCCTGGGTGACGAGATCGAAGAGACCGCCGATGGTGTCGCCGTCCTGCCAGCGGCCCTGCGTGGCCTGGGTGATGCGCTCAAGACCGAGCGTGACGAGCACCAGCCCGCCAATCGCACCGGCGATGAGCAGAGCTATGGGAATGAGTATCAGCCGCCCCACCGTGCGCCAGACCATTCCGGCTAGCCCTCCGCGCCGCTGTCGCCATTCTCGATCTGCGCGGCCGACGCCTTACCCTGCTCAAGCAGGACTCGAGCGCCCGCGCCATGGCGGGCGGAGGCCCGCAGCTTCTCGCTTTCCGATTTGAGCTGGCCGCACGCCGCCAGGATGTCGCGGCCACGCGGCGTGCGTACCGGGCTCGCATATCCGGCGCGGTTGATGACGTCGGCGAACGCCTCGATCGCCTCCCAGTCCGAGCATTCGTAGGTCGATCCGGGCCAAGGATTGAATGGAATGAGGTTGATCTTGGCGGGAATGCCCTTCAGTAGCCGCACCAGTGCCCTGGCATCGGCGAGGGAATCGTTGACGCCCTTCAGCATCACATACTCGAAGGTGATGCGGCGCGCATTGGAGAGCCCGGGATAACTGCGGCAAGCCTCAAGCAGCTCCGCAATCGGATAGCGCCTGTTGATCGGCACCAGCACGTCGCGCAGCTCGTCCGTGACCGCATGCAGCGAGATGGCGAGCATGGTACCGGCCTCAGCACCCCAGCGGGCGATCTCTGGCACAACGCCCGAGGTCGACAGCGTAATGCGGCGCTTCGACAAGGACAGTCCCTCGCCGTCGGCCGCCACTTCCATCGCTGTCTTGACGTTGTCGAAATTGTAGAGCGGCTCGCCCATGCCCATCAGCACGACGTTGGTGATCTTACGCTCGGTGGTGGGCAAGAGTCGTCCGTCTCCCGGCGGCTCCGCACCCGGCCAGTCGCCAATGCGATCGCGCGCGAGCAGGATCTGCCCGACGATCTCTTCGGCCTCGAGATTGCGCACCAGCCGCTGCGTGCCGGTATGGCAGAACGTGCACGTCAGCGTGCAGCCTACTTGGCTTGAAATGCACAGCGTGCCGCGGTCTTCCTCAGGGATATAGACGCACTCGATCTCCGGCGCCCGCACTTCGTGCCCGCGCTTGGGTAACCGCAGCAGCCATTTGCGCGTACCATCAATCGAGACCTGCTCGGTGACGATCTCCAGGCGGTCGAGCGTATAGGCAGCGGCGAGCTTCGCCCGCACCTCCTTTGAGACATCCGTCATGTCATCAAACGAGGTGACGCCGCGCACATAGATCCAGCTCCACAGCTGGTTGACGCGCATGCGAATCTGCTTGTCAGGAACACCGATCTGCCGCAGTGCGTCGCCTAGTCGCGCGCGGTCGAGCCCGGCGAGCGAGAGCCGGCCAACGCGGGCGGGATGCGTGGCGGTATTGGATGCGGTATCAACGACAAGGACCATGGGGCGGAAGCGGTTTTCCAATGGTGACGGGTGGCTGCGACGCCCCTATCTATCGTGCTTTCAGCGCGCCCGCAAACCGGGACGGCGGTCGCGGCCGGCAGATGCGTCATCAATTGACATAGGATGGCAGTCGATGGCTGTCATCACAGTTGCCTGCCGGGCAGCGCCGGCACAGCCACAGCAACCAAGGGCACGGCCATGCAATACGTCTCAAGCCGATCGATGCTTTCGGTTCTCACGTCCCGCCGAGGCCGCTGGTTCGTACCGTTCGCCATCCTCCTGGCACTGACATTGATCCTGACGGTGGCCGGTAGCATCGCCGTTTTGCAAGCCGCCCATGCCGACGAGATCGGGCGCGGCGAGCAACTGGCCAAGCGACTTTGCGCCGTCTGCCACCTCAACCCCGGTCAGGGTGAGAAAACCGGGCCCGGCACGATACCGGGCTTCGTCGCCGTGGCGCGACGGGAGGGTCAGACGCTTGAAGGCATCGTCGACTGGCTCACTTCGGTGCCGCCGATGATGCCCAATCACCATCTCAGCCAGGACGAGATGCATGCTTTGGCATTCTACATCCTGTCGCTGCGCGATGCCGACGCGGGCCAACCCAGCCCCGGACAATAGCAGCATCAGACGATCCGCCCGTCGACGATACGCACATGCCGGTCGGCACGTTCGGCAAGCTCCAAGTCGTGCGTCACCATGACGATAGCGCTCCCGGTCTCGTCGACAAGCCTGCGAAAGATCGCAAGCACCTGTTCGCTCGACTTGGAGTCGAGGTTGCCGGTCGGTTCGTCGGCGAGGATGACCTTGGGCGTGTTGGCCAAGGCGCGGGCAATGGCGACGCGCTGACGCTGGCCACCGGAAAGCTGGCCCGGCAGCTTGTTCATGTGGTCGTGCAGACCGAGTGATGCCAGCAGCGTGCGTGCTCGCTCTTGCATGGCATGCTGGTCAAGCTCCGCCAGGGCCCGCATCGGCAGCATCACGTTGGCAAGTGCAGTGAACTCCGGCAGCAGGAAATGGAACTGGAAGACGAATCCGATGAGCGACAGCCGCATGTGCGCCCGTGCCCGCTCGTCGAGCTTATTGACCGGCTGCCCCTGGATGAAGACGTCGCCACTGCTGGGCACGTCAAGCAACCCCAGCAGATAAAGCAGCGAACTTTTTCCCGAGCCGGACGGCCCAGTGATCGAGACGAACTCGCCTGGAAAGATCGACATGTCGATGTCACGCACCAGCGTCGTCACGACGCCGTCGCCGATCGTCTTGGTTACCGACTTGAGCGCTATGACCGGTGAGGCGCCCGCGTTCGCCGTCATGACGCGCCTCGGATGATCTCGACGGGATGCTGACGGGCGGCCTTTCGCGCGGGCAGGTATCCGGCGATCGCCGAGGCGGTCAACGCCACGAGTGCCGCCAGCGCGTAGTGCTTTGGCGTGTAGTAGAGCGGCAGATGCGTTGCATCCATGAACGGGCTTTTGAATTCTATCGTTCCGAGCAGCGAGCACAGCGCGTATCCGAGCACCCAGCCCAGCACCGTGCCGGCCAGCCCGATCAACAGCGCCTCGATGAGGAAGATGCGGCGCACGGTGCCCTCGGTGAAGCCCAGCGATTTGAGGATGGCGATATCGCGCGTCTTTTCGTGCGTGATCGTGGATATGATGTTGTAGGTCCCGAATGAAGCGACGAGGAGGATCGCGCCGACCACGGTGTACATGATGAAATTGCGGATCTCGAAGGCCGACAGGAGATCCTCGTTGGCCTCCTGCCAGGACACGGACTTGTATCCCGTTTGCGCCTCGATGCGACCCGCAACAGACATGGCCTGCATGATGTCGGCGACGCGGATGCGCATGGCGTTGATGATGCCGGTCTGACCAGCCAGGATCTGCGCGGTCTTGATCAGCGTGTAAGCCTGCGTCTCGTCGGACTGGGCAATACCGGAGTGGAACAGGGCGACGACCGTGCAGGACATTACCTCGCCGCGGCCCGACGCAAGCGCAATGGTATTGCCGATGCGCGCACCGATCTTCTGCGCCAGCTTGTCGCCGATGATGATGGCGTTCGACGACTTGTAGAGGGCATCGAGGTCACCGCCGCGAACCTGGGTCGGCAGCTTCGAGACATAGCGCTCGCGGCGGGGATCGACGCCGATGACACTTGCCGCGGTGTCGCGTCCTGCGTAGCGGATCACTGCCCGGGTCTCGACGGATGGCGCGACCGCACCGTTCAGCCAACCTTCCAGCTCGGCCATGATGGCGTAAGGGTTCTTGATGCCAGGCCGCGTCTCCGGTGTTCTCAAGCCCGAAATGGCGATGGTGTCAAAGGCGTCCTCGGCCGGCTGGCGTGGCGGGCTGCGACGCTCGTCGTTCATCGTGATATGCGGCAAGCTATCGACAAGCTGGCTGACGAAGTCGCGCTGCGAGCCCTCCATCAGCGAGGCCATCATGACCGAGAAGCCGACGCCCATGGCCACGCCGAGCAGACCGACGAGGGTCTGCCTCAAGCGCGAGCGCACATGCGTGACGGCAATGTCGATGACGAGGTTCATTGCCGGTCAGCTGCTTTTCTGCGCACCTTGGCGCCGTCCGCGAGGCCGCCGGCATAGGGTGACACGACGACATCGCCGGCATTCAGCCCCTTGCGAATCTCGACTGACCCGGCACCACGGATCCCAGTCTCGACTGCTGTCGTCACGATCCTGCCGCCCTCAATCCGCTGCACTTTCTTTTCGAGAACAGCTTCCGCTGGTATCAGCACGGCATTTTCGGATTGGCCGACGATGATGTTCGCCTCGACACTCATGCCGATTCTGAGCGGCGTATCATCGGGCAGCAAGATGTAGACGCGGAACGTCTTGGTCTGCGGATCCCCCTTGGGTGTGATCCGTTCGACCTCGCCGGTCAGCGGCGCGCCGACGTGTCCCTCGTGCCGCAGGAGTGTCTTCTGCCCCTTGGCGACCCTGAAGATGTCTTCCTCGTTGACCTCGGCGCTGATGCGCAGCGGTCGCTCCTGACCGACCCAGAACAGTGTGCTCGTGGCGCTCGTATCGGCGACCTCACCGACTTCACCATCACGCCGCAGCACCACACCATCGATGGGCGCGCGCAAGGTGAGATCGGTGATCCGGTCCTTCTGTGCGGCAATGCGTGCTTCCTGCTCTCGCACCTGCGTCTGCTTCTCCTCAAGCGACGTGCGCGAGACGATGTTGCGCTCAACCAGCGTGGTGGTGCGTGCTACATCATCATGGAGCCGCGCCAGCCGCGCCTCGAGTTCGGACAGAACCGCGCGTTCCTCGATGTCGTCGAGCCGCGCCAGCACGTCACCCTTCTTCACGGCGGCTCCCTCGCAGGGACACATTTCAACGATCCGCTTGCGCTGCAGTGCCGTTACCTTGGCCCAGTAGACGGGTTCCACGACGCCCGTCGCATAGACGACCTCAGCCGCATCGCCGACGCGCGCAACGGCGCTGCCGACCTCG
>JACKJI010000017.1 GCA_020638035.1 Hyphomicrobiaceae bacterium
TCGCAGACCGTGCCAACCGACCCGTGCATCTATCGTCTCTATGAGATCGTCGGTGTCTATGGCGAGACACTGAAGGAGCTGATCCAGGAGAAGGGTGGCGACGGCATCATGAGCGCGATCGACTTTGAGATGTACGTCGACAAGATCCCCGATCCCAAAGGCGACCGCATCGAGGTCAAGATGAGCGGCAAGTTCCTTGGCTACAAGTCCTGGTAGGTCACTGCCGTCAGCAATGCGATCCGAGCCGGCGTCTTCGCGCCGGCTCCTTTTTGTTCGGGCGTGTCGGATGCTCAGATTCACGCCCCCGATGGAAACGTGCGCGTTTGCATCTTAGACGATCAGGCTCTGGTCGAGCGGCGAAGAAAGCATCACCACACCTAGCCTCGTCCGCCTCGGCAGCACGTGACAAGCATGATCTTTAACAAAGCGTATGCACTGCCGTGAAATGCAGCAATATCTGCACAACAATTAGACTGGCCGATGTCGTCGCCAACGGTGTATGCTTTAAAAATGATCGTCGCCCCGACTCATGACCATTGGGCAGGCGATACATTTGGAACGCACCTTCATGGGACAGATCTCCTCGGTGGACCTCGATAGCGGAAAAGGTCTTCTCGGCAATTATGATCCAGGACGGATCTATTGCGAGCTGCTCGGTGGTAGTGACCGGAGCACTCTGAAATTTCCCGATCTCTGGCGCATTCTGTCGGATCTCGACATCGAGGAGCTCCGCGCCAGGGCCACCGATGCAACGAGCGAACTGTTGGATCTTGGCATCACGTTTACGGTCTACACAGATCGTGACGCCATCGACCGCATCCTGCCGTTCGACATCATTCCCCGCGTGATTCCTGCCGACGAATGGCGCACGATCAACAGTGGCGTCGTGCAGCGTGTGAAGGCGCTGAACCTGTTCCTGCACGACATCTACCATGACGCAAAGATCCTGAAGGATGGTGTCGTTCCGGAAGATCTGGTGCGCAGCAACGTCAACTACAGAACGGAGATGCGCGGATACGAGCCGCCTTGCGGAACCTATGTCCACATCGCCGGTGTCGATCTCATTCGCGACCGCAGCGGCCAGTTCCTGGTCCTCGAAGACAATGCGCGCACACCCTCCGGCGTGTCCTACGTGCTGGAAAACCGAAATCTGATGCAGCGCGCCTTCCCCGACCTCCTGGAGGGCGTGGCCGTGCGCCCGGTCTCCGACTATGGCGCGCGCCTGCACGACAAGCTGTGCGAGGTGGCGCCGCCTGGCGCGGGGCTTGATCCGCAGATCGCCCTGCTCTCCCCCGGCATCTATAACTCGGCCTACTTCGAGCACATCTTCCTCGCCCGGCAGATGGGTGTGCCGCTGGTCGAAGGGCGCGACCTGATCGTCGAGAACGACCGGGTGTTCATGAAGACCATCGCCGGACTGCAGCGCGTCGACGTACTCTACCGGCGACTCGACGATGCGTTCCTGGATCCGGAGTGCTTCAACCCCAATAGCATGCTGGGCGTTCCCGGGCTGATGCGGGCGGCGCGTGCGGGTCATGTGGCGCTGGCCAACGCGGTAGGAAATGGAGTGGCTGACGACAAGGCGGTCTATGCCTACATGCCGCGAATCATCGAGTATTACCTGTCGGAACGGCCGATCCTACAGAACGTACAAACGCACATCTGCCGCGAGGCGGACGCGCTCGCTTATACGCTCGACAACCTCGACAAGCTGGTGGTGAAGCCGGTCGGCGAATCCGGCGGCTATGGCATCATGGTCGGACCGAAATCGACGGCGTCCGAGCGCGAGGAATGTGCCGCGCTTCTGAAGGCCAATCCGTCGAACTTCATCAGCCAGCCAATGATCGAACTCAGTGTCAGTCCAACGCTCACCGAGCGCGGCGTCGTGCCTTGCCATGTCGACCTGCGACCCTTCGCCGTGACCGGCAAGGAGACGTGGGTGCTTCCCGGCGGGCTCACTCGCGTCGCCATGAAGCCAGGCTCGATCATCGTCAACTCGTCGCAGGGCGGCGGCACCAAGGATACCTGGGTCCTGGAGGCTGACGCCAGATGACTGCGCTACTGTCGCGATATGCGGAATGCATGTTCTGGTTCGGGCGCTACACCGAGCGTGCGGCGTGCTTGGCGCGCATTCTGGAGGTGCAGGCCTCATTCAGCCGTGGCGCGCGGACAGAGGCTGCCGACTGGGCATGGATCGTGCGCCTTTATGACGACTCGGAGCGCTTCTTCCAGACGAACCCGTCAGCAAACTCGCGCAACGTCATCCGTTTCTACGCCAGCGATCGCGAAAACCCCGGCTCGATCATCTCGTCGATCCACGCCGCGCGTGAGAACGCCCGCACGCTCCGGGCGATGATCTCGACCGACCTCTGGCTCCAGGTCAACTCGTTCTACAACCGTTTCCGCAATCTGCCGGACACCGCGCACGCGGAGGCTCGCATCGCGCAGACGTGCGAGATGGTGAAGAAGGAGGCCTACGCGCAGCTCGGCGTCGCCAACGCGACACTCTACCGGGATGCTGCCTGGCACTTCTATACGTTCGGCGTCATGATCGAGCGTGCCGACCAGATGAGCCGCCTGCTCGACGTTCGCTTCGCACAGATCCCGGGAGCGGCCCACGACGAGCCGGGCGAACTAGGCGACTATGGTTTCTGGTCGGTCCTGCTGCGTTCGGCCGCATCGCTGCAGGCGTTCCTGCGGATTGCACATCGCCACCGCGACCCGGATACGGTGGCCCGGTTCCTGATCTTCAATCGCTCGCTGCCCCGTTCGATCGTGTTCTGCGTCGCGGAGATGGAGCGGGGTATGAACGAATTGCGCTCCAGGTTCGAAGCGCGCAGCACCTCGACTGCCCATCAGCGGATCGACATCCTGCGTGAAACCCTGTCGGAAGCAGAACAGGACCCGCGACTTATAGAGCGGCTGCATTCATTCAACGACATGATACAACGCCAGTTGATCGAGTTGTCCAACGAGCTTGCCTACACGTTCTTCGATGCACAACGGCCGAGTTCTCCGGCCGCCATGGGCGCGACAACCGGCCAGTCGCAGACCCAGACCAGTTCGCAGTCCCAAGGCCAGTCGCAATCCCAAGGCTCGTCGTGAGCCAGGCAACGAGGATCCATGTCAATCCACGCCGCGCTCACGCACCACACTGCCTACCGCTATGACAAGCGCATCGCCTTCGGGCCGCAGATCGTCCGTCTGAGACCCGCACCGCACAGCCGGACGAAAATCCTCAGCTACTCACTCAAGATCACGCCCGAACAGCACTTCCTCAATTGGCAGCAGGATGCCTTCGGCAATTTCCTGGCGCGGATCGTCATCCCGGAAAAGTCTGACGAGTTCTCGGTCACCGTGGACCTCGTCGCCGACATGGCGGTGATCAATCCGTTCGACTTCTTCCTTGAGGAGGCCGCGAATACCTGGCCGTTCGCCTACAGTACGCTCGAGCGGGAGGAGCTGGCACCCTACCTCAAATGCGAAGCGACCTCGCCGCAGCTCGAGCGCTACGTTGCGCAGTTCCGCTCGGCAGAGAAGCGTAATACGATCGACTTCGTTGTCGCGCTCAATCAGCAGGTCCACCGCGACGTTACCTATCTCATTCGCATGGAGCCGGGCGTCCAGTCGCCCGACGAGACGCTGCGGAAGGCATCCGGATCATGCCGCGATTCGGCGTGGCTCCTGGTGCAGATCCTGCGCAACATCGGGCTCGCCGCGCGATTCGTGTCCGGCTACCTCATCCAGCTTAAACCGGACGTCAAATCACTCGACGGCCCAAGCGGCACGGATGTCGATTTCACCGACCTGCATGCCTGGACCGAAGTCTATCTGCCTGGTGCCGGCTGGGTCGGTCTCGACCCGACGTCAGGACTGCTGGCAGGCGAAGGGCACATTCCGCTTGCTGCCGCGCCGCACTACGCATCCGCCGCACCCATTGCCGGCGGTCACGAGCCGGCCGAAGTGCACTTCGACTTCGCGATGAGCGTCGCCCGCATTCACGAGACGCCACGCGTGACGCTGCCCTATAGCGACGCGCAGTGGCAGGCCATAGAAACCCTCGGTCACAGCGTGGACGACCGTCTCAAGGCCGCCGATGTGCGCTTGACCATGGGTGGCGAGCCGACGTTCGTGTCGATCGACGACATGGACGGGGCCGAGTGGACGAATGAGGCCGTCGGCCCGACAAAGCGGCATTACGCCGAAGTGCTGATGCGTCGTCTGGCCCGGCGATTTGCGCCTGGTGGCCTCATGCACTTCGGACAAGGCAAGTGGTATCCGGGCGAGCAGCTGCCGCGGTGGGCTTTTGCCGTCTACTGGCGCAAGGACGGCAAGCCCTTGTGGTCGAACGAGATGCTGGTCGACACGGAAGCCCCGCGGCGCCATGCCGGCATTGCCGATGCGGAACGCTTCTCCAACGAGCTGTGCCGGCAGCTCGGATTTCCAGAGGCGAGCGCCATTCCCGCCTACGAGGACCCTGCGCACTTCGCCCTGGTCGAGCAGCGACTACCGCTCGGCATCGATGTTCGCGACAACCGAATCGAGGATGAAGCCGAGCGAGCGCGCGTGATCCGCGCGTTCGATCGCGGTCTTGGCAAGCCGTCGGGCTTCGTGTTGCCGATCCAGTCCTGGCAGGGCCGTGCAAGCGGCCGCCGCTGGGTTACCGAAGCCTGGCAGATGCGCCGCAGCAGCCTGTTTCTCATCCCAGGCGATTCGCCGATCGGTTTCCGCCTGCCACTCGGGGGCCTGCCCTATCTGTCGGCGATGGACTATCCCCACGTACAGCCGCGCGATCCGGTCGCGCCTGCCGAACCACTCGCTGATCGCGAAGCGCTACTGACGCAGCGGCGGACCGCGACACGCCTCATCCCCCCGCCAGCCGCGATGCCGACCGCGGGCGAGGTTACCGGCAGCGTGCGTACGGCGATGGCAATCGAGCCACGGGACGGACATCTGTGCATCTTCATGCCGCCGCTTTACGATGCGGAGGACTATGCGGCCTTGACCGTGGCAATCGAGGAGAGCGCCCGCGTCACCGGCACCGCCGTCCGCATCGAAGGGTACGAGCCGCCGCACGATCCGCGTCTCAACGTGATCAAGGTGACGCCCGATCCCGGCGTCATCGAGGTCAACATTCAGCCCGCACAAAGCTGGGACGAAGCGGTCGATATCACGAGTGAGCTCTACGAGGAGGCCCGGCTGTCGCGGCTCGGCACCGAGAAGTTCATGCTCGATGGCCGCCATTCCGGGACCGGCGGCGGAAATCACATCGTCATGGGCGGAGCGACCGCGGCCGACAGCCCGTTCCTGCGGCGGCCGGACCTGCTCGCCAGCATCGTCACCTTCTGGCAGCACCATCCTTCGCTGTCATTCCTGTTCTCCGGTCTCTTCATCGGGCCGACGAGCCAGGCACCGCGCGTCGACGAGGCCCGTCACGAACAGCTCTACGAGCTGGAAATCGCCATGGCCCAGTTGCCTGATCCCGGCGGCCAACCCATCGCGCTTTGGCTTGTCGACCGCCTGTTCCGGAATCTCTTGATCGACGTGACGGGCAATACCCACCGGGCCGAGATCTGCATCGACAAGCTCTATTCGCCGGACGGGCCCACGGGCCGCCTTGGCCTCGTCGAGTTCCGCTCGTTCGAGATGCCGCCGCACGCGCGCATGAGCCTTGCGCAGCAACTCCTGCTGCGCGCGCTGATCGCCATGTTCTGGGAGCGGCCCTACCGCCATTCGCTGATCCGGTGGGGCACGGATCTGCACGACCGCTTCATGCTTCCGCACTTCGTGTGGGAAGACTTCAGGAGCGTGATCGGGGACCTCAATGCGGCAGGGTTCGCGTTTGACGAGGCTTGGTTCGCGCCACACTTCGAGTTCCGCTTTCCCAAGTTCGGCGACGTGCAGTATGGCGGCGTCAGCCTCGAAATCCGGCAGGCGCTGGAGCCGTGGTATGTGCTGGGTGAGCAGGGCATCATCGGCGGCACCGCGCGCTACGTCGACAGCTCCGTCGAGCGGCTACAGGTCAAATGCCAGGGCCTCATCCCGGGCCGTCACGTCATTCAATGCGGCGGCGCCGAAGTGCCACTGGCACCGACCGGCACCAACGGCGAGGGCGTGGCCGGCATCCGCTTCCGCGCCTGGCAACCCCCGAGTGCTCTGCACCCAACGATCGGCATTCATTCGCCACTGGTGTTCGATGTTGTCGACATCTGGTCAGGCCGCGCGCTCGGCGGCTGCCGCTATCATGTCTTCCATCCGGGGGGAAAGGCGCCCGACACCTTCCCGATCAATTCCTACGAGGCGGAAGGACGACGGCTTGCCCGATTCGAACCGATGGGTCACAGCGCCGGCACGCCGCTACAACCGCACAAGTTCGATAATCCGGACTACCCCTACACGCTCGATTTGAGGCGGACCGGCATGGCGCGAATGCCACAGAGGCGCGGGTTGTTGCCACGCTGACCACGCAAGGTTAACGGCAGCCCCCGGGAGCCTCGCGAGTGCTGACGACATTGTTGCGATTCTTGCGTATAAAGTCTGCAGACAGTTTGGGGCGGCCGCGCAATGTGGCTCAGTCGGACACCGGCGCCCTCTCGGCTGGAGGCGCGCGCGAATTGAACGACAACAGATCCAACACAGCAGGCGTGGCGCTCCAGCCCGGCGGAGACTGGCTCTCCGACTATGGGAAGGGCGGCGGCTACGACGAGCTGATCGGGCCTGACGGCGCCGTGCGCCCGCACTGGCAACCGGTCATCTCGTTTCTTGAGCACCTTGGCGCCGACCGTGCGGCGGCGATGTCGGAACGCATCCAGCGGCGCATCGTCGACAACGGCATCACGCTCGACAGCTTTTCCGACCCCAACACCATCGAGCAGTCGTGGCGGCTGGATCTCGTTCCCCTGATCCTCGACCAGTCGGAATGGGCCGTCCTGGAGCGCGCACTGATACAACGGGCGCAGCTCTACGAGATGCTGCTGTCAGACATCTATGGCGCGCAGACCGTACTGCGCAACGGCATGCTGCCGGCACAGCTCATCTTCAACGATCCCTCCTTCCTGCGACCACTACATGGGATCGAGGCGCGCGCACCACGGCTGATGTTCATGGCGCTCGATCTGGCACGCGACGCGAAGGGGAACTGGCACGTCCTCGACACGCACGCCGAGACGATCGCCGGACACGGCTATGCCCTCGCCAACCGCGTCGTCCATGCCGACGTCTGCGGCCGCATGTTCCGTGAATGCAATGCGCTCAGGATCTCAGGGTTCTATCGCAGCGTTGCCCAGGAACTCGCACGGCGCACGGAGATTGCGGCGCCCAGCATCGCAATCCTCGGCCCCAATCCCGATCACGAGACCTATCTCAGCCATGCCTATATGGCGCGCTATATGGGCTATCAGCTGCTGGAGGGCTCGGACCTGCGCGTGATCGACGGCAAGGTCTATCACAAGACGCTTGCCGGCCTTCAGCCCGTTGATCTGCTGGTGCGCGCTGTCGAAGCCGCGAAGGTCGATCCGCTCGAACTGAGACCCGACGGTTTCGATGGTCCGGCGGGACTTGTGACAGCGGTGCGCCACAACCCCTCGCTCGTCGCCAATGCGCTTGGCACCGCGATCGTCGAGAACCGTGGCATCGGCCCCTATCTCGGCTCTCTCGCCCAGCATCTGCTCGGCGAAGAACCACTCTTGAAAGACATGCCGAGGCTGTGGCTCGGGGAGCCTGCGGCGCATGCCGAGGTCCTCGCCCAACCGGAAGCCTATCTGTTGCGTCTCGCCTTCGAGGCAACGGCGCGGCCGGGGCATGCGCAGCCCGGCCGCCGCCTCACCGACATGTCGCCCGCCGATCGTCAAGCGCTCGTGTCGGAGCTGTCGCTCAATGGTTCCCGCTGGGTCGCAGAGAAGCCGATCGCGATGGCGACCGCTCCCTCGTTCGACGGTGCCCGGCTGATTGCCAAGCCCTACGCGGTGCGCTGCTTCGTGGCGGCAACCGAGGACGGCTATACGGTGATGCCGGGCGGACTGGCGCTGACGGCGGAAGCAGGCGCGGCCATCGCGCTGACCTCGAAGGCCGGCGAATCACGCGACGTATGGATCGCCACGCACGAGCCACAGGGTCCGCACTTCAGCCGCTGGCGGATGTCCGAGGAGGAGGTGCAGGTCCAGCGCCTTGGCATACGCCTGCCGAGCCGTGTCGCCGACAACCTCTACTGGCTCGGACGCTACATCGAGCGCGCCGACTGGACGATGCGCGTGATGCGCAATGCACTGAGCCGCGGTGACGAGGACCTGCGTCCTATCCGTCGCGCCGACGCGGCGCAGAGCGCCCTCCACGTCATCATGAGCAAGGGTCTTATCGCGGGCAGCCGCAGCACCGGGCCAGCACCTGCGGAGACCTTGGAACAGCAGGTCGAGGAACTGTTCTCGTCGGCGGGCAATCCCTACGGCATCCTGGTCACGTTCCAGAACATCCGTCGTGTTGCGCGCCAGAGCCGCGACCGGTTGTCGCTCGATGCATGGCGGCTGCTCAGCTCGCTCACGACCAATCGGCCCAAAGCCTTGAACATGTCGGGCGACCCGGCCGTCGAACTCGTCGACTGGCTCGACCGGCTGATTGCCGAGCTGTCGGCCTTCAATGGCCTCATGCACGAAAACATGACGCGCAACTTCGGCTGGCGCTTCATGGACCTCGGGCGGCGCATCGAGCGCGCCCTACAGATGGCGGAGCTGCTCAACACGATTCTGGGCAGCGTGGTGGAGGACGCCGAGCAGACCGAGCATCTCGCATTTCTGCTGGAGACCGCCGACTGCTTCATCACCTACCGCGCGCGGTATCGGTTCGCGCCGGCGTTCCCTCTTGTGCTCGATCTGTTGATGGTGGACGAAACGAACCCTCGCGGCATCGCCTTCCAGCTGGTCGAGATCCTCAACCATGTCACCGATCTGCCGAAGGCATCGCAGGACGCGATCCGCACGCCTGAGCAGCGCCTGGCGCTCGATCTCTTGACGCAAGTGCGGCTGGCGGACATGGACGCGCTGCGGCAGGTGGATTCGACTGGACATCGCGCCAACCTTGCCCAGGCCCTGGATCGGCTGATCGCAGGGTTGCCGCAGTTGTCCGACATCATCACACGGCGCTACTTCAATCTGACCGAAGAGCAGCCGCACAGGGTTCACACCCGGCTCGCTCACTGAGTTGGACTTGCGATATGAAGTATTCCATTTCGCACAAGACGACCTATTCGTATGGCTCGTCCGTGCACCAGTCCTACCACTTGTTGCATCTGACGCCCGCCGAGATCGGTCATCAACGGATCCTCCATCACAAGCTCAGCATCGCTCCGGCACCGAGCATGCGGGAAGATCGCCTCGACTACTTCGGCAACCCGGTCACGCTCCTCGCCATCGAGGAAGAACACGACCGCCTGGTCGTGTCCGCCGAAAGCGAGATCGCGATCAGGAGGTACTTCGAGGGCGACTTCACATCGAGTCTGGACTGGCGACTGATTGCATCGGGTGCCGCTTTGACCGGACAGACCGGCGCGAAGGACATCGTGCAGTTCGCCGCCCCTTCGCGGCACGGGCGGCGCATCCGCACGCTCGCCGACTATGCCGCAAGCTCGTTTCCGCCGGGTCGGCCCGTACTGGCGGCCTGCGAGGACCTGATGCAGCGCATCTATGAGCACGTCACGTTCGATCCGTCAGCGACCGACGTCTCGACGCCCGTGGAGCATGTTTTCAAGGAACGCCGCGGCGTATGCCAGGACTTCGCCCACCTCATGATTTCCGCGCTGCGCTCGCTCGGGCTGCCGGCGCGATATGTGAGCGGCTACATTCTCACGCATCCACCCGAGGGGCAGCCGAAGCTGCAGGGCGCGGATGCTTCTCATGCCTGGGTCTCGGTATGGTCGCCGGAATTCGGCTGGGTGGAATTCGATCCGACAAACAACATCGTTCCGCGCGGCGAGCACATCGCCATCGCCTATGGCCGCGACTATGACGACATCAGCCCGATCAGCGGCGTGCTGCTGGGCGGTGGCACGCACGATGTCGACGTCGCGGTTGACGTCGTTCTGCTTGATTCCATTCCGTAGGTGAGAGAACAGAGCGCTCTGTCGCGCGCTGGATCGGACTATCCGAGCGGTCGCCGATAGGATTCCGTGCGCTTCAGCCAGCCCTTCTCCCAGCGCCTATTGGGCGGATTGTTCCTAATCCTGCGCTTCAGAACGTAGCCAGCGGCATCGGCAAACTCGCCAAGCACGACAGCGGGCTCAACCGAAGCGCCCTTCATCTCCTGCAGCACGTGCTTCAACCCCCAGCCCTCGGGCACGCCCGTCTCCACGTTCGGATAGGTTTCGGACTCCGCGATCCCCTCGCCCTTGAAGTTGATGTAATCGATCAGCGGATAGAGATCGGGAGACGCTTCAGCAACGCGCCGGAACTGCGCTTTGACGTGCGTGCGGTCTTCTTCGTTGGCGAGGCTATTGACGATCTTGGGCAACGCCTCGTTCATGCGCGCGAGGAGATACTGGACCTGGAGCCCAACCGTATCATGCAGGAAGCCACGCAACTCCCGCATGCCAGCACCGTTGAATGCACGCTGGAACTCCTGTCGCGTCGTCCATGGACAAGGCGGCGCAGGGTCGCGGTCGAGCCACGCCGGAGGGTGCGCACCGTTCGCGCGCAGGAACGCGAGCATCTTGGGAAAGCTCTCCTGAAAGCGCGTCCTAAGCCCTTTCGGAAACCATATGAAGTGACCGATGCCGAGCGACATGAAGTCCTCCGCCTCGTTCCAAGCCGTGATCATGTCGCGGTCGCCACCGGTTTCGTTGAGAAAGACCTGACGACCGACACGCGAGGCCACCTCGGGCGCAAGCTCTAGTCGCGGCATAAAGACCTCCACGGGTCGCGGCGGTTCAACGGCACGGGGCGGATGCCAGAGCTGAGGCGCCTGGCGACCCGGATCGGCGATTGCGCTAGACGAGACAATAAGGAACGCGGCTGCAAGCGCTGCACACCCAACCGGCATTGCCCCGAACATCCCACGTCGCATACCCTATCCTTCTCCGACAGATCTATCGGGCACCGACCCGCAGCAGGTGACGCCGCGCGCCGCTAATTGCGAACGCGACCAGAACCGTCCATGCCGTACCGATGATCACCGCCCATGGCCAAGGCACCGGCTCAAGACCGAAGCCTAGTCCCGATTGCGTCAACAGCACGACAGCACCGATGCTCGTCAGCGCGGCGACGGCGCAGCCGATGTCGTCGACCTGGCGCGGTGCCAGCAAGGCCAGCAGGAACAGGCCGAGCAGCGCACCGTAGGTGTAGCCCATCACCTGCAAGCCGAACCACAGGATCGACGGCTGCGCGCCGAAGCCGATGGCGATCACCGCCAGCACGACGGAAAAGACGACCACCAGGAGCCGCGGACCAACAAGCGCACCATCCGCCTCGAGCCGGCGATCGCTCCGGCGCGTCAGGCCGAGATCGTAGTAGGCGGACGAGGCAAGGCCGCTCAGGGCCGAATCGAGCGACGACATCGCCGCTGCAAGTAATGCTGCCACCAGCATACCGCGCAGGCCCGCGGGCAGCTCGTGCCGGATGAAGTGCGGGAAGACGTAGTCGTGCCGGCCGTCGGCCACGAGGCTCGCCACCGCATCCTGCGGGAAGGCGGCATAGAACGCGAACAATGCCGCACCGACGCTGAGGAACAGCGCCGTCGAGAATAGATCCGCCGCACCTGCCGCCATCACCGCGATGCGGGCGCGACGCGCATCGGGGCAGGCAAGGGCGCGCTGCGCGATGTCCTGATCGGCACCTCCCGTCGCGATGCCAAGCACGAATGCGAACAGGTTGCCCATCCAGAATGTCGTCGGGTCAGCCGCATCAAAGCGAAGATCGAGCACACGCAGCTTGTCGGCGGCGGCAGCGGTCGAAACCATCTCGCCAAGCCCGCCGGGGAGCGCCATGACGATGTAGACGAGCGCCGCAGCCGCCCCTGTCAGGAACAGCGCCAGTTGCAGCACGTCGGTCCAGATCACGGCACGGAGCCCGCCCGTCAGAACGTACAGAGCCGCCACACCGGCCATCATGACGACAGACGTCGCCATTCCCAGATCGAAGAATACAGAGATGGCGATCGCGCATCCTGCCAGCCGCACTGCACTCGCCAGACAGCGGCTGACTATGAAGATAAGGGTACCCGACAGCCGCGCGCTGCGGCCGATGCGGCGCTCCAGGTATTCGTAGACGGTGGCGACGCGCGCGGCATAGAACTCGGGGATAAGGGCGCGAGCGACCACATAGGCAGCAAGGAACGAGCCGATCCAGAGTTGCATGTAGGCGAAGTTCCCGGCCATCGCCGCTCCGGGCACGCCGATGAACGTCAAGGCGGAAAGTTTCGTCGCCCATGTCGATGCCGCGACCGGCGCCCAGCCTTCACGCCGCCCGGCGAGGAAATAATCGTCCTCGCTGGAGCTGCTGCCTTTTCCGCCTGCCCTCCAGCCAAGTGCAAGCACGACGAGACCGTAGACAGCGATCACCGCCCAGTCGAGAGCCGCCATGTCAGCGCCTCCCGATCAATGTGCCGCTTCCCAGTTGTCGGCGGCCTTGGCATCTACGTGGATCGGCACGGAGAACTGCACAGCCGGCAACGGAGCGCCTTCCATCACCTCGCGCGCGACGTTCAAGGTCTTTTCAACCTCGCCTTCGCGCGCCTCGAAGATCAGCTCGTCATGCACCTGCAGGAGCATGCGCGCACTCTTCAGCTTGGCCGCAGCAAGTGCCGCCGGCATGCGCACCATCGCACGGCGGATGATGTCGGCGGCCGAACCCTGGATCGGCGCATTGATCGCCGCGCGCTCGAGGAAACCGCGCATGGAGGGATTGCGCGTGTTGATCTCGGGATAATGCACGCGTCGGCCGAACACGGTCTCGACGTAGCCGTGCTCGTGGGCGAAGCGCTTCGTCTCGTCCATGTAGTCGCGGATGCCGGGGAAGCGCTTGAAATAGGTCTTGATGTAATCGCCCGCTTCCTCGCGCGAAATGCCGAGCTGGTTGGCGAGGCCGAATGCAGAAATGCCGTAGATGATGCCGAAGTTGATCGCCTTGGCGCGGCGGCGCACCTCGGCCGGCATGTCCTTGACCGGCACGCCGAACATCTCCGACGCGGTCATCGCATGAATGTCGAGGCCATCGGCGAACGCCTTCTTGAGCTGGGGAATGTCGGCGATGTGCGCGAGCACGCGCAGCTCGATCTGACTGTAATCCGCCGAGACGAGCTTGCAGCCCTGCTCCGCGATGAA
Organism: Hyphomicrobiaceae bacterium; assembly: GCA_020638035.1. Lineage (GTDB taxonomy): Bacteria > Pseudomonadota > Alphaproteobacteria > Rhizobiales > Hyphomicrobiaceae > JAEUMD01. The sequence continues at coordinate 13,304 of JACKJI010000017.1, forward strand.
GGCCGTTCGGATCTCGCGACCTTCCTTGGTACGCACGGGAATGTTCTGCAGGTTCGGATCGGATGAGGCAAGCCGCCCGGTCGTCGTCGAGGCCAGCGCATAGCTCGTATGAATGCGCCCGGTGCTGGAATCGACGTGCTCGGGCAGCGCATCGGTGTAGGTCGAGCGCAGCTTGGTGAGCTGGCGCCATTCCAGCATCGTGTTGATCAATTTGCGCGCGTCATCGGGCAGCTCTTCGTTGGCGGCTAGATCGTCAAGCAGTCCGGCGCGCGTCTCCCACTGCCCCGTCCGCGTCTTCTTGCCCCCCGGCAACTTCAAGCGATCAAACAGCAGCTCGCCGAGCTGCTTGGGCGAGGCGAGGTTGAAACGCTCGCCGCCGGCAAGCTGATAGACCTCCTCCTCGAGCGCGCCGATGCGCTGCGCGAACGTTCCCGACAGGCGCGACAGGATCTGCCGGTCGACCTTGATGCCGGCGTGTTCCATGTCGACGATCACGGGAAGCAACGGTCGCTCCAACCGCTCATAGACGGTTACCATGCCTTCAGCGACGAGCCGCGGCTTCAGCACCATCCAAAGCCGCAGTGTGATGTCGGCATCTTCAGCCGCATACTCTGCTGCCTTGTCGATCGGCACGGCGGCGAAGTTCTTTTCCGATTTCTTGCCACCGGGCGCATGCTGGATGACGTGGGAAAATGGAATGCACGTGTGCTTCAGGTGTCGCTCCGACAGATCGTCCATGCCGTGTGAGCCGCGCCCACCGTCGAGCACGTAGGAAATCAGCATGGTGTCGTCGATCGGCGTGATATCGAGCCCGAGCTGCCTGAGGACGAGGGCGTCGTACTTGAGGTTCTGCCCGATCTTGAGAATGGACGGATCGGCGAGCAGCGGCTTCAACACGGAAAGCGCATCGTTCACCGTGATCTGGCCTTCGACGCGCCCGCCACCGCCGAACAGGTCCTCGGCCCCTGCGACGTGACTGAGCGGCACGTAGCACGCAACGCCAGGCTCGGTCGCCAGCGAGAGCCCGACCAGCTCCGCCCGCATTGCATCAAGACTCGTCGTTTCGGTGTCAAAGGCGAACCGGCCGGCATTGCGGCAGCGTGAGATCCAGCGCTTCAGGCTGTCGATGTCACGCACCGTCTCGTACTTGGCGCGATCGACCGGCACCGACCGTGCCTGCTCTGCCATGACGAGTGCTCCTGCTGCCGGCGTTCCCGCAGCAGCCTCGCCTTTCGCTGGCACCGCGACCGGCTTTGCAGCCGGCTGGCCCGCCGCACTGCTCTTATTCTCTCCCTTGTTTTTCAGGGATGCGCCGACCGACACCTCGGGCAACGCGCCGACATCCGCCCCCAGCGCCTCGGCGATGCGCCGCGTCAGCGTGGAGAATTCCATCGAGCGCAGAAATGCCAGCAGTGGGCCCGGCGTGGGGTCCTGTACACCGATCTCCTCGATCGGTGTCTTCACTGGCACATCCTGCGCAAGACGTACGAGTTCGCGGCTCACCCGCGCCTGATCGGCGAACTCGATCAACTTCTCGCGCCGCTTGGGTTGCTTGATCTCGCCGGCCCGCGCCAGCAGCGTATCGAGGTCCTCATAGGTATTGATCAGCTCGGCCGCCGTCTTCACGCCGATGCCCGGAACACCCGGCACGTTGTCGGTGGAATCGCCCGCCAACGCCTGCACGTCGACCACTTTTTCAGGCGGCACGCCGAATTTCTCCCGCACTTCGTCGGGGCCGAGTCGCTTGTTCTTCATGCCGTCGAACAAAACAACCCCGGGCCGCACGAGTTGCATGAGGTCCTTATCCGACGAGACGATCGTGACGTCGCCGCCCGCCTCCAGGACGTGTCGCGCATAGGTGGCGATGAGATCGTCGGCCTCGTATCCCTTCTGCTCGATGCAGGCGACGTTGAACGCCTTCACCGCCTCGCGGATCAACGGGAACTGCGGGACGAGTTCCTCGGGTGGCGGTGGCCGGTTCGCCTTGTACTGGTCATAGATGTCGTTGCGGAACGTTTTGGCGGAATGATCGAAGATCACCGCGATGTGCGTCGGCCGGTCCGACAGCTTGCTGTCACCCAACAGCTTCCACAGCATCTGGCAAAAGCCATGCACCGCGCCGACCGGCAAGCCGTCGGACGGACGCGTCAGCGGAGGCAGAGCGTGGAAGGCTCGGAAAATGTAGCCCGACCCGTCGACCAGGTAGACGTGCGAGCCCTTTGCTACCGGCACCCGCTCGCCGTCGGGCACGAAGCACTGCTCCGGCCGGCTATCGGCCTCAGGATCACGCGATGGCCCCCGACCACCGGCAGCGGCACCCTCAGGTGAATCCTTCGCGGACGTCGTATCGTTTGCTGTCTTGCTCATGGGGCGCGACTATAGGTGCTGCGACAGACCGGGTCAGCAGTCCATCTGCGGAGGCATCGCATCCATCCACCGCAGGCTCAGCGCACGCAACGGAGCCGTGTCGCCGGCCCCGTCGCGCAGGCATGGAGCGCCCCAAATCGTGGCCCGATTCCCTGCTGCAGCCCGCCGACGGATGTGCCCGTACTCATTTGGCCGCGTCACGCCCGCGCCGATGTCCCCCGCGCCAGCGCCCGCCTTGCCACGTCCGCCACACCTGACCAGGTCAGCGATGCGCTGCCTTCGGCTGCCTCGAGAATACGCTCGAGCGCCCAGCGCATTTCCGACATCCGCGATCCCTGCTGGTCGAGCATTGCGCGAAGCGCCTCAACCTCGGCCCGCCCCTCCTGCATCACAGCCATCACAACCCCCTCGATCTGCCCAAAAACAACCCAGTTCCCGCAGGCTTGGCACGGACCAGTCGCTACGTCCGGCGCCGCAAAGCTCCCCGCTCGCACACCGGTCTCCGCATCTGCGCGAGCCTGCCCTAGATCCATGTTTTTCATGGCTTTTGCGGGCGCCGGCAAGCCCAGGCTTGGCAACCTGTTGAGAGCCTGTTGAAAGGTGCGCATGCAATCGGCCCGGGGGCGGCGAAGTCATCGCGCCAAGCGCCCGACATTCAATGCCTTATGGCCGGCTCGCGTGCGGAACCGAGTCCGACGACGCGAGATACGGTTTGAGATCGAGAAGCGGTGTCCCGTCGGCGCAGTCGATCGCGCGAATTGTGATCCGTCCGCCCTCGCGCGCCAGTACCTCAACCACCGCCAAGCCGATCGGGTTCGGCCGCACCGGCGAGCGCAATGCGAAGACGCCGGTCGGCTCGATTCGATGGGAGGGGTGCTGCACGACGAGGTCCCGGCGCGAACGATCGAGCCAATAGAGCGCGATGAGGTGCGAAAAGCCCTCGATTCCCCGAAGCCCGGCATCGAACGGGGGATCAACCTCGATCACGGCGGGCTCGGTTCGCTCTAGCGTGTTCTTGGGGCAGTCAGCAGGAGTCGGATAGGCGGTTCTGATGCGGCCGATGAAGATAAGCCGGGCATCCGGCGTTCCGGGCAGCGCGATGGCGACCTCGCCGGGACGCGGCGGCTTGAACTCGGGCATCGAAACCTCCGGTGTGAACGTCAACCGGCCGGCTACCGAGGGGGCGTGCGTGGCAGGCGGCCAAGCGGCCGCGAATACGAGCGGTTTGCGGCGGCGCGACGAATGAGGTATCACAACGCCGCACCAGTATGCACCCGTAGCTCAGCTGGATAGAGTGCTGCCCTCCGAAGGCAGAGGTCACAGGTTCGAATCCTGTCGGGTGCGCCATTTTTCTATACAAACCAATACCTTAAGAATGCGCGCCTGAAAAAGGCAGGTGCTTACGTGGGAAACTCGCGTAAGCAGACTGGTCGTTGCTGTGTGCTGAAACGGTATTGCCAGCCCGCTGAGGCTTTCCCGTGATACCGCAGCCGAAGCCGCACGTATTCAGCGGTCCCGCTTGCCATAAATTCTCTACCCGTAGATTCGGGTCTCAATTGTCCCGCCGCCTGCGAAATCGCTGGCGACAAGATTGCCCGCTTTTCAAGACTGCTGGCTTGCCGTGAGCAGCGCCTACGGGATCGCTTCGATCAGCAGCTCGGCCACGGCGCGCACAGCGGGCGCGTCTTTCAGGTCGGTGTGGATGACCAGCCAGACAGGGCGTGGTTCGGGACGTTCGTCTGCGACGCGGATGAGGGTGGAGCATCGCTCCGCCATCACGCATGGCAGCAGCGCCACGCCCAGCCCGGCCTCGGCGGCAGCGCGCTGGCTGTGGAAGTCGCCGGTCAGAAGGTCGAGCGGCCGATCTGCGGCAAACTCTTCGAGCCAGCGCTGTTGCGGCACATGGGCGAGCGTTTCGTCAAAAGCGATGAAGCGCCATTGGGTCGACGGAAGTTCTGCAATGTCCGGGGCGGCATAGAGCGCAAACGCGACCGAACCGAGCCGGCGAATGACGTTCTGCCGCCCCTGCGGCTCGACCATGCGCACAGCGAGATCGGCCTCGCCGCTGTCGAGCGAGGCAAGATGCGAATTGGCGGACAGCACGATTTGCAGGTCCGGGTGTGCTTCGCGCAACGCGCGCAGGGCGGGAATTATGAGTTCGCTGACGAGCACCGGCGGCGCTGTCACCCTAACCCGTCCGGACAGCGTGCCTTGCGCGGCATGGGCGAGGCGCTCCACACGGTGCGCCCGCTGCTCCATCTCCAAGGCGATTTCCGCGATCTCCCGCCCCTTGTCGGTCAAGGGTGTGGAGCGCGCTAGACGTCGCACCAGCTTGTGGCCAAGGCTCTCCTCCAGGGCGGATACTCGGCGCGAGACGGTGGCATGGTTTACGCCGAGCGAGCGCGCCGCGCCGGCGAGCGACCCTTCACGCTGCAGCACCGCCAGAACGCGCAAGTCATCCCAGTTCATCTGATCATTATCGCACGGATGGCGTGCAGATATGAATAATTCTCAACAGAGCGCCTGCCTGTCAGACATTCCTGGGCATGACAGACAGGAGCAAAGCCATGTTTCCAACCCTTCCGCTCGGCGCTGACGGGCCGCAACTCCCGGCACTCGGCCTCGGCTGTATGGGCATGTCCGAATTTTACGGCGAGACCGACGACGCGCAGTCTTTGGCGGTGCTCGCGCGCGCCCATGAGCTGGGCGTGCGGATGCTCGATACTGCCGACATGTATGGCAACGGCCACAATGAGGAATTGCTGGCTCGCTTCCTGAAGACGAGTGAGCGAGATGTCTTCATCGCCACCAAGTTCGGCATCCGCAAAGCGCCCGGCGAATACGCCCGCAGCATCGACAACGGCCCGAACTATATCCGTGAGGCCTGCGAGGCATCGCTGCGGCGTCTCGGGGTTGAGCGGATCGACCTCTATTATGTCCACCGCGCCGAAGCCGGTCGACCGATCGAGGAGACCATGGGTGTGCTCGCCGATCTCGTGCGGGCGGGCAAGATCGCACACATCGGCCTCAGCGAAGTTTCCGCCGAAACCCTGCGTCGCGCGCATGCGGTGCATCCGGTGGCGGCGGTGCAGAGCGAATATTCGCTGACCACTCGCGACATGGAAGCAGACGTGCTGCCCGCTTGCCGCGACCTCGGGATCGCCTTCGTCGCCTACAGCCCGCTGGGGCGCGGCTTGCTGTCGGGCACGATGAAGAGCGGCGATCTCGCCGAGAATGATTTTCGCCGCAATGCGCCCCGCTTTGCCGGAGACGCGCTGGAAGCAAACCTCGCCCATCTCGACACTCTGCGCATGATTGCCGATCAGCGCGAAGCGACGCCATCGCAGGTCGCGCTCGCCTGGGTGCTGTCCAGAGGCGTGTTCGCCATACCCGGCACCAAGCGATTGAGCTATCTGGAACAGAATATCGCCGCCGCCAGCCTGCGTTTGTCGGAAGATGATATCGCCAAGCTCGACCGCGCCTATGCGCCCGGCAGCTTCACTGGCGCGCGCTACACCGCCGAGGGCATGAAGGGGGTGAACGCATGAGCCTTGCGACGGACAAATCCGATCCGATCAGGTCGCGGTAATCGGACGTCATGCCATGAAAGCCGTCACCGGCGAGGCGATGGACGGCATTCTCGCCACCCTCGGCAGCCATTCGCCGTAACTGGCGGGTAATCTCGTCACCCATGCTTCGGATAGGTAATTATCGAATACCGCGCTTGGTCCCGCCGCGCGGCAGCTTGCAACCATCGCCATGCTGGGCGCCATGGGCGGTTGCGAGGGCCAGTTACGCACCCATCTCGGTTTCGCGCGCGATTGCGGCTGCATTCTCAGAACCAGAACGTGTATGCACCGTGTGATCCATTTTTGATGCCGGTTAAGGGTCAAAGCTCAACGCCGATCGACATTCAAAGGAACACGACGGTGGCGAGCAGCAGGGTTTCCGACACTTCCACGCTTGCACCGAGGCTGTCGCCCGTGATGCCTCCCAATCGCCAACGCCAGTAAAGGCCGATTGCGGGCACGACAATAAGCGCGCAAAGCAGCGCCGGAGCGAAGGCCAAGCATGCTGCTGAAAGTGCTATAGCCCAAATCGCAATGGCGAAGACATTGCTCGATTGGCCCAAGTCACGCCCCAGTCCTTCCCGCAATGTGGGCAACATCGCGCTCCACACGAGAGCGCCCCATCGGGCCCAAGCGGGTATGAGAACGACCGGCCACAGCCATTTGCCTGCCGGCATGTGGGCCAAGAAGACCAGTTTGGCCACCAATTGCAACGCGATCGCGACCACGGCGAAGTTGCCCGCATGGGGATCCTTGAGCACTTCGAAGAAGCGCTCCGGGTTGCCATGTGCGGCACCCATTGCGTCCGCGACATCGCCCAGACCATCCAGATGCAATGCTCCCGTAATCCAAGTCCAACCGATCAGAACCACGACGGCTGCGAGCCATGGACCGCTCGGCAAGCCAATCCACATCAAGCCAGACAGAATTAGTCCAATGACGAGCCCCACAAGCGGGAAGAAGACAGACGAGCGACTGAGATCCTGCGGCTCGAATTCATCGACCGGCGGCATCGGTAGGCGGGTTAGGAATTGAAAGGCAAGAGACAGGCTGCGCAGGTTCATGGTTGAACGATCTCTACCAATTCACCCCAGAATGTGCCGTCATCTTCGCGGCCGACATCGAGTTCTATGCGTGTAGCGTATCCTAACCGGACGGCCCAGAGCGACTGCAGCGGTAGCCCGAGTATCGTGGCGAGAGCCATTCGTATCGGGCCAGCATGCGTGATGACGAGCGTCGGTTGTCCAGCCGAGCGCACATACGCATCAGCGAGTGCCGCGCGCACACGCCGTTCGAAGGCCGCCCAATGTTCTCCCCCTGGAGGAGTGAGACGCTGTGGATCGTCGTAGTAGGACGCAAGCAGGGAGCGGTCACCTCTATCCGCTTCTATATCCACACGAGGACGTCCATCCCATTGACCAAAGTCGATCTCGGCCCAATTCGGATCGATGACGAGCTGGCATGCCTGGACACGCGCCAGCATTTCAGCCGGCCTTCTGGCACGTTGCAGTGGAGAGGCAATGACGAGAGGCCACCCGCCACGGGCCGTTTGGCGTTCCATCTGCAGAATGCCGACGTTGCTCAAGGGCGAATCCGTGCTGCCGTCCAGGTAGCCGGCGCGGCCCGTATCGCCGTGACGCAGCAGGTCGAGCCGCATCACGAAGCCCGATCCGGAACGGCAGCCTCAGCGAAAGTCGCCATTCCGTTGTGCAGGGCGCACGCAAGCCGCACGATCGGCAGTGCCAGCGCTGCACCTGAGCCTTCTCCGAGCCTCAGGTCCAAATCGAGAAGCGGTCGCGCATCGAGTTCATCGAGCACCCGGCGATGGCCATCCTCGGCGGAACGATGCGAGAATATGAGATAGGGCCTGCAAGAACCGTTGATGCGCGTCGCAGCGAGTGCGGCAACCGAGACTATGAAACCATCGATAAGCATCGGCAGACCGGCTTGAGCGGCGGAAATAATCGCGCCGCACAGAGCTGCGATCTCGAGTCCTCCCACCGCTTCGAGCACGCTCTGAGTATCCGGCACTGGCTCTCGCAGTCCATGGTGCGTCAGCGCGGCCTCGATAATCTCGGCCTTGCGCGCACGGCCAGCCGCGTCGAGGCCTGTTCCGTTCCCTGCAATGGTGGCAGCCGGCACACCGATGATCGCCGCGGCGATGGCCGCCGACGCTGTGGTATTGCCGATCCCCATTTCTCCCAGGATCAAGAGGTCTGGCTTCTCCGCCAAGGCACGCTCAACTGCGCGCATGCCACATGCAAACGCGAAGCTGAGATCGCTGGGATCGAGAGCCGCCTGTTGGCTGAAGTCCCTGGTGCCGCTACGCGGCTTGTCGATCACCACGCCATCGATAGGGGTTTGCGCGCGCGAGCCCGCGTCCACCACCTCAAGGCGTGCTCCAATTTCCCGTGCAAGAACGGAGATAGCGGCGCCGCCGTTTGCAAAGTTCGCCATCATGGCGACCGTGACGTCTTGTGGATATGCAGAGACACCTTGCGCGGTTATGCCGTGGTCCCCAGCAAACACAACGATACGAACTCGGGAGGCGCGCGGCCGGGCGGTCGCCTGCAAACCAGCAAGGTCGATGGCCAGAATCTCCAGCCGTCCCAATGCACCCGTCGGCTTTGTAAGCTGTCTTTGCCGCTCAATCGCTGCTTCACGGTGGGCGGGCGAGGGCGCGGGGCAATCGCGATAGACCCAATCGGGCAGCAGCTTGTCCTCACGTTCGGGCATGCGCACTCACACAGTTCGACGCTTTAGAATGTAGGTATCCATGATCCAACCATGCTTGGCGCGGGCGTCCTTGCGTGTCGCGACAATCTTAGGAGCGATGACATCCAGAGGACCAGACAAAACGATTTCCCAATCCATGCCGAGATAGGCACCCCACCAGATGTATAGGCCGTGGGGGTCGAGAGCCTCGAATGCCGTGCCACCGTCGAGCATAACGGCGACGACTTGCGCATCTTGAGGCCAGCCAGATTGGCGTAATCTGCGTCCCGTGGTGACGAGGAACGGTTCACCTATGTCGTTCAAAGGAATGGCATGCGCGGCGCACAGAGCCTGTATCGCGGTGATGCCAGGCATAACCTCTATCGTTGGCTTTGGTTCGAGACGCCGCGCAATCCTGAGGCTGCTGTCGAAGAGGGATGGGTCCCCCCAGATCAGCAAGGCGACGCGACCGCTGGCACCAAGATGCGCGCCGATTTGGCAAGTCCATGTGCGGGCAATTTGCTCGTGCCAATCATCGACCGCTGCCGCATAGTCTTCGCGCTGGCCATCTCGGACGGGCAGGTCGAATTCGACGATGCGTGTGGCCTCGTTGGTCAGAAGCCTTGTGCAGATTGCCCGGCGAAGTTCGGCGAGATCCGACTTTTCTTCACCTTTGCGCGGGATCAGAACGAGGTCGGCAGCATTAAGCGCACGCACACCAGCGAGCGTCATGTGCTCTGGATGGCCGCTTCCGATTCCGATGAGAGACAGTGTGATCATCTGGATTGTGAACGCGGCGGCCCACCAAGGCCGCCGCGTTACACCACTGGTTAGGCCGGCTTATGCAAGCGCGGCGTCACAAGGCCGGAGTCTTCAAGTGCATGCAGCGACTTGGCGAGCGCAAGAACAGCAAGATCGGCCACCGGCTCGACCAAAACTACCAGCATGTAGGCGCTACCGAACGTGGCGATAGCGGACATGTTCCCGGCTTCGAAGCCAGCGCCGTAGAGAGCCCAGAAGGCGACCCAGGAGACGATACCAGCCTGATACGCCGTCGAAAGCGCCAGAGCTTGTGTGTACTGCAGATCGACGTAGGGCGTGTCCTTCGGGATAATCCGTTCAGCCAGTGCCGCGATCGCAAAAAGCGGTACGAGCAGAGTCGTAATATTCATGCCGTACTGTGGGAGATCGGCAGGTGCGAAGAACAGGCCCTGAAGCAAGAGCCCCAACGCCAGACCCATGGCTGCCGGCGCCGCGCCCAAAATTAGAAACAGCGTTGAGCCCAGGATGAAATGCACTTCGGATACGCCCACAGGGTAGTGCGGCAGCAGTTCGAAGAAGGAGAAGACCAGCGCCGTCGTTATCAGCGCGCGCATTGCCAGAGACATGACGCCTTTGTCCCGGACGGCGGCCACGGAAAGTTTCAACGCATAGGCGCCGGCAGTTGCCGCCGTGGCATAGCTCAGCCCGATCTTGGCTCCGTCGACAATGCCTGGTTCAATATGCATTCGGAGTTCCTCTCTCACCGTCCCACCCGACGGCCGGTTGGTGTTGCACGTCGCACGGCCGGTCTCCTGGCTCACGGGTCCAAGCGTTGCTCCCGTCTTCCCAGACCGTAAGGCCCAGTGACAAGGAATTTGGAGCAACGCTCACCGTTTACAGTCGCGGGGGCGGCTGGGGCTTCGGGCGCCGCGATTTGGTCCGCCCTTCCCCATTCCCAATGATGTTCCGGCGCTTTGCGCCTGTTCGAACGCCATGCCACTCCTTTTTGGCCCGGTCCGAACCGACGGTCAAGCAAAGTACTGGGGGTATTCACGGTCCTACCAAAAGGCCACATATGCTGATTGCAGGGGCTCGAACGGGTTCGTTGGCCAGCCGGTCGGCCAATGCCACCAGCGGCGCGCGAACGAAGCGTTACGAGCTTCGACCCGATGATTCAGCTAGAATTGCGGGCGCATTCTCTGCCAGACCATGGTTCACGAGCCGATTGGCCAGGTGCGAAAATGTGCGCTTGCCCATGAAGACGGGAGTCATTGCCTGCGCGTCCGCCAAAGCGGCCCAATTCAGATCTGACGGCAGCCCGTCCGACACGTCTGAGGCTGTGACAATTTGCAGGCGCCGGGACGAGGGCTGCCGGATCAGCGGAATTCCTGCAGCGGCGGCTGCGGCGCTGGCCGAGGACCCCCCAGGCACGATCTCATAAGCGATCCCCGCTTCGCGCAGCGCATCCAATTCTTCTTCGAGCCTGCCAAAGATGCCGGCATCGCCCGACTTGAGCCGCACGATGCGCGCCCTTCGCAGCACACTCGGTCAGAAGCCGGCTCACATGATCCTGCCGCGCGGAAGGGAACCCGGCCCGCTTGCCGACGCATACGAGGTTTGCCCCTCACCGCGCGTGTTCGAGAATAGCTCCAGAAGCGAGGTCGTCACAGAAAACGACATCCGCCGCCTGGAGCCGCGCCGTACCACACCCTTCAGCGTCAGCAACTCCTGATCCCGGGCCCCGCCGAAACGAAGGATACGAAGCCGCTCATGTCTCATCCGTTATCATATGGAAGAATGATCCTGTTGAATTGCCGCGCCAAGACCCGGTTTCGGCAATCGGTGCCCCACTGGCATCGCGCACGCGTGCCAGTGGCTCGTCGGGCTGGGAGATAATGCTGGCGTAATGGAACTCATGGCCACGCAGCCGCGCGTTCGCCGAATAACTTGGGATCGGCGCGAGCAGCTCGGCCATGCGATATCCAAGGTGCAATTTCCGCGCGGCGTAGCTGGTTTCCAAACCGAGTAGTCCGATCATCTCGTGGCGCACCCCGTCTGCATCTACCAGACCGCTGCCCATCACCATGTAGCCACCGCATTCGCCATGCACGGGTCGCGTTTGTGCAAAGGACCGCATCCGGGTCTTGAAATTCCTGGCCGCAGCCAGCTGGCCCGCGTGCAGCTCCGGATAGCCTCCCGGGAGCCAGCATACGTCTGCGGATTCGCTGGGCGCCTCGTCGGCAAGCGGCGAGAAGGGAAGCACTTCGGCGCCGGCCTCGCGCCAGGCCACCAGCTGGTGCGGATAGAGGAACGAGAACGCCATATCCTTGGCCAACGCGATGCGTTGCCCCGGTGGTTCAAGCCGCGCGCCACGTCGCACTCGAACGGGCGGAGACGTAACGCTTGCTGCTTCGAGCACGCTTTCCAGATCAATCCGTTCCGCAACGAGGCGAGCCGCCGCATCAATCGCATCGTCGAGGCGACTATGTTCCTGGGCCTGCACCAGACCCAGGTGACGCTCGGGCAATTCGATCTGAGACCACCGTGGCAAGGCCCCGAATACGGTAATGCCGGCTTCTTGCATTCCGGCTCTGACCAGTGCCTCGTGGCGCGGGCTTGCGACGCGATTGAGGATGACCCCGGCAACCCGCACTCCAGGCCGAAACGCACTCAGCCCTTTGGCTATCGCCGCAGCCGTTTGCGCCTGGCCTGAGGGATCGATCAGCAGTATCACCGGCCATCCCGCGAGCGCAGCAATGTCCGCACTGGCACCCGTGCCGAACGCGCCTGCGCGCGCGACGCCGTCGAACAGACCCATTGCACCTTCAGCAATCGTGAGATCGCAGCCGGTTCCGCGGGCGGCCAGCGCTTGAAGCGTAGCCTCGTCCATGGCCCAGCTATCCAGGTTGAAGGACATTCGGCCAGTGGCGGCCGCGTGAAAGGCGGGATCGATGTAGTCCGGCCCGCATTTGAAGCACTGCACGCGCAGTCCGCGCTGCGAGAACGCCCTGGCGAGCGCGAGCGTCAATGTCGTCTTGCCCGTACCGGATGCGGGCGCCGATATGACGAAGCCAGGAGGCATCAGCCGGTCTCCGGAAAGCGCGGTGCGGTACCGACCGGCCGATAGCGGCGGTCGTAGTCCCCCGCATAGAGACGACTGTCGTCGAAGTCCTTGGCGGCAAGCGCCCTTCCCACGAAAATGAGCGCTGTTCGCTCCAGTTCCGCTCCCAGCGTGCCGCTCACTGTGCCCAGAGTTGCTCGCACGATACGTTGCTCAGGCCAGCTCGCACGCCAAACAATCGCGACCGGGCAGTCCGCTCCGTAGTGGGGCGTCAGCTCAGCAACGACTTTGTCGAGAACGTGCACCGAGAGATGGATGGCAAGCAAAGCCCCCGTCGCCGCGAACGCACTGAGCGTTTCTCCCTCGGGCATGGCGCTCGCGCGTCCGGATGTTCGCGTCAAGACGACCGACTGAGAAATTCCAGGCAGTGTCAGCTCGCTTTCCAGCGCTGCCGCAGCAGCCGCAAACGATGGCACACCGGGCGTGATTGAGAATGGTATTCCGAGCGCACGCAGGCGGCGCAACTGCTCCCCCATCGCGGACCAGATGGACAGGTCTCCCGAATGGAGGCGAGCAACGTCCTGGCCTTGTCGATGAGCTGCTTCAAACTCGGCACCGATGTCGTCGAGCGACATCGGTGCGGTATTGACGATGCGCGCACCCGGCGGGCAATGCGCCAGGATCGCTTCCGGAATAAGTGAACCAGCGTAGAGGCAGACCGGGCAGGCTGCGATGAGATCGCGCGCACGCAGCGTCAGAAGATCGGCGGCGCCAGGTCCCGCTCCGATGAAGTGCACGGTCATGCCCACTCTCCTTCAGCCAAATTCACTTGGTGGTTGTCCATTGGACGATGGGGCGAACCGCCTGCCAAGAGCGCATGCGTCCCAAGGGCTCGGCATGGCTCATCTCGAAGCGCACGAGATCTCCACCGTGGCTTGCGTGCAGACCGGTCACCAGCGCCTGCGTTTCGAGAGAAACGGCGTGAGCCACGAAGCGCGTACCGTTGCGCAGAAGAGTCCAAATCGCTTGAAAATGCTCAGCCGTCAGCCCTCCCCCGACAAAAACTGCGTCGGGCGGAGGTAGCCCTGCGAGCATCTGAGGCGATGATCCTTCCACGACGCTGATGCGATGGGATAAGCCGAAAGCGGCAGCGTTCTTGCGTATGTTTTCGATCCGCGCAGATTGTTGTTCGACCGCCACAGCGATGCCGTCTGCGAGCGCCCACTCGACAGATATTGAACCTGAGCCTGCGCCGATATCCCAGAGTATTTCCCCAGGCCGTGGTGCAAGTGCCGCAAGTGCGAGCGCACGGCTATGGCGTTTCGAAATTTGTCCATCGTGGATGAAAAGATCGTCGGGCAGACCGACCGCACGGGACAGCCCTCGCCGGCCTTTTGCTTCGAGTGCAACGGCAACCGGCGCTTTACACCTTGGGGGCGATCCGGCATTGGCGGTGAAACTCACAATGCTCTCATTTGGACCGCCGAGCGCGGAGAGCGCTATCACAGTCGTCTCACCCCACCCGTGCCGATCGAACCACTGGCAAAGAGCACCTATTGCCTCTCCATCGCGCAGAAGACATATGACGCGCGCGCCTGCCGACAGGACCGGCACGAGACGTTCGAAGGGCGCTGCGTGAAGCCCGAGGCACACCGTCTCTTCCAACCTCCAACCCAGGCGTGCCGCGGCGAGCGAGAACGTCGACGGTACGGGATAGGCCACCCACTCCCCAGAGGTAAGATGTCCAGCAAGACTGCCGCCTGCTCCAAACCAGAAAGGATCGCCGGATGCCAGCACCGCCACCTTGCGGCCACGCATGGCAAGAACCGGCGCGGTATCAAACGGGACCGACCAGGGCCTTCCACGTTCGCCCGCACACGCAAGTTCGAGATGCCGCGCGCCGCCGAATACGACCTCAGCGGCATCTAGCGCATTGCGGCTTGCCAATGTCAGTCCAGCAAGGCCATCCTCACCGATACCGATGATTGATAACCACGGCCGAACCGGAGACTCACTCATGATGCGGATCCTCATCCTGGGAGGGACGAGTGACGCCAATGCGTTGGCCAGAATCATCGCGACCACTCGACTGGATGCGATCTATTCCTATGCCGGCCGCACCCAAGTGCCTGTCAACCAACCGTTGCCGGTGCGCACGGGCGGATTTGGCGGTGCGGACGGGCTTGCACACTACCTTCGAGACGAAGGCATAACGCACGTCGTTGATGCCACCCACCCCTTCGCCGGTACGATGAGCCGGAATGCCATCGAGGCCTGCGCGGCCACGTCCGTGCCATTGATCACTCTTGTTCGCGCCCCATGGACGCAAGGTCGGGACGACCGCTGGATCACGGTTCCCGATTTGGCAGGTGCCGTAACCGCTTTGCCCGACGAGGCGGCGTGCGTGTTCCTCGCCATCGGGCGGCAGCACTGGCAGGCCTTCACGGCAAAGCCGCAGCACCGATATATTCTGCGTTTCGTCGATGAGCCGACAGGTCGTCTTGCGCTGCCACGGTCGGAAGTGATCGTCGCGCGTGGTCCCTTTACAGAAGAAGGAGATCTGGACCTCATGCGCTCGCGTAGTGTGAACTGGGTCGTCACACGAAATTCCGGCGGGTCTGGCGCACGCGCCAAAATCGACGCGGCGCGGCGGCTGGCAATACCCGTCATCATGATTTCGCGTCCCCACATGCCGGAACGGCACATGGTTGCCACGGTCGACGAGGTGATGGCATGGCTCAGTCATGAGACCTGCCTGGGCGCGTAAAGCCAGCGGCCGACCCGGCGCGTTTCGGCGTTGCAAACGATGACAATCGTTCGCATGTCCGCCAAATCGGCGCGCGCCTCCTGCAGGGTGTGTACCTCTATGTGCTCGTGCGGCGTTGTTACTGCGCGTGCAAAAACCACAAGCCTGCCGCCTGCGCCTGCTTCTTTCAGTATTTCCAGCGCGCGCGCAAACCCGGCTGGCCGGCTCGCGGAACGCGGATTGTAAAGAGCGATCGCAAAACCCGCTTCGGCTGCGAGCCGCAAGCGCCTTTCGATCAGGGGCCAGGGCTTCAGGTTGTCCGATAGATTGATTGCGCAAAAATCGTGACCCAGCGGCGCACCGATGCGCGCAGCCGCGGCAAGCATGGCCGTGATGCCTGGCAGCACGCGAATATCGAGCTGCTGCCACTCGGGAGCGTCTGCGAGCACTTCGAAGACGGCGGCCGCCATTGCGAATACACCTGGGTCGCCGGACGAAACGATAACGGCCCGTCCACCTGACGAGGCGATCTGCAGGCCGGCACGGGCGCGTGCCAGTTCCTCGCGGTTGTCGGATGGGTGAAGCTTCAATCCTTCCCGCGGAGCGATGCGCTCCACATAAGGCTTGTAGCCGAGGACGTCGGTCGCATCGGCGAGCGATTGCACAACCTCGGGAGTGATGAGGCTGTCCGCTCCAGGTCCCAGTCCGGCCACGACGAGAGAGCCACTCATTCTCCCATCTCCGGACGCCGGCCATTGCCGTGGACAAGCACGATTGCAAAATAGGGGCTAACCTCGTCGTCGACCTCACTCAACCGGGCGACACGCTGTTCGGGCATGGTGCCGCGCTCCACGAGCCAGGCGTCATTGAGCCTGCTGGCGGCTTTGAGTGCGCGGCGGATCTTCGCCAGATTGCGGCCGGTCTTCATGACGACCAAGGCGTCAGAGGTGGCCATGTGCCGGGCGAGGTCGACTTCCGGCATCGTGCCCATGACAACCGTCATCACGTCGTCGCCCCAGGTCATCGGTACGCCGGTCACGTTCCAGCAACCCGTCATTCCAGGCATGCCGGGAATGACGTCCAACTCCACGCGCCCCTTAAGACGCACGAACAGATGCATGAAGGAGCCGTAGAAGAAAGGATCTCCTTCGCAAAGCACGACGATGTCGCTCGTGCGTGCCAAAGTCTCGATGCGTGCTGCCCATTCGTCATAAAAGCTGGCGAGAATCGTATTGTACTGCGGACTATCGAAGGGAAGCTCCGTCGTGACCGGATATTCCATCGGGTATTCGCGGACATCGGGTGCGAGCATGCCTTCGACAATGCGCCGGGCTTGGCCGGGGCGGCCCTTCTTTCGAAAATACGCAACATGGCGCGCGGTGCGAATGAACCGATCCGCCCTGACGCTCATTAAATCGGGGTCGCCTGGCCCAAGCCCGCAGCAAATGACACGACCCATGGCTATTCGCTCCTCGTTGCCAGGGCGTTCACAGCTGCAACCGTGATGGCCGATCCGCCGAGACGGCCCATGACCGAAAGTGCGGGCGCAGGTGGTCCTTGCATCAGTGCGGCCTTGGACTCGGCTGCGCCGACGAAGCCGACGGGACAGCCGATGATTGCCGCTGGGCGCGGACAGGAGGCGTCCAAGAGCATGTTGAGAAGATGGAAAAGGGCAGTGGGTGCATTGCCGATGGCGACAATCGCCCCGGCCAAGTGCGGGCGCCAGAGTTCGAGCGCGGCTGCCGAGCGCGTGTTGCCCATCTCTTCAGCGAGCCTGGGTACCCGAGTATCGCCGAGCGTACAAATGATGGCGTTGTTAGCCGGCAGGCGGGCACGTGTAATCCCCTCAGAGACCATGCGCGCGTCGCAAAGGATGGGAGCGCCGCGCTCCAGGGCGGCACGTGCCGCGGCTGCCATACCTGGAGTAAAGCGAACGTGGGCTTCCAACCCAACCATGCCGGCCGCGTGAATCATGCGGACGACCACCTGCTCTTCATCGGGTGTGAAGCGCGAAAGATCGGCCTCCGCCCGAATGGTCGCGAAAGACTGCCGGTAGATCTCGGCGCCGTTCGTCTCATACGTGTGAACCATCACAACCATCCAAGATAGCGGGCTGGGTCGGAAACGATCTGGTCCGCACTCAATCCGGTGATCGTTGGGCGATCCGAAGCGGTGCCGTTCCGGATCAAGTCGAAGCCCTCGCCACTTGCGACAAGCGTCAACGCCCGGCGCGCGCAAGCACAGCCCTTGGCGCAGCCGGAGACGTGGAGCGTCGCACCTGCGGGGACATGAGCGGCTAGCCGTTGCGCCAGCCGGCGTGTCTTGGCACGCGCCTGCGGACACCACGGCGCACCTGTGCAAGCCTCGATGCGAAGTATGGGATCATCTGCTCGAGTGACGAGATCCAATCCGGCTGGGATTTCATCTACGGCAGGTAAGAAAATCATGCGCCATGGGGTCATGCGCAGTTCGGATGCGCGACGCGCCAGCACTTCCAGCGTGTCCGCGTGCATTGACCCGAACGCCACGGCGACCAGCGCCCCCTCTTCGGTGAAGCCCGGCTCAGGCCGAGGGGCCGACGCAACCGGCAAGGTTTCTCCTGATAATGCGCGAGGAAGCGTTGCCCCTTTGCCAACATGAGCCGCCATGCGTCCGCGCCCATCGCTTATTCCGCCTGACTCGACGAACCATTTCGCCAGTGCCAGCGCGGTGGCAGCCGCCTCGTCTGCTTTGACCGCCACTCCGCACGTTGCTCCATCGGGCCGCACGATTAGACACTCTCCGGCCCCTCGCTCGATGCGAATATCTGCCGACACCTGATCGAGGACGCGCTTTCGCCCGCAGTCGATCGCGAAACCGAACTTTCCCGGCAAGACGAGGTCGCTTGCGGCGAGTGCCCTTTCAAGCTCCTCAGCCAGCATGCACTCATCGCCGGTCGCCCCAGAGAAAGGAGTGACGACTATATTGCGACGCGATTCCGCGACGGGATCTGGATCGAGCAACCCCAGTGCGTCCAGGTCCGCGACCAGTGCATCGTGATGATCCGAGCGAACACCGCGCAGTTGCAGATTGGCTCTGGAGGAAAGGTCAATCAGACCGTTGCCGTGCGCGCGGGCTGCCAGAGCAATACCGCGAGCCTGCGCCGCAGATAGACGCCCGGCGTGGGGCCGGATGCGGACGACCAGACCATCGCCCGACATCATTGGCCGAAGTGCGCCGGGGCACCAGCCTTTGATCTGGAAGGTGCTCATAAAGCTTCCCGCAAGGATACGGCGATAGAGTTGCGCCGTGTTTTCCAGAGCGCTGCCTCGTCCAGACGCTGAAAGCAGGACAACATGGCGGCCAAGGCGGCGGGGTTCTCACGTTCAAGGAAAGTCCGAACATCATCGCACGCCAGCGTGGCATCGTAGTACAGATCAAAGAGGTGAGCCGGCACAGTGTTCGACAGATGTGCGAACGCTGCCATGTGCTCAAGCGTTGCTGCGATTTCGGCAGCGCCCCGGAAACCGTGAGCCATCATGCCGGCGATCCAGCCCGGGTTTGTGGCGCGCGCGCGGACCACGCGTGCGATCTCTTCAGCGAGTGCGCGTGCGCGCGGCGCGTCCGGGCGAGTAGCATCCATATGATAAAGGGAGGGAGGCGCGGCGCCGACCGCCGCTGAAGCCGCCGCAAAACCCGCTTCGTGGACGGCGTAGTCGGCCGCAAGCAACAGATCTGTTTCAGGCAGATCTTGCGTATGGACGAATGCGTCCGCACCCATCACGCGCTTTTCGATGGCGGCCCGATCGAGCCTGCTGGTACCATCGGCACCGATCGACCATGACGACGCCGACAGCCATGCTTCCCCCGCCGCTACCCTTGCTTCGGGTGAGAAGGTATCGAGCAAATCGGTCATCCCCGCACCATATTGCCCCGGCTTCGGTCCGAACACGCGGGCAATGCGATGCGTGTAGGGGTTGTCGCCGCCTTCCCAGTCGCGTCTGGAAAGCGCGTCAGCTCCCGCTTCAAACATCTGGGACAGACCAGGGAACACGTCGCGAAACAATCCTGAAACGCGCAGTGTCACGTCGATGCGCGGCCTGCGGAGCAATGCCACCGGGACAATCTCAAAACCAGAGACACGTTCTGAGCCTTCGTCCCACAACGGCGCCAATCCAGCCAAATGCAAGGCCATCGCAAAGTCCTCGCCGGCTGTCCGCATGCTCGCAGAGCCCCAAAGATCGACGACGACTCCTTTCGGCCATTCCCCATGATCCTGCAAATGACGGCGCAGCAGTTCCTCCGCAAGCTTGACGCCTTGAGCATGCGCAGCCCTCGTTGGTACGGCCCGCGGATCGACAGCGTAAAGATTGCGGCCCGTGGGCAGCACGTCGGCGCGGCCACGATTGGGGGAACCGGCAGGTCCGGGTGCGATACGCTGACCGGAAAGTGCAGCGAGCACGGCGTCGCGCTCATTCACACCGCAGCCCCCGCGCCCGAACACATGCAGCCCCTCGCCGTACTGGCTTTCCTTCAAATCGCAAACGAAGCGATCGATGCGGACGATAGCTTCCGCCGGCGAGGCTGTTGCGCTGAGAGCAAGATCCTCTTCAACACCCGCGGCCTGTGCTTCGCTGCGAATGGCAGCGATGAGCCGTTGGCGCCGCGCGGGGTCGAGCCCGTCTGCGGTCGAATATTCGTCGAGCAAGCGCTCCAGGCGCACCAAACCCTCAGGCAGCGCCGATGCCGCCAGCGGCGGCGGCAGATGGCCGATGGTGGCGGCACCGATACGCCGCTTGGCTTGCGCGGCTTCGCCCGGATCGTTGACGATGAACGGATAGATGACCGGAGTGGATCCTATCAGCACTTCCGGCCAGCACGTTTCCGACAAGGCAACGGATTTTCCAGGCAACCATTCCAGCGTCCCATGCGCGCCCATGTGAACGAGCGCGTGCAACTGCAGCGATTGAAGCCACAGATAGAAGGCAACATAGGAGTGCCGGGGCGTGCGCGTGAGATCGTGGTACTCATCGTCGCGCGCCTTGACATCGCCGCGCTCGGGCTGGACCGCAATCAGGCAATCGCCACGGCGGACGGCTGCAAAGTGAAAGGCGCCGTCTCGGCAAGTGGGGTCCGCTTCGGGGGCACCCCAGGCGCGGTCCAACGATTCCTTCACAGGCTCCGGCAGTGCGGCAAGGCGAGACTGGTATTCGGCCAGCGGCCAGGTCAGCGCTTCGCACGTCAATGCAGACCCGAGTGCATCACCCGTTCCGACGCGGTAGCCTGCGGTTGCAAGATCCGACAACAGTGCCTCTGTGGAGGCCAGCGCGTCGAGCCCAACTGCGTGCGCGATCTGGTGTGGTCGACCCGGATAGCTCGACAGAACGATTGCCAGACGCTTATCGCGGGCTGGCGTGTGCGAGAGGCGGTGCCAGGCTGCAATGCGTCGGGCGGCTGCGGAAACGCGCAAGGCGTCGGCACGATGCGCGAAATGCGAAAACTGCAAGTCGGGGTCGCGCTGTCCCGGCGACTTGAAACTCACAACGCCAGCAAAGAGACGTCCATCGACTTCGGGGAGCACGACGTGCATAGCCAGATCCGCCGGAGACAGGCCGCGCTCGGACTGTGCCCAATCGCGTCGGCGCGCCGTAGACAGGGCCACCTGGAATACCGGACATCCGGCAACGTCGAAGGGCGTCGCGCCCGCTTCATTCTTGCTGGAGAAGGCCGTAGCATTGACGATGACGGACGGTGGCGTCGTGCGGAGATGATTCTCAAGCCAGGATCCGACGCCGGGAGCCTTGAGCGACGGCGCGAAGGCGCCGTAGGCATCGAACCCTTCGGCGTCGAGAGCGGCAATCATGGCATCGACTGGCGATGTATCGGCAGCCGTCAGGTACGAGCGGTAGAAGGTGACGAGCGCTCGCGGACGAGACGCTGGCTGCGGCGGCGTGGTGAGGGGCCCCTTCACGGGATCATAGAAGCCATATTCGTCGACTGCGGTCTCGCCGGAAAATTCCCCGGGATACAGGCCCGAAGCGAGCGCCAATTGCGAAAGCGCAGCGTGAGCCGCAACGACACCACCTGCGTCACACAAGGTCTTCAGCTTGCGCAAAGTCGATGTGGGCAAAGTTGACAACGCATCGAGCCGTTCGTCGTCGCGCCCATCTGCCGGAAGAACAGCAAGTGCGATGCCGCGCCGACGCGACAGGTCTGCGAGTGTCGCAAGCCCGTAGGGCCAATAGCTCTCCCCTCCGATGACCCGCACGAGGATACCCCGCGCCTGCGTCAGCGTACGCTCCACATAGGTATCGACCGACAGCGGATGGCGCAGGGCGACAAGATTTGCGAGCCGCAAGCTCGGGAGCTTGGGACGGCCGCGTCGCCATCCCGCGGCGAATGCACCTAGATCGCTGTCGGAATACGAGAGCACGACGAGATCGGAAGGATCTTGCCCGAGATCCATCGGGGTCTCGGTCTCCTCCAATCCATGGCTCTCGCGGAAGACGACATGCATCAGAAGCCGAGGCCCTCGCGGATTCTTGCCTCATCAATGTCGCCGCGTTCCCCGATGATCACGAGTTGTGACAGTCGTGGTTCGCTCCCCCATGGCCTATCGAACTGTGTGCGAACGCGTTCGCCAACTGCCTGAATGAGGAGGCGCATAGGCTTTCCAGCCACTGCAATGTGGCCTTTCGCTCGCAAGGCATTCTGCTCACGCGCAAGGCGCTGGATGGCGGCGACAAGCATCTCAGGATCGGCGATTTCAGGTAGCTTGATGACGACCGAAGCAAAATCGTCGTGCTCGTGTCCGTCCTCGCCGTCGTGGTGGGAGGGCCGTGCGGCGATGTCATCTTCGGCTGCCGCTTCGATGCCCAAGATGACCTTAGGATCGATAACGCCATCTGTGACGGCCAGCATCGGAAGCGTACGTGGAGCTTCGGCGTCGATAGCTGCACGCGCCGCTGCGAGACCAGCCTCTCCTGCGAGATCGGCCTTAGTCAGCAAGATGATGTCGGCACAGGCGATCTGGTCCTCGAACACCTCACCCAGTGGTGTGTCGTGGTCGAGTTTCTGATCGGCTGCACGTTGCGCCTCGACCGCCGCGGGATCTGGCGCAAAACGCCCGGCGGCTACAGCCTCCGCATCCGCAAGAGCGATCACACCATCGACCGTGATGCGGGATCGGATCGCGGGCCAGTCGAACGCCTTCAGCAGGGGCTTGGGAAGTGCCAGCCCCGACGTTTCGATCAGAATATGGTCCGGCCGAAGTGGCCGCGACAAAAGCTTCTCAATCGTGGGGATGAAATCGTCAGCCACTGTGCAGCATATGCAGCCGTTTGCGAGTTCGACGATGTTCTCTTCAGGACAATTGGCGTCCGCGCAGGATTTGAGGATCTCGCCATCGACGCCGACGGTGCCGAACTCGTTGACAAGAATTGCCAGCCGCTTGCCGTTGGAATTGGCCATAAGATGCCGAATGAGCGTTGTTTTGCCTGATCCTAGAAAACCGGTGATCACGGTCACGGGCGTTTTTGTCAGATCGGTCACTCGGCGGCCTCCTTGCACTGCGGAACTGGGGGAACACGTGCAAGCGACTGCTTGCGGAAAATCTCGGGGCGCTCGCGCCAAGGGACAATTCCGTCGGGCGTGGCTGCGTAGGCGGCCGCCCCGGCTAAGATCGATGGCGCATCGCCAACCGTCATGCGGCCGTAAACGTAAGACCAGCGACCATTGGAGGAGAGCGCGATCGAACATCCCTGACTGCATGCCGAAAGGCACTCGACAGCTCGTATTTCGACGTCGGTCGGGGCGCCGAGTTCATTCAAGGCTTCGTAGAGTTGAGCGCCCGGCGTCAGATCTCCCTCCGCGACCGGTTGCCCGGCGCGGCAGGTGATGCAGACATGCAATCTCACGGACATAGCCCAACCCTTTGTCGTCGCTTGCCGCGGGAGGGGCTGGAGCGAACGAGCACCGGACTGGACTCGCTGGCCCGTCGCGGAAATACCCCGTCCGCCGGTATCAATCTTTGCGTTGGCAGGTCTCCCGGCTTGCGGAGTGGGGCTCTCCCCCCGATCCCTGCCTTCCCGACTTTGGTCAGTGGCGTTAAGGATCTCTCCGGTCACGGTCGCGGGGGCGGCTGCTATTGGGACCTCGAACACTCAGGTTCTTAGCCCTATCGCATTCCCTCTTCGCCTGTCGTAGGACAGGAACCAACGTGGCTGCACCATTTGCCCAAGACGAAGGCTTGTCAAGACGAGGACCGCGCGAATGAGTTCCGAACCAAACTCAGATCCCCATCTGGCGCAGGAGGCTGAACCGATGCCGGCGACAGATGATACCCGCCACGCGTCCAAAATGGCCAAAAAGAAGGCCGCCCGCGACAGGATGATGGCCGGCAAGAGCGGCGAGAAGGGGCTGATCATAATTCTTACCGGGGCTGGCAAGGGGAAATCGTCCTCCGCGTTCGGCATGATCCTGCGCTGTATTGCCCATGGGCTTTCTTGTGCCGTCGTCCAATTCATCAAAGGTGCCTGGGACACCGGGGAACGGCGCTTGCTCACGCAGAACTTCGGCGACCTTTGCCAATTCCACGCCATGGGTGAAGGCTTCACTTGGGAAACGCAGGATCGCGCACGCGACATCGCTGCTGCCAGGGCCGGATGGGAGAAGGCCAAGGAGCTGATCAGGGACCCTTCAATCCGCATGGTCGTACTCGACGAGATCAATATCGCACTACGATACGATTATCTCGATGTTGCCGAGGTGATCCACTTCCTTGAAACCGAAAAGCCGCCTCTTACGCACGTTGTGCTCACCGGGCGAAACGCCAAACAGGAACTGATCGACGTAGCCGATCTCGTCACCGAGATGACGCTCGTGAAGCATCCCTTCCGGTCTGGCATCAAAGGGCAGCCGGGTGTGGAGTTCTGAGGTGTGAGCAAGAGCCTCATGGCGCGCGCATTGATGATTCAGGGAACAGGATCCAATGTCGGCAAGTCATTACTGGTAGCCGGGCTTGCGCGCGCGGGCTATCGGCGCGGACTTCGTGTTGCGCCGTTCAAGCCGCAGAATATGTCAAACAATGCCGCAGTCACGATCGATGGAGGTGAGATTGGCCGCGCGCAGGCGCTTCAAGCCCGGGCGGCGCGGCTTGACCCGCACACCGACATGAATCCGGTGCTCTTGAAGCCCGAGACGAACGTCGGTGCGCAAGTGATCGTGCAGGGGCGACGCTTGCTAACTGCCAAGGCACGCGAATATGCCGCGCTGAAGCCCTCGCTGATGCCGTCGGTGCTTGAAAGCTTCAACCGGCTCAAGGGTACCAGCGATCTCATTTTCGTAGAGGGCGCCGGCAGCCCCGCGGAAATCAACTTGCGCGCCAACGATATCGCCAACATGGGTTTCGCACGGGCAGCGAACGTCCCCGTGGTACTGGCAGGCGACATCGACCGCGGCGGCATCATCGCGCAGATCGTCGGAACGAAAGCCGTCTTGGACGACGCCGATGCGGCGATGATAAAGGGGTTCATCGTCAACAAGTTTCGAGGTGATCCAACGTTGTTCGATGATGGCTATGCCATGATTGCCGAGAAGACTCGGTGGAGAGGCCTCGGAGTTATGCCCTACTTCGACCGGGCACACGAGCTTCCCGCCGAAGACGCACTCGATCTGTCGGGCAACAGAAAAGCAGGGAAAACGCGAATCGCCTGTCTAGCCCTTTCGAGGATCGCGAATTTCGACGATCTCGATCCGCTTAAACTGGAGCCTGGAGTGGACCTGGTGATGGTTCGCCCTGGCGAAGCCATACCAGGCGACGCGGCGGTGATCATAATTCCGGGTACGAAATCGACGCGCGGCGACATCGACTTTTTGCGCAATCAAGGTTGGGACATCGATATTCTCGCGCACCGGCGCCGTGGTGGATATGTGCTCGGCATTTGCGGCGGATACCAGATCCTCGGCAAATCAATCGCTGACCCAACCGGCATCGAGGGCAGCGCCGGCACGACACCCGGCCTCGGTCTGCTCAATGTTTCAACGGAGATGAGCGCAGACAAACGGCTCACGCGCGTTCATGCTCGCCACGCCGACACGGGACTCGACGTTGACGGCTATGAGATCCACATCGGCCGCACGCTTGGTGACGACTGCGAGCGGCCGTTTGCCTATGTCGATGGCGTCGCCGAAGGCGCGACATCATACGATGGGAAGGTCATGGGAAGCTATCTGCACGGACTCTTTGTTTCCGACCGATTTCGGCGTGCATTCTTGAACCGCCTTGGCATTGCAGCCTCAATGCAAAGCTATGATGCGAGACTTGAACAGACGCTCGAGGCCCTAGCCGACCAATGCGAACGCCATCTTGACGTCGATCGATTGCTGGCACTGGCGCACTAGAGCAGGTCCGACCTTGGTGGAATCACTTCCACGATCGTGGCCTGCTCTTAAATCTTGTTTGAGAGACTGATTCACGCCTTCGATGGAAGCCCAAGCGTTTCCATCTCAGGCGATCAGGCTCTAGAGCAGGTCCGACCTTGGTGGAATCACTTCAACGATCGTGGCCTGCTCTAAGATCTTGTTTGAGAGACTGATTCACGCCTTCGATGGAAGCCCAAGCGTTTCCATCTCAGGCGATCAGGCTCTAGAGCACTTCCCATACGGTGCTCCTATTTTCCTGCCAGCCTTTGCGGTGCAGGAGCGGCGTGTCATCTGTAAATTCCGGCCACCCGATACACAGGTAAGCTGCAAATTCCCAGGCCGGCCCCACATTCAGCAGCGTTTGCATGCGTGCTGGGTCCAGGATCGACACCATGCCTAGTCCCAGGTTTTCGGCGCGGGCCGTCAGCCAGAGCGCATGAATGGCCATGGCAACGGATTGATGCAACGTTGCGGGCATCGTGCGCCGTCCGAGCCTGTGCCCGGCGTCAGGATCGATCGCGGTGAATATCGCAAGCTGCACCGGAGCGGCATCCAGCCCGGCAAGCTTCAAAGAGCGGTAGGCGTCCTGACGTTCGGGCTCGTAGCTGCCTGCCGCCTGTTCATTGCAGCTCTCAAAGGCACTGCGGATATCTCGCCGAAGAGTTGGATTTTCGACGCGGATCACGCGCCACGGCCTCGCGTTGCCGACCGATGGCGCGGTATCCATCGCTGCCCTGAGCCGCTCAAGGATATCCTCGGGAACAGCATCGGTCTTGAAGTGGCGGACATCGCGACGCCACATCTGAATGAGTTTCAATGTCTCCGCATCGCTGGCAGAAAACTTCATTCGATCCTTGCAAAAGCTGATGTTACCCGGTCCCATTCGGATTCACTGCCCGGCAGGCCTAATCGAACGAGGTGTGGCGACCAGGGGAAGATGCGGCTCCAGATGTGCACTTTTCCAAGGCGGTCTTGTGCCGCACGCGAATCCTCAGTCAAGTAAAGGCGAAATAGCGGGGTCCCTCCGGCAACTTTCCAACCCGATCTCGTGACGACACGGTCGAGGCGGTCGGCATCGCCTTTCAGTCTCTGGGTTGTGGCCGCAGCCCACTCGGCATCAAGCAATGCGCATCTGCCGATGTGAATTGCAGGTCCGCTCACAGGCCAGGGGCCTGCGAGTTGCGATAGTTTTTCGACGTCGTCCTTGCAGCCCAGGACGAAGCCAAGCCGCAGTCCCGCCAATCCATAAAACTTCCCGATGGAACGAAGCACCAGGAGGCCGGCCCGTCCCGCCGATGATGCGATTGAGACGTCGGGATCAGTGTCGGCGAAGCTTTCATCAACGACGAGCCTGCCGACGTCACTGAACACGCCGGCAAGGTCGGAAGGGTCGTGTCGGCGGCCGTCCGGATTGTTTGGATTGACCACAACGGCAATATCGGCCCCTCGTAAGTCTTGAAGCTGCTCCACTTCTCTGACGCGCCAGCCGCTAGCGCGGAGTGCGGCAGCATGCTCGTTATAAGTGGGGGACAGAACCCGCGCTTCGCCGGGCACCGTCAGGTGCGCAATCAACTGGATGGCCGCCTGCGCACCAGCTGTCGCGAGGACCGGCGCTTTGGTGCGGTAGGCCGCCTGCGCAGCCTGGTGAAGCTCCTCCAGCGCCGCCATGGTGGGCAAGGCCTGCCAATGCTTCTCAGGTATGGGCGGCACGGGATAAGGACAACGATTGATACCTGTTGAAAGGTCTATCCATTGCTCCGGCTTTCCGCCGAAATGCTGAAGTGCCCAGTCGATATTTCCGCCGTGATCGCGCATGCGGTTTATCTTTACCTCCCAACCACGAGCGCCACGGAGACACAAATCGTGGTCAGCAGAAGCAGCGCGAACTGATATAATCGCAATGCCTTCCAAATATCCTCGCGGGAAGCGTCGTGGCCGCCCTCGTTCAGCCATGGCTCATCGGCAGTGCGGTCGTGGTAGGTGCGAGGCCCCGAGAGCCGAGTGCCCAGAGCGCCAGCCATGGCCGCTTCCGGCCAACCCGCATTTGGCGAGCGGTGGTGCCTTGCATCCCGCAAGGCAAGCGACATCGTGTCCAGCGGCCTGCGAGAAACGAGTACAAAAAGCAATGCGGTGAGACGCGCTGGAACGAAATTGACCACATCATCGACGCGGGCGGATGCCCATCCAAAAGCTTCATGTCGTGAGGTCCGGTGGCCGATCATGGAATCCAGTGTGTTGATGGCCTTATAGCCAGCTATGCCGGGCAACCCCAATAGAACACCCCAGAAGATCGGAGCGACGACGCCGTCGGACGCATTTTCCGCCAGGCTCTCGATAGCAGCACGTGCCACGCCAGCTTCATCGAGCTTGTCCGTGTCCCGGCCAACGATCATAGCAACTGCGGAGCGCGCGCCTGCCAGATCTCCGTTACCAAGCGGCACGACGACGGCCGCTACATGGTGGTAGAGCGACCGGGACGCCACAAGCGGCCAAGCCAGAACACCCATCAGGACTGTCCCGATAATGGTCGGCGGAAGCAGCAATTGGATGACCATCGCTGGCACGGCCGCCGCGGCGACGACCGCAAGTAACGCCACCACACCCTTCGCTCGGCGCAACCGGAAGGAATCGCCAGCGACGTTCCATCTGACATCGATGATATTGATAAGCCGCCCTAGCCAGGTGACGGGGTGTCCGATACGCTGGAAGATCGCTGCTGGCCATCCCAGTGCAGCATCAATTACCATTGCTATAACCATGGCTGCTGCCAAACCTAAGCCTCCCTGCCGTCTTCTCGTGAAGCCCAGTCTTTTTGCCGCTTTGGATGGAGCGGTCAACGGTAGAACTTGGTTTGCCACCCGCGCATACCCGCGATAGGACCGTGCGGATAATCAAAACTATCAAAGGTTTGGAAGATGACTGTTGTGCTTGTCACTGGCGGCGCGCGTTCGGGGAAGAGCCGCCGGGCGGAGTTTCGAACTTTGTCGTTTCCGGGACAGGCCATCTATATCGCGACGTCAGAAGCGTTCGATACCGAAATGCAGGAGCGCATCGCGCTCCATCGCGCGCGCCGCGGGGTGCAATGGGAGCTCCGGGAAGAGCCATTGGATCTCATCAAAGTCTTGATGGAGACTGACGGACGAGGACCGAGGCTAATCGACTGTCTGACGCTGTGGCTGTCAAACTTGATGCATGCGGAACGCGATTGGAGACTTGAAGCCTCCAGGCTGGCTCTGTCACTCGGCGAGCAAAACACACCGGTTGTGCTCGTGACCAACGAAGTTGGACTTGGGATTGTGCCAGATAACGCGCTCGCACGAGCATTCCGAGATGCTGCCGGATTCATCAACCAAGCCGTCGCCGAGGTGGCCGACGAGGTCGAATTCGTCGTCGCCGGTCTGCCGCTAAAACTAAAATGACAATCGCCGGCTCTGAGACCGGAAGTCGAAATCGCG
Organism: Hyphomicrobiaceae bacterium; assembly: GCA_020638035.1. Classification (GTDB taxonomy): domain Bacteria; phylum Pseudomonadota; class Alphaproteobacteria; order Rhizobiales; family Hyphomicrobiaceae; genus JAEUMD01. Next base: position 42,380 of record JACKJI010000017.1, read on the forward strand.
AAGGATTTGCTGGGTGAATACGAACTGCTTACATCTGCGCGAAGAGTGATCTGGCGTTTGGCGGTCGCGAAGCCCTGCCCCGTTGCTCAGAGCCACCCTGTTCGGGATGGCTGGCCGCCCTGTTTGCGCGCGCGTATTCGCATGCGTCCGGTCCTGACAGTCCGGCCAACCCATGGCCCGTCTCGACGATCCCCTGCCCTGGACCTTAAAGGCCGCCGCGGCCTCCGACTGATCCCAACTATTACTTCGAACGGCATAGAGTTTGTCAGGTCTTGATCGATTCTGATGGTGTGACTTTGGCTACCACGGGGGGCTGATTTCTTGGGATCAGCGCGTGCCGCTGGTCAACATCCATAGCGGGCGTTGCGGGATCTCCCAGGTGGCAGAATCGGACGCGTCGACCACGGCATCGGCGACATTGCCGATGCGGGCGGCGTCAAACATCGGCTGCTCGGCTCGCGCAGACTTGGCGGGATATTTGCCGAATTGGATTTCGACCTCGGACAACTTGACCTGCGCGGCGATTTCGCGTGCTTCGTGCGCAGAAACCATGGCAAAGCGGACTTCCTCTCCGGGCCGGCGCTGCGCAAGCCGTCCTAGATCAGCGCTGATCACAGTCCCGATCTTGGGGTAGCCGCCGATCGTCTGACGGTCCGCCATCAACACAATCGGCTGGCCGTCTGGCGGCACTTGGATCGAACCGGGCAGCGTGCCGTCCGACAAGATCTCCACGCCCGGCCTGCGCTCGATAGGCGGACCATCGAGTCGATAGGCCATCCGGCTGACCGCGTTGGAGACGACATATGGTCGATCGATGAGCGTCTGCAGGCCGCGCTCGGTGAACGCGTCATCCTGGGGGCCGAGAACAATGCGGATCGGTGCGTCCCGATCTAGCGGGACGGCGGCACTCCAGCGGGATAGAAACGGTACGCGTGAACCGTTCAGCGGCAGTCGGTCTCCAGGCCTCAGCGCGCGTCCATCTAGACCCCCAATGCCCGCGCGCAAGTCGAGAGATCTGCTGCCGAGCATCGGTGGCACGGCAATTCCTCCAGCGATGGCTACCACCGCGAAGGCACCCGTAATCAGCGGGCCGATGCGCAGCGTTTCGCCGTCCCGCAGTACGAACGACTGGTGTGTCACTTCCTTGCGCGTTTCGCATGTGATGTCCGCCAACGCTCCGGCGACCGCCATCTCGATATCACCACCAATCGCACGTCCGACCAGACCGGCAAACGCCAGTTCGATTACCGCTTCTCCAGCTGGGTTGCCGACCAAGGCGTTGGCGATACGCAGTGCGCGCTGGTCCATGGCGCCGGCAGCGGGCAATCCCATTCGTGAAAGCCCGATGCGGCCGCAGTCCTGGATGGTCGTCAAAGGCCCGCAGGTCGCGATTTCCAGTGCTGTCATGCGATGCGCTCTGCCAGGACCTCTCCGGCATTCGCACGTGCAGCCAGGTCATCGAAGCAGTCGACCGGAATCGCTTCAAAGCGGATCTCATCGCCCGGCTCGAAGATGGAGGCGGGAAAGCGTGCCGCATCAAAGGTTCGCAATGGCGTGCGACCAATCACATTCCATCCGGATGGACCTTCAATCGAACCAATCGCGGTCTGCGCACCGCCTATGGCAATGCTGCCGCTGAAGATCCTGGCACGTGGCGTAGCGCGTCGCGGCAGGGCGATATGTGAGGGCAGTCCCGTCAGATAAGCAAAACCCGGCAGGAATCCGAACATGGCAATCGTGTACTCGGCCCCTGCATGTGCGCTTATCAAGTCGCTTTGCGTCATGCCAAGGCGAGCGGCGGCATCCTCGATGTCGAGGCCGAATGCGTCTCCATAGGCAACAGGCACCCGGAACCGGCGCGTGCTGCGATGGCGCCTGCCCGGCGCGCTGACGAGTTCTGATAGTCGTTCGCGCAAATGTTCATATCGGATCGCCACTGGGTCGAAAATAACGAGAAGAGTTGCATAAGCGACGATGGCTTCGATGACGCCCGGAATACGCTCGCGCGTCAAAGCATCGTCGAGCTGCAGAACGCGCGCGCCCACGTCCGCGGTGAGGTGCTTGCCGAATTCCACGAGCAAGGCGCAATCTCCCACCGCCTTGATAGCGGGCAACGCGAAGGGCTGCGGGGCGCGCCACCTTTCGTCATGCACACCTGTGGACAAGGGAAGCTGACCGGGGGTTACCGACGTCTTTGCCATAGCCGTGGACGCTGACGATATCGCCGACATGGTCACCTCATTTCCAATCTCTATTCTTCATATATTTCGCCGCCTTTTCTCATTATCTTTTGCCTTTTCTGGATTTGAATAGAGCATTAACAAAAAGGCACTTTTGGGATTAAGCGTTTTTTTGACATGCCCATTGCCATATCGACCGGCGCCACTACTCAGACGTCGCCTTATCCACCGTTTGGCAACCGTTCTGTGTAATGATTCTCAGACCTTTGAAGCGAACGCCGCGCGGCCATAACCGCGCCGGCCGGCCAATCACTTGGCGTTGCCGTCGCTCCAGCATGATGCTCGAAGGATGTCCTGCTCTTTAGCCGGTCAAGCTGCCGATTATGCCGGAGACATACATTGCAACCACCTCCCTCAATAACATCGCTCAAGAACAATGCCGCCCTCGCGTGGAAAGTGCCGCTCATTGCTCTCGGATTTGCGCTGATTACGACGATCAGCGGCGCGGCCTGGTTGCAGATCGCCTCTGAGCGCAAAGCTCTGCTGCTGTCGCTGACGCAGGAAGCAAACAATCTTGGCCTGATCTTCGAGCAAA
>JACKJI010000018.1 GCA_020638035.1 Hyphomicrobiaceae bacterium
AAACATCACGTCCTGCTTGCCCCACTGGATCAGTTCCGTGGCATTGCCGATGCAGTGCGCGGAGGTCGAGCATGCCGACGAGATCGAGTAGTTGGTGCCCTTGATGCGGAAGCTTGTCGCAAGAGCAGCACTCGGTCCGGAACACATCGCCTTGGGCACTTCGAACGGGCCGACCTTCTTGGGGTCCTTCTGGCGCGCCGTGTCGGCTGCCCAGACAATGGCACGCGTGGAGGGACCGCCAGCGCCGACGATGATGCCGGTACGCTCGTTGACGACGTCAGTCTCTTCAAGGCCGGCGTCGCGGATCGCCTGATCCATGGCGAGGTAGTTCCAGCCGACGCCTTCTTCCATGAAGCGCTTGGGCTTGCGCGGCACCTGGCTCGCCCAGTCGATATGCGGAGCGCCATGGACCTGGCAGCGGAATCCCATCTCGGCGTACTTCTCTGCCTTGACGATCCCCGACTTGGCCTCACGCAGCGAGGCCACAACTTCCTGGGCGGAGTTGCCGATGGAGGAGACGATACCCATCCCGGTGACGACGACTCGCCGCATGTCACAAGACCCCTTCTGCCCGCATTTCTTGTCGCCGATCGGCGACGGTGAGGTGCTCAATAAAGCACCATCTGAAGCCTTATAGCGCAGCCGCCGGTTTCCGCTACCGCCGCCGCGCCGTTATGCCAGAGGTACAGATCTAGCCGGCAGCCGCATCCGGCTCGAATAGACCGACACGCATCTCGGTGGCTGTATATATCGGCACGCCATCAGCCAGCAGCGTCCCATCGGCGATGGCGAGCTTCAGCTTGCGCAGGATCACGCGCTTGAGGTCGACAACGTACTCCACCTTTTTCGTGGTTTTGAGGACCATGTTGGTGAACTTGACCTCACCGACGCCGAGTGCGCGTCCGCGACCGGGGGCGCCAAGCCATCCCAAATAGAAACCTGTCAACTGCCACAAGGCGTCGAGGCCGAGGCAGCCCGGCATCACTGGGTCGCCCTCGAAATGGCAGTCGAAAAACCAGTTCAGGCGCTCGTTGCCCGCCACCTTCAACTCAGCCACGATCTGGCCTTTGCCGTGCGCTCCACCCTCCTCAGAGATATGAGCGATCCGGTCGAACATCAGCATCGGCGGCAGCGGCAGCTGGGCATTGCCGGGTCCGAACATACGGCCATGGCCGCACTCCAGCAGATCTTCGTACTCGAAGCTTGAACGACGTACAGTCATGGGCGTTTCAGGCTCCCCCCGGGGTCAATAAGTCCCACGCCCGCAGGCCGGCGAGCCCAGGCGTCCTCAGCGCTATCCTTCAAAAGGTAAAGACGGCCAGCGTCAAGCCGCATCACAACAGCCTGGGGACGGCGAGCTGCGGGCGTGGCGTTGCGGGAGCCGCGCAGGGTGCCTATACTTACGGAGAATTTGCCGGTTGCGTCGCACGATCGTCCACTGAGGGCGGCGCACGCGGGCTGTTGTGCTTGGTCAGTGAAAACGAGGATCGGTGATCCGATCGGGCGCGTGGCAATGCGCGCAGGGGGTCATTGGAGAGGAACGAGGCGCGGATGGATGGAACTCGTGATCGCCAGGATCTAGACGAGCCGATCGTAGTGGGAGACGAGATCACCCCACGGCTCCGGCGCGCGGGATTGCGGCCGACGCGTCAGCGCGTGGCGCTCGGGCAGTTGCTGTTCGGCTCGGGTGATCGCCATGTCACGGCGGAAGCCCTGCATGCCGAAGCGCTGTCGGCCGGCGAGCAGGTATCTCTCGCCACTGTCTACAATACTCTGCACCAGTTCAAACGTGCGGGGCTGTTGCGCGAGCTGGCGATCGACGGGGCGCGAGCCTACTTCGACACCAATACCTCCAATCACAACCACTTCTTCGTCGAGGAAGAGGGTGAGCTGATGGACATCCACGGTCACGGGATCCGGGTCGATGGACTGCCTGAGCCGCCCGACGGCATGAAGATCTCTCACATTGATGTGGTCGTGCGCCTCGTCAAAGCCTGACGCCAGGCCAAATCCTCAGCGGCTTTGGGCCAGTGGCATAGAGGCCAGCGTGTGAAGCGCACTCACTTTGCGCGGAATTGCAACCGCGCTCCAACCCCATCTTCTGAGCATATTTTCATGCTGAATTGCGCCGTCTGGCGCACGCCGCTTGGCGGTGCCGGGCGCTTCGGCCCAGGTCACTTCAGGGTCTCGCGCTGGTAGACGCCCCACAGCTTTCCCTGTTCGAGATATCCGCGGTAGTGCTCGATGGCGACGTAGCACCAAGTGCCATCGCATGACTGCACGTCGGCAATCACACCCGCCTCGATCATGGCGATTGCTGCCGCCCGCTCGCTGTCGCTGCGGCGGAGTTTGACCTGCGGTCGCGCTGCGCCGGTTTTCAGTTCCCACGGCAGCACCAGTGCCGTTCGTCGGCCGGATAGCAGCGAAGAGAGGATCCAGCCCGTGGTGCCCTCAGCGTCGCGTACCTTGCGCCAGGCTTCGAATTCCTCGATGACCTCGACCGGCAGGCCGGCGCGGCGGTAGACCCACGCCGTCGGGTAGTCGAGGCCGGGGCCTTGGCGCAGGTTGACGCGATCGGATTTCAAGCTGACGAAACGTGGCAGAGGCAACCCACTGCCGCCGGTGCTCATGCCGGGGGTGCCTGTCGTTTGAGCGCTTGCCGGGTGCGCCAGCGCTATCCCGAGTGCCAGCATCAAGGCACATACCCGCGCGATGCGGCGCGCCGTCTGACGCAGACCGATTTTCGATCCGAAGGCCTCGGATCGGCACTCCCGGATGCCTGTCGTTCCGCATTCAATTCGACGAACCAGTGACCGATTCGTCTGAATGTGCTTTCCCGCAGCACTGGCCCGCCGCGTCCTGTTGCGGGCTGCCGCGACGGCCGTCTCCATGCTGCTCAATTCGTCTCCCGCTTCGTCGCCGCGACATATTGGCAAGGCTGCGCTCGTGTCATTGCAGTGCCAAGCCGCGCAGATGCCATCTTCGGCCATTCCGAGTCTATTCGGTACTTTGTCATCGCCAAGGCCTTCTGTTAGACACGGGTGCAGCTCGCCCCAGGGGCCTGCCGACACGTGAGTCGGCGCATGGCCTCCCTATCTTACAAAGAACAGGTCCGCCCGGAACGGAAGCCGATATGCCGCAAACCCAGAAGAAGCCCGTCGTCATCGTCACCCGCAAGTTGCCGGACGTCATCGAGACCCGCATGCGCGAGCTGTTCGACGCGCGTTTGAACGAGAACGATCATCCCATGTCGCAGGCCGAGCTGGTCGCGGCAGCCAAGGAGGCCGACGTCCTCGTGCCGACGGTGACGGACCGCATTGACCGCGCCGTGATCAGTCAGGCTGGTCCAAACCTGCGTCTCATCGCCAATTTCGGCACCGGTGTCGACAACATCGACCTCGATACGGCGCGTAACCGTGCGATCACGGTCACCAACACGCCGGGCGTCCTGACGGAGGACACTGCCGATATGACGATGGCGCTGATCCTTGCCGTTCCGCGCCGCCTCTCCGAAGCGACCAACTACCTCAAGGATCCCAGGACGCATTGGGCGGGCTGGTCGCCGACCTGGATGCTTGGCCACCGCATCTTCGGCAAACGGCTCGGCATCATCGGCATGGGTCGCATCGGACAGGCGGTCGCCCGCCGTGCCAAGGCGTTCGGCCTGCAGATCCACTATCACAATCGCCGTCGCGTCGCCGAGGATGTCGAGCGAGAACTCGAGGCGACCTACTGGGACAGCCTCGATCAGATGCTGGCGCGCATGGACATCATTTCGGTCAACTGCCCGCATACGCCTGCCACCTACCATTTGTTGTCGGCGCGCCGCCTGAAGCTGTTGAAGCCGACTGCCTATGTCGTCAACACGGCGCGTGGCGAAGTGATCGACGAGAACGAGCTGGCGCGTCTGGTCGAGCAGGATGCGATTGCGGGTGCGGGTCTCGACGTGTTCGAGCACGAGCCGGCGATCAATCCGAAGCTGCTGGCGTCGGACCGCGTCGTTGCTCTACCTCACATGGGCTCGGCAACGATCGAAGGACGCGTCGACATGGGCGAGAAGGTGATCATCAACATCAAGACCTTCTTCGACGGTCACGCCCCGCCCGATCGCGTGCATCCAGCGATGTTCTGAGCGCGACTGCACCACAACGTGTGCGCTGTTCCTCTCGGAACAGCGGCACGCACACGCTCCTGATTAGATTTTTGTGACGGCGCACGAATTGAACCGTGCATCCGCCGCTACATGGATCAACAACAGGAGCATCAATGATCAAGATCTTCGTTCGCGCTGTGCCGGTTGCGGCACTGACACTGCTGACGTTCGCCTCTGGTATGGTCGCGGTGAGCGACGGCGCCGAGGCTTGTCGTCGTCTGCCTGGCCCAGGCTTTCGTTTCGACTGTTCGACGATGTCGACGCCCAGGCCCGATAAGCCGAACCAGCAGAAGAAGTGACATCGTCATGCATCGCCGGCGCTCCAGCGGAGTGCCGGCGATGTCGTGTCCGCGCGTCGTCGCGTTCTCCTTCTTTCCAGTCGCGATGCGTCGCTATGCTCGGCCATGCCTTATCCATATTTAATAACCTCATGATTATACGAATAAAAAATCCTTGAATTGACCATGCTTCGGCCACGCCTGCGTCACGCGACGCGGCGAACTTCGCTCCTGGCGGTCACGCGATGTGATCCTATGGGGGAGGTGCTTCGTAATCCGCGTCACACCGGCTGGGGGCAGTCACGCGCAGGCAATGCGCCAAGGACTGAGGAGCCGGTGCGGCGTCATCAGGGAGCACTCTATGAAACGGTTTTCAAAAGGCGTCTTTGGCGCACTGTTTGTGCTGTCCTATTCGACGGTCGCGTTCATGACCGTGACTGCGGCCTATGCGGCCGATCTCAAAGGCAAGCCGAAGGCAAAGCGAACGGCTGTCGCCGAGCCGTATTACGAGCCAGCTCCGCCGGCCATCTGGCAAGGGCTCTATTGGGGCGCCAGCATTGGCTACGGCTGGGGAACCTCGGAGCAGTACTATGATCGCGCCGGGGATCACGGAACGGCATCGACGGATCCCTCCGGTCCGCTCGGCGCGTTGACGGTTGGATACAATTACATGTGGTCGCCGCGCGTTCTGCTGGGCGTTGAGGCGGATCTTGGTCTGATGAATGTCAGTGCAGACGACAAGGTCGTCTTTGATGGACACATCTACAAGACGTCGTTCGGTCCCTTTTGGGGCACGCTGCGCGGTCGTGTCGGCTGGCAGATGGACCGGGCGCTGGTCTACGCGACGGGTGGCTGGGCGTTCATGGACGTTGACGAGGTCTCGATCGGCAATACGCCAGGCGAGACGGCGCGCAACGAAGACTGGCGGTCTGGTTGGGTGCTCGGCGCCGGTGTCGAATACGCTTTGATGCCCGGTGTGACGGGCAAGGTCGAATACCTGCACATGGATTTCGGCAGCTATGACGGCTACTCGTCCAACCGGGAAGCCTATTCGTTCGACAACCGCGTGGACCTCATCCGAACCGGGCTCAACTTCAAGTTCTAGAGCCTGTCAGCTGAAGTGCGCAGCGGTTCAGCGTGAAAAACATGCTCCAATCAGGTGCGATCGTCGCAAGACCGTAAGAGGGCGTTGTGTGCGGCGGGGCGTTCTTGCGTCCCGTCCGTGCACGTTCTGGCGAACGTCTCGCGTTCAACCCAGCGAGCACGCTTGAGTGCGCTCTCAAGCGCTGGCGCAGGCCGCGGCTGGCGCAGTTCCGGCATGGATCGAAAGATCGCGGATCATGGGATTGTGCCCTGACAGAGCGTTGTCGGGGTCCCAGGCGATGCGCACGCTCTCGAAGCGGCCGCCCTTGGCATCGTAGATGAGAAGGCGGCCAGCGAGGCTGTCGCCCGCGCCGGTGATCTCTTTGAGTACCTCGGTTGCTTGCAGTGTGCCGACGACGCCAACGACGGCGCCAAGCACGCCGACTTCGGCGCAGTTGGCGACCGTCCCCGGCGGTGGCGCCTCCGGGAAGATGCAGCGATAGGTCGGATACGGGTTGCCATCCGGTCCGCTGAGGTGGGGCTTGAAGGTTGTCACGTAGCCGTCGAACGGTCCGACTGCCGCGAAGACGAGCGTGCGCTTGGCGAAATAGCACGCATCAGAGACCAGATAGCGCGTGGCGAAATTATCGGAGCCGTCGCAGATGATGTCGTAGCGGGCGATCAAGTCGAGCGCGTTGGCGGCATCGAGCCGCGCATTGTGCGTCTCCACCGCGACGTGCGGGTTGAGGCGCGCGATCATTTCTTTGGCGCTGTCGACCTTTGGCCGGCCGACATGGGCGGTATCGTGCACGATCTGCCGTTGCAGGTTGTCGAGCGAGACCACATCGTCATCGATGACGCCGAGCGTGCCGACGCCGGCTGCGGCGAGATACATCAGCAGCGGCGAGCCAAGACCGCCGGCACCGATGACGAGCACGCGCGCCGCCTTCAGTTTCTGCTGGCCCTCGCCGCCCACCTCCTTGAGCACGAGGTGGCGCTTGTAGCGCTGGATCTCTTCGGCGGTGAGCATTACGAAGCTCTGCAACTGAGGCCGGCAGGCGCTCGTCAGGTCGCGGCCGGCGTGGCGAACAGATCGGTCGACATGTAGCGATCGGCGGCGGAGGGCGCAAACGTCACGATGGTCTTGCCGGCCATGTCGTCACGTGCGGCGACTGTCAGCGCGGCGGCGACGTTGGCACCCGTCGAGATGCCGCCGGGAATGCCCTCCATGCGCGCGAGCAGGCGCGAGACCTCGAATGCCATCTCGTTGGGCACCGTGACGATCTCGTCGATCAGGCTGCCGTCGAGAATCGAAGGCACGAAGCCGGCGCCAATGCCCTGGATCTTGTGCGGACCTTTTTCGCCCTTCGACAGCATGGGGCTGGCGGTCGGCTCCACGGCAATCACCTTGATGTCCGGATTGCGTGCCTTGAGCACGCGACCGCAGCCGGTCAGCGTGCCGCCTGTGCCCACGCCGACGACGATCGCGTCGACCTTGCCGCCGGTGTCGGCCCAGATCTCCTCCGCCGTCGTCTTCTCATGCACCAAGGGGTTTGCCGGATTGTCGAACTGTGCCGGGATGACGGCGCCGGGCATCGAGGCGGCCAGCTCGTCAGCCTTCTTCAGTGCGCCGCTCATGCCTTCCGGGGCCGGCGTCAACACCAGCTCGGCGCCGAGATGGGTGAGGATCTTGCGCCGTTCGAGCGACATCGATTCGGGCATCACCAGAATCAGCCGGTATCCGCGCGCCGCGGCGACGAAAGCAAGGGCGATGCCGGTGTTGCCCGAGGTCGGTTCGATCAGCGTCGTTTCGCCAGGCTTGATCCGCCCCATGGTCTCGAGCGTGTCGATCATCGAGACGCCGATGCGATCCTTCACGCTCGACAGCGGGTTGAAGAATTCCAGCTTCAACAGCACCTGCGCTTTGGCATTGGCGGCTTCGGCAACCTTGCCGAGCTTGACGAGCGGCGTCTGTCCAATCGTCTCGGTGATGTTGTCGTACACGCGGCCGCGCCCCCAGGATCGCGTTGCGGCGAGCGTCTTGATTTCGGGCATGTCGTTCATGGCGCGGACCTTTGATCGTAGTCGTCGTTCGTGGCAGGGCCATAGGCCCCCTTTCCGGGCTTTGTCGCAGCATTTTGCCTGCGCCACAAGGCACGGGGCCGTGCGAGCGGCACGATGCATGGCATAATTTCGTAGGGTTACGGTCGGGCGTGGCCCGGAACCGATGTGCCGCCGTGTTCAGGTTTTTGTCGTCGGCCGGCGGCGCGGTGCAGCCTTGCGCTTGCCGGGCTTGGCCGGTGTACCGGTCCGTGTGGCCCCATCCGGTGCCTTCTTGCGCGGCTTGCCGGGCGACTTGCTCATTGCACGCCCGGTGGCCTGCTTTGCCTGCGTGCCGGTCGAGCCGAACCCTCCAGCGCCGCGGCTCGTCCGGGTCGCAACCACGTTCTCGCGCAGCTTCACGTGTACAACGCTAGCGACGACGAGCTGGGCGATCCGCTCACCGCGGCGGATGACGAACGTATCCGCGCCGAGATTGATGAGCAGAACCTTCACCTCGCCACGATAGTCGCTGTCGATAGTGCCGGGTGAATTGAGCACTGTGACACCGTGCTTCAAGGCAAGGCCCGAGCGTGGTCGTACCTGAGCTTCCGTGCCCTTCGCCAGCTCCAGCACGAGACCGGTCGGCACCAGCGCCCGTTGCCCGGGAGCCAGCGTCATGGGGGCGTCCTGCTCAACCGCGGCGACGAGGTCGAGCCCGGCTGCCTCGTCGGACTGATAGGCCGGCAGCGGTAGCCCGTGCGCATGGGAAAGTCGAACGACGCCGACGGTGGGAGACCTGCTGCGCGTCATTGCGCGGCGTCCTTTTGGGCGGCGAAGTGCTCGGCAATGCGGGCAATGAGCGCTTCGGCCACGTCCTGCTTGCTCATCTCCGGCCAGTCTTCGACGCCGCCTACCGAGACGAGATGCACGCGGTTGCGGTCGCCGCCCATGATGCCGGTGTGCGGCGACACGTCGTTGGCAACGATCCAGTCAGCGTTCTTGGTCTTGAGCTTGCGGGCAGCATAACCGGTGACGTCGTTCGTCTCGGCGGCGAAGCCGACGATCAGTGCCGGCCGCTGCGGACCCTTGGCGGCGATTGTCTTCAGGATGTCAGGGTTTTCGGTGAGCGTCAGCGCCGGGGCCTTGCTGCCCGCCTTCTTCTTGATCTTCTGCGTCTCGGCGGAAGCGACGCGCCAGTCGGCGACTGCGGCGGTGAAGATGCCGACATCGGCCGGCAGCGCGCGCTGTGCTGCCTCCAGCATCTCTTGTGCGGTCTCGACATGAATGACGGCAACGCCTGCGGGATCAGGGATGGAGACGGGACCAGACACGAGCGTCACCTGCGCTCCGGCCCGCGCTGCCGCGGCGGCGATCGCATGGCCCTGCTTGCCCGACGAACGGTTGGCAATGTAGCGGACGGGATCGATCGGCTCGTGCGTCGGGCCGCTGGTGATGAGCACGCGGCGCCCACGTAGGGGGAGCAGTGCTGCTTTTGCCGTGGCCCGCCCGTCTTCGATACGAGCTGCGGTGTTTGTCTTTCGATCGAGCGCGTCGAGGATCGCGGCCATCAGGTCGGGCACGTCCGGCAAGCGCCCGGGGCCGGCTTCGCCGCGTTCCGCCATCTCGCCGACCGCCGGATCGATGATCGTGATGCCGTCGGCTTTCAGCTGGGCCACATTGCGCCGGGTCGCCGGGTGCAGCCACATGCGCGGGTTCATTGCCGGCGCCACCAGCACCGGCTTGTCGGTGGCCATGAGCACGGTGGACGCAAGGTCATCGGCATGTCCGCCGGCCATCTTGGCCAGGAGATCGGCTGTTGCCGGCGCCACCACCACGAGATCCGCCTCGCGCGACAGCCGAATGTGGCCGATCTCGCGCTCAGAATTGAGGTCGAACAGGTTGGTGAATACGGGCTCATTGCTGAGAGCGCCGACCGAGAGCGGTGTTACGAACTGTTCGGCCGCCCGTGTCAGTACAGCGCGTACCGCGACGCCGCGCTCTTTCAGCCGGCGAATGAGGTCCAGACACTTGTAGGCCGCGATACCGCCGCCGATGATGAGAACGATGCGCTTATTGGTCACGATGTCGTGGTCACGCTCTACTGGTCAGAACTGCAACAGCGCCCCATGTTCCGGGAGCTGGACCACGAGGCCGGGGCCTGAAGCTCGCCCGTAATCGTGGTCTATAGCATACCGGCTGCGGAAATGCGTTAAGTGCCCCGCAGATATGGGCCTTTGCCGGCCTCCGGCAAGCCTCAATTTGGGTGTTGGTCCGTGCTACACGTAGCCCGCAGATGCGGGCCGACTTCGGCGGGGGACCGGCCCATGATGTTAACGGAGAGGGGTGGTATGCGAGGCGGCGTTGGCCCGCATTGGGGTGTGATGCGCGCGTTGGTCTTGGCAACCGCTGCCACGCTGGCATTGCTGGCGCCGGCAGATTCTGGTCCCGCCATTGCCGATACAACGCAGAGTGGCGTTGCCGGTGATTGCTTCAAGGAGAACAGTACGCGCCGCATTCCGGGCTGCACCGCGCTCCTGGAGGGCGACACGAATCTCAGCGTTGCCGAGCGAAGCCTTGCCCACGCCATGCGCGCACTCGCCTATTCGCTTCAGGCGCAGTACGGCGAGGCACTGCGTGATTATGACGAGGCGATCCGCCTCAAGCCGGATTTTGATGTCGCCCTCAACAATCGCGCCTGGGCACTCTTCAAGCTGCAACGCTACGACGAGGGCATGACCGACGTCACCAGAGCCTTGACGATCGCACCGTGGAGTGCGCATGCCTTCGATACGCGCGCCCACCTCCATCATGTGGCAGGCCGCACGCGCCTGGCGCTACAGGACTACATCCTTGCCATGCGCTTTGGCGGCGAGAAGCTGGTCAAGCTCTATCAATGCGGACTGGAGTCGCATGGCCTGTTTAAGGGTCCGGTCGATGGAGTCGAGAGCGAGGACTTGCGCAAGGCACTGGCTACCTGTGTGCGCGATCTTGCCTGCGATCCGCTGCCTCCGGAGGAGGAATGCCGTCGCCCCACATCATAAAGTTCTGCGTGAGTGCTCCGGCTGGATGAGGATGCCGGTCAAGTAGGTGTCATGTCGGCGGCCAACAGGAGCCGCCGGGAATGAACATTCGGACAGAAGCTTGGAAAGGACTGAGGTTGGCCGTGATGCCCCGACAGACGCTAATTGCATTCTCCCGACAGTTCGTGATCGCCGCGGCAGCGGCCTCGTTTCTCGTGGTAATGGCTCCGCCGCTCCTGGTGCCGGCAAATGCCCACGAATTCAGCGCAAAGACGGTTCGGGTGTCGCATCCCTGGTTGCGCGCAACTCCGCCAGGCGCAAAAGTCGGTGCGGCCTATCTGGAAATCAGTGCGTCAGCCGAGGGCGGCGACAAGCTGATCGGCGCCAGTGCCGAGGGTATCGCCGGTCGTGTCGAGATCCACACGCATGAGCACGCCGGCGACGTGATGAAGATGCGCCAGCTCGATGCTCTGCCGATTGAGGCGGGAAAGTCGGTCGTGTTCGCACCAGCCGGACATCACCTGATGCTGCTGGATCTGGTGCGTCCGCTCGAGGAAGGTGATCTTATTGCGCTGACGCTCAACTTCGAGAAGGCTGGCGCGATTGCGATCGAGGCGAGTGTCGAACCCATCGGTGCCAAGGGACCGCATGGGATGGACCACCAGCCGGGCCATGAGCACGATGGCCACGACATGAAGCAAGACCATAAGCACTGAGTGGGTTCGTGCAGGCTGCATCGCGGATGCGGCGTGGCATTGCGCGCGATGCGGTCTACTTGCTTCAGGCCGGCAATGGCAGACCTAGCTGCGCGCACCCCTCCATCACACCCGTGCGCTGCCAGTCCTGGCCGACACCGGTGATGACGAAACGCTCAGGCTGGCTCCAGGGAAAGGCGCCGGCGAATGGCGTCTTGCCGACGTAGCCGCCGAAGCTGTTCTTTGAGTTGACATAACCGCAGACCTGATAGGCCACCTTGCCACCTGGCATGATGACCTTGCGTGCACGGAAATCCGTGTAGCGCGCCGATTCGGGGTCCTTGAGCTGGCTGGAGACGGCTGACTGCACGGCAGCGGATTGCTGAGACGTGAGTGCGTGCGGTTCATACATCCAGCGGGTCGTGTCGGGGCCTGGCGGCGTGGTCGCGCATCCGCCTGCCATCAAGACTGCCAACGCCAATGCCCCACGCATCATGACCCACCCGCCTATTGCGCGTTCATTGTTCACGGAATCGCAGTCGCGCTCTATCCATTTGTTTGGAGCATGTTTTTCACGCTGAACCGCTGCGCACTTCAGCTAAACATGCTCTGAAGCGCGTTCACGGTTCCATCGAACGCGAGCCCGCCATCCTGTTCCAACTTCTGCAGGTGAGACTAACCGTTTGCGGTTGCTATTCAGTTAGCAGCATCGGTGCTCCGTTCTGCCCGTGCATAGCCGATGACGGCTTCGATGGCATGTTGCCAGCGGCGGTAGCCTTCGGTGGCGAGGCGCTTGTCGGACCCCGGAGTGAAGCGCCGTTCTGCCTGCCACATTGCGGCAAAGCCTGCCTGATCGGGGAGAACGCCAGCCTTGGCGCCGGCAAGCCAGGCCGCGCCCATGGCCGTCGTTTCCTGCACATGCGGCCGCTCCACTGGGGCATCAAGGGTGTCGGCGAGTATCTGTAGCAGCAGGTCGTTGGCCACCATCCCGCCGTCCACCCGCAATGTCGTTTGGTCGGCCGCGCTCCAATCGCCGCGCATTGCATCGAGCAGATCGCGCGTCTGGAATGCGTTGGCCTCGAGCACTGCCCGGGCCAGCTCCGCTGGGCCGGTATTGCGCGTCATGCCGAACAATGCGCCGCGCGCCTCCGGCTCCCAGTAGGGTGCGCCCAATCCCACGAATGCAGGCACGAGCAGCACCTGCTGACCAGGGTCGGCCTGCGCGGCAAGAGCCGCTGTCTGCGATGAACTCGTGATGACGCCAAGCCCATCGCGCAACCACTGTATGGCGGCGCCAGCAATGAAAATCGCGCCTTCCAGCGCATAGGTCGGCACGCCATCCAGATCGTAAGCGATGGTTGTCAGGAGGCGGTTGCGTGAAGCGACGACCTCTGCGCCGGTATTGAGCATGGCAAAGCAGCCCGTGCCATAGGTCGCCTTCAGCATACCGGGTGCGAAACAGGCCTGGCCGATGGTTGCCGCCTGCTGGTCGCCTGCCATGCCGAGGATCGGTATTGCGGCGCCGAGCAGAGAGTTCTCGCACGTGCCGAAGGATGCATTGCAGGAGCGCACCTCGGGAAGCATGCTCATCGGCACGCCGAATGCCGCGCACAGGTCTTCATCCCAGCGTCCGCGCCGGATGTCGTAAAGAGCCGTCCTGCTGGCGTTCGTAGCGTCGGTGGCGTGCACGCGTCCGCCGGTCAGCCGGTAGAGCAGCCAGGTATCGACCGTGCCGAAGGCCAACCGTCCTGCCTCGGCTGCAGCACGCGCCCCCTCGACGTTGTCGAGCAGCCACGCGATTTTGGTGGCGGAAAAGTAGGGATCCAGCCGGAGGCCGGTCTTTTGCGAGACCACTGGGCCGAGCCCTTCGTCCTCGAGCCTCCGGCATACCGCTGCTGTTCGCCGGTCCTGCCAGACAATGGCCCGGTGGACCGGCTGGCCCGTCTGGCGGTCCCAGACGATCGTCGTTTCGCGTTGATTGGTGATGCCGATCGCCGCAATGCTCCCGGCTTGAATTCCGGCGGCCGACAGGGCGGTCTTGGCGGTTGCCAGCGTGGTCGTCCAGATCTCCTCCGGGTCGTGTTCGACCTGTCCGGAGGCAGGGTAGTGCTGCGTGAATTCCTGCTGCCCTGCGCCACGCACCGTAAGCGATGCATCGAAGACAAGTGCGCGGCTCGAGGTGGTGCCCTGATCAATTGCGAGGACATAGGCGGACATCTGTCCAATCCCTTTTCAGCTCACGCCCGCGCGCTGCGGACAGCAGAGGTTTCAGCGTGAATCACCAGCAGAAGGGTGGGAGGCGATAGCCGGCTGGCGTCAAGCATTCTCTTTCCTTGACAGTCTGTCGCAGCTTGAACAATGTGCCGCCACCCCGGTTGCAGGGCCGCGCTGGGCAAAAAAGAATAAAACGGTCCCGAGTCTAGGGAGACGACCAAGGGGCGATGCAACAGCGTCGCCCCTGCGCTTTTCCAGCGGCCGTCGGCCGTCCCAAGGAAGGCCCCGGAAATCGAGCCGGACGTAAGCCATGGCACGAGAGAACACCCTGAAACACGCGCTGCTTTCAGGCGGGCGCGGCGTCAATGCCTGGTGCTCGATCCCGAGCAGTTACGTCGCCGAGGTGATCGCGCATCTCGGGTTCGACAGTGTCACCATCGATCTGCAGCACGGTGCGGGTGACTATGCTGCGGCCTTCACCATGCTGCAGGCGATCTCGACAGGCCCGGCCATGCCGATGGTGCGCGTGCCGTGGAATGATCCGGCCCTCCTCATGAAAGTTCTCGACGCCGGTGCGATGGGTGTCATCTGTCCGATGATCAACACGGCGGCGGAAGCTCGCTCGTTTGTGGGCGCCTGCCGCTATCCTCCGCTCGGGTACCGTTCGTTCGGTCCCAATCGCGCTGTGCAGTATTCCGGGGCCGACTATTGGCGCACGGCCAACCGCGAAGTGCTGCTGCTGGCCATGATCGAGACGCGCCAGGGGGTGGAGAACCTCGAGGAGATCCTCGCCGTCGACGGGCTTGATGGCATCTATGTCGGTCCGGGTGACCTGTCGCTGTCCTACGGTGCCGAACCGTCGATGCGCCCTGGCAATCCCGACGTTATTGCCGCCATCGAACATATCCTGGAACGCACCCTGGCAAATGGGCTCGTGCCGGCGATCCACACGGATGGGCCGGCGACGGCGCTGGTGCGATATCGCCAGGGGTACCGCCTCGTCACGCTACAAAGCGACGTGCGCTACATGGTCAATGGTGCGACGGCGGCGTTGGCCGAACTCAAAGCGGGAAGTGAAGTGTAAATCGGGCGGAGTTTCCGGGTGGCGGGTCTTCCTGCTTTGAAGCGCCGACCTTGCACCACATCTGCTACGTGTGACCGGCGCGCGATAGTGCAATGGCAGGACGCGCCGAAACGTGCTGGCATGTCGGCAGGTCATTCCAAGGGCGCGCAACCTGAACTATCGTGCGGGCATTGCGAATTGCGGTCCGGACGTGCCGGTTACAGGGGGCCGCTGATCCGAGGGGATCGCGCGCGGGGGTTCAAGGGGGCGCGGGACGGCGATGGCAGCATCGCGCAGCTACTGGCGATCGACACGGCGGCTCACACTGTGGGGGCTGCTGGCTTGGTGCGCTGCGGCGCTGGCGATGCCGCTCTTTGCCCAGCCTCTCGAAGCAATTTCGGTTATGGGCATTCCGCTCAGTTTTTATGCGCTCGCCCATGGCCTGCCGGTGGCACTGGTAATCCTTGCCTTCCTGTTCGCTTCCCGTCAGCGCCGCATCGATCGTGCATTGCTCAATGGAGCGGGTGGGGACGCGGTGCTGACGCCTACGCGAGCCAGTGGCATTGGCGGGATCACCGGTGCGCTGGCGATGGCAGGCGACTGGCTGTCTGGGGCTACCTTGGTCACGGTTGTCGGAGCGCTTTTCACGCTGGGACATGACGGTCTTTATTGGCTGATCGGCCTCGTCGGCGGACTTGCGCTCGGCGGCATGCTGTTTGGACCTCATTTGCATCGCGCAGGCGGTCTCGGTGTCGCCGGGTTCGTCCGGCTCAGGTTTGGCGGAGTTGCGGGGGCGCTGTCGACGTTGGTGATTGCCGGCGCCACGGCGCTACTGCTTGCCGCCAATGCCACCGCGCTGATCGCCGCGACCGAGACCCTTCTGCCGGACCTGCCTGCCGCACCGTTGGCCGCGCTTCTGGTGGCGACGATCGCGTTTCTGATGCCCGTGGCGCTGAAGTCCAGAGGTGGCGGCATCACAATGGCGCAGGCGATCGGCTATCCGCTGCTTGTCGCCGCCCTCTGCATTCCCGTGGTCGTCACTGCCGCGGGTCTTGCACCCGAACAGCTCGCCTATGGTGCCGTGCTCAAGCAGATCGGTGCTAGCGAACTCGGCCTTCTGGAAAAGGAGTTGGCGGACCCTGTGACGCTGAAGCTTTTCACGCGGCCGTTCACCACCGCGACGGCGTTGAGCGGCCTGCTCCTGACGCTGTCCCTGGCGCTCGGTCTCGCGGCAATCCCGCAGATGCTCAGGCGCCCCTCTGCGGTGCGCTCAGCTGAAAGTGCGCGTCTCATGCCGGCTGCCGCCCTGCTGCTGATCCTCCTAGCCGCTCTCGCGCTGCCGCCGTTGGTCGCAAAGGCGCGGATCGGCGTGCTCGGCCTCGCAGGCGAGCGCATCGACGCGCCTGCGCCGCGGCTTGTCGAGATGGGGCGTCTCGGGCTCGTCGATGTCTGTGGTGCGCGTGCGCCGTCGGCGGAAGCGATCGCGGCTGCCTGCACGGGGCTGCCCGACGCACCAGCGGCGCTTCGGCTCGACGACGTCACCGTTCCCCGTGATCGCGCGCTGCTCGCGGCACCGCTGCTCGCCGGTCAGCCTCTATTTGCCAGCTGGGTCATTGCGGCAGCACTTGCCATGGCATCACTGTTCGCATCGTGTTGGCTCGGAACCCAGTTTGCAGGAGCGGAAGCGCCAACGCGCGAGGGTGCGTCGCCCGCTGGACGTGTGTCTGGATTGGTGCTGGCGGTACTCGCGGCCTCGGCTGCGGTTGGGCTCGTGCTGACGCACACTGCCGACGTTATGACCCTGCTCGCCTGGGGTCTCTCCCTGGCAGCGGCAGGATTGGCGCCGATCCTACTGGCCGGCATCTGGTCCTTGCGAGCGACGGCTGCCGGAGCGGTGCTGGGGATGGTCGCAGGCGTCGGTGTGGTTCTCTACTATGTTGTCGGCACGCGCTATTTCGCGCCCGCTTTCTTCGAGCTGTGGGGCGCATTCTCCTCGGCCGGCTACGGCGCCATTGCCGATTACGAGGCGGCCAAGGAAGCGCTCGCGAAGCTCGGGTCTCAGGGCGACCGGCAGGCGGCGCATGCTGCATTGGATGAAGCGGCCCGCGCCGTTGCCAACTGGTGGGGTATGCGCGATGTCGCTTCGGGGGCGCTCGGCGCGATGGTGGCCATCGTGGTCTTGGGGCTTGTCTCTCTCGTTACGCCGCGCCCCAATGACGAAGCGATCAGCCTCATCAGTCGCATCCGCGGACTTGCGCCGCGTGTATGATGGCGATCCATGGGTGATTCCCTCGACCAGACCGACGACGAAATCTTCGACATCGCAGTGATCGGTGGTGGCATCAACGGCTGTGGCATTGCCGCGGATGCCGCTGGCCGCGGCCTCAAGGTGCTGCTCGTTGAACAGGCCGATCTGGCGAGCGGCACGTCGTCCGCCAGCTCGAAGCTCATTCATGGCGGCCTGCGCTATCTGGAACAGTATGCATTCCGGCTGGTCCGCGAGTCCCTGCAAGAGCGCGAGGTGCTGCTCGCAAACGCTCCGCACATCGTTTGGCCGCTGCGGTTTGTTGTGCCGCATGTGCCCAGTATGCGGTCGAGGCCACTCATTCGCGCGGGTCTGTTTCTTTATGATCATCTCGCGCGACGGCGCCGCATTCAGTCCTCGCACCTCGTCGATATGGCAAGCGATCCCGCCGTACGGCCGCTCGCGCGCAGCTACAAGAGCGGCTTCGCGTACTGGGATTGCTGGGTCGACGACGCGCGCCTCGTGGTGGACGTGGCGCTACAGGCCGCTGCCCACGGGGCCGAAATCAGAACGCGCACGCGCCTCGTCTCGGCCGGGGCCGAGGGCCGGCACTGGCGTCTATCGCTTCAGTCCACGCTACCGCCGGTGGCAGGAGGAACGAGAGGTGGTACTGCGGGCACCATGCCCGGCACCGAAGTGTGTGCCCGCATTCTGGTGAATGCCGCAGGCCCGTGGGCGGGCACGCTGGCCAATATGGCGATCCATCGTGATGGCATGACGACGGCGGTGCCCGTGCGCCTCGTCAAGGGAAGTCACATCGTGGTGCCGCGTATCCCTGGCGCGGACAGTGCCTACCTGCTGCAGGCGCCCGATCGCCGCGTCGTTTTCCTGCTGCCGTTTGCGGAGCGCTTCACATTGATCGGCACGACGGATGTCCCCTTCGACGGCGATCCTGCAACCGCTGCCATCTCGACGGACGAGGAGGCCTATCTGCTCGGTGTGGCCAATGCGTTTCTTGCCGGGCCTCTCACCGCCGCCGATGTCGTCTGGCGGTACGCAGGTGTGCGCCCGCTTTACGATGATGCGAGTGACGATCCTTCGGCGGTGACGCGCGACTATCGGCTGGAACTCGATGCTCCACCTGGTGGCCCGCCGCTTTTGACGGTCGTCGGTGGCAAGGTGACGACCTACCGACGTTTGGCTGAATCAGCAATGGAGCTGATTGCGCCGCATGCCGGCCCGGTGTTCGGCCCATCCTGGACAGCCCACGCGCCGCTGCCCGGCGGCGACATGCCGGATGCTGACTTTGATGCCTACGCAAAGGCGGTCGCCGCCTGCTATCCGCGGCTGCCTGCGTCCGTGCTCATGCAACTTCTGCGTCGCTATGGAACGCGTGTCTCCGACGTGCTCGGCGATGCACAAACTGTGGCAGATCTCGGTGAGGATTTTGGTGGAGGTCTGAGCCGTCGCGAAGTGGTCTATCTGCGCGATCGTGAATGGGCTCAGACACCAGAAGACGTGCTCTGGCGGCGGACCAAGGCCGGACTCGCGATTGCTGCCAAAGACCGGGCAGCCTCTGAACTCCGAATTGCCGAGGTGTTGGCCGAGAGCTGAACCGGTGTGGCTGCCGGGGCTGCTCGACGACCTTGGATGATTGCCGCCCGGCAATTGCGCTCGGTTTTTTCCGGCGGGGCATCTCTTCACGCTGAACAGCCTCGTACTTCAGCTTGACCGTGCTGGCTGCTGGAGAATGATTTTCATTCTGGACTGCGGCATGGACAGCGGCGTCGTGCGGCTCAACCTGCACTAACCCTATGAAAATCCGTCGCAGAATGGCTTCTGCTTTAACATCAGCTTAACCATAACCGGGTACCTTCGAATTTGGTTCTGGTTCTGCGTCCCGCTCGTCACCTCCATCTCGTTTGCTGGCAAGGTTGAACGTATCGTGCGATTGGCGTCCGCAAATCAGATCAGAAAGCTCGTTCACCGCAGGCTGCGCCGCGACGCGCTGGCCGCGATGCGAGCCATGGAAACGCTCGACCCCCGATCGATCGAGCGTTCGACCGTGATCGGCATTTCGCTGTTTGCCGCGGCATCGATCGCCTTGCAGGGCTTCGTCGTTGCTCAGGGCAGCATCTCGGGCAAGAAGTCGGGTGCGGCACAAGCCGCCATTGCGCCTACAGCGGTGGTGGTATTCGGAGGCGCACCTGCCGGCAACGCCGTTCCTCTCAAGGGCATGGTGGCGGAGCGATCTGCATCGTCGCGGCGCGGCGATCGACTCAATCCGGAAATCCCTGGCATTCTTGCCGACACCGGTCTGCCGCGCATCGCGGGCGAGGTTCCGGCCGACATCGTCATCCGAAAGTCCGTTGCCGTCAGCGCTTCCAATGGGATTGGGCTGCGCGAAGCCACCCTGGCGCCGGCGAGCCTCTATGCGCGCGATGCCACGACGTCCGGTGTCATCCTGACGCCGCGCCTCGCAACCGCGGATCAAGCGCTGCCACGGCCGACACGGGTCGCGCTCGCGTCCTCCGCCTCAGGCTATGCCCATCAGCTTCGCGATGCAGTTCCGCAAGACCGCGGTACCGTCATTGACGTCGCACCGCCGGTTCGAGCTCCGGCAAGGATCAAATCCTCGTCACGCGCGGGAGTTCCGGCTGACATCGTGCAAAAAGTGCATTTCCAGGATCACACGCCAGACCGCTGTCTGCCGACCGAGCTGATGAACGTGATCTATGACGTGGCCGAGCAGTTCGGCGAGGTCCAGGTGCTGTCGACGTTCCGTGATCCCGACCGCAATCGCCGTGTCGGTGGGGCGCCGCGCTCCTTCCATCTGCGCTGTCAAGCGATCGACTTCCGCGTCATGGGCCGTAGTCCGGGCCTGCTCAAATACCTGGAGGAGCGCGAGGATGTCGGCGGCCTGAAGCGCTATCCGCTGGGCTTCTACCATATCGACACCGGGCCGCGCCGCACGTGGTGAGCCGTCGATCTCGGTCTCGGGACGATTGTCCGAGCAGATCAGCTCATGGTCGTGACGGCAGGGGCGGAGCTGGTGGTCCTTGACGCGCGATGCCTAGCGCGGCCTCCATGCGCTCCTTATTGGCGTCCCACCAGATGGGGTCAAAGCGCACTGCGGTGCGCATGTTGTCAGGCGCGGTGGGCAGGAACGGTCCGAGTTCTTGTCCGGTCACGGCATGTCGCGCGGCTTCGGCGGCAGAGATTCCCGCTCGACGCATCGGCCCATAGGGGATCTCGCGTACCAGCTCGGTGAGCTGTTCGGGGCGCGATGCAAACGCAACGAGGGCTTTGGCCTCGTTCGCCGAATGCGTGCTCTTCGCGATCGCCAGATAGGCGGCATGGAGCACCTGCCCATCCCAGATCAGACCCAATGGTCCGCCGCGCGCCTGTTCGGTGAAGGCGTGTCCGTTGGAGGTGAAGGCGATGCTGGCCTCGCCGGACCGGAGGAGTGCGATCGCCTCTGGCAGGCGCTCATACCAGACGATGTGAGTGCCGAGGTCCTTCTTCAGGATCTTGATGATGCGGTTGAGCCCGTCGCTCGACTCCAGCACGCGATAGACATCGGCGGCCGGCACGCCATCAGCCACCAGCAACGCTTCGGCGAGACCGCGGCCGTTCATGGGCAATGCGCGTTTGCCCGGATACCTGCGCACATCGAGAATGTCGGCAATCGCGCGTGGCGCGCGCTTGTCGAACTTGGCGGGGTCAAAAACGAACAGATGCGACCAGGCGAGCGGAGCAATCCCGCAGGGCTTTACCGCGCCGTCGAGGAAATCACTGCTATTCCCTGATGACGAGGCGGCACTTGGAAGAAGCTCTGACGATTCAAGTCCCATCAGATCGCCGGCCGTGCAGCGGCGATCGAGCTGCAGGGCATCAAGCAGCAGTAGATCGCCGGCCGCTCCGTCCGTTGCCGTGACGGTGACGTCATTCTGCTTGGCGAACGGCTCAAGCACTGTCTTGCGATAGGCCTCGGCGAAAGCACCGCCGCCCGTCATCACTGCCAGCTCAGGCTTTTTCGGTTCGGCTGGTGGCGGTGCCTTCGTCTCTATCTTGGGCTGTTCGGCCGGCGGCAATGCAGGCGCTGTCGTCTGCACATCTCGAGGCTCGGGTGCCTTGACTTCGGCCTGGGGTTCGACTGGTGGCGTCAGCGTGGGTGTGCCTGTTGCCGTCGCTTCGGACTTGGGCTCTGCCGCTGGTGCCGTGTCGAGAGCTTGCGGGGCTTGCGCCTCGGATTTGGGCTCTGCTGCGGGTTGCGTATCGAGGGCTTGTGGCGCCTGCCCGTCGGGGCTCGGCGTCGCGCCCGGCGTCGATTCGAGAGCCTGAGGCGAGCCTGTATCAGATTTTGGCTCGGTTTGTGCCGCCGGAGACGTTTTGGGCTCTGGTGTGGTCGCAGATGTTTCCGCGGTTGGGGATGCCGGCGCGGATTGGGCCTCGGGCGTGCTCCTCTCGGATGGCTCAGGAGCGGTCTGTGCGGCGGCGGTTGCGGCCGACAGCATGCAGGCCAAGCTAAGGATCAGGCGGGTTGGAAGCATGAGGCGAGAGTCTCCGCGAGGTTCTTGGACCACGGTGCATGTCCAGCGTTCTTCGCGGCGCCGTTACGGGAGCGAAGCGGCGCGCACTTTAGACCGCGGTTGGGATGTGTAGAAGGCACGAATGTGAAAAACATCGCAGCATGCGCCGATGGGACCAGCATGTGCCTTCAACGTGTGGCGCTTGCACCGGCCGTGCCCAACATTCGATCTGCAAGGGACGGACGCGACGTGCTCGGCACTCGAACTGCCGCAACATCGGCGCGTTATGGCGTTTCAGCTCTTGCCCGCAGGCTGCGGAACCGGCGGACTGTTTTGCTGTCCTGGGGTAGCACCCGATGATGCGGGAGCAAGCGGGACGAACCGGATCTCAGGTGCATCGAGCGGACCGAGCATGTGCAACCCGCCGCCGGGCCCGCTCACCTCTTTGCCAGTGCCGCCGTCGCTGTTTTTTGCCGCAGGCTGCGCGCCAGCCGCTCCAGGCACAGTCGCGGCAGTTGCGGCGGCGCTGGTTGCCGGCTTGCTCGTGGCAGAATCGTTTGCTGGCTTGCTGCCTTCCACTGGAGGATGCGTGATGTAGACCTTCACGTCGCCGACTCGGTTCGCAAAGCTGACGCTTCCCACGGCGCTCAAGGTCGCGTCACCTGCGCGCGCGCTGACGCGCTCGGCAACCAATTGTCCATCGACAAGCGAGAAGTCGGCGGTGAGGCCATCGATTGCCGTCTGGCCGCGCGTCGAGCCGCCCCAGCCCTCCTGCTTCTGCGCCCGCGCCGTTGCTGCCAGTGTCTTCAGGTCCAGTCCGACCTGACCGCTGCCCGCCTGCCGAATACCAACCTTACCGTGGAGTGAGGCAACAATGTCGGTCACCTGTCGACCTGCTGCCTTGAGATCGAGCGTCACATCGCCGGCACCTGACAGCACGGTGTAGGACCAAAATGCATTGGCGAGTGCCGCGAGATCGACCGCCTCTATGCGGCCGCGCAGCGAATAGCGGGGCAGCCCATTGTCGATCTCGAAACCGAACTGGCCTCCGCATCGGCCTCCCTTACCAACCTCGAGTTCTGCAAGGTCGGCCAAGAGTATTCCGTCCTTCATCGAGAACGAAGCGGCGCTGCGTCCGAACTGCACCGTGCCGGCCGACACGTTGGCCGCTGATATCCTCAAGTCCGCATCGATCTGGCGAACCAACGGGAAGGGAGATCTGTCGGAAGCGCCAAGAGCGAAGTAGCGGGCGAGGCTGAAGGCCGGTACGCCCTGAGTCTGGTCGGCACCACCTGAGGCCTTCAGGAATGGTGCGATGTCGAGGGACTTGAAAGCCAGGGTTCCGTCGATCGCCGGGCGCACGCTGCCGCCCCACTTGAAAGTCAAGGCTCCCGTCGCCTCGCTGCCGTCAAGCACGTAGGAGGCATCAGAGAACGCCACGGCCGTAGGTGAAAACTCCATCGGCCCGCGAGCCTCGAACTTTCCAAGGCCGCCGCCTTCGCCAATCTCCAACCCGATCCAATGCGCCAGCTTGCGAAGATCGGACACCAAGACGGTCGAAGCGCCCGACGAGAGTTGTGGCTGGTCGCCGGCGGACAGCGTCCCCGCGGCTTTCAATTCGAGCAACTCGCTTTTGATCGTGACGTCCAGGACACGGCCGATCGTTGCCTTGCCTTGCTGCTGCGCGTTCTGCAACTCGGCTTCCGTGCTCATCACGATGTCGAACGTCACAGGCCGGTTGCGGAAGTCCATGCCGCCGTAAGCGCGTACCTGTTTGCTGTTGACGCGCGTCACCTCCATCGTGACGTTGGCGAAACTTTCCGTCGCGTCGTCGTCTCTGCCCAGCTGAACGCGCCCGTTGCGCATCTGCAGGCTGGAGAATGACATGCCGATGAGTGAAGACAGGATTGGCGCGAGGGATTGCAGCTTCCGTGGTTCCGTGCCGCCGGCCTGGGTCGGCGCGATCGACAGGACCGCGTCATCCAAAATGAGCTTGGCCTTGCCACCCGCCAAAAGGGTCGCGATTTCAGTACCTGAAGCTAGTGTGCCCGAACCCGATGAGGCGATCGACAGGCGGCCCGCCTCGATCCTGATGTTGGGCATGGCCGGTAGGGCAATGGGCGAGGTCAGTGTGAAGCTGTCGCGGGTCGCTGCGATGACGGCCGCTGAATTGAATGAGAATTCGCCTAGTCCACTACCAAGCAACATCGGCATGCTCAGCCCGCCACAAGCCGTCGCGGCGACAGCGAATGCGGCAAACGTGCGATAGCGCGAACTGGGAGCGAGCCGGGTCATTAGCCTTGCTGCAGAATCGAACACACGAAAACGGGCGCCGCCCGGCCGACGGCCGAGCGAGTGCCCGGGACGCTCCGGGCGAGGCAACGAGTGACCTATTGCATGCCTTACTTATTAGTTGTGTGTCGGAGTGCTGGCAAGCATCAAACCAAGCACGTGCACCGCCACGTCACCTACCTCTCAGCGCGATCAGCAAACAGCGGCGATTCAATGGCGAAAGCGGTTGGTATTGCCGCTGCTTATGATCGCACCGGGTAGATTGCGGCGACACAGATTATCGGTGAGGGATTTGTTCGCCGACGTGCAAAGCAGCCGCAGTAACGCGCCGTTGGTAAGCGCGGCCAGCGGCGCTGAACGACGGGCTGCACACTGTCGATGCGTTTACCCGCTGCTCGCCAATTGCACATATGCGACGCGCACTCTGGATGAGTATCGTTTCGGTCCGCTCAATGAGCGTCGCCGCGTCGAACGACGTGTGCAATTTCAAAAATTCCCTAGGGCTCAGATGGCGGAAATCCCGCATGGCCTTGCCGCGCGAAATCGGTAAGGCACAGTAGGGTCAGGGTATGTGAATTGAGCTGCAGCGTACCGCACGCGCACCGTCGCCCGCACGCATGGCACGCCTGTTCGCGCTCGGAGGGCCAATAAACTCGATGTGGTGGTGGAACGACGGCCGATCTCGGCATTCGGCCAGATGCCGCGCGTTCGATCCCGTGCATCAGCGACGGCTGGGCAGCTTTTTCAGCATGAATATCAAAAGGCCGATCGAGACGATGAGCACTGTGACGAAGCCGCCGAGCGCGATCAGGGCCAAGGGATCGGTGCCAAGGATCAGACTGTTCAGATCCATCGTTGCCTCCACGTGCTGACTGGAATCCCGATAACGGAGCGCCCTGATGTGCCGGTGTCACCGATGCAACGACATGAAAGATCCGGCGAGTCGGACCGTTGGGCGATCCATGTATCGTCGTTTTCTGATATCAAGATTTGTGAATAATTAGACCCGAGGACGCCGGCTGCATTGAGTAGCGTCAAAACTCCGACTGATGTCAGTCAACATCGTTACGTGTGCCGCGGCGCGAACCTGCGCGGCCGCCCGCGACTGCCGTGTGAAGCAGGAGAACTGGTACCAAGCCCGATACGACAATGGCCAGCGCACCCAATGCTGCCTCCTCGAACTGCTCGAGGGCGGCAAAAGAGTAGACGTGCGTGGCAAGGGTTTCGAAATTGAATGGCCGCAACAGCAACGTGGCCGGCAGCTCCTTCATGCTATCGACGAAGACGAGGAGGGCCGCTGCACCAAGTGCGGGAAGCAGCATCGGCAAGTGAACGCGGCGCAAGGTCGAAAGTGCCGTCTCTCCGAGCGCCCGCGCGGCGGCATCGAGGCTTGGCGAGATCCGATCAAGTCCCGATTCGATCGAGCCGAGCGCGACGGCGAGGAAGCGCACCGCGTAGGCGAGTACCAACGCCATCATGGTGCCCGAGATCAAGAGCCCCGTTGAGATGCCGATTGTGGATTTGAGGGCCGCGTCCACCGCGTTGTCGAACGAGGCCAGCGGGATGAGCAGGCCAAGCGCCAGCACCGTGCCGGGGATGGCGTAACCGAGCCCTGACGCGCGTGCGGCAAGCTGTGTGAGCCGGTTGGGGTCGATGCGCCGCGAGTAGCCGACGACGAGCGCCAGCGCCACCGCCACGAACGAACTGATAGCCGCCAGCATCAGTGAGTTGCCGGCAGCCTGGAAGAAGCCGCGCTCGAGCCCCGCACCGGCATAGACCACGGCATGACGTGCCAATTGCAGGAACGGCAACACGAAGCCGATGACGAACGGCAGCACGGCCAGAAATCCGGCCAGCAGGCCGCGCCATCCGGTGAGATCCTCGAACGGGATGGAGCGATATCGGCCGGTGGTGTGGTGCACCTTGGCGCCGCCGCGCGCCCACCTCTCGGCGCTCAGCATGAGTACGATCAAAACGAGCATCACGGTCGCCAACTGCGCGGCTCCGCCGAGGTTGGAGCGTTGCAGCCAGGTTGCGTAGATACTTTGTGAGAGCGTCTGCACCCCCAGATACTGGACCGCGCCGAGATCGTTGAGGCACTCCATCAGGACCAGTGCCAGACCGGCGGCAAGTGCTGGTCGTGCGAGTGGCAGTGCCACGGCCCATAGCGTCGCAAGTGGGGTGCGCCCGAGCGTGCGAGCAACCTCCAGGGCGCAAACGGATTGCTGCACGAAGCTCGCGCGTGCCGACAGATAGACGTAGGGGTAGAGAACCGAGGCCATCACAAAGATGGCGCCATAAAGCGAGCGGATCTCGGGGAACCAGTAGTCGCGTGCGCTCTGCCAGCCGAACAGTGCACGCAATCCGCTTTGCACAGGACCTGCATAGTCCAGCAGCTCGACGTAGCAGTACGCGACGATATACGTCGGCATGGCGAGTGGGATGACCAACAACCGGTCGGCGAGGGCCCGGCCAGGGAAGCGGTACATGGTGACGAGCCAGGCCGCCGCCGTGCCCGTGACTAGAGTCAAGACGCCAGCCCCGGCCATCAACGCCAACGTCTGCATCAACGAGCCGGGCAACACCGTCCGCATCAGGTGCGGCCAGATGTTCTCCTTGGGCGAAACGGCGAGCCAGAGAGTCGTGGCGATCGGCAGCGCCATCAAGAAGAGGATTGCGGCGATGGCCACAAGCCAAGCGATGCTGTGGGGACGCTGCGCCTGCCATGCACGAATACGTGCAATGCCGTGGCCCAATCGTTGTGCCGCGCTTTCGCGTGGGCTTGTTGATTGTGGGTTTGAGATATTCATCGGGTCGGCAACGTTGCAGCGTAAGTTAGCACATCAACCGCGTCTGACAGCGGCAACGCGCGCAGATTGACCATGGCGGCACCAGGATGGGAGTTGCGCAGCTTGTGCAGGACTTCGTCAGGCAGGCGGCTTGCCTCCGTGCCGACATATGACGGCTCCTCCACCGTACCCCAGTTGATGAGCCGGCCATCGAAACCATGGCACGCGGCGCAGATAGTCTGGAAGATCGATTTTCCTCGCTCAACGTTTCCCAAGGGCACGTCATCGGCACCGATCACGTCGCTCATGTCGTGCAGGCCACGGTTGATGAATGCCGCCACTCTCAGCAGCTCGTCGTCTCGCATCATGTCGGACGTGTAGCCATGGACGGGAGCGCGCAGCAGGCGAACGAGATCTGCCTCGTCGCGTCCGCGCGCACCCATGACGCCGATGATGCCAGTGGTATGGCTGCCGGTGCGGTAGCGACCGTCACGCCCCTTGTAATCCCATCCGTGGCACTCCTTACAGCGCCACGTCGCAGCGCCCTTCGCCTTGCCGGACGCGGGATAAGAGGGATGTGTGCTGGTCGGCTCGGCGCGGTCCAACGCGACCCACCAATTGTCATAGAGGCGCCCGCCCGCCGCCAATGTCCAAGCTTCGGACGGCTTCGAGGGTGTTCCATGCACGAAGGCCTGCGCCTCAGGAGCGTGCTCCACCTTGTCGGCTGCTGTCGTGGTGGCCGCAGCAGCAAGCAGGGCTGCCGTCAAGAGCGCCAGGCGGGCATGGGGCCGGTGTGGCATCGAGGTGTCCTGGTGTGTCTGTGAGATCTTTTGCCAAGGGCGAGGGCGGGAGCTGGCTCGACAGCGTTTTGCGGTGCGCGTTCGTGTGTCGAGCCAAACGTTGTGGAACCAATCGCTGGCCCGTAACCCGGGCCAGATCTTTGCCGGCATTCTGGATCGATGCACGCTTGCCGACCTGCGTCAGGAAATCAAACGCTCCATCGAGAACACCAGTGCGGTGATCGTGAAATCCGTCACATTCCGCAACAGCAGTCGAACGGATTTTGAGACTTGCACGACACTAATGCCTCCGTGCGACCGTGGAAAGGGTGCCAGGACGCCGCAACCGCCTGGCGGCAAGCGATGCGTGGTGCCCCGTTCAGCGTAACGGGTGGCGATCCTGACATGGAGATTTAAACGGGCACCTGCCGGCTCGGCGGAAATGCAAGCGTTACGTGCGTTCCACCTTCGGTCGGGCAGACGATATCGAGCGTCGCACCATTTGCCGCGGCAAGCTTGTGCGCAAGTGGCAAGCCAATTCCAAGACCGCCACTCCGGCGCGGCGCGGGAGAGGTCGATTCCACGTCGCCGCCAGCACGTCCACCTTCCAATATGCGAGAGATTTCCGTTTTGCTCATGCCGGGGCCTGTGTCGGCGATGGTCAACGTCAGCAGCCTGTTTTCGTCGATCGCCGTTGCAAGCCGTACGCGACCACCGCGTGGCGTGAACTTCAATGCATTGGTCAGTAGGTTCAGCACGATCTGGCGGATCGATGTCGCGTCCGCTACGACCAGCGGCAAGCGCTTTGCCAGTGCAGCTTCGAGTGCGAGTCCGGCCTCCTGCGCCATTGTCTCCAGGCCTGACAACAACGCAGCGGAGAGCGCATTGAGGTCGAGGTTGGTGAAGGACATCTGGGCTTCACCGGCCTCTGCCTGACGCTGGCCCAGCAGTCGCTCGATCACCGCCAGGGCGTGACGCGCGCTCTCATGGATGTCGTGTGCGTAGCGCAGATAGCGTTGGTCGCCGATCGGCCCCAGGCGCTGGTCCTTCATGATTTCCGCCGCAGACGCAATGGCGCTGATCGGCGTCTTCAACTCGTGCGCCATGCGCTGGATGAGTGCGCGCCGCGCACCGCTGGGGCGAGGCTCGTCGGGCCGTTGATCGGCGTCCTCCGACGCCGTGTCGACTGTTCTGGCATTCTCGGTCCGGTCCGGCGGCACCTCGGCCCGTCGCACGTCGCGCGAGGAGGAATGTGCTGCTGCCGCCCGCGTCGCTCCGGTCGTGCGGGCCAAGCGATCCGAAGAGCCTGTCTGCGCTGTGGCTGGTGTCGGTTTGGCATGGGCTGAGGCGGCACGCTTGCCGGCAAGGATCTGTCGCGCGATGGCCTTCAGCGTTTCGTCATCGCTGCGGTGTTGCGGCGGTGGGGGCGGCGGTGCGGCTCCTGTTGTCAATGTTGCCGGTTCGGGTGCATGTGCCGGTGTCGATTTGCGGGGCGCCGCTGCGTTCGAGCGTGGTCGGTCGCGTGCGGCATTGCGTGATGCCGGTGGCGCGGCCGGATGTGGACCGACAGGGGCTCGGGTGGGCGCACCCATGTTCGTGTTGGGGGGGCTGGGCGCGTGGGGTGCGGGCCCTACCTTTTCAGTCGGACGTCCCGCATGTGCCGCTGGCCCGGTCGCGGTCGGCGGGTGTGCGGTTGCGTCATTGCGGTCGAGCCTTTGGGCATCAGCCCTGGGGTGCTCGGGCTGCTCCGTGCGTGATGGGAGCTCGATCCTGACGGGCGCGGTCGGTTGGTGCGTCACAACGGTGTCACCCGCGCTGCCGCCTTGCGTATCGAGGCCGTTCGCTGGGCGTGGCGCTTCGGTTTGCGTCTGCGCCGCCGAACCGGCCGACGCCCGGGTCTCGCCGACGACCACCTCGACCAGGGCAAGGGAATGGGTGTCCAGACGGGCGCTGATCTCGACATGACACGGCAGGCGCGCGATGCCCTCTGGCGTCCAGAAGACGAGCGGCGTCGGTGTGGCGTTTCCGCTTAGTCCCCTGGCTATGGTGCGCCGCAGGTCCATGATCGCCGGCATCGCGCTGTCGAGCGGAATCTCGCGACCCTCGAAGGCGCCAGCAAGACCGAGCAGGTTCGCCCCGGCGGCATTTGCCGCGACGAGCCAAGCCGGACCTGGGGCGATAATCAGCGCCGGTCCGCTGGCCGCAGCGAGCCGCGCGCCGAATTCTCCGCAGAGTGGCGGCGAAGGCGGGCGCTGAACCTCTCCGCGGTCGTTCATCGGCACGGAACCTCTCGCATTAGGAACGTGTTAGACCCGCATGTTCGCCGCGTCTATGAGCAATTGCGCTGCCTGGATATCCACTGTCGAATCGCCCGCCGCGGGCGCTCGGTGATCACATTGCGCCGGCACGACAGTATACTTCGCTGAGTTTCATTGGGGCGTCGCTTTTTGGGCGCAGCCGTGCCCTAACCCCGTCGATGACGGTTCGGAGACGAGCAATGGAAAAGCCTCTCGGTGCCCAGGACGACTTGGAAATTCCTCAGCCGCTCAGGGAGATGGCGGAAGAGGCGGTTGCCACCGCGCGGCTTGCGTCACGCGAGATCGGCACACTGATGGCGGCTCTGGGGCAACAGGCTGAGAAGACGAACGGCGAACTGGCGGCCTCAGCGCTGGAGATCCAGTCCGCGATGCTAGGCCTCGCGGAAGACAGCATCTTCAATGGGTTCGACATGGCGCTGCGTATGGCGGGCGCGCGCGACATGGGCGAACTCTTGCGGTTGCAGGCCGAATTCGGCAGCGCTCAGGTCAAGGTCTTCGAGCGCCAGGCCAAGGTCTTGGGGCAGATGGTTTCGGAAGCTGCGGACCGGACGGCCAAAACGATCGATTGATCGCCGGGCTCGAGCGCTCGGATCGAGCCGGTCCGTGCTTCCTCCGTGCGCCAGTGGGCGCCACCAAGCCGGAAAAAAGGCAAGATATCACTACCGACGTGGATTTTTTTTTCCTTAAGACCATGTCGGCTTGCTTGATGTTGTGACGGGCCGGACCCGCTTGCCGCGCACTGCGGTTTTCCACTTGACGGCGCGGGCTGCTTCCGGCTTTACACACCCCTTGCCGTTGGCCGCGCGTCGCGCCCAGGCACGGTGTTGGCGCCTGGCGCCGGTTGCCGCCTTAGCTCAGTTGGTTAGAGCGCTAGATTGTGGATCTAGAGGTCTCCCGTTCAATTCGGGAAGGCGGTACCAAAACCCTCAATGAAAACAATAAATTAAACGTGTGGTAATATTTTACGCTGGAAAGAGGTCTTCTTTATAGCCCCCGCCATAGCCCCCGATGATCCGCGATTGAGCGGCACGCGACGATTCTCATCGCGACCAATTGAGATTTTACTTGTCGAGTTTTAGTGGCTGAGACGGGGGAGGCTGAAAGCGTCGACGACACAGGGGCTACGGCTTCCGCCGCTTTACCGGAACGAGACAGTGCCACGGTATGCCGATGTTGGCGTTCGGTAAGGCAGGCAGACCTTGTACGGGCGCCTCGACCGAGAAATCGAAGATTGAAGCCGTCACTGGATACGACCAGCCGATGCGTCCCTCCTGGTCATCGCACCTTGCGACGTGGGGCGGAACGACATCAAGCGCATCGTTGAGCCTGATACGAACCAGCAATCCGTGCAGTCCCGCCTCTTGGAGGTCGCGCATTAAAGTCCGGTTCTCGAACTTCCCGGCCAATTCTGCAAGCGTCGTCCCGGCTAGAACGGCTGCGGCGACGCGGTCTTTGATATGCTGTCGTTCATCTGGCGTCATCGATAGCGGGCCTCGTGATGGTGCTGAGCTTCCTCGTAAATCAGCCGGATGGCGGCCTCGGCGATTTCTGTTGCTGCTGACATCGCACCGGGGTCGTTGTCGAGCTGGCGCCAATAGCGATCGATGTAGGCGACGTGGCGCGGTGACACCTTCGCGGAAACACCGAGATTACGGCACAAGTACGCCGCTCCCAGCTCGGCGGCGATTTCCTCAACTGCCACCCCCCGTCGGCTCCACACCTTGAAGCGGCGCAACCGGCTTTTGCCACCCGTCCAGTGAATCATCTCGTGGAAGCCCGCGATCTGGAAGGCTTCAACAGGGGTTGTGTCCTCACAGCCGAACACATATTCGGGCGACGGCAAGCGGATAACGTCAAACTTCGGCATGTAGTTCGGCCCGATATCGGCCAACGCGATACGGATGTGGGCACGCTTGGCGAGTTGATACATCGGCGTCGCCCAGCCATCGAAGGGCTTGATGATTTCACACGACTTGGCCCCTTCGCATCCCACCACCTGATCGGCGCTGAGCAGCCGGTCGTCGTTGAGATCGATGGCCGTTGCGACGGACGGCAACGAGCAACCGCGTGCCTGCCAGTCGGCTACGGTGCCCCAGAATTTCGAGGTCCACTTCATATCTCGCGCCGTCTCGGAGAGAAAGGGCGCCAGCGTCCCCTGAAACGGTCTGCCGGTGGCGATACTCGTCGGCGGCTCTGTCAGACCGGGTTCATCGAACCAGAGCGGTCGCACGGGAGGCACCCCCGCATCGATACGGGTGACGATATCCGCGACGAGATCGTCCAAGAAACCCGATTTCGGTGTTGGCAACTCAAAGACAACCGAAACGGTCATGAGATCTGCGCGACACGGCCACGTTGCGCCGGTTCGAAGAACGGGAAAATGTAGATGGTATCGGGCGACGTGATGGCGTGGGCCTGCTCTTCGGTGATGCGCAACAGATCGAGCGTCTCGTCGCTATAGATCTTGCCGTGCAACAACCTGCCTACGAGCGATTGAAAGCGCCTATCTTCAGGGCCGTGCCAGGCTTTATGGTCGTAATAGCGATAGAAGATTTGGCGGTGTGCTCTTTCCGCGACCTCGTGCGCTTCGGTCCAGGCACGTCTTCCGTGGATGGTCTCATCCCAAGCCTCATCGACCGCGTCGGCCCGCTGTGCTGCGTCCCACCACGCCTGAAAGAGCTGGCGGAATTTTGCTCGACCTGCCGCGACCTCTGGGCTCAGCAAGGCTTCAGGATCAATTTCCAGACTGAATGCGGGAAGAGGAACCGCCGCCGTCGCCGCCAAAGCAGTGGCACCTGCCGCAAATGAACGCCGTGTGATCTCCATGTCATACCTCCATCGTGGAGGCCGACCAAAGCACACGATCGCGACGAGATTGCGGGTGAAAAAGAAAACATGATGCCGGACTGAAATGCTGTCTCGGACAGAAACTGAGGCACGAAAACTCAGTGTTCTTTGTCCTTCGGCGGGAAAGGGTCGGACTTTCCGATTGTGTCTTTGCTCCTGATCTTCCCGTCGAGACCTTTGGTCGTAAGCTCTCCACCTCCTTGATTTCGGAGCATCTCTCTCGCAGTTCCCTCTGCTTCCTTCTGGGTCTTGTGAAGGCTGGACGCTCTATCGGTATCGTTCCGCTTGTTGACCCATGCGCCATCGGCGCGGCGATATACAGTGCGGTCGTTTGACATCAATTTTCTCCATCATTGTTTGATCCGGGAAACCCTGACACCTTTGACGAGCTTCAGCTGATTGAATACTCACGCCAAGGGACGGCGTGGATTGGTACTGACGCCATGAATTTCGCAATGTCGGGTCTACCGTAATATGTTGGACGGCCCCGGCTAT
The DNA here is from genome assembly GCA_020638035.1 of Hyphomicrobiaceae bacterium. GTDB lineage: Bacteria > Pseudomonadota > Alphaproteobacteria > Rhizobiales > Hyphomicrobiaceae > JAEUMD01. Next base: position 32,847 of record JACKJI010000018.1, read on the forward strand.
CTTGAGCCATCAGCACAACTGGAACACCAAAAACAGGAGTGAAGCTCCGCATCGTTTCGGCGGCGGTTGAACTATTTTGGATGACGCGGGGCTTGACCACGATGACTGCGAAAGTCAGGCCCTGCTCGCGGATAACGGCACCCTGCACTCGCATGGATTGACTCCTCAGGCAGCCAGTTTGGATGAGCGGGAATTGATCCAGTCCCAGGCATCTTGGGAAAGCCAACCCTGATAGTCGCGCGTAACACCAATCACGAGAACACGGTCATTCTTGTCGACGTGCGGTGCAAGTTTCTGCCAGATCCCCGAAGCATTCATGGTCGTGTCGACGAGCCAAGTTGAGCCGAGATAGTGCCACCAGGTGCCGCATGCCTTGATGGCCTCATACAGGGCAGCGTAGTCCTGGCCAGGTTTCTTGAGGTCATAGTTGATCGCGTAAATCATGATCATCTCTCTATTTTTCCGCCGCTACCTAGGCGTGAGCAATCGCTCGATTGCGTTGGTAGCCCAAATCATGCTCCCATATCGGGAGCAAATATAGTGGTGACCGAGAATCGGGCGGGTGTCAAGATCGTTGATCCCAATATGGGACCACTCATTGGCGATCTCTTGTCGGGGTACAGAACTATGCATGTTGTTGGGCTCGATGAAGTCGATGCCTTCATTGCGAGTCGGATGGACTGCCATGCGAGCGAAGCACTGAGAGCTCTTGTATCCGAGCTGGCGGTACAAACTTGGAAGGACGCAAGCTCAATGGCTCGGGATTATCCGTCGGCTACGTTTAATGGTGCGCAACAAGTTGCCTTCAATCTTGCGCCTTGTTCGATAGCTGTAGACTGCGTCGTCGATTTCCGCACAGGTGCCCTGCTGATAGAATGTTGCCGGCCGAACATCTGCCGCAACGATGATAAATGTGGCGTTCTGTTGAGGGGGAGGTCATGAAAATCAAGCCAATACGCTCGGCTGAACAACATCAGTTAGCGAAGAAACAGCTGAAGGCGTTGATATCTTCCAATGGTGATGGATCAAAATCAGACGATATAGAAGTGCTCACTGCGGTGCTTGAGCGTTACGAACAGCATCAATTTGCGATTTCCCCACCGAGTCCGTTGGCAGCCATACAGCATCGCATGGAGCAAAGAAATTTATCGCCGCGCGATTTAGAACCATTTCTGGGCACCCGAGCAAGAGTATCTGAGATCCTTTCGGGAAAGCGCTCTCTGTCTTTAGACCACATCCGATCTTTGCATCAGGGACTTTCCATTCCCTACGAATCTTTAATTGGAAAGACGGGAGGCTATGAGGCCGCACCCTTAGAAGTCTCTCGCCCGGTATTGAAGAAGTTAGCGGCAATCGGCTTCAATGTTGCACAGAGTAATGCCGCTGAATTTGTGACGCGGGCTTTTGGTGAACAAGCAAAACCAGCGTTGCTTGCCAGGCGCACTCGCACTACGCGTACTAGCGCAAAGACAGACGTTACGGCCCTGCTGATGTGGCAGGCATCGACCATGTTGATTGCTTCAGAGGCACAACCCAAAGCGCGATATAATCCTGGTAGTTTGACAAGTGATGCACTTAGAAAAATAGCCCAACTGAGCGCGCGTAGAAGAGGTCCTGTCGAAGTAAAAAATTTCTTGGCAGAGAGCGGGATCGCAATGGTGATCAATCCAACGCTGCCGGGTACCTTTTTGGACGGTGCAGCAATGGTAATTGCTGGAAACGTTCCCTTGGTTGCACTTACGCTACGTCATGATCGCGTCGATAATTTTTGGTTCACTTTGCTTCATGAGCTATCCCACATTGCGCTGCATTTTGAGCTGCTCAAGAAAGATGGAGCAGCGTTTTTCGACGACTTGGATATTGAAAGCGAAGATGTGCGGGAGATGGAAGCCGATAAGCTTGCTCAAGAGAGTCTGATACCGTCATCGCTACTCGAAGAAATTGTTTGGAGCACCTATTCTTCGAATGATGATATCGAAAAACTTTCACAAGGCGCTGGCGTGCATATGTCGATAGCGGCCGGTCGCTGGCAACGGACCCACGCGGATTACCGGAAGTTCTCTCGCTTGATAGAACGCAACACGTTGCGGGATGCATTGGCGCCTAAAATGTATACCTGACACTCAATTGACTACGTCATAGCTTCAACGAAAGACCCCGACCGGAACCGGGGTCTCATGCGTCCAATCACGTAGCCTTTACCCGTTGCAACCCGTGCAGGTACTCCAGCGCCTGGTTGGCCTTGGCGGCGGCGGTGAAGATGGCTTTCTTGTCTCCCTTCATGATCTTCAGCCAGTGGTCGATGTACTGGGCGTGGTCGTCGCGCAGCATCGGTGTCACGGCAAGGTCGGCACATAGAAACGCTGCACCCAATTCGGCAACCAGCTCTTCCGCCGCGTAGGCATCCTTGCCGAACCTCAGACCCAGCTCGCGGTCGAGCCGGCTCTTGTGTCCGGTCCAGTGAACCGTCTCGTGCAGCAAAGTCGAGTAGTAGGCCTCCGTCGCATTCGATGTATCCGTGCCGGTGAAGAGCCCTTCATCGGGCATCTGGATGTGATCGGCCTTGACGTCGTAGTGCGCCGATTGTCCGCCGTGATGAACCACGGCCCCGGTCCCGATCATGAAACCATCGACCCGGGCATTACGCTCGATGGGTGACACTTGCGGCGCATCCGGCAGCGTGTATCCGTCGACCTGCTCCGCATTGAACACCCAGTATCCCTTGGCGACCCACCGCTTACCCTCATCGCTGTCATTATCGGGTTCTGGTTCGACCGCGTATTCCTTGTAGAAGACAACGAGCGCCGCCTTTTCGCCCTTGCGCACTTGGCAACCGGCTTCCTGCCATTGCTTATAGGTGCCGAACACCGGAACGGAGAAACCACGGACCTGCGCTTCGACCCAGAGCGTCACGACATTGATGCCGCGATAGAGCTGCCCGGACGCAATGTTCTTCGGCCGCGTGATCGACCCTGCTGGACGATGCCAGGGGAGTTTGAACGCATCCGTTCCTTGCTCGATAGCTGCGATGATGCGGTTGGTGATTTCCTCGTGAATGTCGAACCGTTGTGACATGAGTGGCATCCTTGGCCATGCCGGCGCACGACTGTCGTGCTGCCTTCAGCGGCCAAGGCGCAAAGCGGGCTCTGTGACGACGCCGCACCCTCAATCGAGAACGGGCAAGACGATACAGGGGCCGCAGCGCAGCGGAGGAGGAAGGAGCGACGCTCCGACCTTGCGGAGGCGGCGCGCCCGCTAGACTGGAAAGAGCCAGGCACAAAATTTGTTTTGCTGTCTCTCAAACCACAGTTTTTGAAACACGATTTGCGGATTTCGGAATCGCCATTACACTGTGTCTCAGATCGTGTCCCAGGCCTTGGTCTCATAATCCCTAAAGACATTTGACACATGAAAATCGGATACGCCCGCGTTTCGACGACGGGGCAGAACCTCGAAACGCAAATCGGCAAGCTCGAAGCCGCGTGAGCGGAGAAGATCTTCCAGGAGAAGAAGTCCTGAGCGACGAAGTCGGAGCGCTGCGAACTTGCCAATGCGTTGGCCTTCATGCGCGAGGGCGATCAGTTCGTGGTGACACGCCTTGATAGGCTTGCCCGCTCCGTCCGTGACCTTGCCGACCTTACAAAACAAATGGAAGCCAAGAAGGTCGACCTCGTCGTTCTTGATCAGGCGATTGATACATCGACACCGACATGACGACTGCTGTTTCATATGTTGGCCGCCATCGGCGAGTTCGAGCGCGACCTCATCAAGGAGCGTGCTGCCGACGGCATCGCGCGCGCCAAAGTCAATGGGGTAAAGTTCGGGGCTCGACGCAAGCTCTCAGACGACCAAATATCGGAAATCCGCATGTGGCGGCAAAGCCCGCAGATCAATCGCGCCGACCTTGCCCGCAAGTATGGGATCAGCCGTTCAACGCTCTACCGTCTGACCGAAGGTCTGGACGGACAGAACAGCGAGCAGGAATAAAGCTGTGACACACACTGGCCGTCTTCCATGGGCACATTTAGTGTCGACCAGACATGCTGTCGGCAAGATGTCAGATGGAAGGACAAGGTGCAATTTCCATGTTTGATGAATCGCTGCCTGCCTACTGCGGCTATTGCAAAACGCAAGTCCTCGCCGAGCCCGTTGAACTCGTCATCGACAGCGACCCTGAGATCAGTCACTACGAATGTCCGCACTGCAAAGGCAAGATTGGCGATAGCCGTTTGGGCGACGTCTTGAATGTGCTGTTGTTCCTCGCGTTCGTTGCTGGCACTTGGGCGCTCATCTCGTTATGGTTGAACCCGAAGCTGTAGCTCACTTTGTCAGTGGGAATACATTTCAGGTGTTCGTCAAGAGAATTGAAGTAAGTGCGGCACCCAAAAATTGCCAAATGGTGCAATGAATGCTATAATCGAAGTGTTTATTTTCAAATTTCCTTTCATGAAACCATTAATGACGTGAGCGGTAGCGCTCGTTCTCCTTGCAGTCATGCCGGCTACCCACTGAGACGTGGATTCCAACAGCCAGGACCTGTCGAACCTGCTGAACAAGATTACCAATATCCAGAGTAACGATAGCTGATTGCCGAGCGGCGTAGCCGAGCCCAAAGGGCAGATTGGATACGTTCTCGCCAAGATGTTCAATGAAAGCGGGAAAATCTCCAACGCTGTGATGAAAGCGCTTGGGACGCGTAGCGACGGCCGCATTCTGAGATGGAGCGGTGGTCTTGGAGGTCAACTCGTCAACGGAACCATCTATGATACCGGCACGCAGGTCGGCGTTGGAGCCACACCTGACACGGCGACTTTGAAGCTCGATGTGGTCGGGAGCATTGGTGCCACTGAGTATTGTGACGGGTCGGGAAACAACTGTTTCGATCCTTCTGTTGTTGCTCTGTCCGGATCAACAGTTGGCGGAAGCGGGAACACTGGATATCTCGCCCGTTTCACTGGGCCAATGGCACTTTGAAGTTCCATTATCCGTGACACTGGTACGCAGATTGGGATCGGTATAGCACCTTCAGCACTGTTTCACGTCAACGGTATTGGTCGTTTTGATGGCGGTGTAACGATTAATGGGCGCGCCGCAATCTCGGCGACAAATCTCCAGCACACAGCAAGAACAACGGATGATACGCACTACGGGTATTTTGAAGTACGTAATAATTCGAACGCGCGCGGGGCGTTCTTTGGGTGGGGTAACGGCGCAGGAACCGTGGACCTGACTCTCGAAGCGGCGAATCTGCTCAATATCAGTGGATGAAACGTGGCTGTATCGGGGACTGTGTCAGCGGCCAACCCGACGACGTGAAATCATCTGGCTACCAAATTCTACGTCGATTCAGTTTTTGGATCTGGTGCTCAGCTTTGGACGGCAAGTGGCGCAAATATCTCAATACGAATACAGAAAATGTAGGTATCAGGATAGCTAGTTCCAGTTACTAAGCTCGATGTCGCTGGCGACATCCGTTGGCTAACGTTTCAACGTTGTGCGTGAAATTGTCCGACCAGTGCGGCGCCACCACCTTCATGAAACTGGAGTATTGCCGGCGATCTTTACGTTAGCGGCAACGTGACGGCAGCGGATCCAGTGCAATGAGAAAATCTTACGACAAAGTCCTATGTGGACAGTGCGATAGCTGCCGCTACCAGCGATGATGGAAGCAGGATGTATTATGCGCCGAAAGCAGACAGATGAACAACAACGACGGTACCGGAAGCCGACATCATTAGCCTTTGTTGAGACGACGACGGATGCAGCATGCGTATTATTATGTACGATTGGGATAACAATGGCTACTCTGCGTCAAGAGAGTTTTTATTTTTCTACAACGCAAGCCTGAAAGTTTGGCGTGATTCAAATGATACCGCTGGAACCAATGGATCGTGATGACGTGAACATGTTTTCAAGAAACGGTCCTGTTATTTTACAGATTGAACGTATGAAAATTACACTAGTTTGGGAGATATAGACCTGGATTTCTGACTGTTGTCCCGGACTGAATACAATGCCGAATGCAGGTTGTTTATTCAAGACTAGCCCTGCATGTCTGTCACCAAGGAACATTGACGCGTTTCAACCGGTGCAACAGCACGCCTTTATTGAACGCGACTCGAAACAATAAAAGGCATTTGCAAATCGCATCCGCACTTCCTTGATCGTAACCACAAACGCGTTCTCGATGAGGGATGTCGTGCATTGTGATTGGCTGATCAACAATCTCTCGCTGATGCCATATTGCGTTGCCCTGACCTGGCGGCGTGTGATCTGGCGTCAGCCCTGGATAAGGCAGCGAGGGTGTATGGACGTGAGAGAAGAGCACGAATTGCAAGAGCATTCGTCAAGCAACCCACATTTGCACTTATAAATCACGCTCGTGTCATGAGACATATGGAGCATATTTACCGTGGGGCACCGCGCTCCAAAATCATCCGAGCCATCTTGAGACAACCAAGTTTTGCGGGGCTTCGTCACGAAAACGTGCTGGCACGCATTATGTCTTTTTTTTCGCCTATAGCTCGCTGAGACGCTATCAAGCTCATTTTGTCGGATGCGACCCTTGCGGCGCTTGATCTTGATAAGGCATTGGTGCGTGTTAATCGTGTTTATCCAGAACTTCAAGATGACCACATCAAAGCAAACATGCTCCGTTTCCCGCCGTTCGGTTACCTTGATCATGCACGCGTTCTTGAAGGCGCGTGCAGCGTCTATGGCGATGACCAGGAAGATGCGATCCGTGCCGCTATCATCATGTTTCCCCGTTTTATCTCGTACGACCACGCTCGTGTGGTTGCTCAGGCGTGCGATGCGTACACGGGGCATGCGCGAGAAGAAATCGTTGGAGCGATTCTGCGCTATCCTCGCTTCTGTTCCTATGACCACGAACGCGTGATGCGTGATGCCGTTGAACTGTACGGCAAAGAAAACCTCGCGCGCGTAAAAGCCAAGATCCTGCGTCAGCCGCAGCGGCTGTCGCGTGTCAGTGTCAGCTGCAAAAAGCCAATGCCGCTTTAACTGGACGACAACCTAACCACAGCGAAGCCGATCGCGAGTGCTAATGGTGCGAGGACTGCAAGAGCCGCGTCAAATCCCAGCCACATGGCGATTGGTACGGTGATGACCGCACCAACGGGTCCGTGCCAACGCGACCATCGTTTCTGGCGCCCGATCACAATGCCCAGCCACAGCGCAATGAGTGCTGCGATCATGTAGGACATCGGCATAGTCCTGGTTCGATTCCCGCTGTCACTTGCCGAAAACCTCGATGAAGACCAAGAGGATCGCCAGCGGAACACCGACCTTGAGCGAGGCGACGATCAGAAGCCAGGTCAGGTCCCAGATCACTTCGATGGTCACTTTGATGACGCTGCTGATTGCTGCAATCATTTGACGAACCGCATCGATCATCATCTCGACAACGGATGCGATGACCTCGCTCACGTAGTCAGCGATGGTCTTGAGCACCTTCAGAGCCAAGGACCGAAGAGCCGGCAGCGGCAAGAGCAGAACTTTCAGCGCCACGCGCAATAAGAGCCAGACGATCCTGAATGAAACCGACAGGCACGCCCCGGAGAATGAGCGCTCAGGAGCTACGGGCGAAGTCGCCGCCGGAGTGGCAGTCGTCTGTGTTCGTACCGCCGGATTGGGCGAATGGGCAAAAAGCTTGGGAAGCTTTTTCGCTTCCATCGCACACCAGGGACAGGAAGGTGCGCCGGAAGGAATGGCGTGGTTTGTGTTTGCGAGACACGGAGCCAGCATCAGGCGATGTTCCATAAGGGCACGCGCCCACTCGTTTGCGGAAGGCCGCGAACTTGAACCGAACGCCACCTGGAAGTTTTTGATCAGCGTCGGCGACAGAAGATCAGCCGGGGTGAGACCCGTGATA
>JACKJI010000019.1 GCA_020638035.1 Hyphomicrobiaceae bacterium
TCGGGGCCACCCAATCGCAAGCACGAGTATCTTGCACCTCTAATGACGACGAAACCGCCAGTGCCGCCACACCAGCCCTCGAGCCAGAAGCCACACCCACTTCTGGCCGACGCCCCATGGCTGACCACAACGACGACACAGCGTGTCTTCGATGCCTTGCAGGCAGCCGGCATCGCCGTTCGCGCGGTTGGCGGCACCGTACGCAATACGCTGCTCGGCGAAGACGTGAGCGACATCGATCTCGCAGTTGACGCTCCCCCCAATGAAGTGGCCGAAGCCGCCCGCCGCGCAGGCCTCAAGGTTGTGCCAACGGGGATCGATCACGGCACGTTGACGATCGTCGTCAACGCAATCCCCTTCGAGGTGACGAGCCTGCGCCGTGACGTTGCAACGGACGGCCGCCGCGCCACCATCGCCTACACGGACGACTGGCAGGAGGATGCCCGGCGCCGCGACTTCACGATCAACGCGCTCTACTGTGACCGCAGCGGCGTTCTCTTCGATCCGGTTGGCGGGCTCGCCGACATCGCTGCTCGCCGCGTGCGCTTCATCGGCGATCCGCACGCGCGCATCCAGGAGGATTATCTTCGCATCCTGCGTTTTTTCCGTTTCTCAGCGCAGTATTCTGGCCGAAACCTTGATGAGACGGGCCTCGCCGCATGCATCTCCGAGCGTGCCGGGTTGCAGCGGCTGTCGGCGGAGCGTATCCACCACGAACTGCATCGGTTGCTGAAGGCGCCAGCCGCGCTCGCAGTCATCCGCCAGATTGCTCCACACGGTTTCATCGACGACCTCGTCGGCAGGCCTGGCGATATCGCCACGCTTGGCGCACTGGTGGCGATGGAACCGCAAGCCCACCAAGCGCTGGCGGTCGTGCATGGGACGGCAGTGCCCGATCCCGTCCTGCGGCTTGCTGCTCTCGCGGTTTCCTCTGCCGAAGACGTACCGCGCCTGAAACAGCGCTTGCGACTATCGAATTCGGAAGCCGACCGTTTGTCAGGAGCTGCGCACGTCGCATCCCTCGTCGGAACTTACCCCACGCCTCAGTTGGTCCATGGCCTCGTCTATCGCCACGGCAATCGCGCTGCGACCGACGGGTTGCTGCTCGCCTGGGCCCGACAGGCGGCACAGGGCACGGCCCCCGATGCGGCGCGCGACCGCGAAACTGAAACCGCCCTGCTCGACGCCGCCGCAACCTGGACACCACCGAAGCTGCCGATCAGCGGCAGCGACCTCATCGCTCTCGGCGTTCCCGCAGGGCCGCAGATCGGCGTGGTCATCGAGGCTTTTGAAACGTGGTGGATCGCCGCCGGTTTCCCTGATGATCGCGCCTGCATCAATGCGCGGCTGGCCGAGCTGGTCGTGGTTACCAATCGGTAAATCCTTGCTTCATGTGCGACACGCGCTCGTCTATCCTCAATGGCGTGCTCGAGTTTGTATGGCAGGATAAGTACGTGTCGCGTAGTTCTGAAGAAACCTCGTCGGTCCATCATCGCGCCCGCCAGTTCACCGAGGTTGCTTTCGCCCTCACGGCCCTCGCCGCGCTCGGTTTTGCACTGCTCATCCATCACACGGCGCTCGGCAGCCCGTTCACCGAGGAGGCGCGCGGGGTGATCACGTGGAGCTTCATCGGGCTGGCAGCGCTCGATGTGCTGCTGCTTTCAACCTGGAATGCTCTGATCCGGTGGATCGTCGGGCCTTGAGCCGACACGGCGCCGGCAGCGGCGCCCGATAGCGTCAGCCCTGTGACGCCCTCAGGGCCGCACCGCCCCAGCGGCTCCGAAGTCCCGGTGCAGCCGCCTCGTCACGCATTCGCTAGGTCGCCTGGCGGGCTTCACCCCAGACTCCTGGGCTTCCCTCCGAAAAAATCACTCTCAGCTTGAACCGAACCTCAAATCGCGGCGACCCACAGGTTGTACGGGCCACGCAGGCCCGTCCTCGCCGAATGCGAGACTTCGATTTCAATTTTGAACGGGCGCCTAGCCAAGCGTTGGCCGTCGTCGGCGGCCCTGTTCAGATCAGGAAAGGAGGTTTGTGCGATCGACGGCCGCCGTTGACGAGACGATCCGGACCGCACGCCGCTGATCCCCCGGCCGGCCCGTGATCGCCACCCTTGGAGCGGCCCCCTCCCCGCTCCTATGCCGCCCCGAGGCCGCGCGCGCATCCCCCCGGGCGCCGCGGCTCCCTATCCGGGATGTCGGCCGCGCCCGCGCCTGCCAAAGGCGCGGGCGCCTTTTCTTGGAAACAGTCTTTTGCGGCTCAAAAAGAAAACGGCACGGGCGTTTGCGCCGTGCCGTTCTGCCGCGTCGCAGTCAGACTGCGAGCAAAAAAATGGGCCTTACGTTGAACCGGCTCAAACCGCGAAGTCTTGCAGCTTTGCGCCCTTGCCCAATTTCGCAACCAGCCAGTTCGGCTTACGGCCACGCCCGGTCCACGTCTCTGAGCGATTGTCAGGATTGACGAACTTTGCCGCTTTGTTGGTGCCGCGACCGCGCACAGCACGAGCGACCGGATAAAGATCGGCAATCGTGAAGCCGCTGCTCGCCAGGATCGCGTCGATCTTGGCTTTCACATCACCTTTCGCCTTGTTGCGGGCATTGGCCTTGGCCTTGGCGACCTTTGCCTCAAGATCGTTCAGGTCCTTTAGTGAAAGCTTGTCGACATTCACTACCGACGGCATTCTCTTCTTCCTCATGAGACGCTCTTCTACTTTGAAAAATCCACACGCGATGGAGTGCTGCAACGTGACCAGCGCTCCGCTCAGCCGTGCCTATAGCATATTTCAATCCCTATGAAGACCCAAATTGCCTATCAAGTCATGGTTTTCGCGACAATTGGAAAACGCAGACTTTAGACTTGTTTGCTGGATCGTGAATATTGCCGCCACTCAATCCCGAATGGCTTAAAATATACAATTGGACTATGGAATTGACAGTTTTTCCATCGTGTTCTGACTGTCGCAATATGGATTTATCTGCCAAACTGCGGGCAACTGAAAAGCTGATCGCCACGTCCCGGCCAATGGCTATCCGCTCAAATACGGAATATTACTTTCTACAGTGTGGCTGATGCGGCTCAGCCCATATCACGCCCCCGGAAATTCCATCTGAAAACGCCCTAATTCGCGGGCGTGGCCCGGTTTGCATAGAAACGCTGCTTGATTGCCCTAAAATCTCGCAATTGTGAGAATCTGGGTTGCAATTGCTGTATCAGCCACCCGAAGCAGCGCTTTGTGCGAGTACGCCGTTCCTCGATCACCGCGATGAGCATCGTTTTCGGCAACTGGGCACGTATTGACCAAGAGTTCGCCGTCTCGGTCCCAGCCCATGCGGGTGGGAAAATGGACCCGTAAGGCCCCTGCGCCGGCCGCGAGCCTGCGATCGCGAGGCGGGTTGCGGGCGGCGAGGCGCGACGCTATAAGGACGCCTCGCTCGCGCGGGTCGGCTCAAACCGGTGCCGCGGCGGGCGTTATTCTGTGACAAGCCTTCCTGGCCCTCCCACAAGGGATGACCCGCAAGGCGGCCGGCGCGTCCTCCCACGTTATTTGCGAGGCGCGACGGCATCTGGTGGCGGATTTCACGGGCATGTCACCCCATGCCGCGCGTCACCTGAAACGGTCGGGCGGAGCGTAGCGCAGCCTGGTAGCGCACTTGCTTCGGGAGCAAGGGGTCGGGAGTTCGAATCTCCCCGCTCCGACCAGTTTCCTCAGAACATCTCCATCGTTCCTTGTCAGCGGGACGCTCCCGCCGCAGGTCTGATCACGAACAAGCGCGATGACGTCACCGCGCACGTGCCCGCTCGCGCAGCGTTGCGTTGCCTGCCTCCCGCTCGACACCTACCATCCTTGCCATGACCGCCCGCACCGCGAACGACGGACGGCGAAACGCAATCCCGGGAAGGATGCTCCACTCATGTCAGATGCTCTTTATCGCCAACACCAGCGCCAGCTGCAGGACCGGTTCGGCACGCGCAGCCTTGCCGACACCGTCTCGCAGGCGATCATCCACGACACGCTCACCGACAACGACAAGGCCTTCATCGGCACGCGTGACTTCTTCTTCCTGTCGAGCGTCAATGCCGAAGGATGGCCGACCGTCTCCTACAAGGGCGGCGCACCCGGCTTTGTGCGCGTGCTCGACGACAAGACATTGGTATTTCCAAGTTACGACGGCAACGGCATGTTCCTGTCGATGGGAAACATTGCGGCAAGCCAGCGGATCGGCATGCTGTTTGTTGATTTCGAGCGGCCACATCGGACGCGCGTGCAAGCAACCGCCGAACTCAGCGACGATGCAGCGCTGCTGGCTGCGTTCCCAGGTGCCCAGCTTCTCGTCCGCGCACACGTGGCACAGGTCTTCGTCAATTGCCCGCGCTACGTCCACCGCATGGCCCGCGTGGAAGCCTCACCCTATGTGCCAGACGACCAGGGACAGGCCCCGCTACCGGCATGGAAGCGCATCGATGGCCTCCAGGACGTCCTGTCAGCCCACGACCAACAGCGCGCAGAAGCGGAAGGTGGGTTGATCAGCCAGGAGGACTATGAAGCGCTGGTGCGCGAAGGCAAAGGGTGAGACGAACGCGGGACGGGCTCTGTCGTGATACCCGCCCGTCCCTCATCGCGTCAGTAGCGACATTGCCGCGTGTGCAATGACACCTTCCTCGTCGGTGCGAATGACAAACACCGGCGTGCGTCCAAGGCCGATGCGCATTTGGCTTTCGCGATTAGCCGCGTCGTCAAGCGCGATGCCGAGCCAATCCAAATCGCGACAGACCTGGCTTCTGACCTCTGCTGAGTTCTCGCCAATGCCACCACAGAAAGCGAGGCAATCGAGACCTCCGAGCGTCGCAGTGAGCGCACCCAGTTCAACCCTGATGCGATGCACGAAATAATCGATGGCCTCGCGTGCCGGGCCCGACTGTGAAGCCTCCAATTCGCGCATGTCACTCGACAGACCCGATAGCCCGAGCAGCCCGCTCTCGCGATAGAGCATACGTGAGAGTGCATCTGCCGTCAGTCCTTCCTCCTGCAGCAGGTAGAGAAGCACGCCGGGATCGATCACACCGCAGCGCGTTCCCATGGCGAGACCATCGAGCGCGGTGAACCCCATCGTCGAAGTGATGCTGCGGCCGCCCTTCACCGCGCACATGGACGCGCCATTGCCAAGGTGCGCGATGACGATGCGGCCATTGGCGAGGTTCGGGTCGATGTCCGTCAGCTGCGCCACCACAGACTGATAAGACAAACCGTGGAAACCATAGCGGCGCAGGCCAGCATCGTAATAGCGGCGCGGCAGGGCGTAGGCATCCGAAACCCAGGGATGACCACGATGGTAACCAGTGTCGAAACAGCCCACCTGAATGGCTCCCGGAAAGACACGCGCGGCGCCGTCGACCGCTTCCAGATTGTAGGGCTGATGCAACGGCGCCCACGGGATGAAGCGCCGCAGTCTGTCGAGGCTCGCGCTGTCGAGCACCTGCGGGCCGGAGAAATCGGGGCCACCATGGGTGATGCGATGCCCTACCGCGATGACCCGAGCGCCACCTGACGCAGAACCGACCACCTTCAAGATCTCGCTCAGCGCTGCGGCGTGATCGGTAACGTCCACAGGGCGCACTTGCTTGGGCGCACCGATCGCATTCAGCTGAAGGCTTGCCGCACCACCGATGCTCTCGATCTGTCCGCGCAATCCGACACGCATCGGTTCGTGCGCCTCATAGAGCGCGAATTTGATCGAAGACGAGCCGGCGTTGAGTGTGAGAATCAATTCAGTCGTCATCGGCCCCTTCGCCTATTGCAACGTTGCCGGCGGGCTCATTGCGCCGCATGCGGATCTACAGCCACAAACCTGGTGTCGATCGCGTGGTTGTCTGCGCTACGACGACGGCATGACAACTGCCGATCCACTGCACGGACGAACGCTATCCCCGTTGCGCACCCCACGCCTGGAAACCAGACATCGAATACGCAACAATATCACACTCGGAGCACCATGCTTTTCGCGCATGGCATTTTTGCTGCGCTCAAGACGTCCGCCGGACAAGCGCGTTGACGCTGGTCGCGCGGTCAAGCTCCATCGTTCTTGAGAACTCCACCTTCGAGGCACAGTTGGCGTTTCCTACAACCTCCCCCCGCCCACTGGCATGCGGCGGTCAGCAGACCCCAGGTCTGGCACTCGTGGACAAAGCCTGATACGGGTCGCCGTCCCCGAGGGCCTGTGCGCCAACCGGGAAGTCGGAGGCTCAAAGCGCAAACCATGGGCATCGAGTTCAAGACGCAGATGAACTTCCACTACGGCGTGCCGTCGGGGCTGGGACCGGGCGTCGTACGTCTGGTCTGCGAGAACCCTGGACCATTCACGTTCAAGGGCACCAATACCTATCTCGTCGGCTCGACGGAGCTTGCGGTCATCGACCCTGGCCCACGCGACGACAAGCATCTCGACGACATCCTGAAGGTGGCTGCCGGCCGCCCCATAACGCACATCCTCATTACCCATACCCATCGCGACCACGTCGACAATGCAGAGGCCCTCAAAGCGGCGACGGGCGCCGTGACGTGCGGCTACATGCGGACGACTGCGGAACGGGGCAAGATCGAGAGCAGCCCGTCAGGTACGGAGTTCGTCGATATCGACTTCAGCCCTGACATCGAGCTGAAGCACGGCGACGAGGTCATCGGCGCCGATTGGACGCTCACCGCGCTGCATACGCCCGGACACGCGCCTGATCATCTGTGCTTTGCGCTCGATGGACGCGACATCATGTTCTCCGGCGATCATGTCATGGCGTGGAACACGACCGTCGTCGCACCGCCGGAAGGTCGCATGGCCGATTATCTCGCCTCGCTCCAACTGCTGCTCGAACGGCGCGAAGGCCTCTACCTTCCCGGCCACGGCGGCCGGATCGATGAGGCACCGCGAATGGTCAAGGCGTTCCTCCTGCACCGGCGCTGGCGCGAGCAGGCCATCGTGGCCGCCATCCGCGACGGGCGGCAGACGGTGCGCGACGTGGCGGCGCTCATCTACGACAATCTCGATCCCAAGCTGCACACGGCCGCCCTCCTTTCGGTGATGGCGCACGTCGAGCATCTGATCGAGCGCGAAATCGTTATCGGCGAGGGTCCGCTCTCTTTCGATCAGCGCCTTTCCGCGCGGTAGGCTCCGTGCTGCCTCGGCCCTTCTCCGGTCGCGCACGCTTGCGGCGGTTCTCGGCCGCACCGGGAATGGTCGATTCCAGCCGGCCGACGATCTCGCGCATAAGCCCGCGAACTCGCTCGACATTGCGGCCAAGATCGTGGCGGCCATAGCGCGACGCTGAACGGATATCGACGCGGGACGCGGTATCGTCTCCCGTCACCCGGATCGCCACATCGTCGTTGAAGCCAATGATCATCGTGCGGTCGACTGCCTCCAGGCTGCCTACTCGACCATTCTCATCCCCCGGCGGCGTCTCGCGCACGATGCGCATGCGCTGACGGCGCACGGCGTCGACGACGAGATCGAACGTCTCCTCGACCGAACGGTTGACGTCCATCGGCACAATATCAGGATAGGATTTGCGCTGAAGCGCAGCGAAGCCAGTCGCATCATAGGCAGCGCGGCCGGCGGCACTCCGCACATCAGCCAATGACGTGAACTCCGGCGGCGAGACCGTATCGGTGGTGATATCGTTGATCATCGGCAATCGCTGCACATCTGGAAGCAGCGTCAGTGGCCAGGCGAGGATACCCAGCCCGATCGCGAGCGACACGACGATGCGCGCACCGCCGCTGCCGCCATGGCGCCAGACGTGCACGGCGGCAATCAGTGCCGTGACGAGACTAAGCAGGACACCGGCAAATGCGACCTTGAGCAGATCCAGCAGCACCGGCGTCGCCATTCCGAAAAAGCGATGGCCGGCTATGGCGAATACAATGAGTACGAGCGAGAAGAGTGAGATGCGGCCCGTCCAGCGCGCCAGCGCCGGGGCCCCTTCGACCTTGGCGAGCGTCATCGTGCTGCCACCCGGCACATACCAGCCGATGCCCGCCCGAATTTTCTGCCGATAACGTCCATTGCCATAAAGCTACCGCTGCCGAAACGGCGCGGATCATAGCCGAGAATCAGACAAAAAATAGTGCGAAGGCCGCTTCGCAGCCTCACAAAAAGGGACAAACCAGACAACCGCTGTACACGAGCAGCGCCTGTCATCAGCAATCGTGTGCACGATGCATGGCGCCCGACCTTACGGATAGAGCCGTGTTCGTGACCAAGGAGCCGCCGGCGCCGCGCGACGAAACACGACGCGGTCGTGCAGACGGAAGGGCCGATCGTGCCAGAACTCGATCTCGACCGGGGTCAAGCGGAAACCCGACCAGTGCGGCGGACGCGGTATCTCTCCCAGCGGATAACGAGCAGCGGCGAGCGCAACCCGCTTTTCCAGCGCGAAGCGGCTTTCGAGCGGACGCGACTGATCCGACGCCCAGGCCCCGATGCGCGATTGACGCGGACGCGACTGGAAGTAGGCGTCCGCCTCTGCGCCATGCACGGACGCGACGGCACCACGCACGCGCACCTGCCGTCGCAGCGATTTCCAGTGGAACAGCAGCGCGGCATTCGGATTGGCCGCAAGCTCGCGTCCCTTGGCGCTTTCGAGGTTGGTGTAGAAGACGAACCCACGATCGAGGCGCCCTTCCACATCGACGCCCTTCAATAGCACCATGCGAACGTTGGGCATCCCCTCGCCATCCACCGTAGCCAACGCCATGGCGTTGGGATCGTTGATTTCGCGCGCCTCGGCGTGCGCCATCCAATCCCCAAACAGCTCGAAGGGGTCCTCGGCGGCACCAAAGTCGGCCGCCTGGGGCGTGGCGGTATAACTGGGATCGTTGGCGTCCTTCCCGTCGGTCACGTCGAGTTCCTCTCTCAAAGCGACGCCATTCGTCGCGCCCACATAGCCAGTATATCGCCCCATGACCTCGGTGTTCGTCCATGAGCCGGGCACACGTTTAGAGCCTATTAACCCTAACGCGTCACTGTTGTGAACGATCCTCGCAGTCGCCGTCGATCGCCCCGTTCGTTGCGTTGTCCCAGTTTCGCGTGGTGTGTGATGCGTTCCAATGTCTCCTTGTTTCCGCTGGCGGCCACAGCCGTCACGGCACTGTTCTTCGTCGTCTCGATCCTCATCGTCCCCGATTTCGCCAACGCCGCCGAGCCCGAGAAGGACGACGGCCACGCGCAGTGCACCTGCCCTGACGGCGGCAGCGCTTCGGGCAAGATGTCGTCCCGGCCCAAATTTGCCGAACTGAAGGCGCCAGCTGCACGGCTCGATCTCAACGACGAGATCGCCACTCTTGAAACGCTCCAGCTCGCGCTGTCGGAAGTCGGAGACGGCTCCACCTATGTCTGGCACCGCCATCATGGCCGCCTGTCCGGCGTGATCCAGCCGACCACCTCCTTCAAGGATACGAACGGCAGCGTGTGCCGTCATGTCGTTGTCGTGCTGACCTCCGGCAACCGGTCAGAGCGTTCCGAAGGTGTTGCCTGCCGGTTGCCCAGCGGACAGTGGCAGCTTCAGGGCTGAGCCAAACCCGGAAGACACGCACAACAATCTCCTAGTGGCTGCCGCCCTTCGGGAGCGGCGCCCTGAAGCTGGCGGTGCGGGATGCGACCCTGCGGCACCCCGCACCGCCGGCTACGTATCATGCTCGATCAACAAGATTGAGAGTAATCCATTGATATTGCGCTGATTTGTAAAAGCTTGCGCCAGCTCGTTATTGACCGGTGCCCGGCTTCGCGAGGCATCGCGGCCCGCCCGCGAGAACTGATCCAGCGGCCATCTGGACCGACAGGCCCATTTGTGTAGGATGCCGGCCAAAGTTGGGTCTACGACCACTCTCTAAGGAACAAAAGCTGATGACTTCAACCGGGGCTGAAGGCACCGCGGCCACCGGCACGCTCATGGCCGGCAAGCGCGGCCTGATCATGGGCGTCGCCAACAACAGATCGATCGCATGGGGTATCGCGCAGGCCTGTGCCGCACAAGGCGCGGAACTCGCTTTCACCTATCAGGGAGACGCACTGAAGAAGCGAGTGGAACCGCTTGCCGCCGACATCGGCTCCAAGATCGTGCTCCCCTGCGACGTCACCGACAAGGCCTCGATGGATGCGGTGTTCGAGGCGATCGGCGCGCAGTGGGGCCGGCTCGACTTCCTGGTGCACGCCATCGCCTATGCCGACAAGAACGAGCTCGACGGACGTTATGTCGACACGTCGGAGGAGAACTTCACCAAGTCTCTGCTCATCTCCTGCTACTCTTTCACCGCGCTCGCACAGCGCGCAGAGAAGCTGATGACCAACGGCGGCTCGCTCGTCACACTCACCTATTACGGTGCCGAAAAGGTCATGCCTCACTACAACGTGATGGGCGTTGCCAAGGCGGCGCTGGAGGCAAGTGTGCGTTATCTGGCCTCCGACCTGGGCAAGAACAACATCCGCGTCAACGCGATCTCGGCAGGTCCCATCAAGACGCTCGCCGCCTCGGGCATCTCCGACTTCCGCTACATCCTGCGCTGGAACGAGTACAACTCCCCCCTGCGGCGCACCGTGACGATCGAGGACGTGGGCGGCGCCGGCGTCTATCTGCTCTCCGATCTGTCGCGCGGCGTGACGGGTGAGGTCCACCACGTCGACTCCGGCTATCACGTCCAGGGCATGAAGAACGAGGACGCACCGGACATCTCGGTCGTCAAGGGCGAGCCCGGTTGATTTCCCTGCCGACGATCTACTTCATCCGCCACGGCGAGACGGACTGGAATGCGCAGCGCCGCTACCAGGGACAGGCGGATATTCCCTTGAACGACACGGGCCGCGCGCAGGCGCGCCGCAACGGCGAAGCTCTGAGAGCATTCTTGCCCCGGATTGGCCAGGCCGACTTCATCGCCAGTCCGCTGCAACGAACGCTTGAGACGATGCGCATCGTGCGCGGTGCTCTCGGACTGGCGATGGACGATTTCACGATCGATCCGCGCCTCATCGAGCTCAATTACGGGCACTGGGAAGGACAACTCGCCAGCGATCTGCCGCACACCGATCCGGACGGGCTATCGGCGCGGGCCGCCGATTCCTATCACTGGCGGCCACGTGGCGGAGAGAACTACGCTGATCTCACGCGCCGGCTCGAAAGCTGGCTTGCGGAGCTTTCACGTGATTGCGTGGTGGTCTCGCACGGCGGGGTCAGCCGCGCCCTGCGCGGTCTGCTCCTCGACGAGGTGGCCAAAACGGACATCGCCCAGCTCGACGTGCCGCAGGATCGAGTTCTGCGCATCTCTCAACGCACAATGGACTGGCTGTGATCCGGAGTATCGTTGGCGCTGGAGCCTGATCGGGTGTCTCGCAATTGCCGACCAACAATTGCGGCAGGTTCTTCGTCGGCAATTGCAGGATGAACACCACAACAAGTCAATGATTCTGCTTGTGTCGTTCAGAACCGCAAAGACCGAGACGAGACCGCGGCAATGGTGTCGGCATTTGCGGTTCACGACACGAGATCGCCGTGCGGGCGCGGAGCAGTGCCCCAAAAGCAGAAGGAGCCAGAGTAGCGGCTCTCCGGCTCCTTCCAGATGACAGCATGGGTAAAATCTCGAGAGCGGTTGCTCAGACCGTTCCGGAGGCTTTGGCTCCACACAGTTGACACAGGCGCCCACGCTCTTCGGCGTGCGACGAGACTGCGAACTCGCCCCGGTGTCGGCCCCCTGCACATCGGTTCCGGTTGTACTCCGGACGACGATGTGAAGCGAAGCCGCAAAGACGCGCGCTGGCGTGCCGATCAAAACAACGTCGTGCCCGCATCCGAATCGCACCGAGACACCCGACTGTTATACAGCGGGTATGCCCCTGTCACCCACCCGGCGACGGTATCGCGCCTTGCAGACGTCGGGTCGTCACCCTATGAGTGATTTGAACCACACAAGCGGAGCGGCCGATGTCTGGTCCGGGAACCGACGAGATTGCCGCGCACCTCCTACTTGCCCTGCCTCCTCCGTGACTTACGGCGACTGACATGTCTCACAACAGCTTCGGCCACCTGTTCCGCATCACGACCTGGGGTGAAAGCCACGGGCCGGCCATCGGATGCGTGGTCGACGGCTGCCCACCCGGCGTGCCGATCGAAGCCCACGAGATTCAAACTTATCTCGACCGGCGCAAGCCCGGAGGATCACGTTTCGTCACGCAGCGCAAAGAGCCAGATACGGTAGAGATCCTCTCAGGCGTTTTCGCCGATGCGAGCGGCCAGCAGGTGACGACGGGCACGCCGATCTCGCTCTTCATCCGCAACCAGGACCAGCGGTCGAAAGACTACGGAGAGATCAAGGACAAGTTCCGTCCAGGACACGCCGATTTCACCTACATGGCCAAATACGGCATCCGCGACTATCGCGGCGGCGGACGCTCCTCGGCGCGAGAGACAGCCTCACGAGTCGCAGCGGGTGCGATCGCCCGCAAGATCCTTTCGGGCGTCACGATCCGAGGGGCGCTCGTCCAGATCGGACCGCATGCCGTCGACCGCAGCCGTTGGGATTGGCAGGAGGTCGACCGCAACCCGTTGTTCTGTCCTGACGCGGAAACCGCGCGGGCGTGGGAGACCTACCTCGACGGCATCCGCAAGTCCGGCTCGTCTATCGGCGCGATCGTCGAGATCGTGGCGGAGGGCGTACCCGCAGGGCTCGGTGCGCCAATCTACGGCAAGCTCGACCAGGATATCGCCTCTGCGATGATGAGCATCAATGCTGTGAAAGCCGTCGAGATCGGGGCCGGAATGGCCGCCGCAATGCTCACCGGCGAGGATAATGCCGACGAGATCCGCATCGACGCCGACGGCAAGCCGCTCTTCCTTTCAAACCACGCTGGCGGCATCCTCGGCGGCATCTCCACCGGACAGCCGGTCGTGGCGCGGTTCGCTGTCAAGCCGACCTCGTCCATCCTGACGCCGCGGCGTACAATCGACGCACAAGGAAACGAGACGGAGATCGCAACCAAGGGCCGCCACGATCCCTGTGTCGGAATTCGCGCCGTTCCGGTCGGCGAAGCGATGATGGCGCTTGTGCTGGCGGACCATCTGCTGCGCCATCGCGGCCAGGTGAGCGGTGGGACGCATTCGGGCTGAGCCCGCTTTCGATGCTCGGACACGGGAGCGGCGCGCGCCCATGAACAATGCCTCCAGAGATAGGGCTGCCGCGCAGTCTTTCGAGGCAGGGCCGCGACGTAAGCGCTTCCTCATCGTTCGCAACCCCCACGCAGGATTGAAAGGCGCCCGTCTCGTTGCCCAGGTTGTGGGGGCACTCACCGCACAGGGGGCTCTTGCCCACGTCGTCGAGACAGTCGATGCAGGCTCGGTCCGATCCGTACTCGCAGCGGAGGGCGACATCGACGCCGTGGTGGCGGCTGGCGGCGACGGCACCGTGCGGGCTCTAGCGCTGACGCTCTCCGACCTCGGGCTGGACCTCCCCGTCGGCATCATTCCAGCTGGAACCGGCAACGTGCTGGCCAACGAGATCGGCCTGCCTCGCGATGCCCACAGGCTTGCCGACTACCTCGTCGGGTCTCCCGCGTGCACGGTGCGGGTGATGCAGGCCAACGAGGAACCGTTCCTCTTGATGGCTTCCTCCGGTTTTGATGCCGAAGTGCTGTTGCGGCTTTCGGTGCGGTTGAAGCAGAGAATTGCCCGCGCGGCCTATGCCCTGCCGACACTTTCAACCCTGGCCCACATGAGGCTCACGCCGTTTTCGGTGATCGTCGACGGCGTAGCGCACGAGGCGACCTGGGTGATCGTCGCCAACGCCCGGACCTACGGTGGCAGCTTCCACCTGGTATCCGGCGCGTCGATCTTTGATGACCGGCTTCAGGCCGTTCTGTTCAGCGCACGCACGCGGGCTGGCAGGATCCGGGAACTCGCTTGGCTTGCAGCCGGACGGGCCGAGCGATGCGCGGGCATCACCGTCATCGGCTGCCGGCAAGTCGAGATCCAAGCACCACGTCAGATGCCCAGTCAGATTGACGGTGATGCACTTGGCTTCGGACCCGTCACCATCGCACCATCACAGCGCAGCATCAGGCTGATCGTCCCGCCGGATGCGCGCTGAGCAGATGACACCATCTGGCTTGACGCCGTGCGCACACGGCCGGCCCCTGTCCAGCCCCCTCTCTAAACGTCTTATTCTTGTGCCGCGCACTTGCCGGATGAACCAACCCGGCATGCCTGGGGCTCAATTGTGATTGGGGTGCCAACTCCCAATCTTCGGGGCCCTTGCACTCGCAAGCCAGCGCGCGCGAACACGACGCACACAATCCCACCTACAAAATATTCGCGCCAAAAACGAAGAATGCCGGAGCGACAAGGCCGCTCCGGCATACCGGTCGTCTTCGGGGGAATCTGGGAGTAAGGATCTTTGCGACCCACTCACTCGCGCACAGACCGGGCGCGCGCGATGCTCAAATCATCTCCAGAATTTCAAGCAGCGGGAGTACCGGATTGGGCCAGCGCACCCGCAACTCAATCCGATCAGGGCAGAGCCACCTTAGCCGTGAAGACAAAGCGCTCGTCGCAGATGCTGCAGCTATTGATGTCCGAATCCCAGTAGCGGAAGTCGAAGGTGAACTTGTCAACGGCCAGCGACAGACCCGCGTTCCAGTAGTTGTAGTCACCCGAGTTATCGAAGAACTCGCCGTGACCGAACAGTCCGGAGATGCTCGGCGTGAATGCACCGACTGCGGGCAACTCATAAGCAGCAGACACCTCGGTGAACAGGGTCTCCCCCGTCTCACCGGTATATTCAGGCGAATAGAAGAGGGTCGCACCGAGTGTGATCTTGTTCCAAGTGCCGCTAACACCGCCCTTCAGCTCGACGTAGTCATATTCGCCGACGACGACATTGTTGTCCTTGGCATTGGGGTAGGCGTAATAGATCACGCCCAGATCGAACGTCAGCGGACCCCAGGTCGGCTTGATGCCGGCATAAAGGTCGACTTCAATATCTGCAGATCCAGGCCCCTTGCCGAAGTCTACCGTGGAAGCCCACACGCCAGCGTAGAACATGCCGCAGGTTGCATCCACACCACCCTGCGCAGCCGGATCCTCAAGCGTCTGCGAGATGCCGCGGAACACATAGTCCGACGTACCGCCGATGTTCATCGAGAAGCTGCAACGGCGCTTCGGTTCCTCGGCGGGTGCGTCCTTGATCGAACCGCCGAGATCAGCAGCGGTGGCCGGCACGGTGACGAGGGCAGCCGAGAAGGCTGCAGCCACTGCTGCCAGGATTGTCTTACTCATCTGAGAAGTCATGGTTTTTTCGTTCCCCCGATTTCATCTGCGCCGCACTGCTTCTGGCCGACTTTCGCCCGTATCGATTGGGTATCGACAAGGCCGTTACTCGAGATCCTGAAGCCAACGCAGTCCCATGGCAGAGCTGAATCATTGCCTGCTGGCATATACGAGAACGAAAAAAAGGCCGCCGCTACAAGTGTTTTGGTCAACCCTGCAACAGCTTGAACGGACACAGATGCACTTGCGCAACGAAGTCGCGAACTTGATCAGTTTGACGCCAAAAAACGCTCAATCCAGAAGCACAGAAAAAAACACAGTCGCACCATTTTCAGTCAATCTGCACACATTTTATGCAGAAAATTCGGGCTTCGGGAGGACTAGCGGTCGCTGCGCAATCCGTTATTCGTGACAGGCGCGCGACGTTCAGCAGACATTGCTCCGAATTCTGTGATTCGTGTGCGGACTTTCGACCCTGCGCCAGCCCAAAGGGACCACCCCGCCATGCCGAGCAGCATGACTTCCACTGCAGCAGACACTGCTGATACCGGCGGCGGTTCCCGAACCGTCCTCATCACCGGTGCGGCCAAGCGTATCGGTCGTGCGATCGCGCGCGATCTTGCCCAGAACGGTTGGCGGGTCGGCGTTCACTACCGCAGAGCGCGTACTGAGGCCGAAAGCCTGGTGGCCGAAATCCGTGCTGCCGGCGGACAGGCCGCGGCACTCCAAGGCGACCTTGCCGAAGCCGAAGACGTGGACGCCTTGGTGCCCGCCTGCACCGAACTCCTTGGCTCACCGTGTTGCCTCATCAACAATGCCTCGGAGTTTCGCCATGACACGCTCGAGACGTTGACGCGTGACGCTTGGCACGTGCACCTCGATATCAATCTCAAGGCACCCGTATTCCTCGCCCAGGCGATGGCCAAGCACCTGCCCGCCGGCTGCGAGGGCAACGTCATCAACATCATCGATCAGCGCGTGTGGAACCTGAAGCCTGATTTCTTCTCCTACACCATCTCAAAGGCCGGCCTGTGGACGGCGACGCGAACCCTGGCGCAGGCCCTCGCCCCGCGCATCCGCGTCAATGCCATCGCACCCGGACCGGTGCTCAAGTCGGTGCATCAGACCGACGCTGACTTCGCTGCCGAATGTTCCTCGACCCTGATGGGGCGCGGCCCGAGCACCGAGGAGATTGCGGCAGCGGTACGCTTCATCATCGCCGCGCCGGCAATGACCGGGCAGATGATCGCGCTCGATGGCGGCCAACATCTGACGTGAAGCTCGTTGTCGTGACGGCGATGAGAAAATTGAAGCCACGCGAGTGGCGGTAGCTGACGCGCCATCTATTCGGTTCGCCCTCGCGCTCCACCAAAGACCGATGCAATCAGGGGGCGAGCAGCCCAAGATCTTCTACGACGACATCAACTTTCGGGCAGAAGATGCTGAGAGTTTTGCCGTTCCGCGCGATGACAACCACCCGTGAGAAAGGTGGACAGTCGTCTTTGCGCACCGAGAACGGCCGCAAATTGCCACAATTCTTCCCCCTCCCCCTCCAACTCATGCCGCATTGATCGGTCATCAAAAGCCATCGGCGCGGGGGCGCCACTTAACCGAGCGTTAACCTTAACCGTTTAACGATCTTGGCCGTTTATCCGGTCGCGTCGCTGCGCCCGTGCACTGACGGTTGATGGGTGATGTCAATGATGTGTCGCGTGTTCACCGCCGCCATGGCGGGCTCTCTGATTTTCGCCGGCGAAGCCACTGCCGCAACGCTACCTGCCATCCAAACCAGCGCTGACAATCAAGTACCCGCCTGCGCCACGCCGGGCCGGCTGATGGCCTATGCCACGTCGCGCAACGGCCGGATCGACGCCAAGTTTGACGGCACCGCAACCGAATATATGCGGCATGGCGAGAGCCTGAAGATCCGCTGGGACTATGCTTTCTTCCAGATGCTGGTGGAGACGGCGAACCTGTCGTTCGTCGGTGACGTGAAGCCCGCGCAGAATAATTTCGCAGGGCTTGGTGCGACCGGCGGTGGCGAACCTGGTGAGCGGTTCAAGACTCTGGGCGACGGCGTCAAGGCACATCTCCAGCACGTCCTGATGTACACCGGCCAGCATATCGACGACCCCGTCGCGGACCGCACGCGCAAGGTCCAGGAGTGGGGCGTCCTCACCAAGTGGCAGCGCACGATCAAGGGGCCGATGACGTTCGCGCAGCTGACGCGCCAGTGGTCACCTAAGGACCGCGGCTACGCGCGCGATATCGCTGCTGTGGCCGATTCATTCTATTCGCGGTTCTGCAATGCGCCTGACCCCAAACCCGAACTCGTTGCCGAGGCACGCGGGCAAGGCGTGACCATCGATACCGCGGCTGCGGTGAAGCCCGCCGCTGACGCACCCACAAAGGGCAAGGCAACCGCGGTGCGCGCCATTGCGGACGCACGCAAGACATCGGGACCTGGCAGGTTCGGCCTCGGTGCAGGCTCATTCGGCGCGACAATGCCGGAGCCTTCCGCTTCGACATCAGCGGGTTCCTCGCCCCCCACCTCGTTCACGGTCCTCAATGGCGCGGACAACGCGACCGATGCCGGGGATAAGAGCGCGGCCAACGATGCGGCAACAAAGAGCGAGATGACCGTCGCCTCGGCAACAGCAGCCGCTGCCGCCGCCGTCGCAACGACCCCCGCCCCTGCGGCGTCCGCCGCGGAGGCAAAGTCCAGCTGCCGCGTGTGGCAGGCGAGCTATGGCGGGCAGAAGGCCGTCATCATCAAAGCAATCGACAAGGGACAGACCAATTACACCGTCCTTGATGTCAACGAGGGCCGCGAGCAGCGCGAAGTCGCCGCCTATATCGCCGCCTATGCCAAGGAGGGTTCCTCACTCGGCGAGTTCCAGACGTCCGGCAAGGCCTTGACCAAGGCTTTCGAACTTTGCCCTGAGAGCTGACACCAGCAACAAATTCTCGCAGCGGCGCCGAGCAATATCCCGCGCCGCTGCACCTGTAACGAGGGCCAGTGCAGCCGCAGCGCAAATCCCCTCGCAATTCAATTTCGAAGCGGCAGGTCCGAAATCGCCGGTGCAATTTTGGGCGAAAACGTCGCCGGTGTGCGGCTGATTGATGTGCTCGACAGATACCGGGAGCGATCCCGCCGGCTCTTATCGTGTGGGACGCACGAAGGACGACTTGTCGGGGCGATCCAACGGCGGCGGCGCGTCGGGGGGGATGGAACTGAACCGAGGCTGCGGTGACTTGCAGCCCCATGCGGCGAGGCTATCCCCGATGTGGTCCTATCCCTCATCTTGTTGCGCACCCAACGCGGCGATCCGATCACAAGATCCAGCGTCGCACCACAAACCACGTCGAGCGATCGCCGGCCCTGTGGCCGCCGCCGGATTGCGGGTGGCACTCTTCATTGGGGGCGTTGCACTGTCGGCTGAACCGGCTGATGCAGAAGGCGCCCCACGCCTGCCTGAGATCCGCATGCATCGCCACAACGGCGTACCGGCCTGCGTCACAACAGAACGGTTGATGGCGTTTCTCGCATCGCGCAACCAAAGTCTCGATCCGCGCTATCGTGACATCGCCAAATGGTACCGCCACCATGGCGAGGCGTGGCGGGTCCGCTGGGACTATGCGTTCTTCCAGATGGCACTGGAGACCAACTTCCTCACCTATCGGCGCGGCAACGGAAAGCCCGGTGACGTGAAACCGGCACAGAACAATTTCGCCGGCATCGGAGCGACCGGCGGCGGCGTGCCCGGCGATCGCTTTGCCGATGTCGGCACCGGCGTGCTGGCACAGGTACAGCACCTTGTCGCCTATTCCGGCGAGCTTGTTCCTCGTCCTGTGGCACCGCGGACGGCGTCAAAACAGCTCGACATCATCTCCGCCGTGCGCCAGCTCAAGCGTCCTGTCCGTTTCTCCGATCTGGCGCGCCGCTGGGCCGCAGATCCCCGATATGCGTCCTCCATCGCATCGATCGCAGACACCTTCCAGCGCAGCTATTGTCGCGACGACGCCGCGCAGGCTGCCAGCCCTATCAGGAAGCACAGCGCAGCAGACGAGGCTTTGCCACTTGTACCGCACCCCGCAGCAAGAGCGCGCGCGCATCTCGTTGCGAAGACACTTTGGCGCCGCGGCGAACCGGAGCTCCCCGCCCGGACCGACGTCGCAACCGCAGCAACACAAGCTGTCACTGCTTCACAACCGGCCGCGACTGAGGATCAGACATCTCCGTCCAGACTTCTCGGAGGCCTGCAGGCGATCGCCGCCGATGTTCACGCACGAACCGCGGATCGCCCACCAGAGCCCCCTGTCGTCGTGCCGACACCGCGCCTGGCATCACGCGAGTGAAGTGGAGTGAGGTCAGGGCGGCTCCATCACATGCAAAAGCAGAGCATGTTGAACTGAAGCCCATCGCCGTTCGGAGTGCACAACACGCGCACGATGACAGCATATACGCGTGACGTGGCAACCGGCCCGGCCTGCTGCTCGAGCCTACTGCTGAGGCACCAGATATTTGAGCGCCGCCGAAGACAGTGCTCCGCCGATCACACAGGGAACGCCAAACTCCACCTGGCCCGCCGCAGCAGCAGCCACACACCCCAGCGCAAACAGCGTCTGCCCGGCCTGCCCCCACCACACGGTGTCGCGACGCCACTCCGGACCCTTGAGCTTCAGCTCCTCGATCGCCTTCAGTGCATCATTCTTGATGCGCTTCACCTCAAACGTTTCAGCCGCCTCGATCACCTCGGCAAGTGGCTTGCGCACCACCGCAGGCTGCGTGTTCATCTGCGCCTTCATGATGTCGCGCAGATCCTTGTCGCGTGTGGCGTTGGTGGCGAGCGTCCACTTCGCCATCGAGCCGATCGTCAGCTTCTCGACGCTGTTGCGATCCGCCGTCCAAGCGAGCGTGGCAATGATCCGCTGTGCAGGCGCGGCCTCGCCGGTGGCGAAGTAGATGCCCCAGTTGACGTCGACGGCGAAGGCACCGGTTGTCTCCGTCATCAATCCTTCAAGCCCGCTGGCATCACGGTAAAGGAACCGCTCGATTAGCACCTTGCGCGCCGGCATGCGTTCAACGAAGCGCATCATCAACGCGCGCCAGTCGGCTCGTTCGGAATAGGCAATTGCCTTGATCAGCACGACCTGATCGCCAGGCGGTAGCGGGAACATTTTGGCGACAAGTTTCTCGGCCTCAGCGGCTGTACCGCTCTCACGAATGACACCGGCAAGGAAGCCGACGTAAATACCGCACTCCTCCGGATCGTTGAGCATGGCGAGACGGCTCATGGCGTGCACCATCTCGGGCACGCGACCCGACGGCTTCTCCTCGCGATAGGATGAGATGAAGGCCAGTACGTCCTCGGGCCTGGAGAAGTCCGCGTTTTTCCCAGCAGAGGTCGAGCGCTGCGCGAGCAGGCGCGCGCCGGCCGCCGATGCATCGACAGAGTGCTGCACCAGACCCACGGCCAACAAATTCAGAACCACAAGGGCTCGCGCAAAAAAGGAGGTGTTTCTGAGCACTGAGCCTTTCGCGGCGGATCGCCCGCCGCGCCCCCTTCGTCCAAGTAACCATGCTACAAGCTCAGTGCCGGGAGGCGATATTATGGCTGTGGCAGCGCGCGTGCGGCCACGGCATACCTTGCCCGCTCAACTTTTTGTGTGATTGCATGCACGTTTCCCCGCGCACGGACATCCAACGAGTGTCGTCCCAGTCAAACTCCGACCAGAACCCGCAAGAGCCCATGACAAGCGCCCAAGTCTCAGCCGCAAGGACAGCAGCGGAGGACCTCCAGCGAATCGCGCGGACCTGGCACGCGTTGTCTCCGCAGGAAGCCCTCGATGCGATCGGTTCGCGCACCTCGGGCCTCACGGAAGCAGAGGTCGAGGACCGGCGCACGCGCTTTGGTGAAAATGCCCTGCCCGAGGAAAAACCGCGCACGCTACTCTCCCGCTTCCTGGCGCAGCTCGACAGCATGTTGATTTACGTGCTTCTGGGCTCGGCTGTGATCACGGCGCTGCTCGGGCACGCGGTCGATACCGCCGTTATCCTCGGCGTGGTGGTGATCAATGCAATTTTTGGCGTGGTGCAGGAGGGAAAAGCTGAGCGCGCGCTCGATGCGATCCGGGCCATGATCAGTCCGACCGCGCAGGTGATGCGCAACGGAAAGCGGATTGGCGTTGCGGCACGCGATCTCGTTCCAGGCGACATTCTTTTGATCGAGGCCGGCGATCGCGTCACGGCGGATGCGCGGCTGATATCCGCTCGCGGGTTGCGAATCGATGAATCCGCTTTGACCGGGGAATCGGTGCCAGTCGACAAGCGACCCCAGGCTGACGTGCCCGACAGCATGCTCGCCGACCGGACCAGCATGGCCTACTCCGGCACGCTCGTCACGCAGGGTCAGGCTACCTCCGTCGTGATCGCGACAGGCGCCCACACGGAGATCGGCCGCATCACAACCATGCTTTCCACCATCCACGTCACGACGACGCCGCTGATCCGCCAGATGAACGCTTTCGCGCAGCAACTGAGCATCGCGATACTGGCCCTGTCAGCAGCGACGTGCGCCTTCGCGATCACCGTGCGCGGCTATGCGGTCGCCGATGCCTTCCTGGCCGCAGTCGGCATGGCGGTGGCAGCAATCCCCGAGGGCTTGCCTGCCGTCATGACAATCACTCTTGCGCTCGGCGTCGAGCGTATGTCGCGACGCAACGCGATCGTGCGCCAACTACCTGCGGTGGAAACGCTGGGTTCGGTCTCGGTCATCTGCACCGACAAGACAGGCACGCTGACGCGCAACGAGATGACGGCCCGCAACGTGGTGACGGCAAGCCGCGTCTATGAGATCGGCGGGATCGGATATACGCCGGAAGGTGACATCCGCGAGGCCGACACTGTGCTTTCGAGCGCCCCCCGAACTCTCCAACAGGATCTGGCGGCCCTCGTGCGCATTGCCTCCGCGTGCAACGATGCAGAACTCGTTGCACCTGGAAACCCGGAGACTCAGGAGCACGAACGCCAATCGAGCGGCTGGCATGTCGCTGGTGATCCAATGGAGGGTGCGCTCGTCGTGCTGGCTCATAAGGCCGGCGTCGACATTGCAGCACTACGTGCGGCAATGCCGCGCCGAGATACCATTCCCTTCGATGCCGCCCACCGGTTCATGGCGACCCTGCATGCAAGCAACGACAAGGCCGGACCGCTCTTTCATTCAGCGGAAGATCCCGATGGGACCGAAGCTGCCATGGTGCTGTACCTGAAAGGCGCTCCCGAGGACGTGCTGGCCCTGTGCACGCGCGAGGCAGCCGGCGAGAACGCGCGACCCATTGATCCCGTGCGATGGCAGCAGGCAATTGATGCGCTCGCCGACAAGGGCCAGCGGACGCTGGCCTTCGCGATGAAGCCCATGCCGGCGGGCACGTGCGAGATCGGATTTGAGGATGTCCGCGACGGCCTCGTGCTGGTCGGGCTTGTTGGCCTGATCGATCCGCCACGCGCGGAAGCGAAAGAGGCAATCGCACAGGCACGAGCAGCCGGCATTTCAACGAAAATGATCACCGGCGACCACGCGCTGACCGCGCGAGCCATCGCTCGCGACCTCGGGCTCAATCAGGACGGAGAATGCGCTGTCGCGACGGGGCGCGAGATCGACTCGCTGTCGCCATCGGAACTGGCAGAGCTGGCGCAGAACACGTGCGTATTCGCGCGCACCGCCCCGGAACACAAACTCAAACTGATCGAGGCGCTGCGCACGGGCGGCGCCGTCATCGCCATGACGGGTGACGGCGTCAACGATGCGCCGGCCTTGAAGCGCGCGGACGTCGGCATCGCCATGGGGCGGAAGGGCACGGAAGCGGCGAAGGAAGCGAGCCAGATGGTGCTCGCCGACGACAACTTCGCCTCGATCGTCGCCGCCGTGAAGGAGGGCCGCACGGTCTACGACAATCTCACCAAGGTGATCGCCTGGACGCTACCGACGAGCTTCGGCGAGACACTGGTGGTCATGCTGGCGATCCTCGGCGGATTCCTCCTGCCGGTAACGCCGGTGCAGATTCTGTGGGTCAACATGGTGACGGCTGTGGCACTCGGTCTCGTGCTCGCCTTCGAGCCAGCCGAGGACGACGTCATGATGCGGCCGCCGCGGCGGCCCAACCAATCCCTGCTGACGCCCTTGCTCGTCTGGCAGGTCGTACTCGTCTCGATACTATTCGTCGCCGGCTCCTTCACCATGTTTTGGTGGGCGCGCCGGCGTGGCCTCGATATCGCCGAAGCACGCACCATCGTCGTCAACACGATCGTGGTGTTCGAGATCTTCTACCTGTTCGCCGTGCGCTATCTGAGGTCGGGATCGATCACCTGGCGGGGCATGCATGGGACGCCCGCCGTGCTGATCGGCGTGGGAACCATCATCGTTCTGCAACTCGCCTTCACCTATCTGCCGATGATGCAAGCGCTGTTCGATACACGCGCGGTTTCGTTCGCTGACGGCGTCTCGATCATCGCCCTGGGCGTCGTCCTGCTGGCAGTGCTGGAGATCGAAAAGCGATTGCGACGGGTAATTCTGGCACGGGAGCGGCCGCCGACACTTGACGGCAGCGCGCCGCGCCCCCAATCCTCCCGCCATGCCAAGGAAGACCGAGCCTGAAGGCGACAACGACGCCCGCACCGTGACACAGCCGGCCGAAACCGCCTCACCTATTGACGAGACCGCCGCCACGGCAGTCGCGCAGGCTGGACCTGCCGTGATCCAGCGTGTTCTGAAGGACCTGCCGGCCTCGCCCGGCGTCTACCGCATGATCGATGCGGCCGGTGACGTCATCTACGTGGGCAAGGCGCGCAGCCTCAAGGCGCGCGTCTCCAATTATGCGCGAATGGGCGGACATACCAACAGGATCGCGCGCATGATTGCCGCGACGGCGGCGATGGAGTTCGTCACCGTTCGCACCGAAGCTGAAGCGTTGTTGCTGGAAGCCAATCTCATCAAGCGTTTCCGGCCGCGCTTCAACGTTCTGATGCGCGACGACAAGTCGTTCCCCTACATTCTCATCACGCGCGATCATGCTGCACCGCAGATCCTCAAGCACCGCGGCGCGCGCAATCGCAAGGGCGACTACTTCGGTCCGTTCGCCTCTGCCGGTGCGGTGACGCGCACGATCAACATGCTGCAACGCGCCTTCCTGTTGCGCACGTGCTCCGACAGCGTCTATGAGAGCCGCACGCGGCCCTGCCTGCTGTTCCAGATCAAACGCTGTGCGGCACCGTGCACGGGCGAAATCTCGATTGCGGACTATGGCGCACTGGTCGAGGAGGCACGTCGCTTCCTCAAGGGCGAGAGCCAGAATGTGCGCGAGATGTATCAGCGCCTCATGAAGGAAGCGTCCGGCGCACTCGAATTCGAACGCGCGGCTCGCTATCGCGACCGACTCGCAGCACTCGCCCACGTTACTGCCGATCAATCGATCAACCCGGAAGGCGTGGAGGAGGCCGACATCTTCGCCGCGCACCAGGAGGGCGGGCAGACCTGCATTCAGGTGTTCTTCTTCCGCACCGGGCAAAACTGGGGCAACCGCGCCTACTTCCCCAAGGCCGACCGCTCCCTCGATGTGGCCGCCGTGCTCGATTCCTTCATCGCCCAGTTCTACGATGACAAGCCGGCGCCGCGTCTCATCCTGCTTTCGCACGAGATCGAGAACCGCGCACTGCTCGAGGAAGCGCTGACGACGCGCACCGAGCGCAAGGTAGAGATCCGCGTGCCGCAGCGGGGCGTCAAGTCCGGCCTCGTGGAACATGCGCTCGCCAACGCGCGTGAGGCACTCGGCCGCAAGCTGGCGGAGAGTTCCTCGCAGATGCGCCTCCTGCAGGGTGTCGCCGAGCGGTTCGGCCTCGACCGCGTGCCGCGGCGCATCGAAGTGTTCGACAACTCGCACATCATGGGCACGAACGCGGTTGGCGCGATGATCGTCGCGGGCACCGATGGTTTCGTCAAAAAAGCCTACCGCAAGTTCAACATCAAGTCGGACACGATCACGCCCGGCGACGACTACGCGATGATGCGCGAAGTGCTGACACGGCGGTTCCGGCGGCTGGCGACGGACGTAACGGACGACGATGGCGAGTTGGCACCCGGCGCTGTGGCGGACGCTGTTTCACCCGCGCCCGAATTCGAAACGGCTGCATCGCGCATCCTGACCCCGCCGGAAACGACTCGTGACAAGGACGGTCTCGCATTCAGCGCGCTGCGGCGTACCGAAGACAGCACGGCACAACCTACGTCCGGCACCGAACCTGACACACCTGTTGATGGTGACGTCGATGAAGGCGGCGATACGGAGAACCTCGACGCCTTCCCCGAGCGTCCCGACCTGGTGCTCATCGACGGCGGCAAGGGGCAGCTTGAAGTCGCGCGTACCGTATTCGAGGACCTTGGCATCAGTGACATCGCGCTCATCGGCGTTGCCAAGGGACCGGACCGGGATGCAGGCCGCGAGCACTTCCATTTCACCGACGCACGTGCGCCGATCATGCTCGAGCCGCGTGATCCCGTCCTCTACTTCGTGCAGCGGCTGCGCGATGAAGCCCATCGCTTCGCCATTGGGACCCACCGGGCCAAGCGAGCCAAGACGATCTCGGCCAATCCGCTCGACGAGATCGAAGGCATCGGGCCGACACGCCGGCGCGCTCTGATGGCGCATTTCGGCTCGGCCAAGGCCGTCTCGCGGGCAGGCGTGGAGGACCTCAAGGAAGTCACTGGGATATCCGCGGAAATGGCACAGAAGATCTACGATTTCTTCCACGAGCGGCGCAGCTGAAGTCCCGGACCCTAGACACATTACGGCGACCCTGGCGGCAGAAGGCAATGATCCATCTGTCAGAACGGCATAGACTTCGCCCGCTGCGGCATACCGTGCCTGCATGGCCCGACGATCAGCGATCCCTGCCTTGCCGACGCGGCACCACACGACATCCTGATGTTGCATCGTGGGTTTCGTGATGCCAGCCCATTGACGAAACGGGGTGGTGGTGTACGTAACCGGCATGAGCGTCGCGCCTGCCAGATCCGCCTCTTTGGGCCTGCCGAACATTCTGACCTACGGTCGGATAGCGGCGGTGCCGGCCCTCGTCGCCTGCCTCTATTTCCTGGACGGCGACACGGCACGGTGGTCGGCCTTCGCGCTGTTCGCTGCCGCCGGCATCACAGACTGGCTCGATGGCTATCTGGCCCGCGCCTGGGAGCAGCAGTCCACACTCGGCGCCATGCTCGATCCGATAGCGGACAAACTGCTGGTCGGCGCTGCCCTGCTCATGCTCGTCTACACGGGCACCATTGCACGCGCTGCGATCTGGGCAGCGGTGATCATCCTGTGCCGCGAGATCCTGGTGTCGGGCCTGCGCGAATTCCTGGCGGAACTCAACGTCAAGGTGCGAGTGTCTGTGCTCGCCAAATGGAAAACGACGGTGCAGATGGTGTCTCTCGCCGTCCTGCTGGCGGGCCCCGCGGTCGAGAAACACGCACCCGGCGCGGAAATGATCGGGATCGCGCTGTTGTGGCTGGCTGCGGTACTGACGCTGTGGACCGGGTACGACTATTTGAAAGCTGGCATCAAACACGCCATGTCTCATTGAGCGCCACGTCTCGACGAGACCAGCGACCGTGACGATGTGGCGGCACGCCAGCCCGGAAAGACAGACTGAGAGACGTCCATGACCGAGGCCCCACCAGCGACCGTCAAGCTCGTCTATTTCGCCTGGGTTCGCGAGAAGATGGGCCGCGCGGAGGAAACCGTGTCGGTACCCGCAACCGTCGCCACGATTGCCGACCTCGTACAATGGCTGCGCAGCCGGGGACCCGAGTACGAATCCGCGTTCGAGCGACCGGAGATCGTTCGCGCCGCAATCGACCAGGCCCATGTGAAGCCGCACGCCACAGTCGCAGGAGCGCGCGAGATCGCGTTCTTCCCGCCGGTGACGGGAGGCTGAGATGGCCGTTCGCGTGCAGATGGAGGATTTCGACATCGGCGCCGAGCTGAAGCGGATCAGCGACGGGCGCACCGACATCGGCGCAATCGTCACCTTCACCGGCACGGTGCGCGGCGGCGAGGGCGAGACTGCAATCACGCAGATGACGCTCGAGCACTACCCCGGCATGACGGAAGCAGAGCTTGAGCGCATCGAAACGGAAGCCCAGCGCCGCTGGCCGCTGCAGGCGAGCCTCGTCATCCATCGGCATGGAACGCTACGGCCTGGCGACAATATCGTGCTGGTGGTGACGGCCTCACGGCACCGGCAGGCGGCCTTCGAGGCGGCCGAGTTCCTGATGGACTTCCTGAAGACCCAAGCCCCGTTTTGGAAGAAAGAAACCCGGGCCGACGGCAGCGGCGGATGGGTCGACGCGCGAGAGTGCGATGACACCGCGCTGACGCGCTGGCAGGGCGCCGCCGCCACCTCGCCGCGCGTCAAAGCGGCCGAATAGCTCCTCCATCCGATACGTCCGAGCCCTGCTCCCTTCCCGCCATCAGGTCGGTCGCGCGTCGAAAGCACCGCCTGCCCGGCGCAGACGCGTTAGGAGATCCTTAACCTTTCCGGAGCGATAACCTTAACGTCGCATGAGACTGACCTGAAACGGCCATTTTCATGCGCAATCGTTCCCGTGCCCCGCGAGAGCGGGACCGTATTGCGTAAGACGGGGGTCGAACGTGAGGGTCTTGAGGGTTTTGCCGCGCCCGGCGGGCGTGCTCCTTCGTGCTTTCCTGCCGATTTTGATGCTTGCCGCGCTGACGCCCGGCCACTCTGCCGTTGCGCAGACGCTGGCCGCGGTTGCTCCAGGCGTGGTGCCACCACCGATAGCGCCACCGCTGCCGGCCGCCACCGTCGTCCCCGAGGATACGGCAGGCGTCTCGAGCGAGGGCACGCTTGAAGCGACCGCCAAGCGCACGCGGTTCGTCATCGGCCTCGACAAGCGCACCAGCTACTCCGTATTCGCGCTGTCGAAGCCCAACCGGGTGATCGTCGATCTGGGTGAAGCGCGCATCAGCTTGCCCGATATGATCGGCGACAGCCCCATCGGCCTGATCAAATCCTTCCGCGGCGGCATCTCCGCACCCGGTCGCCAGCGCGTCATCATCGAGCTGACAGATCCCGTGGTGGTCGAGCAGCAGAAGCTCGCCAAGTCTTCCGACGGCAGCTATCAGCTGGTGCTCGACATCGCTCCGGTGGCGACAGCTCTGAAGGCCGCGCGCTCCGATGCGCTCGATGTGCCGCCATCCAAGCTCGGCTTCCAGCCACCGCTCCCGCGCCCGGCCGAGACGCCCAACGACCGCGCCGCGCGGGCCTTCAAGCCGATCATCGTCATCGACCCTGGACATGGCGGTCACGATTCAGGTGCGGCCAAATACGGCACGGTTGAGAAGAACGTCGTACTGGCATTCTCTCACGTGCTGAAGGACAAGCTCGAAGCGACGGGTCGCTACAAGATCCTCATGACGCGCGAAACCGACGTGTTCGTCGAGTTGGACGCGCGGCGGGCCTTTGCAGAGCGCCATAACGCCAGCCTGTTCATCGCCGTTCATGCCGACTATGCGACGACGCGCGCACGCGGGGCGACGATCTACACCCTGCGCGACGGCGTCGCCGAACGCCTCAAGCGCTCCACCGAGCGCGACGTCGCCGAGCAGGTGCTCAGCAAGGACGAGGTCAAGGGCGTCAAGGGTGCCGAAGGCGACGTGAGCACGGTCAAGAACATCCTCGCCGATCTCGCACAACGCGAGGTGAGCGTCACCCGGCAGCGCACCAGCATCTTCGCACGCAGCGTCGTCGCCCGCATGAGCACGTCGACCGGTATGCGCGACGATCCCGACCAGCAGGCAGCATTCCGAGTGCTCAAGACCGCACAGTTCCCCTCTGTGCTGATCGAACTCGCTTATGTGTCGAACCGCATGGACGCCGAGCTGCTGAAGTCCGACAGCTGGCGCAACAAAGTCGCCTCGTCGATCAAGGATGCGGTCGACAACTATTTCGGCCACCAGCTTGCGCGGCTACCCTTGTAGCCCTTGCGCCAAGAACGGTGCAGACGACGAGGACCTAAGATCGCCGCTCGTCTCGCCATCCGCGGGTCCCTAAAAAACAATCAAGGCCGGTCCTTGGGGACCGGCCTTTAGCGCGTGGCCGGCAGCGCGATTCGCACCTCCGCGCCGGCAAAAAGGGATTAACACCTACTTGGAGGGTACGAGGGTTTCAGCCGCCAGAGCAGGATGAACCAGTTGGGTTCCAACTCGACACGTTCACGAACGAGCCTCAACGCATCGCGGACAACGCTGGCAAGGCATGGATGACGGCGCATTGGCATGGGCCAACTCCATCTTCGTGTGGTGACCGCTTCCCAGGGACCTGCGCCCGTCTCTCAACCGGTGCACACGACGCACCACCGGCGGGGCAGGAAAACCCGTCCGAGGCTCAGGCGTGAACCGGAGATGATGGTCAGCGGTAGTTTTGAATGGGCTGAAACGGGCTCGCTGGTGCGCTTGTCGGCAGACGGTCCCTCGGGCGGCCCCACCCTCGTCCGCCACTCGTCTGCCAGTCATCACGTGCCGGTCACGGCCAGCATCGCTAGATTTCGTCAAGGGCTCTGCCTTCCTGCCCTGACGCTCGCACCCAGCCGGCTTCCCGCCGAGCCCTGCTCCCGGAAAGTCCCGTCCGGTGGATGACTTCTCATCCACGAAGAGAAGCCTAGTTGATTCGTTCAACAGCTGGACGACACACTCTGACGAATTTTCGTGTTGCATCCGCTGCCGCGCAATGCCCTCAGGAGAAGGGGCCAAAACCAACGAAGGCCGGCGCAATGCCGGCCTTCTTTCCGCAACCAGACCCGGGGGAGGGCGAGGACCTTCAGGCACAAGTGCCAGAACGCGCCCCGATTGCGGCAATTCGAATGTGTCGTGTGATGTAGGCGAGCAGGTCAGTGCACCGCGGGACGCTCCATCTCTGCGGCTTGGCGCGTCACCGCTTTCTGCACCTTCTCGAAAGCGCGAACCTCGATCTGGCGGATGCGCTCACGACTTACGCCGAACTCAACCGACAGGTCTTCCAACGTCACCGGATCCTCGGCGAGGCGGCGTGCCTCGAAAATCCGCCGCTCGCGGTCATTAAGGGTCGATAGGGCATCGCTCAGGTAGGACCTGCGGCGATCGAGTTCCTCGCTCTCGGCCAGCAGTTCCTCCTGATCGGGAGCGTCATCGACAAGCCAGTCCTGCCACTCGCCTGATTCCGCTTCGGCGCGGATTGGAGCGTTGAGGGATGCATCACCACCGAGCCTGCGGTTCATCGACACCACGTCATCAGTGCTGACGCCGAGCTTCCGAGCGATCGTTTCGACATGCTCTGGCTTCAGGTCGCCCTCCTCGAGCGCCTGCAGCTGCCCCTTCACGCGGCGCAGATTGAAGAACAGCTTCTTCTGCGCAGCCGTGGTGCCCATCTTCACAAGGCTCCATGAGCGCAGAATATATTCCTGGATGGAGGCGCGAATCCACCACATGGCATAGGTCGCCAGGCGGAACCCCTTGTCTGGCTCGAAGCGCTTGACGGCCTGCATGAGGCCGACGTTGCCCTCCGAGATCACTTCGCCGATCGGCAAACCATAGCCGCGATAACCCATCGCGATACGCGCGACGAGGCGCAGATGCGATGTGACCAGCTTGTGGGCAGCCTCTGTGTCCCCATGCTCCTGCCAGCTCTTGGCGAGCATGTATTCCTCATCGGGCTCCAGCATGGGGAAGCGACGGACCTCTTCGAGGTAGCGCGCAAGTCCGCCGGAGCCGGCTGCAACTGTGGGCAATGCCTTGGTCGTCATCGTTTCCCTCGGTTCCAAACCTGAAAAGAGACCTCTGAGGTGTCTTCGTGGCTCAAATCAGTTCCAGAGCTAACCTGCGAACACGTGCAACTATCTGTGGTCGGAGTGCGCAAGGTGTGCCAACAACCGCCGGCGCCCCTTCTCTTCTTAACGTTCGCACCCCCCGAATCCGTTGCACATGATCTACAGGGCACGTTTAAGTAATAAGCCGACTCCTGAATTCAAGATTTAGCTCACTCCATATTCGTTCCACGGGCAAGGGCGCGGATCAACGCAACTCCCTACACAACGGCGTGTCGTCGCGTGCGTGACATGTGAGCAAGGCGCAGGCGGGGCTCCCGAAGGGCATAGTTTCAACATCAAAATCAAAATGTTACGCAATGTTCCGGCTGGGTTGGGCAAGCAGTCCGCCACCGCGCGTTCTCTGCGTCCCGCGACGATCAGTCATGCACGCTGCACATTGCTCGAAAAGCCCTGCTTTTCCTGTCGCAGCCGATCAGTCTTTGCCGCCGCGCAAGGCGGTAAGCAAGCGGCCCATGTCTTCTGGCAAAGGGCTCTCGAAATGCATCGGCTCGCCCGTTTCGGGATGCTCGAAGCCCAGCTCCGCGGCGTGCAGCGCCTGACGGCCGAGAGCCTGGAGAGCTTCGGCCTGCTCCGGGTTCAACAATCCCGCACTTGCGCGAAACCCCGATCCATAGGTGCTGTCGCCCAACAGCGGATGCCCGATATGGGCCATATGCACGCGGATCTGATGCGTGCGCCCCGTCTCCAGCTCGAGCCGCAAGAGGGCGGCCAGCGGCGGACCACCGCTGGCGGAGCCGGCCAGTTGTTGAGCAGACCTACTCCGCCCGCCTCCCAAGCCCTTTGCTGTCCCGGGCACGGGAAACACTTCGAGCACCTCGTAATGCGTCACTGCCTCGCGGACATCAGGAGCATGAGTATCGCTGCGCACCGCGATCTTGGTGCGGCTTCTCGCCGAGCGGCCGAGTGATGCGTCGACTGTGCCCTTCGTGCGGTCAGGCGCACGCCAGCAGATGCCGAGATAGGATCGCATCAGCCGGCCATCGCGGCCATGCGCCGCGAACTGTTCGCAAAGCGCACGGTGCGCCTTGTCCGTCTTGGCAGCGACGATCAGGCCGGACGTATCCTTGTCAAGCCGATGGACGATGCCGGGGCGACGCACACCGCCGATGCCTGAGAGGCTGTCGCCGCAGTGGTGGATCAGAGCGTTGACGAGTGTGCCGGTCTCATGTCCGGCGGCGGGATGCACGACGAGCCCGGCAGGCTTGTCGATAACGATGAGATGTGCGTCCTCGTAGACCACCACGAGCGGGATCGCCTCGCCCGCCGGCTCGGCAGCGACAGGCGCAGGCAGCTCCACTTCGATCTCTTCACCCGGTTTGACCCGCAGGTTCGCGTCCCCTATCGTCCGGCCGCCGATACGCACACCGCCATCACGGATGAGAGCTTGGACGCGCGCCCGGCTCATGTCGGGCAACCGGCGGGCCAGCACGGCGTCGAGGCGCTGGCGTGCGTCCTCGGAACCTGCGACCACACGCAGGATTTGCCCGCCATCATCGGTCATGGGGTGCGGCTCCCGAAAAGAAGGAATTTTCGCCGATGGCGGGCAAGGACGACGAGCAGGAGATACCGTTCCGCTGGAGCCTGTTCCTGCCGGCGCCGGGAGATGCAGCATCGATGCGGATGTTGAAATACGCCGTCATCGGCATGGGCATCATCCTGATCCTCGGCTTCATGGTGATCGCCGCCCGCATCGTTTATCTGACAACGCGCATCGACGCGAGCCTGCCGCCGGGCAGCGCCGTCACGGCGGAGTTGCCAGCGGGTGCGGAGGTGTCGGCCATGTCGCTCGATGGCAATCGGTTGGCGCTGCATCTGAAAGGACCAGCAGAAAACGAGCGAAGTGTCGTGATCGTCGATATGGCGAGCGGGCGCATCATCTCAAGGGTACGTCTCGCCCCGACACCATCCGCCCCCCTGCCCTAACCCTTGTTTTTCGCGGTTCATGCGGCGCGGCGACGTCCGCTTCGTAGGATGCAATCAGACCTGCCCGCCACGAGCGGACCTGGTCGCAGGCGACGGTCGCACACCTCCGCAGCAACAGGGCAAGTGGGCCGGCGATAAGGGCTTGATCGCCCGGCGCGGCTGACATATACGTTGCGCCTTCTCAGCGCTGTCCCGTTCGTCTAGTGGCCTAGGACACCAGCCTCTCACGTTGGGAACAGGGGTTCGAGTCCCCTACGGGGCGCCATCTCACTTTTCAAGCATCGAAACCGATCGACAATTCGAATGTCGCGGGGGCCTCCCCCGTCGCGCGGTCGATCGCGTGCGGATTACGCACCATAGCGACGCCCGTAGCCGCGTAGCTCCTCAAGCTCAAACCGCGCCGCCACCTGCCGTCGCCAGCCACGCACCGCAGCAGGCCTTGGCCAAGTCGCGCACGCGCAAGATGTAGCTCTGGCGCTCGGTCACCGAGATCACGCCCCGCGCGTCGAGCAGATTGAAGATATGAGAGGCTTTGATCGCCTGGTCATAGGCCGGCAGCGCCAGCAGATGCCGGTCGCCCTCGCCCTTGGCCCCGGCATCGAGCAGCGCTTTGCATTCCTTTTCCGCATCGCGGAAGTGCGCTAGCAGCATGTCGGTGTCGGCATGCTCGAAGTTGTAACGCGAATACTCCTGCTCCGCCTGCAGGAAGACATCGCCGTAGGTGAGCTTGCGATCGTCTGTGCGACCGTTGAAATTCAAGTCGAAGACGCGATCAACGCCCTGCACGTACATGGCGAGGCGTTCAAGACCATAGGTGATCTCGCCCGCCACCGGTGCGCAGTCATAGCCGCCGACCTGCTGGAAGTAGGTGAACTGCGTCACCTCCATGCCGTTGCACCACACCTCCCAACCAAGCCCCCATGCACCCAGCGTCGGGCTCTCCCAGTCGTCCTCGACAAAGCGAATGTCGTTGACCTGAGTATCGATACCGATGGCATCGAGGCTCTGCAGATAGAGGTCGAGGATGTCGGGCGGCGACGGCTTCATGATCACCTGGAACTGATAGTAGTGCTGAAGCCGGTTGGGGTTTTCGCCGTAGCGACCGTCTTTCGGGCGCCGCGAGGGCTGGACGTAACAGGCGTTCCATGGTCTGGGGCCGAGCGCACGCAACGTCGTCGCCGGGTGGAAGGTGCCCGCCCCCACCTCCATATCGTAGGGCTGGAGGACAACGCAGCCCTGGCGGCCCCAGAACCGCTGCAACGTGAGGATCAGGTCCTGGAAGCTTTGACGCGGATTGAGATCGCCCTCCCTCGATGCAGCGCCGGTGCTGGACGGCTTTTGCACTCTGGCGGCGGTCTTGCTGGCGGGCATGGCGGAATTCTCTGACATTCATTCAGTTTGCGGCGGCGCACTATACGCAAAATCGCCATTTCGTCACCCGAGAAAAGCACGGCACGGCGGTCCATGCGAGGGTGTAAAAGGCGTGGACGCGGAAAAACTCCGGACGGGTGGGAGCTGGCTCATGGAAACCCTGCTGAGCGTCCTGTTGTGGATCGTATCGATGCTGTGGAGCATTGTCTGGCTGCTCATCGGCGGCTGGGTTTCGACCGCCCTGCAGATCGTCGTCGTCGTGCTTGGCTATTATGCCTATCGCTACGGCTGGCGGCGGGCTCCACAAGAGGCGTGGCGCGGCACGCGTGCCATCGCACGGTGGGGCTGGAACTGGTTTCGCGGTGTGGAAGCGATGGCTGGCGGCGGCGAACGGGTGCAGGAGCGGGTGCGCGAGGTCGAGGTCGTGCGCGAGATCCGCGTCAAGGATTTCGGCGACATCAACCTGTCGAGCCTGATGAATGTCACGATGGTGACGGGGCTCATAATTCTGGCGATGTCGGTCTGACCCAGACCGGATCACGCGACAGTATGCCGACTTTGCAGCAAACCGCAGCCCGTGTGCGAAAACTACTTTGCCGCCTCGCAGTTTGGCATTGCCCGCTGCGCCCTCTAGGATGGGGTGGCGGCGGAAGGCCGCACTCCACTCCCCGGACATGAAAGGACCCCCCGATGAGCGTCAACAAAGTCATCGAGCTGATGGCCGAAAGCGACAAGAGCTGGGAGGATGCCGCCGAGAAGGCGATCAAGGAGGCATCGAAATCGGTAAAGGGCATCCGATCGATCTGGATCCAGGATTTCTCTGCTACCGTGGACCCGAAAGGTAAGCTAAAGACCTATCGCATCACAGCAAAGATCACCTTCGAGGTGATGGGGGGCAAGGACTGAGCCCCTCTCGATCGGGCCTGACCGCGCTCATCTCGCAATCGCGAAGAAAACACGGCGACGGGATGGCGGGATAACATGCCGATTGATGATCGGGACCGTGGCCAAATCGTCGTGTTTAGGGTAACCGATGGTACGCGCGGCGCTGCTCTCCTGTAGCGTCGCGCGGATGGACGTGTAGTACGCTCCTGGCGGAACGCTCGCGGGCTGAGACTTCGGGGGGAGACTTGGACAAGGCAGGAACCGTAACCGACGCGAACCCGATCGAGGGACGCGACTGGATGACGATCGTCGCGCGCTATCGTGAGCCCGACATTCGCCGGTCCATACTCGAAATTTTCATCACGGCCATCCCCTTCCTCCTGCTCTGGGGTGCCGCCTGGGCAGCGCTGTCGGTCAGCTACTGGCTGACGCTGGCGATCGCCGTTCCGGCGGCGGGGA
Organism: Hyphomicrobiaceae bacterium; assembly: GCA_020638035.1. Taxonomy (GTDB): domain Bacteria; phylum Pseudomonadota; class Alphaproteobacteria; order Rhizobiales; family Hyphomicrobiaceae; genus JAEUMD01. The sequence continues at coordinate 35,874 of JACKJI010000019.1, forward strand.
TGCTCGTGCGGCTGTTCCTGATCCAGCACGACTGTGGCCATTACGCCTTCTTCAAGACGCGCCAGACCAACGACTGGATCGGCCGCGTGATCGGCGTATTCACGATGACCCCCTATGAGGTCTGGCGGCGCAATCATGCGACACACCATGCCAACTCGGGCAATCTCGATCAGCGCGGCGTCGGCGACATCGAGACGTGGACGGTGAGGGAATACCTGTCAAAGCCCAAGTGGCGCCGCTTCATGTACCGGCTCTATCGCAGTCCGCTCGTCATGTTCGGCATCGGCCCCTCGTTCGTGTTCATGCTGCAGCAGCGCTTGCCTATCGGGCAGATGAAGGGCGGACTGAGACCCTGGATGAGCGCGATGACGACCAATGTCGCGATCATCGCCCTGTTCGGCGTGATGATGTGGCTCATCGGAGTATCGGAGTTCCTGATGGTGCATTTGCCGATCGTGGCCATCGCCTCGACCATCGGCGTTTATCTTTTCTACGTGCAGCATCAGTTCGAAGATACGTTCTGGGAGGAAGCCGAAAACTGGTCTCACCAGGACGCTGCCCTCTACGGCAGCTCTTACCTTGACCTGCCCAAGGCACTCGCCTGGGTCACGGCCAATATCGGTGTGCATCACATCCACCACCTCTACAGCCGTGTACCCTACTACCGCCTGCCCGAGCTGATCCGCGACTATCCCGAGCTGCGCGACGTGCGGCGCATCACTCTTGGCCGGAGCTTCTCTCTCATCAAGCTCAAGCTATGGGACGGCGATAGAAAGCGTCTCATCTCGTTCCGCGAGCTGGGAGCGATGGCGGCGGCCTGAGGCGGAGCCCGCGGGCGCCGGCCCATCAGCGAAAAAGAGCAAATCGCGTCGTTTCCTTGAACCTCCTGGCGGCTGAACGCGTCTGACGAGGTGAAAGGCGGTCGCATCACTGCGGCCGTCGAGCGTCAGGGAGACAAGACATGACAGTTCTGCGCCAATCGATCTTGGCATTCGCGGCCGTCGCAGCAGTGACGGCAGGCAGCTCGCTCTTCAGCGAACCAGCAGAGGCAGCACTCAAGGTTTGCCTCTACAAAGCCTACGACCCATTCGCCAACAAGTATGACAACACGGTTGAAGGCTACGCCAAGGCCAGCAAGCAGAGCTGGGCGTGCAACCGCGCCAAGGATGAATGCCTCAAGCGGCTCAGGCACCGCTGGAAGATCGGGCTCAATACACAAAGCAGGTGCGAGCGCACGCGCTGAACCGGCTCGCCGTCACGGGCGCGCTGCGGCCGACTTGACGCAATCACTGTTGAGGGAGGCGAAAATCTCATCCGCCTCTTTCAGCAATTGGTTGCGTTGAGGCCCTGAGGCGGTTGCCGCCATCCCGGCAACCTTGTCCAGCTTCCAGTAAAGTTCGGTGTAGGCCGCGCGGATCGACTCGTCGCGCATGTTGGCGAGGTAGGTGGCGAGCGCACCGAACTTGGCGACCGCGTTGCCGGCCTCGATCGAAGCCTGGGTCGGTGCTACGCCCGCGCGTGGGCGGGCCTCGGCAACGGCTGCACTGCTGGCTACCGTGGCAGGATCTGCGGCAAGCGATGCCGCCTCGCGGGCAACGACATCGGCCCTGTATTTCACCTGGAAATAAGCGTCGACCACGTCACGGCAGGTGCGCATATATTCCGCGCGCGTCAGATTGCCTTGGATGAGGGTGACGAACTTGTTGTTGAGGTAGCCGTTGTAGATCGAGGTGAAAAGCGACAGGACCGCGATCAGCATCGGAAAGAACGTGATCACCGCCTGCCGCCAGCGCCCGTCGGGTAGAGCCTGTTTCCCATCATCCCGACTGTGCTCCGATCCGCTCATGACACCTCCCGCCATGCATCCGCAACGCCAATGGGCGCCCCGGCACCTGGAACCAGTCTATGCGGGAGACGGTCACGACGGGAGGGCGCCCCACGAATATCGTGAAGCGCCGTATCCCAGCCAGGTTTAGACGAGCAGACTTACGCCGCCTTGGACTTCTTGCCGCCGACACGCTCGATCAACTTGATCGGCCCTCGCGACTTGCCGGACCGCTCGGCGATCTCCCGGTCCTGCTCTTCGAGGACGTCGCGCGCGGGTCCATCACCATCGAGCCCGCCCAGCAGATCGCCTGGAACACGCCGGTTGGACGTCACGGTACCGTCCTCGTAGGTGACGTTGAAGAGAACGAACTCCGCCTTTGCTGTCGGCTTCTTACGTGCCATGTGCTCACCTCATCGTTACATTCTCGGTTTTCGAATACCGTCATCCTGAGCCGCCAAGGACGCCCGGCCGCCTAGCAGCGACTCGGGCATTGTGGCTCAGGCGTCGACCAGCGGCCTGCCCGCATGGGCACCGCGATGTCCCTTGCCTCCGTTACTCCGGCGCTTTCCGCCTGGACCGCCATGCGCGGGCTTGCCCCGATGGCGATCTCCTTGAGGCGACCGCTCCGAGTTCCGAACATCATCACGCCCGTGCCGCCGAGGCGCCCCGTCGGACCGCCCCTCATGCCGGCGCGAGCCGCCCCTGCCGGCTGATTTGCCCCCGCCACTCTTGAAGCCATTGTCGAAGACATGCGCCACGGCCTGGCCATCGGCCCGTCCGCCGCGTTCGGGATTGCCAGCGCGTTCCTGCCGTCGGCCACCGTCCTGGGCGCGATCCCGACCGCGATGTGCGCCATCCACGGATCGGCCGCTGTCGCGCGGATCCATCGCGTGCCGTTCGCGGCGCGATGCGCCATGCGGCGCCCCATGCGACCGGCCGCGCGCGTCGGCTGCTACAGCGTCGCCGTGTTGCCGCTCGCCGCGATTGTGCCGGCGCTTTTCGTTACGGCTCGCGTCGCTGGCATGAGACTCGGCGCGCTGTCCGTCACGCGAATTGCCGGCGGGGGCAGCGTGCGGACGACGCTTCTCGGGCCTGCCGCGGCCATCGCGTGCCGCGTTTGTCTCGCCACGATCGCCGCGTTCACCGCGGTGCTCGCTGCGATCGCCACGGCGCCCGGCCGGCTTCCTTGCATGATGCCGTTCACCCTGACGCTCGCCGCGCCGCGATGCTTCGCCCGGCCGCCCAGCAACCACCGCGATCGAGGGATCGTTGCGCCGATCTTCACTTGGGATCGACTGGCGGATGAGCCGCTCGATGGCGCGCAACAGATCGCGTTCCTCGTTGTCGCACAAGGACACCGCCGATCCCTCCGCGCCGGCGCGTGCCGTGCGGCCGATGCGATGCACATAGGCTTCCGGCACCTCGGGCAACTCGTAGTTGACGACGTGGGTGACGCCGTCGATGTCGATGCCACGCGCGGCAATGTCGGTCGCCACCAGAACGCCGATCTTGGCGTTGCGGAAAGCGTCGAGTGCCACCTCGCGCTGGCGCTGGCTCTTGTTGCCGTGAATGGCGGCAGCCGTGATGCCTGCCTCTTCGAGATGGCGTGCGACGCGGTCAGCTCCGCGCTTCGTGCGCGTGAAGACGAGCGTGCGGCTCATCTCGGGCGCGGCCAGCAGATCAACCAGCAGCGAACGCTTCTTGCCCGCCTCGATCTGAATGACACGCTGGCTGACGCGCTCAGCGGTGGTCGCAACCGGTGTCACCTGCACGCGCACCGGATCGTGCAGCAGTTCGGCCGCAAGTGCCGCGATCTCGTGCGGCATGGTCGCTGAGAAGAACAGGTTCTGGCGGCGCGCCCGCAGCTTCGAGACGATGCGACGGATCGGCCGCACGAAGCCGAGGTCCAGCATCTGGTCGGCTTCGTCCAACACCAGGGCCTCGACCGCATCGAGATTGACCATGCGGGTTTCGAGGTGATCGATGAGGCGGCCGGGCGTGGCGACGAGCACCTCGACGCCACCCGCCAGCGCATCGATCTGCGGCTTGTGGGAGACGCCGCCGAACACGACGGCGACGCGGATGCCGAGGTGGCGGCCATACGTGCGGAAGCTGGCACCGATCTGCGCGGCAAGCTCACGCGTCGGCGACAGCACCAGTACGCGGGCACTTCGGCGCGGCGCAAACTTTTGGTCGGCGGCAATGCGCGTCAGCAGCGGCAGCGCGAATGCAGCCGTCTTGCCGGTACCGGTCTGGGCGATGCCGAGCAGGTCGGCGCCCTTCAACAGCGGCGGGATCGCCTGCGCCTGGATCGGCGTCGGCGTTACGTAGCCTTCCTCGGCAAGCGCCTTGAGCACGGGCTCGGCAAGGCCGAGGTCGGAAAAGGTGATGGTCAAATGTCACGTCTTTCATGTCGCGCCCGGCCACTCCTCGGAGCCGGCGCGACACAACGCACCGGCCCGCGCGGGCGGGCTGTCATCTTGGTGAGGCCCTGCGTGTCCGGGGCCATCGTTTTTGGTCGATCGGGATGCTCAACTGGAGGCGATGATCGCCCGGATCCTGGGACCGGGGCACAAGCTTGTCGCCTTCACGCGGCTGTAGCGCCGAATCCGCACGGCGTGCGGTGGCCCTCGTGTGTCATGTTGCGGCGCAATAGTCAATGC
>JACKJI010000002.1 GCA_020638035.1 Hyphomicrobiaceae bacterium
TGGCTGACCGAACCTCCGAGCATCTTCAACGCCCGCAGCAGCATGCAATCGGCAATGCCGCGCGGGTCGATGCGCGCAACGGCTGGAACCACGCCGCCGAGGAGATCGATGCGGAACTGAGCGAAACGTTCGGCGCCGAGCCGGCACGACATTGACCGGCTGTTGAAGTGACAGGACGCAGTGGCCGGCCTCCGAGTCTCGAGGCTGTGCCCCGTGGCAGCGGATTTGCTCTTCGATGCCCATGAGAGAACGTCGCGCACTATTGGGGCTCTGTAGCCGCCAGTGACTTCATCAGTGCATCCTTGGTCCGTGAGAGCAGCATCTTGACGGTCTCGGCGTCCTTGTAATGGGCATAGGCGTTGAGCGTCACGATACGGCTCTTGAGCGCCAGCCAGCCTGTGACGACGGCAAGCTCGCGTGTGCCACCGTCCCCGGCGGCAACACTCACGATCTGGCCGGAGTAAAGCGCGTCCACATCCTTCTCCAGCACGCTCATGTTGCGCATTTGCAAAGTGAGACCACGCTCGCTCGTCTTCTTGTTCACTTCGCTGTTGACCTGATCCAGCCTGAGTTCAGGCAGCGCCTTTGCGAGTTCCTGCACCACGGCTGCCCGACTCAACCCGTCGGGCACTACTGTGTGGGAGCCCGGTTTGCCGTTGAGCAGCCAGATCATCCACTCCTTCCACGGCTTCCCGGTGCGTGCGAGATTCACGTCCTGACACGGCAGCGCGATCATTAGGACGCCGTTATGATCGCGCTGCATCTGGTCTTGGAGAGCGTAGTGCTTCTTCTCCTGCTCATGCTCGCGAGACAGGGCACAAAAGCCATCGGGCAGCCTTAGATCGAAGGCGATGCCGTCTCCCTTCAGCACCTCGGCGTTGGCCACGCCCGCAAGAGACGTGAGCAGAACAAGAGCAAAGAGGACGGACAGACGCATGACAACCACCTCCACCTAAGGCACTAGGCTGGAGCGTATCTGTCCCGCAACGCCCCGTGCAAGCGGTTCGCCTCATAAACGATGTCTGATGTCTGATGTCTGGCGAGAGGATACTTTGTCCTTTCCGCGCCGTCGCTGGACCACACCCTAGCCGCGGGAAACTGATCGGGCGGCCAGCAGGCGGAGCATGCACAACGGTTTGTCATTCCGTAACGCGGGCAGCCCCTGCGCGAACGGCATCTTGAAGGTGGAACCAAGAGCGAATTGCTGCCGCAGCGAGGGCTCCCTACCTTACCTCGGTGCCGCTACCTCAGAAACGCGATTGGGCCACGGTGAGCTACTCCGTCATGCGCTCCTGGCCATCAGGGTCTCGCACACGAACCCGCGCAGGAAATCGAGGTCGTTGCTGTCTCGCTGATAGCCCCTGGCCGCGATGCCAACGCCGGCAACGGGCAAGATGAATGCGAAGATCGAACCCATCCCGACCGCAAGAGCCATTGCGAACACGACCCACAGCACAACAAAAATTTCAACATCCCGCCGGAGCCCGAATCCATACTCGATGCGGGTTCCGCCGGTCGCCTCGACAATCCGACCTCTCATGACGGGCCTGAAGGAGTTCTGATACATCAACAGCGTTGTGGGACGACGCAGAACGAAGCGACCATTGCCGACACGGCCGATCACAGGATGCGCGATCTTCCTGCGCATCTCGACAAACAAACCATCCGCCAGGATCACAGCGCGCAGGCGCGCCTCGCATTCAGCCGGCTTCAGGTGTGTTGTCATCACTCCCGTGTCGAGCAAGATCACGGCGCACTCCCGCGCAGGTCCTTATCGTGGGACCGTTCTCACCCCAGATCCGGCGGCGTGCCTTCGGCCTTGAGCATCGCAATCGCATCGTCGAGGCTCATGACCTCTTGTGCCTGGCTGCCCAGACGACGGATCGAGACCTTGCGCTCCTCCGCCTCGCGCTTGCCGACCACAAGCATCACCGGAACCTTCTCCAGCGAATGCTCGCGCACCTTGAGATTGATCTTCTCGTTCCTGAGATCGGTCTCCGCGCGCAGACCTGCTGCCTTCAAGGCCGCCGCCACCTCGCCCGCATAGGTATCGGCATCCGACACAATCGTCGCCACCACAGCCTGCACCGGTGATAGCCACAGCGGGAAGTGACCAGCGAAGTTCTCGATCAGGATGCCGGTGAAGCGTTCCAGCGAGCCGAACATGGCACGGTGGACCATCACCGGCGTCACCTTCGCCGAGTTCTCGTCGATATAGAACGCGCCAAGCCGGCCGGCGAGATTGAAGTCGACCTGCGTCGTACCGCACTGCCACTCGCGACCGATGGCGTCCTTCAGAACGTATTCGAGCTTGGGGCCGTAGAATGCACCTTCGCCCGGCTGCAGCGCCGTCTTGATGCGCCCATTCGACCGGCGCGTCACCTCGTCGAGCACATCTTGCAAGGCTTTCTCCGCCTTGTCCCACAGCTCATCCGCACCGACGCGCTTCTCCGGCCGAGTCGACAGCTTGATGAAGATGTCCTCGAAGCCGAAGTCCTTGTAGATGGAGAGCATCAGATCGTTGATCTTGAGGCACTCCTCCATGATCTGGTTTTCGGTGATGAAGATGTGCGCGTCGTCCTGCGTGAAGTGGCGCACGCGCATGAGGCCGTGCAGCGCACCCGACGGCTCGTAGCGGTGCACCTTGCCGAACTCGGCGATCTTCAACGGCAGGTCGCGATAACTCTTCAGGCCGTGCTTGAAGATCTGCACGTGGCCAGGGCAGTTCATCGGCTTGCAGCAGAACACGCGCTCATCGGGGAGCACGGTGGTGAACATGTTCTCACCGTAGTTCTCCCAGTGGCCCGAAAGCTCCCAGAAGTGCTTTTCCATCATGTCGGGCGAGTTGACCTCGACATAGCCCGCGCGCTGTTGAGCCCGGCGCATGTAGGCGATGAGGTTCTGAAACAGAGTCCAGCCCTTCGGGTGCCAGAAGACGGAGCCCGGCGCCTCCTCCTGGAAATGGAACAGGTCCATCTCGCGGCCGAGCTTGCGATGATCGCGCTTCTCCGCTTCCTCGATCTGGGTCAGATGAGCCTTGAGGTCATCCTCGCTCGCCCACGCGGTGCCGTAGATGCGCTGCAGCTGCGGGTTGTTGGCATCGCCCCGCCAGTAGGCGCCAGCGAATTTCATCAGCTTGAACGCCTTGCCGATCTGGCCCGTCGACGTCATGTGCGGGCCGCGGCACAGATCGAGCCAGGTGTCTTGGCTGTAGATCTTGACGTCCTGGTCCTCCGGAATCGCGTCGACCAGCTCGACCTTGAACAGCTCGCCCTTCTGACGGAAGTAGTCCTTCGCCTTGTCGCGGCTCCACACCTGCTTGGTGAAGGGCGCGTTGCGGGCGATGATCTCCGCCATCTTCTTTTCGATCTTGGGCATATCGTCGGGCTGGAACGGCTCGGCCTTGGCGAAGTCGTAATAGAAGCCGTTCTCGATCACCGGGCCAATCGTCACCTGCGTGCCAGGCCACAGCTCCTGGACGGCTTCCGCCATGACATGCGCGCAGTCATGCCGGATCAGCTCCAGCGCTTCCGGATCGGTACGCGTGATGATCTTGATCTCGGCGTCGGCCGGAATAGGATCGGCAAGGTCGACCAGCTCGCCGTCACGCATGAGCGCAACCGCCTTCTTGGCGAGGCTCTTGGAAATGCCTTCCGCCAGCGCCTTGCCGGTGATGCCTTGGGGATAGCGGCGCTCTGCGCCATCTGGGAATCGTAGCGTGATCTCGCTCACGTGGGCCTCCTCTCACTCGCTGCCTACCACGCAGGTAAGTGGGCTGAATATGCAGGGCAAAGCGCCCATTGGGCACCGCCGAGACGGGCTTTTGCACGCCGCCCGGTGCCCCTGTCAAGTTTGCCGACAGCGCATGCCGACCTCGTCAGGATCGCGCCTCGCCGCCACATTCCGAGATATGCGCCCGGCACCGGGAAACCCTTGAGGGTCATTGCCTCTCTCTAAGAACAACAAAAGATTGCCCCAGTTCGGCCACGTCAGCACCCGCAACGCGCCTCAACTCCGCCCTCGCCGACAAAGCAACATCGCTCGTCTGGATGCTGGCAAAGGCATCCCGCATCGCCCCGTCCGAGCCTCGGGGACGATGCAGGAGTAAAGTATGCGTCGAAGTCAGTCAGGCCGGCTTGGGGGATCATCGTGAAAGTGACGCTGGGCATGCAGGCTGGCAGCCGCTAGCCGAAGACGAAATCGGGACCGCATGGGCGCCAAGACGCGACCATGGCCTGGGGAGGTTCTAGTCCCGACATACGTGTCTCAGCGCATTTCAGCCGAACCAACAAGCAGCCTGGCCGCCAAAGGGTCGGGGGTGCGTTATGCGTTGTTTTCCGTCGTGCGGGGAAGCGTCCCGTGTTGTCGTGTCGCGGCCATTCGCTGCTGCGCTGTCAGTCATCGGGGTGTTGGTTGCGACCCCGTTGATCGCGCTACCAGCTACGGCTCAGAGCGATCGCCCACTGATCAGGCTGCTGACCGGAACGGCCGGCACGCCGACCGATACTACACTCGACATGGCCTATGAGCTTGCTGGCGCCCTCGCTGCGGGCGGCAGTCTACGCGTCCAACCGGTGTTAGGATCAGGCGGCGGCGCCGATATCGGCGATCTTGCTGCGCTTGACGACATCGATCTCGCCCTCATCCCGACGAGTGCTCTCGCCCGGTCGAAGGGCAATCCTGCGGTCAGCGCACGCCTGGGCATCCTCGGCAAGCTCCACGAGGCGGAGCTGCACATTCTCGCAGGGAGCGGGATCTCCACGCTCGCAGACCTGGAAGGCAAGACCATCAATCTCGGCCCGGCGGGTTCAGGCACCGACGAGACGACACGCGACGTGCTGCATCAACTCGGCATCACGGCCACCGTCATCAACGTCCCGCTCGAGAACGGCATCGTCAAGGTCGCGGCAGGGGAGATCGCAGCCACTGCCCTTCTATCGGGAAAGCCCGCGCGCGGCCTCCTGCACCGCGCACTTCCCGACGGCCTCAGGCTGCTCGACATTCCCTTCACCGCAAAGCTCGACGAGAGCTATCTTCCCGCCGCCTTCGACGAGAAGGATTATCCAGGGCTCGTCACCGCCGGACGCAGCGTCTCGACCATTGCCGTCGGCGTTGTTCTCGCCGCGCGCCTGCCCGAAGCCTCCTCGTCCGACGAGTCGACCCGGCGCAATCTGCGGCTACAGGCGTTTCTCGGTGCCCTAGCCTCGGCACTGCCCGCGCTTCAGCACGAGGGTCGCCATCCCAAGTGGCGCGACGTCAACCTCGTTGCCACGCTGCCCGGCTGGCCGCATCATCCCGTTGCCCGCCAATGGCTGGCCGCGCAGGGTGCTGCACGCATCGACAAGGACCTCCCGCCAACCGCGGCGCCGACCGCGATTGCAGTAGCCCCAAGCGTGCCGGCAGCTGCGCGCTCGTCGTTACCGCCGCGCCCGACAACGACCGGAGCTATTGCCATTGCCGTGCCTGAGACACCTGCGGACCCGATGCAGGCCTTTGCCGAGGCCTCACGTGCGGCCAACGGCAATGCGGCGGAACAGGAGCGCCTGTTCAAGCTCTTCCTCGAACAGACCAGGTCACAGGCACCGGCCAAGACGGCAGCGAGCGTGACGCTTCCCTGAGCGCGCAACGCGTCTCAGCACGGGGAACAGAATTGAACGAGCGGAATGACATCGGAATGATACGGCATGACAATACGGCCTGAGCGCAGCGCTAACCCGTCCATCAAGGAGTTGCTCGAAGCGCTGAGTGCCGAGGAACGCAATGAGGCGGCGGCTGCACGCCAACCTTCAGCCCATGGCATGCGGCCGCACAGCCACGCGCCGACGGCCCCCGCCCACGGGTCTCGCGGTCGTCCAGGCAACGGCGCCTACGCGTTTGCGAGACCGGACGGTATGGGCACGGAAGCCATCATCCCGGCCGCCGACTTCGAATTCGAACAGGGAGGCGGCGCATCGCGCAGTTCTTTTGGAATTGCCGCTCCCCATGCGCAGGTTCCGCGCCACGCTGCTGCGCCGTCTCCCTCGCCTTTTCTCTCCACGGGCGCTCAAGAGGCTGACTGGCAGGCGAACGCGCGCGCGCGGCCGACGCCGCCGTCATCGCGCATGAGGATCGACCACGGACAGACACAGCACCAACCAGCCGCACGCCGCCGCCTGACGGCTCTTGCCCGGCATACGCTCACTGCCGCCGGTGCGATTGCCATCGTACTGCCGAGCGCTCTTTATCTCGCCTCGCCGATGCTCGATCGCGTGCAGCAAGCATCGACAGTCGCGACACCTGCCGCCGTTATCGCTCAGCGCGGCGTCGCCGTATCGGCCATCGAGCCGCCGAAGGCGACGATATCGGCAAATCCACCAAGCGCAACGTTAGGCGCACCGGCAGGGGCCTCACTGTCAGCAGGGAGGACGCAGGCGCTGCTGGAGCGCGGCAAAGTCCTGAGTGCTGCTCGTGATATCACGGCAGCGCGTCTCTTCTTCGTTCGCGCGGCGGAGGCGGGCAGCACCGAAGGCGCATTGGCCGCAGCCCGTACCTATGATCCGGCAGAGCTGACGAGCCAGGGCATTCTCGGTGTGCAGGGCGATGTCGCCTTGGCGCGCAAATACTATGAGATGGCCGCGGCGGGCGGAGCGCCTGGCGCGCAGGAGCGGCTCGATCGGTTGAAACAGCCATGACACACGGCCGCCAGCGGCACGAGGCTGCTTCAGCAGCAATTCGGTCCACATTTCTTCGGCGGAGCGGGCGACGCGCGGCTTGCACCGCCAGCCTGATCTGAGACGGGTCGGATGTGGCGACCGGTCCAGCGGCCATAACGCCAGGGTGCCAGCGGGTGGCGCTCGCCATGGATATCGGGTGGCGGATCATAGCCCGCCGAACCCCAGGGATGACAGCGCAGCACACGTGACAGAGTGAGCCAGAAGCCGCGCCACGCACCATTCTTCTCGATCGCTTCGAGGCCGTACTCCGAACAAGTCGGCAAGTGCCGGCACTCCATGCCTATCAGCGGCTTCAGCGTCCACCGGTAGAGGTAAATCGGCGCCTTCAGGGCGGTTTTGCCGAGCCGCGTTACCATGCCCTCACTCATAGGGCGTGCCGTCCTTGTGGAAGAACCGGAACTGGCCCTCACGCTTCTCCAGGCGGAGGTCGACGTCGGGATAAGTGACATCCTCTTCAGGTGAGCGCGTGCCGATTTCCAGATATGTCGCAGGCACGGTGCCGCGATTGACGAGATGATGACCGTTCTTGTCGCCGGCAGGAAATCCGGCCGCCATCGATGGACGCAGGATCTGTTCGCCCTCCATCGTGACAAGCACGAGTTCACCAGACAGCACGTAGATGAATTCGTCCTCACTCACGTGCCAATGGCGATGCGAGGACTGCGCGCCGGGCTCCAGCGTCGTCAGATTGACGCCGAATTGCGTCAGCCCGAGCCGCTCGGTCAGCGCCCGCTTGATGCGACTCTCGAAGCCCTGGTCGAGCGGCTTGGGATAGATGGTGCCGCGGCGACCGGGCACACGCATGGGATCGTGTATCACTGGCATCGTTTTCAGTCGCCCTACTGCGCCACGCCCGCGCGAACCTGCTTCGCCTCGACCTCGGCAATCGCGCGGTCGACCGCCTCAAACACCAGAAGCGTGGAGGTGTGCCGTGCCTTGTAGTCGCGCACAGGCTCAAGCACGGAAAGATCGGCCCACCGCCCGGTTGGTGGCGCACCATTCTCTTTCAGCATCCGCCGCATGATCGCCCCCACCTCGCGGATCTCCTGCGCGCTCGTGCCGACGATCTCGCGCCCGACCACCGACGCGGCCGCCTGCCCAAGCAGGCACGCCTTCACCGTCTGGCCGAAGTCGACGATGTGATCACCGTCCATCCTCAAATCGACAGACACCGTCGAGCCACACAGCTTTGAATGTGCCGTCGCCGTCGCGTCCGGCTGATCGAGCCGCCGTGTTCGCGGTATCGCCGCCGCCAGCTCGAGGATCTTGGTGTTGTAGATGGCATCAAGCTCGGTCATTGCTTCCCGTCGCGCTGGTGGTCGCTCCGAACCGATCGTGACGGAGCTCGTGCCAGACTATATAGGACAGTTGGTACATGATTGGGAGCGGTGCGGCCCGACCGCAACGGCCCCGCCTGCGTTTCCCGATACCGAGATGCGCAATCGCGAGGAATTGGAAGCGTGATGTCCGACGCAACGAGCTTTCCCAAAGCCGCCTCGACCCGGGAGTTGGAACAGGGGGACCGTTTCACGCCGCGCTTCGACGCCGATGGCCTGATACCGGCGATTTGCACCGACGTGGCAACCGGCGAGGTTTTGATGTTTGCCTGGATGAACGCCGATGCATTGCACGCCACGTTGGTTTCACGCGAGGCGCATTTCTGGAGCCGGTCGCGCGGCAAACTCTGGAAGAAGGGCGAGGAAAGCGGCAACGTGCTTGCGGTCACCGCGATCGCTACTGATTGCGATCAGGATGTCATCTGGCTGAAGGTGAAGCCACTGGGTGCGGGCAAAGCCTGCCATACGGGCGCGCGCACGTGCTTTTATCGCGAGGTCGTCGCCGATCCGACCAATCCGACATGCGCCACGCTGAAGCCGCTCGCCTGACCATGACGGCTCCACGAAATGCTGCATACGCGAATATCCCACGTGCCGCTCTCGGCACCGCAGCAACGAATTGCGGCTGCGCATCACGCTTTCGGTAGCGCCCCTTTAATCTACATATGGCTAACATCAGTTAACTGTAGCGCTTTGATTCGTCGAATAGAGCGCGGCGTGGCGCTGGAGTGACGCGCGACACTCCCGCCAGTGGCCTACAATACCGGCAGTCTGGAGCCATGTCGCGTGTTCTGGTCGTCCGCATGAGCGCTGCTCGGCATGCCGATTGCAGAGACTGCTTTCAAGGAGTCATTCGCCACGCAACCGTGACGAGTTAAAAACAGAACGAGGTTTGCCATGGCGGCGAACGGTGCGATTTCGACCGGCAAGATCGGCCTGGCGCTCGGTGGCGGCGCCGCCAGAGGCTGGGCGCACATTGGCGTTTTGCGTGCCCTCGAAGCGGCAGGGATCAAGCCCGACATCATCGCCGGCACCTCGATCGGTGCGGTGGTCGGCGGGTGCTACGCCGCCGGCCACCTCGATCAGCTCGAGCATTTCGCTCGTGAACTCACCGTGCGCCGCGTGTTCGGATATCTCGATTTCAACTTTGCCGGCACCGGTCTCATCTCCGGGCAACGCCTGAACGAGCGCCTTGAGGCGCACCTTGAAGGCATGAGCATTGAGCAACTACAGCGCCGGTTCACCGCCGTCGCCACCGAGATCGGCACCGGTCACGAGGTCTGGCTGTCGCGCGGCAAACTCGTCAACGCCATGCGGGCCTCATACGCGCTGCCGGGCATTTTCCGACCGGTCAAGATCGATGGCCGATGGCTGTTCGATGGTGCTCTCGTAAACCCCATACCGGTCACAGTCTGCCGTGCGCTTGGTGCGCGCTATGTCATTGCCGTCAATCTCAACAACGACCACACCACGCGCGGCACGGTCATGCCGCATCTCGACCACTTCCCCGAGCTGCCGGCAGATGAGAATGACGCCAGTGACGGCGCCGAGATGCCCGCGCCCGGTGCCGGCAGCCGCGCAAAGAACGCCATGCGCCGTCTTCTCCAGCGCCAGATGTTCGGCAAGGGCGATGACAGCCCTGGCATCTCGACTGTCATGGTCGAGGCCTTCAATATCGTACAGGACCGCATTGCGCGCTCGCGCCTTGCCGGCGATCCACCCGACGCGATCATCACCCCGCGCATCGGCGGCGTTGGTCTTTTCGACTTCCATCGCGCGGACGAACTGATCAAGGCTGGCGAGGCCGCCGCCAAGCGTGAGATCGAGGATCTACGCCACGAGATCGATGCGCGTCGCCAGCATCACCAGCTCGCGCCGCAGGTGATGTGACACCGTCACCAACCCCTGACTGAACAGTTGCGATTTGTGCGCGCGGGCGGATCTCGCACCGCGCACGACAATCCGGCGTGCTGAAGCGCGCAGTGGTTCAGCAGGAAAACACGTTCCACACAGATGCTTGCAGCGCAGTCGCGCTTCCATGAGCACTGAACGCGTTCTGGAGCAGGTCCGACCTTGCTGGAATCACTTCCACGATCGTGGCCTGCTCTAAGATCTTGTTTGAGAGACTGATTCACGCCTTCGATGGAAGCCCAAGCGTTTCCATCTCAGACGATCAGGCTCTAGCCGGTAGCCAGGTAGTCGCGCATCGCCGTCACTTCCATCTCGACCTCGGCAATGTGGTGCTTGACGACGTCGCCGATCGAGATGATGCCAACGAGCGCTCCGTCTTCAATGACCGGCACATGGCGGAACCGACCCTGGGTCATGACTGACATCATTTGATCGAGAGTGCTCGCCTGCGAGCAGGTCATGACGTTCTTGGTCATCACGTCCCCAACCAACTTGCCAAGCCCGCCCGCGCCCTGCTCGGCGATGACGCGGATGATGTCGCGCTCGGAGATGATGCCGACGACGTGGCCGCCATCGCCAACGATGACAATCGCGCCGATCTTCCGTGATGCCAGCTTTTGGGCGACGTCCTGTACGGTGTCGTCGGAACGCGCCGTGGCAACCGACTTGCCCTTCACCTTCAAAATGCTAGCGACGTTCATAGCGTGACCTCCAGACCAACGAATTGCAAAACCGCAGTCCAGGATCGGACAGTGTCCACGAGTGGACAGGATCTGCACCCCGGTGCCTGACTTCCGCCGGCCGCCTCACCCGCAAGCATCTCGGGCAGCGGGACCGACCCGCGATATGGTCCCAATGGTGCGACAAACCACCACAATCTGCAACACAAACACATTATTTTCGGCAGGATTTTCCAGGCGACGCCGCGCCGTGCGCATGGGTCGGCGGTCCGGGAGCATACGTTAATCCAACGCGCCATCCTGGCATACCAATGGCGAATGCTCAGTGAACGACCCTCAGATCGGGACGCTTCGGCTGGCGCGGTGCCGGGCTGTCGAACAGACCGAACAACAGCAGACCGGCCATGTAGCCGCCAATGTGTGACTCCCACGCGATCGCAGCGGCATCGACGCCGGCAGCACTCACGCCGACCAGCGTCAGCAGATTGATGGCGATAAGGATCGCGGTGGCCACCAGTACGCGCCTGTCGGTTAACGCGACCATGACCGGCATCAGGGGCACGGAGCGCGGCGCCTCGCGCAGCCGCCAGATTCCCCCCATGTCGATTGCGGAAAAAAGGAAACGCATCGTTCCGCCCATCAAGCCGGCGATGGCACCAGACGCTCCGATCATTGGCAGCCGCGTTCCCCAGTTCAGCACCAGAAAAGCGAACGCAGCGATGATCCCGCAAACGAGCGCGAAGACGAAACAGCGCAGGCTCCCCGCCCTCAATGCGATCGCTCCACCGAACGCCAGCAGCCACAGGCTGTTGAAGGCGAGATGGGTCAGGTCTCCATGGATCAACTGGTAGGTTAGCGGTGAGGTAAAGACGGCGAGCACACCGCCCGGGAGCAGTTCAGCCTCTCCGGAATAGCGTGAGGGCACGAAAGCATTGGCGACCACGAACCACGCATCGAGATGGTCGGGAAGCAGCGTGCGCACCACGTGAATGGCGACCAGGATCGCGATCGCCATCGGCACGCTGGCGGGCACGTTGAACATCGGCTCGTTTCGCTGGATCAAGGCGCACGTCCTCATCGAAGGGGCGGTTGGGCCCGGAACGGTTAACGATTTGCAGACGCCGCGGCAACCCGATCCGCGCCTTCCTCACCAAACTGGCACGGAAGCTGCTCTTGCCCTCCACACATGAAGATCAAAGGATTCTGTCTCGCCGTTGAACGCCTCATGCACCGCGCGAGTACCGGATAGGAAGACCCTTGTCGATTGGCAAATGCAGATGAGATCCAAGACCAGCCAGATCCTGTTCAACTACTGGAACGATGTGCGCCAGAACCGGCTTGCACCCAAACGTTTCGAAATCGAGCCCTCTCGCATTGCTCCGATCCTATCGGAGACCTTCATTCTTGAGCGCCTCGACTGGGATTCGTATCGCTTCCGCCTCGCCGGCACCCGAATTTGCGATGAATTTGGTGTCGAGTTCCGGGGTACCGATTTCCTCGATGGCTGGTTGCCAGACGACCGCGCTACGTTGCAGCGCCACCTGCAAACGCTGACCCGTCAAGGTGGCGTCGGCCTTCTCACGCTCGAGGTTGGGACACCACTATCCGGTCACGGCACTTACGAGTGCGTACTGCTGCCACTCATCCATACGCGTGACACCATCGACCGCTTCCTTGGAGCATTGGCCCGCCTTGATACACCCAGGCCGGCGGCGATGGGCGACCGACAAACCGTCCGCCGCCTGAAATCCGCAGAAGTGATCTGGCCCGACGGTCGGCCACATGCCTTGATCACTGATCATAGCCGCCAGACACCCCTGTCGCCCCATGTACGCAACGCCCGCATCGTGCGCATCGACCGGAGACACTTCCGTGTCTATGAGGGCGGGCTAGGAAAGACCCAGGCGAGCACCGACGCCAGCGACGGCTGACTGTTCTCTTTTTTCCGCTTAGGTACCCGCAACCCAGGGCAGGACTGCTTTTAGATCCGGCTCGGTCTCGTCCACAGGTTTCGACCGCTGCCGGCTGTGATCCGGAATCGCCTGCATGTGCGGCACCTTCAAACAAATTCCCGTGTTGGGCGGCCCGAAGCGCGCCGATCGCCCAAAGCCGGTCACGCCGTTGTCCCAAAAAGACCCCCTCAGTTAGCCTCTCATTAAGGCCTGCCTCGCATACTCATGTGAGACGGGCGTGCCTATTACGACCCAGGTCACCAGAACCTGGAGCACGGGTCGCCCCTAATGCTCGAACCGGTGCTTCTGAGGATCTCTGGGACATGACCGTGCAGGCCTTGTTCGACACCCAAAGCGATCACGTTCCAGGCCGCCTCGTCGAGCCCGAACGCCGTCTCCACAAGCGTTTCGCACTGAAGCTGATCGGCCGCTTCATGCGCGAAGATCGCCACGAATACGCCTGCCAGCTGCGTGACATTTCCGTGGGCGGTCTCAGCCTGGAGACACCCGTTCATCCCGAGATGGGCGAACGCATCATCGTCTATATCGACGAACTCGGCGGCCTCGAGGGGACCGTCGTCCGCCTGTTTCAGGGCGGCTTTGCCATGACTCTTTCCGCGACCCAGCACAAGCGCGAGAAGCTTGCCGCGCGCATCACGTGGCTTGTCAACCGCCACGAGCTGGAGGACGCCGAAGCGCGCAAGCACGATCGCATCCTGCCGGTCCGTAATACCAATACGCTGAAGCTCAGCGACGAGATCACGCTACAGGCGCAGATCATCGACGTCTCGCTGTCGGGCGCCAACGTGGCGACCGAAGCCCGTCCACCGCTTGGCAGCGAGGTTCTGCTCGGCAAGGTGCGCGCAGAAGTCGTCCGCCACCATGAGCGCGGCATCGCCGTCCGCTTCATCCAGGTTCAGGAACCAGAGGTCATCAAAAAGAGTTTCTTCTGAGATTTCAGCGGCTTCAGTTCGCAAGTCTCAGGCTGCGACGCGATCGGAACAGTTTGAAGCGAATTCGATGAAGTTCGTTGAGGCGAAATGCAGGGAACTTGGTTACTCTAGAGCGAGTACTACGGGGTATGTGATGTTGCGTCGGTCAGTTGCAATGTTGGTAGCAACGCTCGCGAGCGTTGCCTGGTCCACTGGGGTGTCTGCCGATCCGGTTCAGTCGGGTCCGGCCGTCGGCACCTATCAGTCGGCATTCATGCGCATCTATGGGCTAGCGCAGGCGCCCTACGGTTTTGTTCGCTTCTGTGAGGCCAACGCTGTGGAATGCAGCACTGATGGTCGAGAGGAAGCCCGGCTCGAGGCGACGCCGGAACGGCTGTCGGAGCTCGACGCGATCAATCGCTCGGTCAATCGCGCCATCAAGCCCCTCACAGACATGGAAATCTACGGCGTCACCGAGTACTGGACGCTGCCGGCTACCGCCGGTGATTGCGAGGACTATGCGCTGATGAAGCGCAAGTTGCTGATGGAACGGGGCTGGCCGGCCAGCTCCCTTCTGATGACTGTCGTGCGCGACGAACGCGGTGAAGGTCATGCGGTTCTCACCGCGCGAACGGCTCAGGGAGATTTCGTCCTCGACAACAAAGTGGACGGGGTCAAAATCTGGTTCAAGACGCCCTATCAATTCGTCATGCGCCAATCTTATCTCAATCCGAAGGTCTGGGTCGGCCTGGAGGCGGGCGACACATCGCGGCCGGCGTCGTTGGCTGGGGTTTCTTCCCGCCGTTGATCTTGCGCGGCGGCATGTCTGTGCCGCCTCTTCGGCCGATACCGTCCGCGTGGCTAGAACGGAGACGTGTCAGGTTCCTTGCGGCCAGCGGCAAGACGCGGACACCGCCTCACACCGGCTGCATTGGCGAATACGATTGCTGCTGACCCGGTGTGCGCTTCGGCTCGCCACGTTCTAGAGCCTGATCGTCTGAGATGGAAACGCTTGGGCTTCCATCGAAGGCGTAAATCAGTCTCTCAAACAAGACCTTAGAGCAGGCCACGATCGTGGACGTGATTCCACCAAAGTCGGACCTGCTCTAGGACTGCGGTACAAGCCCCTTCTTGAAGCGCTGCCAGTTCTCGACGTAGCGCCCGGCCGCAGCGGAGAAGCGCACCACGTCCTCCTCTGACAGCTCACGCACGATCCGCCCAGGCGAGCCCAGCACCATCGACCGCGGAGGGATCTTCTTGCCTTCGGGAATGAGTGTGTTGGCACCGATCAGCGAACCCTCGCCGATTTCTGCGCCATTGAGGATGATCGATCCGATTCCGATCAACGCCCGCGCCCCGATCGTGCAGCCATGCAGCATGACCATGTGACCGACCGTGACATCCGGCCCGATCGTCATCGGATAGCCCGGATCGGTATGCAACACGCAGCCCTCCTGGATGTTGGAACGCGTGCCGATCCGGATCTCCTCGTTGTCGCCGCGGATCGAAGTCCCGAACCAGACGCTAGCGTCCTCCTCCAGGACCACGTTGCCGATCACCACCGCCGTCGGTGCGATCCAGAATCTCCCGCTTTCGGGCACACGCACGCGGACATCGTCGAGCGCATAACAGGGCATCGAATTCTCCGGAAGGACTTGGCTGTGGGCTTTTCCAACGCCTCAATTCGGATGGGCGTCACCGTTTCCGGTCCGTCAGTCGGTGCGCGCATGGAGGGGTTATGCGCGGCATGTCGTTCCGCAACAGGCCCCGATCACAGCGCAGCGCCCGGTCATGAGGCCGACGGGCAGACCGCCCATATGCATGACACGGTTCACGCCGGCAATCGGAGCGGCGCTGCTTTATGGCTTCACGCGTCCTCCAGATCCATCTCCAGGATCGCCATCTGCACCTGATACTCCACCTCTCCATCCTCCTCGATCCGATAGAGAGTGGCGATGAAGTCCCCGTTGATGAAGATCTCTGCCATGTCGGATTTCTTGGGCTGCGCCTTCACCTCCAGGTTGGCGGCACCGAAGGTCTTGCGCAGATAGCCCTGCAAGCGGCTCAGCTCATCCTTAGTCACGTCTTTTCAGCTCCACATTTTGAAAGGTTTACGCGGGCCACAGGCATCGCCGACTCCGTTGGCGCAGCCGCTCCCCACACCTGCCGCCGCGCCATGATCACGCGCAGCCACAATCGTCCGACGCCAAGCCCTGGTCCATGTTGCGCGCCGGCTCCGAGCAGCCCGCCGGGCCGACGACCCGCGCAGGAACGCCCGCAACCGTCGTGTTCTGCGGCACATCGGCCAACACCACCGAGCCCGCGGCAATGCGCGAGCAGTTGCCCACGTTGATGTTTCCAAGCACCTTGGCGCCGGCGCCGATCAGAACATTGTTGCCAAGCTTGGGGTGACGATCGCCCGTCTCCTTGCCGCTGCCACCGAGTGTGACCCCGTGCAGGAACGAGCAATTGTCGCCGATGACCGCAGTCTCACCGACGACGAACCCCGTCGCGTGGTCGAGCATGATACCCTTGCCGAAGTGCGCGGCAGGATGGATGTCGACGCCGAAGAATTGCGAGCCGAGGCTCTGCAGGAAAAAGGCGAAGTCGCGGTAGCCCTGCCGCCACATCTCGTTGGCGAAGCGGTGCGTGGCAAGAGCATGGAAGCCCTTGAAGTAGAGCAGCGGCTCGATATAGCGATTGCAGGCCGGGTCGCGATCGCGCACGGCCGAGAGATCGGCGCGGATCACCTCGCCAAGCTCCGGGCGCCGTTCCAGTACTTGCTGGAACCGGCGAGAGATCAGATGGACATCGACATCCGCGTTGTCGAGACGCCGTGCCAAGCGGTGGCAGACCGCTTCCTCAAGGCTGTCGTGCGCCAGAATGGTCGCGAAAAAGAAGCTGCCGAGCCCGGGCTCGTCCTGCATGGCCTTTTCCGCCTCGCCGCGGATCGCCTGCCAGATCGGATCTACGGTTTCTACGATGCCGCGCGGCTCGCTCGAAGTACGTCGTTGGGCCATTGTTGACCTCCATCTCGGTGCCGGCGACATGCGGACCGGCTATGTATCTGACGGCCTCGATCTGCCGGCTGTACGACCCTGCGGTACGCTGCGGCGATGGGACACGCACCACCCCCGGTTGCTGGCCGAGAACGCGTGGGGCGCGATAAACACCGGTACAGGTGCCCGGGTACAGGCCGCGACGGGCTTCGTCAATTCTGCGCGCAATCTAGCCCAGCGGGCTTGCCGGTGCACGGAAAAAGGTCTGGTACGCCAATGCGGAAGCAGTCGGAGGATTTTTTGCCAAGTCGCCACTCGTCCGCCGAAAATCAGCGGCGTTTGAGGATGCCTTACGGCATTCCGGTGCGATTTGATCGGCTCGAGCCGTGCCGCGGGCCCATGCATATGGTCCGGCGAGATAGCCACGACACGCGAAAGACGACAGCGCCACGGCAACGCCGCCACAAGACCGCATCGACGCCGCATCTAAGGTGATCGCAGCCGTGCTCTCCCCGTGGGCAGCACGCTTTTCGCGGGGAACCGCTACGCACTTCGGCTAGACATGCACGATGGAGCTTGCAAGAAGCCAGCTCCGCCATCCCGGGGCCTAACGTCACCTGACAGCAGCACAGACCGGACGACAGTTCCATGACTTGCTTTTTCCCGTTCAGCAGTTGGCCCCGCGCAGGAGTCCTGTGTTTCGGCTGGCCTGCCGGCGCCGCGGATCGGATCTGGACTTCGATCGGCTTGGCGCTCCTCGCACTCGTCCCGCTCTCCCACGCGCCGGGCAAGGCCGCGGCCGCCGGCTCCCGTCAGCGCGTGTTAGAAGCTTGCTTTGCGCCCGCGGATCTCGCAGCACGGGCCGGTGAGCGCACACCACGCAAGGGGCAGCGCGCCTTCGACCAGCCCGAGCCGCGCGTCGCCCTGCGCCCGTTTGCACCGGTGCCGGCGGAGCTGCGGGGTGCCATCCGTCGCGTCAGGTTGCCAGCGGGAAAAAAACTCGTCGCGCTGACACTCGACCTGTGCGAGCAGCCGGGCGAGATCGCCGGCTACGACGGTGCCATCATCGACTATCTGCGCCGTGAGGGTGTCAAGGCGACGCTGTTTGTCGGCGGCAAGTGGATGCGCTCGCACGAACCCCGCGTGCATCAGCTCATGTCCGATCCGTTGTTCGAGATCGCCAACCACTCCACCGCGCATCGCAATCTGCGGCTGCTCTCCGGGCAGCGTCTGACCGACGAGGTCGAGGGCCCGCAACGGGCCTATCAGTCGATCCACACCAATCTTGCCGGTAAACAGTGCGTCAAGGATGCCGCCGAAGCATGGCAGGCCGTGCCGTCGCGCATGTCCCTCTTCCGTTTCCCCTTCGGGGCCTGCAACAAGGCCTCGCTCGACGCCGTCAACGATGCTGGCTTGCTCGCCATCCAATGGGACGTCTCAACCGGTGATCCCTCGCCGTCTCAATCGGCCAATGCAATCGCGCGCGAAATCCTGAAGGCAACCCGTCCGGGCTCGATCATCATCGGTCATGCGAATGGCCGCGGCTTTCACACCGCCGATGCGCTCCCGCTGGCAATCCCGAAGTTGAAGGCTCAAGGCTATACCTTCGTCACCGTCAGCGAACTGCTCGCTGCGGGCACGCCCGAGATCGTGCAGACCTGTTATAATCTGCGACCCGGCGATACCGACCGTTACGACAACCTCGCGACGGCGTTCCGCAGCAAGCTTTCCACTGGCGTGCCGAGAAGCGCAGGCACGGGCTCGCCATCTGACGGCAAGTCACAACGTGACGGTAGCCGCAGGGGCACGGCGGGCACGAACGCGACGACCAGCGGCTGGGGCACGTCGGTCAAACCGCAACCTTAGATCCCTTGCTCTGGCCTCATGAGCGAACGCTTTCGACGGGATTGGGAGCAATGACTGCGAGGCAAGGCATCGCGAGCGCAAATGGTGCGTTAAGGCCTGTCGCCAGTTTGCAATTGCGCGATGGTGCCACCGTTACGCTATCGCGCATTGTGGCTCCACTTGCGGCGGGTCATGCGCTGGCTGTCGCCTCGGCAATTGTCGGCATGGATCCTTGGCGTCGCTACGGCTTTCCGCCGGAGCGACTGACCAGCTTCCTGTCACCATCCGACGAAACAACACCGCGTTACCTGATGTGCTCAGGCGAGGATGTCGCCGGGCTGATGGCGGTGAAACGCAACTGGATGTTCGGCAGTTACTTGAACATTCTCGCTGTGCTGCCGGCTTATCAGGGACGTGGCATCGGCAGCGCAGCTCTCGACTGGCTCGAGGCAACCGCCCGCGCAAATGGCGATCGCAACCAATTCGTAGTCACGTCCGCCTTCAACTCTGGAGGGCTCAAGCTCTATACCCGGCACGGCTTCACGCCCATTGCCGAGATGCCAGGGCTGATCGCTGACGGCGAAACCGAGATCCTGTTGCGCAAGCGTCTGGCTTGAGCGCTACGATCAGATCCTACGCCTGGCGCAAGAGCACATGCGATGATGCCTCATGCCACCTCGATGACGATGCGGCCGCGCACCTGGCCGGCAATGATCTGCGGTGCAAGAGCCTCGACGTCCCGAAGCGGCTTTGTCACCGTGAGCCCGGCGAGCTTGGCCTTGTCGAGATCGACGGCAAGCCGACGCCATGCCTCCACACGCTTGGCTTTGGGTGCATAGACGCTGTCGATGCCGGCCAACGTCACACCGCGCAGAATGAAAGGCGCGACAGACGTATTGAGATCCATGCCCTGCGCCAGTCCGCACGCCGAAACCGTGCCGTGCAGCTTGGTCTGCGAGATCGCATTGGCGAGCGTATTTGATCCGGCCACGTCGACGACGCCTGCCCAGCGCTCCTTGCCGAGGGGACGTGGCGTTCCCGACAGTTCCTCTCGGCCAATAATCTCCTTGGCGCCGAGCCCTTCGAGGAAGGCTGCCTCCTGCGGCCGTCCGGTCGAGGCGATAACGTGATGACCGAGTTTTGACAGCACGGCGACGGCGACCGAGCCGACGCCACCGGCCGCGCCCGTCACCAGCACAGGTCCGCTCTCGGGCGTCACTCCATTTGCTTCCAGCGCAAGGATGCACAACATCGCCGTGTATCCCGCCGTGCCGATCGCCATCGCGTCAGCGGATGAGAATGTTTCAGGGAGCTTGACCAGCCAGTCACCTTTGACTCGCGCAAGCTGCGCATAGCCACCGTGATGCGTCTCACCCAACCCCCAGCCGTTCAGCACCACCTTGTCACCGGGTTTGAACTCGGGGTGCGCGGACTCGAGCACTTCGCCAGCAAAGTCGATGCCCGGGATGAGCGGCCATTTGCGGATGATCGGTGCCTTGCCGGTCAGGGCCAGGCCGTCCTTGTAATTGATCGTCGTGTGCCTGATGCGCACCACGACGTCGCCGTCCATCAGGTCGTCACGACCGAGCTCTGTCCACGCGAACTTCGGACCCTGCTCCGACTTGGTGGCCAGCAAGGCCTGGAAACGCTCCATGAGATCATCTCCCGTTCGTGGGGTTGCTCATTTGATCGTCGGGCAGCATCGGCAATGCGTCCTGGCCCGCAATAAGACCTTAGCATGCGCATCGTCCACCTTCGGCGTGCAAGAACGAGGCGTCCGAAGTTAGCCGCGCTCACGATGGCGGGACACTCGACAGACTGCGTTAACCCAAGGCTGCACACGACGGTGACTCGCGCCAATGTCGATCTGCGCCGTACACATTTGCGCAACGAAATTGCCACCGGTTTGCCGCAATTGAGCGCGCCCGTCGCCGGTTGATACTGCTTTTTCCCCGTCCGAGTTCATCGCGCCGCACAATGGTATTTCAAACAATTTGTTTCAGCCAATACTTCCGCATCGCTTGTTCAGAACCGGGAAATCAGCGTCCTACCAGTGTCTAGGAGCCATATCATCATCTACGAATATGTTGCCGTCGCACCAGTTCTTGGTGTGATCCGAAAACTATTGTTGCAGGCGCGTGGCTACACTCGCATCGCAGCAACTTTTTTGCTTGGCATGGCACCTTTGTCGCATCTAACGTTTTCCCATTGCGGTGTCCCCTCGGCGCCGCACCCACCGGCCAGGGACAGGCCGGCCCGGACCGGCCACCGGTTACGACCGGCAAGGCCATCGGGTAAACGTCAGGAGGCAACGATGGAAATCAAGACGAGATTGAACGTTCTAGCGACGATGATGTCGTTCGTATTCCTCGCTGCAATCGTGTTCGGCATGATTTGATCGCCAGGCACGAGCGCTTGATGCACCTGCTGGATGCAATTCATCGAATAGTATTTGCGTGAGGCCAAGACCACCTAACATTGCACAGCAGAGCCGAAGTGTGTTGCGTTCGGCATGAAGAACAAGCCCCAGGTAGAAGTGCTGCTACGTGATCGCGTTTTAGGACTATTGAACGCTTAACGTGCAGCATCCCCCCACGCGAGGTTTGAAGCGGCCAATCATTTCCGCACTTGCCAGCCGCACACCCCCGGCGAGACGCTCATCACGTGTACTCGGCGCGGCTGGCAGACAAACAAGAAAGGCGCGGCCTTAGGCCCGCGCCTTTTGCATTTTTGGCCCTACATCACGGCTTCCCAGGCCCAAACATCGGCAAGACGACAGCAGGCCTAGCCCCGCTCGATCGCAGCCTGCGCCCTGATGACACGCTCCAGAACATGCTGAGCCTGTACATCTTCAGGCGAAGTGTACTGTGTGATCTTGCGGCGCGCATGCTCCGGGCCAGCGGTGGAGGCATTTCCACGACCGGGTGCACAGCAAAGCCGCTGTAAATGCCCTGGCGCCTATATCGCCTTGACCAGTGCTGCGCGCACCGATTTGGCGATAAGCAGCGCCCACGGCGTCGCATGCATAATGAAATCGAAAATGTCGATCGGCCGCACGAGCGTACCGCGCGCCAACATCTTCAATTTCTCCCAGATGTGAGGCTCAGGTGCGAATGGCGCAAGGCCGAGCGTGAGCGCCGCAATTATGGCCAGCGACCAGGGAATGCGGTCCAGAAATTCCATGCCGTGACTCACCTCCTCTAAACCCGCACGCCCTCACGCCGATCACTCAGCGTCGCAAGAGATATCCGAGGATCGCGCCGATCAACGGAAGATAGAGAGGCGGGAACTTGAAGGGAATTGCGGCAATAAGCTGCGGAAACAACATCAAGGCCGCACCGATCATGGCGCCAATCAGCGCGCTGGCCAGCGTGCCCGTGGTCGGCATCCGCACTTCTTTCAAGACGAAACAGCCGACGAGACCGACGATCCAAACGAGCACTGCGTAGATTGCCGCGTGCACGAAAGTCTGCGGATCGCCGGTTATTGGAATGTAGCGCAACACAAATGGCGCGCCGACGAATGCTACGGCAAATTGAATGACGACGAGAACCAGATAGCCGATCATCGTATCTCCCCGTTTGCGCGAGCCCTGGTGATTCAGTTCCAACGCTCGGCTCTCAAGCGTCAGCACGGCCTCTGCTCTGATGCAGGTGGCCGACGTATGCGACGGTTCCGTGTAGCTAGCCCCCCGCGCACGTCCAAGTGCACGACGGCAAGTGTAGCGGAACGAGGGCGCACTCAAGGCAGCTTCGATGCCGTTTTCCGATCAGCAAGCGCTTTGCGAGCTTGGCCCGAAACCGAGCATGCGATTCGTACCACGGTGTACCCGAACCTCGCCTACCACAGCCGGCAGGAAGCGTCGATGACACCTGTGCAAAATGAGATTTGCAAGATGCGCCGCACCGATTGCGACAGCCTCAAGCAACCTTTGCCGCATCAACGCTCCTGGGATCGTAGTTGAGGACCGGCGCCAGCCAGCGCTCGGCCTCTGCAACCGTCCAGCCCTTGCGCGCGGCGTAGTCCTCAACCTGATCGCGCTCGACCTTGCCGACCCCGAAATAGTGGCTCTCGGGATGTGCCAGATAAAGTCCCGATACGGACGCTGCCGGCCACATGGCGAAACTTTCGGTCAACTTGATGCCGGTCTTGTTGGCAACGTCCATCAGCTTCCAGAGCGTCTTCTTCTCGGTGTGATCTGGCTGCGCGGGATACCCGGGCGCCGGGCGGATGCCGACATAGGATTCACGGATCAACTCATCGTTGGACAGCCGTTCGCTCTTGGCATAGCCCCAGAAGTCGGTGCGCACACGCCGGTGCATGCACTCCGCCAAGGCTTCCGCAAAACGGTCGGCCAGCGCCTTGAACAGGATGCGGCCGTAGTCGTCGGTCTGGGCGAAGTGCGTCGCAAGTGCCGCCTCGTCGCCAAACCCCGCCGACACCGCGAAGCCTCCGATGTAATCGGCAACGCCGCTCTCCTTGGGGGCAACGAAATCGGCGAGCGCGGTATGGGCCCGCTCTCGCTTGGGATCGCGTGCAATCTGCTGACGCAGGGTGTGCAGGGTCGCTAGCCGGGAATGGCGCGGCTCTCCGGTAAAGATCTCGATGTCGTCACCAACCGAGTTGGCAGGCCAGAAGCCGATAACGGCGCGCGCCGTGAGCCACTTGCCCTCGATGATCTTCTTCAGCAGCGCCTGCGCATCCGCAAAGAGCTTGCGTGCTTCAGCGCCGACCTTGTTGTCGTCAAGAATCTGCGGATAGCGACCGGTAAGTTCCCAAGTCTGGAAGAAGGGTGTCCAGTCGATAAAGGGTACGAGTTCTGAAAGATCATAGTCCTCGAACACGCGCGGTCCGAAAAACTGCGGCTTCGTCGGCTGGTAGCTTTTCCAATCGATCTGGAACCGATTGGCGCGGGCGGCCGCAATCGTGATGCGCTCCTTGCGCGCCTCGTTGGCAAGGTGCGCTTGCCGGACCTTCTCGTACTCGGCGCGGATTTCGCCAACGTAGGTCTTGCGGTCCGTTTCCGACAAGAGCTTGGAGACGACGCCGACGGCCCGGCTCGCATCCAGCACATAGATCGCCTGGTTGCGGTTGTAATTGGGAGCGATCTTGACCGCGGTATGCACGCGGCTGGTCGTCGCCCCACCGATCAGCAGCGGCACGTCGAACCCCTCGCGCTCCATCTCGCCTGCAACGAAGCACATCTCGTCGAGCGAGGGCGTGATGAGGCCGGAAAGGCCGATCATGTCGACCTTCTCCTTGCGCGCCGTCTCAAGGATCTTGGCGGCAGGCACCATGACGCCGAGGTCGATCACCTCGTAGTTGTTGCACTGGAGGACGACGCCGACGATGTTCTTGCCGATGTCGTGCACGTCGCCCTTGACCGTCGCCATGACGATCTTGCCGGCGGCCGGCTTGTCCTCGAGTCCCAGATCCTTCTTTTCCTGCTCCAGGTACGGCTGCAGATAGGCGACGGCCTGCTTCATCACGCGCGCCGACTTGACCACCTGCGGCAGGAACATCTTGCCCGCGCCGAACAGGTCGCCAACCACGTTCATGCCATCCATCAGCGGACCTTCGATGACGTGCAGCGGGCGTGTCGCTACCTGCCGCGCCTCTTCGGTGTCCAATTCGATGAAGTCGGTGATGCCGTGCACGAGTGCATGCGTGAGGCGGTCGTTGACGGGCTTCTCGCGCCAGGAGAGATCCTTCTCTTGCTTCTTGGCCCCGCCTTCGCCCTTGAACCTCGGCGCCGCCTCCAAGAGGCGGTCCGTCGCATCCGGCCGGCGATTGAGGATCACATCCTCGACGAGATCACGCAGCTCCTTGGGAATGTCGTCATAGAGCGTGAGCTGGCCGGCGTTGACGATCCCCATGCCCATGCCTGCCTGAATGGCATGATAAAGGAACACGGAATGCATCGCCTCGCGTACCGGCTCGTTGCCGCGGAACGAGAACGAGAGGTTGGAAACGCCGCCTGAGACGTGGACGAGCGGCATCTGCTCCTTGATCTGGCGCGTGGCCTCGATGAAGGCGAGACCATAGTTGTTGTGCTCCTCGATGCCGGTCGCGACGGCGAAGATATTGGGATCGAAGATGATGTCCGGGGGTGGGAAGCCGACCCGGCTCGGTCAGCAGCTTGAAGGCGCGCGCGCAGATCGCCACCTGCGCTCGACCGTATCGGCCTGCCCTCCTCGTCGAACGCTTTTGACGACGACCGCTGCGCCGTAGTGCAGCACCTTCTTGGCGTGCGTCTGCGAGGAAGCTTGCTTCGCCTTCCTTCATGGAGATCGAGTTGACGATCGCCTTGCCCTGCCGCACTTGAGTCCCGCCTCGATGACGCTCCTGGGCGAGGAATCGATCATCACCGGAACGCGTGCGATGTCAGGTGCGAGGCGTGGAGGCGATGAGGTTCAAGAACGTCGTCATCGCCAGCTCGAATCGAGCAGACCCTCGTCCATGTTGATATCGATGATCTGTGCGCCGTTCTCCACCTGCTGGCGCGCAACGGCGACGGGCCGCTGCGTGATCGTTTGCCTCGATGAGCTTGCGGAACTTCGCAGAGCCGGTGCCGACGTTGGTGCGTTCACCGGCGTTGATGAAGGACTGCGCCGCGTTGCTGGTGGTCATCTTGTTCTCGAGTCCTGTCATGGTGAGGTCGCATCAAGCCGCTCTTCTCCAGGGGATCTGGAGAGGGGCACGTCATGGCGAGGCAGATTGGAAAGGGGGGCGGTCAGCGCGCAGTGGCGCACAGCGGCTCGTCCAGCACGGACAGTGATCCGCCGGGCGGTCGGGGCCGGATGAGCCCGCAATGAGAGGATTGCCAAACCGGCTGCGTTCAGAAGCCGAAATTGGAGCGCAGGAAGGGCACGATGACGAGCCACAGCAGCGTGGTTGCCAGGAATACACCAAGCGTCAGTATGACCGGATCGCGCCAGCTCCTTGTCGGCGCCAGCACCGATACGCGCGCATCCTGCTCCTGCATGTCGACCTCGACGCCCCGGAACCGCTCCATGGTCGTGTCGCGGACGACGTTCGACAGAATCGGAACGAACAGCTTCCAGGCCGAACGCGTCAGCAGGCCCGCCGGCCAGCGGACGGTCGGATCGACGATCCAAAGCTCGGTCACTGCTCCCGTGCGCTCCGGTTTCAGCTGCGTGCGCACGAACACCGCATAGTTGGGCGGCAGATAGCCGGCCGCGCGCTGGCGCACGAACTCGGTAATCTCGTAATCCATGCGCTTGAGTTCGTTGAAGAGCTGCTTGCGGATCTCGTCCGAGACGAGTGAGATCTCCGGATCGGCCGAGCGATAGGTCGCTGGCAGATCGAGTTTGATGATACGCATGGACCAATCCCCCCAACGCGTCGACAGGCCAGCACCATAGCGTGGAGAGCCCCCATGCTTCCAACGCCTCCCGGCAATACAGGGGGCGGGACATGGTTCGCGTGAAGCTTGCCTGGCGCAGACCCGTGACCGCTGCCATATGCTGAGAGATGGGCTTTGATGTGGCAGATCGGCCCGAACGTGGCTCACCCGCCACCTCAATGCGCCCCTCCGGTCTTGCAGCAGCCCAGCGCTCCGCACCCGCGCCGGTGTTAACCATCACCGCAATCGTCGGCCCGCAACGAGACGGGCAGCGCCCGGGCAAGGCGCGCAGGGCCCGTCGGACGCGAGGTGACGCCCGCACGCCGCCCTGCCGCAGGCTGTGCGAGGCCACCGCTGGTCCGCTCGAGGCTGCGCGCGCGCTCACGATGATCCCTTCTGCAATCTGCAAATCCGGAGGCCGGCGATATGATCGGGCTTCCACACACGGCCCACAGTGCGTGCGGGTCTCATCCCGCAACGAACGGTTCCAGACCCGACAGGCGCATCTTCGGTTCGATCTTAGGGATGGCGCGTGGTTGGTACTTCGCCACGTGCTCGGCGACGTGGCGGATGTGATCCGGTGTCGAGCCGCAGCAGCCGCCGACGACGTTGACGATGCCGTCCTTCGCCCAAGGTTCGATCTGGCAGGCCATGTCATGCGGTGTCTCGTCGTACTCGCCCATCGCGTTGGGCAGGCCGGCATTCGGATAGGCCGAGATGCGGGCGTCCGCGATATGGGAAAGATCCGCCAGATAAGGCCGCATCAGCTCCGCGCCCAGCGCGCAGTTGAGCCCGATCGAGAATGGCCTCAAGTGCCGCATCGAGTACCAGAAGGCCTCCGCCGTCTGCCCGGACAGTGTGCGTCCGGACCGGTCGGTGATGGTGCCGGAGATCATGATGGGCAGCTCGATCCCCTTTTCCTCGAACACCTCCAGCGTGGCGAAGCCCGCTGCCTTGGCATTCAAGGTATCGAAGATGGTCTCGATCAGGATGATGTCACAGCCGCCATCCATGAGACCGCGCACCTGCGTCTTGTAGGCCTCGCGCAACTCGTCGAAATCGACATTACGGAAGCCCGGATCGTTGACCTTCGGCGAGATCGATGCGGTGCGGTTGGTCGGACCGACCGCACCGGCGACGAAGCGCGGCTTGTCCGGCGTCTTCGCAGCCCAGGCATCGGCGGCCGCGCGGGCGATTTTCGTCGCCTCGAGGTTCATCTCGTAGCACAGCTCGTCGCTGTCCATGCCGTAGTCCGCCATCGAGATCACCTGAGCGTTGAAGGTGTTGGTCTCGATGATGTCAGCACCAGCGTTGAGATACTCCTCGTGGATCTCGCGGATCATGTCGGGCTGCGTCAGCACGAGAAGGTCGTTGTTCCCCTTCACGTCCTGGTGCCAGTCCTTGAACCGCTCGCCCCGGTAGGTCTCCTCGGTCGGCTTGCGCTTCTGGATCATGGTGCCCATGGCGCCATCTATAATCAGGATGCGCGCGTTGGCGGCCTTCTCCAGTGCGACCCAGCTCGGCTTTCTTGTCATGTGGAACTCATTTTCCTTCTGATTGTCACGCAACCGCCGACCGGCGCTCCAAAGGCGCAGTGGTGAGCGGACGCAAGCCCAGCAGATGGCAGATCGCATAGACCAGATCGGCACGGTTCAACGTATAGAAGTGGAACTTCTTCACGCCCTGCTCGACCAGCTCCATCACCTGCTCGGTGGCAACCGCGGCGGCAACGAGCTGCTGCGTCGCTGCATCCTGCTCCAGCCCCTCGAAGCGGCGGGCGAGCCACGCCGGCACGGATGCCCCCGTGCGCACGGCAAAGCCCGCTACCTGGCGGAAGTTGTGGATCGGCACGATGCCGGGCGTGATCGGCACCCAGATGCCGGATGCCCGCGCGCGCTCCAGGAAGCGCAAAAAGTGAGCGTTGTCGAAGCCGAACTGCGTGATGATACGATCGGCGCCGGCATCCACCTTGGCCTTCAGGTTGTCGATGTCGGCCTGCACCGTCGGGCTTTCTGGATGCTTCTCGGGATAACCGCCGACCGAGATCTCGAAGTTGGCGATCTTCTTCAGTCCCGCTACGAGATCGGCCGCATTCGCATAGCCGCCCGGATGCGGCTCGTAGCGCTGCCCGACGCCAGCCGCCGGGTCACCACGCAGCGCCACGATGTGACGAACGCCTGCATCCCAATAGGCACGTGCGACCGCATCCACCTCCTCCTTCGTCGCATCAACGCAGGTGAGGTGGGCCGCAGGCCTCAGCGCCGTCTCCTTGACGATGCGCGCAACAGTGGAATGCGTGCGCTCGCGCGTCGAACCACCGGCTCCATAGGTGACCGAGACGAACTCGGGCGCGAGCGGGCTGAGGCGCTCGATCGCGGACCAAAGTGCCTGCTCCATTTTCTCGTTCTTCGGCGGAAAGAACTCGAAGGAAACATCGATGTCACCAGCACCCAGCAGCCGGCTCTTTCGCTCGCGCGTCTCGTTCATATTCATGTCCTCTCGAGCTTGCGTTCTGCCGGCGCTGTTTTGCGTGCGTGCGCCACTTCGGCGGGCTTCTCGGCAGTCCAAATGGAAACAGTTAGGTGATCTGTGGCCTCGCTGGCTGGCGGGCTCAGAGTGCGAACTTCGCCGGGCCTCAGCCCCGCCGCTTCCAGCCAGTCCTCGATCTGAGCGGTAGCAAAGCCGAGCCGCTCATGAGCGAAACGCTCGCGCAGTTCTTCGAGCGCATGCGGTGCGAAGTCGACGATCATCAGCCGCCCGCCAGCTACCAGCACGCGTGCCGCTTCCCGCAACGCGCGCTGCGGATCCGACAGGAAGTGAAGGACCTGATGCATTACAATCGCCGAGGCCGTGCCATCCTCGACCGACAGGTTGTAGAGATCGCCATGCCGCACCTGCGCCTTGTCGAGGCCCGCTGCGGCGAGCTTGGAACGTGCGTATGCCAGCATGGACTGGTTGAGGTCGATACCGAGACCCTGGCGATAACGCTCGCCCAACAGCTCGAGAATACGGCCCGTGCCGGTGCCGAGATCGACGAGCAGATCGAACGGCCCTGCCCCCAGCATTTCCGACATCGCCTGTTCAACGGCGGCTTCGGAGATGTGAAGGGCGCGGATGCGGTCCCAGTCCGCCGCGTGCGCCTCGAAGAATGCCTGCGCGGCTGCCTCGCGCTCGCGCTTGACGACGGCTGCGCGCTCCTGGTCGCGCAGAAGGACGAAGTCACCCAAATCGGCGGCCTCAAGGATGCGGCGAACGAGTTCTCCTCCGCGCGTTCCGTCGGCAACATAGAAATAGACCCAGCTGCCCTCGCGAAACCGGTCGATGAGACCGGCTTCGTTGAGCAGCTTCAAATGGCGTGAAATGCGTGGCTGGCTCTGTCCGAGGATCTGGGTCAGATCCTTCACATTGAGTTCGCCCGCCGCCAGCAGCTGGAGAATCCGCAGTCGCGTCGGCTCGGCCGCGGCCTTGAGCGCGGCGACGAGGTCGCGGGTTTCGTAATTCATGGACATGGGTCGCGGTCGCTCCGCTCTGAAACTCCCCGGAAGATATAAAGATATGTTTATATGTCAAGCGGAGACATGCGGGGAACTGGCGGCGTGTCAGGCGGGATGTCCAATGGCGCGACGCTCGTTTACCGCCCGGCAATCATGGGCCGCTAGATTAACTGGGGCCAACGGCCCGTCCGACCGCTCCCGCATCGACGCGCAGCCTCATTCCAGATCGCGACCTGCAGTAGTCCCAATGCGCATTGCCGAATTCCATTCCGTCACCCCCTCCATCGCTGAAGCTGAACTGCCATGCCGCCTCGAACTGAGGGGCCGGGCCTGGGGTTCTGCCGTGCTGGCGGTCCTGCTACTCCCGCTGGCGCTGCTGCCGCTCGCTGCGATGGCATCGTTGACTATGCGCATCACTGCTGACGCGGACGTGCGAACACTTCTTGCGTCGCATCCCGGGAGCGCTGCCCAGGTCGCCATCGGCCTCGCACTCATCCTGCTGCTCGTAGTCTGGCCGCTCGCCGCCCTGATCGGCCGCATTGGCCGCAGGCAGACCATCGTCGTCGGCCCGGGAGAGGTCCACGTGACCGAGCGAAGCCTATTCGGCACAAGGACGTGGTCGCATCAGACCACGTATTTTCTGGGTCTCGTCCATCACGTTCGCACGACCCATGACGGTATCCGCCATGAGTTGATCCTGCTCGCGCCCGAGCGGCGGCAGAGTGTCCTGCTCGCCATCGCCCCGGGTTTCACCGACGCCGAGTTGGCGATCCTAGCCGGTCGCCTGGGTACGAAGATCCTGCCCGCCAACGCCCTTTACGAACGCACTAGGAAACCGCTCCAACCAAGGTTCACGGCGGCGCCGGAGAGGACCCTGGCGGTGGCAAATGCCTGATCTTCATGGGAGTTGCCGTCGGATGGCCCGCAACGGGAACGATTGACGACAGCTTACGGAATGGTAGACGGTCAGGCCGATCCCGATCAGAATGCGCCAAGGTGCCCGCGTGCCAAGATATGGCCCATCTTTTGGCGCCGATTGTCACCCACGCTGCCGCCATGCGATTGGGAAGAGATCGGCCGGCACGGGACGACGATACAATAGCGCGGCCTTTTGAGGTTGCGCAGCAGATGCTGTTTTCACAAGGTGGCCGCGGACCGGATGTGCGAGGCCAAGCCGTTGGATGTCGGACCGAACTGGTCGATATGAAGCGGTGGCAACCACATCCGGCATGAGCCAGGGAGCAAGACACGTTATGACGAGCGTAATGCGACAGAAGGGTTCCGGCCGGACGCCGAGTATGGATCTTCCCCGGCCGCGTCGCCGGAGTTCGTCCCTGGTGTGGTCATGGTTGCTGGCTGCGCTGCTGATGCCGGCGTTGTCCGCTGCGAGCTTCGCTGCCGAGCCGGCCGCGCGGTACATGCAGCGGGTGGCGAAGGACCTCATCAGCGCCGCGCACACCACCTCTTACGACGGCTTCGTGCGCGCGGTCCGCAGCCACGCCGACTACACCTCGATCGGCCTTTATTCGCTCGGCAGCTATCGCAGTGGCCTGCCGACGACAGAGCGCAACTCGTACTTCAACGGCATGATCAACTTCATCGCCAAGTACGCGACCATCAATGCACCGAAGTATCCTGTCGCCAATGCGGTGGTCACCGGGCAGACCGAGGAGACCAAGGCCGGTGCGCATGTCGATACGCGCGTGACGCTACGGGACGGCACGTCCTATGACGTGCGCTGGCTGCTCGTCCGTCGCGGCTCGACATGGAAGGTGCGCGACGCGCAGGTGCTGGGCTTCTGGATGAGTCCGTTCCTGAAGAATACGTTTGAGAACTACATCGCTGAGAATGGCGGCAATCCGCGTGCGCTCGTCGTGGCTCTCAACCGCTGACCGGCGCAGCCGCCGGTAGCGATCAAGGCATCATCGTGATCCTAGAGCAGGTCCGACTTTGGTGGACTCACTTCCACGATCGCGACCTGCTCTAAGAAAGATCTTGTTTGAGAGACTGATTCACGCCTTCGATGGAAGCCCAAGCGTTTCCATCTCAGACGATCAGGCGCTAGATAGGGGGCGGCGGCAGCCGTGCCGTTCGCCTGCCTGCCTGCATCACGGCCTCAGCAATCAGGCTCAGCCAGCTATTTGCGCGGCGATGGCCTCCAGTGCCAGATCCGCCTTGGAGCCGTCCGGGCCACCGGCCTGAGCCATGTCGGGGCGCCCGCCACCGCCCTTGCCTCCGCTCTTCTCGGAGGCCACGCGCACCAGATCGACGGCGTTGTACTTGTCCGTCAGGTCTTTGGTGACAGCGACGACGATGCCGAGCTTGCCGTCACTCGACGCGTTGGCAACCGCGACGATACCAGAGCCGACCTTGGCTCTTCCCTCGTCGGCGAGCGACTTCAGGTCCTTCATATCGACGCCGGCGACATTGAGCGCCAGGTATTTCGTGCCGCCGATTTCCTTGACCGCTGAGGCGGCGCCGTCACCGCCACCGCCGCCCATCGCTGCCTGTCGCCGGGCATCGGCTAATTGACGCTCCAGCGTCTTGCGTTCCTCCATCAGCGCGCGCACCCGATCGACAACCTCTTCCGGCCGCGTCTTGAGCAGTGCGGCCGTCTCGCGCAGGCGACGATCCTGATCGGCGAGGTACTGGCGCGCACCCTCCGCCGTCAGCGCCTCGATGCGCCGCACCCCGGATGCGCTGGCAGCTTCGGCGATGATGCGCACGAGGCCGATGTCTCCGGTGCGCTTGACGTGCGTGCCGCCACACAGCTCGACCGACCAGGCCTTGTTGGCCGGGCCGTCACCCTCCGGCAGGCCCATCGAAACGACGCGAACTTCGTCGCCGTACTTCTCGCCGAACAGCGCCATGGCACCGGAAGCGATGGCATCGTCGACTGCCATCAGCCGCGTCTCGACCGGCGCGTTCTGGATGATGATGCGGTTGGCAAGCTCTTCCACCTCCGCAACTTCCTCCACGCTCATCGGCTTGGGGTGCGAGAAGTCGAAGCGCAACCGGTCCGGCGCGACGAGCGAGCCCTTCTGTGCAACATGGGTGCCCAGCACCTGTCGCAGCGCCTCATGCAAAAGATGGGTTGCGGAGTGATTGGCCCGTGTCGCCGTGCGGCGGCTGTGGTCGACGACGAGTTCAACGGCATCGCCAACCTTCAGGACGCCGTCCTCGATGACGCCGGTATGCACGAACAGATCGCCGAGCTTCTTCTGCGTGTCGGTGACGCGGAATCTGCCACCCTTGCCGCCGAGCCCCGTGATGACACCCTGGTCACCGACCTGTCCGCCCGACTCGCCGTAGAATGGCGTCTGGTTAAGGACGATCTGGCCTTCCTCGCCGGCCTTCAGCGACTTTACCGACTTGCCGCCTGTGACGAGCGCGCGAATCTCGCCCTCTGCCCGCTCGGTATCGTAGCCGAGGAAATCGGTAGCGCCGGCCTTGTCGCGGATTTCGAACCAGACCGTCTCGGTGGCCGCTTCACCGGATCCTTTCCAGGCCTTGCGCGCCTCCGCCTTCTGCTTCTCCATCGCGGCGTTGAACGCCTTGGTATCGACGGCGATGCCGCGGGCGCGCAGGGCGTCCTCCGTCAGGTCGAGCGGGAAGCCATAAGTATCGTAGAGCTTGAAGGCAACGTCGCCAGGGAACGTCGCGCCCGTCTTGAGACCGCCCGATGCCTCGGCCAGCAAGCCAAGGCCCTTGTCGAGCGTCTTCTTGAACTTGGACTCTTCGAGCTTCAGCGTCTCTGTGATGAGCGCGCTCGCGCGGATCAATTCCTGATACGTGTCGCCCATCTGTCGGATCAGTGCTGGCACGAGGCGATACATCAGCGGCTCGGTAGCACCGAGCAAGTGCGCATGGCGCATGGCGCGGCGCATGATACGGCGAAGGACATAGCCGCGCCCTTCGTTCGAGGGCAGCACGCCATCGGCGATCAGGAAACTCGACGCGCGCAGGTGATCGGCGATGACGCGATGGGACGCCTTCGCATCGCCCTTCGGCTCGACACCCGTCGCTTCGACCGATGCTGCGATCAGCGCGCGGAAAAGGTCGGTCTCGTAGTTGTCGTGCGTGCCTTGCAACACCGCGGCGATGCGTTCCAGCCCCATGCCGGTATCGATCGACGGGCGCGGCAGCGCCACGCGGCTGCCGCCCTCATGCTGCTCGAACTGCATGAAGACGAGGTTCCAGATCTCGATGAAGCGGTCGCCGTCCGCATCGGCCGAACCGGGTGGCCCACCGGGGATGCCCTTCTTGCCGTCTGGATCATGGTCGAAGAAGATTTCCGAACAGGGACCACACGGCCCCGTGTCGCCCATCTGCCAGAAGTTGTCAGAGGTGG
This sequence comes from Hyphomicrobiaceae bacterium, assembly GCA_020638035.1. GTDB lineage: Bacteria > Pseudomonadota > Alphaproteobacteria > Rhizobiales > Hyphomicrobiaceae > JAEUMD01. The sequence continues at coordinate 33,581 of JACKJI010000002.1, forward strand.
CGATGCGGATGATGCGCTCGTCCTTGAGACCCGAGATCTTCTTCCAGAGCCCGAAAGCCTCGTCATCGTCGTGGTAGACGGTGACGATCAGCCGCTTCTTGTCGAGCCCGAATTCCCTGGTCACCAGATTCCAGGCCAGCTCGATCGCGCGGTCCTTGAAGTAGTCGCCGAACGAGAAGTTGCCGAGCATCTCGAAAAAGGTGTGATGGCGCGCGGTGTAGCCGACGTTATCGAGATCGTTGTGCTTGCCGCCAGCGCGCACGCACTTCTGCGAGGTGACCGCGCGCGAGTAAGGCCGCGTCTCCTGGCCGGTGAAGACGTTCTTGAACTGCACCATGCCGGCGTTGGTGAACATCAGCGTCGGGTCGTTGCGCGGCACGAGCGGGCTCGATGCGACGACCTCGTGGTCGTTCGTCGCAAAGTAGTCGAGGAACGCTTTGCGGATCTCGTTGACGCCGGTCATGCTCCAGGCCCTTGGGCGAAGTCGTCTCCAGGGAAGCTCGCGGAAACCGCGACCGCGCCGGATCGGACGGGATTGAATACGGCAATGGGCGGACGGCACACGTGCAACGCAAACTCAGGCTGCTGGGTTGCGGCCCGGACCCGGTGCGGCGATGCCGCCGGCCATGTCGCAACGCTCCGTTCCCATTGCGGAACTCGAGCATGCCGGCGAAGCCCCGGATGCAGCACCTCCGCACCCCCGACCGCGCTGCGGGACGCCCGAAGCAGCCCCTTTTACCGGCGCGCCGCCCAGGTGTCCACAAATGCCAACTGGTCTATTCGCAGGTCGCATCACGAGCGCGGGATAGTGCCGCTCGACGGTCCAAATGGCGACGACAGCCGCGGGCCTCTAGCGCTGCCCGGACTGCCGTCACAATCATTCTCGTCTTGTCCGGGCCCTGCCGGCCTGCAAGGGGCATTGCCGCCTTGCATGGGCACCACCGGCGCTCGCGGGCCGGATCGGAGCAGCCCCTACCGCTTGGCGCGCGCCTTCGTCTCCTCGACCGCGCCATCCTCGTCCGCCGGGGCCGCCTCGCCCGCGTCCGGATCCATCCCGTCGTCCGGTGTCACGAGAAGCTGGTCGACGATCAGGCCGGCATTCTGCCGGATCGCACGTTCGATCTCATTGGCGACTTCTGCATTCTCCTTGAGGAAGGTCTTGGCATTCTCGCGCCCCTGGCCGATGCGCTGGCCCTCGTAGGAGAACCACGCCCCAGACTTCTCGACGATGCCGGCCTTGACGCCCAGATCGATCAGCTCGCCAACCTTGGAGATCCCCTCACCGTACATGATGTCGAATTCGACCTGCTTGAACGGCGGGGCCACCTTGTTCTTGACCACCTTGACGCGGGTCTGGTTGCCGACCACCTCGTCGCGATCCTTGATCTGACCGATACGGCGGATATCGAGCCTCACCGACGCATAGAACTTCAGCGCGTTGCCGCCGGTCGTCGTCTCGGGGTTACCGAACATGATGCCGATCTTCATGCGGATCTGGTTGATGAAGACCACCATGCAATGGGACTTCGATATCGACGCCGTCAGCTTGCGCAATGCCTGGCTCATGAGGCGCGCCTGCAAGCCTGGCAGACTGTCGCCCATGTCGCCCTCGAGTTCGGCCTTGGGCGTCAGCGCAGCGACAGAATCGACCACCAGCACGTCGATGGCGCCTGAACGCACCAGCGTATCGGCGATCTCCAGCGCCTGCTCGCCTGTGTCGGGCTGCGATATGAGCAGATCCTCGACCTTGACGCCGAGCTTCCTTGCATAGACCGGGTCGAGCGCGTGCTCGGCGTCGATAAAGGCAGCGATGCCGCCCTTCTTCTGAGCTTCGGCCACCACCTGCAGCGCCAGCGTCGTCTTGCCGGAGCTTTCGGGGCCATAAATCTCGATGACACGGCCCTTGGGCAGGCCGCCAATACCCAGCGCGATGTCGAGCCCGAGCGATCCCGTCGAGATAGCCTCCACATCGATCGATTTGTCGTTCTGGCCGAGGCGCATGATCGAGCCCTTGCCGAAGTTCTTGTCGATCTGTGCGAGCGCCGCCTCCAGCGCCTTCTGCTTGTCCATAACGCCCCCTTCGACCACCCTGAGCTGCGGCATTTCCATCGGTTCGACCCCTTATTTCATGAAGCCACGATCGGTGCAATTAGGGTTAATGTACATGATTTGTTCTTGCTGTCGAGAACTTTGTAATTGACTGATTTAACATGTGAAAATTTTTTGTGTTCTTGTTTCAATCCATGACGGGAACAAAATGCGACCATGAACACCGATTCGGATCGGCCATGGAGTGCTCCGGTACGGCCGGCGACTTGAGCATGGGCGTGGACTGCACCGCAGCAGTTGAACCGCTACAGAAATGAGGGCGGACCTGACCGCGCGCGGGTGACTTCGCACGTCGCGCTCCTATAATGCTCGTTACTCTGGCCACCCTAAATCTGACGAGGCCCGCCGATGCTTAACGGCTTTGAGTTCCGATCCAACGACAAAGTCTATTTCGTCTGCGCTCCCGATCTGGCGCGCGCACGCCTCATCCTGGCCAACCACGATCACGACGCATCGATGATGTCGGATCCAGAGACCCTGCCTGACACCGTGCTGCGGTACTTCAACCTGAAGGATGGCGACCTCATCGCCGGGCGCTTCATCAGGCACGCGAAAACGTAGACAACGTATTCCCGCTTGGGATCGAGCCTATTGGCGAGGTGCGAGGGCGGCGGGCGGCTCAACCGCACAGATCAGTCCGTTGGTCGGGCTGCCCGGAATGATGGTTGAGGCGCCGAACAGGGCGATTGCCACACCGATGATCATGCGCGCGGTGCCACGTGCCTCCATCGACGCGAGCGTCGTTACGCCTAAAGCTGTCAGGAAAACCGGGACCACAGTGGCAAGGCCGAAGCCGGCCATGAAGATGATGCCGCCAACTGCACTGCCCGTCAGCATCGCTGTGAACAGCGCCGCATAGACCATTGGGCATGGAATGATGCCCCAGGTCAGCCCGGCGACATAGGGGCCGACCGCTGATCTGCGCAGTGGCCCGAGCAGCTTGGCCAACGCGGCCGAGACCCGCGCCACCGCCCGGTCGACCGGAGCCGGTAGTGGGAGGAGACCAGCGAACGTCAGACCGAGCCAGATCAGCACGACAGCGCCGAACCATTGCAGAAGACGAAACGCGCCGGCACGGTCGAATGCGCCATAAAGTTCCGCCCCAGCGTAACCGAGCACCGCTCCCGCAAGCATGTAGGACGTGACCCGCCCCGCCTGCGCCATCGTCAGGATGCGCACGCGCTCTGCGGAAGATTGCGGCTGAAACATCAGGGTCAGGCTCGTCGCAATGCCCCCGCACATACCGGCACAGTGGAGCGTCGAGGCAAAGCCCAGCACCATGCCGCCGAGAAAGCTGAATTCCGATATTGCCATGGCTCGAGCCTCTCCCTGCCGTCCGCTGGCGCGGCGGATTGGACCACGCTCGCCCTATAGCATCTGTCCTGGCAGGATATGAGCACATGCACGTTGGCTTGCGGCGCTGTGAAGCGGCTACTCAGCTGCCCTTTGCTGCGCGCCCGTGATCATGCACCCAGTGACGGAACTGCTCCGACGCTGCCCACGCATTGCGCAACGCCAACAGGAATGCCGGAATGATGGCGATGGCGAGAATCCGCCGCCACTCTATGCCGCCGGCCGCCGTGAAATAGCTGAGGCCATCGCGCCAGATCTCGCCGACCACACCCGTTTCCCAGATCTTTCCCGCGTGCAATCCTGCCTGAGCCACCGTTCCGACGACGTGCACGAGCATCCAGGCCCAGGCGAAAAACGCGGCCAGATGGTGCATGAGATGGACGATGAACGCGGCAATCCGGATCGGCCATTTGAACAGGTGTGCATAGGGCCGGATGACGTGGCGCATGTCGGCAACTCCCTCTCAGTCTCGACGGGTCCCGTGCAGGGTCTCAGCCGGAGTTCAGCGGGGAGAGATTAGCCACGACCACTGCTCGCGACATCGTCGATCTTTTGGGACAGGTCCAATCCTGGTGGAATAACCCACTCCGCGGTCGCGGACTCCTGGGTTCGGGTCGCCGCGCCTGTTATCGCGCGAGTTCCTTCAGACTGCGCCGGATGAGCTTTGCCGTGTCGGCATCGCTGCCGAGTTCCTGCATCGCCACCGCTACGGCCTGGGACGCTTGCGCCGGGTTATAGCCGAGGTTGGTCAAGGCCGAGATCGCCTCTGCGGCGGCGAGGCCTTCCGAGGCGACGTGTGGCGCCGCACTGACGCCTGGCTCCGGCTTGCCAGCAGGTGTTTTCACGTGCAGCCCCGCCATGCTCAGCGCCGGTGCCTTGTCCTTCAATTCCGCGACGATGCGCTGCGCGAGCTTCTTGCCCACGCCCGGCGCCTGCTCGACCGCGGCCCAATTGCCAAGTGCTACTGCGTTGGCGAGATCCTGCGTGGAGAGAACGCCCAGCACCGACAGCGCCACCTTCGAGCCAACGCCCTGCACGTTCTGCAGCGTGCGGAACCAATTGCGCTCGACTTCGGACGTGAAGCCGTAAAGCCTGATCGCGTCCTCGCGCACGTGTGTATCGATGGTAAGCGAGGCCTCGTCGCCGAGCTTCAGGTTGCGCAGCGTACGCGCGGAGGCCTGCACCTCATAGCCAACGCCATTGACGTCGAGAATGAGGTGGCTTTCGCCAATCGCATCGACCTTGCCGCGCAGCTTACCGATCATGCCGAAACCATATTGCGTTTCCCGCCACCTGTGGGACTGCAAGCCCAGGCGAGGACGGCGAGCTATAATGCAATCCCGATTTCTTCCCGGCCAAGGCAGATGCCGGGACCCACGCCTGCCGCAGCGCCGGCAACGACGGACGCCAGCTGCACGGTTGATCGATAACGTCGACCATCACCGCCCCGCCTTCGCCAGCACCTTCGCGGCGAGCGACTGGGCGCCGCGGTGACTGGCATGGCAGATGGCGATTGCCAGCGCGTCCGCCTCGTCAGCGCTTTCAAATTTTGCTTTGGGCAGCAGGAAGCCGACCATCGCCTGGATCTGCTGTTTTTCCGCATGTCCCGCGCCGACCACCGTCTTCTTGACGAGGTTGGGCGGATATTCGGCAACGCGCAGCCCTCGCATCGCCGGCGCCAGTAGTGCCATGCCGCGCGCCTGGCCGAGCTTCAAGGTTGCCCGCGCGTTTTCGTTGACGAAAGTCTCCTCGACCGCAGCTTCCTGCGGCCGGTGGGCAGCGATGACGCTCGCGATTCCCTCGAACAGTTCGCGCAACCGGTAGGCAAGCGACTCTTCGGCTGGCGAGGTGATATGGCCGCTCGCGACATAGCTGAGACGCACGCCATCCGACTCGATGACGCCCCATCCCGTGCGCCTCAGTCCCGGGTCGATGCCGATGATACGAATCATTTCCCTCTGCATCGTCGAGAGATACCACGCACCAGAACACTTTTCGATCCAACGGAACCGGGCCGGCACTCCAGCTTGTTGTCCTGTCCCCTCCGCCACTACAGGCCCGCCCGGAGGGAACGGAGCATGTGTGGCAAAGCGCTGCTGGGCCGGCCTCATCCCAGCGCTGAGGCAAAAAAGAATGGCGGGCAAGAGCCCGCCAAGTTGCAGCAACAAAGGCAATCCCCGACTAGCCGGGTACTCCCGCCTACTCGGTCTTTTCGGTGAAAGCCGCATTGAGACGTGCCTGCGCCTGACGCTCGAACTCCGCCAACCGGTCACTGATGCGGCGCTGCCGCTCAAGGATCATCAAGGCGCGCGCGATCCGCTCGCTCTCGGTCTCATCCTGCCAGCTCAGCTGACCTGCACTCTGCGGAAACTCCATGAAATCGATGGAACCGGACCTCATGTCCCCCTCCAAATGGCTTGATCCATTCACACGAGGAGAATAGGGCGACACCGACCTACTTTTCGTTCAGAGAAACCTTCAAATTCTCGGATTTGGAGAAAACTTGATCGAACTCGGAGCATTTCTCGAACATCAGGGTGCAACAGCCTGCAAGCCGCCCATCGGATCGACTGGAAAATCTTTCAATTTCAATGAGAAGACGAGTTTTATAAAATTGAGTATATTGTGCGGCATAACATATGTCACTTGACATACGTCAGATACGCCAATTCGGACTGCATCTGCATCCAATTAATATTCGGGCCCGCGGCGGAAAATTTATTATTCGGAATTGCGGTTTGGCCGAGGGTGACGCCCACAGAACGCGTCACGCCGCCGTCAACCGCTTCATTACCTCATCGGAGATGTCGAAGTTCGCGAAGACGTTTTGGACGTCATCGTCGTCTTCCAGCATCGCGATCATTTTCATGATCGAGCGGGCCTGGTCTTCGTCGACGGGGCTCGTCAAGCCGGGCTTCCATACCGCTTTGACGCCGTCTGCCTCACCCAACGTCTCCTCGAGTGCGCCCGCAACCGTGCCGAGACCGTCGAACCCGCAGGTCACGACATGTCCGTCTTCGTCCGACACGCAATCGTCGGCGCCAGCCTCGATGGCAGCTTCCAGCACCGTTTCCGCCGAGCCGGCGGACAGCGGGTAGGTGATCTCGCCGACGTGGCTGAACATGTGCGAGACAGAGCCCGTGGCGCCGAGATTGCCGCCAAACTTCGTGAACGCAGCGCGCACGGCGCCGCCCGTACGATTGCGGTTGTCGGTCAGCGCCTCGACGATGATGGCGATACCGCCCGGCGCGTAGCCCTCATAGCGAATCTGCTCATAGGCTTCCGAATCGCCGCCCTGCGCCTTCTTGATCGCCCGCTCGATGTTGTCCTTGGGCATGTTCTCCGCACGGGCGGCCTGAATCGCAAGCCTCAGGCGCGGGTTCATGGCCGGATCGGGCATCCCCATTTTCGCGGCCACCGTGATCTCCCGGCCGAGCTTGGCGAACATCTTGGCGCGGGCAGCATCGGCGCGGCCCTTCTTGTGCATGATGTTCTTGAATGCGGAATGCCCGGCCATGTTGGTAACCCGAGGGTGCTGGAGTGAGGAGAAGGGGGAGTGACGGGGTGATGGGCGGCCGCGCAAAGCGGCGGATCGCCCGTTCTATAGCCTGAAACGCGGGTGCCGGGTCAAGGCCGCCCAACCACCGGGGTCGGCCCGACCCGTCGCTCATGCCGCCCAGAACTCCGGCTCGCTCTGCGAGAGAACGCCGCCTATCCGGACGGCCTTCAACCGCACCGCGCGCCCGGTCGCGTCATCGATCTCGACAGCGAGCCCCGAAAGAGTGGCCTTGCCAAGCATTGGCTCGAAGCGTCCGCGCGGAATTTTCGTGATGAAGCGATTGATCGGTTCTTCGGTGTCCATGCCGAGCACGGAGTTGTAATTGCCGCACATGCCAACGTCGCTCATGTACGCGGTTCCGCCCGACAAAATGCGCTCGTCCGCGGTGGGCGTGTGGGTGTGGGTGCCGGCAATGACCGACACGCGCCCGTCGACGAAGTGGCCGAGCGCCTGCTTCTCACTCGTCGCCTCGGCGTGGAAGTCGATGAAGATCGCGTCCGCCCCATGGCCCAGCCCGCACGCCGTCAGCTCGGCATCGATGGCCCGGAACGGACAGTCGAGATCGCCCATGAACACGCGTCCCATGGCGTTGATGACGAGCACGTCCGCGCCATTCCGCGCCTTGAGCATCGCTACGCCGCGCCCTGGCGTGCCCTTGGGGAAGTTGAGCGGGCGGACGAGCCGCTGCTGACGTTCGATGAAGACTAGCGTGTCCTTCTGGTCAAAGGCATGGTTGCCGAGCGTTACTGCGTCGGCGCCGGCATCGATCAGCTCCTCGCAGATCTTCTCTGTGATGCCGAACCCGCCGGCCGCATTCTCACCATTGATGACGACGAAATCGAGCGCCCAGCGCCGCCGCAAGCTCGGCAGCAGCTCGGTCACAGCCTCCCGGCCCGACCGGCCGACAACGTCGCCGAGAAACAGAAATCGCATATCTTGATCAATCCGATCGGCAATTGCGCGGTCCAGAGGGTGTCAGCACCCAGTCCAGCCGCTCGTCATAATCGGAATGGGGGACCGCGTCGACCTCAAGCTCATCATAGGCGAGCCCTATGGTTGTCACAGGCTTTGTGGCCCGGATCTCGGCAATCGACCGGTCATAGAAGCCGCCGCCGTAGCCGAGCCGATAGCCCCTGGTGTCGAACGCCAGCAGCGGCACCAGCAGCACATCAGGCACGATTACCGCGGCCGTCGCCAGCGGTTCGCGGATGCCCCATTTCACTTCGTCGAGCGGTTCGCCCTCCCGCCATTGCCGGAATGCCAGCGGGCGCGCCCTGCCGACCATCACCGGCAGACCGACGGCATGCCCCTCGCCCCACAGCCGGCGCATCAGCGGCATGGGGTCGATCTCCTCGCCGATGGCCAGAAAGGCGGACACCGCCGCACCAGGCCGGGGATGCGCGAAGCCGATGCCATGCGCGGCGAGCCGTTCACCAGCAGCGCTGCCATGCCTGGCGAACGCCGCGGCCCGCGTCGCCTTGGCATGTTTGCGTAACGCCGCCTTTTGATCCTTCACATCGGTCATAACCGACCATGCGACAGCGACCGCCGAACGGCAAGTCGGCGGCGGCCCCAGCGTTGCGAAATGTGGGTTGCGAAATTTGGACGGCGGTCGGGCCGGAGCGGATACCTAGGGTGCCCGCCGCCAGAACGAAGATGCGCGCTGCACGCTTCCCTTCCGCCGCGAGCTGGGCGTCGATGTCACGCGCGGCAGGCCTGCCTGCGTTGCCACATCAGCTTGCCCCACGGCAGCGGACCGGCCGCGGAACAGGACGGCAAGGCCAATAATCACGAACCCCAGGCTGAGGCCGCAGAGCAAGGCAAACGCGATCATCCGGCTGTCAAGCGCTTCGATATTGAGGCTGCTCGTTATCCGCGATGGCACCGCGGCACTACGCACGGCCGTCGTCTGCGGTGAACCGCTGTACCCGGCCAGCGCCGTGAAGTCGACGTGGAGGGGTCGACGCTGCCCATCGACCTCGATGCGGATGTCGCATTCCGAAAATATGAGCTTCTTCTGCCTGCAGTGAACCGACGCGATACGCGCGTCCGCAGCAGGCACTGCACCCTCTCGCCGGATGGCGAGATCTTCCCACAGTTCGGCCCCTATCGTCGCGACGAAGACTGCTGTGCAAGCCGCGAAAAACAAGATCGCGAACACGATCTTCAAACGGTCTTTGCCTGTCATGCGAAACTTACCCGTCACCACGTCATCGAGACGGCGGAGATCTTACAACGGAAAATTGACATTCGGAGAAAGTGCCGCGGAAGCCGTTGGAGCAGGTTCGTGATCTCGCCGGGTCCCTACAAAAGTAAGGTGGGCGCCGTGTGCCCGGGACCACGATCCCGGACAGGGACAGCTCCCTGGCTGATCTTATAGGCCCTGGAGAATCGTCTGCTCCTGACGCGCCCCGCAGCGGCTCGAATGTAGGGATTGCAGCGCTCGAAATCCAGAACACCTGCCCGGCAACCACAGAATTCGCAGAGCGAGAAGAGCGGACGGGGCCAGTGGGTTGTTGGGAGGTGGCATCGATGTAGCGCCAAGGTTGCGGTACCAAGGCACGACGCTCCTGAGCCGCTGCGCCGCCATCCGGCCGCACGCGGTCGGCGCCAGATGCACTCAGGCCGATTTCGTCTTGGCATCGTCCGAAGTATCGGCCTTCGACGGGGGATCTGGCTCGGTAAGTTGGCGCAGCATCTCGGTCGCCTCCTCGATCTGCACTTCGAGGGCCTTGCGCGTGTCCCAAAGCTCGTCGGCGATCAATAATGCCGCCATCAGCAGCAGCCGCTCCTCTCCCACCTGACCGAACTCGGTCGTGAGCTGGTCGACGCGCTCCTTGACGTGGGTTGCAAGCTCAACGAGCCGCGCCTCCTCGCCTTCTTCGCAGGCGAGCCGGTACGTCCGGCTGTTGATCGTGACCGAAACCTGCCCCATTGCCCCCGTCCAGCTCCCGGGCCGGCCGCCATATGGCTCAGCAACCGGGGAACCTTAGCCTTGCTCGACGGGCCTAGGCCTCGTCCTCAAGGAGGTTATGCAAGGAGTCGATCACCCAATCAATTCTGTTAACCACAAGTTCCTGGCGCTTCTCCAGCCGGGCGATTTCCTCGCGCGCGGCCGTCAACTCGGCCTTCAAAGACGCGCATTCCGCCCGCAGTGCCTCGACAGGATCGGAAGGCACGCCCGAATTTGGGCCTGTGCCCTTCTTGGATGAGCGCGCTCCGCCCTTCTCTGTTCGCTGGCCTCGGGCCGAACCCGTGCCAGCGGCAGACTTTTTCGCCTTTGCCCGTTCGGCCATATCAGTTGTTTCCGAAGTTTGTTCGGTCCCCATATCGCAACAGATTGCCGACGCGACCGACACGCCAAGACCATAGGGGGCATGGTCCCGCATCGTCAATTGCACGCGGTCAGACCGAGCCCACGAATCACCTGGGCGTGACCAGCATGCGACCTTCCGCGCGCAGCCTGTGGACGACTGCGCATTGACATCGGATGCCGCGGTCAACTTAATGGCGCCGCCTTGCAAAAAGGGCCGGCAGGCTGGCCGCGCACGATGCACCGTGCTTGCGGAACAGCCGTCGAAATGAATACGCCTGGATCTACACGAATTCAGCCGAGCGCCGCACCAAGCAACGCCCAATCCTCGGAGGATCACACAATATGGCAGTGAAGGTCGCAATCAATGGCTTTGGACGCATCGGCCGCAATGTCCTGCGCGCGATTGTGGAAAGCGGTCGCACCGACATCCAGGTCGTGGCCATCAACGACCTCGGCCCGGTCGAGACCAATGCCCATCTCATGCGCTTCGATTCCGTACATGGCCGCTTTCCGGGCAAGGTCACGGTATCGGGTGATGTGATCGATGTGGGGACAGGCCCCATCAAGGTCACCGCGATCAAGAACCCTGCCGAGCTGCCGCACAAGGAGCTGGGCGTCGACATCGCCATGGAGTGCACCGGCATCTTCACGGCCAGGGAGAAGGCCAAGGCGCACCTCGACGCGGGCGCCAAGCGCGTCCTCGTTTCTGCGCCTGCCGACGGTGCTGACCTGACGGTCGTCTACGGCGTCAACAACGACAAGCTCACCAAAGACCACCTCGTCGTCTCGAACGCCTCGTGCACGACGAACTGCCTTGCGCCCGTTGCCAAGGTGCTGAACGACCTTGTCGGCATCGACAAGGGCTTCATGACGACCATCCACTCTTACACCGGCGACCAGCCGACTCTGGACACGATGCACAAGGATCTGTACCGCGCCCGCGCCGCGGCCATGAGCATGATCCCGACTTCGACGGGTGCTGCCAAGGCCGTCGGTCTCGTGCTGCCGGAGCTGAATGGAAAGCTCGACGGCACCGCGATCCGCGTGCCTACTCCCAACGTCTCAGTCGTCGACTTCAAGTTCATCGCCAAGCGCGAGACGACCAAGGACGAGATCAACGCAGCCATCAAGGCGGCGGCCGAACAGCAGCTCAAGGGCGTGCTTGGCGTGACCGATCAGCCCAACGTGTCGATGGACTTCAACCACGACAGCCACTCCTCCGTCTTCCATCTCGACCAGACCAAGGTGATGGGCGGCAACATGGTGCGCGTGCTCAGCTGGTACGACAACGAGTGGGGCTTCTCCAACCGCATGTCGGACACCGCCGTCGCGATGGCCAAGCTGATCTGATCTGCACCACAAACGCCGGCAGGCGGGCATCTCTGGGCCGCTGCGGTGGAAATCGCAGCGGCCTTGCGCATTCAAGGGGAAATGGTTCTGGGGCCGGCCGGCTACAGATCGATCGGGTACAGTTCGTCCGTTATAATCCGATTTGCGCAGAATCATCGCGCGGCGCCTGTCGCCGTGCTTCAAGGCGCCCGGTGACAGGATGGCACATGTGCGCTGCGCCCCATGGGCGCCGCTACTGAATTGGGGATCGGGGAGGCATCTCATGTCGAGCGACGAGGAACGCAGCAACGCCCCAATCCGGGCTCTGCATAAGATCACCGACCCGATCGGCGACTTCCTGACTGAACTGTTCCATCTCGTCGGCCTGTTCGCGATTGGTGGCGCCACGGTGTGGGCGGCGGTAGCGGCCTTCCTCCACATGATGGCGAAGGGGCATGCCTCGATCGAGGACCTGCTGCTGCTGTTCATCTATCTCGAGATCGGGGCGATGGTCGGCATCTACTTCAAGACCAAGCGCATGCCGTTGCGCTTCCTGATCTACGTGGCGATCACCGCGCTGACGCGCCATCTCATCGGCTGGGTGAACCACGAGGCCAAGCCCAACGAGGGCATCCTGATCCTGGCCGGCGGCATCCTGATACTTGCGTTTGCCGTGCTCGTGATCCGTTTCGCGTCAAGCCGGTTTCCATCCACGGGAGGCATCAGCGACACCTGAACCCGGTCACAGCTGCAGCGCCCTAGCCGGGGGAACGCACCACCACGAAACACCCGTAGCGCGGAGTGCCACCGGCCGGCAGGATCACAACGTGAACGACCGCTCCCGTGCCGCTGATCCGTCCTGCCTCGTTTGCCCACCTCAGGGGATACCGACTATGGACAGCTGGTGAAATGGTCCCAACTGCGCTATCGGGCCGACGCAAGCCTTGGCAGCGCTAGTCCACTCGGCCAAGGGCCCCAGTTTCCGGAACGGCTCGCAGGTGTTGCCGACGTAGCGGCCACACCGGACGCAGTGGGAGCGCCGTCAGGCAAACGGGGCCAGCCCTTTGGGACAACGAGGATTAAACGGGAGCTTACGAATGAACACCGAGCAACACCGGCACATGTGCGGCGGAAACGGCTTTATCGCAGCTCTCGATCAGAGCGGCGGCAGCACGCCGAAGGCGCTCCGGCTCTATGGCATCGAAGAGAGCGCGTATTCCGGCGACGCGCAGATGTTCGATATGATCCACCAGATGCGCTCCCGCATCATGACGAGCCCGTCTTTCACAAGTGACCGCGTTCTCGCGGCGATCCTGTTCGAGCAGACCATGGACCGAGACGTCGCCGGCAAGCCCACCGCCACCTATCTGTGGGGGGAGAAAGGCATTGTTCCGATCCTCAAAATCGACAAGGGCCTTGAGGCCGAGGCCGACGGCGTGCAGCTGATGAAACCCTTCCCCGACCTCGACAAGCTTCTCGCGCGCGCCGTCGCGAAAGGCATTTACGGGACCAAGGAGCGCTCGGTCGTCAAGGCAGCCAACCCCGCCGGCATCAAGGCCATTGCCGCCCAGCAGTTCGACTGGGGACGGCAGGTGCTGGGCCACGGCCTCGTGCCGATCCTGGAACCCGAGGTGGACATCAAGGCCGCCGACAAGGCCAAGTGCGAAGAACTCCTCAACGCAGAGCTACTCGCGGGCCTCGATGGCATCCCCGATGGGCAGCAGGTTATTTTCAAGCTGACCATCCCAAGCGTGGACGGCTTTTATTCCAATCTGATCGCCCATCCCAAGACGGCGCGTGTCGTTGCCCTGTCGGGCGGCTACAGTCGCGACGAGGCCTGCCAGAAACTGGCGAAGAACCCCGGCATGATCGCCTCGTTCAGCCGCGCCCTCACCGAAGGCTTGACGGCCCAGCAGAGCGACGCCGACTTCAACGCAGAGCTGAAGGCCGCGGTCGACAAGATCTACGCCGCGTCCATCACCTGAGCTTGTCTGCCATTGCGGCTCACTTGCGATTGCGACACCACGACGAACCGGCCGGGTAACTCCCGGCCGTTTGCGCATGCGCCCTGCCCTTTGTGCGCCGTTTCACCCAAGGCGCGACCTGCCGGCGGCCTCTATTCAGCCGCCGCTCTCTTCTGCCGGTCAGGCAGTTCACCGTTGAGCACGTACCGAAGAATATCGACCACCTGCGACGGCTGCTCCGCCACCGCGCATGCCGCTGCGTCGACTTCCTTCAGCGCATGCGCGTGCTCGGGCGGATGCACGATAATCAGTGGCTTGCCGAGCGCCGCTGCATAGCCCGCATCGAATGCCGCATTCCACTGCTTGTACTTGTCCCCGAAGCGAACGACGACCACATCGGCCTTTTCGATCAGCGTGCGGGTGCGGATCGCGTTAACGCCGGCGCCCTTGCGATCGTGCCAGAACTTGTCGGGCTCGGCGCCAAGGATGAGGACGCCGCAGTCATCGCTCGCGGCGTGGTCCGTGACGGGTCCCGAGAACGCCACCTCAAGGCCGGCGGCCCGCGTGCCCTCCGCGATCTCCTGCCGCCAGTCTGTATGGATCTCGCCTGAGAGATAAACCCGCCAATTCGCGGCCATTTCTGGTCTCCTTGCCTGTCCTGTCTGGGCGGTTGGTGTGGTATCAGGAAGCATAGTTCCCCCTCCCCCGTGTGCAACCCTGGCAAGGCCGCTTTTCCGCCCCATTCGGACCCGATAGCCTCTCCCATCGAACTCCTGCGGCCAGAACCACGACGGCAAGCGATCATGTCCAAAAGCCATGCACCGTCCCGGCTCTATCTCGTTCTCGAGACGGGCCCTGCCGCCGCCAGCCGCCTCGATGCAGCCCTTGCCGGCGCAACGCCGTCTGCACTGTTGCTTGTGCCGCCGCCCGGCAAGGCGCTCGATGCCACGGGCGTCTTACCGCTCTTGCATACCGCTCAGGCCCGCGAGGTTGCTGTCATGCTGGCCGATGATGCGCAACTCGTGCGCACGGTGAAGGCCGATGGCGCCCATTTGACGTGGTCCAAGGACATTGCTGCCCGCGCGGCCGAAGCCCGCGAAATTCTCGGCCATCGCTACATGCTGGGGGTCGACGTCGGCCGATCCCGCCACGACGCCATGGAGATCGGTGAGGCCGGTGCCGACTACATCGCGTTCGGCATTCCGCCTCACGTCGAGGATGTCGACACCGCAACCGAGCGCCGCGCCGAACTGTGCCAGTGGTGGGGCGAGATCTTCGAGGTCCCCTGTGTCGCCTGCGACGTCACGGAACCAGAGGAGGCTGCACGGCTCGCCGACCTAGGCGCCGACTTTGTCGCCGTCGCAATACCCTCAGGCGTCAGTGCCGAGGAGATCCGCGGCTTCGTCGAGGAAGTGGACCGGCGCCTTGCCGCCACTGCGCGTGCGGCATGACGCGCTCGTTCCGACCGCCGCGCATTGGTCTCATTGCCTGTGCCATGCTTGCCGCCGCAGCCGACCCCGTGGTGGCTGAGACAAGTTCGTGGGTGCAGCGCGAGGACGATCCCGCCGCGCGTTCCAGTGCATCGCGCAGCAACCCTGCTCGGCCCAAGCGGCGCCCGGCGACGGCCGAGGCCAAGCCCACCGATCTTCTGGAAGGCCCGGGCATCTCCGCTCACTCCAAGAGCACCTCAGGGTTCGAGAAATCGAAACCACAAAGCGGCATCGCCAAGCCGGAACTCGGAAAGGACGATCCCTACTTCGCTTTTGATCAGGGTCGCTACCTTACCGCGCTGCAGCTCGCCCAGAAGGAGGCTGACAAGGGTGACTCGCGCGCCCACACGCTCATCGCGCGCATCCATGCTGAAGGCCTCGGCGTGCCCAAGAACGATGGCCTCGCCGCACAGTGGTACAAGCGCGCCGCCGAGTTGGGCGACATCGACGGCATCTTCGCCTATGGCGTGATCCTCGCTGAAGGGCGGGGCGTCGAGAAAGACCGCAGCGGCGCCGGACAGATGTTCGAGCGCGCAGCCAAGACAGGTCACGCCGCCGCCAACTACAACCTCGGGCTGTTGTTCCTCAGGGGCGATGGCAAGCCGGAGAATCCCTATCGCGCGGCCCAGCACATTCGCTACGCCGCCGAACAGGGCATAGCGGCTGCCCAGTACGACCTTGCAACCCTCTACCAGACCGGCACAGGCGTTCCTCACGATGCAGTGGAGACGTCCAAGTGGTTGCGCGCTGCGGCTGAACAGGGAATGGCCGCTGCAGCATACGACTATGCCGTGCTTCTCCTGAAAGGTTTGGGCCTCACCGCTGACGAGCCCAAGGCGGTCGAATATCTCAGGACCGCTGCTGACAAGAATATCTCCGGTGCGCAGAACCGTCTTGCCCACGTTTATCTCGAAGGCATCGGCGTAAAGAAGGACACCGTTGAGGCTGCCAAGTGGCGCATCATCGCCAAGGCTGGAGGCTTCGGCGAGGACAAGGAACTCGACGGCATGATCTCGGGCTTGTCCAAAGCGGAACGTGCCAAGGCCGAGGCTGCCGCCGTTCAATGGCGCGAGAAGAAGTTGCTACCGTTCTAGAGCGGGTCCGACCTTGGTGGACTCACTTCCACGATCGTGGCCTGCTCTAAGATCTTGTTTGAGAGACTGATTCACGCCTTCGATGGAAGCCCAAGCGTTTCCATCTCAGGCGATCAGGCTCTAGAGCGCTCGCCTTTCACTGGTGGCACCGCGGCGATCCTTCCATTTGATGGGGCACGTCTTTCACGCTCAATTGTCGTGCTCGCGCAACGTTACGGCCTGCCGGACCACGACATACGGGCTATGGTTCGAGCTTGAGTTCGCGTGCGATTGCGCCAATCGCCTCAAGCACGTCGGGTGCATCGGCAAAAGTCTCCCGCGCCTTGGCCAGCGCCGCCTTGGCCTTGTCGGGTTCACCCATCACGACCCGCGAACGGATGAGGCGCCCCCAGCCTTGGGCGTCGCGCGGCTCCTTCTCAAGCCGGGCGGCCAGACCGTCGACCATGCCGCGGATCATCGCGTACTGATCGCCGGGACTGACCGGAGCGGCTGATCCAGGCTCTGCGACGCCGGCCTGCGGGGATGCGGCTCCGGCAGCCTTATCCTGCAAGCTGCCCAAGATGCCTGGACCATTGCCCCCGAGCTGCGGAGCCGGCGGTGCCGGCATCGTTGGCGCGGCGGGGGCTGCTGCGGCAGCCGAAGAAGGCAATTGCGCTGTAACATCTACCTTCAACTCCGCTGCGAGCGCCTCGATGCGCAGCCGGAGATCCGGCGCCCACGGGTCATCCGGTGATGCGCCCTTGAGGATCGAAATCCAATCGTCGAGTGCGGTCTTGGCATCGCCGTCCTGAAGCTTCTTGAGCCCGAGGTAGAACCGCGCTCGCGGATTCTGTTTGTCGCGCTTCACTGTCTCCTCGAACGAGGCTGCGGCGTCGGCAGCAACGACACCATTGCCGGCACGCACCAGAACCTCACCGCGCGTTGCGTAGAGTTCAGCGTTCTCCGGCTGAAGCTTGATGGCCTTATCGTAGGCGGCCAATGCCTCGTTGAAGGAGCCTTGCGATGCATACGACCAGCCGAGCATGCTCCAGCCGTTTGCGTCTTCCGGACTGGCCGACAGCTTCGTCACAAGCCGATCGATCATTTCATTGACGGTGGGCAGGCCGGAGCTTTGTCCCTCGCCAGCCGGCTCACCGGCACCTGATGACCGCGCTGTGGCGTCATTCGTTATTGCAGGATGGCGTGCAGGCGCAGATCCCATGTTGCCTGCGGGCACATTGCCGGCGGTTCGCGGTGCCGGAATTCGGTCGGGCTGGCCAATGCCGGTATAAAGAACGGTCGAGCCCAACGCGACCGCGGCGGCAATGCCGACAGCGGCAAATGTACGATCTCCTGCGCTTGCAGGCGAGATCTGCGCCTTTTCTTCGCGTTCGGCGAGTATCAACCGACGGGCCAGCTCGGTTCGCGTCGACTGCGCCTCTGCTTCATCAATGCTGCCGGCCTGCAACTCGGCATCAATCTGCCGGAGTTGATCACGATAGACGGCGGAGCTTTTCACGTCGGCGCTCGACGCATCATCGCCACTGTTGCGCTGGAGGAATGGAACCGCTGCGCCCACTGCGACGATGGCAGTGATGGTGGTCAGGATGATCCACAATGTCATGAGGTGGGGCCTTTCTCCAGGATCTCCCGCAGGCGCTTGGTTTCATCCGCGCTCAGCTCGTCCCGGCTCTCAGCTTCAACCGAATCGAAGCCTTCGCTTGCCGGCAACGACTGCTGACGGCGCAGGAAGCGCATTAGTTGGAAGAGCACAATGATGGCGAGCAGCGCGGGCGCAAGCCACAGCAGAAGCGTGTTCAATTGAAAGGGCGGCTTCAACAGGACGAAGTTGCCGTAGCGCTCCACGACGAAGTCTATCGCCTGGGCATTGCTGTCGCCTGCCTTCAGCCGGTCGCGAATGAGGACACGCAGGTCTTTCGCCAGCGGTGCATTGGAATCATCGATCGACTGGTTCGGACATACGACGCAGCGCAGCTCCTGGCTGATCACCCTTGCGCGCGACTCCAGTTTGGGGTCGCTGAGCATCTCGTCCGGGGTGACAGCAAACGCGACCGCTACCGGCAACAGAAGGGATAAGAGGATGCCGAGGACCAGGCACTTGCGGTGAGGTGTCATGACTTGACCCCAAGGCTCGCGAGTAACGGCACGAAGACCTCCTGCCACACCTCCTCGGTAACGGGACCGGCGTGGCGGTAGCGAATGCGCCCGGCGGTGTCGATGACAAATGTTTCAGGAACGCCTGTCACTCCCATCTCGATGCCGGCGCGCCCGGACGGGTCATCGCCAACCGCGATGTAGGGATTCTGGTACTGACGGAGCCAGCGACCGCCCTGGCCTGGCTTGTCCTTCCAGTTCAGCCCATAGAGCGGCACGACTTTCTCACGCGCAATGCGCATCAACGTCGGGTGCTCGAGCCGGCACCCTGGACACCAGGATGCGTAGATGTTGAGCAGCATGACTTGACCCTGCAGCTTGCTGCTATCCAGCGGTGCTGATGTGCCCTCAACCGGCGGGAGGCTGAACCTGGGCGGTGGCTTGTCGATCAGCATCGACGGCAGCTTGTGCGGATCGAGGCGTAGCGCAAAGCCAAATGCCAACGCCACCACGGCAAAGATCATAACCGGCCCTACCGCCGCCCACCTGGACATGCCCGCCTATCCTATTCTGCCGCGACCGGTCTTGCCGCCGCCGGTTGGCGTGTCGCAACACCGATCCTGAAGCGGCGGTCCGACAGAGACACAAACCCGCCAGCCGCCATGACAAGGGCACCGATCCAGATCCAGATCACAAGGGGATGGTGATAGATCCTGACGGTCCATCCGCCTTTGTCGTCGGGATCACCAATCACAACATAGAGGTTTGACGCGGGAGTGGTGCGGATGGCTGCGACGGTCGTCAGCTGCTCTCGTTCGGGGAAGAAACGACGTTCCGATCTAAGCTTTGTTACCGGCGTGCCGTTACGTGTCACGATGAACTCGGCATGTTGCGCAGAGTAGTTGGGACCGCGCGCCTGATTGATCGACGCAAGGCCAACATCATATCCGGCGATCTTGACGGCTGGTCCGCCGACCTCCACACGCTCAACAACCTCGCTCGACCAGGCGGAAATGCCCGTGATTCCGATTACCGAGAGCCCGAGCCCCGCGTGAGCCATGACGAGGCCGACAATCGCGGCCGGCGTTGAACGCAAAAGCTTCAAGGATTCGCCAAGCGACGTGCGCCCCAGACGCGAGCGGCGTACCAGAACGAGCAGCGAGCCGACGACCACCCAAGCAGCAAGGGCCATCGCAGCGGCTGCAAATAGCGAACGCCCGAGCGTGAACATCAGTACGACTGCGAGCGCAAGCAGGCCAGCGATGCCGGCTGGCTTCAAGCGCTGCAGCGCGCCCCAAACCGTATCGCGCTTCCATTTCAGAACCGGCCCCACGGCCATTGCCACCAGGAGCGGCACCATGATCGGTAGGAAGGTGGCGTTGTAGTATGGTGGACCGACCGAGATCTTGTCGTCGCCCAGAATATCGATCACCAGCGGATAGAATGTGCCGATGAAAACCGTGGCGCAAGCCACCGTAAGGAACGCGTTGTTAAGTGTCAGGCCTGCCTCTCGGCTCACCATCGAGAATGGCGCACCGTATTTGAGTGTTGGCATGCGCCAGGCGTAAAGAATGAGCGACGCACCGACGGTCGCCACGATCAACGCCAGGATGAATACACCGCGCGACGGATCACTGGCGAACGCATGCACGCTGGTGAGGACTCCGGAGCGGACCAGGAACGTGCCAATCAGTGACAGCGTAAACGTCAGGATGCCGAGGAGGATCGTCCAGCTGAGCAGAGCATTGCGACGTTCGACGACGAGTGCGGAATGAAGCAATGCCGTTCCAGCAAGCCAGGGCATGAACGACGCATTCTCGACAGGATCCCAGTACCACCAGCCGCCCCATCCCAGCGTGTAATAGGCCCAGAAGCTGCCGATCGCGATGCCGATCGTCAGAAAGCACCACGCCGCAAGCACCCAGGGCCGCACGCAGCGGGCCCAACTCGCGTCGATCTTGCCTTCGATCAACGCTGCTACGGAGAACGAAAAAGCGATTGAGAACCCGACATAGCCGAGATAGAGGAAGGGTGGATGAAATGCGAGACCCGGATCCTGCAGGATCGGGTTCAGCCCATTACCCTCGACAGGCACAAACGGCAGCCTCTCGAACGGGTTCGACGTGAACAGGATAAAGGCGAGAAAGCCTGCCGATATGAGGCCTTGCACAGCAAGCGTGTTGGCACGCAAGGTCGCTTGCAACTGAGCCTTGCCAAGCGCCACACTGGCGCCGAACACTGCAAGAATGAGGACCCATAGCAACATGGATCCCTCGTGATTACCCCACACACCCGACACCTTGTAGAGCATGGGCTTCAGCGTGTGGGAGTTTGCCGCAACGACGCTGAGCGAGAAGTCGGACGTGATGAACGCATGCGTGAGGACGGCATAGGCGTATGCGATGCACGCGAACTGAATGAGTGACGCGGTTGATGCGAACGTCATCGCCTGGCGATCGCGGTTCAACGTACCGGCGAGGGGAACGACGCCCTGAAGCAGGGCGACCACGAATGCGAGTATCAGCGCGAATTGTCCGGTCTCGGCCAGCATCGGTCCTGCTTCGATTGATGCATTGTCTTGCTGGGTTGCAAACTAACAGAAGACGGCATCATTGCGAGAACGCTTGCTCATCTGTTCGACCAACCCGTTGTCATTAACCACTGATGTGTGGCCGGGAGGGCTGCCTGCGCAAGAGGAAAGTGGATCGTTCTTTGGCGGCGTGACCGCAGACGGCCCATACTGCTCGGGCGCAGCGTTGGCGTCCTCCCGACAAGGGCTGTGGATAATCCGAGCCGGCAACCCTGCTGGACGTTGCCGCCGAACACCGCCATCGACGGTCGGCTCCTACTTCAGAGCGCTTGCGAGAAATTCAGCAAAAGCAGACTGATCGACGGAAATTCGCCCTCTGACGGTTTTAACGTAGCTATTCCATTGATCTTTCGCGCGTTCCCGCTCGAACAACGAGACGGCGCGCTGTTTGACTTCGTCGAAAGGCACGACGGCTGACGGGATCTTCTCGTCAATCCTGAAAAGTGCGATCCCTTCCAGCAACCGGACAGGACCGACCACCTGGCCCGTTGGAGCAGAGCGGAGCGCGGCCTCGGCTGCCTCGCCGAGTTGCCCCTCATGGACCAGACCTATTTCGCCGCCCTGTTCGGCCGAGTTGTGCTTGGAGTGGGTGCGTGCGACGACGGCAAAGTCCTCACCCGAAGCGATCCTCAGTGCGTACTCTTGCGCCGTTGTCTCAGCAGCGCGCCAGGTTTCCACGCTGGAGCTCGGATCGACAGCGATCAGCAGGAGCCTAAGCCGGTAGGCCGCCGGCCGCGTGAACAGGTCCGACCGGCTTTCGTAGAATGTGCGGACATTCGCCTCGGTTGGCGGCTCGACCCGGCTGATCTCGTTCTTCAGCGCCTCAATCCGCAAATCCGTCTCGATCTCCTGCCGCAGCTTCGGCATCCGCTCGCTGATCTGCGGCCACTCAGGCCGCTCGCCAAACTTGCTCTTGATGTCAGCGAGACGCTTTTCCACGACAGTCTCGTCGATCTTCATCGCGCGCGCTGCTGCCTCAGCAGCCAGCACTCTGTCGATCAGAAATGCGTCGATGGCCTCGTCGGCCAGAGCGCGCATGCGATCGGGCGAGCCTGAGTGATAGAGTTTGGAGCGCAAATAAGCGCGCAGATAGGGCTCAAAAACCTCGCCGGTGACAGGCTCGCCATCAACGCGTGCGATGACCTGCTTTTCCTGCTCAGCCGCCAGCGACGGCAGCGCCAGTGCCACCGCGGCCGCCCAGAGCGCGCTGCACAATGCGAGTGTCATGACATGCGGCCGCCGCCGCCTTGTGCTCATTTGACGTGGCAGGACAGACAAATATTGCTGCCTTTGTTGGTGAGCCGCATGAACGCAGGATTGGTGCCCGAGCCGCGGTGCGGATCGTGGCAGGTCGCGCATTCCACGAACGGCTGGTCAACCCCATTGACGCTACGCGTGTAGAGGATCATGTCCGTCTTGTCGCGATTGGCGTTGGGGACGCGCTCTGTGTCCACCCACCAGCGCGTGCGCCCCAGCATCAACGCCGATTGCAGACCAGTGGCACTGTTGACGAAGTCGGGATCGATCTGGCCACGGCCGTCGGCGAAGCCACCGTATTGCACTCCGACCGGATGGTCGTTGCGCAAGTCGACGCCGAGATTGGCGATAACATTTGGACTGAGTGCCCCCACGCCCGAACGGATGCGTCCATCGCCAAGGCCGCTGCCTGGCGCATTGATCACCGTGTCCATCGCCTGGGTGCCGTCGTGGCAGGACAGGCAAGCCGTAGAAACCGATCCCACCGGCAGGATCTTTCCATCGATGGTCGCGCTGTCATAGGTGCGGTAGGCCTGCACGCCGCCGGGCTTGTTCCAGAGCGGTGCTTCGACGTCCGCATTGCCGCCATGTGGTGTGTGGCAGTAGACGCAGACTTCGTAGTTGTCGTTCGTGCCGGTAGCAAGATCATGCTTGGAGCCCACGATGCCGGACTGTGCCGACGCAGTGGCGCACCAGCCCAACGCCGCGGCCATGACGGCGCACAGCGCAGCGCCGAGCCGCACAGCCGACCACCTACTTTCCACTTGCATCGCCAATCCGTCCCCCTTCGCCTTGGCCGGAGCGTGACCTATTTCCCTGCAACACCCGCGATGCGCGCCCCTGGAACGCTCGACGCAGGCAAATCGGCGGGCCGAAACACTTCGATCTTGCGGAAGTACTGATCGGCCACGTAAACGCGCCCATCGACATCGACATCAATACCCGCCGGCAACAGGAACCGCCCACGCCCGCCTTGCTCGTTGCGCTCCCCAACCGAGAGCAGAATGCGACCGGATGGACTGAAGATCTGGAACACACCGAACATCGAATCCGTGACGTATATGTTTCCAGACGCGTCCAGCGCCACGTCCTTGGGATGCGCGAACTGCCCGGGATAGCGCCCCGGTTTACCGAAACTGGATAACGGTGCGCCGCCGGCACTCAGCGTCTGCACCCGGAAATTACCGGCATCGACAACGTAGAGGTCACCGTTCGGCCCGCGATCGAGAGACAATGGCAAGTTGAACTGACCGGCCGCCGCGCCGCGCGTACCGATCACGCTGACTCGCCGCCCCTCAGCGTCGAACACGACGATGCGATGCTGCTTGTTGTCGACGCCGCCCGTGTCCAGCACATAGATCCGCGAACCATCCGGCGTTACAGCGACCGAGGATGGGCGCTTGAGATGCTCGCCGCCGCCGACCGCAGTCAGATATTCACCGCCGCTGCCATAAACCAGCACCCGTCGGGTGGTGCTGTCGCAAACATAGACTCTCCCGCTGTCGTCGACCGCCAAGCCCAAGGGCTTGGAGAGGCGTCCAGGTTCCTCGGTCCCGATCTGGCGATATTCGCCACTGGCCCGGTCGAGAACATGGACGAGACGGCGGACCGTATCGCTGACGTAGAGACGACCGTGACGCGCGACCAGCCCGAAGGGCTTTCCGAACGCCTCGGTCTTGCGTCCATAGCCTGTCGCGAATTCGCGGAAACGGTCAGAGCCTGTCTCCGGCACGACGTCCGTGCTGCCGATGATCGTCGCCTCATGGATAAAGCGCGCAGCAGCCGGTGCGGGCGGATAAACAATTGGCCTGGAAGGCTCAGCGTACTCGATCGAACCGACGGCTCCAGCCGGCAGCAATTCGGGGCCCGCGCAGGCGCTCAACAACGCCAATGCGATCGCTCCCGCAGCCACGCCAGAGAAATGGCGGGATGTCAGCAGATCGAGCGGCAATTTCGCCATGCCGAATCCTTCGTTGCGGGCTCTCGCAGCATCGAGTCACCATACGCAATCTCTAACATGGGCCTCGTTCAGCACAGTAGCTGCGCCGCCACACTTATAAATGAACCACCCCAAATCAGGCAGAATGCTCGGTTTCAACCAAACCCTTAGCGCGCCGCGCCCAGACCTGAGAACCTCCGCAAACGCCCGATGAGCAAACGCGAATCAAACTTCGGCTTCCCAGTGCTGAAGCATTTGTTCGATCCAAATGACTTTCGTACTGGCGAAGCTCCGTCAAACGAGAACCGAATCATATAATATCATTATGTTATGGGGCGCCCGCGTTTTTTCATTGCGCCTCAGACGGGGGCTGCTCAATTTGTTTTTGGACGTCCGCAGCTCAGCGGACATGGTGGCTATTCTGCAAGGCGAAGTCTTGATGCGACCGCTGTCGATCCTGAAGAGGGCTGCGCCCTTGTTTGCAGTGGCTGCCTGCTTGGCCGTGCTGGCCAACATGTGTGGCTTCGAAGTGACTGCGGACGCTGGCGAGTACTCGCGCCGTCCAGCGCCCGCGGGTGGTTATGCTCCGCTCGCCGATGCGCCGGGGCGTGCCATGTCCTACTGGGAGCGAGATGGCCAACCGATCGACATCAACAATCCTTGGCGCACGTTAAAGACAGATGGGCATCACGACCCCAACAGCGACGCCGTCAACAGGCTTCAGAACCCGGTCGAGGCAATGCGCAGCTTGCCGCGCTCTGGCGTTGGAAATTTCGTCGATTGGGTCAAGGCGCTGAAGTCCGGTCAAGTTGAGCCGCGCGCCGAGGTGGAGGTCGCGGGCCAGATGAAGCGCGACCATATTGACGTGACGTTTCGTAATACTGGGCCTATGCCGACGGTGACCTTCTCCCACACGGTGCATACCGAGTGGCTGGCCTGCTCCAATTGCCATGACGAATTGTTCAAGCGAAAGGCCGGCACGACCCAGATCCGTATGAAGGACATTTTCGAGGGCAAAGCCTGTGGTGTCTGCCACGGCCAGGTTGCATTCCCACCTGATCAGTGCCTCCGCTGTCACAACGGTCCAAAGCGCAGGGCGCAGAACTGAAGGCGCATTGGGTTTTTATGAACTCTGCCACGCTGTTTCGCGCGTGCGTCATGCGCCCAACGCTATAGGGCGAACAACGCCTCGACCATCTGGCGATGAATTGGTCGCCGGCATCTCGAAGTACCGTCCGTTGCCTTCCGAATTTTCCCCTGACGTGCGGCGTGCGGCCTTATGCCAGTTCACTCGTCACCAGAGTTGCAACTGCGATCCGCCCCTGTTGGGGAGCATGTTTTTTAGCTCAACCGTCGAGCACAAGGGCTCAACATGCTTCATGGCCCCTGAAAAGCGCGGCGCACATAAGCTGCGATGGATGCGACCTGTTCGCGGCTCAGCACATTCCCGAACGAGGGCATCGACGTTCCGTCCGGCGCCTTGAGAGTCCGCTCGACAAATGCTCCTGACGACACGAGTGTTCTGAACTTCGGTGTGTTGAAATCCGTGGGCGAGGGTTTGAGAAAGCGCCCGATCCAGTTCTTGCCGGTACCGTCGGCTGCATGGCACTGCGCACAGGCCTCCTGATAGAGCCGGCGGCCTTCCATCTCCAACGGCGTCAGATCCGTTATGACGGGCACCTCGTCATGCACGCCCTTCTCGTAATCCGACGGCATGTGGCTGGTGCCTGCATCCGCCAACCGGTTACCGCGTGTACCGAAATGGCAGGAGACACAGGCCCCTTTGAAGAGCTCCAATCCTTGTTGTTGCACGGCCGACAAGGTCGAGGGTGGCGCATCGATCGCCAGATCGCCCGTCGCAAAGGGAATGGCCGGACCGTAGCGCGCATCGTGATCGGGCCAACCGTTCTCGGGCGTATGATAGCGCCCTGACCTGTCCTTGCGGGGTGCGAGAGATTGCGTGACGTACTGGGCCACGGCCTCAATCTCGTCCGCCTTGAGAACCTTGGCAAAGGACGGCATTGCCGTGCCACTTCGGCCTCCCTTGACCGCTGCGACGACGTCAGAAGCATCGAGCCGCGGAGGGGCGGTGAAGTCCCTCGGCTTGGGGTCGAGAACCTGGGCCGCAGTCGTGCGACCGTCGCCTTTTGGGCCGTGGCAATACGAGCAGTAATAAAGATAGGTGCGCTTGCCCGCGTCGGCAGGCTCATCGGCTACCGCCACGTTGGACTTTGCTGCGCGATCGCCCTCGACAAAGGCACGGTAGACATACTCCGACACATCGGCGATCTGCTGATTGCTCAACACCTTGGACCAGGCCGGCATGGTGGTGCCCGGCACGCCGCGAGCGATTGAGACAAACAGTCTGGCGCGGTCGAAGGCCTGCCGCGTTCTCGCCGCGGTAAAGTCGAGCGGCTTATAGACCATCATGTCTGCGCGTCGGCCACGGCCGTTACCCGAATGCCCATGGCACTCCGCGCAGTTCGCGTGAAAGAAGACGCCGCCCTTTGCCGCATCGCCCGCAAGCCCACCCGGAAAGGGAGCAGCCACCGTGTTTGGGGCCTCAGGCTTGCGTGAGCCGGACATAAACTCGGATCGAATAAAATTGACTACGGCTGCGATCTGACCGGCCGACAGGCGACCAGCCCAAGCCGTCATGGCCGTTCCATCGCGCCCATGAGTGACGGCGTCGATCATGGCTTCGCGGCTCAATGCCGCAGGATCTGTCCGTGTGAAATCGCGCGGCCGCGGATTGAGGCTGTCTGTCGCCCAGTACGCACCGCTGCCCTTGTCGCCATGGCAGACGCTGCAGCGTCGCTCATAGATGGCGCGTCCCTCATCCGCCGATTGCGCCTTCACCCAGCCCGGCCAAGCGGTCAAAAAGATGAGGACAAGCAGGATAATCGGTCGAGCCCACCGGACATGACGCGTCAAATCGTGAGAACGCGGAGACAACCGATTGCGCAAGGTCACCAATACCCCGGGCCTGTCGTGCGGTGGCGTCCGTGAACGCCAGTCGGCACGCCCGTCATGCCTGAATGACAGCGCCCACAATTACCCTCGATGCCCCAGGCCGTTTTTCCGTTATGGCACTCGGCGCAAAACCGACCGTAGTAGAGATCCGACATGGAAATGCGGTTAGCGCCAACTTCCATCTTGAACCCGAGTTCGGCATGGCACACGCGGCATTTGTAGACCGTGCGGTGATACCAATGCGGGAAGATCACCGGCCGCATGCCCGCAGCCTCGGACCGATCATTCAATACAACGTCGCCATATTCGGCATGCGCGGCGACCGCCGAAATCAGCGCCAGGGCGACCACGGCCAGAAGAACCCGTTTCATCAGTTTGCCGTCCCCACATTACGTTCCACGCTGTGACAGCGCAGGCAGTCGGTCGCCGGAAAAGCTACCGATCCATGGCAACGACCGCAAAATTCGCCCGCGAGGATATCCTCCATATTGATGCGGTGGGCACCCGCCTCCTTTTTGAACGGCTGGTCATGACAGTTCGAGCAGTCAAGCCACTCTGAGTGCGCGCCGTGGGGAAAGCGCACCATCGGCATCGCCGCCGTGCGCGGCATGATGATATCCGTGCTGCGAGTTTCAGGCTTGTCGCCGGGCTTCAACCGGTCCTTGGGCATGATATAGCCGCGGCGCAGAGCCGCGACCCAATCGACATTGTTGCCAATCTCGTCGCGCTTTCCCGGCAGCTTTGAAAGGGTTTGTGCCGGCTCTCTCAACTTACCGACATCCGGGTTGTATTTGTCATGCAAGCCGTCGTTGACCAGCCGCCGCCAGAAGCGTCCGTCCTTTCCGCGAATGAGATCCCGTTTCGGCTTTAAAGGGCGCGCCGGGGCGAACGGAACCATTTCTCCGCTGACGTCACCGCGCCGATAGCCCTGTGCATTCAGGTCGACGTGCCCCCAACCGGTCACGACCATGGCCAGCGCTATCGCCAAAAGTGCGAAGCGCAGCTTCCACCGCCTCCACCGCGCCGGCCAAGGTGAGCCATCCGCCAATGTCCATGCCCCCTGTGGCTGGCTCATTATCCGCTTGCCCGACCCGCTTGCCGCATCAGAGAACACCAGAGTTCTGAGTTAACGAGCGATATCCCGTCGGACCTTGTGGAGCTGATGCGAAAAAAATACGTCTTTGATCATGCAGTATAGACGCGATTCTGCGATTTTTGAAAACGCAGGAAAGCAACACGGCCCCGGCAAGGCCCGATACACTGGCAAAAGAGCACCGGTGAGGGATGGGGGGCCTGCTGCAGCAAGGCTTATGACTGCTTCCCGAGTTGATGGTGCATCAACCAAGCATGCTCAGTTCTTGTCCGCTTTGGCCTTGATCCAGGCTTGCGCGTGCTCTTTGGCGGTAGCGATCTGTTCCGGTGTCATGGTTTCAGCAACGACGTCGCGAGCATTGACCGCCAGTGAGCCCCAATAAAGCACGGCGATCTCGTACCATTTGTAGGCTTCGACTGGATTGCGATCGACACCGTGGCCGAAGGCGAAGGAATCCGCCACCTGCAGCTGTGCACCCACATCGCCACCCTCTGCGGCTTTCATGCTCCACAAGAATGACTTGGCAAAATCCTGAGGAACGCCGTGACCTTCACGATACATGCGCGCAAGTTCGACCTGCGCCTTTTCGAAACCTGCGTTGCCGGAGCTGTTGAGCAAGTCGACCGCAGCGGTCTCGCTTGGGGGCTCCACCATTCTGTTCAAGTACATGATGCCGAGAATGTACTGGGCGGTCGCATCGCCGCCCTTGGCCAGAGGTGAGAGGGCCTCGGCAGCGGCAGAAAACTCTCCGCGATCGAAAAGCTCAATTCCTTCGGCAAGTTGCGCCGTTGCGGCTCCTGCTCCGACGAGCATGAAAACAACGGCGACAATAAAGGAGAGGCAACGGTTCATTTCTCATCCCCTTCTTCCCCACCGACGGCCGCCTCGATCCCACGTGGATACCACGTCGCCCCCCCGAACCCGCCGACCCATGCAGATTCCTCAGCAATGGCAATGGCGAACACACTCGAGACGTTCAGCGCCGACCCTCTTATCTGCTTATGGAACGCCTTGCCGTCGAACGATGCAAGCCCCCGATTTGTACCAATCCAAATTCGCCCGCTCTTTTTTGCCAGTGCGAATACGTGGTTGCCAGGCAAACCGTCCGCCATCGTGAAGCTGCGCCATGTTGTGCCGTCGAAGCGGCTCAGCCCAGCTCCCCAGGTCCCTGCCCAGACGACACCCTCGTCGTCCACGACAAGCGAAACCACATAGTTTGGATTGTAGGCGGGTCCGGACTGTTCCAGCCCCTGTTCCTTGCGCTGGTGCTGATGGTGGCGCGAGGCAGCCGAGTTCACCACCGGCTTTCTGTCCACGTCCTGCTTGGCCACCAAGTCCCACGGCGCACCCAGGCCACTTGCATGGTTCCAACTCGTCCAGGCGCCGTTACGGTACCGGGAGAGCCCCCCCTCGGTTGCCAGCCAGACCGTTCCATCCGGTCCGGACGCCAGTCCGTATACCCAGTCATTGGCCAGTCCTCCGCCGGTATTCGCCACGGTGTGCAGCCGCCAGGCGGACGGGTCCTGCAGCGCGCCGCCGATCACCTGATTGACGCCCGACCAGGTGGCGATCCAGACGTCGCCGCCCGCATCGCGCATCACGTCATAGACGAAGCTGTCCCCCAGGCCGTCTGGGATGTTGTAGTGCGTCCATGACTGCGACTGCGGGTCAAGGATGGAAAGTCCGCCTCCGTAGGTGCCGACCCAGATGCGGCCGTCGAGGTTGCCCACATGAAAGACGCCGTTCGACAATAGGCCGCTCTTGTTGTCGTAGGTGCGCTTATCGCCAGTGAGATTATCGAAACGGATCAGGCCATCGGACGTGCCGAGCCACGTCAGCTTGCCATCGATGAGAACGTCCTTGACGTTGGCGGTGCCGAGATCGAAGCCGATCGACGAGCGCAATTTGCCGACCGCATCGTCTGCGCGCGATGTGCCGATTGGCGACAGTACGCCAAGGCCAAGTGCGACGAGGCCCGCGGCAAGTTTCGTCGCAAACGGCCTCATGGAGTGGCCTTTGGTGCGATGAGCCGAACGACCCCGCCCTTCACCCCGGCAAAAACATCGCCGCTGCGGGTGGTTGCGAGTGCATAGACATGAGCCGGCGAACGCCCCAGGTCGTAGCTTGTCCAGCGCTTGCCGTCGAAGCTGGAAATGCCCTTGTTGGTGCCAAACCACATCACGCCCTTGTCGTCCTGGGCGAGAGAATAAACGATGTCACCGGCCAGACCGTCTCCGCTGGTAAAGTTGGTCCAAACACCTTCTCGCGACAGCAACGCCGCACCGCCGCCCCATAGACCGAACCACACGCCTCTGCCTGTCTGGTCCACACGCACGGCGAACACATAGTTTTCGTTGTAGCTCTTGCCGCCGGACTTACCGACCTCCAGGTCGTGACGAGACCGGGTGCCGAGCCCTGTGTTGTCGCTGGCGGGAGCTGCCTCGCGATTGGGTGCGCCAAGCCCGTCGGCGTGGGTCCAGCTTCGCCAATTCGAACCATCGAACATGGAGACGCCACCTTCGGTGCCGAACCAGACGCGACCGTCGGCATCGATATCGACGCCATAGACCCAGTGGTTGATCAATTCGTCATGGAAGGTGGTGAACGTCTCGGTCTTGGGATCAAACAGGTTGGCGCCATCCCAGGTGCCGATCCAGACCCGCTGCTGTTTGTCGAAGGCAAACGCATAGACCCAATAATCCGCCAGCCCGTGCATGGGAAAGAACGTGCGCCATTTGCCATTGTGCAGCCGCGACGTGCCGCCCGCATTGGTGCCAAACCAGACTGCGCCGTCCGGTGCGAGACCGATGGCAAAGACATACTCGTTTGCCAGACCGTCCTTGCGGGTGAAGCGATTGCGCGGGTCCATGCTGGCAAGGTCGATCTCCAGAACGCCGTTGGATGCGCCGACCCACAGGGTGCGCTGGTCGGCGTCGACCGCAAGCGAGCGGACATAGCTCTGCTCGCCCAGACCATAGAATTCGACCTTGCGCTCGTCGGCCAGGGACGGCGCCGTGACGCCAAGGCATGCGAGCAGCAGAAGCAGCCACGCGACTGACAGGCGCACAGGTTCAACGATGCAGCGAGCGCACATAGATAAGTACATCATATAGCTCCTTGCCACGGAGCAACGCTTCAAAACCAGGCATCGACCCCTTGCCAAATCGCAAACTGCGCAGCAACACCTGATCAGGCGCCAGCAGCCCCTCTCCTCTGGACAGATTGGGCGTGCCGGGCAATACCGGTTTGCCGTCGTTGCCGTGACACCGGGAACAGTGTTGAGCATAAAGTTGGCGTCCCTTGAAGAAATCGCCAGCCTCTGCCGGCGTCACCAGCGGACCTGCCATCAGACAACAGACTACAGCAGCGAAGCGTCTCATTTCGGCTCCTTTTTCTGGCCCGAAGCCAGGATCTCAGCCACAGTTGCCTCTGCGGCATCGGCAGGCCATTCGCGGGTACCGCTAACACGCGCAATCACAGCACCGCTCGAATCCAGGAACAACGTCTGTGGATAGGCTTCAACCTGGAAGCGGGCTTTTGCGAAAACGCCTCTGCCGTCCCAGAAATTGCCAAAAGAGACAGCCGTATCGCGAATGAACTCGCGTGCGAAATCGCGATCCCTGTCGACGTTCAACCCGACAAGACGATAGCGCGATGGATCAAGGGCTGCGGCGAAGGCCTGCAGGCTCGGCAGTTCCGCCCGGCAGGGACCACACCACGACGCCCAGACGTTGACGATCGATATCACGCCTTCGGGAGGGGTCAGGGCGTCGGGCATGTCAGCGATGGCCGGTAGAGGTGGCGGCACAGGCGCATTGTTGCGGCGTGCGGTATCCAACATCGCGACAGCCGTGGACTCGGCCTTTGCACCGGCCTCACCCTTCTGCTCAGACGGTGCAGGTGCTTCGGCCGCTGCGGTGTCCTTTGTCGCAACTGCCTCAGGCTTCGCCCCTGTACCAGCCCCACCCTGCTGCTCGATCGATGCAGTCGTCTCGCCTGCTGCTGCGTCCTTCGCCGCAGCGGCTTCAGGCTTCGACTTCGCATCGGCCTCGCCTTGCTGAGGCGTCGCTCCGTTTTCGGCCGCCTCCCATTCCCAGAGCGCCGACATCGCCTTGCGCTGGAATGGATCTTTCTTGTCGGACAGATGAACGAAGGTGCGCATGGCGCCGAT
The DNA here is from genome assembly GCA_020638035.1 of Hyphomicrobiaceae bacterium. Lineage (GTDB taxonomy): Bacteria > Pseudomonadota > Alphaproteobacteria > Rhizobiales > Hyphomicrobiaceae > JAEUMD01. The sequence goes on from JACKJI010000002.1 coordinate 65,912, forward strand.
CGCACCCTTGCGGTCGCCTGATGCGTCGAGAGCGGCGCCCAGTCCGTAGTACGCATTGATCTGCTTGGCATCGATGGAAAGCGCGCGATCGAATGCGGTCGCGGCTTCACGAGGGCGCTGCATCGCCAGGAAGGCGAACCCCAGATTGACGTGTGCTTCGGGAATATGCGGGTTTATGGCGCGGGCCTCGTCGAAAGCACGTGCTGCGGTGTGCGCGTCACCGAGGCGCATTGCTTCAATGCCCTTCGCGAAAGCCTGCCCAAACGGCGTCACGCCGCTCGATGCGGACTGCTGTGGCGCGGTTGCGACCGTCGGCCCACTCCCCGGCATTTTCTCAAGCACGACGCCCGCAGCTACGATGACCACCAGGACCAATGCTGCTGCAATCAGATGCGAGCGCCGGCGGCGCCGCGGTGCGGGCTCCAGAGCCATCAGATCGCTCCCTTGTGCGGCGAGGTCGAGATGAACGGCACGCCGAAAAACGTGTAGAAGGCCAAGCCGAAGATGAGAAGACTGAAAGCAGCACTCAACATCGGCCGTGCTGTGCTGCGCGGGCGCATATGCAGGAAGAGCAAGGAGCCTGTCCAGGTGACGAACGCCCAGCTCTCCAGCGGATCCCAGGCCCAATAGCGTGACCAGGCGTTCTGCGCCCAGGCGGCACCGGCGATGAGCATCAGACTCTGGAATACCGCCGCGATCAGCAACAATCGATAGATGTAGGTCTCAAGAGTCTCAGAATCCGGCAAGCTCGGCAGGGTGATACCCAGTGCGCGGCGGCCGATCACTATGATCCCGAGCCCTGTGGCAGGCGTCACCAGGCCGAGGAAGAATTTCCCGAGCGTGACGTGGATCGGCAGCCATATCGTTGCATAGGTGACGGGATGCAATGTGTCCTTTGCCGGTGTCAACCACATCCAGATGGTCAGCACGGCCAAGGGGGGAAGCGTGGCGGCGAGCGCAGGCTGCAGACGCGGCAAGCTGAGGAACACCACGAGGGCGGCCAGATGCAAGCTCCACACGTTGCTCGAAAGGATCTCGAACATATCGACGTAGGGCCCGTGGCCGAGTCGCGTCCAACGGTAGGCAATGGCGATCGTGTGGAACGTCAGCGCTATCGCCACAAGCCCGAGTGTCACGTGCTGGCGCGCACGACCGGACGCGGTCACCACTACGGAAAGTGCGGTGGCCGCCAGATAGATCACAATGGCGACCCCGAGCATCTGCGCTTCAAACGCAGCTCCGTCTCGCGCGACGATGTCACCCACCATGCTCTGCCCCCGCCGCCGGAATTCTCGAGCCATAGATGAGCACGGACAGCACATGGCCAAGGAGCGCGAGGCAGGCCATCAGACTGGCCGCAGCGATCCAATGGATCATGGATTGGCCGACTATGGTGTATCCCATCCAGCTGCGCAGCCCGTCGTAGCGGAGCTGAGCCGAGCCGAGCGAGACGACCTCACCAACACTCAATTCGTGGCGTTCATCGCCGTCGATGAGCACCAGCCGCGTGTTGGTCGGCTTAACGAACTTCCACGCCTTGGCCTCGTCGAACACCGGTTCGGGGATATGCAGCCAAACCTTCAACGGCTTGGTGGCTCCAGGTGGCGTCCAGGCTAGTCCCTGCTTGTTCTCGTTCATCGGATAGGACGGCATGTGGATCGCGCCGGTCCGCGAGTCACCGGATGCGCTCACGTAGGTTACGATCGGCGCGAAACCTTTGTTGTGGGTTGTGTAGAAGCGGTAGTCGCCGAAGATCAGTGGCGTATGGTCACCAACCCGCACCTCGCGCCATCCGCCATTCTGCTCGGGTATGCGAATGACGCTTTCCGTCTCACGTCGTTTCATTCCCGGCGCGTATGTGATCTCGAACGGACCTTGCAGGAAGCGTACCTCACCCAGCCGCAAGTCGTGCAGCAGACCGTGCTCGGCAGCGACTGCAGAAGCATCAAACATCGAGCCTTCGGCGACCTCAACGCGACCGTGCATCGCATGAAGCCGATCGAGCCCGACCAGCACGATCACGGCAACCAGAGCGGCATGAAAGGCGAAGAGCATGGACTGGCTCTTCAGCCGCGCGTTGGTCGCCAGGGCAGCAAGAAGATTTGCCATCAGCAGCGCGAAGGGGAGCACCATCCAATTGGATGTGCGGATCGGAAGGAAGATCCCCAACAGCGCAATGACGGCGCACAACACGATCAACACCGAGGTCGTCTCTACGGAGCCGAGGCGACGCAGCACTCTGCGAAAGGTCTCGATCACGTCGCGGTCCTCACGGCGGGTTCGCGCAGTTCTCTGAACTATCGCGCATCCAGTCCCTGCCGGTCTCGCCGTTGCCGGGAGGACCGACTGAGCCGCAATTGTTGTCGTCCCAATCTCCACTCGGAGCAAAGGTGACAACCTTCAGCACTGCCCCGAGATAGTAGGGCCCGTTGGTGTAGGGCGCGGTGGTGTTGTTGCGCACCTGCGTGCCGGGCGGCAGTCCTCCCTCGGGCCCGACATCGTTGAGGTTCACAAGAAGCGCCTTGTTCTTCCAGCCATGGGGCACGGCGACATGGCACCAGGTGCATTGCATGCGACCGATCTTATCGGCGTGGAACGCGTGTAGGTTCTCCTCGCCGTTCGAGAAACCGCTCCTCACACCATCGCCGTCCGGCGTCGCGTAGTTCTGATAGCTGTGGCACTTGAAGCAGATATCGCCTTCCGTGCCCGGCGCACCTGTTCGCGCGGTGAAGCCGCCTTTGAGAATGAAGTTGTTGTTGGAACCATGCGGTCCCCACGAACGGCCGTGCTCGCCACCCTGCGGAATAATCGTTCCCGGCGCCGTCTCCGACCCGTGGCAATCCGAGCAATACATTGTCTGCACGCCGATCTGATCCGGCTGGTTCCAGGGGGGCAACCAAAGATTGGCATCAGCGCCGCCGCGTACCGCAAGGGTGCGCCCAGTCGCCGCGATCACCGGATGCCAGGATCGATGGTTGGCGCTGACCTGATCTCCGCCGGGTCCGCCCGAACCAGGAACGACCGTCGTCGGCTCACCCTGGTCTCCGGGGGGCGCCTGGAACTCCATGGCCTGATCGGTATAGCGCCGCACGTCATTAGTCCCCGGTGGCGTACCGCCGCGGCTCTGTCCGAGTTCGGGCGGCCGTGTGTAGCCGTAGGTCGAGTGGCACTTCAGGCAGACCTGATACTCGCGCGTGACCCAAGGCGCGGACGCGAGCGTGGAACCACCCACGGGCGGGTTGCCACGCTTGACGGAGAAGACCACTGGAGGATCAAGGAACCTGGGCGAACCGTAGACCGGCTCCACGCCCCAGCTACCGCGCAAGACACCAGAAGCGATGTTGGTCTGCGGCACTCCTGGGGTGCGGTCGCGCGTGCCTACGATATCGGGCACCGTTGGCGAAGCATTGAAGATGCGATTGCGGATGACGCGATGCGGATTGTGGCAGTCGGTACACTCGACATGACGGTTTCGATCGTTGCCCCTGCCCAAAAGCCTCCGGCTCTCGATAAAGTCCTTACCCGGCTGTGGCTCCGAGCCGGTGCCGATATCGTGCACCTCGGGACGTTCATCGATCGGCATGCGCCGCCGGCTCTGGAAGTCCTGCTTGATATCGGGAACGCTCGAAGTCGCACCGTTCTGGCCGTTCAGCACGTTGTCGGTCGAGGAATGGCACTGGTAACAGCCTTCCTCGATAGCGGATTGGCCGCCGACCTTCGGCGTGAGGACGCTGTCGGTCGCCTCGCGCAGCAGCCGCCGCGAACCAGGCACGGAATGCGCGTCATGGCAGTTGAGGCAGCCAATGCGCCAGACCTGCGCACTGACCGGGAACTCTCGCAGGTTTGCGGCTCTGGCGGTGTAGGTCTCGTTGGCAACGCTCATGTGGGCATGGGCGGAATCGACCCAGCCTTCCTTCTCATGGCAGCCCAGGCAGATCTGGTCGCGCCGCTTGTCGAAGAACGGACCGACCGCGGGAATCTCTTGAAAACGATTCAACCGCAGGAACTTGATGTTCTCGGCAACAACATCGCGCACATGCGGATCGTGGCACGAGGTGCATTGGAGCTGCTTATCCGTCAATGGCAGCTCCGGATCCGGACCCGGCCTGGGCGGTCCCAATTCCGGAGTGGACGAGGGACGGCGCAGCTCGCCATCCTCGGCGGCCAGTCGGTCATCGAAGGTGAAGGAGATCGGATGGTCGTTGGTCAGGTCGACACCGAGCCGCCTGGTGAAGCCGGTCGAAGCGCCCTTCCCCTCCGGGATCGTTCCGTCAGGGGCTGTGCCTGAAACATTGATGTTCTGATTCTGGCGGCCATCGAGAACCAGAACCGAGCCGAGCGCTACAGTTCCATCGTGGCAGGAAAGGCAGAGCTTGGAAGCGCCACCCGGCTGTCCCCTGCCAGCCGATTCCAACCACCCCACACGCTTGCCTGCGTCGAATGAGGACGACTCGTAGGGTCTATAGGTTGCACCAGAAAGCTTCCGGTTCCACAGCGGCGGCGGTGCCTTGTCGTTGGCGGCATGCGGCGTGTGGCAGAACACGCAGATCCGGTCCTCCTGCGAACGCACATCGCCAGGTCCGGTGACCGATAGGTTATGCTTGGTTCTGGCAATGTCTGCAAAACGGTCGGCGAGCGCGGGTCCGAACACTGGCGCGGACACACACAGCACACTGATCCAGGCAGACAGGACCACCCTTGGTGTGAAGATTTTGGGGGGCAGGAATGAAGGTCGAAATCGCATGCCTACCCCTCGGACAATTTCGTAAGTTCTTCTAGGACGACGACGCGGCCATTGAACATGTCGGCGATATAGACTTTGTGCTTTCCATCAGTCCAAACTCCCGCAGGCAAATAAAACGAACCGAATTCAGCACGACCCTCAATTGGCAGAAGCAGTTGGCCCTCGGGATCAAAAACAAGTAGATGATCCTGGCGTGATTCGACAACATAGATCCGCCCCTCACCACCAACCGCCACACCTTTGGGCCGCGTGAACTGCCCCACATAGAGCCCGGCCTTGCCGAAGGACTTGGGCGACGTTCCGTTGGAATCGAAGGACTGAACGCGGAAGTTCAGCGTGTCGCTGACGAACAGCCTGCCGTTGGCGAAGCTGAGATAGGTTGGTGCGTTGAAGCGACCGACTTCCTGGCCCGGCCCGCCGATGGTCGCCATCAACTGACCTGATGAGCTGAATTTCTTGACCACGTGTTTGGCCGAATCAGCGACGAAGATCGCGCCGCTTGCGGGATCCCGTGCAAGCCCTGTCGGGCGCGTCAAATCGCTGGCACCAAACTCGCCGCGCGGCTGGCCGTCCTTGCCAAGTCGCACCACCTTGCCGAGTTCCGAATCGGAAACCAGAAAGCCACCTTCGCCATCCTCGACCACAGCGATCGGCGTCTTGAACCCGCGGTTGCTCCCAGACTGGTCCCAGATCTTGAAAGACTTCTTGGAAAAATCGAATTGAACCAAGGCCTTCAGGCCGGCGTCAACGACCAGAACAGAGCCGTTCTCAAGTGTCAGACCAGATGCCGGCCTCAGCAGCTCCTTGTACTTTCTCTCGCCAATCGCAAGGCCCGTGATCACCTCAGCGAAATTCGTGAGAAAGCCCTTATTGGATTCGCCACCCGAAACCGTCTGCTCGCCGATCAGAACGGCGCTCAGCCTGTAGCGCGCTTTCTCCGGCGGGGCAGGCCAGACGACGTTGTTGTTCTGCGCGCCCGCGACAGTGCCATGCTCTACGGGTTTCGACGAACTAATCTCGTCGACCGATATGGATGTGCAGCTGGCAAGCGTCAGCAGGACAACGATTGTCGCCCCGCTACGGAGCGACAGCGCAATCCACTTGAATCTGCTCAATCCCCTTACTCCATAACCATTACGCCGGCACTGCGAAGCGCATGGACAAGGTGCTTGGTCGCGTCCTCAAGGGTTCCGATAGCGGCGACATGTTCCCCGTTGGCGGCCTGCATCTTCGCCTTTTCCCGCAGCTCGCCACTTTGACTGACGAGTTTGCGGATAAAGGGATGCAAAGCCTTATCAGGATTCTGCTTCTCAGCGATCGCGATATCTACAAGAATTTCATAGCTCTTATTCCGCTCGAGTTCATAAGCGTATTCTTCGGCGGGTGTTGCAAAATTGAGTCGATAAACAATCGATTGATTGCGGCGCGCCTCGCTGACGATCACCACCACATCTTCGTAGATCGAGACAAGCTTGAGATTGGCCTCGGCAAATTTGTTCTGACCGAAGAGGTCGTCTGCTTGTTGCAGCCCTCTCCTGGCAACCGCCAGGCGCGCCGTCCAAGGACTGAGTGCTGCTGTATCGCCGCCGGCCTCCAGTGCCCGGATGAGCGAGTTGATCTGGTTGCGCCGGATCTTGAAATCTTCCTTCTTCCTGACGGGATCTTCCGCCCGAGCACCGCGTTGCAGCACCAGCGTCGAAACCTGGCGCAACCCGGCATCAAGACTTTGCTCGGCGCGTGCAAAGTCTCCTTTCTCGAGTGCCTGCGCCCCCTGGGCAAGGTCGGCGCGTGCGCGTTCTATGGCTTCCACATTACGCGGCTCGCCGCTTTTCAGCGCTTCGGCTACTCGCTGTGATCCAAGGTAGGCCTCCAGCATCAGCGCCTTCTGGCTGAGCAGGCGTTCCGCCTCACTCTTGGCCGCGCCCGTCTGCTGCTGTGCCGATGTCACGCCGCTCCACAATGCGCAGGTGACCGCCAGAGCAGCAGCCCACATGACAAGCGATCTTGCACGTGCGGCGAACATGGCTTTCCCTCCCCTACTGTGGATCAGCCCGGTACGTAGATTCCGCTCATCCTTATCGCCTGCAGCAAAATCTGGGTCGAAGAGTTCAGCTCCGCGATAGCCCCGGGAAAGTCTCCCGTCTGCGCCTTTGCTTCTGCAGCCCCACGCACGCTGCGGGCCTTGTCTCGGCTCTCATTGATGCGCGGGACGATGCTGCCTTGAGGGTTCTTTTCCACGATCGCGAATTCCAGCAGAGCGAAATGGCTGTCATTTCGCTTCAGCTCGTAGCGATATTCCTCCTCCGGCGTCGCGAAGTTGAGGTCACGCGTCAAGGTCTGGCCTGCGCGCATGGTGCGGATCAGCTCGCGCGTTCGCTCATAGGCGGATTCCAGCGGCGCCTGTGCCTTCTCATGCTCGCCCTTGGCTGCCAGAGCATCTGCCTCGGCAAGCTTGTCGGCGATCCAGGCCGCATGCTCCTTGGGCACCTGAGAGGAATTTGCATTGGGATCAGACGACACCCTCTGGTAGGCGTTCAAAAAGGTCTCTACCGCGTGGCGTCGACGCTCGAATATCGTCTTGGCGCGCTCGGCGTCCGCCGAGTTGAACGTCAGGCGGCGCGCCTGCTCATTGATCAGCTTCAGCGCCTGATTGAGCTTCTCGTCAGCCTCTTTGTACTTCTCTCCCGAGGCGTCCGCCTTGGCCTCTTCGATCAGGCTCTTGGCCTTTTCGAGTGCCGCGATCGCTTCGGCGTCGCCGCTTTCTGCGATGGTCTTCGCAGCCGTCGACCGATAGGCCATGTTCTCGACCAGCAACCTCTTCTGGTCGACGATCGGCTTGCTGGCCGGCAAGCGTGCGGCGGGCTGTTCGGCCACGGCTACAGTGGCCGGTGCCACGAATCCGGGGGAGCAAAGCAGGGCTGCAGCGAGCAGCACGGGACGATAACGCATGGCGTCCACTCCTTCTGGAGGGGCCCTCGCCCGGCCGAACCCGAAGGGAGAACCGATTTCCGGGTGGCGGGTGCTGGCGCCTATTTCTTGTCGGGGGCAGCCGTCTGATCGGTCGATGTCTTGGACGTTTTTGCCCAGTTCGATTTCTCTGCGAGCGCGCGCAACTCTTCCGGTGTCTTGGGTTGAGCATGGCACCGCCGACAATCCGTTACGGGAAAAGCGACGCGGCCATGGCAGACACCGCATTTCTGCCCGAGCAGAATTGCGGCCATGCTGATCTGATTTGCGCCTTTCTCCGGAATGAATATCTCATCGTGGCAGTTCGAGCAGTCGAGCCACTGGGTGTGCGCCTCGTGCGGGAATACGACGTTGGGCATGCTGCCCTTGACCTCACGCACGATCACCAGATCGAACAGGAACGGCTCAGTCGTCTGACTCTCGAATTCGAACCAGGGGGAAATCTTGCCTGCCCTCAGGATCGACATCCAGTCCACCTGGTTGCCGTCACTGGACTTGTCGAACTCGGTGAAGGCTTCCGACGGCCATTGCAACATGGTGGTGCCGGGATTCTGCGGATCATGAACCCCGTCCTCAGCCGGCGGAGCGTTCTTGGCGGTCGTCGGTGATTTCAGCAGCCGGTTGAAGGTGTTTGCAGGGCTTTTGCTCTGCGCCAATCCTGTGCCGGCGAGCGATATCGCACCGACAACTAGTAGCCCCAACACCGCGCAGAGCGCCATCACATGGACGAGATGAAACTGAATACGACTCTTCATGGCGACGCTCCCCGAATACCAGACTCCGTCTACTTAGCGACCGGCGCGACGAGGCGGTCCGACGTGCTGTTGTGCACCCTGGTCTTCATGTTGGGGACGCCCGAGTGACACAATACGCAGTTCTCGACACCCCAGGCGATGGAGTTGTTGTGGCAGCGCCCGCAGAACTGACCGTCAAAAATCTTCAACATGTTGATGTCGTTGCCGCCGGCCTTGAACTTGAAGCCCAGATCGGCATGACAGACCTTGCAGCGAAATCGTATCCGGTGGAACCAGTGAGGAAAAACGACGGGCCTCATGCCGGCTGCGTCCGAGTAGTTGTTGATCACCACATCGCCATATTCGGCCTTCGCCTCGTTGTCGTTGAACAGCGATGTGACGCACAGCACAGCAATCAGCACATAGGCCACGACAAGCGAAAGCCGCACGATCGTCCGTCTACCAAGCATGGCCCCAGATCCCCAAGTTCGCAGGAACATCTATTGTAAGGGCACCTAATCCGCATAGTCAAAGGTGCGTCGGCCAGCAAACCTCACATAATGTCCGATCTTCCCATCGTCGTGGAACAGCGCCCCTTCCAGCGACAGCGCCATCTGTCCAATGCGGTACTGCAATCGGTTGCGCCAGTCATTACGAAACAAGTCGGGGGTGAGGTCGTCCCGCCAGTCCCGCGCCAGGTTGTCGAGTCCGATCGAATTGATACGAATGTCGGACGAAAAGCTCAGGCCATCAATTCCAAACAGATCACGGTATTCATACGTGAGATCGGCACGGGAGAAGATGTAGAAGTCGTCCCTGTGATCATACATCTGGCGAACAATCTGGGCGCCCAGGCTGCCATGCAAGCTCTGGTTTCCCGCAAGCTGCACCTGCCGCGTGAAGTCCATCTGGGCCGTCTGGTAGTCTCTCGGCCTACTGCCAAAACCGTGGGTATCGCGGAAATAGAGCCGGAAATAGGTAGAGCTGCTTTCGCCGGCAAAGCCTTTCGAGAATGACGCGCTGTGCGTGATGATAGGTTCGAAGACTTCGTCCTCGCTGTAATGAGAAAAGCCGGCTTCCTGAAGCAGACTGACATCGACTGCTTGAAGCCAGGGCATCCGCATCGACCGCTCGAAGGTATGGCCGATGATGAACTGGGCATCACTGTGGGGGCCATACAGCGTCTCGAAGTGCTTGACCTTGTAGCGATTGGAATCATAGCCAACATCGCCGACCGCTCGCGCGTCCCAATGCCAGTTGAACCCTGCCACCTCCTGGGAGAGCGACCGGTAATCGACGGTGCCGAGTAGGCCGGCGGTATAGTTGGAGGAGGAAGACTCGAAGAGCGGGTCGACCTCGGTCACGCCGAAGGTGCCGATCTGCTCGGCCGTGGCGCGCGCGCCGAGACTCATGGACAACCGGTCGGAGGCTCGCCAGTTGACACCGGCATTCGCGGCCAAGAGCGCGCTCTCGGTGTCTCTCTTACTCAGTCCGAAACCGTGGTCGACCTGCTGAAAGAGCATGCGCACCGCACTGGTCGCGGCGACATCGTTGGAGGGAGAGTGCCACTGAAGCGTGCCCACACCCTGTCCCAAAATGCGATTGTAGCGATCCTGGCCGCTACCGCCGCTATCGGAGATAAATGACGCGCTGAAGTCTTGGTCCACCCTCTCGGTGGGCGCGGCACGATAGAAGACCGTTCCTGCCAGGAACTCGGTCGAATAATCCTGCCCGCCCGACCATTGGCTGTCGAAATCGGTGGTGTAATAGTTAAACGCAACGCCGATGTCGGTGATATTGAGCGGCAACTCGCCGGGACTGAAAGAGCGGCGCAGCGTGGCCTCGGCGCGCTGCGCCGTCAGCAGGCCATAGCGATCCCTGTCGAACTCGTTGTAGCTGAATAGGTAGTCAAGACTGGTCCGATCGCCGAGCGCGGCGCGGCCAGACACTCCTGTCCGCAGACGCCTGTAATCGAGTCCTGAAAAATCGCCATCGAATCGGTTGTCGCTGGCAGAGAAGAATATCTCAAAAGGGTAGCGGGACGCCGGCAGCACAGAAAGCAGCAAGTCTCCGGAGAATGCCGTCGCCTCGCCGAACTCGGAGCGTGAGCTTGCCTCGAATGCGGCATTGAGATCGAGACTGACCGTGGCAATCCACGGCTGCCACAAGAATGTCGCAGCATGCGTATAGGCAAGCACCTCGGTGCGCAGTTCGTGGCCATCGTCGCTTGGCAAATTGCGCGACACCACAGAGGCTTCCAACTCACCCGAAATCTCGACCGGAGGCTGGGCACGACCTTCCGGAGCGCCAACCGTGAGCAGCAGCGCGCCGACCCCGGCAACCGCCGCGCTCCTCCTCGCGCCCCCCATACGAATTCCCCCAAATTTTTATCTAATCGTAAAAAAAACTCCCCGCCCACTGACCGATCGATCGGACAAAACACCCCACCATGGCTCGCTGCAACGCTGGCGCAACCCATGCTGACCGACTGATTCGATTGTCTTTTAATTTAATCTATGCGGGGGCGCCGAAGTCCAGCGTCCGTTTGCAAAGCATCTGGTTTGCATACTCACTTGTATCGTTTTTGGCACAGGCACGTACTTATTGCGAGCATATGCAATTATACTGTGCATATACTTGCCGCCATTCAGGGGGCGTCGCGGCTTGGTTGCATACCCCTCGCCCCATCTAGCGGCCGGACCTAGGCGCACGCGCTTCACACTAATGCCGGCCGACGAGCTGTTGGTTACAGGAGCACTAGTCGCTCACGACATTCCCCAGCTTCAGACGGTTGGGCTGTTGCCGCGCCTCGCAACATGTCGCGCGGAATTGTGCGATGGCCGGGCTTGAAATCTATTCCTGCGACGAGGCAGAGCCCGGTCATGGCTCCAATATAAGAGGTGCAGGCGGGGACGGAGACCCAGTGCGGCAGCTCGGAGCACTTTCGACGAACCGATGCGGCTCGCACCATCCGAATGCGCACGTCTCATAGTAGTGCTGCCGGCCAAGCGCTGTCGGGGGCCTGCAATACGTCCGCCACGTTAATGCGCGGCTGCCCGATCTCTTCGGGCGCATCGGAGGGGACAAGCATCGAAAGACCTGGCCCGTTTCTGTTCCTAAGCACCTGTTTTTACAGGATTGGTGCGGTCGAGAGGACTCGAACCTCCACGGGTCGCCCCGCTACCACCTCAAGGTAGTGCGTCTACCAATTCCGCCACGACCGCATTCCACTGACCGGCCGCATCGCGACCGGCAAGGCCGCCCACGTAACAGAGCTGTGGGCCGATGGCAAGGGTGAAAACCAGCGTAGTCGGCCCGTACCTCACACACCGATCAGTCCTGTGCGACGGCCGACGCGGAGCATCAAAGGAACAAAGCAACAGAAGCGGCCGGCGCCAGTCGCGGCCGACGGCTCTACGCACCCTTCGGAGCTCATCCAACCACGGCCGCATGGGTAGCGGAAAGCGTCCACCAACAGCCATGTCGAGCGCCCTGTACGTCGACCGTTGCGGGGCCAGCCATCCATCGAAAAAGCCGATAGGCATCGCCGGCAGCACGCCTCACTCAGTTCTTGGCCGCCTCGTCGCTGTCTCGTCTATCTGGCTGCAACATGACATAGACTTTGGAGTGCCGATTCAATCGAAGCGGATCAACAGGCGCTCCAACCGCTGCGACTCCCTTCAACTGCTGCCGACCGACGAGAGATCGATGATGACCGTTACGAAGGCCGACACCCGAACTCCGATCGGATGGGGCATTTCCGATCGCCTCGTCGACTATGAGACGGCACTCACGTTCATGACGTCACGCGCTGAAGCAATTGCCAACGGTGCAGCCGACGAACTGATCTGGTTGCTGGAGCATCCTCCGCTCTACACGGCCGGCACCAGTGCGAAGCGCGAAGACCTGTTGGCCCCCGACCGCTTCCCCGTGCACGTTGCCGGGCGCGGCGGGCAATACACCTATCATGGTCCAGGACAGCGAGTGGTCTACGTCATGCTCGACGTGCGCCGGCGGTTCGGCGACGTCCGCGCGTTCGTCCACGCCCTCGAGCAGATCGTCATCGACACGCTCGCAGCCTTCAACATCAGGGGTGAGGTTCGCGAGGGGCGCGTCGGTGTCTGGGTCAGGCGCCCCGAGCGGGGAGAGGGCGTGGAGGACAAGATCGCCGCTATCGGCATCCGGTTGCGGCGCTGGATCAGCTTCCACGGCCTCAGCATCAATGTCGCCCCGGAGCTGGAACACTTCAGCGGCATCGTCGCGTGCGGAATAGTCGAGCACGGCGTAACGAGCTTCGAGGATCTAGGCCAGCTCGCCAGCCTGCCCGAAGTCGACATGGCGCTGCGTGCCGCGTTCGAGCGCGCACTCGGACCGGTGGTGCCGATCGGTGATCCCATTGCTGATCTTTGATTGGAGCGTGCGCTGCATGCCCGGCAGCGCTGCGGTCATTCACAGGCCCTGTAGACCTCTGCCCGCCAGATAAACGGACAGCCTGGCTAACCCGCAGCCAGGCTGTCTCGAATGTCGTTCGTTGCGATCCTCTCGGACTGTCTTGCCGCTATTTCGCCGGCGGTTGCGGCGTTAGCGCAGGGGCAGCCGGAGATGGAGCGTCGTCCCGGTCGTAATAGATGAAACCGTCCTCGATGGAGACCACGTCAGAGCCTTTCAGCTCGTAAGTCGTGATCTCGTCCGCATCCAGCCGAACGACGCACCCCTTCGGGCAGACGTCACTCCATGCCTCATTGGGCTTGAGTAGCCGGCTTGCCCCTTCGTTGCCCGAGATGACTTCGAGCGTGTGCTCCCTGACATCACGATTGGTTACAGATGCAGCGGAGGCTGGGGCAGCGAACAGGTGGGAGGCCATCAACGCGATCGCGAACTGTCTCAACAGATAGCTCACGGGCACTCTACTCCAGGGTACGATCGGCTCATCCGCGCTTCTTGGCAGCCTTCTTCTTGGCGGCCTTCTTCTTCGCGACCTTCTTGGCGGGCTTCTTCACGACCTTCTTGGCCGGCTTCTTCTTGGCGGCCGCCGCCTTGCGGGCGACAGGCTTCTTCTTCGCGACGGTACGCTTGGCAGCGACCTTCTTCGCCGGCTTCTTGGCGGCTTTCTTCTTCACCGCCTTCTTGGCTGTCTTGGCTTTCATCGAACAAGTCCCTTGGTTTGTGATGCCCTCATCGTCGCGACTTCAGTCTGTCGACATTCACGGGCGATGCACCCGACACACGTCGAGTCATGATATATGTGCTGGCAATTGCTCACAGTCGCAAACAGATTTTTCTGCTGCTATCTATCGAAGCTTTCGATACATGTGTTGGAACATGCGGCGTTGATCAACGCACAAACCGACATTCGATATGGATATCGCACTCGCTCGAACGTTCCTTATGGTCGCTGAAACGGGCAGCTTCATTGAGGCCGCGCGCAAGATGAACATCACGCAGTCGACGGTGTCCGCGCGCATCAAAGGGCTCGAGGAGCAACTCGGCAGACCGTTGTTCGAACGGTCAAAATCGGGCGCAGAGCTGACCGGCGCAGGTCAGCAATTCCAGAAGCACGCATTGGCACTGGTGCGGGTTTGGCAGCATGCACAGCTCGAAGTGAGCCTGTCGGATCAGCATCGAGATCACCTTGCGGTGGGTGCACCGATCAGCCTGTGGGATGGCTTCCTGCTCAGATGGATCTCCTGGCTCAGAGGCAACATCGGCGACATCGCAGTGTCTGCGAGTGCTGGTTTGTCGCAGGTTTTGACGCAGAGATTGATCGAGGGAACGCTCGACATCGCAGTGATGTACCGTCCCGTGCAGCCGCCAGGACTGACGATCGAGCATCTATTCGACGAGGAATTCGTGATGGTGACGAGCCAACGCGGCTCCATGCGTCGCTCGGCCAGCGACTACGTCTTCATCGACTGGGGGGCCGACTTCCGCCAGGATCACGCGGCAGCCTATCCTCGGCTCACCAACGCGGGGCTCAACCTCGATATCGGCTCGATGGGGCTCGACTACCTGCTCGACAACGGCGCAACGGGCTACTTCCCCGAGCGGCTCGTCTCAAAGCTCATTGCGCGCGGGCGGCTCAGGAGGCCAGCACGCACACGCAAGTTCGTCTATCCCGTCTACATGGTCTATCCGGAAGCGCGCGACCAGGAGGCTTTCGAACCCATCCTAGATAGCCTGCGCAAGCATTCCGAGAAGCTCCAGTAAGGAGTGAGCCTGTTGCCAAGGCCGTGGTGAACGCAGGCCGCAAACCACCCTGCCCTCTCTCGCGCAGGCCAAGCTGACCAGTCCTCACTCTGACCAGGATGTGCGGACGTGTCAGGCGCCCGGCAGCCGCGCCGTCACTTCGATCTCGATCTTCATGCGCGGGTCAACAAGCCCGGCAACGATCAATGTTGCGGCCGGGCGCACCTCGCCGAAGTGGCGTCCCATCACCGGCAAACACGGCTCGAAGTCATCAGCCTTGGGGAAGATGTAGCGAACCCGGACAACATCGGACAGGCCGGTTCCCGCCTCACCCAGCGCCTTGGCGATGTTGCGGAAGGCCTGCTCGGCCTGTTCGGCAACGTCCTCGGAGATCGACATTGTCTCGTAGTTGAAACCGGTCGTGCCGGACACCATCACCCAGCCATCAACGACGACGGCACGTGAATAGCCCATGGTGGCCTCGAACGGAGAGCCGGAGGAGATGAGGCGGCGCGGCATGGTCGGGCTCCTGATGAAGGCGATAGCGCGAAGCTGGGGTTGTTGTAGCGAGGCAGGTTGGCGGGCGTCGTGAAATGAAACTTGAGTTCAGGCGCCCAGTACCACAGGGGCGAGCGGCGGCGCGGCATCGACCAACAGGCGCCGGGACCGACAGGCATATGTCAGGGGCGCCGACCTCCGTGCCCGCAACCTATCGCCTGCGTCATC
Organism: Hyphomicrobiaceae bacterium; assembly: GCA_020638035.1. GTDB lineage: Bacteria > Pseudomonadota > Alphaproteobacteria > Rhizobiales > Hyphomicrobiaceae > JAEUMD01. The sequence goes on from JACKJI010000002.1 coordinate 81,269, forward strand.
GCTGCCGCTGTCGACCTTCCCTCACCAGCTCCGCGCGCTGAGCGACTATGTCAGGCGAACTCGATGATGACGGCATCGACGGCAAGGCTTTCACCGACCTTGGCGGCAATCTTCAAAACCTTTCCGTCGCGCTCGGCACGCAGGATGTTCTCCATCTTCATCGCCTCGACGACCGCCAGAGGATCGCCGGCCTTCACCTCGGCACCGGCCTCGACATTGATCGCCTTGACGAGCCCCGGCATCGGACAGAGCAGATATTTCGACATGTCGGCGCCGACCTTCTCCGGCATCAACGCCGCCAGTTCGGCCTCGCGCACCGTGTAGACGCGGGCGGGAACGTGGATGCCGCGGTAGGACAGGTCATAGCCGTTGAGGATCGGACGTACTTGCACGCAGACGTCCTTGTCGCGCACGACGCCGGCCCAGACCACCTCGCCCGGCCACCAGCGTGACGCCAACTCCAGCGTGTCGACCGCATTGCCATTTTCATCCAGCATGGCGACCTTGATGGGCGTATCGAGCCCTCCCTCGACCAGTACGTGCTGGTTCAGACTTCCCAGCGCAACGACCCGGTGATTGGAGAATTTCACCGGACGGCCATCCATCTGGTGCGTGATCTCGCGGCGGCGAACGTTGCTCTGATGGTCGATGGCGGCGGCAACGGCAGCCAGGACCTTCAACTCTTCGCCTTGCGGCTCGCGCGGCTTGAAGCCGTCGGGGAACTCTTCCTTGATGAAGCCCGTCGACAGGTCGCCCGACCGCCAGCGCGGATGCTGCATCAGTGCCGTCAGGAACGGAATATTGTGGCGGATGCCGTCGATATAGAAGGCATCGAGCGCGGTTGCCTGGACGTCGATTGCCTGCTCGCGGGTCGGCGCGTGGCTGACGAGCTTGGCGATCATCGGATCATAGTACATCGAGATTTCGCCACCCTCGTAGACGCCCGTGTCGTTGCGCACGGTAAGACCGTCGGACGTCGATCCCTCGTGCGGCGGACGATAGCGGGAGAGGCGACCGATCGAGGGAAGGAAGCCGCGATAGGGGTCTTCCGCGTAGATACGGCTTTCGACCGCCCAGCCGTTGAGCTTCACGTCCTGCTGGGAGAACGCGAGCCGCTCACCCGCGGCAACGCGGATCATCTGCTCGACCAGATCGATACCGGTGATGAGTTCGGTAACCGGATGCTCCACCTGGAGCCGGGTGTTCATTTCGAGGAAGAAGAACGAACGGTCCTGCCCGGCGACGAACTCCACGGTGCCGGCGCTGTCGTAGCCCACGGCCTTGGCCAGTGCGACGGCCTGCTCGCCCATCGCCTTGCGCGTCGCCTCATCGAGCAGCGGCGAGGGCGCCTCCTCGATGACCTTCTGGTTACGGCGCTGGATCGAGCACTCGCGCTCGCCCAGATAGATCACGTTGCCATGCTTGTCGCCGAGCACCTGGATCTCGATATGGCGCGGGTTCTCGATGAACTTCTCGACGAACACGCGGTCGTCGCCAAACGATGAGCGCGCCTCGGAGCGGGCAAGCGTGAAGCCCTCCTCGCACTCCTTGTCGCCATAGGCGATGCGCATGCCCTTGCCGCCACCGCCTGCGGAAGCCTTGATCATGACGGGATAGCCGATCTCCCGGGCGATCTTCACCGCCTCGGCCGGATCAGCGATCTCACCCAGATATCCCGGCACGGTCGAGACTTTGGCAGCGGCGGCGGCCTTCTTGCTCTCGATCTTGTCGCCCATGGCGGCGATCGCCCGCGGGTTCGGGCCGATGAAGACGATACCCTCTTTGGCAAGTGCGACAGGGAAAGCTTCGCGCTCGGAGAGGAAGCCATAGCCGGGGTGGACCGCCTGGGCTCCGGTCGCCTTGCAGGCGGCGACAATCTTATCGATGATCAGATAGGACTCGGCAGCCGGCGGGGGACCGATGTGAACGGCCTCATCGGCCATTTCGACGTGTAGGGCGTCGCGGTCGGCGTCGGAAAAGACCGCCACCGTCTTGATGCCCATCCGGCGTGCGGTCTTGATGACACGACAGGCGATCTCGCCGCGGTTCGCAATGAGGATCTTGTCGAACATGCCCTGCAGTCGTCCTTCGAAATAGAGTTCCGGCGGCATCAGAGTGCGAACTGCCAGCCTGCGCCGTGTTCTAGACGCCCTTTTGCCCCCCGTAAACTGGCTCCATCAGCGACAATAGGCTTAATCTCGGGCGCATCCGCGTGTTTTCGGGGCCGTGGGCGCGCCGCCTTTGGGCCCAATCGGCAGACGATCATCCAGGCGGGTGACCGCGCAGTGCCTTCAGGTACGAGTGGCGAGGCGTTGGCGTACCAGGTCAACGGCGGCGCGCAGCTCATAAAGGCGGTCGGAATAGTGTAACGGAACGGGAATGGTGCTGACCGCTTCGTCGATGCGGTCGATCTCGCCGCGCACCTCTCCATTTGCAACGCCTGTGCCCGGCTCGCCCATCCGCTTCTCGACCGCTTTGAGCTGGGCATACCAATAGAGCAACCGGCTGCGAATGCGCCACTCGTAGATCATGGGGCCGATCTTGAACAACGGGATCAGGATGGTCGCGATTGGCACCACCATGATAATCATGCGCTGGATGAGGGAGGCGAGCCAGAACGGCAGGAAGCGCTGAAAGAAAGGAGTGCCGGACGCGTATATGCGCTCGGCATCTTCCGACATGGGGTACTCGGGATCGATCCCACGCGGGAACTCGGCGATGCGCTGGAACATGCCTCCGGCCGCGTGTGTCGATTTCAACGCATCGACCAGCGGCCAGGCGAGTGCGGGGTGGAGATCGCTGCGGGCGACGAGGGCGGCCTGGGCGGCGACCATCACGACGTCAGCCGGCGGCAGATTGCGCGCAAGGTCAAGCGCACCTTCCGGAAGTAAGACGCGAGACAGATAGGGGAAGCGGCGCGTCAAAGCCTCGGCACGGCGCAGACTTAGCAGTCTCAAATCAGCGTTTCCGATCAGCTCAGTGACGAGCGGGCTTTCTGGCGCCAGTGTGAAGAAGGCAGCGTCAGCCTCACCTTTTGCCAATGCCTCGGCGGCGGCGGCAGAACCGAGTGGAAGCAGCGTCGTGTTATGGGCATCGATGCCAAAACTGGTGAGTAGCTCTATTGCCAGCTTACGCGTGCCGCTGCCTTCAGGTCCGATCGCAACGCGGTGGCTCTTCAAGGACGACAGATCATCAATGTTGGCGCCGAGGCGATGAAATACCCAGACCGGCTCCAGGAAGATCCGGCCATAGGACATGACATTGGGCGCCGTTTGCCCGTTGGCGATGCCGCCTTGCATGAGGGCCAGATCGAACCGCTCCGTATCGCTCTTCAGCCGCTCGATATTCTCAACCGAACCCATCGAAGCACGAATGTCGAGCGCGATGCCGTTCTTGGCCAGCTCCTCGCGATAGCGGTTGGCGAAGGCATAATAGGCTCCCGACGACGAGCCGGTGGTGATGACGAGACGGCCAGGGGGCGCCGGCTCGACAAACTGGTAGGCGAGCCAGAAGGCACCAAAGATCAGCAACGCGGCGGGGCCGGCGATCAGCAGCATCTCGCGCAATTGCAGCTTGGAATGCGGAAACCACATGCCGCTCTCCCCCATGTTCCACATCACGTCGCGGCAACAGGAGCGATGCCGACCAGCTTACGCACGTGCTTCCCATTAGCTACATGCGCCGGCCGCGATCAGTGGACCGACAAGAAGGCACGGTCAAGGTCGCGACACCGCTCACAGGGGTGGCGCAAGCTCAGGGGGCTTTCATTTGGGCGGAGAGTAGGGCAGCCCGGCGTGCAGGGGCACGCGCCGTGCCGCAAGAGTACCGCCCGCACGGGCCGCTGTGCGGATGCTTGGCATACACCGTTCAGGCCGCCGGCGCGCAACGCTCGATCAGGTCTTTCAGGGTCGGATGAATCTCAGGGCTCTCGGCGCGCAGATAGGCGAGAAGCGCTGCCTCGTTCCCATTCACCTTGCCGTCGCGCGCGATGCGGTCGGCAAGCCAACCTGCCTCGCCCTCGGTCACCTTCTCGTTGACGATCATCTCGATGCGCTGCCGCTCCAGGCGATCCAAGGCGCGCTCCTCGCGCGACAGCAAACGATAGCCGTCCAGCAGAGGGGCGCTACCGTTTCCGAGCTTCCTGATCAATCCGATCGGAGACAAGTCGGTATGGAAATCGAGCCATGCATCGCGCCGCAGCGCCTCCTCGCGCGTCGGCACGGCGTAGGAGGAGGTCGACATGACGACATTGGCGATGGCCTTGACGAAAAGATCGGTCCAGGCCGGGTTGTTCGGGCCATCGGCCAGCGCATCATTGATGTCGAAAAGGATTTCGGCCTCCGCACGCGTCACCGCGACATTGCCGTCGCCACCGAAGGCATAGAGAATGCGACGGAGAAGCTCGACTTCGGTCTCGTCGATGGTTCCAGGTTCCTGAGTGGCGCCATGACGCAGAGCGCCCGTGCCTTTCAGCACCGTGTCACGCACCTGAGCGAGCGCAAATGAGACGAGATTTTCGGGCGACCAACGGGCACGGTCGATGACGTTGATGACGAGTTCGAGCTTGGTGCGGCTCATGACGTTACCGTCGCCGCCCACCCGGTCGATCAGCCAACTCGCATTATCGGCAGTGACGTAGCCCATCGGCTCGGACTGATTGACGAGGAAATCGGTGATCGCCTCGATAAAATAGTCGTTCCAGGCGCGCGTGACCGAAAGGCCCGCATCATTCAGCCGCAAGAGCGCGTCGGCTTCCTCAGCCGAAATGCGGCCGTCGGCATAAGTGACGGACCGCAGCTTCATGACATCACCCTCGGTGATGCTGCCGCGCTCGATGATGCCGTCGATCGAAAAGCCCTTGAACTGCGTCATGGTCCGCCCGCATGTGCCAGGAAAATCGCGCCAACCATAAATGGTTAACCTTACCAATCGGCTAACGGGGATTGCGTGGGCGTGCGTTGTACCCGCTTCGCATGCCGCACGTGGGGCGCGGCCAGTTGATGCGCTGGCCAGATACGGTAAGGCCGCACCCTTGCGGATGCGGCCTGCTGCACTTGCTGATGACACCACACAGCCATTGGTTCTGGGTCTGGCGACCCGTCGCCGACTAGCGGCTCCAGAACCAGCGCCTACCGCGCGGTCCGTGATGGCCATCGCGCTTCTGGAAGTCGTGCTTCTCGGCAAAGATCGAACGGCTTGCGGCGTTCTGTGCCGCCTCGATCCGCCGGCGCTCGCTGAACGAGATGTGACCATCACGCTCCGCGTCGCGCTCGAGCTTCCTGATGTACTCCTGCTGCTGCCTGAGGCGAGCTACCTCGGCCGGCGTCAGAGCGCCTGAGCGGATGCCCTGCTGGATGCGCTTGGCCTGCCGAGCCTGACGGACATCGGTGCGATCCTGGATGTCGCCATACGCGCCCGTGTGCTTGACGACGATGTGATTCTTCGCGTGCCGGGCGTGATAGCCGCCGTGGTCGTCCTTGCCGGCAGCAGCCGACATCGACGTCGCGGTGAGACCCATCACGAGGGTAGTCGCGGTGAGGAGGAACTTGGGGTTCATGAGCATCATCCCTGGTTGCTCGCCGGCGTCACCCGGCCGTTGACGATGAAACCAAACTACGACCGTGGCCTTGAACCCGTTCTGAACGTTGCCGTCAGCGTCCGTTCATCTGATGCGGCGCGCCGCGGTCACGCGACGAGACGCAAGCGTCGGGACGATGCGGAGGTGTGATATTGGGCGCTTCTCGCGTTGATATTCCGCGGATCAATGTGTGCGTACCGAGGTTGCTTCAATCGCATGCAGCAGCGCTTCTGTCGGGATTCTCAACAACACGTGATGCCGCCATCACGTGCGCATCGCGCAATCGAGGGACGCACATGAAAACGGGCCGCTGTTACCAGCGGCCCGCTCTCTTGCGCACGTCAGGATGTGCGGGGGGCTCAGCGCCCAACGCGCGGCAAGAAGCGCCAGCGACGCCAACCGTCGTACTTCTCGTTGATGATGTTCCACGCCGCCTTTTCCTGGCGGTGGCGCAGATCACGGTACTCACGCCCGGTCAGGTTGCCATCGGCGAGATAGTCGGAGCGCAGGTGCTCGATGCGGCGCTGCTCGGCGCGCAGCTTGCGGCCTTCGCGCCACGTGATCTGTCCGGTCTGGCGGCCCTTCTCGATCTTGGCGGCCTGATGATCGAGCGTGCGATCGATCGGACGAACCGAGTGAGCGGAAGCAGTCGTCGTCGCGGCAACGAGAATGGCGGCGGTAGCGATGAGGATCTTGGCAGTCATCTTTCTTCTCCTTGTGCAGGGCGGCGGATCTTGTCCGGCCGCGGGGTCGTCGTGTTCGATGACGCCCAAGATGCTCCGGCCGCTTTGAACCGTGACTGAACGGCGTTTTCATGTGGGGTTCAGCGTCGCGGCGGGAATTGGGCAGCAACTCCAGGCAATCCTGGAGCGAGCGCCCTGCGTGCCGGTGGAGGCTCAGTCAGGGTTGGATGGCCGAAACCGGGGGCGCGGTGCAGCGCATCAGAAGGAATTCTCCGGACAATTCCGGAATTTCGCGCCCCCGTGATGGAAGCCGGGGGCCGCAATGTCGACCACGGCGAGAGCGCTGCCATGGAGGCGGTTTTGAAAAAAGATTTGAGCGACTAGGGGGCCCGTGGCGCTTGCCACAAGCTCGGCGGCCAGCGCCAAGACCCGTCGCAGCGGAACCTACTCAGGCAGCGGCGGGCTCGCGGACCTTCTTCTTCAGAAAAGTTTAACCAACCCGGGCAACCGGACCGAAAGGGCTCGCCGGCTATCTTGGCCGCGTATGCCGAACAACAAGCAGCGTGCCATGTTCCAGTCCGTCAAGCTTACCCACCGCCATTTCCCGCGCATGCGTTACCGCTGCCCCTCGTGCCGCGAGACCCACGAGGGATTCCCGGCCCTCGCCTACGAACTACCCGATGCCATCTTCGCGTTGTCGACGGACGAGCGGCAGGCTCGCGCGGTGATGTCGTCGGACTTGTGCATTCTCGACGACGCCCGCTACTTCATTCGCTGCGTTCTGGCGGTCCCTGTACAGGACTATGATGAGGACTTCGAATACGGTCCCTGGGTGGAGATCTCGGCGGAGGACTTTGGCCGCTACAGCGTGTGGTTCAATCTCGGCGTTTCGCCGGGCTGGCACGCCGCCGATGGACGAATCGCCAATGCCTTCCCGGCAAGCGCCGAGACGACGCTCGGTCTTGCCTGCCGCATCGAGCTGCCCGATGCGGATGACCAGCGTCCGAGCGTCCGCGTGTGTGACGAAGCCCACCCCATTCACGACGAGCAAAACCAGGGCATGCCGGTCAAGCGGGCGACGGAACTCGTTGCGCATCTCAAAGGCTTTGTGCTGATCGTCGACTGACGGCAAGACCCTTGGCGGTCCCGCCCCGTTCGGCGCCAGCCCTCTGTCAGCCCTATCCGCGACGGAAACGGATGATAGCCTCCGTTCATGACTGAGCGCGCCTCGTTGTGGCGTGCCGAGACCGCGATCGGTCGCGCGCAGCGAGCGCGCATTCGCGGCAAACGGTCCAGGAGGCAGGTCCATGACGAACCATCCCAACCGCCGCTCGATTCTGGGCAGCCTGGCGCTCGGCGCAGCCGCCGGAGGCCAACTCGACATGTCGGCGGCACAAGCGGACGAGAAATCCGGCGCTGCTGCGGCCGCTGACCAAGTGCCGGGAACCTGCGTGCTGTTCCCCCAAGCCGTCGAGGGGCCCTACTACTTCGATCCCAATCTCGTGCGCTCCGACATCACGGAAGGCCGGCCTGGACTGCCGCTCAAGCTGGTTCTCAAGATCATCGACAATGCGAGCTGCGTGCCGCTTGCGGACGTGCGCGTCGACGTCTGGCATTGCGACGCCGGCGGCATCTACTCGGGCTATTCCGGCCAGGGCGATGATCGCAATACGTCGACCAAGGGCCAGAACTATCTGCGCGGCACGCAGACGACCGACGCGAAAGGGCTCGCCGTCTTCCAGTCCATCTATCCGGGCTGGTATCCGGGGCGCACGCCACACATCCACATCAAGGCATTCCTCGACCAGACGACCGTGCTGACGGGACAGATCTATTTTCCCGATGACATGAGCGCCCGGGTCTACAAAACGCAAGCCTCCTACGCCGCGCGCCCGGTGGCCGACACCACGAACGACCGGGATGGCCTATTCACGGAGGGACAGCGCGAGGGGGGCGGCATCATCCTGGCGATGGAGGAGACGCCGGAGGGCGTAACGGGCACACTGCTCATCGCGGTCGACCGCAGCGGCGAAGCAGCACGGCGTGGACAGGGCATGTGGCGTCGGATTTTCGGCGGCTGGTAAGATTTGATTGTCGAAGCCGATGAGGCCGGCGAGGCTCATAAGGCTTCGGTCTTGCGACGAACGCGCTCGGCGAAGCGGGCGACATTGACGACGACACGCTCGTGCGTCCCCTCGCCGATCAGTTCCTTGTCATCGCGGCACGCGACCTCGAAATAGATGGTGCGCCCTTCGACCTTGAGCACTTTGGCCTCGGCCGTGATCGTCATTCCGACGGGTGTCGCAGCGACGTGGCTCACGTCTAGCCGGATGCCGAGGCTCTGATGCCCTTCTGGCAGCAGGTGTTCCGCGCAGGCAAGAGCGGCCGCTTCGATGACGTTGATCATGACCGGCGTCGCCAGCACTGGGATGACACCCGATCCGACTTTTGCAGCCGTGTGCTCCGAGCCGACGAGGAGCGTGGAGGTGCCCGTGATGCCGGGAGTGACGCTCTTCAGGACGTCGAAGACAGCCATTGCTCTCGATCCAATCCCCGACACGAAGGTGGCAAAATGGCCGTTCGTCCGTCGTGGCGCGCCGCTGCGAAGGTTCACAACGGAATGTTGTCGTGCTTCTTCCAGGGGTTTTCGACGGTCTTGTTGCGCAGCATGTTGAGCGCCCGGCAAACGCGCTGGCGCGTCGCCGACGGCCGGATCACCTCGTCGATGTAGCCGCGCTCGGCAGCAACGAACGGGTTGGCGAAGCGGCGCTGGTACTCGTCGGTGCGCGCCTTGATCTTCTCAGCATCGCCAAGTTCGGACCGATAGATGATCTCGGCAGCGCCCTTCGCGCCCATCACCGCGATCTCGGCTGAGGGCCAAGCATAGTTCACATCGCCGCGAATGTGCTTTGACGACATGACGTCGTAGGCGCCGCCATAGGCCTTGCGGGTGATGACGGTGACCTTCGGCACGGTCGCCTCGGCGAAGGCGAAGAGCAGCTTGGCACCGTGCTTGATGAGCCCGCCGTATTCCTGCGCGGTTCCCGGCAGGAAGCCCGGCACGTCGACGAGCGTCACGATCGGAATCTCGAAGCAGTCGCAGAAGCGCACGAACCGCGCCGCCTTGCGCGAGGCATCGCTATCGAGAACGCCCGCCAGCAGCATCGGCTGATTGGCGACGATGCCGACCGTGTGTCCTTCCATGCGGGCAAAGCCGACGACGATGTTCTTAGCGTAGGCTTCCTGGATCTCGAAGAAGTCGCCCTCGTCGACCATCTTCAGGATCAGTTCCTTGATGTCGTAGGGCTTGTTGGGATTGTCGGGGATCAAGGTGTCGAGTGAAGCTTCGACGCGGTCGGCCGGATCGCGCGTCGGAAGGACCGGCACGCCATCGAGGTTGTTGGCAGGCAGGAAGTCCATCAGGCGGCGCATCTGCAGCAGCGCCTCGACATCGTTCTCATAGGCCTTGTCGGCGATGGAGGACTTCGTCGTGTGCACCTTCGCACCGCCCAGCTCCTCAGCCGTCACCGTCTCATTGGTGACGGTCTTCACCACATCGGGACCGGTGACGAACATGTAGCTCGTGTCCTTCACCATGAAGATGAAGTCGGTCATGGCCGGAGAATAGACGTCGCCGCCCGCGCACGGTCCCATGATGACGGAAATCTGCGGGACGACGCCGGAGGCCAGCACGTTGCGCGTGAACACCTCGCCATAGCCGCCGAGCGCATCGACACCCTCCTGGATGCGGGCGCCGCCCGCATCGAACAGGCCGATGATCGGCGCGCGGTTCTTCAGCGCCATGTCCTGGATCTTGGTCATCTTCTTGGCATGCGTCTCGCTGAGCGAGCCGCCGAAGACGGTGAAGTCCTTGGCGATGACGTAGATAACGCGGCCGTTGATGGTGCCCCAGCCAGTGACGACGCCGTCACCCGGCACCTTCGTCTTTTCCATGCCGAAGTCGGTGCAGCGGTGCTCGACAAACATGTCGAACTCCTCAAACGAGCCATCGTCCATCAGGAGCTCGATTCGCTCGCGGGCCGTCAGCTTGCCGCGCTTGTGCTGTGCGTCGATGCGGGGCTGTCCGCCGCCGAGGCGGGCGTTGGCACGGCGCTTCTCGAGTTCCTCGACTACGTGCTTCATGGGGCTGTCACCTGACGCTGTCTCGTTGTCTTTTGGAGGTTGGCGTCAGATAGCACGGGGCGGGAGCCGCGCAAACGGAACGAAAGGTGGACGCCCGGCGTCCAATCCGCGCGAACTGCCCCTCAGGAGGCTCGGGGGGCACGCGCCGAACCAATGGATGCGGTGCTTCGGGTTGCGATGCTGTGCGGACGCCTTCGAAGCCGAGCAGACGCGCGCGACATCGTCAATCGCCGCCTCCGCCATCGCCTCCACCGCCACCGCCACCGTCGCCGCCATCGCTGGAACTGTCCTCACCGCCGCCCGCGCCGTCATCCCTGCGCGAGCCACCGCGATGGCCAACGCCTATCCCGGCGTCGAAGCCGCCCGAGCCATCGGGCGACGCTTGCCCGCGCGATGACGATCCACGCTTGCGGCGAGACCTGCGCGGCCCACCAAGCACGTTCCAGAAGATCATGCCGAACAGGAAGACCACCAGCCCCAGGAACACGTAGGTGAGGATCAGGTTGTCAGCGATCATCCGAGTTCATCTCCTGCGGGTGGGCATGCATACCACGCCGGGATGGGCGCTGCCGCCATGCGTGCCGCATGTGCCACCCTCCCGACCGGACAAGCCGCAGCCGTGCGACAGCCCACCGCGAGTTCGGTGATCATCTCACAAGCGCAAGTCACCATCGGTCGTTGTGGACCTGTGATTGGCGCGTCGATTGCCGCGCCGGCACACGCGTCATCAAGCCGACCGTGCGAGTACCGCCGGCTCGATCCGGCGAACAAGATCGAGTGGGGAAAGCTGCATCATGTCGCCGCCCGGCAGATATCCGGGAGCAACCAGCCAGTTCTGGTCAACGAGCCAGGGCAGCGTCGCACGGACGAAATTGTGCAGCGGGATCTCGACCGCCTGCATGTCGGCCCAAGGACCCTCAATGCGCGCCTCGGCTTCGGACTGAAGCGCCCAGCACGGCAGCATCAGATGGTTGTCGTCATCTTGTGCAACGAGCAGAGCCGGGCCATCAGCGTCCTCGAGCATCCACACCGCGTTCGTTTGGCGGATACGCTGCGTGAAGGCTTCGATTGTTTCCTGACGCATGCGGGCGATGAGATCGGCGGGCTCGACCTCGCATTCGATGGGGTCGGCTGACCAGTCGAGCCCGACGAATTGCTTCAACTCGCCCAAGTTGGGCAACACGTTCCCGAGCAGATCGTTGAGGGCGATCATCTCGACGCGTGGATTCTCGGCAAGCACATCGGACCAGCGGCGCGCTTCCACCTCGTTGGACCACAGCAGCGTCACCTGGGAGCCGGGACTGTTGGGAGAATCGACATGAGCCAGACCGTCCTCACCGACCACAGCCCATGCCTCCCTCTGGGCCACGGCCCGGCGCACGAACCGATCGCGCTGAGACAGTTCGGGGATTCGCATGGCACCGTGCATGTCAAACCTCGTCCAGACTGCGGGGCTTGATGGTAGACGGCACAAGGATAACGATTGGTTAACGCGCGTTAGGACGTGAGACGACGGGAATGAGGAGCAGTGGACCGAAATTCAGTCCGGCGTTTCGCCCACGTCCGCGATCAGATCCAAGAGGCGGCCTGCCGCCTGCATGTCCTGCCAACGCAGCATGCGCCGCGCCTTCGCCTCGGCGTCCTCGCCCCATTGCGAAATCTGCCAGTCCTCATCGACGTGGGCGGCCTGCCAAGCCGCTTCCAGGGATAGAGTGCCCGACATGTGAGCCAGGGCGATCAGGGCGGATCCGGTCAGCGTCGTGATCTGATGAAGGGCGGTGAGGCGCCAGGCGTCGAGTGGTGCGAGGGCACGCGCAACGGCGTCGACGGCAGCCTGTGGCTGGGCGACGTGCATGATACCGGCGGAGGTGAGAAACGAAGCGCCCAGCGCCGCCCGTGCCCAGGCCAGCACCGGATCCCAGTGGAGACCTTGCACCTCGACCAGCCCGTGGGGGGCTCCTGCGCGGTAGCAAACAAGATCGCTGCCGCAGAAGGCGACGATGTCGTCGCGGACCGCCTGCTCCGCGCTTGCCACACCATCGATGACCGTGTTGGCGAGCCGCGTCAGTGGCATCGTCTCGGCGTGGATCTCATTGCCTTGTGCCTGCCACTCCGCCGCGATCGCCGCGGCAAGTGCGCGGGTTGGAACAGAGAGCGGCCTTTTGCCGGGCGTTTTCGCCGTGCGGCCGTCGAGCGCAACCGCGAAGCCCCCGTCGGCGATACTGAGCGCCGCTTCGCGATAGAAGCGGCGTGGGCGCGGCGCAACGAACGCCTCGCGGCTCGGCGACTTCGCGGTGCCGCCGCCACCGTTGCCTGTTGTATCGTTCATTGAATTGCGCCTGCCGGTGCCAAAAGCCGGTCGAGCGTCGCGGGCAGCTCGGAATAGCGGTCGATCAGGGCATGAGCGCCTGACGCACTCAGCGCTGCACGTGGGTGATAACCCCAGGTTACGCCGACCGCCTTGGCGCGTGCATTGAGCGCCATCTCCACGTCGAAGGTTGTATCCCCCACGACTACCGTTTCGCCGGGCAGTGCGCCTGTCTCGGTCATCGCCTGCAGGACCATGCCCGGATGGGGTTTCGACGGATTGTGGTCGGCGGTCTGGATCGTCTCGAACAGGCCGTGCAGCCCTTCCCGCTCGATGATCGCATCGACACCGCGGCGCGACTTGCCCGTCGCCATGCCGAGCACGACGCCTGGCGCATTTGCGAGCGCCCTGATCGTCTCGCGCGCCAGGGGAAACATCGGCTCCTCGTGCGCCGCCTGTCGCCTCAGGTTGCCGAAGGCATCCTTGTAGGTCTCGGCGATGCGTTGAATGAGGTCGGTATCATGATCGGGAATCAACTCGCGCACGGCGGAGACGAGTGACAGGCCGACAACCTCGACAATACGCGAGCGCTCAGGCGCCATCAGGCCATGCGTGGTGAACGCGGCCTCCATGGCAGCGGATATGGCGTGCTGGCTGTCGACGATGGTGCCGTCGCAATCGAAAAGGATCAATCTCATGATCCGGCTTATACCATCAGCATTGCGTCGCTGCGAAGACACTCGGTGCGCGGTGCAGTCACGAATTCTTGCGGCTCATGGCGCGGCTCACGATCGCCTTTCGCGACGCAACAAAGAAGCCGATTCGGAGGCCCGGAAATGTGCTCGTCGCATGTGCGCTGCAGCAACGAACGCGATGCAACGCAAAACATCTGTGGCCTGGCACGAAGCGCAAACGTCTAGCGATTTATAGACGCCAATTCCACATAGCCGGCACCCAGCGATAGACGTCGCCAGTCCGTGCGACATGCCCGAGGCCTGGGAACGAAATATGATAGACGAGCATCATCGCCTTGTCGGTTGCGGCCATGTCGAGCAGCTTGCGTCGCGAATTCTCCGCCACCTGCTGTTCGAGATCAGTCGAGGGCCACCATCCCGGATGCTCGAATGAGATGAAGGGATGCGTGACGCAGTCGGCGCTGACGATCAGCGTCTCGCCGCCCGAGGTGACGATCAGCGACATGTGCCCTGGCGTATGCCCCGGCGTCGCCATGGTGACGACACCCGGTGCGATCTCGGCACCGGGCTTCACGCGTGTGGTCTTGTCGGCCAGCGGCGGCAGGTGCTTCTTGGCACCGACGGCGAAACCCTTGAAGGGTTCGGCAAGACGTATTGCGGCTTCGTCGGTGGTCCAGAACGACCACTCGGCCTCGGCGATGTGATAGGTCGCGTTGGGAAACCGCGGCGCCTCGTCGAACTCGTCGATCAGGCCCCAGATGTGATCGGGGTGGCCGTGTGTCAGCACCACCTTGTCGATGTCCTCGGGTTTGAAGCCGGCGGCCTTCAGGTTGTCGGTGAGACGTCCTGCCGTCGGCTGCCAGTTGGGTCCGCCGCCGACGTCAACCAGGATCAGCTCCGATCCCGTATTGATGAGCGGGATGTTGACATGCGAGGTGCGCGTTTCGGTCGGCAGGAAGTTTGCCGCCAGCAGCGCCTTGACCTCCTCGCGTGGCCGGTTGGTTGCCATCAGCGAGGTTGGCAACTCATAGGAGCCGTCCGACAGGATGGTGATCTCGAAACTGCCGAGCTTGAAGCGATACCAGCCCGGCACCTGCGTGCCCATCATCGGGGCTGCCGCACGAGCAGGGCGGATGCCACCAGCGCTGTCGGCGAGAACAAGGCCCGCCGCACCTGATGCTGCTCCGGCGAGCACGTTGCGGCGCGTCAGCTTGCGGTCGGACATCATATGGCATCTCCTCCTCGCACATTCGAATGCTCGAACGTTGCGGTCAGGAGCGCAGCGCGTCAACCGTCATATTTTTCCGCGTCGAGGCCCAACATCTCCCAGGATTTGAGCATATGCGGTGGCAGCGGCGCGGTGACGTCGATCTTCCCGCCCGGCACAAAGGGATGCGGCAACACGAGGCGGCGCGCATGCAGGTGCAGCTTGGCATCGATGCCGCTGTCGACCAGTACATGCATGGCGCCGTACTTGTTGTCGCCGACGATCGGGTGACCGATCAGAGCCATGTGGGCACGCAACTGATGCTGCCGGCCAGTGACGGGCTTCAGCGATACCCACGAGGCCTTGTTGGTGATGCGATCGATCACGGAATAATGCGTGGTCGCGTGCATCGCCTTGTCCTGCTCGCCGGCCTCCGCCTTGCGGACGCGATCGCCATCGGGACCAGATGCCTTGACGAGCGGTGCGGTGACCTTGCCCTGCGGCGGCTTCGGCACGCCCTTCACCAGCGCCCAGTAGGTCTTGGCGGCCGAACGGGTCTGGAAGACACGGCCGAGCTTGGCAGCTGCATCACGATGCTTGGCGACGAGAAGCACGCCCGAGGTGTCGCGGTCCAGGCGATGGACGAGGCGCGGGCGGTCGCCGAAACGATCTTCCATGCCGGCAAGGATACCGTCGATGTGGCGCTTCGTTCCTGTGCCGCCCTGCACGGCGAGACCGAACGGCTTGTTCAGCACCAGAACATGCTCGTCCTCGTAGAGGATCATCCCCTCGATGAGATCGCGATCAGCTTTGGAAACGGATGCGCGCTGCTGCATCGCGTCGGGTGACTTCGGCTGACGCACCACCGCCGGCACGCGGATCTCCTGACCCGCAGCAAGACGTTCGTTTGCCTCCACGCGCCGCGAGTTGATGCGCACCTGGCCGGAGCGCAAGAGCTTCTGGAGATAAGTGTAGCCGACCTCGGGGAAGTGGATCTTGAACCAGCGATCGAGGCGCAAGCCCTCCTCGTCCCGCTTAACCCTGATTGTCTCGACGGGAGCGGGGCTCATACGAACAACCCGCGGGCAGCGGCAAATCCCGCATAAAGGGCAAGGATCGCGATGCCGACAGAGCCCGCGACGTAGAGTGCGGCGAGCCCCTGTTCCTTGCGGCCCATCAGCAGGGCTACATCGAGCGAGAAGGCGGAGAAGGTGGTGAAGCCGCCGAGCACGCCGGTGGCGAGGAACGCGCGCATCTCCGGCGACCCCGCGGCCCGCAGCATGATGTATTCGATCAAGAGCCCCATAAGGAAGGAGCCGACGATGTTCACCGTCAGCGTGCCCCAGGGAAATGACGTGCCCAGCACGCGGCCGACGCCGACGTTGACGAGATGGCGCGCGCCAGCACCGATGGCACCTCCGGCCGAGACAAGCAGTAGCATTCTCATGGCGGGCGTCCTTCGTAGTCCTCGTGTCGCGTGTGGGCGGACCATGCTGATGGTTCGGCGGCCCCGAGTGCATGCATCGCAGGGAAACCGAACCGCGGTTCCGATGAGCATGCTCTATAGCCGCTCCGGCAGGCAGGGGAAAGCCGCGGACGACGTATCCGGCAGTGCGGGCTCAGCGCGCGCATGGAGACGACAGCAACGGCAGGGGGGCGGCGCCTACTGGACGGGATCGTCCTTTTCGATGACGCCGCCCAGCGCCCAACCGATCACCCAGCCCAGAATGAGGCCAACGAGATTAACGGCCATGTAGACGAGAGCATGGAGGTCAGCGACGCTATCGGGACTTTCAAAAGTGTACTGGCGCACGACCCAGCTTGCGACAGGCGAACTCACGTAGATCGTGACGGCTAGCGCGACCGCGACGGCGACGATCATGGCGATGAGATAGCGCACGGGAACCTCTCCCAGGGTCTGCATTGCGGGGCGCACGGTGCATGCGGCAGCCGCATCGTTAACGCTACGGCCAATATCGCTACTTCACTTCCCAGAACCAGATCTCGCCGGCTTCCGCGTAGTTGGAGTAGTAGCCGAGCCACGAGAACCACTCGATCAGCCATTTGGTCGTGGAGCGATAGCCGTTCCAGGCATCGATGTGATCGCCCGTGGCACGATCCCGGTCCGTCGAGCGACGCCAATAGTCCTGCACATAGATGACGCCGGTGCGCCCGAACAGCTTCGGATAGAAGTGCGCCGCTTCCGTTCCGGTGATTTTCTCGATGGGACCAAACCCGGGCAGCTTGGCGCGCGCTATCGTATTGGCGAGTTGGTTTGCGTTGATGAAGTGCATGTCGGAGCGCGGATGCACGGAGCAGTGTGCGCAGCCGGGCAGTTGTTCAGCGGTGACCCCCGCGCGGCGCAATGCAGTTCCCATGCGGATCGCGCACTGGTTGGCGAACACAGGGTATCCCTTTTTGATCTCCTTGCCTTCGAGATTGACAAGATCGCCAGGTGCGATGCACGGCGTTGTCACGCTCTCGCTGGTGGGGTGGCCGCGCCAGATATCGCGAAACAAAACCATGACCGAAACTCCCGGGCCCAAGGGCAGCACTGCGCAAGCGGAAAAGGCTGTTGCATCTTAGCGATGGATATGGCGGCAGCAAGACCGTGGCCACTAGGGACCGGGTGAGAGTGGCGTGGCAGCAATCGGCGTGCCGCTATGGCAACATGTCTCAGCCGCCGCGTTTTTTCCTGAGGCCATCCCAATAAGCGAGACGCTTCTTCAGCTCGCGCTCGAAGCCGCGCTCAGGGGGAGCGTAGAACTGCGGACGGCGCTTCAACTCATCGGGAAAGTAATTCTGGCCCGAGAATCCCTCCGGCGCGTCGTGGTCATACTCGTAGCCCTCGCCGTAGCCTTCGCTTTCCATCAGCTTCGTGGGCGCGTTAAGGATGATCTTGGGCGGCGCCAGGCTGCCGTGCTCCTTTGCCGCTCGCATGGCGGCCTTGTAAGCGACATAGGCGCCATTCGACTTGGGAGCGGTGGCGAGATAGATCGTCGCTTGCGCCAAGGCCAGCTCGCCTTCGGGGCTGCCTAGGAAATCGAACGTGTCCTTGGCGGCCAGTGCCTGGACGACGGCGTTGGGATCAGCAAGGCCGATGTCTTCCACCGCCATGCGCACGAGGCGTCGGGCGATGAACAATCGATCCTCACCACCTTCGAGCATGCGGCAGAGCCAGTAGAGCGCGGCGTCGGGGTCCGATCCGCGCACCGACTTGTGCAGCGCGCTAATCAGGTTGTAGTGCCCGTCGCGACCCTTGTCGTAGAGCGGTGCGCGGCGTTGTACGAGCTTCACGAGGGCGTCACGATCGATAAGCCCCGTACCGTCAGTTATGGCCGAGAAGATTTCTTCGACGAGGTTGATGATTGTGCGGCCGTCGCCGTCTGCCATGCTCATCAAGGCCGCACGTGCATCATTGTCGAGTGGAAGCTTGCGGCCTTCTTCGGTCTCGGCGCGCTCGATGAGATCGGATAGCGCCTTGTCGTCATGGCGATTGAAGACGAGGACGACGGCGCGCGACAGGATGGCTGCATTGAGTTCGAAGGACGGATTTTCCGTCGTGGCGCCGACGAGCGTGATGGTGCCGTCTTCCATATGGGGCAGGAAGCTATCCTGCTGGGCGCGGTTGAAGCGATGTATCTCGTCGACAAAGAGCAGCGTGCCCTTGCCCTGCTCCCGCCTGAGCTTGGCGCGATCGAACACCTTGCGCAGGTCTTGCACGCCCGAAAAGATTGCCGAGATCTGCTCGAATTCCAGATCCGTCTCGCGCGCGAGCAGGCGTGCCACCGTCGTCTTGCCGGATCCCGGCGGGCCCCACAGGATCATCGAGGCGATGCGCCCGCTTTTAAGCATTCGGGTCAGCGTACCATCGGGACCGACGATGTGATCCTGACCGACCACCTCGGCGAGGGATTGAGGGCGCAGCCGGTCGGCCAGGGGGCGCGGGGCACCCTTCTCCAGTCCGGCGGCTTCGAACAGATTGCTCATTTCCCTCGCTCCGACACCGTGGCGCGGGAGAATAGCGGCACCAGAGCGAAAACGACATAGAGTGCGATCGCCGCCCGGCCTTCCGGGGTGTCGAAATGGCGCAACCATTGCCCAAGTGACCAGCCACGCAAGAGCTGCGCGGCAGCGGCCTCGAAGACGAGAAGGAGGGCAAGTGCGGCAAACCCCATTGCGGCGTGGCGTGCCACGCCCTCACCCAGGCCGGCCCAGCGCGCCGTCCGAGGCGCCAGATAGATCATGGCCGCCAGTATGATTGGCGCTTCCAGCAGAATGGCACCGAGGCCGCCCGCCCAGGGCTTCACCAGCAGCTCCCGGACCGACCCTAGAACAGCGCCTGCAGCGAAAACCGACGCAAAGTAGAAGATTGCCGCCTTCAGCCAATCCATAACAGACCCGCTAGAGCCGCACGCGTCAGCCCGGCACCTGGAGGTTCAACAAGCGACCTCCCCGCTTGATGCCGATCACCCAAACCTGGGTGGGGACCGCGAGCGTGCTTTCGAGATCGCGGATCGATGAGATCCGGCGCTCCTGCAACGAGACGATAACGTCACCGGGCCGGAAGCGGAGGCGCGCGGCATAGCTGCGCGGGCGCACGGACAGTATGGCGACGCCCTCGGGCTCATCAATGCCAAGCTCATCGGCGATGCCGGGCAGCAGATTGGTGACGCGCGTTCCGTCGAAAGGATGGTTGCCCGACAGGTTGCGGACGTCGTCTGGTCCAGGTGCCGGAGGCTCGGCGAGTGGCACTCTGACGCTGGCGATGCGCCCCTTGCGCATCACGCTCAGCTCCGCCGCGTTGCCGATGCCGCGTGTGGTCAATCGATAGAGCGCTGAGCGTGCATCGGCGACCTCGAAGCCGTCAACTCGGGTAATCACATCGCCTGCCTCGAGGCCCGCCTTGGCGGCCGGGCCATTGGCATCCAGGCGCGCAACGAGTGCACCACTGACCCGGTTGAGACCGAGGCCATCGGCCAGTTCGCGCGTCAAATCCTCAAGGCGCGCACCGATCCAGGGTTGGGCGACGCGGCGCCCGGTGAGCGCGCTGTCGACATAGAGGCGGACGAGATTGGACGGGATCGCGAAGCCGATACCGACCGATCCGCCGGAGCGCGAATAGATCAGGGTGTTGATACCGACGAGCTTGCCGGCAACATCCACCAGCGCACCACCCGAATTGCCCGGGTTGATTGCGGCATCGGTCTGGATGAAGACCGAGGAATTCCCCTTGCCGATACCGGAGCGGGCAAGCGCGGAAACAATACCGCTTGTCACCGTCTGGCCGACACCGAAGGGATTGCCTATCGCCAGCACGAGATCGCCGACCTCGAGGTTGTCGGAATCCTCGAACTCCAGATACTCGAAGCGTTGCTTTCCGCCCTCGATGCGGAGCACGGCAACGTCGGACTTCTCGTCACGCAAGAGGATCTTCGCATCGAACTCGCGTTTGTCGGCCAGGGCAACGCGGATCTCCGTCTCACCGCGCGCCTTCACAACGTGAGCGTTGGTGACGACAATTCCATCGGGGCTGACGATGACGCCCGAGCCAAGCGAACGCTGCACGCGTTCCTGCGGCATGCCGAAATTTTCGCCGAAGAATCGTTCGAAGAACGGGTCGCCAGCGAAGGGCGAGGTAAAGGTCGTGACGCGGCTCGAGACATAGACGTTGACGACGGCCGGAGCGGTCTTGCGCACCACGGGAGCGAAGGAATACTGCACCATCTGGCGTGACGAGGGCACCTCGCGGCGCTGCGCATCGGCGACGGGCGCCAACAGATAGGCAGCGCTCAGCGCCACCGCCGGCACACCAAGCATGGCGGCAAAGACCCGGAGCCTTTTGCTTCGAGGGCGGTTGAGGGACATCATTCACTCCTTTGCTCGTCCACGCCGGTTCCGGCCTAGAGTCTGGGTCGCCCGAGATGGAAGCGCTTGTGCGTCCTGCAACGGCGCTAATCTGGCCCTCAGCCAAGAGATGAGAGCTCGCCGAATTTCACCAAACCAGTCCACCGCGGCCCGACCTGCTCCAGCGCGCTCGCGCCATCCGTGTTCATCGGCCGACCGAAGGGTGGAATTTGGGCATTAGCGACCAAAAGGCGGTGGCGACGCCTCCTCGCCATATGCGCCCTGCCGTCCCAAGCGGCAAGTGTCTCATGCGCTAGGCGTCAGCGTTTGTTGGCCTTGGACCAGATGAACCAGGCGATGAACCAGAACACCGGCAGCGCCGGCGTAAAGATCAGGCCAAGGACGAAGAACACGATCGCGGCCTGAGGAATCTTGCCGATCTTTTTTGCGGCCTCGCCGAACGTCTTTTCCAGATCGAATGATGGCATGCCCCCGCCGGGCCGGCCCGAGTTCGTCTGTGTCTGCGGTGCCGATTGCGGGGCAGACGGTTGGGACGATTGCGAGGTGCTCCAGCCGCCTCTCGGCTGCACGGGAGCGGACTGCTTGCGCGAAGCAGTAGATCCGCGTGCCTCCCGCCGCTGAGCGACCACGCGATCCTTGCGCCCCTGCTTCTCCTCCGCCATGCGCACCGCGCGCTCGGCCTCGACGAAAAAGGTTCGGCGAACCTCTTCGTAATTGGGAATCCTGCGCGCCTCCACCCACTCGTCCATACCCTCGCGCCAAACCCGGTCTGAGGGCTTGATGCGGCCACGACCAATTTCCTGGCGCATCTGCAAGTCCGACAACGGTCCCTGGCCGCCGCCATCTTCATGTGAGACGTACCAGCCGGTCGGTTGTGCTGCATCGCTGGCCATGTGCCGGTCCCGAATCGCTCCATCAATCGCAACAAAGCGTAGTTGCCAGGCTGGGCTGTGGCAAATCCGGCATTCTCTACCACCGGTTTCCCGTGTGGCGATCAGCCTGCGCCTGGCGTCAGATCACCTTCAGCTTGCGCAGGCTACGCGCGGCCGCAGCGATCGCCTCTTCAGGCGGGCGGAATGTATGGCCCAGCACGGTGCGGGCCTTGGTATTGTCACAGCGCCGCACGACTCCCAACTCGGGAAGTACTGAGCGCAGACGCTTGTCGAAGACGGCTAGTGCGCGGACCATCAAATCCGGCATCTCGAACTTCGGCACCTTGCCCTTGAGGTCGGGTAGCTCGTCGGCAATACAACGGCCGATCCCGAACAGACTGGCGCTGCCTTCGGTGGCGAGAAATCGCTCGCCCGCCGCGGCCGGATGCGTCATCGCCTTGACGTGGATGGCGGCGACGTCGCGAACGTCGACCACGGGGAACTCGACACGCGGTGCGGCGGGATAGGCGCCCTTGCCCATCAGTTGCAGGACTTCGAGCGAGGTGGACAGATCGGGATCGAGAGCGGGCCCCTGCACGAAACCTGGGTTGACCACGACCAGTTCGGGCGCGTTCTGCGTCTTCGCCACATAGTCCCAGGTTGCCTTCTCGGCGAGCGTCTTGGAGGCAATGTAGGGCGTGATGTCGGTGCGTGATGTGTCGGTCCAGTCGGATTCTGTATAGATGTGCCCGTGAGGGAGGCCTGAGCCGTACATGACGGCGACGGTCGAGGACGTCAGCACGACGCGCTCGATGCCAGCCTTGGTCGCGGCTGTGAGCGCGCGCAAGGCCCCGCCGCGGGCCGGAGCGATCAGCTCCTCGCGCGAGTTGGGCTGCGTGATCGGAAACGGCGAGGCGACGTGCAGCATGTAGCGGCAGCCCTGCGCCGCGGCAGCCCAGCCCTCGTCCTTCAGAAGATCAGCAGCGACGATCTCGATGCCGCTGGCCTCCACACCGGCGCGCGCCACCGCGCGCTTGACGTTCTCGGCGGACCTTACCGGATCGCGCACCGTGCCACGCACGCGGTAGCCGTTGCGCAACAGCTCGGCGATGCAGTGCTTGGCAATGAAACCCGTCGCACCCGTGACGAGGACGGTGTCGGTCATGTGGGCCTCGCGGGATGTGTTGAGACAGGTGGTAGCCGGCACCTTCGCCTGATTTGGCGCTTCGATCCAGCCGCGGCAATAGGCCGGGCGCACGTGTGATTGACTCGGCTGCTACCTGCATATATATAACATCTCGGTTATATTTCTATATGGCTATTTTATGAGGCAAGATCAGCTCGACGCGACCTTCGCCGCCCTCGCCGACCCGACGCGGCGGGCCATTCTGCAGCGGCTTGCCGCGGGAGATGCCACCGTCAAGGAATTGGCCGCGCCATTCGACCTGACGCAGCCAGCGATCTCCAAGCATCTCAAGGTGCTGGAACACGCGGGGCTCATCTCTCGCGGGCGAGCGCGACAGACACGGCCGTGCCGGCTCGAAGCCACCCGGCTCGAGGCGGCGGCGCAGTGGCTTCAGGCCTACCGGAACCTGTGGGACGACAGCTTCGACGGCCTCGATGCTCACCTCAAAGGCAAACGCTCGAAGACCGGGAAAGGCAGAACGGATGCAGGCACCTGATGGCGGCGCGCGGACGAATGGAACATTCGTGCTGACCCGTACCTTCGCGGCTCCGCGCCGCCGCGTCTGGCAGGCGTGGAGTGAGGCTTGCGAGATGCAGACGTGGTGGGGACCGAAAGGTTGCGCCATCGATGTCAGGCGGTTCGAGTTCCGGCCGGGCGGCTTCTTTCACTACGCCATGCAGTTCGCGGACGGACCGACGCTGTGGGGACGTTTCCTCTATCGCGAGATCATTGCTGAGCAGCGCATCGCCTGGTTGAACTCGTTCTCCAACGCAGGATGCGGCATTACGCGAGCGCCATTTGATCCTGCGATCCCGCTCGAGATCCTGAACGAGGTGAGGTTCGATGACGACGGCCCGCGAACGATCGTGACGCTGCGCGCTACTCCGCACGGCGCGGAGCCGCATGAGACCGCAACGTTCGAGGGCATGTTCGCGTCGCTCGGCGAAGGATACGGCGGCACCTTCGATCGGTTGGAGCAATCATTGGCGACGGTTCGAGCTTGATCGTCTGAACTTCCGCCATGCCGCGCCGCCGCCGGGCCGAAGAAAAACGCCCGGGTGCAGCGCGCATCCGGGCGTTCCTGAATAGGATAAAGAGCATCGCTGCGAACGACTACTCGCCGCCGCCATTGTCCTGGTAGCAGGCGCCGTTCTTGATGTAGTAGCCGCCGGCCACACGCTTGCCGTTGAGACAGTAGGACGGGATGTTCTGACGTGGTCCGCCGCAGCGCTTGGCGTAATATTTCTGGCCGCTACGGCAGACGTTGTCCTTGAACGTGCGATTCTTCGCCTCGGCAACGGTCGGCAGAAGGGCGATCGAGATAGCGACGGAGAGGGCTGCAATTTTGTACATCGGCGGTAGCTCCAAACTGTTGTTGATTGGTCTGCCCCAAGATGAACACTCTGGCGGTGAACCACACCTGAATCATTCGACCTCAACTGAAGCAATTTGGAAGGCTCAGCCGCTTCCGGTTCTGAACTGACTGGTTGCAGGACCGCAATCCGTTCGATGCAATGCAAAACGCCCGAATGCTGGCTGCATCCGGGCGTTCGCGTATTCAATCAAGCCGGCTCGTATCGTCGAAGCGTCAGGCCTCGCTCTCCTGCTCGGCAAGCCAGGCTTCGTGACGGGCCTTGTCCTCGGCGCCCTTCACGCTCTCGTCGCGATCGACGAGTTCGATGACGGCACGCGGGGCACTGTCGCCATAACGGAAGCCAGCCTTCAGGACGCGGGTATAGCCGCCATTGCGCTCTTTGTAGCGCGGGCCCAGAACGTCGAACAGCTTCTTGGTCATGGCCTCGTCGCGCATGCGCGAGGCGGCGAGGCGGCGCGAGTTCATGTCACCGCGCTTGGCGAGCGTGATGTACTTGTCCATGACGCGCTTCAGGTCCTTGGCCTTGGGCAGCGTCGTGACGATCTGCTCGTGTTTGATGAGGGCCGCGACCATGTTGGAGAACATCGCCTGGCGGTGGCCGCTGTCGCGCGAAAAGCGGCGGCCGAGTTTCTTGTGTCGCATTTGTCGTTCACCCTTGCGTTGTGTGTGAGGCCGGGTGAGTACCCGGCTTTGCCCGTGGGAGGTTCTGCGGCCTCACCTTGGCGGGCGGTCGACCCCCGCCCGGCCTTAGCCGGGACGAGGAGATTTCAAAAGGTCAGAACTGGTCCTCGAAGCGCTTGGCCAGCTCCTCGATGTTGTCCGGCGGCCAGTTCGGCACCTCCATGCCGAGGTGCAGACCCATGGAGGCCAGAACCTCCTTGATCTCGTTGAGCGACTTGCGGCCGAAGTTCGGCGTGCGCAGCATCTCCGCCTCGGTCTTCTGAATGAGGTCGCCGATGTAGACGATGTTGTCGTTCTTCAGGCAGTTGGCCGAGCGCACCGACAGTTCCAACTCGTCGACCTTCTTGAGCAGGGCCGCATTGAACGCGAGCTCGGGGTGCGATTGTTCCTCGACCTGCTTCTTGGGCTCCTCGAAGTTGATGAACACCGAGAGCTGATCCTGAAGAATGCGGGCGGCGAGCGCAACGGCATCCTCCGGCGTCACCGATCCATCGGTCTCGACCATCAGCGTCAGCTTGTCGTAGTCGAGGATCTGGCCCTCGCGGGTGTTCTCGACCTTGTAGGATACCTTCTTGACCGGCGAGTAGAGGCTGTCGACCGGAATGAGGCCGATCGGCGCGTCCTCGGGCCGGTTGCGGTCGGCCTGGACATAGCCCTTGCCGACGTCGGCGGTGAACTCCATGCGCACTGACGCGCCCTGGTCCAGGTGGCAGATGATGTGGTCGGGGTTCAGGATCTCGACCTCGGAGGATGTCTCAATGTCGCCGGCGCGGGCGGGGCCCGGTCCGTCCTTCTTCAGCACCATGCGCTTGGCGCCTTCGGAGTGGATGCGCAGCGCCACTTCCTTGATGTTGAGGACAACGTCGGTGACGTCCTCACGTACGCCGGGGATCGACGAGAACTCGTGCAGCACGCCGTCGATCTGCACCGTCTTGATGGCGGCACCCTGCAGCGAGGACAGCAGCACGCGACGCAGCGCGTTGCCGAGTGTGAGGCCGAAACCACGCTCCAGAGGCTCAGCGACGAGTGTTGCTTGGCGCGCGCGATCGCGGCCACTTGCGACCTCAAGCTTGTTGGGCTTGATCAGATCCTGCCAGTTCTTCTGCAGCAAGCTAACCACGGGAGACCTCTTTCGTTCTTGCGCTCGGGCGGGGGGTGGCCCTGAACAGCGCGACTTATGTTGCGGCGGCGGGCGCGGCGGCGATCATCGCCGACGACGCGACCAGTGAGAGCCGCGCGCCACGCCGCGGCTCCAGCCAAACGAGATCAGACGCGCCGACGCTTGCGCGGGCGGCAGCCATTGTGCGGGATCGGCGTGACGTCGCGGATCGAGGTGATCTGGAAGCCGACCGACTGCAGCGCACGCAGCGCCGACTCGCGGCCTGAGCCCGGACCACACACCTCGACCTCGAGGATCTTCATGCCGTGCTCCATGGCCTTCTTGCCGGCGTCCTCGGCGGCCATCTGGGCGGCGAACGGCGTCGACTTGCGCGAACCCTTGAAGCCCATCGTGCCCGACGAGGACCAGGAGATCGTGTTGCCCTGGGCATCGGTGATGGTGATCATAGTGTTGTTGAAGGACGCGTTCACATGCGCGACGCCCGAGGTGATGTTCTTCTTCTCGCGGCGGCGCATTTTACGCGCTTGCTGCTCTTTCGCCATGGGTCAGGTGCTCCGTGCCGCTCGTGCCTGCGGCGCAAGGTCGATTGGGTTGGTATGGACTAGCTTGTCTTATGCGCGCCGGACCCGGCCGAAGGCCGGAGCGCGCGAGAATCTTTCGTGCTGTGCCTCAAGCCTTCTTCTTGCCGGCGATGGGCTTGGCCGGACCCTTGCGGGTGCGGGCGTTGGTATGGGTGCGCTGGCCGCGGACGGGGAGGCCCTTGCGGTGGCGCAGGCCGCGATAGCAGCCCAAGTCCATGAGACGCTTGATGTTCATCGCCACTTCGCGACGCAGATCGCCCTCGACCAGATAGTCGCGATCGATCGCCTCGCGGATCTGCAGCACTTCGGCGTCCGACAGCTCGTTCACCTTGCGCTCGGCCGGAATGTTCACCTTCTCACAGATCTCCTGGGCGAACTTCGGTCCGATGCCGTGGATGTACTGAAGCGCAATCAAGACACGCTTCTGGGTCGGAATGTTCACGCCTGCGATACGGGCCACGTCTTGTCTCCTGGTCTGGTCCCACGGGCCGGCCGCAGCACCGCTGTCGGCTCGCCCGCAGCGGTTCCAGCCACACGCCCCGTGGCCTATCCCGCTTATTTTGCTCAACAAAAGGCATCGCGACCGGTCCCGGCGGCGTCACCACCGGAAAAGCCGATCGCAGAGGGTGCGTCATGAAATCGCGGTCTTTTAGCCCGCTTGTTACTCCTCGTCAACTTTTCGGGGGCTCCAGCGGAGCCCCCGGACCTGCGTCACGCCGCCCCGGGGCGGGTTCTTCCGGTTGCCTCAGCCCAGCGCAGCATTGATCTGGCTGGTCACCTCGTCGATCGGGGCCATGCCATCGACCGACTGCAGTTTCTCCTTGGCGAAGTAGTAGCCGATGAGTGGTGCCGTCTCGCGGTAGTAGGCCATGAGGCGGCTCTTCACGGTTTCGGCGTTGTCGTCGGCCCGGCGCGTGAACTCGGTCGCGCCGCAGTTGTCGCACACGCCCGGCGTCTTCGTGGGCTTGTGGCGATCGTGATATCCTGCTCCGCACTTGGCGCACGAGAAGCGACCCGAGATGCGATCGACGAGAGCAGCGTCATCGACCTTGATCTCGACGACCTTGTCGAGCTTCTTGCCCTTCTGCTGCAGCAGCTTGTCGAGGGCTGCCGCCTGCGGCAGCGTGCGCGGGAAGCCGTCGAGGATGAAGCCGCCCTGGCAGTCGGGTTCATCGATGCGGTCATTGATGATGCCGATGACGATGTCGTCGGATACCAACCCGCCCGACTTCATGATCGCGTCGGCCTTCTTGCCGATCTCGGTGCCGGCTGCAACGGCGGCGCGCAGCATTGCGCCGGTCGACAGCTGCACCATCTTGCGTTCTTCTCGATCAGCTCCGCCTGAGTGCTCCTTGCCCGCGCCCGGCGGGCCAAGAAGTATAATGTTCATTTCCGTCCCCTATTCGACGATGCACCTCGCAACTTGGCCTTCTTGATGAGGGCCTTCGTATTGATGAGCCAGCAGGTGGCTCTGGATCTGCGCAACCGTATCCATGGTCACGCTTACGGCGATCAGCAGGACGTGCCGCCGAGCAGCGACGCGAACCGTTGTGGGATCGGGGTATTGGCGATCATGATCTCAGGCAGCAAGCAGACCATCATGAGATATAGCGCGCCAACGACGGTAATGCGGGTCAGTACATAGTCGATATACTCAGCGGTCTTCTGGCCGGGACGGATGCCGGGAATGAAGCCGCCGTACTTGCGCAGGTTTTCCGCCGTATCCTGCGGATTGAAGACGACCGCGGTATAGAAGAAGGCGAAGAACAGAATGAGCGCGCCGTAGAACGCCAAGTGCAGCGGCTGGCCATAGCCCAAAGCTGCGACGATAGTATTGAGCCAATCGGGCCCCTGGCCGGACGCGAACTGAGCGACCGTGACCGGCAGCAGCAACAGCGACGAGGCGAAGATCGGCGGGATGACGCCGGCGGAGTTGAGCTTCAGCGGCAGATGCGAGGTATCGCCCTGGAACATGCGGTTGCCGACTTGCCGCTTGGGATACTGGATCAGCAGCCGGCGTTGCGCGCGCTCCATGAAGACGATGGCAGCGACAACGGCCAGCATCAGGATCAGCAGCGCGATCAGTAGGAAGGTCGTCACCGAGCCGGTACGCGCCAACTCGAACAGGCCGGCGATCGCGGATGGCAAGCCAGCGACGATGCCGGCGAAGATGATGAGCGAAATGCCATTACCGACGCCGCGCTGCGTGATCTGCTCGCCGAGCCACATCAGGAACATCGTGCCGCCAACCAGCGTGACGACGGTCGAGATGCGGAAGAATGCACCCGGCTCGATCACGACCGAGCCCGACGCGCTCGATGATCCTTCGAGGCCGATGGCGATTCCGTAGGCCTGGAAAGCGGCCAGAACGACCGTCAGGTATCGGGTGTACTGGTTGATCTGCTTGCGGCCCTGCTCGCCTTCCTTCTTCAAGGCCTCCAAACGCTTATCGATCGAGCTCATGAGCTGCATGATGATCGAGGCGGAGATGTAAGGCATGATGTTCAGGGCGAAGATCGCCATACGCTCGACAGCGCCGCCAGCGAACGTGTTGAAAAGGCCGAGGATGCCGCCCGCCTGATTCTTGAAAGTATCGGCGAAGGCGACGGGATTGATGCCGGGCAGCGGAATGAATGTGCCGAGCCGGTAGACCAAGAGCGCGGCCAACGTGAACCAGATGCGCTTCTTGAGGTCCTCGGCCTTGGCAAAGGCGCCGAAGTTGAGGTTGGCGGCAAGCTGCTCGGCAGCGGATGTCATGGTGCGTTGTCTCCCGACCCTCGTCCCTCGCCCCCTGACCGCGATCGCGCGAGCCCGTAGTTGCCGCGCGCCGCAGGCTCCGGGACACCACCCGGGGGCCTCGATCCTATTTCCGGGCCCATTTCTGGAGCCGGCGGCCCGGCACCTTGACGGCGCCACGCCTGGCTGCAGGCCCAATGCCTGCTAAATGGCGTCAGGGCGGCCTGCCGACAACTGCGCGGAGCCAAACTCACGCGCAAGTGTGGCCGCCGCCCGTGGCAATTTATCAACGGCCGCCCGCGGTTCCTTGCTCCCGCCGCCGGCCGATCAGCCTACATCCGCTCAGGAGGCGGCCTTGGCCTTCTTGGCAGCCGTCTTCTTGCGCTTCGCTTCGTCGGCCTCGAGCACCTTCTGCTCGATCACCGAGACCTTACCACCGGCCTTCTCGACTGCAGCCTTGGCGGTCGCCGTCGCATGATCGACCGTGATATCGACTTTTGCCTTCAGCTCACCGGAGCCGAGCAGCCGCAAGCCGTCCTTGGCGCGGCGGATGACGCCGTCCTCGACCAGCGAGGCAACCGTGATCGGCTTGCCGGCATCGACGCGCTTGTCGTCGATCGCCTTTTGCAGGAAGCCGAGGTTGATCTCGTTGAAGTCCTTGCGGCGCCACTTGTTGAAGCCGCGCTTGGGCAGGCGGCGATGGAGCGGCATCTGGCCGCCCTCGAAGCCACCGATCGCCACGCCGGTTCGGGCCGTCTGGCCCTTGCCACCACGACCACCAGTCTTGCCGACGCCGGAACCGATGCCGCGGCCGATGCGAACGCGGGACTTGCGTGCGCCCTCGTTGTCTTTGATCTCGTTGAGCCGCATGGGACGCGCTCCTTAAGGCTTTCGTCTTCGGCCTCCAGGCCACTACGGCGCGGAGGCACTGCTGAATCTTTGTTCGTACCCGCTCGCGACCTACTCGCCGACGACGCGGACGAGATGGTGCACCTTGCGGATCATTCCGCGCACCGCCGGGGTGTCATCCAGCGTGCTGCGACGGTGCAGCTTGTTGAGACCAAGGCCGACCAGGGTATCGGTCTGGTCCTTGGGCCGACGGATCGCGCTGGCGATCTGCTCCACCGTGACGGTCTTCTTGGCAGCCATGTCACATCACCTTGCCGTTGTGGATGCGCACCGCAGCGGCGCGCCTCCCTTATCCTGCTGTCCGCATGCGGGCGGACGTTCCTCACGCCTCGGCGCTGGCCTCGGCAGCGGCCGAACCGTCACGGCGGCGGGCGACGATCTCGCTCACCTTCATGTTGCGGCGGGCGGCCACGGCGCGCGGGTTCTCCTGATGCTTCAGGGCATCGAAGGTGGCGCGCACCACGTTGTAGGGGTTCGACGTGCCGATCGACTTGGCGACGACGTCATGTACGCCCAGCATCTCGAAAACGGCGCGCATCGCACCGCCGGCGATGATGCCGGTGCCGGGAGGCGCCGAGCGCACCGTAACGCGGCCGGCGCCGTGGTGGCCTTCCGAGTCGTGGTGCAGTGTGCGGGCATCGCGCAGCGGCACGCGAACCAGATTACGCTTGGCCGCTTCGGTAGCCTTACGGATCGCCTCGGGCACCTCACGCGCCTTGCCATGGCCAAAGCCAACGCGACCCTTGAGGTCGCCGACCACGACAAGGGCTGCAAAGCCGAAGCGCTTGCCGCCCTTCACCACCTTGGCGACGCGGTTGATGTGAACGAGCTTGTCGGAAAACTCGTTGTCGCGCTCTTCGCGCTCGCGGTCACGGCCGCGCTCTCTTCCGGGTGAACGTGCCACGGATCAATCCTTCCCTTAGAATTCGAGACCAGCTTCGCGAGCCGCGTCGGCCAGCGCCTTGACGCGGCCGTGGAACAGGTATCCACCGCGATCGAACAGCACCTCTTTGACCCCCGCCTCGACGGCGCGCTCGGCCAAGAGTTTGCCGACAGCGGCAGCGGCGGCCTTGTCGGCGCCGGTCTTCAGGCTGCCCTTCAGATCCTTTTCCATCGTCGAGGCCGCGGCCACGGTCTTGCCGGCCACGTCATCGATGATCTGCGCATAGATGTGCTTCGACGAGCGGTGGACGGAGAGCCTCGGACGGCCCGCCGAACGCGCCTTGAGGGCGCGGCGCACGCGCGCCTTGCGGCGATCGAACTGCGAAATATGCATGCCCATTGGCGTCGGTCCTTACTTCTTCTTGCCTTCCTTGCGGAAGATGTACTCGCCCTGATAGCGGATGCCCTTGCCCTGGTAGGGCTCAGGCGGACGATAGGAGCGGATGTCTGCGGCAACTTGGCCGACAAGCTGCTTGTCGATGCCGGAGATGGTGATGACTTCCTGCTTGGCGCCACCAACCTTGACCTCGACGCCGGCCGGGATCTTGTGGGTGACGTCGTGGCTGAAGCCGATGTTGAGAGCGAGGTCCTTGCCCTTCATCGCAGCACGATAACCGACGCCCTGGATCTCCAGCGTACGCGAGTACCCGTCCGTGACACCCTTGACCAGATTAGCAATCCGGGTGCGCGACATGCCCCACATGGAGCGCGCCTTCTTGCTTTCGTCGACCGGTGCGATGGCGATGGCGCCATCCTTCATCTCGACCGTGACGTCCTCAGGCGCGGTGAAGGTCAATTCGCCCTTGGGGCCCTTCATCTTGACAACCTGGCCCGACACCGTGGCCGTCACGCCGGACGGCACCGAGACGGGCTTCTTACCAATGCGCGACATGGCTTTGTCCAACCCTTCGCTTGTCAGTCTTGCGGACGCCGAAGTATCGGCGCCGCTCGATTCGAATCTTAGAACACGTTGCAGAGGATCTCGCCGCCGACGTTCTCCTCGCGCGCCTTGGCGTCCGACATGACGCCCTTGGGCGTCGACAGGATCGCCACGCCGAGACCGTTTGCCACCGTCGGCAGCGTCTTCACCGGCGAGTAGACACGACGGCCGGGCTTGGACACGCGCTCGATCTCGCGGATCGCCGGCTGGCCGTTGTAGTACTTCAGCTCGATCTCGAAGGTGGGCATCTGCCCCTTCTGCTCGACGCGCGTGTAGCCGCGGATGTAGCCTTCGTCGGCGAGCACGTCGAGGACGCGCTGGCGCAGGTTGGAGGCCGGCGTCACTACCTTCGGGCGACGACGCTGCAGGGCGTTGCGGATGCGAGTCAACATATCGCCGAGCGGATCATTCATCGACATCAATGCCTCCTTACCAGCTCGACTTCACCATGCCGGGAATCATGCCCATGCTGGCGAGTTCGCGCAGCTGGTTCCGGCACATCCTGAGCTTGCGGTAATAACCGCGCGGACGACCCGTCACCTCGCAACGATTGCGGATGCGCGTCTTGGACGAGTTGCGCGGCATCTCGGCGAGCTTCAGCCGCGCAGCAAACCGCTCTTCGGTCGGCTTCGACATGTCGTCGGCCAGCGCCTTGAGGCGCTTCCTCTTGTCGGCGTACTGAGCCACCAGCTTGCGGCGGCGCTTGTTCTTCTCAATCGAACTGGTCTTGGCCATTCATATCCTCCAAAGGCCTTTCGGGTCCGTAGTGCTTGGCCCGAGGTCCTCTAGCTGCGGAAAGGGAAGTTGAAGTTACGAAGCAGCTCGCGCGCTTCGTCGTCGGTCTTGGCCGTCGTGCAGATCACGACGTCCATGCCCCAGATCTCGTCAACCTTGTCGTAGTCGATCTCGGGGAAAACGATGTGCTCCTTGAGGCCGACCGCGTAGTTGCCGCGACCATCAAAGCTCTTCGGATTGAGGCCGCGGAAGTCCTTGATACGCGGCATCGCGATGGTGACGAAGCGGTCGAGGAACTCGTACATGCGGTCGCCACGCAGCGTGACCTTTGCTCCCAAGGTCATGCCTTCGCGCACCTTGAAGGTCGCGATCGACTTGCGCGCCTTGGTCGTCACCGGCTTCTGACCGGCGATGAGAGCGAGGTCGCCCGCCGCGTTCTCGACCTTCTTGCGATCGGACACAGCCTCGCCGACGCCCATGTTCAGCACGATCTTTTCGATCCGCGGAATCTGCATCGGATTGGCGTAGCCGAACTTCTCCTTCATCGCCCCACGGACCTTGGCCTCGTAGAGCGACTTCATGCGCGGCTTGTAGTCCTTCGGGCGCGGTGTCGGAGCCGCTGCGGCAGCGACCGGCTTGGCGGCCTTCTTGTCTGCGGCGCCACCCTTGGCCTGGGGCTTGCCGCCCTTGTCCTTCTCAGCCATGGCTTACTTCTTCTCCGGAATAATCTCGCCCGAACGCTTGGCGTAACGGACCTTCTTACCGTCTTCGAGGAACCGGAAACCGACGCGCGACGGCTTGCCGTCCTTGGGGTCTTCGATTGCCAGATTGGACAGGTTGATCGCGGCCTCCTTGGACACGATGCCGCCCTCGTCCTGCGCGGTCTGGCGCTGATGCTTGCGCACCATGTTGACGCCACGGACCAGTGCCCGGCCTTCGCGCGGACGCACCTCGATCACCTCGCCGTGCTTGCCGCGGTCACGGCCGGTGAGGACGATGACGTGGTCGCCCTTCTTGATTTTCTGCGCGGCCATTAGAGTACCTCCGGCGCAAGCGAAACGATCTTCATCTGGTTCTTGGCTCTCAGCTCACGCGTGACCGGCCCGAAGATACGGGTGCCGATCGGCTCGCCCTGGTTGTTGATCAGGACGGCAGCATTGCGATCAAAGCGGATCAGCGAACCGTCAGGACGACGTACGCCCTTGGCGGTGCGCACGACAACGGCCTTCATCACCTGGCCCTTCTTGACGCGGCCCTTGGGGATCGCCTCCTTGACGGAGACGACGATGATGTCACCGATCGTGGCGTACTTGCGCTTCGATCCGCCGAGCACCTTGATGCACTGCACGCGCCGCGCGCCCGAGTTGTCGGCGACGTCGAGATTCGTCTCCATCTGGATCATCGCGTTTCGTCCTTCATATGGGCCGCCGATGCGGCCTCCCGGTTACCTGGAGCACGGCGGTTGGCCCCGCCTGTCCGTCAATCCTCTTCCCGCCCGAATACGGCCCTTGCCGGTCCGGGGCGAGGTCCTCACGCGCCGTCGAGCACCACCGTCCAGCGCTTGTTCTTCGAAATCGGCGCGCTTTCCACGATCTGCACGCGATCGCCCACCTTGAAGCGGTTGGCCTCGTCATGAGCGTGATACCGCTTCGTGCGGCGCACCGTCTTCTTGAGCAGCGGATGCGTATAGCGGCGCTCCACCTCGACAACGATGGTCTTGTCGTTCTTGTCGGAGACGACGGTTCCCTGAAGCACGCGCTTCGGCATTAGCTCTCTCCCTTACGCGCTCTTCGCGCCTGCGGCCCGCTTCTGACGGGCTACGGTCATCACTCGGGCGATGTCGCGGCGCACTTCGCGCACGCGGGACGTGTTCTCAAGCTGGCCCGAAGCCTTCTGGAAGCGCAGATTGAACTGCTCCTTCTTCAGCTTCAGAAGCTGGTCGTCGAGCTGGTCGAGCGACATGTCCCTGAACTCGGCTGCCTTCATTTCCTTGTCCTCACACCATCGCCAGGCGGCTCAATTCGGCCGCTCCGGCGTCTTACCTCAGCCGATGCGCGTCACGATGCGCGTCTTGATCGGAAGCTTGGCCGCACCGAGCAGCAACGCCTCGCGAGCGATCTGATCGGAGACGCCGTCGAGCTCGAACATGATGCGGCCGGGCTTGACGCGCGCCGCCCAGAACTCCGGCGAGCCCTTGCCCGATCCCATGCGGACCTCGGCCGGCTTCGATGTCACCGGAAGGTCGGGGAAGATGCGGATCCAGACGCGGCCAGCACGCTTCATGTGGCGCGTGATGGCGCGGCGGGCAGCCTCGATCTGGCGCGCCGTGATGCGCTCGGGCTCGAGCGCCTTCAGTCCGTGCGAGCCGAAGTTGAGCGCGGTACCACCCTTGGCGGCACCATGGATGCGCCCCTTGTGGGCCTTGCGGAACTTTGTGCGTTTCGGTTGCAGCATTGCTCTTAAACCTCAAGCGAATTGGTCGGGCGGGTCGTCAAACGCCCTAGCCGTCGGAGGCGCGATCTGCCCGGTCGCCACGATCGGAACGATCACGGCGGCGGCCGCCGCCACCCTCCTGCATGTCCATGGCGCGCTTCTCGGAGGCCATCGGGTCGTGCTCGATGATCTCGCCCTTGAAGATCCACACCTTGATGCCGATGACGCCGTAAGCGGTCTGTGCCTTGGCGTAACCGAAGTCGATGTCGGCGCGCAGCGTATGCAGCGGCACGCGACCCTCGCGATACCACTCCGTGCGCGCGATCTCGGCGCCACCCAGACGGCCGGCGACGTTGATGCGGATGCCGACCGCACCAGAACGCAGCGCGGTCTGCACGGCGCGCTTCATCGCGCGTCGGAACGCCACGCGGCGCTCGAGCTGCTGGGCGATGCCTTCGGCGACCAGCGTCGCATCGATCTCGGGCTTGCGCACCTCAACGATGTTGAGATGCACCTCAGAACTGGTGAGACGTGCGAGCTGGCTGCGCAGCTTCTCGATGTCCGCACCCTTCTTGCCGATGAGGACACCGGGACGGGCGGTATGCACCGTGACGCGGCACTTCTTGTGCGGGCGCTCGATGACGACCTTGGAGATACCGGCCTGGCGCTGCTGCTTCATGATGAACTCGCGGATCGCCATGTCCTCGTGCAGCAGCTTGCCGTACTCGCCACGGCCCGCGAACCAGCGGCTGTCCCAAGTACGGTTGATACCGACGCGCAGGCCTACCGGATTGACCTTCTGACCCATTACTCGGCCTCCTTCTGAGCTGCGGCCTTCGCAGCAGGCGCCTTCGCCTTGCCCGACTTGGCGGCCTTCTTGGCGGCCTTCTCGTCCTCGTCCGTCTGCCGCACGATCACGGTGATCTGCGAGAACGGCTTCTCGATGCCAGAGGCGCGGCCACGGCCACGTGCGTGAAACCGCTTCATGACGATGTTCTTACCGACGTGGGCCTCTGCCACGACCAGCTCGTCAACGTCGAGGCCGTGGTTGTTCTCGGCATTGGCAACCGCGCTCTTGACGCACTTCAGCACGTCCTGGGCGATACGCTTCCTGGAGAACTCCAGGTCGGCGAGCGCCTGGTCGACCTTCTTGCCGCGGATCATGCCGGCGACGAGATTGAGCTTCTGCGGCGAAACCCTGAGATTGCGCGCAACGGCCTGTGCCTCGTTGTCGGCGAGTGTGCGCTCACGCTTCGGCTTGCCCATCACTTCCTCGTCGCTTTTTTGTCGCCACCATGGCCCGGGAACGAGCGCGTGGGTGCGAACTCACCGAACTTGTGGCCGACCATGTCCTCGCTTACCGAGACGGGGACGTGCTTGTGGCCGTTGTAGACACCGAACGTCAGACCGACGAACTGCGGCAGGATGGTCGAGCGGCGGCTCCAGATCTTGATGACCTCGTTGCGGCCCGACGTGCGCACCTTCTCGGCCTTCTTGAGAAGGTAGCCGTCGATGAACGGACCCTTCCAAACTGAGCGTGACACGAGCTGATCTCCTTCGCCGAAGCGATTACTTCTTCTTCAGATGGCGGCTGCGGATGATGAACTTGTCCGTCGCCTTGTTCTTGCGGGTCTTAGCACCCTTGGTCGGCTTGCCCCACGGTGTCACCCAGTGCTTGCCGCCATTGGTGCGGCCGCCGTTGGGGTGATCGATGGGGTTCATGGTGATGCCGCGAACCGTTGGACGCGTACCCTTCCAGCGCGTGCGGCCGGCTTTGCCGGTGACCGCGTTGGAGTGATCAGGATTGGAGACCGCGCCGATCGTGCCCATGCAGTCCTGGCGGACACGGCGGGTCTCGCCCGATGCGAGCTTGAGGATCGCCCAGCCGCTGTCACGGCCGACGAGCTGCGCGAAGGATCCGGCAGAGCGCGCCATCTGGCCACCACGTCCGGGCTTCAGCTCGACGTTGTGGATGATCGTGCCGATCGGCATCGAGGCGAGCGGCATGGCGTTGCCGGGCTTCACGTCGACCTTCTCGCCAGCGATCACCGTGTCGCCCACCGACAGGCGCTGTGGCGCGAGAATGTAAGCGACATCACCGTCCTCGTACTTGAGGAGCGCGATGAAGGCGGTACGGTTGGGATCGTACTCGAGCCGCTCAACAGTTGCCGCAACATCGAACTTGCGACGACGGAAGTCGATGTAACGATAGGTCTGCTTGTGGCCGCCGCCGATGTGGCGCGTCGTGATGCGGCCGGCGTTGTTGCGTCCGCCGGACTTCGTCTTGCCTTCGGTCAGCGACTTGACCGGCGCGCCCTTCCATAGGCCGCTGCGGTCGACGATGACCAGATGGCGCAGGCCCGCCGAGGTGGGACGGTATGTCTTCAGTGCCATGACGCCCTACTCCTTAGAGCCCCGTCGTCACGTCGATGGAATGACCTTCCTCGAGCGTGACGATCGCTTGCTTGGTGTCGCCCTGCAGCGCGCGCTTGCCGCGGAACGTCTTGAGCTTGCCCTTGCGGACCAGCGTGTTGACGGCCTTCACCTTGACGTTGAACAGGTTCTCGACCGCGAACTTGATGTCCTTCTTGGTGGCCGTGGGGGCAACCTTGAAGACCACCTGATTGGCTTCCGAGAGCAGCGTCGCCTTCTCGGTGATGATCGGCGACTTGATCACGTCGTAGGCCTTGATCTTGTTCATGACCGAGCCTCCGCCTTGGCGCCGGCAAAGCGAGCCTCGAGGGCGGCGACGGCCGCCTTCGTCAGCACCAGCTTCTTGCGACGCAGGATGTCGTAGACGTTGATGCCCTGCACCGGCAGCACGTCGATGTTGGGCAGGTTGCGCGCCGCGCGGGCAAAGCCGATCTCAACCTCCGACCCGTCGATGACGAGCGCGTTGTCGAGGGAAAGTTTGGCCAGGGAGTCGCGCAACTCGCGCGTCTTGCCGGCCGACACCGAGGCGTTCTCCAGCACGACGATGTCGCCCGACTTCGCCTTGGAGGACAGCGCATGGCGCAACGCCAGCGCGCGCACCTTCTTGGGCAGGTCGATGGCATGGCTGCGCGGCTTGGGCCCGAACGCCTTGCCGCCGCCGCGCCACTGCGGCACCGACTTATCGCCATGGCGGGCGCCACCGGTACCTTTCTGGCGGTACATCTTCTTGCCCGTGACGGTGACCTCGGAGCGATCCTGGGCGTGATGCGTGCCGGCCATCCGCTTCAAGAGCTGATAGCGCACCATACGATGCAGGATGTCCTGGCGCGGCTCGAGACCGAAGATCTCGTCCTTGAGCTCCACCTCACCGGCGGACTTCGCCTCGAGCGTGGTGACGGAAACTTTCATCACGCCTGCTCCTTGTTCTCGGCGGCAGCGGCGCCACCTTTGGATTTGAAGGCGCCGGGAACGGGCGCGTCCTTGTGCGAAGGCTTCTTGACGGCATCGCGCACCAGCACCCAGCCGCCCTTGGAGCCGGGCACCGCGCCGCGCACCATCAGCAGGCCGCGCTCGACGTCGGTCTTGACGACGACGAGGTTCTGCGTCGTAACGCGCTCCGAGCCCATGTGGCCGGCCATCTTCTTGCCCTTGAACACCTTGCCGGGGTCCTGGCGCTGACCGGTCGAACCGTGCGAGCGGTGCGAGACGGAGACGCCGTGCGTGGCGCGAAGACCGCCGAAATTCCAGCGCTTCATGGCGCCCTGGAAGCCCTTGCCCTGGTTGGTGCCCGTAACATCGACGAACTGGCCAGCCACGAAGTGAAAGTCGGCGTGATCTCCGCACCCACCTCGATCAGGTTGTCCGGGGCTCACGCGGAACTCGACGGAAGAGCCTTGCTTGGAAATGACCTCGGACTTGAAGTTCTGGCGATCGGCGGTCAGGCGCGAAGGCTTGCACGTGCCAGCGCCGGGCGCACAGCGCAATGCGCCCGTTCTTGTCGTCGTTACGGTGGGAAGGACCTGGACATTGTCGAGCTAACGGTGACGGGGTGTGCTCCCCCGTTTCCGTGAAGGTGAGTCATTCCACCTTCTGTGCAATCACCGGAACGCATAGCTGCATTCAACCCTTCATGTGGGGTCTTGAGCGTAATCAGAGACCTTCGAGTCTTCAGCGCGTCAGGCTTGATCTGTTGTCGACGCCGGCGGCGGGTCCAGGCTTCATCAAACATCGACGGTTTTGCGGAGTCGGATCGACGATGTCGAGCAGACGCTTGTGCGTGCGCATTTCGAACTGCTCGCGGCTCTTCTTGTCGATGTGCGGGGAGCGGTTGACGGTGAAGCGCTCGATCCGCGTCGGCAGCGGGATCGGCCCGCGCACTCTTCCGTGCGTTTACCGTGTTCACGATCTCGCGCGTCAGGCATCGAGGATTCGATGATCGAACGCCTTCAATCGGATGCGGATGTTCTGACCGTTCATAGTTTTCGAACTCGCTCAAAGGAAGTAGCGCCCGAGATTGCCCCGAGCGCCACTCGCTCCCAACCGGTTATTCCGTGATTTTCGCGACGACGCCTGCGCCGACGGTACGGCCGCGCGGTCAGCGAAATACCTTCTCGCACTCCATCTGCCCGATCGGCGTGATCAGCTCGACCGCCATCGTAACGTTGTCGCCCGGCATCACCATCTCCGTGCCCTCAGGCAGCGTGCAAACGCCCGTCACGTCCGTCGTGCGGAAGTAGAACTGCGGACGGTAGTTGGTGAAGAACGGCGTATGACGACCGCCCTCCTCCTTCGTCAGGATGTAGGCCTCAGCCGTGAACCTTGTGCGGCTTGTTCAGGCCACGGCTTGCACAGAACCTGGCCGCGCTCCACGCCTCGCGATCAACCACCACGCAGCAGGCAGCCGACGTTGTCGCCAGCCTCGCCCTGGTCAAGCTTGCGGAACATCGACGCCCTTAACCGTCGTCTTCGACGCGTGTCGCGGATGCCCACGATCTTCCTCGCCCACCTTCGACGCCGCGCTCGTACGGCCCGTCACAGCCGTGCCGCGGCGGCCGAATCGAACACGTCTCCAGTCGGCATCAGGAACGGCTGGTCAGCAGGTCGGCTGCGGGATGCCAGGCGTCAGCGGCCGCATCCATCCAGCGCCAGGATCGCCTGCTTGCCAAGTTCAGGCTGCCTTGTCTTCAAGTGCGCACAGCGCAAGACCCTTAACGATCAGGATATCGTCGCCGGGAACTGGTAGCTCGACAGAAGCTCGCGAACCTCCATCTCCACCAGCTCCAGAAGCTCAGGATCGTCGACCATATCGACCTTGTTCAAAATTTCTAAGCGCCCGGAACGCCGACCTGGCGGGCGAAGAATGTGCTCGCGCGTCACGGCATCAGACCATCGGCCGCCGACGACCAGGATCGCACCGTCCATCTGCGCCGCGCCCGTGATCATGTTCTTCACATAATCCGCGTGGCCGGGGCAGTCGACGTGCGCGTAGTGGCGCTTGTCCGTCTCGTACTCCACGTGCGCCGTCGAGATCGTGATGCCGCGCTCGCGCTCCTCGGGAGCCTTGTCGATCTGGTCGTAGGCCGAATACTGAGCCTGGCCCTTCTCAGCCAGAACCTTCGTGATCGCCGCCGTCAAAGACGTCTTGCCGTGGTCAACGTGACCAATCGTGCCGATGTTGCAGTGCGGCTTCGTCCGCTCGAATTTTGCCTTGGCCATGGCGGCTCTCCTCTCGTGTCGTCTTGCTGCGGCACTGCCGCATCGATTGCGTTGGTCTCATTGAGCGGCACCGTCGGTACCGCCGCTAAATCCTCATCGCCGTCAGGCGTATTTGGCCTTCACCTCGTCAGCCACGTTGCGCGGCACCTCGGCGTAATGTGCGAACACCATCGAGTACTGCGCGCGGCCCGTGGACATCGAACGCAGCGTGTTGATGTAGCCGAACATGTTGGCGAGCGGCACGTAGGCCTTGATCACCACGGCGTTGCCGCGCAGGTCCTGAGACCGGATCTGGCCGCGCCGCGAGTTGATGTCGCCAATGATGCCACCGACGAAGTCCTGCGGCGTCACAACTAAACGTTCATGATCGGCTCCGAGCAGCTTGATGCCGCCCTTGTCACAGGCTTCCTTGAGAGCCGCCATGAGCGATCTCGAAGGCGATGGGCGGATGGGAGTCGACCTCGTGGAAGCGCCGTCCAGACAGCGTGACTTTCATGTCGACCAGCGGGAAGCCATTGAGCACACCCAGATCCCAAACCGACTTGATACTGCCTTCTCGTGACGCGCCAGGGGACGTATTCGCGGGCACCGCGCCACCAACGATCGGTGGAGAACTCGTTGCCGCCTGCCCGTCTCGTTGGGCTCCACACCAGCGCAACGCGCGGGCAGGGCAGCCGAGAATGCCGCCGGTCGCTTCTTTGTGCGTGTAGTCGACCTCGGTCAGCCGTGCGAAATTACCGCGATGACCCACCTGCGGCTGGCCGACATTAACCTTGTGGGTGCGCTTCAGGATGTAACCGACTTTGATGTCGAGATGCAGCTCGCCCATGCCGCCGAGAATAATTCTCTCCTTGATCTGATCGACGGATACGGAGAGCAGAAGGGATCCTCAGCGCCATCTCGTTCAGGGGCGAGCGCCATCTTCTCCTGATCGGCCTTGGTCTTTGGCTCGATCTTCATCTCGATGACAGGCTCCAGAAATTCCATCTTCTCAGGATGACCGGCTTGCGGATCACACAGCGTCTCGCCGGTGCGCGTGTCCTTCAGGCCTACAATGCGATGTCGCCTTAAAGGCTTCGCCGAATCTCTTTGCTCGTCAGCATGCATGATGTACATCTGACCGACGCGCTCCTTCTTGTCGCGCGAGGTGTTGGCGAGCTGCGATGCCCTGCTCGACTGCCGAATAGATGCGGCAGAACGTGATCGAGCCGACGTGCTCCAATTCCATGATGCAGAAGGCGATCGCCGAGCGGCTCGCTATCAACGAGCTTGCGCAGCAGTTCCGCACCAGTCTTGGGGTCGATGCGGATAGGCATCGCGATCGATCGGAGCCGGCAGCAGGTCGACGACGGCGTCGAGCAGCGGCTGCACACCCTTGTTCTTGAACGCCGAGCCACACAGCATCGGGTAGAACTTGTTGGCGATCGTGCCCTTGCGCAGCAGCTTGCGAATCGTGTCGGCGTCGGGCTCGTTGCCCTCGAGATAAGCCTCCATCGCCGCGTCGTCCATCTCGACGGCCGCTTCGATCATGAGGCCGCGAAACTCCGCGGCCTTATCAGCGAGGTCGGCGGGAATGTCGACGTAACGGAACGTGGCACCCTTGTCGTCGCCGTCCCAGATCAGACCGCGCATCTCGATCAGGTCAACGACACCGACGAAATCACTCTCCTGGCCGATCGGCAGCTGGATCGGGACCGGCGTTGCGCCGAGTTTGTCCCTGATGTCCTGGACGCACATGTAGAAGTCGGCGCCCGTCTTATCCATCTTGTTGGCAAAGACGATGCGCGGCACCTTGTACTTATCGCCCTGGCGCCAAACCGTTTCGGTCTGCGGCTCCACGCCGGCATTGCTGTCGAGCACGGTTACCGCGCCATCGAGC
Source organism: Hyphomicrobiaceae bacterium (assembly GCA_020638035.1). Classification (GTDB taxonomy): domain Bacteria; phylum Pseudomonadota; class Alphaproteobacteria; order Rhizobiales; family Hyphomicrobiaceae; genus JAEUMD01. Next base: position 123,789 of record JACKJI010000002.1, read on the forward strand.
ACGCGCAGCGAACGCTCCACCTCGATGGTGAAGTCGACGTGGCCTGGGGTGTCAATGATGTTGAGGCGCTTCTTCTTGCCGTCACGACCCGGCCAGAAACATGTTGTGGCCGCCGACGTGATGGTGATGCCGCGCTCGGCCTCCTGCTCCATGAAGTCCATGGTGGCAGCGCCATCGTGCACCTCGCCAATCTTGTGGGAGATGCCGGTGTAGAACAGGATCCGCTCGGTGGCCGTCGTCTTGCCCGCATCGATGTGGGCCATGATGCCGAAGTTGCGGTAGTCCTCGATAGGATATTCGCGAGCCATGTGTCTGCTCCGGTCCGTCCGTTACCAGCGGTAGTGCGAGAACGCACGGTTGGCCTCGGCCATCTTGTGCGTGTCTTCGCGCTTCTTCACCGCCGTACCGCGGTTGTTGGCCGCATCGAGCAGCTCGCCGGAGAGCCGCTCAACCATGGTGTTCTCGTTACGACCACGGGCTGCGGAGATGAGCCAGCGGATGGCGAGAGCCTGACGGCGCTCGGAGCGCACCTCGACAGGCACCTGATAGGTCGCGCCGCCGACGCGACGGGAGCGCACCTCGACCGCAGGCATCACGTTCTCGAGCGCCTGATGGAAGAGCTGCACGGGATCGGACTTTGCCTTGTCCTCCATGCGGGTCAAGGCGCCGTATACGATGTTCTCGGCGACCGACTTCTTGCCATCGCGCATCACCGCATTCATGAACTTGGTGACGACGAGATCCGCGAACTTCGGATCCGGATGCACTTCGCGCTTCTGTGCACTGTGACGACGGGACATGGGTCCGTTCCTTCAAGTGTCGCTTTGCAGCGTAAGAACCATTCGATCGGAGCCGCCGGCTCCGGCATGAGGATCGCGCAGTGCGATCACTTCGGACGCTTGGCGCCGTACTTGGAGCGGCGCTGCTTGCGGCCATTGACGCCCTGCGTATCGAGAACGCCGCGGACGATGTGGTAGCGCACGCCCGGCAAGTCCTTGACGCGGCCGCCACGGATCAGCACCACCGAGTGCTCTTGCAGGTTGTGGCCCTCGCCCGGAATGTAGCCGATGACCTCGAAACCGTTGGTCAGGCGAATCTTGGCGACCTTACGAAGCGCCGAGTTCGGCTTCTTCGGCGTCGTCGTGTAGACGCGAGTGCACACGCCGCGCTTCTGCGGGCAGGCCTCCATGTGGCGCGACTTCTCGCGGTAGGTCTTCGGGTGCCGGGGCTTCCGGATCAGCTGTTGAATCGTCGGCATTCGCCTTGTCCATCCCTCGCGCGCGCCCAACGAAGAGCATGCGCCAAGCCGAAACTGCCGAGACCCGCGCGAAACGGGCACCCGGCACGAAAAACCAGAGGATCGGCCGGTCGCGAAACCAGCGATCATGGTCCAGAAATGTCCTCTGCTTTGCGAACGATAGCGTCTAGGCCCGGGCGCGTGTCAGCGCGCGGCATTGGCCTACCGCCTACCGTGAGAGTGGGGAACCTATATACACAGGTTTCTGGATGGTCAACAGCCGCTCCCACTCCAACAGGCAATTTTTTCGCACCGCAATGCCGCAGGCGGCAATACCTGCGCAACTGGGCGGGAAAACGTAGGTCGTGCAACCTCGACCAACGGGGGCACCGAGGCCTAATCCAAGGCGGGATCGGGCTTGGTTGACGGTGGCAAACGTCGTCAGAGCTTGCGCCAGAGGTGGTGGGGCCGGGACGGCCGCCCGCGCGGCCCCGCCGACTCAAATTTACTCGCGAAACCCGATGTGGGCGGCAAAATCCTTGAGCTGCATGAACCACATGTCCATCGCATTATCGATGTGTTCGCGCGTTGCGCCGCCGTTCAGTGAATAATCCATGCGCAACACCCCGTTGCCCTTGTCGTTGCGCTCGGCCTTGGCGAAGCGCTTCTTGATGTTCCAGTCGTTGATGATTTCGATCTTGACCTTCTTGCCGATATCGAAGGCGGCCTGGAACTGGACTGACGTGCAGTTCGCTCCCTTCTGACAGTCGTAGAAGAAGATCGAATACGCGAGGCTGTTGGCCTTGCCCTTGATCATGGGGTCTCCAACGTTGTCCTTGGTAGCCTGAGCCGTGCCATAGCCGCGCGCCAGCTCGCGAATCATCTCCGGAGCGGCCTCATTGATGAGTGGAGCGGCGGTCGGGCTCGGCGTTATTCGCGGCAGCCGCTTTTAGTGACGGTCAGGCTCGCGGTCGTCAGAACTGCCAAGGCCGCGGTACGACAGAAGAGAGTGCGGGCATCATCATTCGTGTCTCGGGTTATGGCAGCGGTCCGGGCTGCCGTGCTGTCTGGAAGGAGACGGTTCTGATCAACAATTTGGCCGCGCCGTTACAGCGGGAACAGTACGAACTGGTTTCGTGATGTCATAGCGGCGGGGAGGCACGGCTCGATTGGGTTGCGGCAGCCGACCGCCACTTGGACAGTCCTGCGAGCGGGCCATTGCAGTCCTCTTGTCCTGCAAACACAGAAGGCCGCGGGGATCAGCCCGCGGCCTTCTGTCTGAGCACAAATTTGTGTCGCGTAGCCAGCGAAGGAGGTGCCTTATTCGGCCGCCTCTTCGCTCGTGCGGCAACGGCAGCGCAGGAGCACACCATCGCCATCGTCTGCTGGGCCCGAGAGCGCCTTCTCGGCATCGGCCTTCGCCTGCTCCTTGGCAATCAGCTCGTCGCGGCGGGCTGCCACCTTGCGCAGGCGACGCAGCATGCCGCCCGTGCCGGCCGGGATCAGTCGATAACGATGACGTTCTCCTTCAGACCCTCAGGCGTATCGGCGCACCGGCTGACCGCAGCGTCGGTGAGGACGCGCGTCGTTTCCCTGGAACGACGCTGCGGGAAATCGACGAGCGGGTCACCTTACTGGCGAACATGGTGATGCCGAGCGGACCGGAGTCGCCGTGGCGATGCGCTTGCCTTCCTTCTCGATAGCGAGAGTTCTTCGCATCGAACTCCAGCCGATCGACCTGCTCGCCCGGAAGTCGGTTTCACCCGAATCGACGATCCTCCACCTTCTGCAGCATCTGCCGGACGATCACTTCGATATGCTTGTCGTTGATGGTCACACCCTGCAGATTGTTGAACGTCCTAAGATCTCGTTGATGAGATAGAACGCCAATACTCACGCCTTTGATGGCGAGAATATCGATGCCTGCGGAGCAAGTTGGCGTATTGAGACATAGTCGCCACGGCGCTCAACGTAGTCGCCATATGGACCACCAGAGCTTGCCGCGCAGGATCTGGGTACTCGACAGGCTCGGTGTTCTCATCGTCCGGCGAATCGTGATGCGCTGCTTGTTCTTGCTAGTCCTTGCCGAGAACTCGATGGTGCCAGAGGCGCTTCGGCAATGATGGCGTGATCAGCCTGACCAGCAGGCTTCAGAACAGCTCGGCGACGCGCGGCAGACCGCCGGTGATGTCACCTGATTTTGCCGAGGCCATGGGAATGCGTGCCAACACGTCGCCGGCCTTGACCTTAGCACCAGTGTCCACCGACAGAATGGCTTCCACCGGCAGCAAGTAGCGGGCATCGCCACCGCGCTCAACCTTCACTGGCTTGCCCTTGCCGTCGTTGATGACGACAGCGGGTTTCAGCTCCGCGCCACGCGGCGTGGCACGCCAGTCGATGACGACGCGGTTGGTCGAGCCCTTGACCTCGTCGGTCTGCTCGCGCACCGAAGCGCCCTCGATCAGATCCTCGAACGCCACCGTGCCGTCGACCTCGGTCAGGATGGGACGCGTATAGGGATCCCATTGGGCGAGCTTGGTGCCACGCTTGACCTTGTCGCCGTCGTCGACGTGCAGACGCGCACCGTAGGGCGCCTTGTGGGTGGCGAGTTCCTTGCCGCCCTGGTCGACGATGACGATCGCCATGTTACGGCCCATGGCGGTGAGACGGCCCTGGCTGTCCTTCACCATGGCGCGGTTCTTGATCTTCACCGTGCCGTTGAAGTTCGACTCGATGAATGACGTATCGACCACCTGCGCGGTGCCACCGATGTGGAAGGTACGCATGGTAAGCTGCGTACCCGGCTCGCCGATCGACTGGGCGGCGATGACGCCCACCGCCTCGCCGATGTTGACGCGGGTACACCGCCTGCCCGAGTCACAACCGCCTTAAGCGGCGCCGCCCGTCACCGTCTCGCAGGTGAGCACGGAGCGGATACGCACCTCCTGCACCTCAGCCTTGGCAATGGCCTCGGCATGGCGCTCCTCGATCAGCTCGCCGACCTTGACGATCACCTCACCCGTGGCCGGATCGAGCACATCCTCCTGCGTGTTGCGGCCTAGGACGCGCGCCAGCAAGCGAGACATTAACCTGGCCGGCGTCGACGACAGCCTGCACCTTGATACCGGCGTCGGTGCCGCAATCCTCTTCCGAGATGATGGCGTCCTGGGCGACGTCGACGAGACGGCGCGTCAGGTAGCCGGAGTTCGCCGTTTTCAAGGCGGTGTCGGCGAGACCCTTGCGGGCGCCGTGGGTGGAGTTAGTACTCCAGAACCGACAAGCCTTCCTTGAAGTTCGATTTGATCCCATCTCGTGATCTCACCCGAAACTGAGTCATCAGGCCGCGCATCGCCGCCAGCTGGCGCGCATCTGGGTGGAGCGGCCGCGACTTGAATAGCTCATCATAGACCAGGTTAAGTCGGCCGATCGCGGCCGGTCTTGGTCCTTCTGCACAGCCGGATGCAGGTCCATCATCTCGCGGAATCCTGGTCGGTGCACTTCGACCGGCGTCAACCACCTGTTGTGCGCCTCGGGCTGGTGATAGGGCCGTCGTTGTACTGCTGCTCGAACTCCGCGACGAGCTTGTCCGTCTCCTCGACGATCGCGTGCTTGGTGTCGGGGATCAGCATGTCGTCCTTGCCGAACGAGATGCCCGCCTTGAAGGCGTGATAGAAGCCCAGCGCCATGATGCGGTCGCAGAAGATGACCGTCTCCTTCTGACCGCAGTTGCGGTAGACGGCATCAATCATGCCGGAGATGGCCTTCTTGGTCAGAAGCTGGTTGACGAGTTCGAACCTGACGCCGCCGACACGCGGCAGCAGCTCGCCCAGCAGCATACGGCCCGGCGTCGTGTCGTAGACCCTGGCAACCTCTTTGCCCTCCTCGTCAAGCGTCGTGACCCGACCCTTGATCTTGGCGTGCAGCGTCACCGCGCCCGCCTCCAGCGCGTGGTGGATCTCGGGAACCGAGGCGAACAGCATGCCCTCACCCGGCTCGCCGTCGTGGATCATCGACAGATAGTAGAGACCAAGCACAATGTCCTGGCTCGGCACGATGATGGGCGAGCCGTTGGCAGGATGCAGGATGTTGTTGGTCGACATCATCAGCACGCGCGCTTCCAGCTGTGCCTCGAGCGACAGCGGAACGTGCACGGCCATCTGGTCGCCGTCGAAGTCGGCGTTGAAGGCGGCGCAGACGAGCGGATGCAGCTGGATTGCCTTGCCCTCGATCAGCACCGGCTCAAAGGCCTGAATGCCGAGACGGTGAAGCGTCGGGGCGCGGTTCAGGAGCACGGGATGCTCGCGAATCACCTCGTCGAGCACGTCCCAGACCTCCGGGCGCTCCTTCTCGACGAGCTTCTTGGACTGCTTCACCGTTGCCGCCTGCCCGAGCGTCTGCAGGCGGGCGTAGATGAACGGCTTGAACAGCTCGAGCGCCATCTTCTTGGGCAGGCCGCACTGGTGCAGCTTCAGTTCCGGACCAACGACGATCACCGAGCGGCCCGAATAGTCGACGCGCTTGCCGAGCAGGTTCTGGCGGAAGCGGCCCTGCTTGCCCTTCAGCATGTCGGCCAAGGACTTCAGCGGACGCTTGTTGGCACCCGTGATGACGCGGCCACGGCGACCGTTGTCGAACAGCGCGTCGACGGCCTCCTGCAGCATGCGCTTCTCGTTGCGGATGATGATGTCGGGCGCGCGCAACTCCATCAGCCGCTTGAGGCGGTTGTTGCGGTTGATGACGCGGCGGTAGAGATCGTTGAGGTCAGAGGTCGCGAAGCGGCCACCGTCGAGCGGCACCAGCGGGCGCAGCTCGGGCGGGATCACCGGCACGTGCGTCAGGATCATCCACTCGGGCCGGTTGCCCGACTCCAGGAACGCCTCGATCACCTTCAGACGCTTGCCGAGCTTCTTGGGCTTCAAGTCCGTGGTCGCCTCGGCGATCTCCTGGCGCAAGTCGTCACGGATCTGCGGCAGGTCCATGCCTGACAGCAGCTCGCGGATCGCCTCGGCACCGATGCCGGCGGTGAAGCTGTCGGGGCCGAATTCGTCAAAGGCCTGGTTGTACTGCTCCTCAGAGAGCAGCTGGCGCTCCTTGAAGGGCGTGATGCCGGGCTCGATGACGATGTAGTTCTCGAAATAGAGAACACGCTCCAGGTCCTTCAGCGCCATGTCGAGCAAGAGGCCGATGCGCGAGGGCAGCGACTTCAGGAACCAGATGTGGGCGACGGGCGCGGCCAGCTCGATGTGGCCCATGCGCTCGCGGCGCACCTTGGCAAGCGTCACCTCGACACCGCACTTCTCGCAGATGAGGCCCTTGTACTTCATGCGCTTGTACTTACCGCACAAGCACTCGTAATCCTTGATGGGGCCGAAGATGCGCGCGCAGAAGAGGCCGTCGCGCTCGGGCTTGAAGGTGCGGTAGTTGATGGTCTCGGGCTTCTTGATCTCGCCGTAGGACCACGACAGAATGTCCTCGGGCGATGCGATCGAGATCTTGATCTGATCGAACGACGGCAGGGGGGCCTGCTGCTTGAAGATGTTGTTGATCTCGTTCATCGGCTCTCTCTCCTCGCGAGGCGCGCGGCCTGCCCCGCTCGTTGATGGCTCTCATGACCCGTGGCGGCTATCGGGTCCAGTCGCGGCCCGCTCAAGCGGGCGCTTGTTCTTTCGTGCTCGCGGGCGCACGCGGCATGCTGCCCCGCAACGCTGACGTCGTCGGGCGCGCCGGCATCAGCTGCCGGCGCTGCCCGGTTGTCTATTCGGCGGCTGGCGGCAGCGCCTTGCTCGGCTCCGCAGCCTCCTCCTCGATCAGCGGCTCCTCGGAGTTGATCAGCTCGACGTTGAGGCCCAGCGCGCGCATCTCCTTGACGAGCACGTTGAAGCTCTCCGGCACGCCGGCCTCGAAGGCATCATCACCACGGACGATCGCCTCGTAGACCTTGGTGCGGCCGGCGACGTCGTCCGACTTCACCGTCAGCATTTCCTGAAGCGTGTAGGCGGCGCCATAGGCTTCGAGCGCCCACACCTCCATTTCGCCGAAGCGCTGGCCGCCGAACTGCGCCTTGCCGCCCAGCGGCTGCTGGGTGACGAGCGAGTAGGGGCCGATGGAGCGCGCGTGGATCTTGTCGTCGACGAGATGGTGCAGCTTCAGGATGTACTTGTAGCCGACCGTCACCTTGCGATCGAACGGCTCGCCAGTGCGCCCATCGAACAACGTCACCTGGCCGGTGGAGTCGAACCCTGCCATCTGCAGCAGATCGACGATGTCGGCCTCGTGCGCGCCGTCGAACACGGGCGTCGCGATCGGCACGCCCTTCTTCAGGTTCTCGGCTATGACGACGATGTCCTCGTCTTTGGCACCCTTGGGGATCTCGCCGGAGTCATAGACCTTGTCCATGATCTCGCGCAGCGCGCGGCCCTCACCCGACTCGCGCCACTTCTCCAGCGCCTCGTCGACGAGGCGGCCGAGCCCGCGGCAGGCCCAGCCCAGATGCGTCTCCAGGATCTGGCCGACGTTCATGCGCGAGGGCACGCCGAGCGGATTCAAGACGACGTCGACGGGCGTGCCGTCGGAGAGGAACGGCATGTCCTCCTGCGGCACGATCATCGACACGACACCCTTGTTGCCGTGCCGGCCGGCCATCTTGTCGCCCGGCTGGATCTTGCGCTTCACGGCGACGAAGACCTTGACCATCTTCATGACGCCGGGCGGCAGTTCGTCGCCGCGCTGCAGCTTCTCGACCTTGTCGGCGAAGCGGTTGGAGAGGCTCTTCTTGGCGTCCTCGTACTGCTTGCCGATGGCCTCGACCTCGGCCTGCGCCTTCTCGTCGGCGAGCCCGATCTCCCACCACTGCGAGCGCGGGATGTCATCAAGCACGGCCTCGTCGATCTTGGTGCCCTTGCGCGCACCCTTCGGCCCCTTGGCGACTTCCTTGCCCATCAGCACGTCTTTGAGACGCGCATAGACGTTGCGGTCGAGAATCTGCAGCTCGTCGTCACGGTCCTTGGCGAGACGCTCGATCTCCTCGCGCTCGATCGCCATCGCGCGCTCGTCCTTGTCGACGCCATGGCGGTTGAAGACACGCACCTCGACGATGGTGCCCGACACGCCCGGCGGCAGGCGCAACGAGGTGTCACGCACGTCGGAAGCCTTCTCGCCGAAGATGGCGCGCAGAAGCTTCTCTTCCGGCGTCATCGGGCTCTCGCCCTTCGGCGTGATCTTGCCGACCAGGATGTCGCCCGGATGCACCTCGGCACCGATGTAGACGATGCCCGCCTCGTCGAGGTTCTTCAGCGCCTCTTCCGACACGTTCGGAATGTCGCGCGTGATCTCCTCGGGGCCCAGCTTGGTGTCGCGGGCCATCACCTCGAACTCCTCGATGTGGATCGAGGTGAAGACGTCGTCGGAGACGACGCGCTCGCTCATCAAGATCGAGTCTTCGAAGTTGTAGCCCATCCACGGCATGAACGCGACGAGCACGTTCTTGCCGAGTGCCAGATCACCAAGGTCGGTGGAGGGACCGTCGGCCAGGATCTCGCCCGCCTTGACGCTGTCACCCACCTTCACCAGTGGACGCTGGTTGATGCAGGTGTTCTGGTTGGAGCGCTGGAACTTGCGCAGACGGTAGATGTCGACGCCCGGCTTTGAGGCATCCGTCTCCTCGGTGGCGCGGATAACGATACGGGTTGCGTCGACCTGATCGACGATACCCGTGCGGCGGGCAGCGATCGCGGCACCGGAATCGCGGGCAACCACTTCTTCCATGCCGGTGCCGACGAGCGGCGCCTCGGCGCGGATCAAGGGCACCGCCTGACGCTGCATGTTGGAGCCCATCAGCGCGCGGTTGGCGTCGTCGTTCTCGAGGAACGGGATCAGCGCGGCGGCCACCGACACGAGCTGCTTGGGCGACACGTCGATGTAGTCGACGCGGTCCTTCGGCACGAGCATCACGTCGCCCTGATAACGGCAGGTGACGAGGTCGTCGGAGAGGCGGCCCTTGTCGTCGATCTCGGCATTGGCCTGGGCGACGTGGTGGCGCATCTCCTCCATGGCGGAGAGGTAGAGCACCTCGTCGGTCACCTTGCCGTCCTTGACCTTGCGGTAGGGGCTCTCGATGAAGCCGTACTTGTTGACGCGCGCGAAGGTGGCGAGCGAGTTGATGAGGCCGATGTTGGGGCCTTCCGGAGTCTCGATCGGGCAGATGCGGCCGTAGTGCGTCGGATGCACGTCGCGCACCTCGAAGCCGGCACGCTCACGCGTCAGACCGCCCGGACCCAGCGCCGAGAGACGCCGCTTGTGCGTGATCTCGGACAACGGGTTGGTCTGGTCCATGAACTGGGAGAGCTGCGAGGAACCGAAGAACTCGCGCACGGCAGCGGCCGCCGGCTTGGCGTTGATCAGGTCCTGCGGCATCACCGTGTCGATATCGACCGACGACATGCGCTCCTTGATGGCGCGCTCCATGCGCAGCAGACCGACGCGGTACTGGTTCTCCATCAGCTCGCCGACCGAGCGCACGCGACGGTTGCCGAGGTGGTCGATGTCGTCGATGTCGCCGCGGCCGTCGCGCAGATCGACCAGCGTCTTGATGACCGCGAGGATGTCCTCCCGGCGCAACGTGCGCATGGTGTCGGGTGCGTCGAGTTCAAGGCGCATGTTCATCTTGACGCGGCCGACCGCCGACAGGTCATAGCGCTCCGAATCGAAGAACAGGCCGTGGAACAGCGCGGTCGCCGCCTCGATCGTCGGCGGCTCGCCCGGGCGCATGACCCGGTAGATGTCCATCAACGCTTCTACGGTGTTGGCGTTCTTGTCGACGTTCAAGGTGTTGCGGATGAACGGCCCGATGTTGACATGGTCGATGTCGAGGATCGGGAATTCCTTGATCTTCTGGTCCTTGAGTTCTGCCAGAAGCTTGCTGTCCAGCTCCGCGCCGGCTTCCGCGTAGATCTGGCCCGTCGACATGTCGACGATGTCCTCGGCGAGGTACTTGCCGGCGAGATCGTCGGAGGAGACGAGCAGCTCTTTGAGGCCGCCTTCCGCCAACTCGCGCGCCTTCCTCGCGGTGAGCTTCTCGCCCGCCTTGATGATGACGTCGCCAGACTTGGCATCGCGCAGATCGGCTGCGGGCGTCACGCCGCGCATCTTCTCCGGCACGAACGGCATCTTCCAGCCGTGCTTGGAATCCTTGATCGGGATCTTCTTGTAGAAGGTGTCGAGGATCTCCTCGTCATTGAGACCCAGCGCATAGAGCAGCGTCGTCACCGGCAGCTTGCGGCGACGGTCGATACGCACATAGACGATGTCCTTGGCGTCGAACTCGAAGTCGAGCCAGGAACCGCGATAGGGAATGATGCGGGCGGCGAACAGGAGCTTGCCCGAGGCGTGCGTGCGGCCGCGGTCATGATCGAAGAAGACGCCCGGCGAGCGGTGCATCTGCGAGACGATCACGCGCTCTGTACCGTTGATGATGAAGGTGCCGTTGGAGGTCATGAGCGGCATGTCGCCCATGTAGACGTCCTGCTCCTTGACGTCCTTGACCGACTTCGAGCCCGTCTCCTCGTTGATATCGAACACGATGAGGCGCAGCTTCACCTTCAGCGGCGCGCAGTAGGTCATGTCACGCTGCATGCACTCGTCGACGTCGTACTTCGGCGCCTCGAACTCGTAGCCGACGAATTCCAACGTCGCCTTGCCGGAGAAGTCGGAGATCGGGAAGACAGACTTGAAGACGTGCTGCAGGCCCTGATCGTCAGCGCGGCCGCCAGGCGGCTCCTTGACCATCAGGAAGTCGTCGTAGGATGATTTCTGGACCTCGATGAGGTTGGGCATCTCTGCCACCTCACGGATCGAACCGAATTTCTTACGGATGCGCTTGCGGCCGTTGAACATCTCAGCCATGTCCGCTCCTTCGCTCCGGCGCCGTTGACGATATCGGCACCTTTTCCCAGTCAGTCCCCGGGGGCCGCCATCCCCCGCGCCTGAAACGGCTCACCGGAAGATCCCAATTGCCGCCGCCACGGCCTGAGATCCTCCGGAGAACCGTTCGTTCTCGCCTGCGGCGAGACGGGAATAGGGAGCAGGACTTCGGAGTAGCAACACCGCGCGCGTGCGCACTGTCCCTAGCCCTTCGTCCCGATCTCCCTACTCCCTCTTCACTTACTTCAGCTCGACAGTCGCGCCCTGATCCTCGAGCTGCTTCTTGATCTTCATCGCCTCGTCCTTGGAGACGCCTTCCTTCACGGCCTTGCCGCCGGCCTCGACGAGATCCTTCGCCTCTTTGAGGCCGAGACCGGTGATGGCGCGGACCTCCTTGATGACGTTGATCTTCTTCTCGCCACCGGCCTTCAGGATGACGTTGAACTCGGTCTGCTCCTCGACCGGAGCAGCGGCGGCAGCACCCGGAGCCGCGGCGACGGCGACGGCCGCAGCAGCCGACACGCCCCACTTCTCCTCAAGCATCTTGGCAAGCTCGGCAGCCTCAAGGACGGTGAGCTTGGACAGATCGTCAACGATCTTTGCGAGATCGGTCATGATTGTAGTTCCTTCGGTTTGAACCAGTTTCAGTTGCTGTTGCAGCGTTCATTCAAGCTGCGTTCGTCTCGTGATGCGGCGCGCCTTGCGCTACGCCGCGTGTGCCCTTGGCGCGGATCAGGCCGCCTCGCCCTGGCTGGCCTTCGCCTGGATGACGCGTGCGAGCTGAGCTCCGGGCTCCTTGACCGTGCGGGCGATCTTGGTCGCCGGCGCGTTGAGAAGTCCGATCAGCGTTGCTCTGAGTTCATCCAGTGACGGCAGCTCGGCGAGAGCCTTGACGCCACTCGCATCGAGGACGGTGTTACCCATCGTGCCACCGAGGACGACGAGCTTGTCGACCCCCTTGGCATAGTCGACGGTGACCTTGGCCGCGGCGATCGGATCCTTCGAATAGGCCAGAATCGTCGGCCCCTTCAGCAGATCGCCGATGCCTTCGGCGCCGGTGTCCTTGATGGCGAGCTTCGCCAGCCGGTTCTTGACCACCTTCACGGTGCCGCCAGCGTCACGAATGCGCTTGCGGAACTCCGCGGATTGGGCGGCCACCATGCCGGTGTTGTGGGCGACCACGACCACGCCGGTGTCTTTCAACACCTCGTGGAGCGCTGTCACGAGCTCACGTTTCGCGGCTCTTTCCACTACGCTCTCTCCCAGTCACGCAGACCTGCCGGAATGGCACGCCTGCGGGTTGCACCTTGCCGCCTCTTGGAGCTCCCTTGAGGAACCCTGCCGAATGCGGCGCTTCAGACCTGTCCTCCGCGCGCTCTCGAAGCGAGAGGCGGCACGGGTGCGACCCAGAAGGTTCAAACCGAACGAGCCCCATGCCATACGGCGGGTTACGATCGGATTGTCTCCCGTCTCATGCAGGCCCCGGTGTGGCTTAGGCGTCGGAAGGACTTGCCTTCGTCTGCACCTGCAATCTCGGACAGGCTGCCAGGGCCTCGCGGCCCCGACGCTTTCCGGGACAAGCCCGGAAACCTGTGGTGCGCACATCGTGCGCGCACCTGATCATCAATATACCGCCCGGTACGTCAGACGACCGGACCGCTCGAAACGGTTGAGGCGTCGACCTTGACGCCCGGCCCCATCGTCGAGGTGATGGAGACGCGCTTCAAATACGTGCCCTTGGCGCCCGACGGCCTGGCCTTCACGACCGCGTCGACGAACGCCTTGATGTTCTCGACCAGAGCCGCATCGGCGAACGAGGCCTTGCCGACGCCAGCATGCACGATGCCGGCTTTCTCGACGCGGAACTCCACCGAGCCACCCTTGGCGCCCTTGACGGCAGTTGTGACGTCCATGGTCACCGTGCCGACGCGGGGGTTGGGCATCAGGCCGCGCGGGCCCAGCACCTTGCCGAGGCGACCGACGAGACCCATCATGTCGGGCGTGGCGATGCAGCGGTCGAAGTTGATGTTACCGCCCTGAACCTGCTCGACCAGTTCCTCCGCACCGACGACGTCGGCACCTGCTGCCTTCGCTTCTTCCGCCTTGGCGCCGCGTGCAAACACGGCGACGCGGGCCGTGCGGCCCGAGCCGTTCGGCAGCAGGCACACGCCACGCACCATCTGGTCGGCGTGCTTGGGATCGACGCCCAGATTGAGCGCGACCTCGATCGTCTCATCGAACTTGGCCTTGGCGCGTGCCTTGACCAGCTTCACCGCTTCGTCGATCGCATAGAGCTTGTTGCGGTCGATGCCCTTGGCGACGGTTGCCATACGCTTGCCGCCGGCGAGACGGGTGGCCTTGATCTGCTCTGGAGTGATGTTTGCCATTGTCTTACTCCACCACCCGGATGCCCATCGAGCGAGCCGAGCCGGCGATCGTGCGTGCCGCCTGCTCGGGGTCGTCGGTGTTCAAGTCCTTCATCTTCAGCTTGGCGATCTCGCGCACCTGCTCCATCGTGACGGAGCCGGCGACGCCGCGACCGGGCTCCTTGGAGCCCGAGGCTACCTTTGCCGCCTTCTTCAGGAAGAAGGACGCCGGCGGCGTCTTCATCTCGAAAGTGAAGGAGCGGTCGGAGAAAACCGTGATCTTCACCGGAATCGGGGTGTCGGGCTCGATATCCTTCGACTTTGCGTTGAAGGCCTTGCAGAACTCCATGATGTTGACGCCGCGCTGACCGAGCGCAGGGCCGATCGGCGGCGAGGGATTGGCCTTCCCCGCCGGCACCTGGAGGTTGATGTAACCGTCTATTTTCTTCGCCATGGTATCCCCTATGAACACGAGACGGGAAAACCCGTCCCAGGGTTAGCGGTCAAAGGTCGCCGGCCACTTTCGTGCCCGCTTCCTCCCGCACACTCGTACCTGGTCGCACAAGGACATCCGTCCCTGATGATCAGGCTCGCCAGATTGCCGGGCGGCAGACGTCTGCCGACGACAACCCGGGCGACTTGCAGCCCGCGCACATGTCTGTGTGCGGGAAACCGTTGTGCAACCGGTGCTCCGCACCGATGCGGCCGAAGTTTATCGGCGAGCCCCTGTCGCCAACCGGCGCCATGGGGCCATGAGAAAACCGGTCAGCTGGCGACTTTCTCCACCTGCCCGAACTCCAGCTCCACAGGCGTCGGACGCCCGAAGATCGAGACCGCAACCTTGAGGCGCGCGCGCTCCTCGTCGACTTCTTCGACGTGGCCCTGGAAGGACGCAAAGGGACCGTCCGCCACCTTGACCTGCTCGCCGATCTCGAACGTGATCGACGGCTTGGGGCGCTCGACGCCGTCCTTCACCTGGTTGAGGATGCGCATCGCCTCATCCTCGGAGATCGGGATCGGTTTGTTGTCGGCGCCTAGGAAGCCCGTCACCTTCGGCGTATTCTTGATGAGCAGGAACGCGGGGTCCGTCATCTCCATCTTGACGAGCACATAGCCCGGCAGGAACTTGCGCTCCGCCTGAACCTTGCGGCCGCGCTTCACCTCTACCACCTCCTCGGTCGGCACCATGACCTCTTCGAAAAGGTCTTCCAGTCCCGCCGCCTTCGCACGCTCCTTGATGGCGTCAGCCACCTTGCGCTCGAAGTTGGTGTAGGCGTGCACAATGTACCAGCGCTTCGCCATGTCTTATCTCTACGTCCACCCTTGAAGTTGGGCGCCAGCTGCGGCGCCGCGTGCTAACGGCTGATCTGGAGCACGAGGCTCACGAGCCAGCCGATGACCTGATCGGCGAGCAGGAAGAAGATCGACGCCAGCGTCACCATGATCAGCACCATCACGGTCGTGATCCAGACCTCCTTCCAGGTCGGCCACGTGACCTTGGCGGTCTCGGTGCGCACTTCCTGGATGAACTCGAACGGGTTCTTGGCCATCAATCACCTAAGCTCGGCAGGGCAAATTCCACTCGGTCCGGCGATCGCCGAAATAGCATGCGTCACACAGACCAACGCACCAGATCCGCTGCCCTCGCTGGCGAATCCGGCTCGTCACAATAGCTGGCAGGGGTGGAGGGTCTCGAACCCCCAACCTTCGGTTTTGGAGACCGACGCTCTAGCCAATTGAGCTACACCCCTCGATGAGCACCCTTGACATGCGCTCTCTTCTGGTCTCGGGAACGGGGACGTTTAGCTGAAAGTTCAGGACTTGTCACGCACCAATCTCAGAATCCGCTTGCACGCTGCACCTTTGCCACATCCACCCCATGGTGCGCGCAAAAAATGTTGTAAAATCAAATAGACTCGACCACGACCGCCGTACCGTACGCCAGCACCTCGGTCACTGCGGCCGCCATCTCGTTGGCATCATAGCGCATGGCAATGATGGCATTTGCGCCCATCCGTTCGGCCTGGCTGATCAACAGGTCGAAGGCCTCCTGGCGGGCCTGCTCGGCAAGCTTGGTGTAGACGGAAATATTGCCGCCAAACAGGATCTGGATCGAGGCGCCGATGTTGCCGACGATCGATCGCGAACGCACCGAGATGCCGCGTGCCACGCCGAGGTGACGAACGATTCGGTAGCCGGGAAGGTCATTTGAAGTCACGACGATCATTGCCACACCTGCGCCCCTGTTAGCCATGCACACCGGTCCTCATGCAAACGGGGCGAGCTTCCGCCCACCCCGTCCACTTGTCCAGTCCTTGAAACCGAGAGCCGAGTTCCCGGGCACCCCTTATTCCGTGATTTTCGCGACGACGCCTGCGCCGACGGTGCGGCCGCCTTCGCGGATGGCGAAGCGCAGCTTCTCCTCCATCGCGATCGGCGTGATCAGCTCGACCGCCATCGTAACGTTGTCGCCCGGCATCACCATCTCCGTGCCCTCAGGCAGCGTGCAAACGCCCGTCACGTCCGTCGTGCGGAAGTAGAACTGCGGACGGTAGTTGGTGAAGAACGGCGTATGACGACCGCCCTCCTCCTTCGTCAGGATGTAGGCCTCAGCCGTGAACTTCTTGTGCGGCTTGATCGAGCCCGGCTTGCACAGAACCTGGCCGCGCTCCACGCCCTCGCGATCAACACCACGCAGCAGGCAGCCGACGTTGTCGCCAGCCTCGCCCTGGTCCAGAAGCTTGCGGAACATCTCGACGCCCGTAACCGTCGTCTTCGACGTGTCGCGGATGCCCACGATCTCAACTTCCTCGCCCACCTTCACGACGCCGCGCTCGATACGGCCCGTCACAACCGTGCCGCGGCCCGAGATCGAGAACACGTCCTCGATCGGCATCAGGAACGGCTGGTCCTTCGGACGGTCCGGCTGCGGGATGTAGGCGTCAACCGCGTCCATCAGCGCCAGGATCGCCTGCTTGCCAAGTTCGGGCTGCTTGTCTTCAAGTGCGCACAGCGCAGAACCCTTAACGATCGGGATGTCGTCGCCGGGGAACTGGTAGCTCGACAGAAGCTCGCGAACCTCCATCTCCACCAGCTCCAGAAGCTCGGGATCGTCGACCATGTCGACCTTGTTCAGGAACACCACAAGCGCCGGAACGCCGACCTGGCGGGCCAGAAGAATGTGCTCGCGCGTCTGCGGCATCGGGCCATCGGCCGCCGACACGACCAGGATCGCACCGTCCATCTGCGCCGCGCCCGTGATCATGTTCTTCACATAATCCGCGTGGCCGGGGCAGTCGACGTGCGCGTAGTGGCGCTTGTCCGTCTCGTACTCCACGTGCGCCGTCGAGATCGTGATGCCGCGCTCGCGCTCCTCGGGAGCCTTGTCGATCTGGTCGTAGGCCGAATACTGAGCCTGGCCCTTCTCAGCCAGAACCTTCGTGATCGCCGCCGTCAAAGACGTCTTGCCGTGGTCAACGTGACCAATCGTGCCGATGTTGCAGTGCGGCTTCGTCCGCTCGAATTTTGCCTTGGCCATGTCTTCAATTCCTTACCCAGCGGGACAGATGCGCCGCGCGGGCACGGACGGGCCGGCCGACGCGCACGTTGCGCCCGTGTCTCTAGTGCGTGTCTGCTGCCGCATCAAGCCCAATGTGGCTGATTTGATGCCGCCCGGGCCGCGAAAGGGCGTCTTGGACCGGCCTTGAGACCAGCCCTGACCTCGCACGCGGGCCGTCGTGGCTGCTCCGGGCTGCGATTCAGTCGCGCTACCGGAAGCTCAGCCCTTCTCCCGCATCAGCCGGGCCTTCTGCCGGTTCCAGTCGCGCTTGGCGGCATCCTCACGTTTGTCGTGCAGCTTCTTGCCCTCGGCGAGTGCCAGCTTCAGCTTCGCACGCCCCCGGGCGTTGAAGTAGATCGACAAGGGCACCAGCGTCATGCCCTTGCGCTCAATGGCGATGGCGAGCTTGTGCAGCTCGCGTTTGGAGACCAGCAGCTTGCGCTTGCGACGGGGCTCATGCTGGAAGAACGGTCCCGCCTCCGGATACTCGGCGATATACGCGTTGATGAGCCACAGCTCGCCATCCTCGACGGAGGCATAGCTCTCCGCGATGTTGGCTTGGCCCTTGCGCAGCGATTTCACTTCAGTGCCGGTCAGCACCAGCCCCGCCTCGACGTCCTCGCCGATGCGGAACTCGAAGCGGGCCTTGCGGTTTTCGGCAATCCGCTTGCGGCCGTCGTCCTTGGCAGCGGCCATTGGCCCTGATCCTCGTTCGGGAATGTGAGGTCGGCAACGCTACTCGGCGGCTCGGGCGGACTTATCGAAGAGCCCGGCCTTCTCCAAGGCGGCGTCGACGATGCGCCGGGTCTCTTCCGACACCGGCACCATCGGCAGGCGTGCCTCGGCCGTACACAGCCCGACACGCGAGACGGCATACTTCACCGGTCCCGGGTTGGTCTCCACGAACATCGCATCGAACAGCGGCATCAGCTTGTCCTGCAATGCCAGCGCGCTCTTGAAGTCGCCCGCCATGCACGCATTCTGGAAGTCGGCGCACAGGCGCGGGGCAACGTTGGAAGCGACTGAGATGCAGCCGTGCCCACCATGCGCCATGAAGCCCAGAGCCGTGGCGTCCTCACCAGAAAGCTGAATGAAGTCCGGCCCCATCGCGAGACGCTGCTGCGTGACGCGAGCGAGATTGGCTGTCGCATCCTTCACGCCAACAATGTTCTTCAGCTCATAGAGCCGCGCCATGGTGGCAACCGACATATCGACCACCGAACGCCCGGGAATGTTGTAGATGACGATCGGCGTACTCACCGCATCGTTGATCGCCTTGAAGTGCTGATAGAGCCCTTCCTGCGTCGGCTTGTTGTAATAGGGCGTGACGATGAGCAGGCCGTTAGCCCCCGCCTTCTCGGCATGCTGCGAGAGCTCGATTGCCTCCGCCGTCGAGTTCGACCCCGTACCGGCGATGACCGGCACGCGGCCCGCCGCCACCTCGATCGTAATCTCGATGACGCGCTTGTGCTCGTCGTAGTCGAGTGTCGGGCTTTCACCGGTTGTGCCGACCGGGACGAGGCCGTGCGTGCCTTCCCGGATCTGCCATTCGACGATGTCGGCCAGCGCCTTCTCGTCCACCGCACCATTGCGGAACGGCGTGATGAGCGCTGTGTTTGAGCCCTTGAACATGATAAACGTCCCGATCCTCGGCGGTCGACACGACGCCCGAGAACCGATCCCGGGCACCGGCACGCCGCCCGTGCCTCATTCGACTGAGTCTGTGCCTTCTTGTCGCCCAACTCGCGCCGGACTGAAAGGCTGCTGGCGACCTTGGCTTGACCCTCGGTGGATGGTCAGTACCCTGCCGCGCACCACGATCCGGCGCAGCGTCGCGCGAATGCCGGCGACATTAGGCGCTCGCTCCTCGTGCCGCAAGACGGCTGCACACCTCCAGTCTCGGAACCCCACACTCTGGAAGGATCGCATGCCAACCACCGCTGCCATGGCCCAGGCTCCGCTCGAGGCATCCCCCCGCTGGAAGAAAATCCGAGGCCGCAACCTGTGCTGGACAGCGGCGCGGGCCTGCATCCTGCTCATCGGCCTTGGGGCTGTTACGCCTGAAGCGGCGGCACAGGAAAAGGCCGGTCGCCAACTGATGGCGCAGGTGCCGGCTCCAAACCCCAGTCCGGCACGCGGCTCTCGGCTGGCAGCGCCCGCTGTCTCGCCGCCGCCTCCTGCGGCGATGCCCGACACACCGAGCAAACGGCTGGCACCGCGGCCGAGTGCCGACAGCCCAGGAGAGGTGGAGTATCGCCGCTATGCCGACGGTGTCATTGCGCCGGTTATGAAGCACGATATTTCAGACGAGGATCTCGCGCGTGTGAAGACGGCGTTCGCGCGGCTCGGCAAGGGCGACGTCGAAGCCGCCGACGCCACGGCCGCCGGGCTTGCCGATCCCAACGCCCGAAAGCTCGTCGCCTGGTATCGGCTTGTGCGCGGCATCGGCAATGCGCGCGATTATCGCGATTTCCTCGACCAGAACCCCGCCTGGCCACAACGCGGGTTGCTGACCGAGCGCATGGAGACGGCGCTGTTCACCAAAGGTGGATCGCCGCAGGACATCCGCGCCCTCTTCCCCGACGGCAAACCGCAGACGGCAATCGGCGAGGCCGCACTCGCCTCGGCCTACCTGGCGATGGGCGAAAAGGACAAGGCACAGGCCCTGACCGCCCACGTCTGGCGCGAGGGCGACATACCCACAGCGCTGGAGGACGACGTCCTTGCACGGTTGGGATCACTGCTGACCGCGGCCGACCACCGCTGGCGGCTCGACCGGCTGTTGCTGTCGGACCGGCGATGGAAAGCCGGGCGCCAGGCCCAAGCTGCCGTCATCCGCCGCGTCATCCCGCTGCTGCCCGAGGCAGAACGCAAAGCGGCGGAGGCGCGTCTTGCCGTCTATCTGCGCTCCGACTCAGCGAACAAGCTGATCGCCGCACTGCCGGCTGACGGCAACGCCGATTGGGGCCTTGCCTTCCAGAAGATCCAGCTCTTGCGCCGGCAGAACAAGTCGAGCGAGGCGGTCAAGATCCTGTTGTCGGCGCCAACCGATGCTAAGCTCATCGTCAGCCCTGACGACTGGTGGGACGAGCGGCGGGCAAACGCCTATGAGGCGCTCGAGCGCGACAATCCCAAGCTCGCCTACGAGCTGGTACGCGATGCCGGGCCGCTTACCGTCAACCCGCTCAAAGAGCAGCGCTTCATGGCGGGCTGGATCGCCATGCGCTACCTCAAGGACCATGACAAGGCGCTGTCGCACTTCCAGGCGATGCGCGATGTGGCCGATGGTCCGCTTAGCCGATCGAAGGGCGACTACTGGATCGGCCGCACGCTGGAGGCCCTCGGGCGGAAGAACGAGGCACGCGGCTATTATGACCGCGCGACGCGCGAGCGCGATACGTTCCACGGCCTACTGGCACTACAGAGATTGAAGCCCGGCAATCAGTCGCTCGAGATCGGCCCACCGGTCCGCGCTAGCGAGGCCGAGGAGAAGACGTTGCGATCGCTCGATTCGTTGCGCGCGGCCGTCATCGCCGATCGCGCCGGGCTCGGCGCCAGCATCACGCGGCCCTTCCTCGCCAATGCTCGCACAGTGTTGTCGAGCGAAGCCTGGTCAGGGCTCGTCGCTCACCTCGCCGATGCGTTGGGAGATACACAGATATCTCTCAGGATCGCCAAGTCGGCGCTCGCGGACGGCCACAACCTGATCATCTATTCCTATCCGACCAAGGCGTTTCCGGCCTACGCGCCGCTGCGCGATCCACCCGAGCCCGCCTTCCTGCTCGGTATCGCGCGCCAGGAGACGGAATTCAACACGCAGATCGTCTCGGGCGCCGGCGCGCGCGGGCTCCTCCAGGTGATGCCCATCACCGCCCGGCACGTGTGCCGCGATCACAAGATCAAATGCGACATCCCTCGGCTGCTGTCCGATAAGGTCTACAACACCATGATCGGCTCGGCCTATATCGGTGACCGCATGGCGGAATTCGAGGGCAACTATCCCTTGACGCTTGCCGGCTACAACGCCGGCCCCGGCCGCGCCCGCCAATGGATCCGCGCGTTCGGCGATCCGCGCACCAACAGCCTCGACGCGGTGGACTGGATCGAGCGCATTCCCTTCGAGGAAACGCGCGAATACGTGGGCAAGGTGCTGTCCAACATCCAGATCTACCGGGCGCGGATCGGTGATCAACCGGCGCTGCGGCTCGACCAGGACCTGTGGCGGGTGAAACGATAGCCTGCGACGGTGCAACCCGTTCGTGGCAATGCTTCGCCAATGCTTCACACGCCGCTCAGGCTGCTCTAGCTTCGCCGCCAACCCACACAGCGGCCTCTGTCAGGCTGCGCAAGACGACGAGAGAAGAGCATGCAGATGGACGCGGGCGTGCAGGCATTCGAAGAAATCTACTTCACGACGCGCGACGGGCTGAGGCTTTATGGACGCCGCTACCGGGCGCACCGGAGGAGCGATCGCAGGCCGGTGCTGTGCCTCGCTGGACTGACGCGTAACAGCCGCGATTTCCATGTCCTGGCGACGACGCTATCGCAGCATTCGAAGTCCCCGCGTGACGTGTTCACCCTCGACACGCGCGGACGGGGCTTTTCTGAGTACGACAAGGACTGGCGCAATTACGCCGTGCCGGTGGAGATGCTCGATGCGATCGACTACCTGACGCGCTGCGATTTGTCTGAGGTCGCGGTGATCGGCACGTCGCGCGGCGGACTCATCGCCATGGTGATGGCGGCCGTGCAGCCGTCGGCGATCGGCGCGGTCGTGCTCAACGACATCGGACCGGTAGTGGAAACGGAAGGGCTGCTGCGGATCGCCGGCTATGTCGGCAAGACACCCGTGCCCCGGTCGTGGGAAGATGCGGCGCGCATCGCGCGTGAGATCAACCAGCGCCAGTTTCCCAACATCCCGCCCGAGCGCTGGATGGAAATCGCACGGCAACTCTACAACGAAAAGGGCGGACGTCCTGCCCCGGGCTATGACGCCAAGGTCGCCCGATCGCTGTCGGTGTTCGAGGGACCAATGCCAACGCTTTGGCCGCAGTTCGACGCGTTGAAGCGCGTTCCGGCCTTGGTGATCCGCGGCGCCAACTCCGACCTGCTGTCGGCCGCCACGACAGAAGCCATGGCGGCGCGGCACCCGGCATTGACGAACCACGTTGTGCCGGACGAGGGGCACGCTCCGCTCCTGCACGACAAGCCGACACTGGATGCGATCGCAACGTTTCTTGAGCGCGCGGACGAGGCGTAGTTCCGGCCGAGTTCCCGCCGACGCTTGCGTGCCGCGCGAACTGGGCTGCGCCAGGTGGCGTCGTAGTGTCGTGCGGCGCTGCGGCTGTGGGTCAGCCTGCTTCGCCGCGGTCGCGACGCCTGGAGAACTCGGTCTGTCCTCCGGCGGACAAGATGCGCGCCTGCTCCACCCAATTCTCGCGCTCGATGCGACCGCGGAAGTCGAGCACCTCGCTGACGTGCGCGATATCGGCTGCGGTCCAGTTGGCGATCTGGTCGTAGGACGAGATGCCGAGCGAATTGAGCTTCTTCTCGATCAGTACGCCGATACCTCGGATGCGCTTTAGATCTTCGCTCACGCTGCTCGTGGGGAAACGAACCGAACGTAGCGCCTCGGAGCGAACCGAGCGCAGGCTCGAGACGTCTGTTCGAGAGGCCGTCGTCGATCCGGCCGGTGCCGCTGTTTGCATTTGTGAGGGGGCAGACGGCGCATCAGCCGACGGTGCCGTCGCCGGCGTGGCCTCCGATGATGGCGCCGCAGCGGGGACGGGCGGAGGCGCGCGCTCTGGCCCGCGGGCCGGGTCTGCGCTGCGTTCCATGTTCTGGCGCATCGCGTCAACGAGCCGCGAGGGCCGCGCACGCGACTCTGCCGGAACGGCGGCGGAAGCCGCGGCGGCGGCGACGGCAGCGGCTCCTCCGGGGATCTGCATCAATCCGGAGTCGTACTGGCGTGCGAACAACGTCGTGGCACCGCGGGCGAGCACCTGCGCCTGTTCGATCCAATTCTGGTGGCTGACGCGCCCGGGCATATCGAGGAGTTCGTTGAAGTAGTCGACCTCGGTCGCCGTCCAGCGTGCGATCTGCTCATAGCGTGTGATGTCGTGCTCGTTGAGAACGCGCTCAGCGGCCTGATCGATACCACGGATGCGCTGTAGCGACTGCGCGGCGGCCATGGCCACAGGTGGTTGCGGTGCAGGAGCCGGTGGTGCTGCGGGCGGCGGCGGCGGCGATTTGGCCGGAGGTGGCTCGGCGGCAGCCGGGACAGGCCCGCTTCCGATCTCGCTGATGACGGGCCGCGGAGCACGCACCGGCATCAGCGGCCGTTGTCCCGTCGCAGCGGCGCGGCCCCGGGTGGCGGCGGCGGCGGCCGCAGCCACCGCGACGGCGGCGGCGGACGCTGATGCTTGCGGCGAGCGCGGAGCCGAAGCGGGCGTAGGTTCAGCGGGAAGCAGGGGTTCAGCGGCAGCACCTGGCACTGGTCCTCGTGCTGGTCGCGCCGTTTCGGTGGGGAACGCCGAGGCCAATTCGCCACGCAGGCGTCGGCGGGCATAGAGCGTGTGTGCGCCCTTGGCGAGCACGGCTGCCTGCTCGATCCAGTTCTGGCGCTGAACGCGGCCCTGGCTCCCGAGCGCGGCATTGACAGAGGCGACATCGCCGGCTGTCCACCGGGAGATGTCGGCATAACGCCAGACGCCCAGACTGTGCAGCGCGCGCTCGGCCGCATCGTCCACTCCAGCGATGAGTTTCAGATCCTGGCTGTCGGCAGGCACCAGCGGCGGCGTACGCACATCGGCGGCGACGCCGGCCATGCCGCCGGACGCGGCTACGGGATGGGATACTGATGCTGCCGTTACGACGGGCGGTGCGGTCCGTCGGGTGGTCTCGGCCGCCGCACGGCTCCTGGCGGCAATGCCGATGGCCGCAGCGGCTGCGGCGGCGGCTGCCGCCATCGCATCGTCAGTCGTCTTTGCTGCGGCGAGATCGGGCTTTGGCATGTCCTCAATCGGCGCACGGGTAACCGGTGGTCGAGGTGCGGCCTCAAAATGGGGCGCCGCCTCGGTGACGGCTGGTGCTGGCGTCGATGCGGTCGGCGGCGGCATCTCGGATTCGCCTGCGACCTCGTCCTCTTCGAGACGCCCCACACCCGATAGCGCGCGCTCAAAGCGGTGTCTGTCCACGGTGGTCTGCGGAGTATCGACGTACTCGATGCGCGGCTGCACGGGGATCGGATCGGAGCGCGGAACATTCAGCGCCCCCGCGCCCGAAATCGCGGCACCGGCCGCTACGGGCTCGGCGGCAGGCATCGTGCGCGTTTCGATCGGGGCGTAAAAGGTGCGTCGCCACCAGCAGCCGAGGAAGGCGCCGAGGAAGTAGGCGGCGGCCATCAGCAAGAACGCCTGGAACAGGAGAAAGGTCATTTCAAAGTACTCCTTGCCGACGATGCGGCCTAACGCGGAGCGGCTGCTCTCAATCCTCGGTGCGGCGGCTGCAGGTGAGCCAACCCATGGCGATACCAATGAGGAAGGCCACCACGAGGTACCAGAACAGCTTCAGGAACAGATAATCCATTGCACTCATTCCCATCGCCGGCACGTGCCGGCCGTTGGCTCGCGGCCGTGACTACTCGGGTGCGACCGTGAACTCGATGCGCCGGTTCTTGGCGCGGTTTTCAGACGTATCGTTAGGCGCGATCGGACGGGTCTCGCCATAGCCGACAGCAGTCAGGCGTTCGTCGCCGACACCTGCGCGGACGAGATAGTCGAAGACCGCGCGCGCGCGCCTTTCGGATAGATTCTTGTTGCGCTCGGGCGTGCCTTCGGCGTCGGTATGTCCCTCGATCTCAATCCGCGCCTTGGGGCAAGCGCGAGCAACCTCGGCCAGCTTGTCGAGCGTGGGACGTGAATCTCGGTCAAGGTTGGCGCTCGCCCAGTCGAAGCGAATAACACCCGTCGTGGCGACCTGACGCATCATGCGTTGGCAGGTGTCTGCCTCCTCGCGGCGTTTGATCTTCTCAGGCGTCAACCGGGCTGCCTCTTCGGCCTTGCGGCGTGCCTCATCTTCGGCCGCCTTACGACGTTCCTCTTCCTCAGCCGCCTTGCGGCGTGCCTCGTCCTCAGCAGCCTTGCGGCGTGCCCCATCCTCGGCCGCCTTACGGCGTTCCTCTTCCTCAGCCGCCTTGCGACGGGCCTCATCCCCGGCAGCCTTGAGGCGCGCTTCATCCTCGGCAGCCTTACGATGTGCCTCATCCTCAGCGGCTTTTCGCTTCGCTTCCTGCTCGGCCCAGATCATCGCGTCCGAGCGCACGGCAATGTCATCGCGACCGGCATAGCCCTTGGGCATGCCGCGTGCGAGCTGATCACGAACGCCCGTCTGCACGGCAGTGTCCTTGGCGACGCCGCGTACCAGGAGATCCTGCTTGGCGAGCACAACCTCGCCGCTGCGCAGCATTGCAATAAGCTTGAGCCCAAGCTCTGCCGCGACCGGCCACTTGCTGGAGTCGACGTTACGGATCGTCATGCGATCCTGGATCTGGGCGTTGGGGAAGTATCGGGTGGCGGCCTGGACCAGCGCAGCGCGGGTGCGTGCATCGAGCACGTCACCTTCGATCACCACAGACTGACCGCCATCATGGGCGGCACGCCACGTGATGTCGGGCTCCGGCGGAGCATCGTATGCGACCTCCGCCGAGGTCTCGCACGCACGGTTGGCGGCCGTGCGCAGCTCTCCAGCGATCTTTCCGGCAAGCTCTTCGTTGCGGGTGCGTCCCGACAGTGCGAGCCTCGCGTCGGTCATGGTGAGTGCACCGCTGTCGAGCTCCGCGAGCTTGCCAAGACCTGCCTCGGCACACGCCAACCATGTCGGCGGTTCGCCGGATGCGAGTTGCAGTTCGTCGCGGATTTCGGCGCCGGTGAAGCGGCCGCGCGCGGCGGCAAGGAGCTTGCCCCGGGCCTCTTCGGTCGGTACGTGGCCGCTCACGCGCAGCGCCCCGTCCAAATGGTCGATCTTGATCACGTAGGGCGAGACCGGAGCCGGAAGTGGCTTGGGAAAGGTGACTGCCTCCGAAACCTGGAAGCCCTGGGACGCAGCGCGGAGGCCGCTGACAACGGCGACCGCGGTTGCCTGATCCGCGGCTTGGCCGGCAATGTTTACCTTCGTATCCGAAAGACCCACCTCACCTTGTTCGAGTCGCGCCAACTGCTCCAGCGCGGCTCGGGCGACGCCCGCAAGCCCTTCCGGCGCACCAGTCCCCGTTTCCATGCGATCAACGATCGCATGACGCGGGAAGGTCTTCTTGGCGTGGGCAAAGATCTGCTCGCGCAGGGTCTCATCGGGAACGTGGCCGCCGAGCTGGATCTGATTGCCCTGGCGGCGCGCTGTCCAGGTATAGGGCGATACAGCCGGCGGCGAAATCTTCTCAGCAATCAGCGTCACTCCGGTGGGAAGCTTGTTCTTCAGCGCGCCCTTGACGCTCTTGTAAGATGACAGATCCTCCGCCTCACCCTCGATGCGCACGCCCGTGCCCATAAGGCTCACGGTGCCCGAACGCAGCGATGCGAGCTGCTTCATGCTGAAACCGATGCCGCCGAGCCAGATGTTCTGATCGGGCGTGCCACGCGCCAACTCCATCCGGTCATCGATAACGCGGTTGGGGAAGGCTGCCGTTGCCAGACCCAGGATGGTGGTGCGCACGTCCTCGGAAGGCACATAGCCGTTGATCTTGAGGCGATCACCGCGGATGCCGGCGGACCACTGATAGGGATCAATCTTGGGCAATAGGCGCGTGCGCTGATCCGAGATGCGCACACCCCAAACGTTGCGCACGATACCGAGTGCACGCTGTGGCCCATCATCGGAACTGGCGTGGCCGGTAACGAGGCCATCGCGCCCGTCGAAAGCCGTCACGGCCCAGGGCAACCCCGCGCTGCGGAGCGCTGATTCTGCGCGTTGCCGCAGATCAACCTCGATCCGGTCGTGCTCCCACTGCACGGTCAGGAAGGTAAGGATCGCGATCGGGATGAGCCCCCACAGCCAGCGCCACGGATTGCACCTCATACTGCCCTAGCTCCCCACAGATCATCGCGAACAGCCAGCGCCCCAGCGCCAACACCGCGTTCCGCTATCCCTCGTGCGCGCCTGTCGACCGTGACGGCCGCCATGCCGGCGCGACGGTCATCACCTCGGCCCGACGGCAAGCGCGTCAGCACCTCGATGCCCTTACCATGTCGCCCCGATCGTAGCATTGTGTGCCCGCGATCCTTGTCTCGTTCCTTCGTGGCAGCCTGTGTGTGGCACCTCGCACCAACTGGCGCAGACCGGTTCACACGCCCTTGCCATCGCCGCCTAGCGGCATTCCCTCGCGGGCGAACTTGTCCGTTCCGCGACTGTAGCCGCCGTTCGACCTTCCGCCAACGCACCGCTCCTTCACCGCTCCGACCCGCTGGCGCGGCACGTCGCTGACCCGATCCGAGACCTGCCCAGCGGGCACCTTGCTCGCACCGCAGCAAGGCACCGCGCTTCCGACACGCCGAGCGACGGCACCCGCATGCCGGCTCCGTCCGACACCCCACCTGACGGATTGCGCGGGGTGGGTTGCTCATGCCCCTGGAGCCTTGCACCACTGTCCGCCCTTGAGCATTGCACCGCCGCGCAACGCCCGCGTTCCAGCGTCGGCCCATGCCCCAGCCGCAACCGTCGTCGCCGACGCATATGCCGGTGCCGGATCGTGAAGCCCCGTCCTAGAAATGTCACTATAGACAACCCAGACCGCATTTCCAACCCGGACACGCCGCGAATTCGAGACTGTAACCTATTGAACACTTGCGCTTTTTACGATCGCTCCACGACCCCTCAAGTGGCAAATGACGCTCGGTTGCAACAGCTAGTGCGCTTCTCCCAAACCTTCTCGCCTTCGTCTCGTCATAGGGAATCGGCTAGCCTGTAGCTCCGCTTCGGTAAGCTGGAGGCTGGAACCGATGTCCGACCGGACCCAACTCGCGATAGGACGCAGCACCTTCTCGGTCTCGCGCCTCACAAAACGGGCGCTGCAGGCGGTGATTGCCTCTGCGCTGACGGCACTCGCCGCATTTCTCATTCTGATGCTCAATAACGTGCTGACGGCGCGCAGCGGTTTTACCCAGGGTTTCGACGTCTGGTATGCCTTCATCCGCCGCTCCGACATCCTCGGCACGATCGTGCTGACGGCGATCGTGACAATCGCTTTCGTCTACTGGCAACGGGACCGGGAACGCCGCTGAGTTCGCTACATAACGTCGGAACGTCGGACGACGGTGGTGACTTGCCTCGTGGCGTTGCCAGAGGTTTGCTCGTCACGTTGTCCGTCTTTCGGTCGAGCTTGAAATCGTCTCAGCGGCAGCGCTCGTGGCGGGGCACTTCGGAGCCCCAAGCGTTACGGCGATGCCGTCGCGCGGTCAGGCATGTCGCAAGATGGCGCTCGCCCAAGGCTGTCACCGCATAGTCGTAGGAAAAGGTGCAGTCGTCGGCGCGCTCGGCCACATAGCCCCAGCTCAACAGGTATTCCAGATCGGCTTCGCTCACATAGTCTGCGAGCCGCCGCATCATCTGCTCTAGCCCGGCGCGACGGCGCCGCTCGGCAATCTCGACCAGTACCAGCGCCCGGCAGTGACTGCTCGACATACCGGGCGGGCCACCTAGATGCGGCAGGTCTCGTGCGGAAGGCACTGCAATCTGGTGGTTGCTGATCTGCCAGTAGCGCCAACGTAGGACCGAGGCCAAGGCAACGAGGCGGCCTGCAGCCGTGGGATCGACGGCATTGGCATCACGCAGGCTGACGCCAATCAGATCAACAATGCCGTCGGGGCCATGATAGGGAATGCTGAAGCCCGAGTGGACCCCGACCTCACGAGAAATGTTGAATGTCCTGATCTCACCGGGCGTCAGGGGACGTCGACGGGCGACATCGTTCCAGAAAAATGGCTGGCTTGTCCGTGCGGCCTCGACAAGAACCGCGTCGTCGGATTCACAACCGGCTCCGAAATAGGTATCGAAAAAATTGTCGGGCGTCACAAGAACCGGCAGGTCGAGGATGGCAGCGCCCACGACACGGGCGAAGGTCACATTCTGAAAGCCTTCATCCTCGATCGCACGGACGAAATGAGCGACGAGCGGCTCCAACGTCGTGCAATCGTTCGACAGACCGAGGAACTCTTCAATCGTCATCGCGCGCGGCCAACTCTTCTGCCGGTCGTGCACAACCTCCTTCTGCGCCCTTCACGGCTCACCGTCGCCGGAGCGCATCTACCGGCTCGATCAACGTAGAGGCACCGCTGTTCAAGTAAATGTGGCATTTATGCTGATCCGTGCGCTCACGTGCGGTCTTCGGTGCAAGGACTCCGCGTTGCTCGTCAAATGTCCAGATGTCATCTGCAAGAAAAAGATTTGCGGTCCGGTGGCATGCCACCGGACCAATCGAATTGTGAGTTTCAGTGCTGATCTTTACTGGCAGGACTGTTCCAGGGTCCAGCCGACGACCTTGCAGCTCTCCGAATGTCCGTTCCATTTGCATACGCGCTTGGGCAGGCGCTTATACGAGCAATAATAGCCCTTCCAGGTGTGGCCCTCGTAGCCGTGCAGCGGACGGTCCAGATCATACTGCTGGACGTAGTAACCGCGACCGCCACGCTTGGCTTCCGCCGTGTCGGTGACCAACATCGTGGATGCTGCAACGCCGAGCACCAGGGCCGTGCCAAAGATCGACTTGATGAGCTTGTTCGTGATCATGGTGTCCTCCAACGGGATCTCAGGGTTTGGATCGTGGCCGTCGTGGCCGTTCATCTGATGACCCTGAGACTACGTGCACTTGGCCGGCGGCGCTGTTCCTGGTGTTACAGGGGGATTTTTTTCTGGATCAGGTCGATTTTGCTGTTTCCACCCAGCTGCATCGAGGGCACTCGTCGGGGGCGACTATGGGGTGGCCGACGCCGTGGCGGGACACCAAGCAGCATGGCGACGTCACGATTGCGCCGCAAAGGCGCCGCACGCCTCGACAAGTCGCACCGCGCCGCAAACAGCAGAGCGCTCCCTTTGCCGGAGACAATCAAGACCATGCCCCCCGCGCCATACCTCTCTCAGGTTCGCAAGTCCTACATCGGCCGGCGCGCGGCGCTGGCGTTCGTGTGGCTCGCTGCATTGTTGCTTGCGCTGCCGTCACCGGGCGGCGCGGCAACGGCCGGCACCTGCACCGAGGCGGACTTCGCCACCGCGGTCGACCGCGCAGGCGCTGCCTTGCGGCAGTTCAACCAAGAGAACGCGCCGAAGGTCACCGCAGCGCTCAAGCAGCTGCAGGAGAAACGCGGTTGGTCGGACCAGGAGCTTGAAGCCAAGGCGATCACCTTCCTGCACAGCGCAGAGATTGCTGCACTCGATGAACGCGCCAACGACCTGCTGACCAAGATCGATGAGCTTGGCGAGGTGACCGGACAGCCCGACTGCACACGCCTGCCGGAGCTGGAGCAGAGCGGGCGCGATCTTCTCGCCACGATGCGCGAGAAGACCAGGCTCACCGAAGCGGGCATTGCCGCGGCGATGGCGAAAAGCGAGGTGGCTAAGACCACGGACGATGCACACGCTCCGCAACCGGAAGCGAAACCGACCAAGCCACGCACCGACACGGCGGAGAAGAACGCGGCAGGGCCGACACCTGTGCCTGCGCCTGTCAAGCGGCAGCCTGCCGCTGCGGCTGCCCCGCCAACACCTGGTGGTCCGTCATGGAGCACGGCAACGTCGCCGGCTCCGCGCGATGACCTTGTCGCGCTCCAGGGCCACACGGCGACGGGCGAGAGCATCCCCCCGCCCGCGACAAGCGAGCCTCCCGGCAATGACGCGCGCGGCTACTCGATCGACGAAATCAAGGCGGCGACACGTGGTTTCTTCGGCACGATTTCGACCAACCTCGCCGGTGTCATCGAATACGCCTTCTCAAATTACGGTCGCCCCAGCGCCTACGTACTCGGCAGTGAAGGCGGCGGAGCGTTCCTTGCCGGAGCACGCTACGGCAAGGGCACCCTCTTCATGCGCGCGGGCGGCCAGCAACAGGTGTATTGGCACGGCCCTTCGGTCGGCTACGATTTTGGCGCCGAAGGCTCGCGCACACTCTTCCTGATCTACAAGCTCGAAAGCGCCGAGGATCTCTTCCGCCGTTACGGCGGCCTCGACGGCTCGGCGTATGTTCTGGGTGGCGTCGGGCTCACGGTGCTGAAGGGTGGGCCGGTGCTGATGGCGCCAATCCGCACGGGTGTCGGCCTGAGGCTCGGCGCGAACATCGGCTATGTGCGCTTCACCCGCCACGCGACGTGGAACCCGTTCTGAAAGCCCGCGCTGAGATCAGCGCTCGCATGCCGCTGTGCACCGCAAAGGCACACGTCATTCTCAGTGATTTGCCGTTTCACACAACGCGAAAGGGAGGCTTACGTGCCTCCCTCTCTTCATTTCGAATTCCTGCGCTTCAATGCCGGTAACGCAGTTACGGCGCCCGCGACAGCGCCGTGTGGCGGCCGGGCTCAGTAGTTGTAGTAGCCGCCCGAATAACGCTGCTTGGAATAGTAGCGACGCGCAGCGGCTGGTCCGACATACACATACGCCTGGCCATTGCGATAGATGACCTTCGGGCGCTTGCTGGACCCACGCGATTCATAGCCGGTGTCCTGCCAATCGGAATTTCTGGCCGCATGGCGCTTGGTGGACTGTTTGCGGGCCACATAGGCGCGATCGCGCGCGGTTCCGTAGACCGAAATCGTCGTGTTCTCGCGACCGTGCCTCGACACGAGATTGTAAAGCGTCTTGGCATTGCTGGGCGCGAGCCGGATGCAGCCGTGCGACGCGGGGCTGCCGAGGCGGCCGGTGGCGTAGGTGCCGTGAATTGCGAAGCCGCCGCGGAAGAAGATCGCATTGGGCATCGGCGAGTTATCGTATTTGCGCGAGTAGTGCATACGCGCCATCCACTGCGGCTTGAAGGTACCGGTGACGGTGCGGTATCCGGCGCGCCCCGAGGAAATGGCCCAGGAGTGGATCGCCTGACCGTTTTCCGAAACTGTCATGCGCTGGTTCGTCAGATCGACACTGACCTTCACTGTGCCTGCCTCAGCCGCTTGACCAGCGGCGAACAAGCCCATCACCAGCGCCGCGCACGCGGCCCTCACCAAACCCTTCATCGACACAACTCCAACGCAACCCAAATTGACACCAGTTCAGGCCACAGCATGCGCCGCGGCCGCTCTCATGTTTTCGTTCCCACGGTTATAATATGCAACCTCATGCGATTTGCTTAACCGAAAGAATTGCCAAGGGTTAGCACGCGCTCCAGATCGAGACTGGTGGTAATGCGTCACACTCCGCGGATATTCGCTCCGCCTGCGGAGACAGACGCACGCAGGCGTACGAGTTCTGTCCGTGTGTTGCTCTCCAGCCGACGACGACTAAGACCGGATCGCCTGATAGGCTTGCAGGGCCGCCTGGCGAGCTGAGGCATGGTCGACGATGGGCCGGACATAGGTTTCGCCGAGACGCACCCCGGCCTCCCTCAACGTCGCTGCGTCGGCACAAAATGGCTTCTGGAGAAATGAATCGGGAAGGTTTGCGACTTCCGGCACCCAGCGGCGCACGTAGTCACCGTTCGGATCGAACTTCTCACCCTGCGTGACGGGATTGAAGATACGGAAATAGGGCGCGGCATCAGCGCCGGATCCGGCAACCCATTGCCAGCTTGCGGCATTGCTGGCGAGATCGGCATCGACAAGCGTATCCCAGAACCAGCGCTCGCCGTCCTGCCACGGGATCATCAGATCCTTGATCAGGAAGGAGGCGACGATCATGCGGACGCGGTTGTGCATCCAGCCAGTGGACCACAGCTCGCGCATGCCGGCATCGACGATGGGATAGCCGGTACGTCCGCTCCGCCAGGCCTTCAGCGCGGCATCGTCCTGTTGCCATGGAAAGCTTGCAAACTCCTGGCGGAATGGTTGCTCGGGCAGGTTTGGGGCATGAAACAGAAGATGCCGTGAAAACTCGCGCCAAACGAGTTCCTTGAGGAAGGTCTCCAGGCCACCAAAGTCGCTGCCGCGCGCGCCTTGTGCGGCGCGGGCCCTGTACCAGATGAGCCGCGGCGAAATCTCTCCATGCGCCAGATGCGGCGACAGCCGCGAGGTGCCTTGCAGGTCGGGGCGGTCGCGATCTTTCGCATAGCTGTCTGCCGCCGATGCGACGAAGGTCTCCAGCCGCTGCAGCGCGCCGGCCTCGCCAGGCGACCAGTGCGAGGAAAACTCGTGTGCCCAATTCGGGCGGCTCGGCTGCAACCGCCACTCGGCGAGTTGATCGCTTGTGGGCCATGTGGCGGGAGCTAGCCAATCCTTGGGCGCCGGATCCGGACGGGCGGCCGTGTAGCTTTGCGAGAGCGCGCGCCAGAACGGCGTATAGACCTTGTAAGGCTCACCTTGCTTGGTGGCGATCTGCTCGGGCTCGACCAGCAGTCCGCCACCGAAACGCTTCAAGACGATGCCGTTCTTTTCAAGCTGCGCGCGTACCGATGCTTCCTGCGCGATTGCCCACGGCTCGTAGCGGCGTGTGCAATAGACTGTTGTGGCATTGCAAGCGGCGGCAAGTCCGGCCAGTTCCTGGTGTGCCGCGCCACGGCGGAGAATTAGCCGGCTGCCGCGCTGCGCGATATCGCTCGCCAGCGACGAGAGGCTTTCGTGCAGCCACCAACGGCTCGCAGCTCCCGGCGACCAAACGCCCGCGGCATCATCGTCGAAAACGTACACCGGGATCACCCGGCCACCAGCATTGATCGCAGCACGCAACGCTGCATTGTCGGCGAGACGGAGATCGCTGCGAAACCACATGATCGCCGCGCATGCGCCTGGGTTGGTGGATTGTCGTGATCGGGGCATGTGATGTCCTAGGCGGCGGCAGTGCGCATCGAGCCACGGGACCAAAGGCCCGGTGCCTTGCACTCAACATGCATTGACGAGCGCCGGACCGCACGCGGTGGCGACCAGCGCGCCACGATCGGGATCAATTGAATAGCAAATCGAAAAGGGTCTTGGGCTTCCGGCGCTGCGGGCGGGCAGCGGAGCGACGGGACGCCGGCCGAGGTGCCGCCCAGGGATCCGCCCAAGGATCTTCTCCATAAGCGTCAGACGCCTCGCGTCTCCTGCGCGGAGCGGCGGCAACGGGCGTCTGTCCTCGCGCCATGAGCGTGAACTCGTCGGTGACACCGTCGATGCTGGCGATAGTGACCTTGTCGTCGCTCCAGGTCCACGTGGATTGCTTATCACCCTGGCGATGCGGCTCGATGGCAATGACCGTGTTGCTGGCGGTGTCGAGGATTGCGGCGAACTCGGTCGGCTCCGGGCCTTTCGCGCCCTTGATGGTGCCACCCGAGAACGTCAACACGCTTATGTGGCGTAGCGGCGCCTGACGCGACTCCCAGGTGAGAATCTTGGGAAGGCCCTCGCCGACGGTTTCCAGAGGAACGGAGAGGCGCCGGTAGGCCGGATTGACGGCAAAATAGCGCTTTCCGCGCGCCACCACTTCCCAGCCGGCCTGCCCCAGTCCTGCAATGGGCCTGTCGTCCACCTGGCTCGCGTCTCCTTCGAGGCGCTCCAGAGCATCAGCGGCGAGTTTCATTCCCGGTTCCAGAAACAGGACACGCCGCAAATCAGCGACCGCCTGATCCCGCTGGCCCAGCGCCTCGGCTACCTCGGCCTTGGCCCACAGCACCTCGGGATTGTCCGGTGCCAGCTTCACAGCACGGTCAATGTCCTTCATGCCGACGTCGGCCTGGCCCTGCTCCTTGAAGATGTAGGCGCGATAGGCAAACGCCATCGCCGAACGCGGATCACGCTCGATGGCGTGGCCCAAATCGGCAAGCGCCTCCTCTTGATTGCCGGCGCGACCGTGTGCAAGCCCCCGCTCCGCATAGATCGTCGTGTCGTCGGGCTTCAGTTCGATCGCCTGCGAGAAATCCTTGACGGCAGCGTCGGCATCGCCGGTGACGAGGTAGGCGCGCCCGCGCATGCGGTAAATGTCGCCGTTCTTGATGTCGAAGGCGATGGCACGCGAGAGATCCTCGATGGCCTCCTCGTAGTGTCCGACCGCGAGCTTGGCCTCGGCGCGGTTGCGATAGCCGGCGGCGAAACTGGCGTCCGACCCGACCGCGCGCGAGAAATCACGGATGGCGGCATGCGGGCGGCCCTGCTCGAGATGCACGAGCCCGCGCCCAGACAGCGGCGCGGCGGAGGAAGGCAGAAGCCTGATCGCGTGCGTATAGTCGTCGATCGCGCCATCAGCGTCGCCAGAGCGAATACGTGCGCCGGCACGGTTGTTGTAGGCGGCAGCATAGCCGGGCGCGAGGGTCAAAGCGCGATCGAAGTCTTTTGCCGCCTCTTTGACGAGGCCGAGTGCAAGCAACAGATTGCCGCGATTGTTGTAGAGAGCGGCATACTCGGGAAAAAGCTGCACGGCGGCGTTGAAATCGTCGAAGGCCTCTTTCGTCTTGCCAAGGCGTGCATAGGCCACGGCGCGGTCGTTGAGAATCGTAGCGCGGCGATCGTTGGCGAGCGACGTGTCGGCGAGCGCGGTCGTATAGTGGGTGATTGCCTGGCCCGTGTCGCCGCGCACGAGTGCCGCGCCACCCTTTCGCGCCATGCCTGGCGCGGCGGCGTCGGGGGCAGCACTTGCGGGCGCTGTGGCGGCGTGCATAACCGCGGCCAGAACGAGAGCTGCGACCGCGCCGGTCCGATGGCTGAGCGACCGCGCTGGATTGGGGCGGGTAGGAATGAGACGGCCCAAAAGGGCATGGCCCGACCTAGTGTCCGCACGACGCCCACTTGCCGTTAGCACGCACCTAGCCAGCACCTGTCGCATATTCTCGTGGCGTTTCAGCACGAAGCCTTATTCCCGTCTCGATCGTCTTGCGCGGTGGCGGTCCTGTGCGCGGCAACATGCGGCGCACAGGACCGCCAGCACAGTGATAGCGAAGTTCGCTCAGAACCTGGCGACTTGGCGGTGGTGCGCTTCGGGTGGAGAACGCGAGGATCACCCGAAACGAGTCAATGTCGGCGATACTAGTGGAATATGGCGGCGCCGCGAACCCGGATTGACTGACTGCCCCGGATTCCGGCTCCGGGTGCTGTCTGAGCACGTGCCTCATTGTGCTGACAACGTCCCACCACCACCGCGAACGCTTGACGTAAGCGTCAACTCAGGCTTGTCTCGTCGGGCGCTCCGTAATCTGGGGACTGACGTCCATGAACCTGTGGTTGCGACTGCTGTTCTATTTGATGACGGCCTGGCGCCGTCCAAAGCTGGCGCTTCCCGACGGAGTGTCACGGCTGACGTTCCGCGTCTGGCCTCACGACCTCGATACGTCCGTGCACCTCAACAACGGCCGCTACCTCACTCTGATGGATCTGGGGCGGCTTGACGTGATGGTGGCGAGCGGGCTGTGGCGCGCGGTCCTGCGACACAAGTGGACGCCGGTCGCGTCTGCAATCAAGATCCGTTACCGGCGCGAACTCCGGCTTTTCCAGCGTTTCGAGATCGCCTCGCGGATCGTTGCCTGGGATGCCTCCACGGTCGTCATGGAGCAACGTTTCTTCATTCAAGGCGGGCCCGCGGATGGCCAGCTTGCCGCCCATGCTCTGTTCAAGGGTGGACTTTACGATCGTGCAGCCCGGCAGTTCGTACCAATCGATCGCCTGATGCGTGAGGTCGGTGTTTCGGTAACGGCTCCGCCTCTGACGCCGGACGTAGAGGCCTTCCTCAAGGCCGATGACGAGCTGAAACGTGCGGCACGCCCGCAAGACTGAGGAATTTTCCGCTCGATATCGGCACAATAAGGAATTTCCTTCTTTTCTCTAGTCTCTGATGTGGCCCTCTGGGAATTTCATTCCAATCTGTGGCAATCTGTTTCACGAAACTGCTCCCCTGCGCGGCATAGGTCGCGCGCCAACGCGAGGATTGCGCCATGACCGCAGTGGCTTTGAAACGGGAAGAGCCGACACTGCTCGACGACGACGGCCTCATCACCGACTTCTCGTTCTGGACCGAGGAGCTGGCGCGCGAACTGGCCCGTGAGGAAGGCATCGGCGATCTTGGCGAAACGCACTGGGCGGTAATCCGTGCGCTCCGGAACGAATACGAGCGCATGGCAGCGATCTCGTCGATGCGCAACGTCTGCCACCAGGCCGGTATCGATCGCCGCGCGATCAACGACCTGTTTGGATACTGCCTCGTTGCGTGGCGGGTTGCCGGACTGCCGAACCCCGGCGAAGAGGCAAAGTCGTATCTGAGCGGTATGTGAGCCTGGCACCTTGTGATCATTGGCGGCCAGTACAGACTGCTCGCTGAGCCGTGCTGCCTGTTCGATCCGCGGCATCATTGCCCACAATGCGCCCGATCAACGTCGGACCGAAATCGACGGGGACAGTCTATGCGCCACCATTGGCTGCAAAGGGCTGTTCCCATGACTCGTTCTCGTTTGACTCGTTTTCTTTTCACGCCTGCCGCGCTTGCCGGCGTCTTGTTCTTCGCCGCACTCCTCACTTTCGCTCCCGCGGACGTCGCGCGCGCTGATAACGACGATCCTCTTTTCGTCAACATGACGACCGACGAGCCCCATCGCGCGCGGATGGCCATCGGCTTTGCGCGCAAGCAACAGGAGCGCAAGCATCCCGTCACCATTTTCCTCAACGACAAGGGCGTGCTCGTTGGTGCCAAGTCCAAGGCTCAGGCGTTCGGCGTGCATCAGGAGATGCTGGCTGCGATCGTCAAGGATGGCGGCAACGTGATTGTGTGCCCGATGTGTATGGAGCACTACGGCGTCAAGACGGACGACCTCGTCGAGGGGGCTCAACCGGGCAATCCGGAGCTGACGGGCAAGCTGCTGTTCGAAGACGACACCAAGACGCTGACCTGGTAGGCGCAGAGCTTAGAGCAGGTCCGACTTTGGTGGAATCACTTCCCCGATCGTGGCCTGCTCTAAGATCTTGTTTGAGAGACTGATTCACGCCTTCGATGGAAGCCCAAGCGTTTCCATCTCAGACGATCAGGCTCTATTCGTTGGATGCCCGGCGAGCGCGGGATCTCATGTCCCTGCGCCCGTCTCTTTGCGCATTGTAAGAAGTGCAGAGAGAACTTGCGGCAGCGCCTCGCTCAGGTCCTCGGCAATGAGGCCAGGCCCCAGAAGATTCGCGCATTCGCCGTGCAGCCACACAGCCATGCATGCGGCATCGAATGGCGGCATGCGCTGCGCGAGTAGCCCGGTCACGAAGCCTGCGAGCACATCTCCAGACCCCGCCGTCGCCAGCCACGGCGGCGCATTGGTATTGACGGCAACGTGTCCATCCGGCCGTGCAATGACGGTGTCGGCCCCCTTGAGCACGACGACTGCGCCGGACCGGATTGATGCCGCTCGCGCGCGCTCGATCTTGGAGGGCATCGTGCAATCCGGAAACAGCCGCCCAAATTCGCCCTCATGCGGCGTCAGCACGACGGGCCGGTTCGGCTTGGCGCGAATGGCGTCGAACAGGAGGTCGGGCTTATATGTCCGGCGCTCTGATTTCGACGTAAACCCGAATGCGCTGATGCTCCCGGCGTCAACATGGTCGCCGCCTTGTGCGAAGGACGTCACCGCATCGGCATCGAGCACGACAGCGGCTTCCGTTTCGAGCGCCGCGAGCACCATGTCGGCCGTCTCCATCCCGACGCCCGCGCCAGGACCGATCAGCAGGGCGTTCTTGCGCTTGTCGGAAAGGATCGCGGTCAGTGCAGGCGTGCTGCCGCACGGTTTCAGCATCACGGCCGTCAGATGCGCGGCATTCTCCGGCAACGCCGATGGTGGTGCTGCGATCGTGACGAGGCCGGCACCGATCCGCAGCGCTCCGCGTGCGGCCATGCGTGCGGCGCCCGATTGAAATGCGGGACCTGAGACCACCACGGCATGACCATGAGAATATTTGTGGGCGTGCAGTTCGCGCCACGGAAAGCGAGCTGCAAGATCGGGAGCGCTCTGCTCATCCAGCATCTGCTGCAACGGAGCGATGTCGGACAGCACCTCGGTTGGAATGCCGATATCGGCGACGTGAACGCGGCCACACAGGATGCGCCCTGGCAGCAGGACGTGACCGGGCTTCAGACGGAAGAATGTCACGGTCACGTCAGCCTGAACGGCAGTGGGGCGCTCCGCCCCGGTGTTGCCGTCGAGACCACTCGGCACATCGACGGCTATGACTTTTGTTCCAGCCTTGCGCGCATTGAGGGCGCGGATCGTTTCGGCGGCAACCCCCGCGACGTCGCGCGCGAGCCCGGCGCCGAAAATCGCGTCGATGACGAGCTTTGCTTCCCGAGCGACGTCGGGCTGGAGCGCCACCACGGCACCAGTCCAGCGTGCAGCCATTGCGGCGGCATCACCCTTGAGGGCGTCTAAAGATCCAAGGAGCGCCACACCAACTTCACAACCGCGCTCGGCGAGCAGGCGCGCCGCAACGAAGCCGTCACCACCGTTATTGCCAGGACCGCACAGCACGGCGACGCGATCGCCTTTTTGCAGATGCGCCCAGGCCGCATCCGCCACGGCCAGCCCGGCATTCTCCATCAGGGTGAGCGAGGCGACGCCCAGTTCCACCGCACGCGCGTCCGCCCGGCCCATCTCGTCGGTCGTCAGAAGCTCATTACCCGGCATCACGGCCTCTATCGATCGCACGGCCCCCGCCGGCTGCACACAGCTTAGACCATCGGCGGCGCCGGCACCGTAAGCCCTTGATCTCGATCATGCCGATAACGCAGGATGTTTGCCTGAATGGTTGGCAATATGCCTTATGTTTGTGCAATCAAGCTGCGCAAACAGGCATCACAATAGGTTGCCTTCATGCCAACCTTCTGAAAAATCTAGCTTTAACTTTTCATTTACAATCTGGCATGGGGCGTGCTTTTGAGTGCGCCGTCTGGCGCGGCAACGAGACAACCGGAAGACCCGGGAGGCATAGGGGATCCATGAAAAAGATCGAGGCCATCATCAAGCCTTTCAAACTCGACGAGGTGAAAGAGGCGCTGCAGGAAATCGGCCTGCAAGGCATTACCGTGATCGAGGCGAAGGGTTTCGGCCGCCAGAAGGGCCACACCGAGCTTTATCGCGGCGCTGAATACGTCGTCGACTTCCTGCCGAAAGTGAAAGTCGAAGTCGTCCTGAGTGATGAGATGGTCGACAAGGCCGTGGAGACCATTCAGAACGCAGCCAAGACGGGCCGCATCGGCGACGGCAAGATCTTCATCTCGTCCATCGAGGAGGCGATCCGCATCCGCACCGGCGAGACCGGCAGCGAAGCGATCTGATCCAACGCGCGTCGGAACTCAATGCCGGCGCTCTCGCACCACCCCGGCCCGTCGCACGTGCCGGATCACACCCAAACCAAAGAACTCAAGTGCTCGTAACAGGGGAGCTCTCATGAAGACCGCAAGCGATGTCGTGAACATGCTCAAGGAGAAGGACGTCAAGTTCGTCGATCTCCGCTTCACCGACACCAAGGGCAAGATGCAGCACGTGACGGCAGATGTCTCGTGCGTCGACGATTCCTTGTTCACGGACGGCTACGCGTTCGATGGCTCCTCGATCGCCGGCTGGAAGTCGATCGAAGCGTCGGACATGCTCCTGATGCCGGACCCAGCTTCCGCCCACATCGACCCGTTCTTCGCACAGACGACGATGTCGCTGTTCTGCGACGTGCTCGAGCCCTCCACCGGCGAGATGTACGAACGCGATCCCCGTTCGATCGCCAAGAAGGCAGAGACCTACATGCAGTCGCTGGGCGTCGGCGACAAGGTCTTCTTCGGCCCGGAAGCCGAGTTCTTCATCTTCGACGACGTGCGCTTCTCCAGCGACATGTACAACGTCGGCTTCAAGGTGGACTGCACCGAGCTGCCGTCCAACTCCAACACTGCCTATGAAATGGGCAACCTCGCGCATCGTCCGCGCGTGAAGGGCGGCTACTTCCCCGTGCCGCCGATCGACAGCTGCCAGGACATCCGTTCCGAGATGCTCTCGGTGCTTACCGAGATGGGCGTCGTCGTCGAGAAGCATCACCATGAGGTCGCCTCGGCCCAGCACGAACTCGGCGTCAAGTTCGGCCCGATGATCCAGATGGCCGACGCCATGCAGATCTACAAGTACGTCGTGCACAACGTCGCCCAGGCTTACGGCAAGACGGCGACGTTCATGCCCAAGCCCATCTTCGGTGACAACGGTTCGGGCATGCACGTCCACCAGTCGATCTGGAAGGGCGACACGCCGATGTTCGCCGGCAACAAGTACGCCGATCTCTCTGAGATGTGCCTGCACTACATCGGCGGCATCCTGAAGCACGCCAAGGCCATCAACGCCTTCACCAACCCGCTGACGAACTCCTACAAGCGTCTCGTCCCGGGCTATGAGGCGCCCGTGCTGCTCGCCTACTCGGCGCGCAACCGCTCCGCATCGTGCCGTATTCCGCACGTGTCGAGCCCGAAGGCCAAGCGTATCGAGGTTCGCTTCCCCGATCCGGGCGCCAATCCCTACCTCGCCTTCACGGCGATGCTCATGGCTGGTCTCGACGGCATCACCAACAAGATCGATCCCGGCCCGGCGATGGACAAGAACCTTTATGACCTGCCACCGGCCGAGCTGGCGCAGATCCCGACGGTTGCCGGCTCGCTGCGCGAGGCACTGAAGTGCCTCGACGAGGATCGCGCGTTCCTCAAGATGGGCGGCGTCATGGGCGACGACATGATCGACGCCTACATCGAGCTGCGCATGGAAGAGAACATGCGTTACGAGATGACGCCGCATCCGGTCGAGTACGACATGTACTACTCGGTCTAAGCGCCGGACCGGTTCACTGTGTACGACAAGGCCCGGGAGCGACCTGCTCCCGGGCCTTTGCGTTCCCGAGCCTACGTGCGGCGTGTCGCCCGCCGGCGCGGCTCATGCTTTGCGGGCGAAAGGAGACGCTGCTCCAGCCGATTCATCGTCCGCTTGAAGCTGCGCCGATCTTGCAGTGCTCGCGCCAGCACCAGCGCACCCTGAATGCCGGCGATCGTCTCCTCAGCCAAAGCCGCCGCATCCGCCTTCGAATGCCCCATGCGAACCAGCGTCGCTGACAGCGCAGCGATCCACGCGCTGAAATAGCGATGCACGGAGGTTGCGAACCGGTCGCGCACATCACTCAGCGCAAACGCGCCCAACACACAGACGCGCCCGCCGCTTTCGAAGTACTGGTCCACCGACGCCAGCATCGCGCGTACGCACGCAGCCCCGCTGTCCCCGGCACTCAATGGCTCGAACACGTGCTGGCGGAACCAGCCTTCGATCTCGTCGAGCACGGCGGCGGCCATCTCCTCCTTCCCACCGGGAAAAAAGTGATAGAGGCTGCCTTTGCCCAGACCCGTCGCCGCGCTGATGAGGCCGAGGCTTGCGCCCTCGTACCCATGCAGGCGGAACGTCTCCGCCAGCATCGGCAGAATGTCGGATCGCTCGGCAACGGTACGGGCCATGGCGAGAAATGCCCCTTATAGACCAAGCTCCGACAGGCCCGGATGATCGAGTGGACGGACGCCCAGCGGCCAGCGGAATTTCCGATCCGCCTCAGCGATCGGCAGGTCGTTGATGCTTGCCCGCCGCACGCGCATCAGCCCCGCCTCGTCGAATTCCCAGTTCTCGTTGCCATACGCGCGATACCAGAAACCACCATCGTCACGCCATTCGTAGGCAAAGCGCACCGCAATCCTGTTGTCGTGAAAGGCCCAGACCTCCTTGATCAACCGGTAGTCGAGTTCACGGCGCCACTTGCGCGTCAGGAACGCCTCGATATCCCCACGTCCTTTCAGGAACTCGGCCCTGTTGCGCCACTCGCTGTCCGGCGTGTAGGCGAGCACGACACGCGATGGATCGCGCGTGTTCCAGGCGTCCTCGGCAGCACGCGTCTTCTGCGCGGCGGTCTCGGCGTTGAAGGGGGGAAGCGGTGGGCGCATGACTCGGTCTCCTTTTTGTACCAACCGGTATAGGTTGTACCGTTCAGTACATCTGGTCAAGATGGAACACGGGCTGACGCTGCCTGACGGTCCGAAGCGCCAGGTGGTGGCGAATGCCGTAGCGATCGTGTCGTTAGGAAGTGCCGTAACGTGGCGATGGGCCAAGGATCAGGCCGCGGCCGGCCCTTGGCCCGCAATCGCACCGCGGCAGAGCCCTCAGCCCGCCGGCATTTCGTCTGCCCTGGCTCGTACTTCAGCAAGCGTCGTGCGCTGGAGCAGTTTCCCCTCGCGCCAGACGGGGCGGAGCAGGTTCACACGCTGGCCAAGGTCATCGAGACGGCACCAGCCGGTTTGGCCCTCATCGGTTGCATAAACCGCCAACCGACCGGCCTTCGATGCCTTGCTCTTGTCCGTCGTCGGTGCCTTGGCAAGGTCATGCCACCTACCCTGCGCGTCGAGGCGAGCGTTGGCCTTCATGGCAAAGCGCAGCGTATCGCGGTTGACCTTCTGCAACAGCGCCCCGCCCATGCCGAAGGCGATGTTCTCGGCGGACCATCCCTTGGCCAGCAAGCGCTCCAGGATCACGGCAATCGAATGCGGATTGACGCCGTCGCCCTGGATGACGCGCACCTCGGGCGCAAGCACCTTGTAGCCCTTGGAATTGACCGTGACGCCGAACGCCTCGCCCAGCATCTCGATCACGTCGATCGGCACTGTCGTCGGATCGCCGCTGTCGGGCCGCACGACGAGCGTGCCGCCCATCTGGCGCACGTCCTCTTTCAGCGTATCGCCCCACGTCCGCTGCACGGCACGATAGATGTCGTAGCTGTCGGAGACGACGGCGACGAGCCTGCCCGGCCCGCCAAATTTCCTCAGCATGTTGCGGAAGGCGTCTGCCTCACCGGCTTCTCCCCAAGCCGTCATGGTCGCGTGCT
This sequence comes from Hyphomicrobiaceae bacterium, assembly GCA_020638035.1. Lineage (GTDB taxonomy): Bacteria > Pseudomonadota > Alphaproteobacteria > Rhizobiales > Hyphomicrobiaceae > JAEUMD01. The sequence goes on from JACKJI010000002.1 coordinate 167,859, forward strand.
CGGCAGCGGGTATCGAATAGCCCGCCATCGGCTCGTCGTAGAAGCGGCGCGCGTAGAGTAAAGCGGTCAGCGTATCGGTGCCCTGGAAGTTGACGAGATGCGCAAGCCCGCCGATGCCAGCCTGCTCGAAACTCGTCGTGCCGCGCGCACCGAAGTCGTGCAGACGAAACGGCAGAGCCGCCTTGGCGACATCTGGCTCTGCGCTCTTGGCCAGAGCAAAGCGGATCGTCTGCTTCACGGCATGCGATATGGTTGCGACCGTCGACGGGTACCAGATCGCGCGCAGGAGGGCGGTCTCGACGTAGGTTGCGAGCCAGTAGAGTTCCGGATCGGTGGTGCGCACTTGCACGAGCGGGATGCCAGCAGGCACGACCGAGCCCTCGGCCAGTGCCTCGATCTCCAACGGCAAATACCCGCCGTGCACTGTGATGATCCGTTCCCAGCCGGCACGGTTGAAAGGCAGGCCGTGTGCCGTGGCGATTTCCTCCGCCTCGTCGATATCAACCGCCGTTACGCGACGGGATAGATAGGCCATGAGGAACATCTGCAGGCCGAAGAACAGCACGTATGCCATGTCGCCACCCGTACGCGCCTCGATGTAGGCCGAGACCGCGCGCGTGTCCGGCGGATATTGCAGATAGTGCGAGAGCTTGTAGCTGTCGGTATCGAGGATGGGGTTGCGCAGTCCTTCGCTGGGAGATGATGCGCGTGACGCGCTTTCGGACAACGAGCGATCGGATGCTGGACGGGTCATGGCGAGAACTCCTCTTGCCTGTTGAGCGCGGCCGGACTCCCCGGGTGCGCGGTTTGGGATCGGTTGACGGAAACGTGGATGGCTTGCGTTGATGGAACGCTGCGGCAGGACGATCAGATCCCGATCATCGCCTGCAGGATGAACCAGTGATCCTCGAAGAACGTATGCGGTTCGAGATCGCCGAGGCGATACCACTGGGCATGCGCAGCATCGTCACCGCCTTTCACCTTGAAGAGCTTGCGGCGGTCGGGACAGCGCATATGGAACACGTGCGTGATGGTTCGGCCGCGCTCGGAGCGGTCCGGCGCATCGAACACACGCGTCGCGCCATCGGCGATGAAGGAGGCCAGCATCGCCGGTGGGATCGGTCCCTTCTGGTCGCCGATGTTCGTTTCCTCACGCAGCTCGCGGATCGCCGCATCGCGCAGACGTTCGTTCCCACCGACGAACCCTCCCGGCAGCGCCAGCAGTCCTTTGCCCGGCGCCTCTTTGCGGCGCACCAGCAGCACGTGGCCAGACTGCTCGACCACGCAGTCAACCGTCACGAACGTTGGCGCATAGGGGGCCCCGGACCAGCTTTTCTTGTAGCCGGCAACCCACTCGGCCTCAGCTACGAGCCAGGCGAATTCCGGCGTCAGTCGAAAGGCTTCGAGCTGGCGCACCACCTCGGAGGGACAGGTATCGCGCGGCAGGATCGGTGCGCGGCGAAAATAATCGCGGCGGATGTCGGTGGCGCCGAATGTGCCGTACGGTGCCTCGATCTCGACGAGGTCCCACTCGGGAAACGACCTCAGATAACTGCTGGAGGCATCCTTGGCGTGGCCGACGAGGCCAATCCTGAAATCCTCAACGCCGTGCAGCGTGATGCTGCGTGCGCCGTTGGCATGATCGAGCACCGCGCGCGTGACGATGCGCTGCACGGCTGCCACCCACGCTGTGTCATTGTAGGCGAAGTCGTCGATCGGCGCCATGACAAGGCGGCCCGCCGCCACCTCCGTGGGAAAGACTGCACGGATCATGTCCGCGCGCTCGTCATAAGTGAACGGATTCTTGACCGAGCGCGCCACGTTCGGCGAGCCGACGAGCACGATGACGTGGCGCGCCTGGCCCAGCGCGCTGGCGATGACATGACGATGTCCGAGATGGAAAGGCTGAAAGCGGCCGATGAAGGCCAGATAATCATAGCTCATGCCGAGACTCCCTCGACGGTTTTGAAACGCGCGAACTCCTCGCACGTCATTTCCATATAGGGCTCGATGAACGGCAATGAAAGAGGCGCGGCGACAACAAGGCAAACGCGGCTGAACGCCTGCCTGCGCCCGTTGTCAGGTTATCGGCGGCATGCGGCTTCTGCGAACCTAATAGTAGAGCAGCACCGCAAGGCACACGCCGACAAGGCCGACGCGGTAGAAATTTCGCTCGTTCGTGACCAGCCAATCGACCATCCGGCGCGGCAATTCAAGCCACCGAACCTGTGATGCGAATGCCAGAACGATGCCGATCACTAAGCCGAACCAGAGTGACGGCCAATGCAGCGTTTCACGGCTTGGCACCAACTCCAGAAGCGCAGGAATTTCGATCGTGGATGTGTTTTCGCTCGCGGATAACGGCACGGATACCGAAGCTGCGACATTGCCCGTGTCGAGGACAGCCACCCCGGACGGGTCACCGCCGTAGGACAACACCGCGGCGACCGCGAGGGTCGTCAATCCGACATACCAGGCTGCGCTCGCATGCATGGCTTTCTGCCCGTCGTCATCCATCTGGTGGCGCATGAAGCGCCTTGATGCTCCTGAACTCCCCAACACTAACGGTGCAAGCGTCAACATCTCCTTAACCAACCACTCCGCGCGCGATGATGCAGATGCACGGCAACGCAAAAGGCTGCGTGTGCACCGCACGATCATTTCGCGTTGACAGGTCGAACGACGAGGCGCACACTTTTTCTATTCTTTCGGAAGGAGGTCTACGAAAATGTCTCCGCCGGGTTGATAAACGCCGCTTCGTTGATATCGCTTGCCGATGTTGATTGATGGCGGCCATGAATCAAAGATTTCGCAGCTTGTGCGTTGCTGACGTGAATGTTCGTCAGCTCTGTTGAGGTGTCTGGCACGCGAATGGTTCCGTGTCAGAGGGAAATGCGCGGAGCTTGAAGCGCGCTCAATGAACACTTCTGCAGGGGCGGCGCAATTATCGTCGGTGCGGACGAGAGCAAGGAGGTCGTAGATAAGCTCACGAGACGTGATCTCGGCAACAAGCGGACCGAACCGAGAGCCGGGGCCCATGAACTGAGCACTCATCCCAAACGAGTTGCTCGTGGCGTGGTGGACTGTGCGACATGCAGTGTGGTTTACACCTGCATTGAAAAACGCAAACGTCCATCCAGCATGATGGCTCCCATCGGCGGCCGTGGCGCCAGATACTTCTTACTTTGCGAGATAATGGTCGCAAGATCGGAAAATCGCAGACAGTGTGAGCCTTGATGCGATCTGCGAGCCCGGGGGATGCCCATGTGCATCCCACCGGGCTATTCTTTTCAGGCGCCTGTCTGCCCCGCGTATGCCGCCATTCCGTATCCGTGAAAGATGGTGCGCATCCGGCGTGGGAACGCTGAGATGACCATGCATTGTGGCTCAACGCAAAAAGCACGCGTCAAAGTGAGGCGCCGAACGCCGTCACGATCGACTGTCAATCAATCGCGATCTCTGCGCTCATAACTCCTGCTCCTCGCAGCGCGCCGCCGATGCCCATGTGTCGGCGTGGTCATCTCAATGGAAAAGTGCAGGTGCCTTAGGGTCCGGACCCTAGTCCTCATCATCACGCCATGTTGATCTGTCGATCTATCCACCGTCGACATGCACCACCACCAGCAGCACTGCCGAGCAGATGCGGGGATTTTTTGAAGGATAGCCGAATGAGGCCGCGTCGCAGGCTACAGATGGCTCGAGGCTGGGCGCGGAAGAAGCTGTGGCTGCTACTTGCGATCAGCACTGCGGCCGTGGCTGGGGCAGCGGGTGCATCAGCCGAACCCGGACGCAAACCGCCGTGGCCGACGGATGCGCACCAGACCCGGACACTTGCCGACCGCTTCCCGCCCCCATCCGGCTATCGGCGAACGGCAGTCGAGCCCGGCAGCTTCGCGGCGTGGCTGCGGGAGTTGCCTATGAAGCCCGCGGATGCGGCAGTGATGCTGTTTGATGGCCGAAGAAAGTCGCGGCAAGACGCGCATGCAGCAGTGATCGACATCGATGTGGAAGGCCGCGATCTTCAGCAATGCGCGGACGCGGTCATGCGGCTCAGGGCGGAGTGGTTATGGAGTATCGGTGCGCACGATCGCATCGCGTTCGATTACACAGGCGGCGGACGCGTCACCTACTCGCGCTTTGCGTCCGGCGAGCGGCCGAGTGAAGACGGCAAGCGCTGGAGGAAGAGCGGCAAGGCGGATCGCAGCTATTCGGGTTTCCGTCGCTACATGACGAATGTGTTCGTCTATGCCGGCACCTACTCACTGGCGCGAGAGCTGCGCGAGGTTGCCGGTGGAACATCTCCTCAGATCGGAGATGTGATCATCAAGGGCGGGTTCCCGGGGCATGCCGTGCTGGTCGTCGACATGGTCGAGAGCACGACAACGGGTAGTAGGCGCTTCCTGCTGGCGCAGAGCTACATGCCCGCGCAGGACATCCACGTGCTGAAGAACCCGGCGCACCAGGACGGCGACCCTTGGTACGACGCGCCGATCACCTGGCCTCTTGCTACACCAGAATGGACGTTCGAGGCCGGCAGCCTGAGGCGGTGGAGCGAGTAAAGAGAGCGTGTGCGGGCTGGCATTTATCCGTCACGGCAGGCGTGCGTCATGCAGGGCTTGCGTCCGCCCCAAATGCCGACGGCCGTCCCCCGCAGGCGAACTGCAGGACACGGCCGTCGCGTGCAACATCATGCGCCGATCAATAGCCTTCGACGTAAGCAATCGCCGGGTGGTCCCAGCGTGCGTGGCGGTGGCAGCGGACGCTCTTGTGGTAGTGCATGCCGCTGACCGGGTAGCGATGGTAATGGCACCAGTCGAGATCCTCGGCGATGATGATCGTCGGCACGACGATGTAGCGCCACCTGAGACCCGGCCGCCAACGGCGATGCGCATGTTTGTACTTGCCGGGATACTTCTTCTTCACAACAACGCCCGGCGTCTTCTTTTTGACGATGACGTGGGTGTTCTTGCCAATCGGCTTTGGGTGCTTCTTGACGACGGGCGATGCCGATTTTCCAACGTGCTTGCCAGGTGCGCTTTTCGGCACAAAGGTCTTCGCCTTGGGCCCACCGCCACCGGGACCAGCGGATCCACCCATCGGTTTGTACGCCTTGCCTTGCGCCTGCGCCGCTCCGTCGAGCGCCACCGGCAATGCCAACGCCATGATCACGGCAGTCAGCCTGAAGATCCATCTTGCATTCATCTATTTGTGCTCCAAGTGATTGCAGCAATTCGTTCAACCATCATGTTTGCATATCGGGCTCATTTTCCGCTGATTGCCCTTGATGCAGCGCAAATGTGAGACGTCGTGGCCCGCACCCGCCGCGCAATCGGCCTTCACAGAGTCAGGACCCAGCCAGGACGCTCAGGCGCCAGAAGGATTCGCCAGACTGGCTGCAAGCGCTTGAGCAAAACGATCAAGGTCGGCATCGGTTCCGCAAGAAACGCGAATGCAGCGGCTCAAAGGTGCAACGCCTGGCATGCGGATGAAAACGTCGCGAGCAAGCACGCCGTCGAGAATGCGTTTGGCGTAAACGCTGTCGCGACCACAATCGATGGCGACGAAATTGGTGGCCGATGCGAGCGGCTCTAGGCCATTCGCCCGGGCAATGTCGGCGATGCGGCCACGTGCCCGCGCGATGTCGGCAACGGCCTTCTTCAGATACGCTTGGTCCTGTAACGCGGCGAGCGCACCCAGTTGGCCGACCCGATTGATACCGTAGTGGTTCCTCACCTTCTCGAACTCGGCGATGAGTTGGGCAGGCCCGAAGCAATAGCCGACACGCGCGCCCGCCAGACCATAGGCCTTGGAGAAGGTGCGATAACGCAGCACGTTGGCACGCGTGACATCAACCGCTGGCAATGTGCCCTCAGGGGCGGTGTCACCATAGGCCTCATCGAGGATCAGCAGCATGTCCTCAGGCACGCCTTCCATAAGCCGCTCGATCTCACTTGCCGGCCACCACGAGCCCATCGGGTTGTCGGGGTTTGATACATAAAGCACGCGCGCCTTCTCGCGTTTTGCCGTGTCCAGCAGGGCGGCGAGATCCTCCTTGTCGTTGCGATATGGCACCTTGACGAGGCGGCCCGAATGCATGGCGACATGGAAGTTGAAGGTCGGGTAAGCGCCGTCCGAAGTGACGACCGTTTCGCCCGGCGACAAGACGATGTGAAGTGTCAGTCCGAGCAGACCATCGATGCCTTCCCCGATCACGACGTTGTCTGCACCAAAACCCAAGTGCCGCGCGATCGCCGTGCGCAGCTCGAAGCTTTCCGGATCGGCGTACATCCAGTTCTGTGCGGCCGCGTTCTGCATCACCGCGATGGCCGCTGGCGATGGCCCGAAGACGCTCTCGTTGGCGCCGATGCGCGCCTTGAACTGATGACCGGTTTTGCGGGTCAGTGCTTCCGGCCCGACAAAGGGCACGGTTGGCGGGATCGCACGTATGCGGGCATTGACGAGGGGGTTGGACATTGCAGACGGCGCCTCCCAGCGCCAGGAATTACGCCGCTTGGCCGATACGCACGGCTTGTCGTAGACGGCACAGCCTCGGGCCGCCGTTTCGCCAGCGACTTGATCAGATCAGGCCAAGCTCGGCAAGCTCGCGACGCAGGCGCTCGGGCATCGCCGCCACGCCCTTGCCGCCCCCTTTTCCGAGGTCGACAGGCGCATCTTCGCTGGTCAGGTAGCGCCAGCCTTGGAAGGCCCGACGCGGCACGGGACGGACCGGCACCAGCTCGGGATCGAGAAGCAACAGACAGCACGGCGAGCCATCCTTTTTGGTGCCCTCATCGAAGCCAACGAGCCGTTGACGGACCAGGATCTGTCCCTTGATGACCCAGTACAGCGAGCCGCCGTCGAGCAATTCTGCCTGACGCTTGGGTGCCTGGAACGTGGTGTGGAATAGCCTGGCATCCTGCTTCGCCTTGCGGGCAGCCGCCAACCGATCGGCCTGCCATGCCGCGAGATCCTCAATCGAGGCGGCGCCGACGCACAGCTTGATGAGGTGCAGCGTCATGTCGTCTGGCTCGTCCGTTCTGCGGCGGCTGTCATCCCTAGCCCACGCCCGCGGCCTTCGCATACGAGGCGGCAGCTCGTGTGGCGTTCCTCTCGCAATGGCCGGCAAAGAACTCGCCGCGATTATTGATCGGCAATTGCGAGACACCCCACTAGGGCAGCGGCTTGCAGTGGCCGCTATACTGAGCGAACACGGGCTGGCCCAGAAGCCCTAGATGGCGCGAATGCACAGCCGGATAGGTGCCACGCGTGGGGTCGATGTCGTAGATCGTCGTCAGATTGAGAAAGCCCTCGTTGACGACCTCGAGAAAGTGGTTGGCGTTCAGTGCGCGCACGATGCGCAATGTGCCGGCCCCATTCCCGTCGCCAGTGAGAAGGCGCGCGGACTGGGCCTCCAGATCGATGTCGGCGATCTCAAACGTCAGGGGCTTGGCGGGCTTTGACGCGAACGCTCCCGATTCGTAGCTGGTCGACGTGCCGAGATCGAACGTACAGGTAATGTTCTTTGCGATGCCTTCCGCCGCCGCCGGAGCAGCGAACTGGCTGACAGCCATTGCCGTCGAAATGACGCCAGCCGCCAGGACTTTCGCCGCACGCGCCCCAACAGAGCCACCGAACCTCGTTCCCTGCACCTGACATCCCTTCGCTTTGGCCATCTGTGGGTATTGAACCAATGCACGCGAGATTTCTCAAGCAATGACACGCCGCCAGATTGCGTCGCCAAATGCCGCGCCTGGAAAAGGGGGTATGACTGTGGATTGCCTTGATTAGTCCCAATTGACCTCCTACCAGGAGGGGTTAAATGTCGCTTAACTGGTTGTCCGGCTTGACGCTGTGGACGGAACAACGGGGTTGGTCACTGGAGCCGCAGCGGCGGATGCCCAGGGCGACGGGAAGTCACCTGCAGGGCCGACCCGGTGGCGGGGACGCAACAGTTTGAGGCACATGATCACAGCCAGGCTCGCCCAGGTGTGCACAGCCCTACTGCGCGGCAACGTTCGCGTGCGCATGGTGGCCGTGCTGACGCTTGCCTGCCTCGGCGCCGTGGCGGTCGCTAAGTTCGATCCGGCGAACGCCCAGGGGTTCAGCTGGCCTTGGGAGAATGAGGAGCGGCCGCGTCCTGCACCGCGCGAACCCGTCTATCGCGATCAGCCGCGTTATGCTCCGCCCCCGGCCGATAACCGTTGGGGACCGGAAGCAGCCAACCGCAATTCCGTGTGCCTGCGCCTCGAGCAGCGGCTCGTTCAGGAATCGCAGGGAGGCAACAAGGCGCGGGAACAATTGCCGGAGATCGAGCGTGCCTTGCAGCAGGCGCGGCGCGACCTGCGCCAGCAGGAACGCGAACTGGAGCAGGCCGACTGCTACGAGTGGTTTCTTTTCACCAAGCAATTGCGCAACTCCCGGCAATGCCGGCGCACTGTCAATCTGGTCGACGAGACCAAGCGGCTGATCGCGGAGCTGGAAGGCAAGCGCCAGGACATCGAAACGACGAGCGGGCGCTCCTACCAGGATGAGATCATCCGCGAGCTTGCCCGAAACAACTGCGGCCCGACCTACCAGAACGAAGCCCGGCGGCGTGACCGGGGGCCGTTCTCAAGTCTGTGGCAGGACGAGGAAGGCGCTGGCGGCAGCGGCAACAATAATGGCTTCCGCTCGTTGCCGTTTGCCACGTATCGCACGGTCTGTGTCAGGCTGTGCGACGGCTATTACTTCCCGGTGTCGTTCTCGACGCTGCCCAATCACTTCCAGCGCGACGCGGACGTGTGCCAGTCCAAGTGCGCTGCTCCCGCCGAACTCTATTTCTATCAGAACCCGGGCGGTGCCGTTGACCAGATGGTCTCGTTCGCCAACAACGAACAGTACACGAAGCTGAAGACGGCGTTCCTCTACCGCAAGGAATACATCAACGGCTGCTCGTGTAAGCAGACCGAGTACATTCCGCAGACGCAAATGCCCGCTGCAAAGAAAGCTGACGCTGGCGTGCCCGGCGGAACGGTTCCGCAGACGACCGGGAGCACCGGCCGCGCACCGCAGGTCGGCGAGGCGCTCGATCCCTGGCGGCCGCGCTGAAGCTTTTGCCCGGCTATCAGCCGTCAAACCTCACCTGTAGCACTTACAGCAAGTCGCTCTCTGCGACGGTGGGCGACTGTCGGCGGGTGGTGATGGGCTGCCTCAGCCGCGCAGGCGTTTCAGCGCGCGTTCCCGCCCAATGAGCGGTAGCAGTGCCTTCAACTCGGGACCGGCTTCCCGCCCTGTCAGGGCAAGGCGCAAGGGATGGAACAGCGCGCGCCCCTTGGCACCCGTCTCCTTCTTGACCGCACTCGTCCATGCGCCCCACGTTTGCTGATCCCAGGGCTCGGGCGGCAGCAGGTCCGCGGCGCGCTGCAGAAACGCGCCATCCTCGATGACCGGCACGACCTCTCCATCGACAACCTGCCACCAGTCGTTCGCGTCCGACAGCCGCGCGAGGTTGCCTCGCACTGCGAGCCAGAAATTCTCTCCTGCCGGAATGCCCATCGCCGCCAGTCTCTCTGACACGTCGGAAAACTCCAGCATGTGCAGAAGGCGTGCATTGAGGCTGTCCAGCTCGCTCACGTCGAAGCGCGCCGGCGAGGGCGAGATGCGTGCGGGATCGAACGCCTCGGCAAGTGTGGCGAGGCTCGTGTGCGGAACGATCGCATCGGAGGTGCCGACCAGCGCGGCATGCGCATTGATCGCCATCGGCTCGTAGCCAGCATCGCGCAGCCCGGCGACCGATAACGAGTCGATGCGCTTCGACAAGGCCTTCCCGTCGCTGTCGACCAGCAGGTTGTGATGGCCGAAGGCGGGCGGAACGGCGCCCAGCGCCTCGAACAGCGCAATCTGCACGCCGGTGTTGGTGATGTGATCGGCGCCACGAAGAATATGGGTGATGGCGAAATCGACATCGTCGACGACGCTCGAGAACGTGTACAAGTACGTACCGTCGGCCCGTATCAGAACGGGATCGGACAACGAGCCGAGATCGACCATCTGGTCCCCGCGCACCATGTCGTTCCACGAAACGATTGTCGGCAACGGCCTGAGTTCGTCCGCACCATCTGTATTTGGCAGGCGCAGGCGCCAATGCAGCTTGCGGCCTTCGGCGTCGAAAGCGGCGCGCTCAGCATCCGTGAGCTTCAGAGCGGCCCGGTCGTAGATCGGCGGCAATCCGCGCGCCATCTGTCGCCGCCGGCGGCGTTCCAGCTCATCCTCGCTCTCATAACAGGGATAGAGCCGGCCCGACGCCTTCAGCCGATCGGCAACTTCGTCATAGCGTGCGATCCGGTCCGACTGACGCGCATGCCACTCGGTCGTAAGGCCGAGCCAGTCGAGCTCGCGGCGAATGCCCTCGGCGAATTCCTCTGTCGAGCGCTCGGTGTCGGTGTCATCCATGCGCAGCAGGAAGCGTCCGCCGGTCTTCAACGCGTAGAGATAGTTCAGCACCGCGGTGCGAACGTTACCAATGTGGAGACGGCCGGTCGGGCTCGGCGCGAAACGGACCGCGACACCCATCACATCCCCTCCCCGCCATCGGCGCGCGGTGCCACGGTCTTCGGCGCCACTGCATCGCTCGATGTCGACGCCGCCTGTCGAGCGTTCACGTCCTCGCGGAAGCGGTTGGTGATCGGATAGCGACGGTCGCGGCCGAAATTGCGCGACGAGATCTTGACGCCGGGTGCCGCTTGCCGACGCTTGTACTCTGAGATGTAGAGCAGACGCTCGACCTTCTTGACCGTCTCGGGCGCGTGGCCGCGGGCGATGATGTCAGGCACGCTCATCTCCTTTTCGACGAGGCAGGCGAGGATGTCGTCCAGCACCTCGTAGGGCGGCAGGCAGTCCTGGTCGGTCTGGTTCTCGCGCAATTCGGCGGTTGGCGCCTTGGTCAGGATGCGCTCGGGAATGACGACGCCGCTCGGACCCTTCGCGCCCTCTGGTCTGTTGGCATTGCGCCAGCGCGCGATGCGATAGACCTCCGTCTTGTAGAGATCCTTGACGGGATTGAAGCCGCCGTTCATGTCGCCATAAAGCGTTGCATAGCCGACCGACATCTCCGACTTGTTGCCCGTGGTGACGACCATGTGGCCAAACTTGTTGGAGATCGCCATCAGGATGGCGCCGCGCGTGCGACTTTGCAGGTTCTCTTCGGTGATGTCTGCGTTGGTGCCCTTGAAGAGATCCGACAATGCCGCCGCAAAGCCGTCAACGGGTGCGGCAATCGGCACGGTATCGTAACGGATGCCGAGCGACTTCGCGCAAGCTTCGGCGTCCTCCAGCGAGGCCTGTGACGTGTAGCGATAGGGCAGCATGACGGCGTGCACGCGGTCGGCGCCGAGCGCATCCACGGCGAGGGCCGCGACCAGCGCTGAATCGATGCCACCTGACAGGCCGAGCACGACACCGGGGAAGCCATTCTTGTCGACGTAGTCCTTCACGCCCAGCATGCACGCCGCATAGGCCGCGCCGTCACCTTCGAGAATTCGCGCCACCTCGCCCCTGGCGCAGACCCATCCGTCGTCCGCCCGTGTCCACTCGGTGAGGACGATCGACTCCTGCCACTGTGGCATCTGCGTGATGAGACGGCACTGCGCATCGAGCACGAACGAGCCGCCGTCGAACACTAGCTCGTCCTGACCGCCGACTTGATTGACATAGATGAGCGGCAGTCCCGTTTCGGTGACGCGTGCGACGGCGACGTTGATGCGCACGTCTGGCTTCTTCCAATCGAACGGAGAGCCATTGGGTACGATCAGGATCTCGGCGCCACATTCCGCGAGACACTCCGTCACCTCGTCGGTCCAGATGTCCTCGCAGATGGGCGCGCCGATCTTGAGCCCGCGAAAGGGAATGGGACCAGGAAGCGGCCCCGCAGCGAAGACGCGCTTCTCGTCGAATACGCCATAGTTTGGAAGATCGACCTTGTAGCGAATGGCGGCGACCTCGCCCTTCTCCAGGAGCACGACTGCGTTGTAGAGGCGCCCCTCCTCCGCCCATATGGTGCCCAAGAGCACGCCGGGGCCGTCATCATCGAAGCGTCGGGCGAGATCGAGGACGCGGGCGCGCGTTGCGGCCTGGAAAGCCGGCTTCAGCACCAGGTCTTCGGGTGGGTAGCCGGTGATGAAGAGTTCCGGCAGAACGACGAGATCGGCGCCCAGGCCCGCGGCCGTCTCGCGCGCCGAGACCACCTTGGCGGCGTTGCCGTCGAGATCACCGACGGTCGGGTTCAACTGGGCAAGCGCAATTTTCATGGCGGATGCGGATCCTCCGGCTCGGGCGGAGTGCATTTAGGGGCGAGTGGTATCGGAGCGCAATGGGCGCGCGCCAAGGTCTGCCTCGGCACGCGCCCCAAGTTCATCCCTAACGGCTACCCCATCACGCTCGTCGGTTGCGAAGGCGGGGCGCCTCTCTCAAGAGCGGTCAGGCCGCGCCGGTAGCCACCGCCGGCTCGGCCCGGTTGAGACGCTCCGTCTTCATGCGCTCGGCCACCAAAAACGCCAGCTCCAGCGACTGGTCGGCGTTGAGGCGTGGATCGCAGTGCGTGTGGTAGCGGTCCGACAGATCCGTCTCGGAGATCGCGGTGGCGCCGCCCGTGCACTCCGTCACGTTCTGCCCCGTCATCTCGACGTGGATGCCGCCAGCGTGCGCATTCTCCGCGCGCAGCACATCGAAGAACGCCTCAACCTCCTTGAGGATGCGGTCGAAGGGACGCGTCTTGAAGCCGGTGGCTGCCGAGATCGTGTTGCCGTGCATGGGATCACACGACCAAACCGGCAGGCGGCCAGCTTTCTGCACTGCGCGCACCAGCTTGGGCAGATGCGCGCCGACCTTGTCCGCACCGAAGCGGCAGATCAGCGTCAACCGGCCCGGTTCGTTTTTCGGATCGAGAATGTCCATCAGGCGCAACAGGCCGTCGGGCTCGACCGACGGGCCGCACTTCAAACCGATCGGGTTCTTGATGCCGCGCGCGAACTCGATGTGCGCGTGGTCGGGCTGACGGGTGCGGTCGCCGATCCACAGCATGTGGCCGGATGTGGCGTAATAATCGCCACTGGTGGAATCAAGCCGCGTGAGAGCCTGCTCGTAGCCGAGCAGCAGCGCCTCGTGGCTCGTGTAGAACCGCGTTGTCCGGAGCTGCTGCGTGTTCTCCGAGGTGATGCCGCACGAGCGCATGAAGTTGAGCGTCTCGGTGATGCGGTCAGCGAGTTCCTGATAGCGGTGGCCCTGGGGCGAATCCTTGACGAAGCCGAGGTTCCACTGGTGCACGCGTTCGAGGTCCGCATAGCCGCCACTGGCAAACGCGCGGATCAGGTTCAGCGTCGCCGCCGACTGCCGGTAGGCCTGGAGCTGGCGATGCGGATCAGGGATGCGCGCTTCGACTGCGAAATCCGAGCCATTGACGATGTCACCGCGATAGCTCGGCAGCTCGATCAGGCCTTTCTTTTCCGTCGGCGCTGAGCGCGGCTTGGCGAACTGGCCGGCGATGCGGCCGACCTTAACTACGGGCGAGCCACCAGCATAGGTCAACACAACCGCCATCTGAAGGAAGATGCGGAAGAAATCGCGGATGTTGTCGGCCTTGTGCTCGGCAAAGCTTTCAGCGCAATCGCCGCCCTGCAGCAGGAACCCGCGGCCCTGGGCCACCTCGCCCAATGCCTTCTTGAGCTCGCGCGCCTCGCCGGCGAAGACCAGCGGCGGAAACGTCGAGAGCTTGTCCTCGACTTCAGCCAACGCTGCGGGTTCGGGATAGTCCGGCACCTGAACGATGGGTTTGGAACGCCAGCTGTCGGGGGACCAGGATGTCGCCATTCTCATAACTCCATGGCTCGACGCCCATCGCCGCCACGACGTTGGTGGCGGCGGACGCGAGCCGTCTTGCCTCTTCAATAGAACATTATGGCATCGAAGCCGCCTTATAGGCCAGCCTCCCGCCCCTGACCAGCGCGAAGGCTCCGGCACTCCGGCGTCGCGCAGCTTCAGTCCAGGACGGCGGCCTTTTCGGGTCCCAGTTCGAAATGACCAGGATCAGTAACGTCCGAAGATGCTCTTGGAAATGGTCAGGCCCCAGCCAGCCAGCCAGGGCCGGTCCATGCGTTCACAGATTTAACAAGAGCCCACAAGCCCCCCGAGCCGCGCGGCGTCAGTGAAAATGCGACAACCCGTAATAGAGGGCGGCGGCGAGTGCGGCAGATGCCGGCACGGTCACGATCCAGGCCGCCACCACCGCCATGAAGTGGGAGCGGCGCACGAGCTTGCGGCGCAACAGCTCGTCGGGGTCGGGCGTCTTGTGCATCTTGATGTTGATCGTCTCGCCGTCCTTGGTGCGGATATAGGCCCGGCGGCGGCGCGAGTGCGTCGTATACCATTCGCGGAAGAAGCCGACGCCGAACACCGCGCCGACGGCGATGTGGGTTGAGGAAACCGGCAGGCCGAGCGCCGAAGCGACGATCACCGTTATCGCTGCCGACAAGGCGACACAGTAGGCCCGCATCGGGTTCATCTTGGTGATCTGCTCGCCGACCATTTTGACGAGACGCGGACCGTAGAAGAAGAGGCCGAGCGAGATGCCGAAAGCGCCGATTACCATGACCCACAGCGGGATGTGCACCTTGGCGGCGATGTCGCCGGCCGTGCTTGCATGGATGATGGCTGCCAGCGGCCCCACCGCGTTGGCGACGTCATTGGCGCCGTGTGCGAAGGAGAGCAAAGCTGCGGCGAAAATCAGAGGAATGTGAAACAGCCGACGCAGCGACTGGTTGCGGTTCTCCAATCCTTCGGACTGGTGACGGATGATCGGACGCAGCACCACTATCGATCCGGCAAACACCAAAAGCGAGTAGATCGTGACCTCGCTCGCCGATGCCGTCCAGACCTTCTTCAGTCCCTTCATCATCAGGTAGGCGGCGAACGCGCCGGCCATGATTGCCAACAGCATCGGCACCCAGCGGCGGGCCGCGGCGATCTTGTCATCCTGATAGATGATGAAGGTCTTGATGAAAGCGAGGAATGCCGCAGCAATGACGCCGCCAAGCAACGGCGAGATCACCCAACTCGCTGCGATCGTCAGCATCGTGTCCCACTGCACGGCGCCAAAGCCGGCGGCTGCGATTCCCGCGCCGACGACGCCACCAACGACAGCGTGCGTGGTCGACACGGGCGCCCCCAGGTAGGTGGCGAGGTTGATCCACAGTGCGGAGGAGAACAGCGCTGCCATCATCGCCCAGATGAAGTGCTGCGCATCGGCCACCGCACTCGGATCGATGATGCCCTTGGAAATCGTCTTGACCACATCGCCGCCCGCCAACAGCGCGCCGGCAGCCTCGAATATGGCGGCAATGACGAGGGCGCCCATCAGTGTCATGGCGCGCGAACCGACGGCGGGGGCCACGTTATTGGCGACGTCATTGGCGCCAATATTGAGCGCCATATATCCGCCGAGGATCGCGGCGACGACGATCAGGGCGCCCGATGCGTCACCGGTCACCTGGGTGGCGGCGATCAGTCCGGCCGCAGCCAGGAACACGAGCCCGGCTCCCAGTGAGATGACGCTCATGGAGATGGCACGGGCCGCGTCTTCTACCCGGGCGATCTTGCTCAGATCCTTGTCGAGCGATGACTTCTTGAGCTTGTGTCCAGCCTGAAGTTTGTGATGCTCGCTCGCCATGAGGGGCCTCCGGCTAGGGTCGGGTCGCGACGGTGGGGCGCCCGATCCGGCGCCATGTCTCGTTCGCGCCCGATACAGGAATTACACAAATGTGACAATGCAGGAGTTTGGATTTCCTCACATTCCTGATGAGCTATAGCCGGACGAACCGGGTTTGCTCGTGCTGGACTCCACCGGGAGCCCTGCCACGGAGGCGAGACGGGAGGGCAACGCAAGGATGATTTGCGACAACTCGGCCTCCGCAACTCTCTTCGCGGCCTTGCGCGGCGGCAGCCAGACGAGGTTGCGTTCGGCCTTCTCAGGCCACATGCAAAGCTGGGTCTCGACGAGCAGCGGGAAAACCGTGACGCGGCACTGCACGCGCGCGAACATGTGCAGGCGCTTGCGGTAGACGTAGCTACCCACTGGCTCTGCCTCGATTGCGCCGAGCAGACCGGCTTCCTCACGGGCCTCGCGGGCCGCCATCTCGTGGCCGGGGTGTGTGGGCTTCGGCCACCCCTTCGGGATCACCCAGCGCCTGGAACCACGCGACGTGATCAGGCACACCAGGACGCCGTCGTCGGTCACGACGTAAGGCAGGGCGCCATACTGGTTCAGCATGCTCACGTCGAGAGGGCTCCTCCGTTCTCTTGCGGGTGCCACCAACCCCGCTGTCTGGATCAGGCCAATTCCGCCAACAGGCACTTCAATGTGCCAAAATCAAAGCGTCCGTCTAGTGCGGCGTGTGCTGGTCCGAGTTTGCCCGATTCCAGGGTGCCACAACGCTCGAATGCGGCAACGATCTCGTCCAGTTCGCTGGCTGCGAGCCCCACAGCGTCGGCGGCCTCGATCAACCCGGCCTCGATGGCTTCGGCCAGATGGCCAAGTACCGTGGAGCGCTCAATCCCTCGGCGCGCGGCGATGGCATCGGCATCGTGGCCGGCAAGATGCAGTGCCAGGGTCTCGTTGACGGTCGCCGAAAGGCGGTTGTCGAGGCGTGGATCGCGTTGTCCCGCTTTGGCGATCACGGCCAGAAAATCAGCGCCAAACCGCGCGATCTTGGCCGCACCCAGCCCGGTAATATCGTGCAGCGCCGCTTCGTTTGTCGGGCGCCGTGAGGCGAGTTCAGACAACGTGCGATCGTGGCAGATCACATACGGCGGCACCTTGGCGCGACCGGCGAGTTCCAGACGCAGAGCGCGCAGGGCCTCGTAGAGATCGCTGTCGTGCGGCGCAACCCCCGCAAGGCGCGTCTTGCCCGACCGACCCTGCTTCTTCTCCTTGCGCTTCTCCTTCTGTCGCGTCACCGGCGGCAAGCGCATGGCGAAAGTAACCTCGCCTCTCAGCAGAGGTCGCGCTGTGTCCGTCAGCCGCAGCGTACCGTAGCCGTCCTCGTCTCCGGTCAAGTGGCCCGCCGCCGTGAGCTGGCGGAACAAGCCGCGCCACGCCACCGCCTCCATGTCGGCGCCGATACCGAACACCGAGAGCTGGTCGTGAGCATTGCGCACGATGCGTTCGTTGCCTTTGCCGGTGAGGACATCGACGACATAGCCGACACCGAACGACTGGCCCGTTCTGTAGACGGCGGACAGCGCCTTGCGGGCGACTTCGGTCCCATCGATGGTGGCAGGTGGCGAAAGGCAATTATCGCAGTTGCCGCATGGCTCAGTGCCGCGCTCGCCAAAGTAGGCCAGCAGCGCCTGACGCCGGCAGCCGACCATCTCGCACAGCCCGATCAACGCATCGAGCTTGCCGCGCTGCACCTGCTTGAACGCATCCGAGCCCTCGGACTGGGCGATCCACTGGCGCTGCTGAATGATGTCCTGAAGGCCGTAGGCCATCCAGGCATTGGCCGGCTCGCCGTCGCGGCCGGCGCGGCCGGTCTCCTGATAGTAGGACTCCACGGACTTGGGCAGATTGAGGTGCGCAACGAAACGTACGTCGGGCTTGTCGATGCCCATGCCGAAGGCGATCGTGGCAACGACGACAAGGCCGTCCTCTTCCAGGAACGTTTGCTGCGTCTGCCGCCGCGTCTGCGCATCGAGACCGGCATGATAAGGCAGTGCGCGGCGGCCTTTTGCCGTCAACCAGCGCGCCGTCTCCTCCACGCCGCGCCGCGACAGGCAGTAGACGATGCCCGCGTCGGCCGTGTGTTCGCTCTCGATGAACTGCCACAGCCGTTCGCGCGCGCTCACCGATCCCATCTCGGCGATGGTGTAGCGGATGTTGGGCCGGTCGAAGCTCGCCACGAACCGGCGGGCCTGCGCGAGGCTCAGCTCGGCGACGATCTCCTCGCGCGTGCGCTCGTCCGCGGTGGCGGTCAGTGCGATGCGCGGTACCGCAGCAAAGCGCTCGGCGAGGATCTTGAGCTGCTTGTACTCCGGCCGGAAGTCGTGCCCCCACTGTGAAACACAGTGCGCCTCATCGATGGCGAAAAGGGCAATGTCGATGCGTGAAAGCCGATCGAGGGTGCGCTCCTGCACGAGGCGCTCGGGCGCCACATACAGCAGCTTCAGCTCGCCACGCTCCAGGCGGCGCTCGACATCGACCATCTCAGCGAATGTCTGCGACGAATTGAGGAACGCCGCAGCAACGCCGGCCGCCTCCAGTGCCGCCACCTGGTCCTGCATCAGCGCGATGAGCGGCGAGACGACAATGCCGACACCATCACGAACCAAGGCCGGGATCTGATAGCACAGCGACTTGCCGCCGCCCGTCGGCATCAACACAAGTGCGTCGTTACCGCCGATGAGTGTTTCGACAATCGCCGCCTGCTCGTGACGAAAGCTCTTGTAGCCAAACGTCTCCTCCAGCACACGCTGCGCGGCCGCGACGGCGCCGGCGGGGCTCGAGAACAAAGAGGTCTGGGCGGGTCTTGGCATGGAACTCCGGTCGGTGCCGGCGGGGCTGGCATATTCTGGCGCACGCTACCTGATTCGGGTTTGGCTCCCGAATTCGCCAAGCCAACCGTCCCCATTGAAATTTCTTTCGTTTTCCGCTGTTTGGCCGATGAATGATTGCCAACTGTGACATTCAGAGCGGGTTCATCTTGCCGCGCCTATTTTTGCAGGCATGATCACCGTGCCGCCCGGTGGCCAAGACCGGGAGGACTTCAGGTGGCGAGACGAGGACCCGACCCATGACCCGCACGGTTGCCAACCGCAAAACGCACGTTCCGACACTACTCGGCGCATTCATCGCGCTGAGCCTGGCGGCCGGCCCGGCAGCGGCACAGTCAAACTGCAAGTGGTACGCCGCCACCGCGCTCAAGCAGCAGCAGCAGAATGAGAAGCTCGGCTGCAAGTTCGCCGGACCGGAATGGCACACAGATCTCAATCGCCACATGGAGTGGTGCGGTCGCGTGCCGCCCGACGTGTGGAAGACCTCCGCCCAACAGCGCGATCAGGCCCTTGCCCAGTGCGCCAAGACGGCCAAGTAGCCGGTGTGACGGCAGCGCGTGCCGAAGCCAAGGTCGCCGCCGTCTCTGAAGCTTGATTTCACGAAAGTGTCGGCGCTCTGCGTCTGCTTTTCGGAGCGCCGACTTCATAAGCGGCCGCCCGGCTCCCCCCGCCGGAGCGGCCGCTGCTTCTTTTGCCCCTCTGGGAGCCTTATTCGCATGCGCAGGGGGCTGCGGCTGCCGATGCAATGGCTCGCTGCGCTACCCGGTACGGCAGCGGGCAAGCGAGTGATGGGAATTTTGGAGGAAAGATCTTGCCGGCACGAGAGTGGCGTGTGGCTCGGCAAGGAGGCCGTGACCGAAGGCGCCGCAAATGCCTTGCCGGGCGGGGTGTCAGGCGCCTTCGCTCTTGCGCACGCGCGCACTCCGACGGCGCCGCCATAGCGTGAAAAGACCGGCCGCACCTGCCGCCTGACCGAGTACGGTCGCTCCCAGCACGGGTAGCGGTCCACCACCGCCGCCGCCACTGACGCGGTTGCCGCCATTGCCGCGGCCCCAGCCGTAGTGGTTGCCGTTGCCTCCATTCGCGGCGAGCGCCGCGCTGTACGACAAGGCGGACAAGGCCGTGCCAGCGGCGAGAACCATCGCGGTAAACACGACCGAATGGCGGATCGCAGTCATCGGACGACCCCTTCTGCTCCTTAACGAGTGTTAAGCTGAGCAGTCTAACGATGGAGTGTTAAAGTCGGGTGAAGCTGCAAGCCAGACGGCCTTTTCCGCATCACAATCCGAGCAGCGACAGAAGGCTGCCGGTGCCTTCGGCCGGTGGCGCCTTGAATTGCGACAGCTCGCTGGCAACCTCGACATAGAGGCGCGGTAGCCACTCCGGCTGGCCAGGCTTCAGCGCCGGCACTCCAGCCGACCGGAAGTCGGTTGGCGCGATCACCACCTTGATGTTCTTCACCCCCACCTCGGCCGCCATGACGAACAGCTCTTCGGCCGCCGCATCCCCCATCGCCAGACATCCCGCCGACGACTTCTTGCCGTGGATCATGATGTCACCGCCCAGGTCCCGACGCTTGTCCTTGGCGGCCATGCGACGATCGAAGGAGTTGGGATAGTTGACGCGCATCGACACGTGATAGCGGCTGTTGGGGTTGAGATAGGAAATGCCGTAAACGCCCTCCGGCACCTGCCTGTCGCCACGCGTCAGCTTCGGCCCGGCACTACCACTCGCCGCCAGCACGGGATAGCGGTGCACGAAGGTCCATGCGCCGGATGCTGGCCGCGCATAAAGCTCGAGCGAGCGTTGATCCTTGAT
The DNA here is from genome assembly GCA_020638035.1 of Hyphomicrobiaceae bacterium. GTDB lineage: Bacteria > Pseudomonadota > Alphaproteobacteria > Rhizobiales > Hyphomicrobiaceae > JAEUMD01. Next base: position 188,253 of record JACKJI010000002.1, read on the forward strand.
GGCGACGAGTGCGATCTCGGCCGGCGGCCAGGCTACCTTGGCAACCTTGAACTTCTCGGCAATGCGCTCGGTGGCGTTGGGAGATATCTCGTTCAATCGCTGTTGCAGCGATCGCGATCGGCTCTGCGCGACGGCGGCAGGCGAACCAATTCGCGGGTTGGAGGCAACGGCAGCGGTCTTCGTAGCGGGTGCCCGCGCCGCCTCGGTCTGCGTCGTCCAGCTCTGCGCGTCCTCGGTCTCGCTGGCTACGACAGAAGGCCACAGTCCAGGAGACGGCTCGAGCGCGCCGGGCGGAACAAATTCGAGGCGCGCACTCGGCTCCTCCTCATCTTCGACGATCCGTGGCTCGGCCTCAGGATAGAGTGCTGAGCGCGGCAGCGCGCCTGTCTCAATCTGTGCAGGTGCCGGTCGCGCCTCAACCGCAGACACGTCTGCGAAGTCGGGCAGATGATCGATGACAAGCGCAAAGGCCGCGACCGCCGTGGTCGCAACCGCGCCTACCGTGACCAGCGCTGCCCGATGACTCAATGCCATTGCCTAATCCCACTCAATGCCGCGACCTCAGACGAGCCACGGCAAGCGCAGAATGTCTGATTCGCGTCGGCGTTTCGAACGACCGCGCAGGAAAACAAGCTGATTCGTTGGGCAAGAAATATGGCGCGGGACCGCGTGTCTCACTTATTCTCACCGCCGGGATTGCACCGCGCCGGTTCATGGCGCAGGGCGTCAAGCCGCCTTACGGCCCTTCGACGCGATGGCCGCCAGCTCTGCGACGAAGGCCTGGATGCCCTTCAATCGCGTCTCCGGTAGATCCCAATCGGCTTTGAAGATCAGGCGGTGATCGGTTTGCAGCTTCACCAATCCACGTGACGCCTGCATCAATTGCACGAGCCCTTGCGGATTGGCGAACGTGTTCTTGCGGAAGGCGATGACGGCGCCCTTCGGGCCTGCGTCGACCTTGGCAATTCCGGCCGCCCGGCACAGACCCTTGATCTCCATCACGTCGAGCAAGTGCTTCACCTCCTCGGGCAGCTCGCCGAAGCGGTCGACCAGCTCGGCAGCGAACGCATCGATTTCCTCGCGGTGCTCGAGCCCCGACAAACGGCGATAGAGGCCGAGCCGCAAGGCGAGGTCGGTGACATAGGTCTCGGGAATGAGGATCGAGGTGCCGAGCGAGATCTCGGGCGTCCACTGCTCCTGACCACCGTCGAGATCGCCTCCCTTCATGGCCGCGACCGCTTCTTCCAACATCGACTGATAGAGCTCGAAGCCAACTTCGCGGATGTGGCCGGACTGTTCCTCGCCCAAGAGATTGCCGGCACCGCGAATGTCGAGATCGTGGCTCGCCAGCGAAAAGCCCGCGCCGAGCGTATCGAGCGAGTGCAGCACTTTGAGGCGTTTCTCCGCGCCTTCGGTCAGCACCTGATTGGCGGGCGTGGTGAAATAGGCATAGGCGCGTGTCTTGGACCGGCCGACGCGACCACGTAACTGATAGAGCTGGGCGAGGCCGAACATGTCGGCACGATGCACGACGAGCGTGTTGGCATTGGGCACGTCGAGCCCTGACTCAACGATCGCGGTCGACAGCAACACGTCGTAGCGGCCCTCGTAGAACGCAGTCATGATGTCTTCCAGCTCCGTCGGCGTGAGCTGGCCGTGGGCACGCGCGACCTTCAATTCAGGCACCTCGGCGGCAAGGAATTCGCCGACGTCGGCGAGATCGGCGATGCGCGGCACGACGTAGAACGACTGGCCGCCACGATAGCGTTCGCGGCGCAATGCCTCGCGGATGATGACGGGATCGAAGGGCGAGATGTAGGTACGCACGGCGAGGCGATCGACAGGCGGCGTCGTGATCAGCGACAACTCGCGCACGCCCGTCAGGGCCAGCTGCAAGGTGCGCGGGATCGGCGTTGCCGACAGCGTCAGCACGTGCACGTCCTCGCGCAGCTTTTTGAGCCGCTCCTTGTGCACGACGCCGAAGTGCTGCTCCTCGTCGACGATGATGAGTCCGAGCCGTGCGAATTCGATCTGCTTGCCAAGCAGCGCGTGGGTGCCGACAACGATGTCGATGTCACCCGACTTGAGGCCCGTCTTGACGTCAGCCAGTTCCTTGGTGCCGACGAGACGCGAAGCCTGAGCGATCTTCACCGGCAGGCCGTGGAAACGCTCGGTGAAGGTCTTGAAGTGCTGGCGCGCGAGCAGCGTCGTCGGAACGACGACGGCGACCTGTAGCCCGTTCAGCGCGGCAACGAAGGCAGCGCGCAACGCCACCTCCGTCTTGCCGAAGCCGACATCGCCGCACACGAGGCGGTCCATCGGCCTGCCGGCATTCAGATCCTCCAGCACAGCATCGATGCTCGCTGCCTGGTCTTCCGTCTCGTCGTAGGGAAAGCGTGTGACGAACTCGTCATAAACGCCGGTCGGCGGGGCAACGGCGGGGGCCTCCTTCAACTGGCGCATCGCGGCAATCTTGATCAGCTCGGCGGCGATCTCGCGCAGCCGCTTTTTCATGCGCGCCTTGCGCGTCTGCCAGGCCACACCGCCGAGCCGGTCGAGCTGCGTATTGCCATCGTCGGCGCCGTAGCGAGACAAGAGCTCGATGTTCTCCACCGGCAGGAACAACTTATCGCCGCCGTGATAGGTGATCTCGAGACAATCGTGCGGAGCACCGAGCGCGGTGATCGTCTTCAGCCCGGCGAAACGGCCGATGCCATGATCGGCATGCACGACGAGATCACCGACCGACAGGCTCGTCGCCTCGGTCAGCACGTCGGCGGCGCGCTTCACCTTGCGGCGCGGGCGCACGAGGCGATCGCCGAGGATGTCCTGCTCGGCGACAAGCGCCACTTCGGGTGTCTCGAACCCCTGCTCGACACCGACGATGGCAAGCGCGGTGACATCCGGCGGCAATGCCTTCACCTCGTCGAAGTGCTCGACTTTGCGCATCTCCTTCAGGCCGTGATCGCCTAGGAGCGTCATCAGGCGCTCGCGAGCACCAGGTGTCCAGGCGGCAACCACCACACGCCGATTGCCGGCATGCAGCCTCGATATGTGGGCAACGACGGCATCGAATACGTTAACGTCGCCCGACTGGCGTTCGGGCGCGAACGAGCGTCCGGCTCGGCCGCCCCAGGTGCGCACGTGCTCTGCTTCGGGCTCGGCGAAGGGCGAGAGCCGGTAGAGGCCATGCCCTTGCAGAGCCTTGTTCCATGCCAGCCCGTCGAGATACATGCGGTCGGGTGGAACAGGTTTGTAGGGCGCCGCGCCGAAGGTCTCCGATTCACGCGATTCAACACGCGCCTCGTAGTGCTCCGTGATCAGCTCGAAACGCTTCCGAATGGCGTCCTCGGCCAGATGATCGAAGCTCACCGTCACACCCGGCAGGTAGTCGAGCAGGGTTTCCATCTCGTCATGAAACAGCGGCAGCCAGTGCTCCTGGCCCGGATACCGTTGGCCGGCGCTCACGGCCTCGTAGAGCGGATCATCACCGGTGTTGCCGCCGAACAGCTCGACATAGCGGCGGCGGAACAGAGCGACGGCTTCCTCGCCGAATGCGACCTCCGACATCGGCAACAGCACGAGCTTCTGCACTGGCTTCAGAGTGCGCTGCGTTTCGGCATCGAAAGTCTTGATGCTCTCCAGCGTGTCGCCGAAGAAATCGAGACGGACAGGATTGGAGCGCGCGGGCGGAAAGAGATCCAGGATACCGCCGCGAACCGCATACTCGCCAGGTTCCATCACGGTGCCGACACGCTGGTAGCCGTTGAGCTGGAGACGCTCGGTCAGGCGCTTCATGTCGATGCGCTGGCCGGGCGCCATCTGGCGCATCGCCTTACGGATGAAGGCGTGCGGCGGCACCCGCTGCAGGATGGCGTTGACGGTCGTGAGCACGATGGTCGGCTGCTTGCCGGCAGCGACGGTGAGTTTGGCGAGTGCCGCCATGCGATCGGCGACGATGTCGGCGTTGGGGCCGATGCGGTCGTAGGGCACCGTATCCCAAGCGGGAAAATTGATGACGCGAACGCCGGCGGCGAAGAAGGCGAGCTGCTGGGCGAGCGCCTCGATGCGCCGGTCGTCGCGGGCGATATGAAGCAGTGTGCGAGCACCATCCTCAGCGCCCGTGGCGGCGACGAGTTCGGCCAACACCAGCGCATCAAGGCCCTCCGGCACACTGGCGATCAGCGTGTCTCGGCTCCGCTTCTGATCGGAACCATCGTTTGCCGTCTGGCGCTTGTGCCTGTCGTTGCTCATGCCCGCCTGGTTTCGTGTCTGTCGAATGTCTGTCGGATATCGCTCGATGGTCGTTCGATGTCCGGTTCACTGCTGCGTGGTATCGGCAGGTGCCCGACGCCCAGTCTCCTGCCCACTGAATTCACGATCCCGCTGACCGCGTCATGCCATGAAAGGCGCGGATGCGTCCTACCAAGTCGGCGAAGTCTCCGCTCACCGCGGGATCGGGCTCAAGCAGCCATTTCTGCAACTCTGGATCAGGCAGTTCCAGAAACTGCTCGAAGTGCGCGAGGTCGGGCTCGCCAAAATTTTCCAGGTGAGCATCGGCATAGCGGCCGACGAGCCAATCCATTTCCTTTGTGCCGCGGTGGCTGGCACGGTAGGCGGCGCGGCGCTTGCGCGTTTCCAGATCGCGCACTGGCGGGCGGTCGATATCCTCGGTCAAATCATGCCCTCCTGATGCGCCTCGCGCGTGGCAAACCGGCATTCACGTCTGGCCGGCCGTCGCGTCCGCCCAATCGCCGTGCGGATGATGCCCGGTACGCGGGTCTCGCCAAGCTCAGCCAACACCAAACGCGCCCGGCTTCCGGGATAACCCGGGGGCGGCGCTTGACGCTTCGGCGGAGAGCCGCTTTGCTCCACGCCTGTTCAGCGGCTGATATAGCGCCACCGGGCCGATCCGCAAAGCCGCCCGATCATGTGGTCCGACCGTTCCCACAGTGCCCACAACAAGACGCCCTCCCCATGCGCCCGGCCGAACTCACACCCCTGTTCGCCTCCGCCCAGTCGCTGACCGGGATCGGGCCGCGGCTGGTGATCCTGATGAAGAAGGCCCTGCGGCTGCCGCCGGGCGTCAGCGAGCCGCGCGTCATCGATTTGCTCTGGCATCTGCCGACCGGCGTGATCGACCGGCGCGCGGAACCCGCGGTGGCCGATGCGACACCCGGTACAATCGTCACCCTCAAGGTGCGGGTGCTCAAGCACAAGGCGCCACCGCGCGGCAATGCCAAGGCGCCTTACAAGGTGGCGGTCGAGGACGACAGCGGCCGGCTCGATCTCGTCTTCTTCCATGCCGAGCGCAAGTTCATCGAGCGGCAGTTGCCGGTCGGCGAAGAACGCTACATTTCCGGCCGGCTCGAGAGTTATGGCGACAACCTGCAGATGGCGCATCCCGACTATATCGTCGCACCGGAGGCGCGCGGCGAGCTGCCGCTGTTGGAGCCCGTCTATCCGCTGACCGCGGGGTTGTCCGGCAAGGTTCTCATCAAGGCCGCGCGGCAAGCGGTGGCGCGGGTGCCCGAACTCGTCGAATGGCAGGAGCCACAATGGGTGCAGCAACGCGGCTGGCCGACGTTTGGCGAGGCGCTGCGGCGGCTGCATGTGCCTGAGGACGCCGCCGATCTGTCGCCCGGCTCGAAGGCCTGGCAGCGACTCGCTTACGACGAGCTACTCGCGGGGCAGCTCGCACTGGGTCTCGTCCGCCAGCGCACGCGGGCACAGCCCGGCCGCGCGGTCGCCGGCGACAAGAGCATAGCCAGGCGCATCGTCGCCGCGCTGCCCTTTGCCCTTACAGGATCGCAGACAACGGCACTGAAGGAGATCGCCGAGGACATGGCGGCGCCGCACCGGATGCTGCGGCTGTTACAAGGTGACGTGGGCTCGGGCAAAACGGTCGTTGCCCTGCTGGCGATGGCGATCGCGGTGGAGGCAGGCGCGCAAACGGCACTCATGGCACCGACGGAGGTGCTCGCGCGCCAACACCTGGAGACGATCGAGCCGCTTGCTGCGGCGTCGGGCTTAAGGGTCGCCGTATTGACGGGGCGCGAGAAGGGCAAGGCGCGCACTGCACTTCTGGAACGGCTTGCGGCTGGCGAGATCGACATCCTGCTGGGCACGCACGCGCTGTTCCAGGAGGACGTCGTGTTCAAGGACCTGGCCTTCGCGGTGATCGACGAGCAGCACCGCTTCGGCGTGCATCAACGGCTTGCCCTACAGGCGAAAGGCAAGGACGGCGGCACCAACGTACTCGTCATGACGGCGACGCCCATTCCGCGCACTCTGCTGATGACCCATTACGGCGACCTCGACGTGTCTCGGCTTACCGAGAAGCCTGCCGGGCGCAAGCCGGTCGTCACCAAGGCGCTGCCCGTCGATGCAATGGAAAAGCTCATTGCGCGCATCAAGGCGCAGCTCGCCGAGGGTGCACAGGTCTACTGGGTCTGCCCGCTGATCGAGGGAAGTGATACGTCCGAACTGGCCGCAGCGGAAGAACGGTATGCGCATCTCGTCCAGCAGTTCGGCGATTGCGTCGGGCTCTTGCATGGGGCCATGTCGGCACAGGCCAAGGATGCGACGATGGCGGCGTTCGCTGCCAACGAGTTGCAGGTCCTGGTGGCGACGACGGTGATCGAAGTCGGCGTCAACGTGCCCAATGCCAACATCATGGTGATCGAGCACGCCGAGCGGTTCGGATTGGCGCAGTTGCACCAGTTGCGTGGACGCGTCGGGCGCGGATCGCGCGAGAGCTTCTGCATGCTGCTCTACAAACCGCCGCTCGGCGAAACGGCCGAAGCGCGGTTGAAGATGATGGAGGAAACCGAGGACGGCTTCCTCATTGCGGAAAAGGATCTGGAGCTGCGCGGCGGCGGCGAGGTGCTGGGCGCGCGCCAGTCGGGGCTGCCTGAATTCCGCGTTGCTGATGTGCCGGGTTTCGAGATGCTGCTCGCAGCAGCGCGCGACGATGCGCGGCTGGTGTTGGAGACTGATCCGGAGTTGTCCGGTCCGCGCGGGCGAGCGTTGCGGCCCCTGCTCTATCTGTTCGAATGCGACGAAGCGGTGCGCCTGTTCCGAGCGGCGTGAGTTCCTCGAAGCGGACCAAATGGCAAAGGCCCCGGACGATGCGCCCGGGGCCTTCGTATTTCGCGTCAATTCAGGCAGCATCAGCCGCCGATCAGTGTGCCAGCACCGCAAGCAGCAACAGCGCCACGATGTTGGTGATCTTGATCGCCGGGTTGACGGCGGGGCCGGCGGTGTCCTTGTAGGGATCGCCGACGGTGTCACCGGTCACCGACGCCTTGTGGGCCTCGCTGCCCTTCAGGTGTTTGACACCGTCCTTGTCGACGAAGCCGTCCTCGAAGCTCTTCTTGGCGTTGTCCCAAGCGCCGCCGCCCGAGGTCATCGAGATGGCAACGAAGAGGCCCGTGACGATGACGCCGAGCAGCATCGCACCGACAGCAGAGAACGCCGCGCCCTTGCCCGCGATCATGTTGATGGCGACGAACAGGACGATCGGTGACAGCACCGGCAGCAACGACGGGATCACCATCTCCTTGATTGCAGCCTTGGTCAGCAGGTCGACGGCGCGGGCATAGTCGGGCTTCGAGGTGCCCTTCATGATGCCTGCATCGGCCTTGAACTGACGCCGCACCTCTTCGACGATCGAGCCTGCCGCGCGGCCGACGGCCGTCATGGTGATGCCGCCGAACAGGTAGGGGATGAGACCGCCGAGCAGGAGGCCGACCACAACATAGGGATTGTCGAGGCCGAAGTTGATCTTCACACCCTTGAAGAACTGATAGACGGTGGAGCCGTCCTTGTTCGCCTCGGTGATGAAGTGCTGGAGGTCATAGTTGTAGGCTGCAAACAGCACCAGCGCGCCGAGACCGGCGGAGCCGATCGCGTAGCCTTTGGTGACGGCCTTGGTGGTGTTGCCGACCGCATCGAGCGCGTCGGTGGCCTGACGCACCTCCTTGGGCAGTCCCGACATCTCGGCGATACCGCCAGCATTGTCGGTGACGGGGCCGAAGGCGTCGAGCGCGACGATCATGCCGGCGAGGCCGAGCATGGTGGTGGTCGCGATCGCGGTGCCATAGAGGCCACCCAGGTTGTAGGTAAGCAGGATGCCGCCGATGATCGCCAGCGTCGGCAGGGCAGTCGCCTCGAGTGAGACGGCGAGACCCTGGATGACGTTGGTACCGTGGCCGGTCACGGACGCCTGGGAAATGGAGCCCACCGGACGATAGCCGATGCCCGTATAGTACTCCGTGATCCAGACGATGGCGCCGGTCAGAGCGAGACCGACGAGACCGCAGAGGAACAGGTTCTGGCCGGTGATGACGAAATCACCGACGCGACCAACCTCGCCGAAGCCACCCAGCACGTACTGCGTGGCGCCCCACAGGCCGACGACCGACAGAACGCCCGAGGCGATGACGCCGCGGTAGAGCGCGCCCATGATCGAGCCGTTGGAGCCCAGCTTGACGAAGAACGTACCGATGATCGACGTGACGATGCATGCCGCGCAGATCGCCAGAGGATAGACCATCATGGCACCCAGATTGGTCTGGCTTGCAAAAAGGATCGCCGCGAGCACCATGGTGGCGACGACGGTCACCGCGTAGGTCTCGAACAGGTCGGCGGCCATGCCGGCGCAGTCGCCGACGTTGTCACCGACGTTGTCGGCGATGGTCGCGGGATTGCGCGGATCATCCTCAGGGATGCCTGCTTCCACCTTGCCCACAAGGTCGCCGCCGACGTCCGCACCCTTGGTGAAGATGCCGCCGCCGAGACGGGCGAAGATGGAAATGAGCGAAGCGCCGAAGCCGAGCGCGACGAGCGCATCAATGACGGTGCGGTCCGACGTCTTGTAGCCCAGCGGCCCGATGAGGATGGAGTAATAGACGGCGACGCCGAGCAGGGCGAGACCGGCCACGAGCATGCCGGTCACCGCGCCGGCCTTGAAGGCGAGATCGAGACCGCCCGCAAGCGACTTGGTGGCGGCCTGTGCGGTCCGCACGTTGGCACGCACCGAGACGTTCATGCCGATGTATCCGGCAGCGCCCGAGAGCACCGCACCGATCAGATAGCCGATGGCGACGAGGGGCCCGAGCAGCAGCCAGGCAGCAATAAAGACAACGGCGCCAACCATGGCGATCGTCGTATATTGGCGATTGAGATAGGCTTGAGCGCCTTCGCGCACCGCGGAGGCAATCTCCTGCATGCGTGCGTTGCCGGCGTCCGATTTCATAACGGACTGAATAGTGTAAGCGGCATAGATGATGGACAACGCCCCGCAGGCGATGATCCCCCAAAGTAACTGGCTCATTTGGACGTCCCCTTTTCTGGGCCCAGTGCTGTCACGGATGTGGTCGCGGCGCCTGCCAAGATGTGCCGACGGACAAAACGATTTCCATTCCGCCGGTGCCCGCCCTTCCCCTTCTCGCGTGATGTGCGGGCGGAACATGCCAAATGTGCCTCACCGTTGCAACGACGGCACATCCCGCTTTTGGTCGCAATCCAGAGGATTGCTGTATGCGCATCCGACAGATCGTCCCGGTGTGGCCTCGCAGCCGAACGGTGGGCTTGCCAGGAAGCGAAAAATACCACCGCTCACTGTTTTACTCTTATTGAGCATAACTTTATAATGATGTGTAATGACATATAATTTCGTTCGCGGCGCCGATTCCGGGAGAGCCGACCCGCCGGCGGCGGAACGGACAAGCGGGCCGTGCGTTCCGTTCCCGGCAGCCTCCTGCTTCCGAAAGTTCTTGTTCATTGCACCGGCTTTCTTCGCTGACGAACAGGCGATAGGTTCGCAGCGCAGGCGAAGTGCCTTTCCAAAGAGACGCACGTGAACTTCATCAAAGACAAACTGGCCGGCTCGCCCGACAGCGCGGCCGTGGTTGAGCTGTCTCGCGTTTTCGGCACTGATCCGGCCGCGACCCAGGCCGCTTTCGCGCTGGTTCTCGACGAGATTTCGCGACGCATGGAACGGCTGACGCTGTCGCGCGGTGGACTGGCTGATCTTGTGCGCGCCGTGGGCGACAGCCACCACGAGGCCTATCTCAAGGACCCTCGCCTGATCGGTAGCGCCACCATGGAGCGCGACGGCAAGGCCATCCTCGACCATGTCTTCTGGTCGAAGGACCGCTCGCGTGGTGTCGCAGCCCGTGCCGCTAGGCAATCCAGCATATCTGCAGATCAGATAGAGGACATGTTGCCGTCTATGGCGGCGCTGTCGATGGCCGAGCTGACACGGGCGGCCTCGGGCCCCTTCGACGACATCCTTCGGCGCATTCCCGGCCTCGACGAGGCACTGAAAGAGATGCAGCGGCAAAGCCGAGACGGCACATCTGGCGGGCGCGAGGATGCACAAGCCAACACGAGGCCCGAAGAGGCCCCGCGCACGGCTCCGCAGAGAACCGGCCCTGATCGCGCCCCTGCCGGCGACCTGCCGCATCAGGAGCCGCTGCCCATTCCCGGCGAAAGCATGCCACGGCCCGATCGGGGTGGCTCGCGGCTTGACGACCTGTCCGACATCCTGCGCCGCGGTGGATTCCGGATTCCCCAAAATAGTGATGGTGGCAACGGTAGCCCCCGTGGCCGGGTGCCTATGCCCGACAATGTGCCGGATAGCTTTCCAGATGGCAGTGGCGGCACGCTCTACAACATCATTCGTGCGGTGCTGGGTGCGCTGCTGGGGTTCCAGAGCCGCGGGATCCTTTCCTGGATCATCCGGATGGTCGTCCTGCGGTGGGGGTGGGGCTTCCTTCAGCGCATCCTCGGACGCGTTCTTGGCCGCGTTCTCGTCGGACGTTGAGAGCAGCCATCCGCCACTTGCACGACAAAAAAGCCCCAGAGAGCCGAACGGCTCACCGGGGCGCAACGGGCGGCCACTCTATTCGGAGAATGGCGAATTTCGGTCGGCGACGCGCCGGCCAAGCCGGGACTCGTCGCCGACAATATCTATCGGCAAGATTACTTCTTGCGACGGGACAGAACCTTACATGGCCGCCCCTGAACCTCACAGCTCCAGCCGCTCGAACCACTCGTGCAATTCGCGCTCTTGCTTCCGGCGAAACGGTAGTAGGCCCAGTCTGTGCCGTATTCCAGCGCCGTGAAGCTCTGCCAGGAGGCAATGGCCTGCGCCATGGCGCTCTTCTTGGAGCCTTCGGCAGCACTTGTGCCGGTGTGGAAGTGCCCATCCTGGCAGAGTTTTGAGCCTTCCCGCTTGATATCGTGAATTGCTGCGGCGAGACCATTGTCGTCGGCGAGCGCGGGCACCACGGCCATGGACGCGGCAAAGACAGCCCCGGTGGCAGCGAGCAAGACCGGCAAAACATTTTTCATGGCAGAAAGCCTTCCACGATTGGTTGAAACAAATCGATGGAGAAGCTGCCCGATTCAATCCGGATCTGCGACGGTTTCGGGCCGTGGTCCATTTGAAATTGCGGGCATCGCTGCAAACGCGCCACACGGGAAATTCAAGCTCCAGAGATCGGAATTTCACACCGCAATATAGTGCACAGGCGGTTCTTGCGCACAGGCCGCCGCCTGCGATCGGAGGTTGTAAAGCGCGGCGGCCGGCCCAGTTTCGTTGTCACAATGACGGCTCGGGCATGAGCGGTTCTCCCCTTGGAGCGACACCGGGAAAGGCAGCTGCTCCTGAGATGCGCGTATGGCTCTGGAATTCACTGACATGTGTTGTAGCTGAAGCCATTGTGTGCGTCGGCACCGGCACGAGCCGGTCGCCGCCAGGTGGACCGCGGGCCGCGCCGAGACTATGAATTGGGAACCGATCATCGTCGTTTGGTGACAGCTTGACGCCATGCTTGGCCGGCGTGCCCGCCATGCAGGCCAGCCCAAGGCGGCGGAAATCACGCGGAATTCAAAAGGAGAACGTGCGCATCATGAGCCAGACCATCGCTGCCCGCCTGCAAAGCCTCGGTCTGTCGCTGCCCGAAGCGCCTGCTCCCGTCGCCAACTATGTGCCCTACCTGATTTCCGGCGAGCTGCTGTTCGTCTCGGGGCAAATCTCCAAGGCGCCCGACGGTTCGATCGTGAAGGGACGCCTCGGTGACGGCCTGAGCGTCGCCGAGGGCCAGACCGCCGCGCGCTATTGCGCGCTGAACATTCTCGCCCAAGCCAATGCTGCCCTGGGCAGCCTCGATCGCATCGCCCAGGTCATGCGCCTGACCGGCTTTGTGACCTCCGCGCCTGATTGCGGCGACCAGCCGGCCGTCGTCAACGGTGCCTCCGACCTGATGGTCGAAGTGCTGGGCGAGGCGGGACGCCACACGCGTGTCGCCGTCGGTGTGGCAGCGCTGCCGGCAGGCTGTGCCGTCGAGATCGACGCTATCATCCGCATCAAGCCCTAGGGTCCGGACCCTAATCTTCATGCGCCATCTCGAAGCCTTCCTGCGACCCATTGCGCACCGCGGCCTGCACGGTGCGCCGGGCGGAGGCGCGGTCGAGAACACGATGGCCGCATTCCGCGCCGCGCGCGCACTCGGCTATGGCATCGAGTGCGACATACGGCCGGCGCGCGATGGCCTGCCGATCGTCTTCCACGACGCCGAACTCGACCGCCTAATGACAGCCACCGGTCCGGTTTCCCGTCTTGGTGCGGCGGAGCTCCCCAATTTTGCTTTCCGTGATGCCCCAGCCGAGCGCATCCCGAAGCTCGCCGACCTTCTGGCTCTTGCCGGCGACGAGACGCCGCTGCTCGTCGAGGTGAAAAGCGAGTGGCAGCTGCCGGATCACGCTTTTCTTCGCGAAGTCGCCCGCCTCGCCACCGCCCACGCCGGCCCCATCGCGCTGATGTCGTTCGATCCCGGTGTAATGACCGCCCTGCGCGAGCTGGCGCCCGACGTTCCGCGCGGCGTCGTCTCCGGCAACTATCTCGCTGGCTCCAGCGAGGACCACTGGTGGGAACACATCCTGACGCGTGAGCGCGCCGAGCGCCTGACCCATCTCCTTGAATCCGCGCCGGCAGAGCCCAGCTTCTATGCCTATGACGTCAAGTCGCTGCCGACGCCTGTGACCCGTTATGTCCGTGAGGTGCAGCGCTTGCCGCTGTTCACCTGGACGGTGCGCTCCGACGCAGACCTTGCCGTTGCACGACGCTACGCGGATGCGCCCATATTCGAAGGCTTCATGGCGTGAGCGACCCCGCCGATGCACACTCCGGTGATTCGACAGACCCGGATGAGGATGCGGCACCTATAACCGCAAGGATCGAGCCCCGAATCAGCGCCATCCCGGCGACCACCTGGGATGCGCTTGCCAATCCCTCCCCCGCGCACTTCAACCCTTTTCTCGCCCATGCCTTCCTTGCGGCACTCGAAACGTCGGGCTCGGTCGGTGAGGGCACCGGCTGGTATCCACAGCACCTGGTGCTAGAGGACGCCGACGGCATCGCCGGCCTTATGCCGCTCTACGTCAAGACCCACAGCCAGGGCGAATACGTTTTCGATCACAGCTGGGCCGACGCCTACCACCGTGCTGGTGGCCGCTACTATCCCAAGCTTCAATGCGCCGTGCCGTTCACGCCCGTGCCCGGCCCACGCCTCATCGTGCGCGGCGATGATCCTGAGCGCCACGAGCACGCGCTCGCGACAACAGCATGCGAATTGACGCGGCGCCTTAACGCGTCCTCTTTGCACGTCACCTTTCTCGACGAGGCCCCATGGCGTCGGCTCGGCGAAATGGGCTTCCTGCTGAGGACCGGGCAGCAGTTCCATTTCACCAATCCGGGCTATGCGAGTTTCGATGAGTTCCTGCAGCAGCTCGCTTCGCGCAAACGCAAACAACTGCGCAAGGAACGCGCTGAGGCCACCGCCGGTCTGACGATCCGCCACCTGAGGGGGGCCGACATCACCGAAGCCCACTGGGACGCGTTCTTTGCGTTTTACATGGACACCGGCAGTCGCAAGTGGGGGCGGCCCTATCTCAATCGCGCATTCTTCTCGCTCATTGGCGAGACCATGAGCGATCACTGCCTGCTCATCCTTGCCGAGGAAAACGGTCGCCCCATTGCCGGCGCGCTCAACATGATCGGCGGGGACTGCCTGTTCGGCCGCTACTGGGGCGCCATCGAGCAGCGGCCGTTCCTGCACTTCGAGCTGTGCTACTATCAGGCCATCGATTACGCCATTGCCAACAAGCTTGCCCGCGTCGAGGCTGGCGCCCAGGGCGAGCACAAGCTTGCGCGTGGCTATCGGCCCATCACCACCTATTCTGCGCACTGGATCGCGGACAAGGCGCTCGCCCGCGCCGTTGCCCGCTATCTCGACCACGAGCGCGAGGCGATCGCCGAGATCAACGCCGACCTTTCCGCCGCCGGCCCGTTCCGAAAGCAAGATTGAGCAGCGAGTCGCAAGCGTCGGCCTCGACGTCACGCTCCGGCAGCTTCACTCGGCCGCGAAATGTGCTAGTCATGCAGCCGCTTTTGTTGAATTGCGATCCGTGGCGGACCTATGACCGAGTTCAGTGACGACATCCCCGGCTACGACGACGAGAACATCTTCGCCAAGATTTTGCGCGGCGAGATCCCTTGTCACAAGGTCTATGAGAACGACGATTTCATCGCGTTCATGGATGTCATGCCGCAGGCAGCCGGACACACGCTGGTTGTTCCCAAGGCGCCCTCGCGCAATCTGCTCGACGCCGACGCCGAAGTGCTCGCCAAGCTCATGCCCTTCACCCAGCGCATCGCCAGGGCGGTGAGGACTGCATTCTCTGCTGACGGTGTCACGATCATGCAGTTCAACGAGCCGGCCGGCGGGCAAACGGTGTTCCATCTGCACGTACACGTCATCCCGCGCCACGAAGGCATGCCCCTGAAGCGTCATGAAGGCGGCATGGAGAAGGGCGAGGTGCTGATGGCAAATGCGGACAAGATCCGCGCCGCGCTGAAGACCACACCCAAGAGCTGAGACGCAGCCCGTCGACACGGTGGAGCGATGATCGCCACCAACCGGCTGACCTTACGAAGCCTTCACGCCTTGCGTCGCGCCGGATCAATCTGCTCGGGTGCGAGCTTCGGCTCGATCAGATGCGCCGCATCGTCGGGATCGACCGTGACGCCGCGACAATCGACGAGCGGCAGATCGCCGTCGTTCCAGCCCTTGATGCCGAGCCGCAGTGAAGCAACACTCTCGTAGCCTATGAGGCGCATCACCACCGCTGCCATGGCGCTGCGGTTGCCCGACCGGCACACGATGACGATCGGCCTCTGCCGCGCCACCACCAGCTCGGGCTCTGTCTCCGCGTAGTCATACTCGCATGCTGCTTCGAGGATGCCGCGCGGCACGTTCATAGCGCCCTTGATGTGCGCCTGTTCGAACTCGCTCCGCTCGCGCACATCGAGGATGAGCAGGCCATCCAAGGTCCGCTGCATCTCATCCAGATCCCACGGCATCACCTCGCGCACCTCGGCGGCCGCCTTTTCCGACAGGGTTTTGTAGCTCTCTCGCGTCATGGTGTCCTCTCGGTCCTGTCGTAGCGTCGCCCCGCGGCTAATGGATTATGGTGGTGACCAGCCCTACCTTCACGCCTAGCATGGCGACCGCGGCGCCCCCGTTCGGTGACCGCGCGCACAATGGCAGCCCACGATGCCAGGAAAGGCAATATCGATGTCCATAATCCTCGTCATCGGCGCGAGCCAGGGCATCGGCCTGGAAACCGTGAGAGCCCTGCTCGCCGACGGCCATAACGTGCGCGCCTTTGCCCGCTCGGCGGCACGCATTCCCATCTCCGATCCCCGGCTTGAGAAGATTGCAGGCGATGCCCTGGTGAGTGCTGACGTCGCTCGCGCGCTTGAGGGCGTGGATGCCGTTGTCCAGTGCCTTGGCGTGCCGATGACGCTCGCCACCTGGTCGCGGGGGACCACGCTCTTCTCTCGTGCGACCCGAGTCCTGGTCGATCTGATGCGCGAAAGGGGACCAAGGCGGCTCATTTGTGTCACCGGCGTTGGTGCGGGCGACAGCCGCGGCCGTGTCAACGCTTTCTACGACGCCTTGATGTTCCCCCTGATCCTGAAGCGCCTCTACGACGACAAGGACGTGCAGGAGCGCATCGTCAAGGACTCACACCTCGATTGGACCATCGCCCGGCCTGGCGTCCTCGTCTCCGCCCCCGTCACCGGCCGCTACAGAGCGCTCGACGACCCCAAGCAGTGGGAACTGAAGACGATCGCGCGCGCCGACGTCGCCCGTTTCCTCGCCGACGAGATCGGCTCGCCGCGTTTCATCCGGAAGACGCCGCTGGTCATCCAATAGCGAGCTGTCCGACGACGAGGACCGCCGCCGCAGCCAGCACGCCATAGGCGATCCGCCGCCCCGCCAAAAGAAAGACGGCGAGACCGGCCACCATTGCAACAGCGCGGACCACCACGTGCACCCCCTGCAGCGCGCCGGCAGGAAACACGAGAAGCCGCATCACCAGCGCCGCCACGAGTGCCGTCGACACGGCTCTGACCCAGCGAAATATCTCGCTGTCGACATCAATGTTGCGTCCCAAGAACATGCCGACCCAGCGCCACGGTTCATGCGCGCCAAGGGAGATCAACGTCAGGATGAGGGCCAGCGTCCACCCAGTCGGCAGATCAGCGGTCGCCTGCAGCTCTCCGGCGCCGATCATTCAGCCCTCCGCGTTCTTGCCTTGGCACCGAAATGCGCGATTGATCCCCCGATGACGCCCGCCAGCAGCAGATCGAACCCCGGCGCCACGAGATAAAGCGGCGGCCCGAGCAGCGCGCCTATCCCGATCGCCAGCCGATCCGACAGTCCTGATGCTGTCGCGATCAGGGACAGCAGGAAGTAGATCGGCGTCAGGAACAGGAGGACCGCAGCAACCACGGGCGGCACCGTACCTGCGAGTTCGTAGCCAAAGGCAGTGCCGGCGAGCGTCGCCAGTACGAGCCCGATGCCGATACCGATGAAATGATCCATGCGCAGATGCGCTGGCACCAGCGGCAGGCGCCGCCAGCCTTCCATCCAAGCCGTCACCGCGATGAAATGGCCCGCCAGCAGGTAACGCCACCGGTTGGCGCGCGGGCCCTTGAGCAACGGCATGAGCACAACGCTCATGGGCAGCAGCCTCAGACCCGTCAGCGATACCGCCAGAGTTCCCGCCCACACCGAAGCCCCGCGCGCGATCTGGTCGAGCATGACCACCTGGGCGGGCAACGCGAAGAAGATGCCCATCATGTAGACCGCATTGGCGAGCGAGAACCCGGCGTCCCGCGCCAACGCGCCGAAGCCGGCCGCGGAGGCGAACAGGATGATCCCCGGAACGCTGCCCCCTACCGCCATGCCGCGCCAAAACGCATAGCGCGGACTGGCATCGTGCCAGCCGCGATCGGCAGGCTCCGGCGATGGAGGCTCGTAGTCGTCCGATGGGATCACAGGGCTGATCTCGGGATTGAGAAGGGCGGCGCGAAGGGCCACACCCTACTGCCGACTTGGGCACATGGGAAACGGATCAGGACGGCCCGGCACCGCCGATCCGCCCTGTTCCACCCTAGCAAATGCCCACGGGGCGCGTTAAGGCCGGCAGACGTAGTAGTAGTTCTGGATGTCGTGCTCCAGCTCGTGCACTTCGACCCGGCTGAACCCGGCCTCGCGGAACATCTGCTCGGCGAGTTCCCGGCCCCACATCGCACCGAGCCCATCACCACCTTGCGCCAGCGATACCGTCATGCAGTGCATGCACGAGATCGTGTAGAAAAACGGCGCCAGCGGCGTATCGAGGTTCCGGTCGTGCCTGCTCGACCCCTTGATGTCCTGCGCGATGTAAGCTCCGCCTTCGGCGAGTGCTCGACGAATCCCCTTCAGCATCCGCGCCGGTTTGGCCTGGTCGTGCACCGCGTCAAATGTCGTCACCAGATCATAGCGTCCGGCCGGTGCTGCGGTGTCGAAGTCGGACAGGTCCTGCGCCATGAAGGTCACATTGCCCAGCCCCCGCCTGTCAGCTTGAGCGCGCGCCCAACCGATTGCGTCGTCCGAAAGGTCCATGCCGTGAAATGACGAGTTGGGGAACGCTTCGGCGAGTTGCAGCATGGCACGGCCTCGTCCACATCCCAGATCCAGCACCGAAATGCCGGTATCGAGCCGTTCAACGAGGCCGGGGACCAGCGGCAGAATTATGCCTTCCAGTGCCGGCAGCACCGTCTGGCCCGACTCCTCCGCCATCACCTCGTGGAACCGGCCGAACCGGTCGTATGGCACCCCGCCACCCTTATGGAAGCACGCCACGACATCGTCCTCGACGCTGCCGAGAACGGAAAAGAACTGTGCCACCACAGCCATGTTGGCATCTGCGCTGCGGGTCAGGCGCGCGGCATGCGCGTCGGGAAGAACGTAGGTTCCGCCGTTGCCGTCGTGATCGACTACCCGCGCGCAAACCATGGCGCCGAGCCATTCGCGCACGTAGCGTTCGGACAGATTAGCGCGCTGTGCGATTTCTTCTGAGGTTGCCGGTCCCATCCCGGCCATGGTGTCAAAGAGCCCCGTGCGATGGCCGACGGACGTCATCAGCATGAGTGCCCCGTCGTTGAATGCGTTCATCAGACGCTGCTCGAACGCCGACAGGCGTTCGGCATCATTGGGAGATGGAATGGAGGGACATGAGCTACACATTTCAGTTTCTCCTTTTTTCGAAACGGCGCCGTCGACACGTGCGTGCGGTGGCGCAATGGAGGACCAGCTGATAGGTGTCCCCGTGGAAAGAGGCTGTCTCGTGTGTAACTGACAGCCTGTTCAATCACCGACGCCAGAAAACGAAAGGGGTCACCGGCACGAAGCCGGAGACCCCCAATCATCAGTTCATCACCAATGCAGCGATGAGACGCTGCTATTCGCCCTTCTTGGTGCGCGGCACGCTCGGCACGCTGCCACCGCGGGGACCGCTACCGCCTTTTTCCTTCTTGTCCTTCGGACCGGGCAGAGCCTTGCGCGCTGTCGCGCCGACGAGCGCTTCCTGCTGCTTGCCGTCGTCCTCTTCCTCGTCGTCCTCCTCCCGCGAAGCTTTGGGCTTCTTGGCAGGATCGAGCGGCAGATACTCGAAATCGAGCTTGGCCTCCTCGCCCTTGCCCTCGACGAGGACCCGCACCGTGCCACCATTCTCGAGTTGGCCGAACAGCAGCTCTTCGGCCAGCGGCCGCTTGATGTACTCCTGAATCACGCGTGCCAGCGGCCGAGCTCCGAACTTCTCGTCGTAGCCCTTTTCCGCAAGCCACTTCTGGGCAGCCTCGGTCAACTCGATCGTCACGGAGCGGTCGGCGAGCTGCGCCTCAAGCTGGAAGATGAACTTCTCGACGACCTTGGCAATGACCTCCGGCGCCAATCCGGAGAACGGGATGACAGCATCAAGCCGGTTGCGGAACTCAGGCGTGAAGAGACGATTGACGGCCTCGGTATCCTCGCCTTCACGCTTGGCACGGTTGAAGCCCATCGGTGGCCGCGCCATGTCGGAAGCGCCCGCGTTCGTCGTCATGATCAAGATGACGTTGCGGAAGTCGACCGCCTTGCCGTTGTGGTCGGTGAGCTTGCCGTGGTCCATCACCTGCAACAGGATGTTGAACAGGTCGGGATGCGCCTTCTCGATCTCGTCGAGCAGCAGCACGCAATGAGGATGCTGATCGACACCGTCAGTGAGCAGGCCGCCCTGGTCGAAGCCGACGTAGCCCGGCGGCGCGCCGATCAACCGTGAGACGGTGTGCTTTTCCATGTACTCCGACATGTCGAAGCGCAGTAGTTCAACGCCCATGAGGCTGGCGAGCTGCTTGGCGACCTCGGTCTTGCCGACGCCAGTCGGACCGGAGAACAGGTAGCAGCCGATCGGCTTCTCGGGCTCGCGCAGACCGGCGCGGGCGAGCTTGATCGAGGAGGTCAGCGCCTCGATCGCCTTGTTCTGGCCGAACACCAGGCGCTTCAGATCCTTCTCGAGGTTCTGAATCACCTCCGCATCGGACTTGGTCACGGTCTTGGGCGGAATGCGCGCCATGGTCGCGACCGTCGCCTCGATCTCCTTGACGGTGATCTTCTTCTTACGCTTGCCTTCCGGCACCAGCATCTGCGATGCGCCGGTCTCGTCGATCACGTCGATCGCCTTGTCGGGCAGCTTGCGGTCGTGGATGTACTTCGCCGACAGCTCGACGGCCGCGCGCACGGCGTCGTTGGTGTACTTGAGGTTGTGGAACTCCTCGAAGTAGGGCTTCAGCCCCTTCACGATCTCCACCGCATCTTCGACCGTCGGCTCCTTGACGTCGATCTTCTGGAACCGGCGCACCAGCGCGCGGTCCTTCTCGAAGTGCTGGCGATACTCCTTGTAGGTGGTCGAGCCGATGCAGCGCACCGTCCCCGACTGCAACGCCGGCTTCAAAAGGTTGGAGGCATCCATCGCGCCGCCCGACGTCGCACCCGCACCGATCACGGTGTGGATCTCGTCGATGAACAGCACCGCGCCCGGGTAGTTCTCGATCTCGCGCATCACGGCCTTCAGCCGCTCCTCGAAGTCACCGCGATAGCGCGTGCCAGCAAGCAGCGTGCCCATGTCGAGCGCGAAGATGGTGGCATCACGCAACACCTCAGGCACGTCACCCTGAACGATCTTGCGGGCCAGTCCCTCCGCGATCGCCGTCTTGCCGACGCCCGGATCGCCGACCAACAACGGATTGTTCTTCTGTCGGCGGCACAGCACCTGGATGGTGCGCATCACCTCCGCCTCACGGCCGATCAGCGGATCGATCTTGCCGTCGCGCGCCTTCTTGTTGAGGTTGACGCAGTAGGTGTTGAGCGCATCCTGGCTCGACTTCTTCTCTTCGCCCTCGCGCACGCCTTCCTCGTCAATACCCGTTACCGGCCGCGGCTCCGACATGCCAGGGCGCTTGGCCAGCCCATGGCTGATGTACTGGATCGCGTCAAATCGCGTCATATCCTGCTCCTGCAGGAAGAACGCGGCATGGCTCTCGCGTTCAGCGAAGATCGCAACGAGCACGTTGGCACCCGTCACCTCCTCGCGGCCCGACGACTGCACGTGCACGACCGCGCGATGGATGACGCGCTGGAAGCCCTGCGTCGGCGTCGCCTCGGTTGCGCCCTGCATCACCAGATAGTCGAGATCGTTGTCGAGGAACTCGATGATGCGATGGCGCAGCTTGTCGAGATCGACGTTGCACGCACGCATGACGGCGGCAGCATCGCGGTCGTCGACAAGAGCCAGCAGCAGGTGCTCGAGCGTGGCCGCTTCGTGACTGCGCTCGTTGGCATACTCGAGCGCGCGGTGAAGGGCCGTTTCGAGGCTTTTCGAGAATGACGGCACGGGCCTGCTACTCCTTCTCCATGGTGCATCTGAGGGGATGCTGATGCTGTCGGGCGAAATCCATCACCTGCGTGACCTTGGTTTCGGCGACTTCGAACGTGTACACGCCGCACAGTCCGACACCTTTGTGGTGAACGTGCAGCATGATGCGCGTCGCATCTTCACGTCCCTTGTTGAAGAAGCGCTCCAGCACATGCACGACGAATTCCATCGGCGTGTAGTCATCGTTGAGCAAGAGAACCTTGTAGAGGTTGGGCTTCTTCGTCTTCGGGCGGGTCTTGGTGACGGTGCCCGTGCGGCCTTCCTCGTCGCCGCCGCGATTGGCGTCGCCGTCCTTGCCGCTCATCCAGATCTCGCTCGTCCTCGTCATGCTCCGCGCTCCGCCGCGGCACCGCCTGTCACGGCCGCAAGCTCCTTCACGGTCCCCATGACCGCAGCCTGGCCTGCCAGCCATTTGTACCGGACCCGCGCCCCCTCTTGCAATTGACCTGCCTCCTGCGCGAACAAGCGACTGCCCGCCACACCCTTGGTTGTATCGTCACTGCGACAAGTCATGCGAAATTCATGCCCTCCGCGGCCCTGCGCCCGCTTAATGTTGGGTCTCGCGTCGACAAAAAAAGACCCGGCGTAAACGCCGGGTCCCAGCAGCCGAATTACGGCGCTTCTGGTGGCTCATCGACCAACCCGCATCATCTTCTCCATGGGGCGGTAGGCCTCCTTGGCGAGTTCAGCATACATCGAGCCGACCTTGGCGAGCTGATGCATGTAGTCGTCGTAGCTGCGCTTGACGTACTTCGACTGGATGTCGACCGCCTGCTCCAACGACTTGGCTCCCATCAGCTTCTCAAGCGTCTGCGAACCGTCCTCGAACGAGCGCTTGGTGTAGTCCGACATCTCGGCGGCGATTGCCTGCCAGCCCTTGGTGAACTCGCCGAACAACTTCATCGTGGCGTCCAAGTTCGACTGGCCAAGCTTCTGGAAGTCCTCGATACCCTTCATCATGACAATTCCCTTTCGGTTGGGGCGCACCCTGGCGCACGACAGCTCTGATCTCTCGAACTCTGTGGCATTTGCTGCATTGCACAAACGTCTTGATCGACAAATAGCGCCGCCTGCAAGCGAGTTCAAGAGAAAAATTGTTGCATCGCACAAAAATTCTGTTTTGGTTGCGCGACGTGCTGGCCGTTAACCTGGTTTTTCCGGGATCTGGCTTAGACTTGGCGTCCAAAGAGGCAGCGCGCGTCAAATTGCTGCCCAACAAAAATGGTGCCTTGAAGTCATTGGGCACCGGCCGCGGGGGACGGGGTTCGAACAGGTGGTTACAGGCCGCCTCCTCGAAACGCCGCGGTTCTTTCAGGGTTAGGCATTTCGAGCAGAGTTCATGACCGACCAGGCTCGGGCCGAGGGACGTTTGGGTCCATTGAATGCACGTCCGCTGCTGGAGACCGCCGCGGCGGTTTTGCTGTGCCTGCTTGCCTTCGCCGCAAGCCCGCCTGCCGCATGGGCCGCGGACGGCTCCGCCATGGTGATTGACGCCAACACCGGCAAAGTGCTGTACGACGACGCCGGCGATGCGGCGCGCTATCCCGCTTCTCTCACCAAAATGATGACGCTTTATCTCACTTTCGAGCTGATCGAGAAGGAGCGGCTGAAGTTCGACGACAAGATAACGATTTCGGCCCAAGCGGCAGCTCAGCCCCCCTCGAAACTCGACTTGGACGCCGGTGACACAATCAGCGTACGCAACGCGGTCCTGTCGCTGGTCACCAAATCGGCCAATGACATCGCCGTCGCGCTGGCTGAGCATATCGCCGGCAGCGAGGCCAATTTCGCCCGCCTGATGACCCGCAAGGCCCGCGAAATCGGCATGAGCAAGACGACTTTCCGCAATGCCTCCGGCCTGCCTGACGGTGAGCAGGTGACGACAGCCCGCGACATGCTCACGCTGGCGCTGCGCCTACAGGACGAGTTCCCCGAGCACTACAAGCTCTTCGCGACCGGTCAGTTCAGGTACGCCGGACACAATTATCGCAACCACAACACGTTGCGCTCCTATCGCGGTACCGACTGTACACCGCCGCACCGGCGCGTCCGGTTTCAACCTCGTCACGTCGGTGCATCGCAGCGGCAAGCATCTGGTCGCGGCCGTGTTCGGCGGCCAGTCCGCCGGCAGCCGCAACGCTCGTATGCGCGCAATCCTCGACCGCTCCTTCATCAAGGCCGCGAGCCGCCGTACACGACCGCGCCTCGATCGGCCGCAGCTCATCGCCGCTGCGCTTCCAGCCGAACGGCGTACAGCAGCAGCAAGTGTGCTGGCGCCGAAAGAGCCGCCGCCTTTGCCGAGCGCTGCCCCCGCCGCACCGGCTGCGCAGTCCAAAGCCCAGGCGGTCGCTCCTGCCGCAGCCCCAGCGGAAACTCGACACCCTCGTCAGATGATCGCACCAAGATCGCGTGCGCCATATGTCGGCGTTGCCGCACCCGGTGGAGAGGCGAGCACGCGATGCTGCTGCACTGGCCAAGCAGGATAACCGTCGTTCGACAGCGCCCGCGTTCGATCGCGGAGCCGATCGCCAGCCATGCACAGCGCCCACTGCCCACGCCAGCCTGCTGATCGCCCTGCGCCACGACCGGAGCATCGCGCGTGCCGAGGCTGAGGAGTTCAGCCGCGTCTGCCCCTCGTCGCTTAGGAACAGCTGTCGACCATCCTGGCGAGCAACCGGCCGGCGATGATGGACGAGCCGGCGCCGCAGCACACGCCGCCAGCGAGCGAACCCGCAGCCGCACAGGCCGCCGTCGCGGATTTGCGCGGCACGCATGTCGAAGGCACCCACCTGATCCAGATCGGCGCCTACAATTCCGCCGATGAAGCCGAACGGCACCTCGCCACTGTCCGGGACAAGGCAACCACCGTGCTTGCTGGTGCTGCCGCCGTCACCGAGCCTATCACACGCGGCCAGCGGCGTTACTACCGCGCTCGTTTCGCCGGGTTTGATTCAGCGAAGGCAACGAGCACCTGCCAGGAGTTGCGCCGTCGCGCCATCGACTGCTTCGTCACCCGCACGCCCTGATCGTCGCTCGGCACGCCCCTACGGCTCGCATCATCGAGGTGATCGCACGCGATGAATTGGGGAGGCGCTACTCGGTCGCCGCCCTCCAGCAGCACGTCCAGTCCGTTGACCTTGGCCGCGAGATACGTCGAACTGCCACGGTCGGGATGCAAATCGCAGCTGAGTACTGCGGTGCGCCTTGCGGATTTCTCACGCGTCGCCCCAGGCGCAACTGAGAATCTCAATGGCCTCTTCCACGCTCACATACGCCCGTCGGGCCGCCCGGCGAAACGCTCTTCACCTCCCGCTTTACATCATCGCGCCAGCTCGGATGCGCCGCGCGATCGAGGTAGGCCTCGATAATCTGCGCGGACTGCGGATCGGCAATCCGGCAGTCCGCCAGGGAGCGCCAGTTCCTCCGGTTGCAGGCTTTCAATAATCCGTCCGGCGAACAGCCCTTTGAGCACGCGCCCGGTGATCTCTCCGGTTTCCAGGTCGAGCCGTACCCAGGTGATCGGTGACAACGTGCGAGGATCGCCCGCTCCCTGCCGTCGGCCGGCCGGAACGCGCCTCCCGTTCCTGCCGATGCCAGTAGCCATAGGCCAAGCATCGCAAGTGGGCGGCAATCGCGATCCCCCCGCGCACAGCAACAACAGGGCTGCTGAGCGCCAGCCCGCCGCCGACCTGCCGCACCCACTGCGCCATCACTGCGGCCTGTCTTTGCGGAACCACCGCAAAAGCAGAGCCAATCGGCAACGATCGCTGCGGCAATCAAGCGTCCGCATCACCGGCGATCCCTGCTGCTGCCGGAGGGGGCGCGCCTGCAGCAACTGCCTGCTCCCCTGGCACCAGCACGCCCGTCGCTCAAAAGCTTCGAGCGACGCCGCCCGCCGGCCGTGCATAGACTGCGACTGCGGTCAGAAGCTCGCGCAGTTAAGTTGAGCGAGCCCTCATCGAAACGACAGTGCGCTCCGCCTGTGATGCGCGATCTCATGGAAGGCGGCTGAGCATTGGCATCGCGGCTTCCTGAACAGGGAAAACCGGCATGCCGACCAGCTTCAGCTCGCCCGCTTTCTGTGCCAGCAGATCGACATTCTCTTCAACGCAATCTCCGACGTAGACCATCGCACCGACCTTGCGTGACGCGCCTTCCGACCGCGTGACACCTTGCCATTGGGTCTGCTGTCCACCCTGGCAGGAGACCGTCGTCATCAGCCCGCGCCAAGGCCGCAGGGTCAGACACCCACCGGGACGCACGGTATTCGCAAAGCCACGAAAATAGACAAGCTGAACGTCGAGCCGCCGACCGCCTTTGACCGCCTCGAACATTTCTGGCCTGGTGCAAGCGCCATGTCCCACGTCGGCGCCCTGCTCATGGTTGCGTCCATGGCGAAGATGAGCCGACCGCGCCCGCCAGACGCAATCGGCCCCACTGCCTTCATCTGGGCCCACGAAGTCGGCCACCTCGTGCGCACTGGTTCGCTCCCGCGCCGCTGCGCCGCCAGTCTGGTGCCTGCCGGCAAGGCCGCCTCCGACGGTGCGCCTGCTGTCGAGATCGGCGTCCGAAGTCTTGAGGTCTTGTCATGCCCGATCCTGGCTCGTGCGGATGATCGATAAGTCCGCACCATTCTTCCCGGCTATAGGAAGGCGGACTGGCGATCTCAATCACACTAGATCATTGATGCTTCCACGGCAAGTCGGATCGCGAAATTCGTCTGGTGCCTGCGGCCGAAGGAAACGAATTTCGCGATCCCGACAGGCGCCGGCACCGCAACTGCTGGTGATGCTGACAGACAAGATGGCGGCGCCGGTGCTGCCAGGACAATGCTGGCAGCGCATGATTGCCGTTAGCCGATCAACAGTACGATCGCGCCAAGGTTGTGGCGTGACGGGTCTCAGGATCTGAACTGCCGGGGTCCCCTGGTTCCGCTCCTGATAGCAGAAGCGCGTTGCCGCCCGCTGCCGTCGTGTCGACGCTGACGACCCGCTCCGTGGCGAGTGCTGGCAGCATCCACGGCCCGCCGGCCTTCGGCCCTGCGCCCGTTAAAAATCCTCGCCTCCGAATGGCTGCGACGCCCGGCACCGCGCCCATCTGATTGCGGGTTGATGTAATGTTGCCGACGCGTGCCCGCTCCGACACCAACTCCGCCACTGCCTCGATGCGACTGTGCACCGACAGTGTCAGGCCATACCCAGGCCATTTACGGCCCGGATCACCCTTCCCAATGTGGCCGCGTTGGAAGTGATCACGGTCAGGATCGGCCAGACATCTCGTTGCCGATGTCGCCGTCAAGCTTGCTGATCTCGTGACCGCAGGCGTGACGTAGGTGCCGGACCGGCAGGCATCCGGCAGATCGATGTCGATGATCGCGGTGCTGGCGCGAGAGCCGGAGCTTGCCGCTTCCAGCCGGTCCTGCGCCGGCTCATCGATCACCGGCCCGTTCGGTCGCGTAATCCAAGGATCACCGAGATCGAGGGCCCTGCTGCCCCCGCCAGCAGATCGATCATGCGCGGCGCCACCTCCTGCACGAACAGCACACGCGCTGCTGAGCAGCGCTGCCCGGCGCTGTCGAAAGCCGAGCGTACCCTCCGCACCACCTGCTCAGAAGTGCGGTGGAATCTGCGATCATCGCGTTGACGCCGCCAGTCTCGGCGATGAACGGTATGATTGCCCTGCGTCGGTCGGCCAGCATTCGCTGATCGTCCAAGCCGTTTCGTTGGAAATCCGGTGAACAGCACGCCTGACGCGGGCATCCTTGACGAGGGCCGCCCGGTTCGCCTCGCCCGGCAGCAGATGCAGACAGCCTGCGGCACGCCCGCCTCCAACAATAGCCACCGCCAATGTTGCCGTGATTGGGCTCTGCTCGGCGGTTTTGCCAGCACCGGATTGCCTGGGCCATGCCGCCACCGCCATTCGGCCGATGAAGATGGCGAGAGGGAAGTTCCACGGGCTGATGGCAGCGGATCGACCGCGTCCGCGCAGCATGAGGGTATTGCGTTCCCCGGTCGGCCCTTTGAGCAGACGCGGCCCGGCAAAGACCTGTCGCGCCTCGTGTGCGTAGTAGCGTGAAATCGACCGCCCTCGCGCAGGTCGGCTTGTGCGTTCTCCAGCGTCTTACCCGTCTCCTGCGTACCGATTGCCGCCATGAGACGAGCCCGGTCGCGGATGAAGAGATCCGCCGCCAGCTCCAATACCTGCGCGCGCGTTCTCGACGGGCGTCGTCTCCCAGCCGCGTTGCGCTGCCGTCGCCGAGGCAAGCGCGCGCTGTACGCCTCGCGCGAAGCAAATGCAATCGTACCGAGGCGCTCTTCGCGACGATCGTGCGGGCACAGGGCGAAGTGCGGCTCGGCCGCTTGGTCACGTCGCGGCCATCAATGGGGCTGGGCGATAAAGCCATCCTCCAGCGCGGACCTGATGCCATCCATTAGGCCGGCGCGCGCCATGGGTTCGCTGGCCAGTGGCGAGACCCTCTGCCACCGCACGCCCGGGCTTGAGACTGCGCGGCCGGACGAGCGTCGTTCCGCCTCAATCCGCGACTTGCCCTCCGCGCCCACGCATGCGTCAGCTTCAGCTACCGGATCGGCAACGATATCGCCGACCGACACCGATGGATCAGCAAGTTGATGCACGAGGAGGAGTTTGCACCGTTCTCCAAGAGCCGCACAGGGTAGGACAACAGGTCTGCGTGATCGCCGACCGGCGCGTAGATGCGGCAGGCGGCCGAGCGCGGCAGGCCCGGTCACCCCATTGTGAGAGAGCATCGCCGGCATGCCAGAGGCGCTGCAGTTCAAGCGTTGATTGCCTCCCCATGCACGGGCCGCCAGGATTGCGCGTTGTGCGTGGCGAATGCCGATAGAAAGCCTCCGGGTCCGACAGCATGTAGCGCAACGTCGCCGCCAGAACGAGAGATCGGTGTGCATCTCGCGCGTCAGCACGGGATAGTCGGCAAGTCCGCGCTCCGCACCCACTTGATCCCGCTATCCCAGTAAGCCCGACGAGCCGCACCTGGATGCGCTTGCCGGTCGCCTGCGATGGCGCCGCAGCCATCTGAGCACGGGATCGCACGACGCGAATAGGCCTGCACTGCAAGCCTCAACTCCTTGCCAGCCGGCGATCGCGGAATGCCCCAGCATCTGTCCGAAGACTTCAGCTCAACGTCGAGCTGGTCCCGCCCTCCGCATCGATCATCACGCTGATGCCGCGCCTTTCGCGCGCTGCGCGGCAACAGCGTATCAGCGACGAGGATAGAGCTCCTCCCTGAGACGCCTTTCTTTGCCCGGTTACAGCGCGCGCGTGCAGCGCCGACACCTGACCGAAATGTTAGGTCGAGAAAGCACGTCGGCATGATCAGAGGCTGCCGGCTCCTGCCTGCTGATCGCCTCGATGGCGCCGAGGTAGCGATCGAAATAGCGCTTTGCATCCCCATCCGAGCGGGCCTGCCGCCCCAGCATATCGTAGAGAGGCGATAGCCGGCTGCCTCCAGCGTACGGGCGTGCTTGATGGCACGATCGATGCCCGCACCGATCACGAACTGCTCGCCGATGCAACTTCACCGCGCGCCGCAAGGCTTGCCGTATGACGCCTTTCTTGCCCGTGCGCGCGACCAGTCGCTTTCACCGCATCAATCGGCGAGCGCCCGGCACTGTCGCCGAGCCGCACCCTGCCCCCTGTCAGGACGATCCGAATGTCGAGGCATTGACGAAGAAGCTGTCAGAGTGCTGAGATGTCGCGCCCATTGCCCGTCGCCGCCATCTTGTCGGCGATCAGGCGGTCGGCGGTGTCCGCATCGGGAATGCGCAGCAGTGCCTCGCGAGGCACATCAGGATGACGCCTTCCTCGCTCGACAGGCCGTATTCACCCATGAAGGCATCGAAGCCTCGCCCGTGTCGGTCTGCCCCGCGCACAGCCGTCACCAGCCGCCGCGCCAGCTCCTGCGCGCGCCGCGCCTCGTCGTCGGTCCATGCGGCGCGCTCGATCAGTGCGCCGACAAGCTGCGCCTCGTCGACCAGGTGATAGGCCGAGATCTCGTCCCGGTCGGGAAGCGGCGCACCGCGCATCGTCGCCTCGGCAGCATGCGCTGCTTCACGTGTCGTCTTCAAAACCACCATGCCGACCTACCTCTGGTCCCCGCGCCCGCTCGCAGCAAGTCCAAGCCCGGCGGCGCCGATGGAGCGCCGCAGCCCGGCCGGGCCGGGCCGCCCGCCGATTCGGGCGCGTGCCGATCCTAGCAAATCACACCGCACCGCGAGTGCACCATGCACAGGCCGTGCTCGCCCCCCCCCCGGGCGCTGCCGTCACGCTCTTGACGGCGCAGCGCCTTGGCGACAGCTTGCGCCTCCCGATCCGGCGCGCGCGAAGCAGCCGTGCCGGCCAGGAAATCCGTGTCCCCCCGCGCGAAACCGCTTACCTTCGCTGTCGCGGCGCTGAGGAGCATCCCGGAGGGCGGACACCCGGAATCACTGAGTTGCTCCGTGCGGCTCGGATTGCGAAGATGCTCAGCGCGTGACGTGCACGGCAGTGAACCTGGCGATCCCCGGTACCAGCGAGGAGCCGCCATGACACGAGCAGCAGTGCCCCCCAGGATCATTCGCACCCTCAAGGACCTGCGCCGGCAGATCGCCAAGTATCGCACGGCTGGCGAGACGGTCGCGCTGGTGCCGACCATGGGCGCACTGCACGAGGGTCATCTAACGCTCGTGCGCACTGCGCGCAGGAAGGCCCAGCGCGTGGTCGTGTCGATTTTCGTCAATCCGACCCAGTTCGCTCCCAACGAGGATCTCGCCCGCTATCCGCGAGATGAGGCTGGCGACGTTGCAAAGCTCGCTGCGGTGGGGGCCGATATCGTCTGGGCACCTGTGCCCGAAGAGATGTATCGGCCCGGATTTGCCACCCGCATCGAGGTCAACGGTGCGGCCGAAGGCCTGGAGGGCGCGTTCCGGCCGCATCATTTCGGCGGTGTCGCGACGGTGTGCTGCAAGCTCTTCTCGCAGGTGACACCCGACGTCGCCGTGTTCGGCGAGAAGGACTACCAGCAGCTCTGCGTGATCCGCCAGATGGTGCGCGATCTCGACCTGCCGCTCGCCATTCACGGCGTGCCGACGGTGCGCGAGAAGGACGGTCTCGCGCTGTCGTCACGCAACCGCTACCTGACGCCCGAAGAACGTGCCGCAGCCCCCGCCCTTGCTGCCGCGATCCGCAAGGTGGCCGAGACGGTGGCAGGCGGCGGCAAGCAAGCTACGGCGATCAAGTCGGCTGTAAAATCGCTTGAGGCAGTAGGGTTCGGCCCGATCGACTATGTCGCCGTTGCCGACGCCGAGACGCTTGGTCCTTGGACCGCAGCTTCAGGCCGTCCCGGCCGTGTTCTCGCCGCAGCCCGCCTCGGTTCGACGCGCCTCATTGACAACGTGCCGGTGCCGAAGGCCAAAGCCTGACCGTCGAGGGGTGACAGAGTAGCGGCACCATGACATGACCTCGTCGAAGCAGTCGATCCGCCCATTGACGGCGTTTTTCGACCCCACGCCCCCGGAAGGAGCCCCACCCATGACCCGCAGCCAGGCCGAGATCGTCTATGGCGCCATCATCGGCGCTCTGGTCGGCATCTGTTACCTGCTCGGCAAGGCGCTATGGGCAGGCGACATCACCACCGCCTTCAATTCCAGTCTCTTGCTCGCCGCCGTCGTCGGAAGTGCCGCCGGCGCCCTGGCTTTTTTCCTCCGCCGTCAGATGGGGTAGCCTCGTCTCTGTGACCGTACCGGTGTTGCCGCGCGTAACATCTAACGAGGCCAGGCAATCCGCTCCGCTCCCGCGGTCTGCTCCGGAAATGCACAGATTTCAGCGTCCTCTGGCGTGTCTGGTCACAGCCGTGGCATTGACGTGGCCCAACTGCAACGTCGGCAGGCCCGCGGCTTGC
Source organism: Hyphomicrobiaceae bacterium (assembly GCA_020638035.1). GTDB lineage: Bacteria > Pseudomonadota > Alphaproteobacteria > Rhizobiales > Hyphomicrobiaceae > JAEUMD01. Next base: position 219,547 of record JACKJI010000002.1, read on the forward strand.
CACTCCGCCTCGCTCGTGCCATCTCATCGGCATCGACTAGATCGTGAGATTCGCCGGACGCCACGTTCCGCGTCAGGTCCGGGCTGCGCCATCCTGCTTGGCCTTGAGACCTGGACCGACGCCCATGGACGACACGACCGGTGACCTCTTCTCCGCCACCCGTTCCACAACCGATGGCCCCATGAGCAGCAAGTCTGGTGCGCGTTCCCGCACGCCAACCGACGCCTCCGACAACTATACCGCCGCCGACATCGAGGTGCTGGAGGGGCTCGAGCCCGTGCGCCGCCGGCCCGGCATGTACATTGGCGGCAAGGACGAGAAGGCGATGCATCACCTCTTCGCCGAGGTGATCGACAACGCCATGGACGAGGCCGTCGCCGGCCATGCGACGTTCATCGAGGTGCATCTGGACGCGGACGGCTTTCTCTCCGTCACCGACAACGGCCGCGGCATCCCGGTCGATCCGCACCCCAAGTTCAAGTCCAAGTCGGCGCTCGAAGTGATCATGACCACCTTGCACTCGGGTGGAAAGTTCGACGGCAAGGCCTACAACACGTCAGGCGGCCTGCATGGCGTCGGCGTGTCCGTCGTCAATGCGCTTTCCGAGACGCTCGAGGTGGAAGTTGCCCGCGGCAAGCAGCTCTACCGAATGACGTTCTCACGCGGCCATGCCGCGACAAAACTCGAGAGCCTCGGCTCGATCATGAACCGGCGCGGCACCAAGGTGCGCTTCAAACCGGACGACAAGATCTTCGGCAAAGGCTGCCATTTCGAGCCCGGTCGGCTTTACACGATGGCCCGCTCCAAGGCCTACTTGTTCGGCGGCGTCGAAATCCGTTGGAGCTGCGACAAGGCACTGCTGGGCGAGAAGGACAAGACCCCCGCTGAGGCCGTGCTGCACTTCCCCGGTGGCCTTAAGGACTACCTCGGCGTCACAATCGACGGCGCCACCCGCGTTGCCGCCGATCTGTTCGCTGGCCGCGTGGAAAAACCAGGTGGGCATGGCTCGGTCGAATGGGCAATCGCCTGGATCGCCGACCGTGACGGCTTCTCGCGTTCCTATTGCAATACAATCCCGACGCCCGAAGGTGGAACCCACGAGACCGGCCTGCGCAACGCGCTGACCAAGGGGCTGCGTGCCTATGGCGATCTCGTCGCCAACCGCAAGGCCGCGCAGATCACTGCCGATGACGTGATGGGCACGGCCGCCTCAATGCTTTCGGTGTTCATCCGCGAGCCCGAGTTCCAGGGGCAGACCAAGGACAAGCTGTCGACACAGGAAGCCCAGCGCATCGTCGAGACGACCCTGCGTGACGCCTTCGACCACTGGCTCGCCGACAACCCGCAGCAGGCCAAAAAGCTGCTCGATTGGGTGGTGGACCGCTCCGAGGAGCGCATGCGCCGCCGCCGCGAGAAAGAAGTCAGCCGTCAGTCCGCCACGCGTCAATTGCGCCTGCCGGGCAAGCTCACCGACTGCACCATCAAGTCGGCACAAGGCACGGAGATCTTCATCGTCGAAGGCGACAGCGCCGGCGGCTCCGCCAAGAGCGCGCGCTTTCGCGAGACCCAGGCCATTCTGCCGTTGCGTGGCAAGATCCTCAACGTTGCCAACGCCTCGTCGGCGAAGCTCGCGCAGAACCAGCTCCTGTCCGACCTCATCACCGCGTTGGGTGCCGGTGTCGGCAATCGGTATCGCGACGACGACCTGCGTTATGAGCGCGTCATCATCATGACCGACGCCGACGTCGACGGAGCGCACATCGCATCGCTGCTGATCACGTTCTTCTACCAGGAGATGCGCCCGCTGATCGAGAACGGGCACCTCTATCTCGCCGTCCCACCGCTCTACAAGATCACGCAGGGATCGAAATCGCTCTACGCGCGCGACGAGAAGCACCGCGACGACCTGATCCGGCGCGAGTTCAAGGCGAACCAGAAGCTCGATGTCAGTCGCTTCAAAGGCCTCGGCGAGATGAACGCCCAGCAGCTCAAGGAAACGACCATGGACCCCGCCGTGCGCACGCTGTTGCGCGTCGAGGTGGGCGGGGGCGATCAAAGTGAGTTGGCCGAAGCCGTGAATGCCTTGATGGGATCGAAGCCCGAGGCTCGCTTCCGCTTCATCCAGGATCGCGCCGCCTTCGCCAAGGATCTGGACATCTGAGGCCTTCGTCAGAGCCCGCGCGCGTCTACCTGGCGCCAGAGCGCGCCGCCGCGAATAGCGTTGTGCTGTTCCGCACGTCAGCCAACCCCGGCGCCTCAGGCGCTCACGCGCCGTCCCGCAGGACGACCGACATCACGTCGGGGCCTGCGTTCCGCCTTTGACGGAAATGCCGCGACGCGAGTCCGCCGCATGCCGGGCGATACCGGCAGCGTCGTTGAGATCGGCGTTCTCAAGCGTCGCATCGTCGACATGCGCGGCATTGCCCTCGGGCGTGTACTCCGGCCCGAGCACATCGACGATTGTCGGGTGCCCCGCTGCTTTGTGCCGCGACCAGCCTTCGACAACGAGGCCCTTCTCACGGTATTCGGCGTCCTTGAGCAGGAAGGCATGCAGCGCCTTCAGCTTGTAATGGGGCACCGACGCGAACAGGTGATGTGGCAGGTGATAGTCCATGCCCCACGGGAAAATCGCATAGCGGGCGAACGGATTGACGATGAAGATGCGGCTGTTGGTGTAACGCCCGCGATCGGCGTTGCCGTGCTGGAGCCACTCGCGCAGGATCATGAACAGCGGGAACGTCGTGAACAGCGGCAGGATCCACAACAGCACGTAGTAGCCCCACACCGGCGCATTGAAGACGTACTCGCCCACATTGAGAGCGAGGTACAGCAGCGTCAGATAGGCGATGCGGCCGAGCGCTGTCGCGCGATGCGAGATGACCGGGTTGATGCGGCTCTGCGGATACCCGTCATCGGGCAAGCGCCAGTAGTAGACCGACACCGCCGCCGCGGACGCGAGCAGCACGGCGCTGGCAACGGCGACCATCATGCCCAGCGGATAGCCGCCATAACGCCCGAGCGCGATGATCGGGATCATCACGAACGGCATGCCGACAGCAAAGAGGACGCCGATGCGGATCGCCCACGGGGTGCCCTTGCGCGCAGTATCGGCATACGGGTTGGTATCCACGCCCAGCGCTGAATAGCGGGCACGCGCGATGATGTATTTGACGAGCAGCACTGGATTGAGCTGGCGCGCGATGGCGATCAGCAGGTCGATGTGCGCGATCGGGAAGTCGAGCCAGTGGCCACTGTCCTTGGCCTGATCGAAATTCGGGTCGCGCTCCGGATCGTTGACGAACTGGTGGTGGGCAAGATGATGCAGGCGGAATGCGTAGGTCGAGGTGTAGATCGGGAACGCCGCAAGCCAGTCCGACGCCAGCTCGTTGAGCCGCTTGTCATCGAACAGCATGTAATGCGTCGCCTCATGGATGGCGCCGCCCAGCTGGTGTTGCGAAGCGCCCATCAGCACGATGGCAACGAAGGTGACGGGCAGCGTCCACAACCAGCTGAGACCTGCGTGTTCGATCGCTGCAAAGAGCGCGATCGTTGCCGCAATCGTGGCGGCCATCACGAGATAGGCGAACCCCAGATGATAAAAGTTTGTCTGGTTGTCGCGTGCCTTGAGGCGGCCGATCTCGGCGGTGCGGGCGTCACGTTCGGAGCCTCCCACGGCCCCCGCCGTACCTATGGCAGACTGAAAACTGGACATACAGGCCATCCGATTAATTTCTGCGACGTTCATCCGGTTCCGCGCCGCACTTGCGGCGCTGCAGCACGGGCGACACCTCGTACAGTTCGTCCGGCGAACGCAACCGATCCTTCACCCAGCCGTCACAGGACTTGCACCGAGGTCTGATCCAAGTGGATCGTGAAGACACTCGTATGCAACCAGATCAAAGTCTTGCAAATAACTGGTTACGCCCAAGATTAACAAGCTGCAACCAAATTGATCGCAGCTCAACCAAGTGCGCTGATCGGTATCAAGCGCCAATCCGGACACGCCTCTAGAGGACGTCCTGCTTTTACCGCAGGAGCCCGCCCGGCCCAAATCAACGCGCCGTGTGACGGGCTCAGCCCGCCTGCACGTAACTGTATGCGCCGTCTTTCTTTTCCACGCGCCCGATGCCCGGGAATGGCAGGTGGTAGCCGATCACCCGGGATTTCTCCGTTGCGAGCCTATCGAGCAGTTTCTTGCGCGTTTCGGCCGCCTGCTCGGGAACGTGATCGGCGGCCGGTCGCCAATCCGGATACTGGAAGGAGATGACGGGATGCGTCAGCGCGTCGCCCAGCACCACGAGGGTTTCTCCGCCCCCTGCAATTTCCAGTGAGATATGCCCTTGCGTATGGCCTGGCGTGTCGAAGGCACGGATCCCCGGCACAATCTCCTGGCCAGGTTTCAGCCGCTCCGCCTTCGCCTCAATGCCGGCAATGTTGCGCCGGGCTGCGGCAACGAACGTCGCCCGGTCGGCCGGCAGCCCTTTCTCGGCATCCTCCGACGTCCAATAGTCCCATTCAGATGCCCCGATCAGATGTGCCGCGTTGGGGAAGCGAGGAGCCTCCTCGAAGTCGTCTAACGCGCCCCACAGATGATCGGGATGACCATGCGTGAAAACCACCTTCGTCACGCTCTCTGGTGAGATGCCGGCCGCCTCCAGATTGGCACTGAGCTTGCCGGCCGTCGGCATGAAATTGGGGCCTGATCCGGCATCGACCAGGATGACTTCGCCACCCGCCTTGATGAGGGTCACGTTGGTCGGTGGTTGCGCCAACTCGCCCGTCTGCCCAGCCGCCGCAAGAGCGGCATTGCGTTCCGCCTCCGGAGCGTCGGGGGCCACGAGGCGGGCCGGCAGCATCAGATGGCCATCAGACACCACGGTGATCTCTATGTCGCCGAGCTTGAACGTGAACGAAGCGTCCGCAGCGTGCGCGGCACCATCGCTCCAAATGGCCGTCCCAGGTAGCGATGCGCTCAACGCGGCACCCGCAAGACCGCCAGCCGCGCCCAGGATCTGCCGCCGGCTGGGCTGGCCTCGATAAGCCATTGGCAACGCAATGTCGGAGCGCCGGTTTGTCATCTTCGCTGTTTCCTCCGTGTGCATGTGATGGGTGTGCATGCGTATCGTGCTGCCGCCTTGTGCCCGGCGGCTTCAGCCAACATTGCATTCGAATACCACGAACCGCAATTGCCTATCGTTCGGGCCACGGAGCTTGCGTGTTTGGGAACAAATCCTCGGCGGTTGGCAGCAATTCAGTTCTGCTCCGTCGCGACGCAATGACTGTCGCGTTCGTCTCTATCATCAGCCCTGCATTGGTTGGCTGATTTTTGGTCGCATTCAGTGCAGCGCACCGCCGCGAAGCACCCCACGGGCCAACACGCGGCTCTCCATTTTTTGCAAACAGGCCCCGACACTCCTCGCGGGCCACTTCAGAGGAAGAAAAGAAGGTGTCCATGAGAGCCCTGGCTGCCGAATTCATCGGCACGTTCGCACTCGTTACTGCCACCTGTGGCTCGGCGCTGTTTTCCGCGCCATCGGGCGGCGGACTGATCGGCGTCTCGATCGCTATCGGCCTTTCAGTGCTGATGATGGCCTATGCGGTCGGCCACATCTCCGGCGGTCACTTCAATCCGGCCGTGACACTCGGCCTCGTCGCCGGTGGCCGTTTCGATGCCGCCAAGGCACCCGGCTACATCGTCGCCCAGGTGGCGGGCGGCATTGCGGCTGCGGCAATCTTCGCCGTCATTCTCGGCGGCTATACCGGTGGCGGCAAAGTCGAGTTCAACACTTTCGCGGCAATCTCGAACAACTACGGCGAGCCGGGCGGGTTCAACGCTCTGGCCGCATTCCTGATGGAGGTCGTCATTACCGCTCTCTTCCTGATCGTCATCATGGGAGCGACGTCTGACAATGCGCCTGCGGGCTTTGCCCCCCTTGCCATCGGCGTCGCGCTGATGGTGCTGCACCTGGTGTCGATCCCGGTGACGAATGCATCGCTGAACCCCGCCCGCTCGACCGCGCCCGCGATCTTCGCCGGCGGCACCGCGCTGGCGCATCTTTGGATGTTCTGGATCGCTCCGATCCTCGGCGGCATCATCGGCGGGGTCGTCTCGCGCTGGTTGCAGGACGAATAGCCGATCTTTGATCAAACCGCGTTACGGACCTGACGGCGGGCGCCTCGGTGGCCCGCCGTTTTCGTACCGGTGACATGTCGGCAACCGGGACGTGGCCTGCCGGCCAGCTGCGGCCCACCGCGCCGCCTGCGACGATTTCGCTACTGCGGCCGGCAACGGGTCGGTGGGAGGCTTCTCGTTATAGGAATTGCGTGACCAGCAAGGTGACCGATGTCGTTCGCTTCGGCGCGCCTCTTTTGATTGGATCTTTGCCATGCTTCCGATTGCACGCTTCGCGACGGGCCTGATCATGGCCATTGGTGTGACACTCTTCCCCGCATCGTCGATGTTGTCGGCCCAGGAGGCCGCCGACCCGCACGCCATCTATGAAAGCCGCTGTGCACAATGCCACCAGCCGCACGCGCGCGAATTCGCGAAGGCGGCGCTGACGCTGCAAGATGGCATCGTTACGATGCGTTCGAGTGGCGCGCCCCTTGAACTGTTCCTTGACCAGCATCCACGCGGACTGCCGCGCGCGGACGCTCAGGCGCTGGTCACCCAGTTCAAAGCGATGCTCGAGACGGGCTTCCTCTACCAGGACAAGTGCGTTACCTGCCACGACCGCGCTTCAACCCTCGCCCGCCTTCGGCTGTTCGAACGCGACGGTGTCATCCAAGGACGCTATACCTACCGTGACATCTCCACCTTTCTGCGCAACCACGGGCGGCTCACCGCGGAAGAGGTCGACATCATCATGAAGATGTTCCACCGCCAGTCGATACCGTCGGCGCCGCGCTGATTGATACGGTTAATACGGGCAAACGGCCGTCGAGCCTCAACCCTCCAGCCACGCTTTCAATTCCGCCGTCACGACGTCGGGTTCCTCAAGGGTCGACAAGTGGCCCGACCCTGCCACCACGGCCAGGCGGCTGCCGGCGATCCCGCGTGCCATCTCGTGCGCCACCTCGGGCGGAGTGAGCTGATCCTCACTGCCGACAAGCACCAAAGTCGGACAGTTGATCACGGCGAGCGTTGCTCGGCTGTCAGGCCGGTTCATGATCGCCGACTGCTGCCGCGCAAAACCCTCGACGCCGGTCGCCTCCGCCATCTCCAGAAACGCCGACTTCAGCACCTTCTCCTCGGCGCGCATCGGAGCAACGAGCTTGGCGAACATTTCACGCGCCGCTACCGCGACGCCCTTCCTTTCTGCGACGGCTACCAGCCGCCGCCGGTTCTCGCTCTGCTCCGGGGCATCGGGGCGCGCGGATGTATCCATAAGCGCCAACCGTTCAACCCGCCCGGGCGCCTGTCGCAGAATCTCGAAGGCGATGTAGCCGCCCATCGACAACCCGGCGAGCGCGAACCGGTCCGGCGCCTCCTTCAGGATCGCGGCTGCAAGGCCGGCCACGGTGTCCTGCCGCCGATGGTCCGCCACGATGATCCGGGCGATGCCGGCAAGCCCTGCCACTTGCGCCGCAAAGAGGTCCTCCGTGCAGAGCAGCCCCGGAATCAGCACGAGGTCGCGCATTGCCATCTCGGCCTCCATTCATCCAGTTGTCGTAGCCGTCGTGGCAAGACTGGGAGAATTCTGCCGTTTCCCGCGGCGTTCTGACACAAACCACAACCCCGCCATTGCTTCTCCTTGCATTTGCCTCCGACCTGTGTCAGCAGAGCCGTGGCGCGAGCGCAGGGGCATGAGAGCCGTCCTCTTCCGAGCTTTCTCATGGATTTGTCCCTTTTCGACGCCCGACCTTTGGTTTGTTTGCCGCTTTATCGGCACTGCTCTCCCCTGCGCTTTGTCCTGGTTCCTGCCCGTCCCGCCCCGGCATCTGGCCGGTGTGGTGGTGTGACGGTTGATTGGAGCCTGTCCGACAAAGATGGAGAGGATCGTAATTGACCACCAAAACCTTCGCTGAGCTGGGGCTCAGCCCGAAGCTGCTGACCGCCATAGAGGCGTCTGGCTATACCACGCCCACCCCGATCCAGGCAGACGGCATCCCGGTCGCCCTTACCGGCCGTGACATTCTGGGTATTGCCCAGACCGGCACCGGCAAGACCGCCGCCTTCACCATGCCGATGATCACGCGGCTGGAGACCGGTCGGGCCAGGGCGCGCATGCCGCGCTCGCTCATCCTCGCTCCCACCCGCGAGCTTGCCGCCCAGGTTGCCCAGAGCTTCGAGAAATATGGCGTCAACCACAAGCTCACCGTCGCACTGCTGATCGGCGGTGTGTCGATGGACGACCAGGTGAAGAAGCTTGACCGCGGCGTTGACGTGCTGATCGCGACGCCAGGCCGCCTGCTCGATCACTTCGGCCGCGGTCGCGTCATGCTGATGGGCGTCGAGATCCTCGTCATCGACGAGGCCGACCGCATGCTCGACATGGGCTTCATTCCCGACATCGAGAAGATCTGCCGGCTGCTGCCGCCAAAGCGCCAGACGCTGTTCTTCTCCGCCACCATGCCGCCGGAGATCACACGGCTCGCCGATCAGTTCCTCAAGGACCCGGTGCGCATCGAGGTGGCCAAGCCCGCGACGACCGCCAAGACCATCACTCAACGCTTCCGCTTCTGCCCCAACGGCGAGGACTGGGCCAAACGCGACGAGCTGCGAACGCTTATTCGCAACGAGGAGAATTTCAAGAACGCCATCGTCTTCTGCAACCGCAAGCGTGATGTGGCGATCCTGCTGAAGTCGCTCCTGAAGCACGGCTTCAACGCCGGTGCCCTGCATGGAGACATGGACCAGAAGTCGCGCATGGAGACACTGGACAAGTTCCGCTCAGGCGAAATCAAGATCCTGGCTGCCTCCGATGTCGCTGCGCGCGGGCTCGACATTCCCGACGTTTCCCACGTCTTCAACTTCGACCTCCCCTGGCAGTCCGACGACTATGTCCACCGCATTGGCCGCACCGGCCGCGCGGGCAAGCTCGGCACAGCCTATTCCCTCGTCGCGCCTGATGACCTGAAGCTGCTCGCCGATATCGGCAAGATCACCGGCGACACTGTCGAGTGGCTCGGCGAACCGCCGACCGAAGAAGACTTTGCGAATGCGGGCAAGCGCCGTCGCGGACGTGGACGTAGCGCCAGCACGGGTCGCGGTGAACGCGGCGGACCCGACCGATCGCACCGGGATCGTCCGGACCGCCCGAAGCGGGGCGACACGCCGGCCCGCGCCGACGCGTCATCCCGGAGCGACGCGGCACCACGTAGCGATGCGCCATCGCGCAACGATGCGGTGCGGCCTGCACGGCCGGTACGTGAGGAGATCCCATCGGCACCCGGAACCGGCGAACAGCCCGACGTCATCTTCGATCCGACCGAAATACCTGCCGTCGCTGAATTGCATGCAGAGGGTTCTGCCGATGGCGCCAAGCGCCGCCGCCGCCGTGGTGGCCGTGGTCGCGGCAAATCGCGCGAGGGTGCCGATGCGCAAGTCGCTGGTGCGCCCGAGATGGCGGGTGACAACGGACGCCAGCGCCAACAACCGGTCGCGGCGGCTGCACCCTCTGATCGACCGCAGCGTCAGCGCGCGCCCGAGGACGCACCACCGCGCCGCGATCACCAACCGCCCGCTCGCCCGCAATCGGCCGCTCGGCCCCATGCGCCTGCGCGCGATGAGGCTCCGCAATCCGATGAGCGCCGGCATGCGCGCCCGGCACCGCGCCAACAGGCCGCACCGCGCCGGATGGAGGAGCAACGCACCGGCGCGCCCAAGGGCTTTGCCGACAATGTACCGGCTTTCCTGCGCCGCCCGTTGCCCAAGCGCCAGAAAGTAGCGAGCGAATAAGCAAGCGCGCCGCAGCATTCCAGTTCCACCCCAGGCCACGCCGGAGCGCTCGCGCTCCGGCGTTGTCGCTTCAACGTGCCGCCTCGCACCGATGATGCGCCAACACGTCATAGGCCGAATGGGCGATTGACCCGAACGGTACCATTAGCGATCAGGGCGCAGGTTCGGTGCAGCGCAACATGACGGCGCAGCCAGTACCAAGCCCGCGCCGCGTCCGCCGGTGCATGCGTGCCCGACGTGCGTAGCGGCGGCGCGTGGAACGCTTGCTCGACACGAAAGGCCGGAGTGCGATCGCAAGACGAGCGAGCGCGCTCCTGGATCACTTCCCCACATCCTATCCATCAATGGAACCTGCACATGCCCTCGACGCCCGGAATGCCGCTGTCGCGGCCCAAGGAAAAGATCAAGATCCTGCTGCTGGAAGGCATCTCGGAAACGGCGGTCGAAGCGCTCAAGTCCGCCGGCTATACCAACATCGAGCGGCACATGAAGGCGCTCGAAGGAGATGCCCTGCGCGATGCGTTGAAGGGCGTCAGCATGATCGGCATCCGCTCGCGAACGCAGCTGACCCGGGACGTGCTCGATCATCAGCGCTCGCTCATCGCCATCGGCTGTTTCTCCGTCGGAACCAACCAGGTGGCGCTGGAACTCGCCCGCGACATCGGCCTGCCTGTTTTCAACGCGCCATTCTCCAACACGCGCTCAGTTGCCGAGTTGACGATTGCCGAAATCATCATGCTGTTCCGCCGCGCCTTCCCCAAGTCGATGGCAGCGCATGCGGGCGGCTGGCAGAAAACCGCAGTTGGCTCAACGGAGGTACGCGCCAAGACGCTCGGCATCGTCGGCTACGGCAACATCGGTTCACAGCTTGCCGTCCTCGCCGAAGCGATCGGCATGCGTGTCATCTTCTATGACCGTACCGACAAGCTCCAGCACGGCAACGTGCAGCCGACGCAGTCGCTCGATGAGCTGCTCGCCAAGTCCGATGTTGTCTCGCTGCATGTTCCCGACACGCCCGACACGCGCGGGATGATCACCGAGCGCGAAATCCGCGCCATGAAGAAGGGCGCCTATCTCATCAACAACGCGCGTGGCAAAGTCGTCGATATCGACGCGCTGGCTGCCGCTCTGAAAGATGGACACCTGGCCGGTGCGGCGATCGACGTATTTCCCGTCGAGCCCAAGTCCAACTCAGACCGGTTCCACTCGCCGCTGCAAGGCCTCGACAACGTCATCCTGACGCCCCACGTCGGCGGCTCCACCGAGGAGGCGCAGGAGCGCATCGGCTCAGAGGTCGCGCGCAAGCTGATCGAGTATTCGGATGTCGGTTCCACGATCGGTGCCGTCAACTTCCCGCAGGTGCAGCTGACGCCCCGAGCCCATGGCACGCGCTTCATCCAGGTGCAGCGCAACCTTCCCGGCGAGCTGCAACGCCTCAACGAGGTGTTCGCCAAGCACAAAGTCAACATTGCCGCCCAGTACTATCAGACCGACGGCGAGATCGGTTACGTCGTGCTTGATTGCGACGACCTGCTGAGAGGCGCGCACGACATTCTCGGCGAACTCCGCGGGATGCCTGGCACCATCCGCGCACGCCTCCTCTACCGCAAGCTCTGAAAAGCACGACGAGATCTGATTCAAGGCTCCGGTTCCGTCTCTGCCTGTGCCTTGCGCACAGCGCGTGACGTCCTATCTCTTGATAGGCGATTGGCGCGTGCTTGCGCCAGCATGGCGGCGTCCAGATTCTCGTGACACGGTTTGTCCGGCGCACTCGGCCCTGAACCATCAAGGATTGGGCGGCGCGAACCGACCCCACAATCCGGGCCAACGCACCGCCGAGCCGAGTGAAAGATCGTGCGCGCTCAAGGCGGAGCCCTCACCGCTTTGCACGCTGAGGCATGGCCGCGCGGGACACGATTGATTTTGAACAGACTGGAGTTGCTCATGTCGGCCACGATTGCCCCCCTCGTCAAAGGGTTTCATGACGCCAAGACTGGCTCGATCCAGTATGTCGTGTCGTGCCCGCATTCCAAGAAGGCAGCGATCATCGATCCGGTATGGGACTTCGATGAGAAGAGCGCGCGCACCTGCACCAACAATGCCGACGAGATTCTCGACTACGTGCGCGATCAAAGCCTCGATGTGGTCTGGATACTCGACACGCACCCACACGCCGATCACTTCTCGGCCGCGCCATACCTGAAGCAGCGGCTCAGCGCGCCGACGGCGATCGGCGAGCACGTCGTCAAGGTGCAGAAGCTCTGGAAGAACATCTACAACCTCGCTGACGACTTCCCGACCGACGGCTCGCAGTGGGACCGCCTGCTCAAGGACGGCGACACATTCGACATCGGTCGGTTGCAGGCCCGCGTGATGTTTTCGCCAGGCCATACGCTGGCGTCGATAACCTATGTCATCGGTGATGCAGCCTTCGTGCACGACACCTTGATGATGCCCGACAGCGGCACGTCACGCGCGGACTTCCCCGGTGGCAGCGCTCGCGAGCTTTATGCATCGATCGAACGCTTGCTGACCCTGCCGCAGGACACCCGCATCTTCGTCGGTCACGATTACGGGCGTGGTGGCCGCAAGCCGCTTTGGGAATCGACAGTACGCGAGCAGATCCAGACCAACATCCACCTGCGCGGCGGCATTTCGGAAGGCGAGTTCGTGCGCATCCGCGAGGCGCGGGATGCCGAGCTGGAGCTGCCGCACCTGATGCTCCTTGCGCTCCAGGTCAACATCCGTGGCGGACGCCTGCCCGCGCCCGAGGCCAATGAGGTCTCCTACCTCAAGGTGCCGCTCAATCAGTTCGCAAGTCCGTCGAAGGTTTGCGGGCCCTGGGCGATCGGTTGACGGCGATCGGGCGCGAGTGCCTGGCCTGTCGGAGGGGCGGGTGGGTTACCTCGGCATGACGAGCAGGCTTACCGCTGTCGTTGGCGGTTCTGGCCGCGCAGCCACATCCGACGCAGCACGCTGTCCTTCTGAATGAAGTGATGCCACAGCGCAGCAATCACGTGCAGCACCACCATGAGTATCAGTGCATGTGCCGCGATCTCGTGGACTAGCGAGACGATTTCGCGCCCGGCCTTGTCGTGTACGACCGCGATCGTCGGCAACGGTATCAAACCGAACAGCTTCACCGGCACCTGCTGCTGCAGGGATCCCGCCAGCATCCAACCTGCGACGATGGTGACAAAGGTTGCGACGTAGAGCCCGACGTGCGCGACGCCCGCGAGCTTTTTCTCCCAGTCCGGCGTCTTGGCGGGCAGCAGCGGGATCTTGTTGATGAGACGCCACAGGTATCGCCCCAACATCAAAAGCGCGAGCGTCGCACCGGTTGCCGCATGCACGATCACCTGCGTGGTGTCGGCACGTTCCAGCCCTCCGCCGTCACCGACCGCGAACAAGCCATGGAAATAGAGAAAGAGGATCATCGCGGCCCCGGCCCAGTGCAGCAGCTTGGCCGGGATGCCCCAGTAGTAGAGTGTGTTGAAAATCATGCGCTGACCGCCGATAAGCCTCCGACCTGCCCGCACGTCGCATTCTTGTCGAACACGACCTTCTCAAAGCCGGTCCAGGTCTCGGCACATCTCGGTCGCTTGTCAATAAGCTGACAGACGAACGTGACGATGCGCCCACCCTGATCAAGGCGACAGGCCGCAGCACCGATGCGACCGTGTATCGCGGTGCCACAACGTTAATCCGTCGTCAGGATTTCGCCGCTGGCCAGCCCCCCGGCGCCGCCGGCAACAGGTTGACGCTTTCGCCGCACCCGCAAGCGCTCTGCTGGTTGGGATTGTTGAAGACGAAGCCGGATGCGAGCTTGTCGGTCTTGAAGTCCACCTCGGTGCCGATCAGGTAGAGGATTGCCGCAGGATCGATGATCAGCCGCGCGCCGTCCTGCTCCACCACCTCGTCGAGCTTCTCCACGCGCTCTGCCCAGCTCATGGTGTATTCCATGCCCGCGCAGCCGCCCTTCTTCACGCCGATCTTGAGACCGGCAACGGCATCCCCCTTCTGTGCCATGATGGACTTGATGCGCCGCACGGCGGCATCCGTCATGGTCATCACCTTGGGGCGGGCTGATTGTATGGTCGTCATGGGCGTCTATCTCGGCTCGAACGGCATTGGCGTATCTCACCCGTCATATGGGCATTGGCGCCGCTGATTTCATCTCCACGCACGGTATCGGTCGTGCAACGCGCCCGGCCTCAGAACATGTTGAGCGCCAACCGCGCCTCATCCGACATGCGCGAGGCCTCCCACGGCGGATCGAATGTGAGATTGACCGTTACATCGCCGACGCCCGCAACCGAGCGGACCGCGTTCTCGACCCACTGCGGCATCTCGCCGGCCACCGGACAGGCCGGCGCGGTCAGCGTCATGTCGATCTCGACGTCACGTGAATCCTTGATATCGATCTTGTAGATCAGGCCCAGCTCGTAAATGTCGGCGGGGATCTCGGGATCGTAGACCGTCTTCAGTGCCGCGATGATATCGTCGGTCATGTGCTCGAGCTGCTCGCGCGACAGCGCCGAACCCGGTACTGCTGTGCCGCCATCGGCCACGCTGGGCGGAGCCGGTCGCGCATCGGCCGCAGCCGAAACCGGTGCCTGGTCGCGATCTCGCGGCGCCCAGTCCTGCGGCTGCGCCATGTCGAAGCCTGGATTGGCCGGCGTCTCGGCCGAACCTTCCACGGTGCCCGAACGCGCGTCCTGGGCTGCGCCCGCCCGAGGCGCTCCGATGGTGTGGTGTGTCCCGCCGTTTTCCACCGCGTCTGCCTTCCCTGTTCTGGTCATGCGAACAACTCGTGCGCGCGGATCAAAGCCTCCGTTAGCGCATCGACCTCGGCCTTGGTGTTGTACATCGCGAACGAGGCGCGGCACGTCGCCGTCTGCCCGATCCTGTCCATCAGTGGCTGTGCGCAATGGTGCCCGGCGCGCACTGCAACGCCCGACCTGTCGATCAGCGTCGACACGTCGTGCGGGTGCAAGCCATCCACGGTGAACGACACGATTGCGCCTTTGCCCGGCGCGGTGCCGTGGATCTTCAACCAGTTGAGTTCGCCGAGCCGCGCGTGTGCATAATCTCGCAGCTCGCTCTCATGCGCCTGGATGCGCTCGCGGCCGATTTGCATCATGTAGTCGAGCGCCGCGCCGAGACCGACCGCTTCGACAATCGCGGGCGTGCCCGCCTCGAACTTGTGCGGCGTTTTCCCGTAAGTGATGCGATCGACGGCAACGCTCTCGATCATCTCGCCGCCGCCTTCATAGGGCGGCATCGCATCCAGATGCTCCCTCTTGCCGTAGAGCACACCGATGCCCGACGGTCCGTAGGTCTTGTGTCCGGTGAAGACGTAAAAATCGCAGTCGAGGTCCTGCACGTCGACTGGCATGTGGACGGCAGCCTGGCTGCCGTCGACGAGCACCGGCACACCGTGACTGTGCGCGATGCGGATCACCTCCTTGATCGGCACCACGCTCCCGAGCACATTGGACATCTGCGTGATGGCGACCATCTTGGTACGCGGCGTGAAGAGACGCGCGAACTCGTCGATCAGGAACTCGCCCGTGTCCGTGACCGGCGCCCACTTCAGCACCGCTCCACGTCGCTCGCGGTGGTAATGCCAAGGCACAATGTTGGAGTGGTGCTCCATCACCGACAGGATGATCTCGTCGTCCTCGCCGATCGCCATGCCGCCGAACGAGCTTGCCACCAGATTGATCGCTCCAGTGGCGTTTCGCGTGAAGATGATCTCGTCGGTCGAAGGCGCGTTGAGGAAACGTCGCGCCGTCTCGCGTGCGTCCTCGAACCGCTGCGTCGCCGTGTTCGACAGATAATGCAGGCCGCGGTGCACGTTGGCGTACTCGAAGCGATAGGCATGGTCCATCGCCTCGATCACCGGCGTCGGCTTCTGTGCCGAGGCCCCATTATCGAGATAGACGAGCTGCTTTCCGTAGACTTCCCGGTAGAGGATCGGGAAATCGGCGCGGATCCGTTCCACGTCATACGCGCCGACGCCCAATCCATGGCCGGCTATCACTCTCTCGCGGGTTTCAATCGCCATGTCCGTGACTGTCCCTTCGCTGCGCGCCCTGCGCACCACCTTCTCGTGCGGACCCTCAAATGCTGGCCGCGAGCCAGGTCTCCGCTTCGCTCATCAACGCCTCGCGCACGGCCACGTTATCGATCTTGTCGATCGCCTCGCCGATGAACGACTGGATGAGAAGCGCACGCGCCTCCTTCAGCGGTATGCCGCGTGCCCGCAGATAGAACAGAAGTTCTCCATCCAGCGCTGCCGAAGTCGATCCGTGACCGCAGACCACGTCGTCCGCATAGATCTCCAGCTCCGGCTTGGAATCGAACTCCGCCGTCTCCGACAGCATCAGCGCCTGCGCCATCTGCTTCCCGTCGGTCTTCTGCGCGTCACGCCGTACGATCACCTTGCCCTGGAAGATGCCGCGCGCCTCGCCGTCGAGCACGCCTTTGAACAGCTCACGGCTCTCACCGCCTGGCGTGGCATGATCGACGAACAGGGTCGTATCGATATGTTCGCTGTTGCGGGCGAGGAAGGCTCCGGAGATGTCGAGCTTGGCGTTCTCACCCTTGAAAGTGGTCCGCACCTGGTTTCGCGCAAGGCCGACGCCTGAAGTGTACTGGAATGCGCGATAGTTGCTGTCGGTGCCGAGTTCCACGAGCCAGTTGGCGAGATGGATGACCTGTCCGAGGTCCATTGCGACCTTGACGTGGCCGACCTCTGCATTGGCGCCGACAACGACCTCGCTCGCCGCATTTGTCTGCCCGTCCGCGATCGAACCGGGCACCGCGACAAACATCTCGACAATTGTCACCTGCGCGCCATCCCCAACCCGGATCTGGCTGCGGCTCACCGTCCGCTGCGCAATGCCGCCGGCGCGCACATGCACCACCAACAGGGGCTCGGCGAGTTTCGTCCCCGCCGCAACATCGATCACCGCCCCGTCGGTAACATAGGCGGCATTGAGCGCCAGCAGTGCCTGCGAGCCGCGATCCTCTTCGTCAAGCGACAGGCTCGCAGACGCACCGGCCTGCAACGCCGCGGAGAGCGGTGTCACTACCACGCCGCTGATGCCATCGAGGTTCGACAGCTCACGGCGGTAAGTGCCGTTGACCAGCACGAGTCGCGGCGCATCGATGCGGCCCAGCGCGCCCATCGCCACGATCACATCGGCGATCGTCGTCTTGGTCTGATCGCCGACCGCGAGCGGCAGCGCATCCTTCATCACGCCGCGCAGATCGGTGTACTTCCACTCCTCGATGCGGCGATGCGGAAGGCCATGCGCCGCGAAACGGCCAATCGCCGCAGTGCGTGCCTGCCTCACCTCGTCGCTGCCCGGCAAGGCATCTGCCACGCCGGCGAAACCCTCCGTCAGCGCCACTTCCGCCCTGGTCTTCATAACTGCCACGTTCATTCCGCGCCTCCGAGCGCTTGAAACGATCTGTTCGTCCCTAGAGATTCGAGAAGGAGCGACACCTCAAGCCGCATCCTTCTGGAATTCCGCATATCCCGACTTCTCGAGCTCCAGAGCCAGTTCCTTGCCACCCGATCGGCGGATCTTGCCGTAGGCCAGCACGTGCACCTTATCGGGCACGATATGGTTCAAGAGCCGCTGGTAGTGGGTGATGACAAGCATTGCGCGGTCCGGCCCGCGCAGCGCATTGACGCCGTCCGCCACGATCCGGAGTGCGTCGATGTCGAGACCGGAGTCGGTCTCGTCCAGCACGCACAGCGACGGCTCGAGCATCGCCATCTGCAGGATCTCGGAACGCTTCTTCTCACCGCCCGAGAAGCCGACGTTGACCGGGCGCTTCAGCATCTCGACGTCGATGTTGAGTGACGCCGCTCTCTCCTTGACGAGCTTCATGAAGGCCGGTGTCGTCAGCTCCTCATGGCCACGCTTCTTGCGCACCGCGTTGGCCGCCGTTCTGAGGAACGTCAGCCCCGCCACGCCGGGAATCTCCATCGGATACTGGAAAGCGAGGAACACGCCTTTGGCCGCGCGCTCATCGGGCTCCATCCCCAGGATCGACTCTCCGTTCCACAGGATGTCACCGTCGGTCACCTCGTAGTCCTCGCGGCCGGCGAGCACGTAGGCGAGCGTCGACTTGCCCGAGCCATTCGGCCCCATGATGGCGTGCACCTCGCCCCTAGGCACGACGAGGTCGATACCCTTGAGGATCTCTGCGTCCTCGTCCGCGATCTTCACGTGCAGGTTCTTGATCTCAAGCATCTGTCTTCCTCTTCGTTCTTCGTCGGGGCTGCGACATGCGTTGGCTTCGCGCCCCCTTGGTCTCAATGCGAATTCACTTGCGCTCGCAGCCCTGCTGCTTTTCGGGATCGTAGATGTCGGCGTACTTCTGCCCCTTCCAGCGCCACGCCCATTCGCCGTCCGTGCGCCGGCGCGCGAACTGCGTGAACCAGTAGACGCCTCCCAGCACGCCGACGAACCAGACGGCGTAGAGCGCTATGCTCCCCTTGTCCTTCAGCGCCATCATGCCGCCGACGGCGACGAGCCCGAGCAAGACGGAGAAGACACCGGTCGCGAGCCAGCCCTGCCACGTCGACGGCGTCGCGCCGTAACCGTGCGTCTTGGGCTTGAACCAGAACTCGTTGCTGCTGTTCTCCATCGCGCGTCTCGTCAGCCCACGCTGCCTTCCAGCGAGATGCCGATCAGCTTCTGCGTCTCGGCCATGAACTCCATCGGCAAGTGCTGCAGCACATCGCGCACGAAGCCATTGACGACGAGCGCTACTGCCTCTTCCTCGCTGAGGCCGCGCTGCATGCAGTAGAACAGCATGTCCTCGGAGATCTTCGACGTCGTCGCTTCATGCTCGAAGTGCGCAGATGCGTTCTTCGCCTCGATATAGGGCACGGTGTGTGCGCCGCACTTGTCGCCGATAAGCAGTGAATCGCAGCACGTGAAGTTGCGGGCGTTGGTCGCCTTCCTGTGAGCGGAAACGATGCCGCGATAGGTGTTGTCGGAGTGGCCCGCTGCAATACCCTTGGAGATGATGTGGCTCGACGTATTCTTGCCCAGGTGGATCATCTTGGTGCCGCTGTCGACCTGCTGGTAGCCGTTGGAGATGGCGATCGAGTAGAACTCGCCGCGGCTCTCGTCTCCGCGCAGGATGCAGCTGGGATACTTCCAGGTGATTGCGGAACCCGTCTCGACCTGTGTCCACGAGATCTTGGAGTGGCGGCCGCGGCAGTCGCCGCGCTTGGTCACGAAATTGTAGACGCCGCCCTTGCCGTTCTTGTCGCCCGGGTACCAGTTCTGCACCGTGGAATACTTGATCTCTGCGTCGTCGAGCGCGATCAGCTCGACCACCGCGGCATGCAGCTGGTGCTCATCACGCATGGGCGCCGTGCAGCCTTCCAGGTAGCTGACGTAGGCACCCTTGTCGGCGATGATGAGCGTGCGCTCAAACTGGCCCGTGTTCTTTTCGTTGATGCGGAAGTAGGTCGACAGCTCCATCGGGCAGCGCACGCCCTCGGGAATGTAGACGAACGAGCCGTCGGAGAAGACCGCCGAGTTCAGAGCCGCATAGAAGTTGTCCGACTTCGGCACGACCGAGCCGAGGTACTTCTTGACGAGATCGGGGTGCTCGCGCATCGCCTCGGAGATCGAACAGAAGATCACTCCCGACTTGGCGAGTTCCTTCTTGAAGGTCGTCACGACCGAAACCGAATCGAACACCGCGTCGACGGCGACCTTCGCACCCTGCACACCCGCCAGCACTTCCTGCTCCTTGAGCGGAATGCCGAGCTTCTTGTAGGTCTCGAGCAGCTCCGGATCGACCTCATCGAGGCTTTTGGGACCCTCGGTCGATTTCGGCGCCGCGTAGTAATAGAGCTCCTGGAAGTCGATCTTGGGATAGGAGACCTTCGCCCAGGTCGGCTCCGTCATGGCGAGCCAACGCTCATAGGCATCAAGCCGCCACTCCAGCATCCATGCCGGCTCGCCCTTCTTCTCCGAGATGAAGCGAACAATATCCGGGCTAAGACCCTTCGGCGCCTTCACCGTCTCGATCTGCGTCTCGAAGCCGTACTTATACTGGTCGACGTCGATCTTCTTGACTTGATCGATGGTCTCCTGGACCGCTGCCATCGTCCTCTCCTCGTCTATCCAATCACTCGTGCGCGGGCCTGCCCTCAGGCCACCTGGCGCGCACTTCCGCGTATCCTGTCAACGCGCTGCCACGCCTCGGCGGCGCGCGACACGTCGTCCATCTTGCTCGCCCAGCCGAGGCTGAAGCGCACCGCACATCGCGCGATATCGTCATCGATGCCCATCGCTGCAAGAACCGGCGAGCGCGCTGTCTTGCCGGAGCTGCAGGCTGCGCCCGCGCTCGCGGCGACGCCCGCCAGATCCAGCGCGATAACAGCTGTTTCCGCCGGTGCACCCGCAAGCGCAACAAGCGTCGTGTTGCAGAGCCTCTGGGCCTGCCGGCCAATGACCACCATGTCAGGGGCCGCTACAGCCAGTTCCGTTTCCAGACGGTCGCGCAGATGCTCGAGCCGCATGGGCTCCGTCGCCAGATCGCGGACCGCGGCAGCCGCTGCCGCGCCGAAGCCTGCAATCGCGGCGACGTTTTCCGTACCGGCCCGCCGGCCGCGCTCTTGACCGCCTCCCGTCAGCAGCGGCGTCAGCGGCGCACCTTCGCGCGCGATCAGTGCACCCGCACCCAGTGGTCCGCCGATCTTGTGGGAAGACAGCACGACATAATCGGGCCGCCGCTCGCTCGCAGCGATCGCAATTCGCCCGGCAGCCTGCACCGCATCGACCATCAGCCGTGCACCCTGTCCTGCGACGATTTCCGCAATCTCGGCGATCGGTTGCACGACGCCGGTCTCGTTGTTGGCCTGCTGGACCGCAACGAGAATGTCTTCACCCCGCAGGCCCTGAGCGCCCGACAAGCGGTCGAGCTGCGTGGCAAGCGCGTCGCCTGCGACGAGGCCAAGGTGATCGACCGGCACGACGATCACCTCGGCGCCATTGCGCTTTGCTGCCGCGATCACTGCGGGATGCTCGACCGCCGAGACAAGGATCGCTCGCCACGGCCCCGACAGGACCTGATTGGCGGCCTCAGTGGCACCGCTCGTGAAAATCACGTCGCGGGCAGGTGCACCTGCCAGACGGCCCAGCTCCACACGCGCCGCCTCGATCGTCTGGCGTGCACGGCGGCCCTCGGCATGCACCGACGACGCATTGCCGTGCAGGTCGAGCGCCGACAGCATCGCCGCACGCGCTTCCGGCCGCAGAGGTGCCGTCGCGTTGTAATCGAGGTATGTGCGCGGCCCGTTCATTCCGCCGCCCAATCGATACCGGCACCGGCAGCAGCACGCTCGACAGCGGCAACTGGCGCCAGCTTCTCCTGCGGGATGCCGTCGAGAACTTCAGCGAGGCTCACACTCCAAAGGAACGCTGCGATATGACCGCCCAGCCCGCACCACAGCTTGTGCGTCAGACAACGCTCCTCGCCGAGGCAGCCGATGCCGCCGTCCATACAGCGCGTCATCCGCGTCTCTTCCTCGACGGCGGCCATGATCTCGCCGACGGGTATCTCCGCGGCGGTCCGGCCGAGCCGATAACCGCCCGTTCGTCCACGCGCGCTGTCGACCAGCCCGGCACGGCGCAACCTAAGGAAGATCTGCTCGAGGTAAGAGAGCGAAAGCTGCTGGCGCTCTGCAATCTGGGACAGGGGAACCGCGGCCTCGCCCTGATTCTTGGCGAGATCCGCCATGGCCATCACCGCGTAGCGGCCCTTGGTGTTCAACTCCACGACGACACCTGCTCAATCATTGTCGAAACCCGGTGCGGCCGTTGCCGGCCCGCCCACGCACCGAGACGCGATGACGCTTGCATTCGCCACCCCCCGGTGTGTTAAGAAGCGCCACTTGGCCGAGTTCTCGCCTCGGACCCGCAGCACTTCTTTCGAACAATTCTAAAGTCGTGCCGTGGACTATGAAAATTCCGATTGGAGAAGTCAAGTATTATGCGCACTCAGTGCCGGATTTTTCGTCGCGGTCTTCGCTGGCGAGCGGTACATGGAAAGCCAGCACTTTGAACGCACAAGAAAAAAATGACATCCGGGCGAGTCGTCGCAGTCGCGGGCCAGCTCCAGTCTCCCGACCTCGCCAGGGCCGCCGCCTCGCATCAAGCCGAGCCATCGCGGTCCGACCGGGCACCACCTCTTACCCGCCGCCGCCTCTTCGAGGGCTCGCAACGACAAGCATCGGGTGACACTGGCCGCGCACCTTCCTCCAGCACCGGCGCGCCAGCTCGACGTCAAGATGCTCGAAATGCAATCTTATTCCAAAAAGCCGACGGAAGACCATGCCTGAGTTGATCATTAACGGCCCCGAGGGCCGACGCATCGAAGCGCGCTACCACCACGAGGGGCGCTCCGACAGCCCGATCGCCCTGGTTCTGCACCCGCATCCGCAATTCGGCGGAACCATGAACAACCAGGTGGTCTACGCGCTTTACCACACGTTCGCCGCACGTGGCTTCTCGGTGCTGCGCTTCAATTTCCGCGGCGTTGGCCGCTCGCAGGGATACTGGGACGGCGGGCCGGGCGAGCTGGCGGACGCGGCGTGTGCGCTCGACTGGCTGCAGATCGTCAAGCCAGACGCCAAATGCTGCTGGATCGCAGGCGTGTCGTTCGGTACCTGGATCGCGATGCAGCTGCTGATGCGCCGGCCGGAGATCGACGGCTTTGTCTGCGTCGCGCCGCCGTCGAACCTTTACGATTTCTCGTTCCTGGCGCCGTGTCCGTCGTCGGGCCTCATGATCAACGGCGACAAGGATCGCGTTGTCCCGTCTCAGTCGGTCGCCGATCTTGCCGCCAAGCTGAAGACCCAGCGCGGCATCAAGATCGATCATGAGATCGTGCCGGGCGCGAACCACTTCTTCGAGAACAAGATCGACGAGTTGACGTCGGTGGTCGGCAGCTATGTCGACATGCGGCTGGCTAAAGACGCCGAGGAGCGCGAAACACGCCGCGCCAAGGAGAAGGAGCGCGATGCCGCACGCGAGCGCGAACGCGCCCGTGAGGCGGAGGAGGCTATCGCACCGAGCGCTGAGGAAGGCGACGACGGCGAAGAGTAAGAGCCGGAGCGATCTTGCTCAGCGCACGCGGCATACGATTTTTCCGGTCACTCTCAGCACACGCCCAACCGATGTGCGCAGCAGTCCGGAGCAAAAAGCGTGCTCCGGACTCAACAGCATCAGGGACGCGCCAAGACGCCCCCCGGCGTCGGCCACGGCACGCCTGTCGTACCTGGGAATGTCAACGGTAGCCCACTGAGCGATCTCACCGCGAGATAGGCCCAGGCCTCTGCCTCTATGGCATCGCCGTTCAAACCTATCGCATCGATCGGCACCACCGCGTTTTCGACCCGCTCTGCGAGCCGTGTCATGATCGCGCGGTTCTTACGTCCGCCGCCCGACACCACCCAGATTGCAGGCTCCTGAGGAAAATGCTCGCGGGATCGTGCGATCGCTTCCGCGGTGAAGGCGGCGAGCGTCGCCGCGCCCGCCGTCAGCGACAGACCCGCCAGCGCCTTGCCATCGAGACCGCTGGCAAAGCTATCGCGGTCGAGCGACTTGGGCGGCGGCGCCATGAAGTAGGGGTTGGCGAGCAGTTGATGCAGCAGACCGTCATCGACCTTGCCGTGGAGCGCGGTCTCGCCATCGGCGTCATAGGCGGTGGCCGCATGCCGCAGCATCCAGTCGTCGATCAGCGCATTGCCGGGGCCCGTGTCGAACGCCAGCAGAAGGTCCCGGTCGGATCCGACGTAGGTGACATTCGCCACCCCGCCGATATTGACAAAGGCCGCCGGCAGCCTGCCGAGCCGGACACCGATTGCCTGATGATAGACGGGCACCAACGGGGCCCCCTCACCTCCCGCCATCACGTCGGCAATGCGCATGTCATAGACGACCGGAACGCCAACCGCCTGGGCGAGCCGTCTGCCGTCACCAATCTGAACCGTCAGCCGCCGCTCCGGGGCATGCAGCACGGTGTGGCCGTGAAATCCAATGACTTCAATATCGGCGGCCTTGATCCCCGTATCTTCCAGGAAGTGCGTGACCGCCTCGGCGTGCAGGTCCGTCAAATACTGCTCGGCCAGGCGCATGACGCCAGGCCGCTCTGCACGCGCCTTGATCTCGCTCGCCGCGACCGCCGCCGCCTCGCGCAGGTGCTGGCGGAAGGGTTCGGAATAGGGAAACGTGAACGATGGCCCGTGGCGCAGCTCTTCCCGTCCGTCCGTCTCGATCAGAGCGACATCGATCCCGTCCATCGATGTGCCGCTCATCAACCCGATGGCGCGCTTCAGCTTGCCCAATTGATCGATCCTCGTGCATGGTGCCGCCGATTCTGCCGACCCTACACCAACAGGCCTCTCGCGTCCGGAGCGATCGACACACCGGACGCCGGCCCGCAAGCGATAGACGATCAAGCGATGACGAGCTTCAAGTCCGACTTCCTTAACGTTCTGACCGAGCGCGGGTTCATTCACCAGTGCTCCGATCCCGAAGGGGTCGATGCGCTCGCAGCCAAAGGCGATCTCGTCACCTACGTCGGCTACGACTGCACCGCGCCTTCCCTGCACGTCGGCTCGCTGCTCTCCATCATGATGCTCGCCTGGCTCCAGCGGACGGGCGCCGGCAAGCCGATCGTGCTGATGGGCGGCGGTACGACGCGGGTGGGTGACCCGTCGGGCAAGGACGAGACGCGGCAAATGCGTTCCATCGAGGAGATCGAGTCCAACAAGCAGGGCATGCAACAGGTCTTCGCCAAGCTCATCGACTTCGGCGCTGGCCGCCACGGCGCGACCATGGTCGACAATGCCGAGTGGCTGGCAGCGCTCAATTACATCGCGTTCCTGCGCGATGTCGGCCGCCATTTCTCGGTCAATCGCATGCTCACGATGGATTCAGCCAAGCTGCGTCTCGAGCGCGAACAGGAGCTGTCCTTCATCGAGTTCAACTACATGCTGTTGCAGGCCTACGACTTCGTCGAACTCAACCGACGCTATGGCTGCAACCTGCAGATGGGTGGCTCGGACCAGTGGGGCAACATCGTTACCGGCATTGATCTCGGTCGCCGCATGGGCACGCCACAGCTCTATGCCTTGACCTGTCCGCTGCTGACGACCGCATCAGGCGCCAAGATGGGCAAGACCGCCGCCGGGGCCGTCTGGCTCAACGAGGCGCAGCTGCCGGCCTACGACTATTGGCAATACTGGCGCAACACCGAGGATGCCGACGTCGGCCGGTTCCTGAAGCTCTTCACCATGCTGCCGATGGACGAGGTGGCAAAGCTTGAAGCTTTGCGCGATGCGGAGATCAACGAGGCCAAGAAAGTGCTCGCCACTGAGGCAACGGCGCTGATGCATGGCCGCGAGAAGGCAGAGGCCGCCGCGGAAACCGCGCGCAAGACGTTCGAGACCGGTCAACTCTCCGCCGACCTGCCAACCGTCGAGATCTCAAAGGGCGATTTGGAAGCCGGGCTGGGCGTTCTGTCGGCCTTTGTTGCCGCCGGTCTCGTCAAATCCAATTCCGAAGCTCGGCGACAGGTCCAGGGGGGCGGGCTCAAGGTCAACGACGAGGCGGTCAAGAACGACAAGCTGTCGCTCACCTCGGCGCATGTCACGTCGGACGGCGTCATCAAGCTTTCGCTCGGCAAAAAGAAGCATGTCTTGTTGAAACCGGTCTGAGCAGCTGCTGCGGGTTCACGCAACGGCTGCTGCTGCACGTCACGGCTTCTTCGTCTCCGACGACCAGCCATCGATCGTTGAGCCCGATCCAGAGGAGGGCTCGGTGCTGCGAGATTTGCGGGGCCGCTTGCCAACCGCTTCAGAGCCGCGCGGCTGCACTTTTGGCGACGGGGCCGTCATCTGGAATACCTCGCGGAAGATGCCTGGCGCGACGAGCGAAAGTGGATTGACGATCACCTGCGGATTGGCCATCGCCCCTGTGACCGCGAACGTGATGCCGAACAGGCCCTCGCCGCGTGGACCCGACAGGATCTGCCCCAGGACCGGAATCTGCCCGAACGCGTTGTTGAGCCCCTGCAGCGGAATGTAGGTTCCACCGAGATTTACGCGCTCGGTCTTGTAGTCGAGCTTGCCGCGGATCGTGGCGCCGAGAAGAGGCCCTTTCACGTAGGCATCATCGAGCACGAACTGGCCGTGCCCGACCGAGAACGGCACACGCATTGCGTCGAACTCGAATACCTCGCGCACCACGCGCTTCTTGCCGCCGATCGACGGTCGACCGTCATCGAAGCCGCTGGACACGACTTCAGAGACGACGGCGTCGCCCAGAACACGGAAATCCTCCACCCAAAGATTGCCGGCCTTTTCTGCAGCGCCCTTGCCATCGAGATTGACCTCCAGACGCACGCGCCCACTCTGCATGTTTGAGTAGAAGCCAATCATCTTGAAGGCCAGCCCCGCATCCGTCGAATCGGCGCGGATCCGGCGCTGCCCAGCACCGTCCCGATCAAGAATCACGGCAAGCGGCGCACCTCCGTCGAGCGTACCGCGTGCCTCAAGCGCGGTGAGCCGGCCGTCGCGCGTGCTCGCCTGCACCTTGGCGCTGCGCATCGAGATTTCCGAGAAGCCGATCACGTTGTCGATCTGCGCATCCACATCGACATTGACGCCTTTGCCGCCCTGCTCTCCTCCCCCAGCCTCGCGACCCAGCGTGAACAGCGAGCGGAACATGTCCTTGCCTTCGAAGGTCGTGCCGCGGACCTTCAGGTCCCATACGTCATCGTTGCGCAGGTTACCTTGTACCTTGAGGCGTGTGACAACGTTGATCGAGAAATCGGGAAACTGGAACTCACGCACCTTGCGGTCGGCACCGATCCCTGCCCAGCCCTCGATGGCGATGTTGTCGCCCGCCACGCGAAAGTTCTGTAGCTCGTACTTGCCGTGTTGGACCGGGGAGATGTCGAACTCGGCGAATGCGCGCCGTCCCGGAGGCTTCTTCCACGCCACCGGCGTCAGCGACAGCTCCGCACCCGACAGGTCGGCGCGCACATGAATCTTGCGTTCCCCCGGCGCGGTTCCGGGAACCAACTGGAGGTCAACGGGCACCTCGCCCGTGAGGAAGTGACCCAACTCGATGCCGAGTTGGCGCCGGTCAGCATTATCGAGTGTTGCGGTGATCCGCAAAGGAGGCTGCCGCTCTTCGGGAGCGTCGAGAATCCGCTGCCAGGAGAGCCGCGCCAGTACACCGCGCACGATTGCCTCGCCCTTGGCCTCGATCGCACCACTGCCGAAGTCGACGGCGATGGATGCGCCCTGGACATCATATTCGCCGAGCAGCTTGCCGAAACGGCCGTCCTTTAGCTTAGCCGACCCGCTCGTCACGATCTGCTGGCGCGTGACGTTCTTTTGCATCGGGAAGGCGAACGACAACTGCGCTTCCACGCGTCCCTCTGCTGCCTTGAACGGCAGCTCGGTTG
Source organism: Hyphomicrobiaceae bacterium (assembly GCA_020638035.1). GTDB lineage: Bacteria > Pseudomonadota > Alphaproteobacteria > Rhizobiales > Hyphomicrobiaceae > JAEUMD01. The sequence goes on from JACKJI010000002.1 coordinate 246,974, forward strand.
TATTGATGAGGGCGATCCGCTCGTGACCCAGCAGCGCCAACGCCGCCGCTGCATCTCCCTGCGCCTTGAACGAGACATCCGCGTGTGGCGGCTCCGCATAAATGTTCTCGCTGAGAAGCCGCCCGGCCTTCATGGAGACGCTCTCTCCCGTGCCGAGCTTCATCGTTCCATCGGGGACCGATATCTCGATGTGACCATCGTCGATGACCACCAATACGCGAGGCGCATCGATCACCGGCAGGTGCAGCGTCGGCTTGAAGCTCGCGTCGTTGAGTTCCACTGTCAAAGCGGAGTGACCGCCAGGCAAGCTCCGCTCGCCAGGGGGAGGTGCATAGGAGCCAATCTCGCGGCGGTAGTCGAATGCCTTCACCTGCCCTGACAGCACGTGTGTGGTCACCCACTCACGCGCCTGAGGTGCCATCCCGACCAGCCACAAGGCGCGCAGCGTCTCCACCGACATGGCATTGAATGAGGCGGAAAAGCGTGCACCGCGGTTGCCCGGTCTCATGTCGGCCTCGCCGACGGCCTTCACCGACGCACCGCCAGCCGTCAGCAGGCCTTCCTGCAGCTCGATGAAATCACGTGAGGTCAGATAACGCCCCCGAGCACTCAGTCGCTGCAATGCAATCGGCGTCGCGCCGGGCGCGCCGCCTCCGAGCGTTCCATCGACCGACGACACATCGAAGCTCCAGCCCGGCTCGTCGCCGAAGCTCGTCGCGCGCGCCTGTCCCGCGACCGTGATCGAGGAGCCGCCGAAGTGCAGCGGGGATGGCTCCAGTACGACAGTCCCCGTTCCAGGATCGAAGTTGAGCTTGATGCGCGCACCGGCCACGGGGATCGGTTCCAGTTTGCCCATGCGGTCGCGCACCAACAGGCGCCCTTCGCCGAGGCCAATGTCGAGATGCGCCGAGTGCACACCACCCTGTGGCTGCATCGCAAGGGTAATGTCGGCACCTAGCGACAGATCGAGTAGGCCCAAGAGTGGACTGCCCTGTTCCGCACCGAACAACAACGAGGGAACGAGATCGCGCACAGACGCACGCAGCACCGTCTGGCCGGCGCTGTCCTCGGTATGAAAGGCGACCCGCCAGGAGCCGTTGCCGGACGCCACTCGGGCGCGGCCCGAGATCACCGACTGCTTCTCGCGGTGGTCGACGTCGAGGTTGAGTTCTGGCAACTGCCAGACTGTGCGATGCCCTTTGGTATCGACGGTGAGCGTGGCGTCCCGAACGCCAAATTCGCGCAGGAAGCTGGTGGCACTGGACATGTCGCGCGCCTGCGACGTCGCCTTGCTCAAGAGCTGTCCGAAGTCGAGCTTCTTGAGCAGCCCAGCACCGCTCATGCCAGCATCCTCGACGCTCGTATCGGCGGCAGGTTGCGGCGGTGTGATGCCGCCCGGCGCCGGCACCTGCCCGTCCGTTTCCGGAGGCTTTTCGGGCAATGCCGAGAAGCTGAGACTCAAGCCCTTGTCGGCGGCATAGGTGAGAAACAGCTCCGGCCGGATAAGTTCCACGCGCGATGGAACCAGTCGCCCTTCCATCAGGGCATGGCGGCTGATCTCCAGCGCTGCGAGCGGCGATGACGCGACAATGTCTCCATCGGCCTCGGCGAACCGCACGTTCTGCAAGCGAAACTCGAGACGACTGTCGTCGGTCAGCCGCACGATCGCATCGTCGACGGTTGCGACATAACCATGCAGCACCGCGTTGAGGCTCTTCTCGATAGGCGGAACCAGGAACGACAACGAAATCGGGCCATGCTTCAACCGCACGAATGTCAATGCAAGGGCGAGAGCGAGAAGAATGAGGAACGGCACCGTCGCAAACAGGAAGAAACGCATGCTCCGCCCGGCATGGCGCAGTGCACGCCGTCCGCGCGTCGGTGGTAGGGCCTCGCGTGCCGTCATCGGGTGCTGCGCGGGCGTCGGCGGCTGGGCGCGGACCGGCATGCGCCTCGCTCCAGCCGGGGAGGTCACTTCAGGTCGCTGCTCAAGTCGTTGCTCGCCCCGGCGCACCACCCGCCACCATGTCTCCGCTCGACCACCTGATATGACGGGCCTTGCTGCAGCGAGGCTCGCCCAGGCCGTGGTCAGGTTGCCAATTCAAAAAGCGCGGGCCGGCGAAGTCCAGCATCCCCGCCCAACCACCATCGATGTCCGACGTTGTCCGGAGACCGATGGCCGATACCGCCTGCCCGCGCTTGCGGGAGTGCGCCTCACGCGATAGTTCGATTTATCGGACTGACGCGGACCTGACGTTAACATCAGCCGCGCCATTGCCGCGGCGGGTCCACCGAACGATTTGCCCCAACGAAGCACACCACTTCGCACCTGCGATGTGCAGGGCAAAAAACGACGAAAGAAAGGCACCTTATCAATGCCGGAGATTGGTGATCGCGCACCGGATTTCAACCTACCGACCGACGGTGGGCAGCCCTTGAAACTCAGCAAACTGAAGGGTCGCCCGGTGGTCGTGTTTTTCTACCCCAAGGACGACACGTCCGGCTGCACGGCCGAAGCCAAGGCCTTCACGGAGCTGTCCGAACGGTTCGAGGCGGCAGGCGCTCATGTCGTCGGCATGTCGCCCGACAGTGCCGCCTCGCACGCCAAGTTCAAGGACAAGCATGGCCTTGCGGTCACCCTCGTCGCCGATGAGACGAAATCGACGCTCGAATCCTATGGCGTGTGGGTCGAAAAATCGATGTACGGCCGCAAATATATGGGGGTGGAGCGCACGACGGTGCTGATCGACGCCAAAGGTCGGATCGCCAGGATCTGGCGGAAGGTCAAGGTGCCGGGACATGCCGAGCAGGTGCTCGCCGCGGTGGAAGAACTTGCTGGCGCCCGTTAGGGCCAAATCGAGAGTGCACAGATCGCCTCGTTTGACAGCGGGCATTTGCATCCGGGCTGACCTGGCAGCAGGGCTGCCGCGCGCCTGCCAACATCCTCTGGAAAGATTTGCCTTAGGACCGGGCTCGAATGCCACGGAACGCGGGGAAACGGGGGATTTTCTCATCGCCTGGGCATGACGCCCGCCCCTGGCCGTGCTACAGGCTTAGCTATCGAGTTGCAGCGGCCGCTGAGTGGCAAGCGAGGGCTTGTCTTCAGCATAAGGTCTCTTGTTTGCGTATCGGGCCCGATGCCGATAACGGCCGGTCAAGCATGCGTCTGATGCGGAGGATTGTTCAGGAATGTTGCCGAATTTCAAACGTCCGGAGAATGAGCCGCTCAAGGGTCCGACACCTCCCCCAGTGGGAAACACGACGCTGATGGCACAGCGCCCGGGTTCTCCGCCGCTGCGGGCCGCAGGTGATAGAGCCGCCCCTTCCGTCATCGGCCCTGATCTCGTCATCACCGGCAATCTGACCTCGAAGGGTGAGATGCAGATCGACGGCGAAGTTCAAGGCGATATCCGCGCCACCAATCTCATCGTCGGTGAACGCGCCCGCGTCACGGGCACCATCATTGCAGACGAAGCGATCATTCGCGGCCAGGTTCTGGGCTCGCTGCGTTGCAAGCGGGTGATGCTTCAGTCCTCCAGCCACGTCGAAGGCGATGTTTACCACCAGTCGCTCTCCATCGAGCAGGGTGCGTTCTTCGAAGGCAAGTCTCGCCGCTCGGACGACCCAATGGGCATCCTCGCGTCGGCTGCCGGCACTTCACCGCAACAGCCCGCCGCTCCGCTGACGATCGGGACGTCGCTGTCGGCTGACGCCCCGCCGCCCGTGTTGACGCCACCGGCCGGCTGACGCAGCTCAACAACACGATAACGCGAGGTGTGTGCGACGGAGGCGCGAGAGCGCCACCGTCCCATGGCGTCCCACGGCACCGGATCGCACACGCATGCATCCGGGCCCAGTTGCGCCCAGGGCATAGACCGCCAACTGCGATGATGCAGAGCGCTTTTCACTTGGGGCATGTTCTGCAACGAGCCCCGGTGACCCCGCCACCGTAAACTTCGCTAGAGCGGGGCTCCGGTCCATGGACCTATCGAAAGGCGCGTGCCGCCGAGTGGTGCGAATGCGGCGGAGCGACAGGTGAACACGATTACCTGATGCAGCTTCGCGGCCGTCTCCAGCGCCGCAAACATGCGCACGATCCGTTCGTCGTCGGCGAACACAAGCGCATCATCGAGGATAACCGGCGCCGGCGTCCCCGTCTCCGACAAGAGCCGCCCAAATCCAAGACGCACGAGCACGGCAAGCTGTTCGCGCGTGCCGTCGCTCAAATCCTCAACCGGCTCCTCCTCCATGTTCCGCCGCAACGCTTCGATGGCAAATCCTTCGCTGAGACCGACCTGTGCCGCCCCAAAGACCTGGGACAGATAGGGCACGAGACGTGCTGTCACCGGTTCCAGAAATCGCATCCGGTTTTCGCTCGCCACCGCGGCAAGCGTGTCCTGCAACAGCTCCAGCGCTGCTACTTCGTGCTCGTAATGTGAGACCTCGGCATCACGCGCCACAATTTCCGCTTCCAGACGCGCCAACTGCGGACCGATCTCCGCCTCACCGGCGGCACGGATTTCGCCCTCCAGCGCAGCGATGTCCTGTGCAAGACGTTGCGCGGCGGATTCTGCCTGGCTGAGAGCCTTGTCTGCGGCGCGCTTGACCTCACCAAGCCTGGTGACTTCTTCCTGGCTGGGGGATGTTCGCGCCAACGAGGATCGCTGCTGCACGACGGCATCGAGCGCCGCTCCGGCTGCATCAACGAGGCCCGCAAGGCGATCACGCTCCGCCAGCCGCCCGGCAGACGGACCAAGGTCGTCTTCGAGCCCGGCAAGCCGCTCTTCGATCTCGGCCGTGCGATCCTCGACCCGCTGCTGCGCGAACTCCGACGCCTTCGACTGGCCCAGAACCTGATCGCGCCGGTCGCGTGCCGCCAAAAGCTGCCGACGGATCTTGCCTGGATCACCTCGACCGTCGCCGCCCGCCTCCTGCTCCCCAGCGAAGTTGAGTTCGCCCGCCTCTCTCAGTGCCGTCCGGAGCACGGCCAGTTGCTGTCGATCTGCCGCCAAAGCCGTCTCGATTGTACCGGGACCATCCCTGGCGACCGCTGCAAGCCCGGCCCTGGCCGCGATCAGTGCCTCGCTCCACCTGCGCCGCTTCTCAGCAAGTGCGTCCGCATCAGCGCCGGCACGGACGCCGATTTCAGCTTCGGTCGCCACCAGCCGAGCCTGTGCCTCCGTCGCCGCCTGCCGCCGCAGTGCCCGCTCGACCGCATCCGCCGGCACCAGATCGAACCGTCCGACGCCTTCAATCTCGATCCGCAACTGGCGATCCACGGCGATGCGGCCACTAGCCGGTGCAGGTTCGCCATCAATGCGCACCAACCGCGCGCCCACTTCCTCCAGCGAAAGAACCATCTCGACCGCCGCCGGCTGCTGGGCCCGCTCCCGCGCCAACGCCAGCGACTGAACGGCATTGGCAAGCGCCTGCATGCGCTCAGGCGTCGCCGGATTGGCTGAAATCGCCGCTTCAAGCCGCTTGATCTCGGCCTGCAACTCGCCAACGCGGGCGAGTGCCGTCTCCTGCTCGGTGACGCTCTTGGAAAGCGTTGCCACCTCCTGCCGCCGCTCTGCGGCCTCCGTCTCGCGCTGGATCAGCTTCTCCAGGGCAGCGATCTCGGCCTCGATGACGGCCAGGGCCTCGACAAGGCTGCCGCGCTCTGCTCCGAACCGCTGGCGTTCCACCACCAGACCTTCACGCTCCACTTCCAGCGCCCGCACCTCCTCCAGCGCTTTGCCGTAACGGGCAAGTCGGTCTGAGGCTTGTGTGTGCACGAGACCGGCAGTCTCCTCCCGGCTCATCGCATGCGCCAAGGCCGCGGCGCGCCCGGCAGCGTCCTCATGTGCCTTTGCAGCGACGTCCCGCTCCTGCCGCAAAGCGCCAAGCCGCTCCGGGCTCGCCTCGACAGCCTGTTGCCGCGTCAGGCTCTCGAGCTTATCAAGCCGCGTCGTCGCCTTGGCCTGTTCGGCGTACGCATGATCGCGCTTTGCAATCAGCGCCTGACGCTCACGGATCGCAGCATCGTAGCGTGAACCCGTGCGCGGACCGCGACGCTTTGATTGCACAAGCTGATCGAGATCCGCAGCAACGCGTTGCGCGATCCGTCCCATCAGCACGCCGCCGGCAACCGCCTCGACCTCTTTTGCGATCGCTTCATGCAGTGTCGCGCGCTCACCACGTGCCACGTCCTTGCGTTTTTCCGGATCGTAATCAGGAGTCGGCAGCGACAGCGACTGCTGCTGTCCGACCCACAGGAGCCCGAACCGACCCGCCGCCCCCTCGCTCCCCGACACACCGATAAGCTCGGCCAGCCTGTCCTCCGCATCAGCGCCTCGGGCGACGAGCCGGCCTAGCGAAAGATCGACGAGATCGGCAGACTTGCTGCGGCCGTACCGCTTGGTGATCCGCCATGGCTGGCCAGCGACCTCGAACTCCGCTTCGATCAGCGGAGCGCGTGCGCCACCGCGACTTGCCATACGATCGATCTTTTTTCCGGTTGTCGAATGCCGTGTCAGGAAGACGGACTGCAAGGCGCGAAACAGCGTCGACTTGCCAAGCTCGTTAGGACCGGCAAGCACGTCGAGACCTCCGGAGAAGCCCTCAACCGAGACCGGGTCCCTGAAGATGCCGACGTCTGCCACGCGAAGGGCCTTGATCTTCATGCCGGCCCTCCCGCCTCGCGCACGAGCTGCAGGAGCCTGACGAGCGCAGTGCGGGCCACTTCGGGCGACACCACACCAGCGGCCGAGCCGCTGGCTGCTGTTGTATCACCGCTATCGCGTGCCATCGCTGCGAGCCGGCTGATCACGGCACCAAGATCGGTATCGCCACCAGCAAGCGCCGCAATCTCGGCGGGGTCGAACGCACCAGACACGGCGACGCCGGCGTCGTCCCAGTCGAGGTGCTGCACCCGGGCATCAAGGTCAGCGCGATAAAGTTGCAGGGCTTCGAGCGCATCGAGCGGCAGCGCGCCGGCGAGCCGCAGACGAATGAGCAGACGGTTAGATGTCTCGCCGAGTGCGGCTACCTCGCGATCGAGCGCACGAATATCGGCCTCGCTGCGGATGTCGCGTTCGAGCCGCGCCCACGTGTAGTGACCGGTCGCTTCTGGCGTCACTGTGATGCGCGCCGCACCGGCCGCGCCGCCTGAATACTCCAGCGCGATGGCAAGGACGTGTCCTTTGGGCGAGTTGGCGAAGTTGTCGGGCTCGGGCGTGCCGGAATACCAGCAACGCGGCCCGATTTCCTTCATGCCGTGCCAATCGCCCAGCGCCAGATAGTCGAGCCGGGCGCGCTGCACGCGACCCGCATCGATCGGCACAGAACACTCTCCCTCGGAGCCGAAGCCATGCACTGCGCCGTGCGCCAAGCCGATTCGCAGGCGCGCGCTGTCGGTCACCGCTTCGTCCATCCACGCCGTCGGATCGCGCAATGTCGCCTTGGCGGTCAGCGGCGCCGGCAATAGCGCGACACCAGGAGCGATCTCCATTGCCACGGCGCTATCCGCGATGACGATGTTGCCGGCGGGGGAGAGCCGGTGCACGCGGGACCAGATGCTGCCTGGCCCTGCCGTATCATGGTTGCCGGGCAGCAGGACCCAGGTGAGACCGGCGTGCTGGGCCATGCGCGTCAACGGTTGGCGCAGCGTCCGCTCCTTCAGATCCGGCGCATCGTACACATCGCCCGCAACGAGCACGTGTCGCGCACCGTACTGTTCCGCCACCGCCGCAATCCGGTCGATAACGTCGAGGCGCGCCTCCTCCAGACGCCCGGCCAGCCGCGCATCAAGGCCGCCGAACTGCTTGCCAATCTGCCAGTCCGCCGTATGGATGAAACTGAAGCGCATGACCTGCAACATAACCTCTGATCCAACCATGAAGTTCTTAGTTTGTTCCAGCCGCAAGTCAATCCCATGGAGCCGGCTGCCAACAACATTCCGGCTGGCATTTCAGCAAGCGTACCGATTGGGTTATGGACGGCGCGCTCCGCACAGTGAAACTGCGTGCGACTTGGGTCCGCCATTGTCGGGCTCGCCGGCCAGCGGACATATGCACTCCTGGAGCATGTCGGCTTATCCCATACCCAACGCGTGGGGAGTGAACTCGTGAGCGCGACCGCGGACATTGACTGCGTGGTCATCGGCGCCGGTGTCGTCGGCCTCGCCATTGCACGAGCCCTCGCCGCCGCCGGCCGCGACGTCATGGTGATCGAGCAGCACGACCGGGTCGGGGCCGAGACATCCTCGCGCAATTCCGAAGTCATCCACGCCGGTCTTTATTATGCTCCGGGCAGCCTCAAGGCGCGGCTTTGTCTGGAAGGCAAGGCGTTGCTCTATAGCTTCGCGGCCGAGAACGGCGTGACCGCACGCGCCCTCGGCAAGTTGCTCGTGGCCACGTCCGCAGCCGAACTTCCGAAACTGGAAACGATCGCGGCCAATGCCAAGGCGAGTGGCGTCGACGACCTCATTGCCTTGTCTGCCGCAGAGGCGCGCGCGAGGGAGCCCGAGCTCTCGTGCGTCAAGGCCTATCTTTCTCCGTCGACCGGGATTGTCGACAGTCATGGACTGATGCTCGCGCTGGAAGGCCACATCCAGTCGGCAGGCGGCGAGGTCGTGCTGGGGACACGCGTCACGCACATCAAGCGCGACGGTGGCCTCTTCCATCTGACACTTGCCCCTTTCAATGCCGGGGATGCAGCAGAGGAAACCACCGCCGAATCGGGCGCGGACGACACAGCTTCGGCGGAGAGCATTTCTTGCCGCACGCTGGTTGTTGCGGCAGGGCTGCATGCCTCACGACTCGCGCGGACGCTTTTTCCCGCCAACGCTGCAATCTCAGACGCCGTCGGCAATGCGGAGCCGCCGTCATACCAACCGCCAGAAACGCATTTTGCCAAGGGCCACTACTTTACTCTGTCCGGCCGCGCACCCTTCACCCATTTGATCTATCCCATGCCGAGCGACGGCGGGCTCGGCGTGCATCTGACGCTCGATATCGCCGGCCAAGCGAAATTCGGACCGGACGTCGCCTGGACCGACACCATCTCCTATGCCTTCGATGATCCAGACGGAGAGCGTCGTGCTGCCTTTGCAGGTGCGATAGGCCGATGGTGGCCGCAACTGCCGCAGGACGCTTTACAGCCCGGCTATACCGGCGTGCGGCCCAAACTGTCACGACAGGGAGAGCCGGCTGCTGATTTCGCCATTCACGGGCCGCGCGTGCATGGCGTCGATCACCTCATGATCCTTTATGGCATCGAGAGTCCGGGTCTGACATCGGCGCTGGCGATCGCTCGCCTGTGCACGTCGGAACTCCTGACACTCTAGGGTCCGTACCCTAGGTCTTCTCGATCGCGAGCGAGGCCCCGATTTTTGCGTGTCATTGCCGGCATGCTGCGATACTGTTTTATTTTCATGCTGTTGAATTTCCATCCTGGACGGTCCCGTCGTGAACCAAACGCACGCGGCGAGCGACCAAGCCTCAGAGGCCATCCCGGCCCAAACCCTCTGACAGCTTGGAAGGAGAGTTAAGAAATGAACTGCCCTGGTCCATCCGCAGAATTTGCTGCGGAGACTGCACGGTGCGCAACCTGGCACCGGTGCGGCTCCCCACCACCTGGCGTTCCTCCCGCGGATCGCCGCCCTGACGCCGGCCGCAGCATGACGGCCCTGTATCGCTACATCGCCGGGTTGTTGATCGCAGCCCTCGTGCTTGCCGGCCTGTTGCCGGCCTCCTCTGCCCGCGCCCAGGACGAGCAGAACCTTTTCTCGCCCGGTGATGCCGTCGTCACGGGCTTTTCCGGAATCCAACCGAACGGCGCGCTCCTGATCCCGGGCATGAGCCCGCTCGATCAGTTCTTCATCAACACCGAAGGTGCATCGGCCCAGATCCTGTCGATGGGCGCGCTTGGCGAGCCCCCGCGCGGACAGCTTGTCACGCCGATGGTGCGCAAGCCCATTCCGGCCAGCGAGATCGGACAGGTGTTCCCCATCGCGCTGATGGAGAATGCGGACAACAAGAGTCCGCCTGCGATTCTGCTCGGCGCCACTTCGATGTTCGGCCTCCACATTGTCAAGCCGGACAGCAATGGCGACGGCGTGGCCGAACGCATCCGCACCGGTGACGCTGGTGCGTTCTGGATGCCCGGCATGTTCGCCGACGACAAGGGCGGTTCGCCCGGCGCCATTTGGCGCGTCGACGGCGTTTCGGGTGACGTGACGCTATTTGCAACCATCCCGGACAACTCCGGCCCCGGCCTCGGTGACGTCGTCTTCGACAAGGCGTCACGCCAGGTATTCGTCTCCGATCTCGATAGCGGCTTGATCCATCGCCTGGACGAGAACGGACAGCCAATCGACACCTTCGATCACGGCGTTTCGGGCCGCCCCGCCAAGGGGCTCGTTCCCGTTTCCGATGACGGCAAGAAGGCCGATATCGAGAGCAATACCTTCGATGTGGAGAAACCCGATACGTGGGGGCTCACGCAGGTGGAACGCCGTGTGCATGGCATGGCCATGCACGAAGGCCGGCTCTACTACACCGCTGACCACAAGGTCTGGTCCATCGGCATCAAGACAGATGGCGGCTTTGCCGGCGATCCGCGTTGGGAACTCGACGTCGCGGCCAGCAAGCCCGACACGCAGCTTTCCGACATGCTGTTCGACAAGTCCGGCCGCATGTACGTTGCCGAGCGTGCCGCCCAGCGCGGCAGCTATGACTATTCCGAGTTCGCCGAGCCAACTTCCGCCGAGGTCAAGCGTTACCGGCTCGAAAGCCCTGATAATCCTGCAACGCCCAGCCGCTGGGTCCCCGATCCGGAGACTTACGCCATCGGCCTGCCGGCCGATCATCGCCATTCCAACGGCGGCATCACGCTGGGATTCCCCTACGACGAGACGGGACTGAGGACCAACGCCTGCGGCGAGTTCCTCTGGACCACTGGCGAACGGCTGCGCACCGGCGAGTTCGCACAGGGCGATGCGGCTGGCGATCCGGCCGCCAATGCCGACGTGCACGGCCTGCAGGGCAACCCGGTTGATCTCGTGCGGCCGCAGAATGTGCCGCCGACGACTTCCTACTTTACGGACTACGACAACTTCTTCGGCGACGCGGAGAAGGCCGGCCACATGGGCGATGTCGAGATCTGGCAGCCCTGCGACGCCAAGGTCGGTGAGCTTCCGCCCTGGGGCGAGCCGGTCACCGAGGAGCCGCCGGATTATCCGCCGGAGTTCCCGGAGCCAGAGCGCCCGTTCCACACCAACCTGGAGCTGCGCAAGTATGCCGATCCGCATTCGTGCTGGCGGTGGGGCGCGAACTGGGTGTGCCGCTACACGATCCGGATCACCAACACCGGTCCGGACGACTACTTCGGCGACATGCAGATCCGCGACGTCTTCCCGGCCGATCCGCCGGGCCTCGTGACGCATCTGGAACCGCAACCGCCGTGGTTCTGCTGGCAGCCCGGTGGCAGTGCCGCGGAGACCCGCTGCTGGCGCCCCGACGTGTTCCTGGCGGCGGGCGACTCTCTGTTCATGACCGTGTGGGCAGGCGTGCCGGCCGATCAGCGCCGCTGCCGCCTCACGAATATCGCCGAGATCGAGTGGGCTCCAGGCGGCTCGTCCTGGAATACCGACCCGACCGACGACATCGACGAGGCGACCGCAGTCATCCCCGATCCGGAGTGCCGCCCCGACGGCCAGGAGTCCGATCTGGAGCTGAAGAAGACCTTCGACAACTGCTCGATCTTCGACGGGCGGATCAACTGCGGCTTCCACATCACCGTCGAGAACCTCGGCCCCGGCATCTATGACGGCCCGATCGTCGTGCGTGACACGATGCCTGCGGGTGTCAGTTTCGACTGGGCGTCGGTTGTCGACTGGAACTGCGGAAATGTCGGCGGCAATACGTTCGAATGTACGCTGCTGCCAGCGGCCATCTCGCCGATGGGACCGGGTGATATGGTGCATCTGTGGGTGTGGGCATCGATCCCCATCGCAGACGCGCGCCAGTACCAGTGCCGGATCCCGAACCGCGCGTGGATCGCAAGCCCGCTCGGAGCGCCGAGCAACACCGATGCGACCAATGACGCCGACGACGCCACGGCGCAGCTTCCAGAGGAGCTTTGCCGCAATACTCAGACCAACCTGAGGATCGACAAGGCGCCCTATAACGCCACGTGTGGCTTCAATGGGATCGAGTTCTTCTGCGGCTATAAGGTCCGCGTGACGAACACCGGCCCCGGTCCCTACAACGGTCCAATCGATGTTCGCGATACGGCTCCGGCCGGAACGACGATCCTGATGGGACCGGCCACCGATCCGTGGGCCTGCGGTCCGCAGGCCGGTACGACGAGGGACTGCCACCTGCCCAACGCCAACCTACCGGCTCCGGGCAGCTTCACAGAGTTCGTCGTCGCGCTTCAGGTGCCGCGTGCAATTGCGCGCGACAATCAGTGCCAGATCCGCAACCGGGCCGACATCGTCTCGCCGCTCGGCCCGCCGAGCAACACGAACGGGGCCGACGATACCTCCAACGGTATCGCCACGATCCCCGGCGAGTTCTGCGACGATCCGCCACCGCCACCACCCCCGCCGCCGCCGCCGCCGATCGAGCCGGAGGAGAGCAGCAACTTGCGGGTCGAGAAGCATGCCGACGGCGATTGCCTGGAAACCAATGCCGGCATCGAATGCAAGTGGATCATCACGGTCGAGAATACCGGTCCCGACAACTTCTCCGGCACCGTCGTGCTCGACGAGCTGCTGCCGGCCGAGCCCACCACAGGCACCTGGAACTTCCCCTGGGTCTGCGACGGCACCGGTGGCGGTGGTGGTGCGGTCTGCACGCATGACAACGCCAACATCGTGACCGGAAACCACATCACGTTGGAGCTGACGACTGCGTTCACGCCCGCACAGGTTCGCGAGATGGGCTGCAGGCTCGACAACTCCGTCTCGATCGCCGAACCGGCTGGCGGTACGCCGTCGAACACTGATCCCTCAGATGATCAGAGCTTCGATACGGCGTTCGCTCCCCGCCTGTGCGAGAAGACCGGCACCGACTGCCCGCCCGGCTACATCTTCGATGATGGCCAGTGCGTGCCCAAGGGGCCGAGCTGCCCGTCCGGTTGGACGAGGACGCCCGTGCGCGGCAAGTGCTGCCCGCCCGGCGAGCCCTGGAACGGCCGCGAGTGTGGTCGCTACGAGCCGCCCGGCATCATCACGCCGCCACCGATCCTGCCGCCGCGCGAGTGCCCGTTCGGCATGCGCGAGGTGAGTTCGACGCGTGCTCACTACCTGCGTCGTGAAGGCTGGACGGTTCGTCGCTACGATGGACTGTGGTGTGTGCGTCCGCCGCACAGGCACGTGTGCCCGTTCGGCTTCGAGGAAGTGCCAGGCCGGCGCGTCGACATCCTGCGTCAGCGGGGTTGGTCCATCACGCGTGCCGGCGACAAGTGGTGTGGCAAGGAACCACCGCCTGTCTACTGCCCGCGTGACATGCAGCCCATCGACGCCTCACGCGTGCCGGCCTACCGGCGCCAGGGCTGGCGTCTTGCCCGCCTGCGCGACGGCAAGTGGTGCGGCCGGCCTCCGGTCCAGGTTTGCAGGCCGCCGCTCGTCGGCAAGTGGCCGGACTGCCGCCCACCGGTGGGTCCGGAGCTATGCCCGCCGCCGATGAAGCCGGTGTCGGCACGCGAAGCGTTCCGTCTGCGCAAGCTCGGAGCCAATGTCACGCGGCTGAAGAGCGGCCAGTGGTGCGCCGCGAAGGTCACCCACTGCCCGCTTGGCAGCCACCTCGATGATGGCGTGTGCGTGCCGATCGGCGGCAAACGGTGCAAGCCGCCGCTCATCGGCAAGTGGCCCGATTGCCATAGGCCGAACGAGGGTCACAAGTGCTGGAACGGCATCGTTGTGCCGCCCGGCAAGGCGTGCCCGCCAGAGCCCTGTGGCCGCGGCTTCATCGGCTTCAAGCCGAACTGCAAGCCGATCCACAACCCCGGAGAGGAATGCCGCCAGAAAGGTGGCTTCTGGAACGGCAAGGTGTGCGTGATCCGTCAGGTGACATGCCCCGACGGCTCCAAAGCGCCAAGCCGCAAACAGTGCCCGCAGGTTCACGTCTGCCCGGACGGCAAGAAGGTGAGCAATCCCAAGCTCTGCCCACCGGTCCTGCACACCTGCCCGGATGGCAAGAAGGTGCGCGATCCCAAGCAGTGCGCGCCGGTCCTGCACACCTGCCCCAACGGCAAGAAGGTGCGCGATCCCAAGCAGTGCCCGCCGATCCTGCACACCTGCCCCGACGGCAAGAAGGTGCGTGATCCCAAGCAATGCGGCCCGACGCGCGTGCCGTGTGGTCCCGGCTTCATCGGCTTCAAGCCGAACTGCAAGCCGATCCGCCAGCCCTGCCCGCCGGGAACGATCGGCAAGTTCCAGCCGAACTGCCGTCCGGTGAAGCCGATCAAGCCCAAGCCGATCGTCAAGCCGTGCCCACCTGGCACGGTCGGACCCGGGCAGCCCAACTGCAAGCGGATCGCGCCCGTGAAGCCGATCAAGCCCAAGCCGGTCGTCAAGCCGTGCCCGCCTGGCACGGTCGGACCTGGGCAGCCCAACTGCAAGCGGATCGCGCCCGTGAAGCCCAAGCAGCCGCCGAAGGTGAAGCCGAACAAGCCGAAGCCGCAGGTTCGCATCCCCTGTCCGCCTGGGACGGTCGGCAAGTTCCAGCCCAACTGCCGGGTCGTTCAGAAGAAGAAATAGAAGAGCCGATGGCCAGGGGCATAAGCGCCCTGGCCATCAGCCGCAGACATCAGAAGGGCCGGAGGCGCATACCTCCGGCCCTTCTCTGTCGATGGCTGGTCCATCAGAATGCGATGAAACGCAATGAAGCCTGGAGCACGTTTGCTTTTCGCGGAATCGCAGCCGCGCTCTATCCATTTGTTTTGAGTTTTTTTCAAGCTGAACCGCCGCGCACGTCAGCTGAACATGCTCAATCAGCTCGATCAGCGATGCTGTCCCTCGTCAAGGCGTCGTTCGATCCGCTGTGCGTAGCGCGACATGCCAAAGCAGAACACCCAGAACACGAAGCCGGCGAACACATAGCCTGTGAGCGGCGTCGACGGCGACAGCCACGTCGTATCGGAAGAAACTGCCTGCTGCACGATACCCAGCAGATCGAACAGACCGATGATGAGTACGAGGCTCGTGTCCTTGAACAACGCGATAAACGAGTTGACGATGCCGGGAATGACAAGGCGCAATGCCTGCGGCATCACCACGAGCCCGATCTTCTGCGGGTATGACAGACCAAGCGCATCGGCGGCCTCGTATTGCCCACGCGGGATCGCCTGCAACCCGCCGCGGATCACCTCGGCGAGATAGGCCCCTTCGAAAAGAGCCACACCGATCAGCGCCCGCGCCAGCTTGTCGAAGGTGACACCCTCGGGCAGGAACAACGGCAACATCACAGAGGCCATGAACAGCATGGTGATGAGAGGCACGCCACGCACCAGCTCGATGAAGCCGATCGACGACCAGCGCACGAATGGCAAGCGTGAGCGTCGCCCCAACGCCAGCGCCAATGCGATCGGGAACGATGCGACGATGCCGACGACGGCCACCACCAGCGTGACCAGGAGGCCGCCCCACATCTCCGTCTCGACAACCGCCAGGCCGAAGTGCCCTCCCGTCAGCAGGACATAGGCGATCGCGGGGAACGCAATGAGCAGGAACGCAGCGATCCAGCCCTTGCGCGGCACGCCCGGGATCATGACGCCGGCAAGACCCGCCGCGAACAGTGCCATCGTCAAATCGGCACGCCACCGCTCGGCCGCCGGATAGCGACCGTAGATGAACTGGTCGAGCTTTGCGGTGACGAACGGCCAGCAAGCACCTGCTCCCTCCTTGGCACAGGCACTGCCATCGCTACCGGTGAACACAGCGCGTACCAGCGCCCAATCGACGATCGCATATGCGGCCGTCCAGGTGATCCACACTCCGACCAGTGTCAGCGCAGCATTGAGCGGGGACGAAAAAAGGTTGGCCCGCACCCACGCGAGCGGTCCTGCTCCCGCTGGCGGGGGACGTCTCGCCGGTGTCGCCCGGTGTCCCATCACCTCATCGCGCCTTGCACTCGTCATCTCAGCGCTCCACCAGCGCCATGCGCGCGTTGAACCAGTTCATGAGCAGCGAGGTCACGACACTGAGCAGCAGATAGACGGCCATGGTGATCGCAATCACTTCGATCGCCTGGCTGGTCTGGTTGAGGACTGTTCCAGCGAACACGTGCACGAGATCGGGATAGCCGATCGCCACCGCCAGAGACGAGTTCTTGGTGAGATTGAGATACTGGTTGGTGAGCGGCGGAATGATGATGCGCATCGCCTGCGGAACGACGACGAGCCGCATGGCCTGCCTGCGAGAGAGCCCGAGCGCAGCGGCTGCCTCCTTCTGCCCCTTGGCAACACCCGCGATGCCGGCGCGGACAATCTCGGCGATGAAAGCCGCTGTATAGAGCGACAGGCCGACCAGGAGTGCGACGAACTCCGGCAACAGCGTGAGGCCGCCGGTAACGTTGAAACGCCCCATCTGGGGCATGTCAAAGGCGACCGGAAAGCCCGTCATCACCCAAGCGATCGCTGGCGCTGCGGCGACCAGCGCCAACCCAATCCCCACGGCTGGAAAGCCATGCCCCGTTGCTGCGCGCCGCCGCGCCGCCCACCCCTTGAGCGCCAGCGCCGCTATGACACTGGCCACAAGCGCCGCCACGACGATGCCGATGCCGTCAAGCCATATGGGCTTGGGAATTGTGAGCCCGCGCACGTTGAGATAGCTCGACAACGGCAAGGTCAGGCTGTCGCGCGGCAGCGGCAGCGATTTCAGAACCGCGAAGTAGATCGCAAACAACATCAGCAGCGGCGGGATGTTGCGCAGGATCTCGACATACACGCCCGCCAATCGCGCGATCAGCCAGTTCGACGACAGCCGTGCCATGCCGATGACGAAGCCGATGACGGTCGATATCAAGATGCCGAGCCCGGCGACGAGCAGCGTGTTGAGGAGACCGACCCAGAACGCGCGTCCGTAGCTCGACGTGTTGGCGTAATCGATCAACGTTTGCGAGATGTCGAACCCGGCGGTACGCTCCAGGAAGCCGAAGCCCGAGGCGATGTTCTGCTTCTCGAGATTTGTAAGAGCGTTGGACACGATCTCTGCGCCGAGTGCCAGCAGCGCCAGCACCAGCAGCACCTGGAGCACGATGCCACGGGTCGTCGGATCGTAGGCAAGGTCGCGAAGGCCACGGCGCGGGCGGGCTGGCACCGTGTGCCTTGCCCCGTCCCGCGCTGTGTGCATCTTGACCATCGTCCGCCGCCACGCCCTGCTGCTTAGCGCTCAGTTCAGCGGATGGGTGGCGCGTACTGCAATCCGCCGTCACGCCACAAGGCATTCTGGCCGCGCGAGATCTTCAGCCTTGAACCCTGTCCGACGTTGCGCTCGAAGGACTCGCCGTAGTTCCCCACGGCCTTGATGGCCTGATATGCCCAGTCACTGTCGAGCCCCACGCCCTTGCCGAAATCTCCCTCGCTGCCGAGCAGTCGCTTGACCTCGGGATTGGTGGAGTCCTTCATCTTGTCGACGTTTTCCTGCGTGATGGCGAACTCCTCGGCATTGATCAACGCGAACAGCACCCAGCGCACGATATTGCCCCATTGCGCATCGCCCTGACGCACGGCGGGCCCGAGGGGTTCCTTGGAGATCACCTCCGGCAGCACGATGTGGTCAGCCGGGGAACCGAGTGTCAGCCGCGTTGCGTAGAGCTGCGAGGCATCGGACGTAAACACATCGCAGCGGCCAGCGTTGTAGGCGGCAAGTGTCTCGGGCAGCTTCTCGATGACCACGGGTTTGTAGGTCATACCCTGCTGACGGAAATAATCGGCGACGTTGAGTTCCGTCGTCGTGCCGGTCTGCACGCAGATGCTGGCACCCGACAATTCCTTTGCCGATTTCACGCCCAGCGCCTTGTTCACCATGAAGCCCTGACCGTCATAATAGTTGATGCCGGCGAAGTTCATGCCCGCGGACGTGTCGCGGCTCATCGTCCATGTCGTGTTGCGCGACAGCACGTCGATCTCACCCGACTGCAAAGCCGTGAAGCGCTCCTTGGCGGTCAGCGGAACAAACTTCACCTTGGCCGGGTCCTTGAAGATGGCGGCGGCCACCGCACGGCACAGGTCGACATCAAGTCCTGACCAGTTGCCCTTGTCGTCCGGCGCGCTGAACCCGGCAATGCCCGTGTTGACACCGCAGACCAACTGACCACGGTCCTTCACCTTCTGAAGCGTGCCTTGCGCCAGCACCGGGCCTGCGGTCACTGCCGCAAGCACGATGGCGGCAAGCCCCGTCGTCAGAATCGATTTCATTCGGTCTCTCCCATTCTGCATTCGCCTGACCACGCCGAATGATCCCTGTGCCATTCGCTTCCGGAGTGCCGGCCATTCCTGCCGGCCTCGTGTAAGGCCTCAGTGATCGAGGATCTGGGCCAGGAAGAGGCGCGTGCGCTCCGAACGGGGGTTGGCGAAGAACTCCGCCGGCGGCGCATCCTCTACGATCTCCCCTTCATCCATGAAAATCACGCGATCGGCAACCGCACGCGCAAATCCCATCTCATGCGTGACAACGAGCATCGTCATGCCCTGGGAGGCTAGCTCGCTCATCACGTCGAGCACCTCCTTCACCATCTCCGGGTCGAGTGCGGACGTCGGCTCGTCGAACAACATGATGCGCGGGCTCATGCACAATGCGCGTGCAATCGCAACGCGCTGCTGCTGGCCGCCGGACAACTGGCCCGGGTATTTGCCCGCCTGATCCGGAATCCTGACCCGCTCCAGATAACGCATGGCAACCGCCTCCGCCTCCTTGCGCGGAAGCTTGCGCACCCATTGTGGCGCAAGACACAGATTGTCGAGAACAGTCAGGTGCGGAAACAGGTTGAAGGATTGGAACACCATGCCAACCTCGGAGCGGATCTTCTCGATCCGTCGCAGATCGCTCGTCAGTTCCTCGCCCTCGACGAGGATCCTGCCCGACTGGTGCTCCTCCAACCGGTTGATGCAGCGGATCAGCGTGGACTTGCCCGAGCCCGATGGGCCGCAGATGACGATGCGCTCGCCGGGCTGCACCACGAGATCAATGTCGCGCAGCACATGAAACGTGCCATACCATTTGTTGACACGCTCGAGTACGACAGCAGGGCCTGCCGGCCGGCGTCCGCTCAGGCTGGCATCGCTCGCGCCGGCAGCGACCACGAAGACCTCCCCGTCTGTGTTGGCGTACGCCACGTCACTGCCGCAGCAGGCGCGTAATTCCGCGTGATGAAGCTCCAGCTGGCACGCCGCCAAGTCTTTATCATTTCATTCTGCTTGTGCCGCGAAAAGGCGAGAGATCGAAGTATTGCAGAGCCAGCAGCAGGGCGCAATGTGAGCCACAACCAGTGCGGTCACACAGCGCTCAGCGCAATGTCTTGTCTTCGGGCTCGATCCTGCGGCCCAATAGAACGAGTTCCTTTCCCATCCACGCAAACGTGTGTGTGAAGCTGAAGCCGTTCTGCCGATAAAAGCCGACATTTCGCAACCCTGCTCCCGTGACCACGTGGACACCGGCAAGGCCGGCCGCCGCCGCATCGGATACGAAGCATGCGATGAGCTGGCTGCCGAGCCCGCGCCCGCGCATGTCGCTGCGCAGGTTGATGTGCAGATGGGCTGGAAACTGTCGCGTGACATCAGCGAGGAGATGAAAATAGCCGATATCGTCGTATCGATCGGTCTGTGCCGGATCATCGTGCGCGCCGATGACGTAGCCGGCCAGCGTTTCGGGTGACATGCGCCCGTCGACAAAGAGCAGGTGCGCAAGATCGGGCCGCCACTCCAGATAGCGTCCGAGCCAACGCCGGCGAAACGCCTGGCGCGTCACCTCGTTCTCGAAAACCTTGGTGTGGCTCGCTTCGAAGAAGATCGAATCGAGAGCAGCCGAGAGGCCCTCCTTGTCGGCAATCTCGCTGTACCTCCGAAGGACTGCGGTACCTTGTTCCGTCATGTCCGACCTTGCAGCTGTGGCACCCCGCCGGGCCGCCGATTCTGCCGTCTCTTCAAGCAGAGCGAACGACATTAGACAACAGACAACGCCGCTCAGCGACACCAGAGCGCCGGCAAAGAAAAAGGGCCGGCGGAACCGGCCCTTCTTGTCGAGATATCGTTGCGCAAGGGCCGACGGCAGCGGCGCCTGGCTTGCTGCGCTCAGTAGTTGCGGCAGCGATAGTAGCGACGCCACCAATAGCGGCTGCCGGTGCGGATCGCCTTGCGCCGCAACCAATTGCAGCTCCCGTAGTAGTACGAACCGTAGACGTAGGGCACTCCGACGTAGATGCCCCGACGGTGGCGCCAGCGCCGATGCACATGACGATGACCGCCGAAATGACGCCCGCCACGGAAGTGGCGCACACCACCGAAATGGCGTCCACCACGGAAATGGCGACCGCCAAATCCGCGTCCGCCGCGGCGTACGTCGACGACCACGCTATCCGCTTTGGGTGCCTTGGTGGCGCCCGAGAGCGCCGCATTTGCCGATGCAGGTGCCGCCTGGCCGATCATCAGGCCTGCCGCGACCACTGCGAAGAATGCCGATCTCAGCATTTGGTCTCTCCTCTGACACGGGAGCGCTGTATCGCCGATTTGCGACCGCACACTCCCCTCTTTAGATGGGTGTACGTCCTGAACCCGTCAACTTCTTGACGGATTTGGGGCTTCGACAATCAGTCGCACGAAACACTTGTGCCGGAAAAGTCCGAATTATCCTTGGCCTCCGCCAACCTGGGTGGGCGCACTCTTCCACGAATTGACCGGGCGGAGCCAAATGGGCCAAAGACAGCCCATTTTTCGGGACGATTTGACCTGCGTCTGCAGATCACGGGCATGGTGCCGGAGATGGTCCCGCCGCCTAGTCGCGCAGGCCGCGCGCCACGATTAACCGTTCCCGGAAATCGGGCGGCAAATCGTCTGGCAGGTCGTGCAGGGAAACCTTCGTCACGGTCGCTGCCGTTGCCGCCCTGCCGGCATTGGGCGCGGCCGGCAGCGCTGCGGGTACAGCCGGCGGCACTTTGCCGTAGTTCGGACTGAAGGGCTCGCTGGGGTCATCGGGATAGCGCGTGCGCTGGACGAGTGGCGCTCGTTGAACCGGCAATCCATCATCTTCCAATTCAGCCGCGGGTGGGACCAGCGCTGCGCGAAATTGGGGCTGAGGGGGTGATGCAACACGCGCATCAGCGGTCGGAGCGTGGCCCGAGCGCCCACCGCATCCTGCAACGAGCAGTGCGAGGCTCAGAACTATCGTCAACGACGAATCGAACACAGGCCGATCGCCGGCCCGTCGCCAGGTACGCAAACAAAACATGGGGTACGCCTTTTCAACTCACGCAACGCGACAACGCAAGATTTGGTCCGTTGAAGCACGCTCATGGTTAATTTGGCGCTAAGGCCCGACCTGCGCCGATACATTCGTTAGTGCTGGCGTTAGTGGTGGCACTCGAAGCCGAAATAACGCGCGGCCCAATTCCATTTCCAATCGATTCGTCGCGCCACCGCGGAATGACAAAGAGCCGGCCGTGTTTTGCGTCCGATTCTCGTCCGAAAAAATCTCGTGGCAGGCGAAAAAAAACGAATCCTTCGGGTCTACAGCTGCGACGGAGCCCATCACGCCTGATCACGCGTGGCGTGGGTGACATGTGACTCACATCGGCGTGATCGTCGGGCAGATGCGCATTTGCGCATGTTTCCGGGCCTTGAGCCGGGCGGTGTCGTTCACGCGCGTGCGCAGGCCTCACTTGCTCATCACGCCGCTCTCTTCCCCGTTTGATCAAAACGCGATCACTTGTGCATTTCGCAAATCGTGGGGCTCGATTAGCTTTCAATCATCGAACAGCGACACAGCGAAGCGAGTTCGAACAAAACAAATGAAGACATGATCCCGGGAGACGACGGGCTCCCGGCAAAGCAGAGAAAGGTAGATGACATGAAAGCTTTTGTGATGGCCACGATCATCGGCGTTGCGCTTGCCACCACCGGTGCAGTCTCCGCCAAGGCCGACCACGACAACACCGGCGGCTTCGCCACCGAGGCGCTGCGCAAGCTGACGGAGCAGGGCAGCTAAGACCCGCGACCGGCAACACGAGAACAAAAAGCCGGTTCGCAGTGACGACCAGTTGAGATGATCACGAGCTCAAAACACAGGGGACGACGGGTCCCCGACACAACAACGAAAGGAAGATGACATGAAAGCGTTTGTGATGGCCACGATCCTCGGTGCCGCTCTTGCCACGGCGGGTGCAGTTTCCGCCAGCGCCAACCAGGACCAGTCCGGCGGTTTCCCCACCGAGACGCTGCGCAAGCTGACGGAGCAGGGCAGCTAAGAACAACAGTCCTCCCCCCGGACTGAACCAACCCATCCAAGCGAGCGCCACCGAGCGGCTCGACCCTGAAGGAGACTACTCATGAACACGATCCTCAAGACCGCCATCGTCGCCATCGTCATCGCTTCGGGCGCCGCCACCGCCTCCGCCGATCCGCTCCTCAAGGATCTGGCCTCGAAGGGCGCGATCGTCACCGTCCACGGCATCGCCGGGCAGCACTAACATTTCCCCGACCGGATGCGGGCGCCCCCTCCGAAGCCCGCATCCCAACACTCCCATGTCCCCCCCCCCAAGTACTCCCGACTGCAAGGCCCGGCTCTCCCCGCCGGGCCTTTTTTCGTGGTGCCGATGGTCTTCCGCAGGCGAGCCCCCAGCGCCTTCTGCCTCTGGCAGCAGCCCAAACAAACGGCTGCTAAATCATTGAAATTGATGCACATTGTTGCGCGCGGGACAGCCAGCAACAGGGCAATCCGTGGTAAGCTTTGTATATTGTGTCCGTGCCGAGGGCTTGCGCGGCCCGCATAACAAGGCCGTGCCTGAGTGGGCCGGACATCGGAACAGGTCCCGCGATCGCTGTGCCAATTGGCCAGAGACCGCGCCCTACGTTCGACGTCCAAACACGAAGGAGCGCGCATGGCCCAAACCGAACTGCGGACCCTACTCCAGGGTTACAGCCTGACGACGGCCGAAATCCTCTATCGCCTACCCGATCACCGCTCTTTGCTACAGAGCTACATCTGGCAGGACTACGACCTGCACCCGCGCTTTCCGCGGCTGCAGCAGTTCCTAGAGTTCTGGGAGCAGCATCTCGACGGACCGCTCTATAAGGTTACCGTCAATCATCGACGCCTCGTCGCGCCGACAGATATCAGGCTGCTTGCCGCGCAATTCGCGCTCAACTGATCGGCCGAAGCAGCTGTCTCCAAGGCGGTGGGCAGAGCCCCCCATCACGTCGCGCGGCTAACTCACATCGCCGCCCGGTGCCGCATCACACGTAAAAAATGCACCGGCGCTCCACAGCCCCAAGCGTCCCTCGTCATCGCTGACCATGAGTTCTGCGAGATCATAGGTCAGCGCGCGTGTCAGCAGAGCCTCGAGCCGCCCGCGCACAAGGACGTACGGCTTGAGCCCGCCATCCGCGGCGAGCCTCAACCACAGCGGATGGGCGCTGCCAACGCGCACGACGTCATCGAGATTGGTGCGCAAGATGAGCGTCTGCTCACGCCCTGCGCTGACAACCTCCATCTCGACGGCCAGAAATGGGGCGTCCTCGACCATCACGTCGACCTTCTCGACCGGTGTGACAAGGTAATGCCGGCCGTCCTCGTCCCGCCGCAGCACCGAAGCGAACAGTTGGACGAGCGGCATGCGCCTGATCGGACTGCCGCGATAGCTCCAGGTGCCATCGCGCGCTATGGCGAGGCCGATGTCCCCGCAATAGGGCGGATTCCAGAGTTCCACCGGTGGCGTCCGTTTACCACCTCCGGCGGCAAGCTCCGCCTCGAGCCGCCCGAGCACGCCGCCGCTGACCGATGCCCCGGAGAGGGTGGGACCGGCAATAGCCGCGGGTACATCGATGCCGCCTGCCTTGGCTTCGTCTGTACTGATTTTGTGTGATTTTCCGCCCATTTACGATCCTGAGCGCTGCATCCGAGCAAGGCATATGCGGGCCTTCCGGCACTCCAAGTTGTGTTACGGAAGGTTCACTTGACGCTGCCCCCCCGCCGCCATGATGGTCCCGCTACCATAATCTCGACCCGATCGCGCGCTCTGCGTTCCACGCCAACCGAACTGGGCTATAATCCACCGATGACAACATTGACGCAAACCGACGACAACATTGTTGCTCGCATCGAGACCGCCGCCCAGCAAATGCAGCGGGCCCACAAAGCTGCAGGCGCCGTCATCTTCGGTCAGGACGAGGTCATCACACGCGCGCTGATCACCATCCTGTCGGGCGGACATGCCCTGTTGATCGGTGTTCCAGGCCTCGCCAAGACCCTTCTCGTCGAGACGCTCGGTACCGTGCTCGGGCTCGATGCAAAGCGCATCCAGTTCACTCCCGACTTGATGCCGTCCGACATCATTGGCAGCGAGGTTCTGGAGGACGCTCCCGGTCAGCGCCGCTCGTTCCGGTTCATCAAGGGACCAATTTTTACCCAGCTCTTGATGGCGGACGAGATCAACCGCGCCAGCCCCAAGACACAGTCGGCACTCTTGCAGGCCATGCAGGAGCATCACGTCACTGTCGCTGGCCAGCGCCATGATGTACCCAAGCCCTTCCATGTGCTCGCCACGCAAAACCCGCTCGAGCAGGAAGGAACCTATCCGCTGCCCGAAGCGCAGCTCGACCGCTTCCTGCTGCAAATCGACGTCAGCTATCCCGACATCGTTGCGGAGCGCCGCATGCTCTATTCGACGACCGGCACCGACGAGCGCCGCGTCGAGAACGTGCTGACCTCGGCCGAACTGATGGCAACACAGCGCCTCGTGCGACAGATCCCGGTCTCGGACAAAGTTGTCGAAGCGATTCTGACTCTGGTGCGCTCCGCCCGTCCCGGCACCGGCGCGAGCGACATCACCGATCGTTACGTCGCCTGGGGCCCGGGCCCACGCGCCAGTCAGGCCCTGATGCTTGCGGTTCGCGCACGTGCCCTTCTGGAGGGTCGCCTTGCGCCGTCCGTCGACGACGTCGTGGCGCTGGCCGATCCCGTCCTGAAGCACCGCATGGCCCTGTCATTTGCCGCGCGCGCGGAAGGCCAGGATCTTTCGAGCATTATCGCCCGGCTCTCGCAAGCGCTGGAGTAGCGATTCGCATGGCGGCAGCCAAAACGAGCGGGAAAGGCAGCGGAGCACATGGCCCGCAACACGCCGGCTCCACCCTTCGCGGCGGTGCTGACGTGTTCGCGCATGAGATGGAGGCGCATCAACTCGCCGACCGTCTGCCCGACCTCCTGATCGACGCCCAGCGCATTGCTGCCACGGTCGCGCACGGCATTCACGGCCGCCGCCGCGCCGGACCTGGCGAAACCTTCTGGCAGTTTCGTCAGCTGCAAGCGACCGACGATGCGCAGCTCATCGACTGGCGCCGCTCGGCAAGCTCCGATCATCTCTACGTGCGCGAGCGCGAGTGGGAGGCCGCGCACACGATGTGGCTGTGGCCCGATCTCTCCGCCTCGATGGCGTTCCGCAGTCATCTTGCCCCGGTGTCCAAGACGGAGCGGGCTATCGTACTGATGCTGGCTGCTGCCGAACTCCTGGTGCGCGGAGGCGAGCGCGTCGGATTGTTGGGGCTCACACAGCCGACCGCCTCTCGCCGTGCCACCGCCAAGCTCGCGGAGGCCATTGCCCAACATGGTGATGAACCACCACTGACCGGCTCGCTGCCGCCCGAGGCCCGCATCTCGCGCTTTTCCGGTGCGATCCTCATTTCCGATTTCCTCGACCCGCTGCCCGACATCCGGGCGCGGCTCGAAGGCCTCGCCGGAAACGGCGTCAGTGGTCATCTCGTGCAGGTTCTCGATCCGGCCGAGGAGACGCTTCCCTATGACGGGCGTACCGAGTTCCTCGCCCCCGAGGGCGGCACCCGCTGGGTTGCCGATCGCGCGGAGAGCCTGCGTGAGGCCTACCGCCAGCGGCTCGAGGCCCATCGTGCTGGCCTCGCGGAGATCGCGCATCGCCTGGGCTGGACCTTCCTCGTCCACCACACCGATCGGTCGGCTTCAGAACCGCTGCTCGCGCTCATCATGCACTTGTCCGCCGGAGGCTACCGCTGGCAATCGGGCATCGCGACATCGATGCGCGGCGCTGAAGCGGACGGCACGTCAAAGGCTGGCATCGCGGTCGACGGCATGAAGGTGGGAGCACGCCCATGAGCATTGGCGCCCTCGCTTTCCTCAATCCCTGGCTGCTGACGGGCCTCGCCACGCTGCCGCTGATCTACTGGCTGCTGCGCACGGTGCCACCGCGCCCCAAGCAGGTCGAGTTTCCACCAACGCGCATTCTCGTCGGCCTCGACAACCGCGAGAAGACCCCGGCCAAGACGCCCTGGTGGCTGATGCTGATCCGGCTTGCCGCGGCCGCACTCGTTATCCTTGCGCTCGCCGAGCCTGTCCGCAACCCGACCCGAGAGGGACCACTCAAGGGCTCAGGTCCGGTCGTCGTGATGATCGATAACGGCTGGTCGTCGGCCACACGCTGGAGCGAGCATCGCGCCATGGCGGAGCGGGTCATCGACACCGCAGAGGCTGAGGGGCGCCCGGTGATCATCCTGCCGACTGCACTCCAGTCCAAAACGTTCAAGATCGCACTGGAAGCTCCCGCAAAAGCCCGATCGACGCTCGCAGCATTGTCGCCCATGCCTTATGCACCTCAGCGCACCAGAGCGCTCGATGCCGTGTCGGCTGTGCTCGATAAGACGACTGGTGCCAGTATCGCCTGGCTTGCCGACGGCATTGCACACGCGGAAGAAGCCGAAACGACAGCCTTGATGCAGCGCCTGGCAAGCATCGCACCTGGAGATCGTCTCACCGTAATTACCGATAATGAGAGCCACGGTCCGCTAGGCCTTGCTGCTGCGTCTGGCCGAGGCGGTCGCCTTGAAGCGCGTATCATGCGCGCCTCGGGCGCGGCGCGGACGGGGCAGATCCATGCCTTTTCAGCACGCGGTGAGCGGCTTGGCGAAACCGCCTTCACATTCGATGGAGATGCCGTTGCCGCAACCGCGGTGTTCGACATGCCGCTCGAACTGCGCAATCAGGTGACGCGCCTTGAGATCGCAGGCGAACGGTCGGCTGGCGCCGTCGCGCTGATCGACGCCAGCACCCGCTGGCACCGAGTCGGGCTTATTTCCGGTGAGAGCCAGGAGCAGTCTCAGCCGCTGCTCGCACCGCTCTATTACATCGAAAAGGCACTGGCGCCCTATTCAGAGCTGATCGTCGCCAAGGATGCCAATCTCGCTGCCAACATCGATACCATCCTGAAGCAGAACGCCACCGTCTTGATGCTCGCCGATATCGGCACCATCACCGGGGATCTGCACAAGGAAGTCGAGACCTGGGTCAACAAGGGCGGTGTCCTTGTTCGTTTCGCCGGTCCGCGCCTTGAAAAGGGTGGCGATGAACTGATGCCGGTGCCCTTGCGCGTCGGCGGGCGCACGCTGGGTGGCGCGCTCTCCTGGTCGACCCCGCAACAACTTGCGGCCTTTGAGGAGAAGAGCCCGTTCGCCGGACTGGTCGTGCCGGCAGATGTCACCGTCAATCGACAGGTACTGGCCGATCCCGCGCGCATTGGGCCCGACATTGCCGTGTGGGCCCGCCTTGCCGACGGCACGCCGCTTGTCACTGCCAAGCGCGTCGGCGACGGTCAGATCGTGCTGTTCCACGTCACCGCCAACTCCGACTGGTCGAACCTGCCGATCTCGGGCCTGTTCGTCGATATGCTGCGCCGCATATCCACCATGGGCCGCATCGGCAGGACCGCTTCTGCTGGCGACGCCACGACCATGGCCGGAACCGAGGCGATCACGACCGCGGGCACGGGTCCTGAGGTTCTGGCCCCGATCCGCACGCTCGACGGCTTTGGAACGCTTTCCCCGCCACCACCGACGGCGCAGGCCGTGCCTGCAGCCACCTTCGCCTCGCTGTCGCCAGGCTTCGATCATCCACCGGGCCTTTACGGTCCCGAAGCTAGCCCGCGCGCACTCAATGTTCTGGATGAAAAATCCACTGTCGCTCCGCTTCCCGGCCTGCCGCCCGGCGCGCGCACGCTCGGCTATCAGTCGGAGACCTCTCAACCGCTCAAGCCGTGGCTGCTCGCCCTTGCCCTGGGTCTCATCTTCATCGATATCCTGGCTGTCGTGCTGTTGAGCATGGGTGGCTTGGGTGCCCTGCTCCGGCGGCCGGCGCACGCTGCTCTCGTCATTGCTGCTGTCGGTATCAGCATCACCGCATCGCTTTCGCTCGCGCCAGCGGCCGCGCGGGCACAGAACGCCTCGTCCGCGACACCACCGGCTGACGTTGCGATTGCCCTGAAGGCGACGAGCAAAGTGACCTTCGGCTATGTGCTGACGGGGGACGCCAAGACCGACGAGACAAGCCGCATCGGGCTCACCGGCCTGTCGCGCGTGCTGGAAACACGCACTGCCGTCACGCCCGGCACGCCACTTCCCGTCAACATCACCGACGACGAAATCGCCTTCTATCCCGTGCTCTACTGGCCGGTATTGGAGAGCGCGCAGTCGCTGCCGGAGGCGACGCTGGCCAAGATCGACGCCTACATGAAGCAGGGTGGCATGCTGATCTTCGACACGCTCGACTACGGCAGCGGGCGGCCGTCCAGTCTGCAAGGCGCGGGCGAAGATACGCCGTTGCAACGCATCCTCGCAGGCCTTGATCTGCCGCGTTTGGAGCCTGTGCCCGAAGGCCATGTCCTGACGAAGGCGTTCTACCTGCTCCGCTCCTTCCCGGGCCGCTGGGACGGCGGCACGATGTGGGTTGAGGCCGCGACCGAACGGCCCGGCGACGATGACAGCCGGCATGCCCGCCGCGCCGATGGCGTGACGTCGATCGTCATCACATCCAATGATCTCGCCTCGGCGTGGGCGCTCGACGAACGCGGCCGGCCGCTCTACCCAACGGTTCCGGGCGGCGAGACCCAACGCGAGATGGCCTTCCGCGTCGGCGTCAATCTCGCCATGCATGCCCTGACCGGCAACTACAAGGCCGATCAAGTGCACGTCCCTGCCCTTCTCGAACGCCTGGGCCAGTAGGGAGGGGACATGAGCAACTGGTCGATCGACTTTTCACCCTTCCTGCCCGGTCCGTTCTTCGTCGTGGCGGCCCTCATCGCGCTCGTGCTCGTCGCGCTGCTGCTATGGCGCCGGTCGCGCGGCGCATTGTTGCGGGCGTTGGCAATCGCCGCCCTGCTCGCCGCCCTCGCCAACCCGACGCTGCGCGAGGAGGAGCGGGAGAGCCTCGCCAACATCGCCCTCGTCCTCGTCGACGAGAGCACGTCGCAAACGCTGGCCGAGCGCCCTGCACAGGCGGCTGCGATCCGTGCTGATCTCGAGCGAAAGTTGAAGGGTGCGAAGAACCTCGAAGTGAAATGGTTCACTGCCGCCCGGCCGGTGGATGGCACCATGTCAGGTACGCAGCTCTTTGCCGAACTCAATCGAGCGCTTGCCAACACGCCGCCTGACCGCCTCGCCGGCGTCATCATGATCACCGACGGGCAGGTCCACGACATTCCCGCAAGCGTCGCGGCACTCGGATTTGATGCGCCCGTTCATGCGCTGCTGACCGGCATGCCCGACGAGTTTGACCGGCGCATCGAAGTCCTGCAGGCGCCGCGCTACGGCATCGTCGGGCAGTCGCGCGAGATCGAGTTTGCCGTACGCGAAACCGGCAAGGCCGGACGGGCCGGAGACATCGTCAGTCTCGTCGTTCGCCGCGAGGGCCAGCCCGACGAAACGGTTCGCACCGCCATCGGCCGCACGACCAAGATCGACATGCCTTTCCCGCATGCGGGACAGAACATTCTCGAACTGGAACTGGAGACGGCCGAGGGCGAACTCACTCCGGCCAACAACCGCGTCGTCGTTGCCGCGGAAGGCGTGCGCGAAAATCTGCGCGTGTTGCTTGTCTCGGGCGAGCCGCATGCCGGCGAGCGCACGTGGCGCAACCTCCTGAAGTCAGATGCCGCCGTCGATCTCGTCCACTTCACCATTCTGCGCCCGCCCGAGAAGCAGGACGGCACGCCGATCAACCAGCTTTCGCTGATCGCCTTCCCGACGCGCGAGCTGTTCTCGGAGAAGATCAAGGATTTCGACCTGATCATCTTCGATCGCTATCAGCACCGCGGCATCCTGCAGATCATCTACTACGACAACATCGCGCGGTACGTGGAGGAGGACGGCGGCGCGTTGCTGGTCGCCGCCGGCGATGATTATGCGGGCCGCTACAGCCTGCAACGAACACCGCTCGCGCCGATCCTGCCCGGCGTGCCGACGGGCCGGGTCATCGAGCAGCCGTTCAAGGCGACGATCACCGGTGAGGGCAGCAAGCATCCCGTCACGCGCGGGCTTCCGGGTGTCGGCAATCAGGTCGCCTCGGCGGATCCGAAAGCCGAGCCGGCCTGGGGCCGCTGGTTCCGCCAGGTCGAGGTGAAGCCGGAACGCGGCACCGTCGTCATGAAGGGCGCTGAAGAGGCCCCGCTGTTGCTGCTCGACCGCAAGGGCAAAGGCCGCGTGGCGCTGCTCACCTCCGATCAGGCGTGGCTGTGGGCGCGCGGCTATGACGGCGGCGGACCGCACACCGACCTGTTGCGCCGCCTGTCGCACTGGCTGATGAAGGAGCCCGATCTGGAGGAAGAGCGGCTGCTTGCCAATGCCCGCGGACTGAAACTGACCATCGAGCGCCGCACGATGGCGGAGGAGACGACGCCGGTTACGGTGCGCACGCCGCAAGGCAAGACAAGCGAGGTGACGCTCGAGAAGGTCGCACCCGGCCTCTTCCGCACGGTCGTCGATGTCGAGCGTCCCGGCCTTTACAAGATGACCCAGGGCGAACTCTCGGCAATCGCCCACGCCGGTGTCGAGGACGTGCGCGAGATGAGCGAGGTCACCGCGACCGAGGACAAGCTCGAACCGCTCGTCTCCGCTACGGGAGGCGGCATCTTCTGGACGAAAGGCGCAGGCCTCTTCGGCACAGCCTCGGCGAGCGATGTCACCGTGCCGCGCGTCGCCATGATGTCGGCAGCGCGGGTGATGGCCGGCAACGGCTGGATGGGCTTGAAGGACCGTGCGGCGTTTGTCACCCGCGGCGTCAAGCTGACACCGATGTTCACCGGCTTTGCAGCCCTCGCCGCGCTGCTCGCGTTCATGGCACTCGCCTGGTGGCGGGAAGGCAAGTAGCCGCGCCCGTCCAGCTCTCATCCTGCGCCGGAGCCGCGGTCACGTCTTCAGCTTCAGCAGATTGCGCACGCCGAGCAGAAACAGGAACACCGAACCCAGCGACAGCAGCGTCCTGTTGGCGGGACTAAGAAGCAGAGTTGGCGTTCTTAGGGTCCGGACCCTAGCCAGCCAGCCGGAAAAGCAGCACGCCGGCGACGACGACCGCGATGCCGAGGAGGTCGAGCCGCGTTAGTCGCTCACGGAAGTAGAGCCAAGAGATGAGGACCGAAAACACCACCTCGATCTGGCCGACGGCAATGACGTAGGAGGCGTTCGTCAGGGTGAAGGCGAGGAACCAGGCGATCGAGCCCACCGCACTGGCGACACCGACGAACGCCGACAGACCGCGCGTCCGCCAGATGCCGCCCATGAAGCTCGGCTCGCGCCAGGTGAGCCAGGCCCCCAGCATGATCACCTGAAGGCCCGTCACTGCGACCACCGTCACCGCGCCGCGCTCAACGGCATCCGCTGCACCGAGCGACAGACTAGCTTCGCGAATGGTCAGGTTGCATAGACCAAACATCAAGCCGATGAAGAGCCCCGTCGCCACCGATATGGCATCAACCTGCGTCCACCAGCGCGGACGCACACCCATGCCGGTGGCCACCGGCTGGTGCTGCGCCGACAGCATCACCGCGCCCGCCAGCGTCAGTCCGATCGCGGCCCAGCCCCAGGCATGGATCACCTCCGAAAAGAAGGCCGTGCCGAGCAGCGCGGTAAAGATCAGGTTGGTCCGCGCCAGCTGGTTCGCGACTGCGAAGTTGCGCCGCCGGTAAAGCGACAGGAGCGCCGCCGTGCCCAGGTTCTGCGTCACCGCAGCGACCACGCACCAGCCCAGAAAGTCCGCCCCCGGGTGCGTCAGTGGCGTTCCCGCCCAACGTAGTGCTCCAAGATAGGCGAGCATCACCGGCAGCCCCATCAGGGCGCGAACATACGTCGCCGCGAATATGGAGATGCGCTCTGTGAGACGCTTCTGGGCGGCCGGCGGACCGCCTGCATCAGCGCGGCGAGGATCGCCAGCCAGATCCAGACATGCGTCGTCAACGATTTGCCCTCATGAGTTGCGCCGGGCAACGGATGAGGCTTGTCGCCGCGGGCCGCAAGGTGGAAAGTGGGGACTTGCACATCCGAGGAGCCTGGGGAACCGCTATGGCAGAGGAGCGATCGATCGGCGTTGTCGGACTGGGTGAGACAGGCCGCGAACTCTGTCGCAGATTGATGCAGGCTGGCAAACGCATCACGGTTTACGACCTAGACGGGGATGTCCGCCGCTCCTATCCCGTCACGAGCCCACAATCGCGCCTTGCACCAAGCCTCACCGACCTCGGAGCCGATTGCGACGTCGTCGTTTCGGCCTTGGCGGACGCCACCCAGTTGCGCGCTGCGGCGATTGGCGACGAGGACCGTCAGGGCTTCGCTCTCGCCATGCGACCCGGCTCCGTGATCGCTCATTTCGGCATGGGTCCCTACAAGGACATTCTGCGCCTGACAGGACAATTGGGCTCCGGCGGCATCGGCCTAGTCGATGTCATGTCGTGTGGCGCCCTCGACGGCAGCGAGACGACAAGAGCGTTGGACATGCTTGTCGGGGGCCATGCGGACGTCATCGACACTGCGCGCGCCGCTCTCGATGCGCTCGGCTCGGTGACACGGGTCGGCGCAACCGGCACGGCGACCGGGCTGGCATCGTTGCGCGGTTATGTGCGGGCTGCCCGCCTCATCGCCTTGAGTGAGGCGATGCTGATCGGCCGGCACGCCGGCATCGCACCCGATATGCTCGCGCGTGTGTTCGACGGACCCGTCGCATCGGGGCCGCAATGCCGCGCGCTGACCGGTGCGCAATCTGCACCGCTGCCACCGCACGACCTTCAGAGCACCTGCCGCGCCGTTAGCGACGCGGTCCGCTTTTCCGAACACATCGGCGTTTCGGGAGAATGCGTGGCCTTCGCACGTGACATGCTCGCCGACGCGATCGTGGGTGACGGAGGCGACGATGAGAGCACGCTTCTGCGCCACTTCACCAGCATGGCGGCCGCCGATGGCTGAGCCCGACACGGCCGGCGACAGCGGGCGCGACTGATCTCCACTCCGCAAAACCTGTTGAAAGCGTGGATTTTCCGGGCTCTGCATTTGCCTCGCTTGGGCGACTCGGGGAACCCTCGCCCGAAAGGCATCGGCGCGGCCGTCTCGGCCCCGGTGTCAGCCTGCGAGCTGAGCGGAGCTTCGACGAATGAGCCTCCTTTACCGCGTCATCTATGCGACCCATGCCAATGGCACGCACCACAAGCTGGCGCTCGACGCGCTGCAACGGCTGACGCGCGCCGATACCGACGCGTGGCAGCGCCTGTTTCTCAAGCACGTCGAAATTTACCTCGACGGCGCCAAGGCACCGGACACGACCTTCAAGGACTTCAAGAACCACGTGCTGCATGTGCGCGATGGCTACTGGGGTGGAGCACCCGAGAAAGTGGTGAGCTGGTATCGGCATCTGGTGAGCGCACTTGGCGAACGCAACTGGCCCGAAGCCGTCTGGTGTGCTGGCGTCCTGAGCCACTACTACACGGACCCCATCCATCCCTTCCACACCGCCCAATCGGAGGCCGAGAACAATATTCATCGCGCCGTCGAATGGAGCATCTCGCGTGATTACGACAACCTGAAGCGCGAGGCGGAGGCCCTCTCGCGCTCGCGCTTCGTCGAGGCGCCCAATGGGGCCGATTGGCTCAAGGACTTCGTGCTGCAGGGCGCCGACCGTGCCAATGCGCATTATGAGCGCCTGATTGCTCACTACGACTTCACAACCGGTGTCGTTGATCCGCCGGCAGGCCTTGACCCGGTCGCGCGCGACCTCATCGGCGATCTCATACTCTTCGCTGCGGATGGCTATGCGCGCGTGCTGGAACGCGCCATCGCAGAGGCCAGCGTCGCCCCGCCGACCGTCTCGCTGTCGGTGGAGACTGTGCTTGCCACTTTGAAAATTCCGTTGAAGTGGGTGCAGAAGAAGCTGGCCGATGCTGAAGATCGCCGCGTCGTCGAGGCGATGTACGACGAACTGATGGCAACCGGGCGTGTCGAGGCCGCGCTGCCAGAGGACGATCGTGCCGTCCGCGATGTCTGGGCACGCGAAGTG
The DNA here is from genome assembly GCA_020638035.1 of Hyphomicrobiaceae bacterium. Lineage (GTDB taxonomy): Bacteria > Pseudomonadota > Alphaproteobacteria > Rhizobiales > Hyphomicrobiaceae > JAEUMD01. The sequence continues at coordinate 281,502 of JACKJI010000002.1, forward strand.
CTCGCACCGCGTACGCAGAAGCAGGCCCGTCGCCGCGCTGCGCGCCTGCCGGCGACAGCGGCGCCGGTCGCACGACCGCAAGCAACCGCCCGGTTGCCTGCCGCGCCTGCCGGCGGTGCAATTGCAGCCGGCACGGGCACGGCTGCCGGCGCGCCTCAGCGCCCGCGTGGCATCGCACCGGTGGCCAATCGAACCACCGAAACATTGGCTGGCCCGCCACCCGACGTGCCGCTGCCTGACATGACAAGCGCACCCCGACTTGTCGCCTACGGGCGCCATGCCGAGCCGCGTGATGCGCGCATCTATCTCGCAGCCGATGACGACGTCGAGCGCGCACCTTCGATCGGCCCGCGTACCGCCGAGCGGCTTTATGCCGTCGACATTGCGACAGTGAAGGACTTGCTGGCTGCGGACCCGGTGCAACTCAGGGAGCGGCTTGCCACGCGTCACATCACCACGCAGACGATCACCGACTGGCAGGATCAGTCCCGTCTCGTGATGACAGTCCCGGGATTGCGCGGCACGCATGCCCAGCTGCTCGTCGCCGCAGGCTATCGCACGCCATCCGTGATCGGCGACGCAGACCCCATCGAATTGTCCGCAAGCCTGCTCAAAGTTGCATCGACGGCCGAAGGCCAGCGCTTCCTGCGCGATGGTCCCGCGCCTGACCTTGAGCGTATCAGGTCCTGGATCGAGCAAGCCCGGCGGGCCCGGGCTGCATGAAACGCCGTATCACCGGTTTTTACGAGGATGTGGAGGGTCACTTCGTGGCCATGCTCGAATGCGGCCATGAGCAGCACGTCCGTCACAAGCCACCGCTGGTCGAGCGGCCATGGGTTTTGACCGCGGAAGGCCGCGCCTCGCGCATCGGGCAGTTGCTCGACTGCCCCTTCTGCGACGAAACCGACGAGGATGACGACGCCACCAGCTCGGCCGGCGAAGAAGAGTGACGCACGCCGGCTACAGCCTCTCACGATCACGTCATCGCCATCCCGCTGCCAAAGAATTTCCCAACTTCAAAGCGCAACTCCCTTCGCGCTCCAGCACGACTAGTGTGGTGTCTCGAAAATGCCGAGACCAGGCCGCGGCAATGATGTCGGCACTTGCCGTTCACGATGCTAGCGGCGACCCGGGGTGTCATGCGTGGTGCTGGTGGGCACCAGACCGCGCCGATGGGAACGAGGGGACGTAGTCATGAGCACCACCAATCCAATCCGTGAGCGCATCCTGTCGCATGGACTTGGCATCGCCAGCCAGCAGGGACTGACGGCACTCACCATGGGCACGCTCGCGCGCGAGATGGATCTTCCCCGCGCCGGGCTTTCACAGCACTTCGCCGATCGAGAGACCCTGCAGCTTGGCGTTCTGGAGCAGGCGACCGCCTTGTTCCTGCACGATGTGGTCGATGCGACCGTCAGCGTCCCTGCCGGTGAGGCACGCCTCAAGGCGTTGTTCTCACGCTGGATCGCATGGAGCCGCGCGCCGATCCTCAAGGGCGGCTGTCCGTTCGTGCATGCGAGCCGCCAGGCGAGCGAACTTGCCGAACCGGTCCGCACGCGCCTCAAGGAGGTTTTGGACGGCTGGTCCCAGATCGTCACGGACGCAATCGCCGATGCCAAGCGCAATCGTCAGTTCCGCGCCGATCTCGATGCCGAGCAGATGGTTTTCGAACTGTACGGGCTGTATCTCAGCCACCATTTCTTCCACTGGTACATGAAGGACAAAGCGGTCGAGGCCCGCACGATGAAAGCCTTCGACCGCCTGCTCGCCGCCAGCCGCTGACAGGCACCGGCAAGACTTGAAATCCCGCGCGTCAGGTGCCAACTCGGGCATATCAAGAATGGACGATATGCCGGAGGAAGTTCGATGACCTATTACATCGCCAAGACCGTCACGAAGACCTATGAGGAGGCGCTCGACGCCGTCACCGAAGCGCTCAAGGGGGAAGGCTTTGGCGTCCTGACCGAAATCGACGTCAGGGAAACGCTGAAAAAGAAGCTCGACGTCGACTTCCCGAAATACAAGATCCTCGGCGCCTGCAACCCGCCGCTGGCCCTGAAGGCGCTCACTGCGGAGAACCAGGTCGGCGTGCTGTTGCCCTGCAACGTGGTCGTTCAGGAGCACAAGGACGGGCGTGTCGAAGTTTCCGCGATGGACCCCGCGGGCGCGATGGCCATGGTCGGCAACACGGAGCTGGACGCCATTGCAACGGACGTGCGCGGCCGTCTGGAGCGTGTGCTGGCCAAGCTCTGAACCTCTTTCTCAGATCCTCCGATTGCCGCTCTTTTTCGACCAAGGCACCTCGGGCGCGGGGCCGCCGCGGGGTGCGAAGGCGTGATCGGCCTTGGCAATCGCTAACTGAAACGTCATACTGGCGACCGGAGGCGCTGCGCGCACGCAGCTGGAGATCGGCCTGGAAGCGGGCCGAGCACCCCTTGAACCTGATCCGGGTCATGCTGGCGAAGGGATCGAAATCCCGCCGTTCTATTGGCCTGCCGTTCCTCCACTGATTGGCTCGACTGTGCAAGCCGTGCTCTTGCCCGGCGTTTTATCGAGAGCCGTCGTGACACTTGCCGAGTACAAACTGATATTGCTGGTCGCTTCCACATACGACGACGGCCGCAGTGGGGCAGCACACGTGGAAGGTCGGGGGAAGGTTCGCGATCGCGCGCGAGAACGACGATGACCGCGCACTCCCACGTCACCTTCAAATGCCGGACATGAGCTACGAGCTGCCAGAAACCCGCCGCCGCCCAGCACCGCATCTGTTCGCGTGGCATGAAGTGGATCTGCGCGCATCTCGGCAGAAGTGCTCGATGATCAGGGGCTCAAAGATTACCTCAGTGCAAGTCACCGCTCTGTCGCTGAAGGCTTGCCCAAGCGCGTTCAGCGCAGGATCGACGCCCTGGCGGCGGCACTGCAAGGTCGGGCACCGCAAAAGGCGAAGGCTCACGCGAAGGCTACACCCAAAGAGCGACCAGAAGGAAATCCAAATCGAAACCAGCAGTGAAGGCCGAGGCCGCCCCGAGCCTCGCGCATTACCGCGCCATCATGCGCAACGGAGCAGTTCGATGAATGTAAGATCACCCGCCCGACGACCTGATGATCCTGACGGTGACGACTGGGTTATCTCCCGGACCTTTCCAAAGTTTACTCTCGACGCCCGGAAGCGTGCTGACGTGCGGGTTCTTCCGCGAGATCAGGCTGCTTACCGGACCCTGAGCAGCCGACTTTCCGCGTTTACGATTCTTCAGGGCCCCACACCGATCCCACCGCGTGTCGATTGATGTCGAGAGCGCGTGGATGTTACGCATCCGCGAGGCGTGGATCACCGAACGCGGCGGCGTCGAAGCGTATCAGGGTGCTGACATCAAGCCGGAGGACAACGGCCACGTCCCGCGCAAGGCATTGGCGCGCGACTTCCCTAATAAGGCGCACCCCTGTGCGGCGCGTCGGAGATGCGCCCGTCACGCAGTACGAGCTCGCCAAGGCCGGCATCACCACAAAAGAAATGGTCTTCGTCGCGCATCGGCAGAGAACTCTCGGTTGCGCAGCAGCGCTCGACCGCGCGCTAAGCAGGCTGTGCTGACGGCGAGCTTTGGCGCGGTCCCGGAATTCATTGCTGCCCGAGTTCGTTCGCTCCGGATCGCACACGCGGCCGCGCCATCATCCCGGCGAACATCAATCACCCGGAGCTGGAGCCGGTCATCATCGGCCGCAACTTCTGGTCAAGATCAACGCCAACATCGGCAATTCGCCTCATCGTGGTGGAAGAAGAAGTCGAGAAAAATGGTATGGGCGATCCGCTGGGGCGCTGACACCGTGATGGACCTGTCCACAGGCCGCAACATCCACAACACACGAATGGATCCGCGTAATTGCCCGCCCATCGGCACGGTGCCGATCTATCAGGCGCTTGGAGAAGTGCGGCGCATCCCGTCAAGCTCACCTGGGAGCTTTATCGCGACACGCCGATCGAGCAGTGCGAACAGGGCGTCGACCATTTCTGCCCATCCACGCCGGCGTGCGCCTGGCTCTATGTGCCGCTGACAGCCAATCGCGTCGCCTGGCACGTCAGCAGAGGCGCCTGATCATGGCCGCGGTGCCTCGCGCACCACAAGGAGTTTCCTCTACGAGCTTGACGAGATTCATACATCATGCGCCGCTAAGGACGTATCGTTTCGCTGGGCGACGGCCTGCGCCCTGGCTCCATCGCGGATGCCAACGACGCGGCGCGCAGTTCGCCGAGCTGGAGACGCCATGAACTCACCAAGATCGCCTGCAAAGGCTGCCAGGTGATGACCGGCCCCGCCACGTGCCGATGCAGTACAAGATCAAGATCAACATGGGCGCAGCCAGGTCCTGCGGCGAGGCACCCGCCCTACACGCTGGGCCTGCTGGATGACGGATGCCATCGCGCCGGGCTACGATCACATCATTACGTTTTTCGGGCATCGGCGCGGAAGCGCGCTTCGAATTCCGCTGAGGATCAGTTCAACCTGGGCTGATCCTGACACCGGCGCGCGATGCACGACGGTATCGACGCCCAAGGAGGCAATATGTCGCGCACTTGCCCATGTGCGGCTTAAAGTCGCTCGATGAAAATCACGCAGGACGTGCGCGACTATGCGTGGCGCAAACCAATGCCGGCAAGTCCGCCATGGTGGAAGCCGAGCAAGGCATGCCGAGATGAGCGGAAAACCCGCGAGCTCGGCGCGGAAGCTCCGGCGTCGATGACAAGATGAAGCGTGCCAATGATGCCGGGGTGAGGGAGGTGTTCGGACTCTCCGCTTCGCAGATGCAGCGCTATCGGCTGCTTTGCCCGCTGCCGCCCACCAGCAGTTGTGTCTCGTCGAGGAGATCGCGAGCGCTCGGCCCTCAGTGCGCATCACCATCTACCCCAATCCTCGACTCTGCACTGCCTGAGGCCGGGAACCGTGCTCGGTCGCAATCTCATCATACGTTTCGTGCCCCTTGCATCCACCGCGAACAGTGGCATCATCGATAAATCGTCAACAACCGGAAAGGAGGTGATCCGATGTCGAGGGATTTCCTTTCAGAGGCTGCGATGTCGCGGTCGCTGGATTTGACGCTGGCTTCCGGTGACCGGCCAGGAAATTCCGGCAACACGCGCGCGCCGCAAAGCCGGTAATGCCGCGCCTTTGCCCCACGGAGGGCTGCCCACACGGGCAGCCCTTTGCGCTTTTCAGCCGGCACGTGCACCGGACATCACCACTGATATCAGCTGTTCCGTCGCCATGACGACGAAGTCCCTGCCCGACCGCGTCGGGGTGCGCTGAGTTGATCGGTCGTCACCATCACCATGCCCGGATACGCATGCGCGCGGTCATTTAATTTCCACGACGGACCTGTTCGCGGTCACGCTGCCGGATCACGGCCGTCTTCAGCATCGGGCACGTCGACGTTGTCCCCGTGATGGTGGCTGGAGCCCATGCCAGATACAAGACCCTAAAATATCATGCGCATCCATCAGCACGAACACGTGACTGCCGAGCGGCTTATCGGGATCCTTGATAACGGCCTTGCCCTGCGCGACGATCTCGCCGTTCTCCAGGATGGTCGCCGTCATGTCACCGCGCGAGACGATCAGCGAGGTTGGGCCCCAGTCGTCGACCGTCGCCGCCTGCTGGTTTCGCCTTCCCTCATCGACTTTGAACCACGCTCTCGAACTCATGCTCGGCATAGTCCGCAAGCACGAGCCCTGGGTGCACGACTTCGCGCGGCTCTGAGTGGCTACCGGCAATGATCACCGGCGTACCGACGTGCGTTACCGTGAACAGCAGTCGGAGAACTGCATCGGCAGCCGAATGCATCCGTGCGAGGCGGGTATCCTGGCAGCTTGTGCCGGCATGCAGCGGCCACGCCCGACCAGCCGCCGACGGTTCAGCGTTCGGCATCGGCGCGCATTGTTGTAGCGTCGAGGAGTGATGATGTCATCCTTTTCAGGATCGTGAACACGCCTGTGGGCGTGTCGTCCGGCCTGCCCGTCGAGCACGTCGAGACCGCGATGCGCACGCCGTTGCGATAGACGTGAACGAGCTGGTCAGGATCGAGAATAATGATCGGTAAAGACCGGTCCGTCCGGCGCGACCGCTCGATGCCAGGTGAAATCATTTCGGTTTCAGCGCATGCACTTCGGGCGCACGCGCTGCGCCAGGACGCTTCCCCAAGAGCGACGCTGCTGGAGGCCCGCAGCAACGGATGCGGGCCAAGAAATCGCGTCGGCTGAAACGAATGGGACATGGGTGACGCATGACGTGAACTCCTATAATCTAACGCAATGAAAAAGCTTGATCGCGACGAAGAAAACTTAGGGCAAAAATGACACCTTAAGACGTCGCAGCAACAGGTGATGTTCGTGGAGAGCCCCACGCCACACTCCTGCCAACCATGTCCGACACCGTTGGCCCTACTGCGGAATCCCGGCAAGATGCTTCCGCCAACCACCCCTGTTTTTCTGAAATTGAATACATGGTCCGCGATGCGTTATCGCGGAAGTGGTGACGGCACGACCTCGCCGGGATGCCAAAGTGCCATAGCTGGTGCAGAATAATTGCGAACCGACGTCGGACTGTACCCAGCGCGGTTGTCTGAAAAATTCAGGGCGCCCGGTACGCTCTCCATAAAAGGGGTTCTCTGCGTTCCGTATTCTCAGCGTTTTGCCGCCGCTGCTCTGGCTGGGCGATCGCAACGACTGTGGGCGCCGTCTCGGTAAAGCGGTAACGCAAAAACGAACTGCGGATCGCAGAGAGGGCGAGCCGTTCATCTCGTGCGCCGCCTGGCGCCATCCGAGTTCGGGTTATTTGCCCGCGCAAGGCCGCAGAGGCGAAGTGCCGGACCTGCGGATTCCAGTCCTGATATGTCGCAGATCAAAGATCGACTGGCAGCGATCACCATCGAGGGCAGCAAGAAGCGTTGGTCGTGAATAGCCTGCGCGCCGTGCAAGAACCCGCTGGCCGGTGAGATACACTTCTCAGAAGCCGACATTTGACCGCATCCTGCGCCGTGGTGACAAGGGCGATGACGTCAAGCAGCTTCAGAATATCCTGAACGATCTTGGCTACGAGTTGAAAGTCGATGGCGAGTACGGCTGCGGCACCAAGGAAGCGTGCGACTTCCAGAAAAAAGAACTTGTCTCGGCGCCGACGGTAACTTCTGGTCCTGCAAGATCGTTGAGGCTGCGTGTTGTCGAAGATCTGAAACCTGTCTTGTTGACTTCGGGTTTGCGGATAAATTCGCGCTTCCCCTTTGTCGTGGTGATCAGAATGGACTGGTTTTGGCACGAGCAGGTGGTGTGCCGCGACAGGTGTGACGTTTGACCGCGCGCGTAGCTCAGGTCGCAACGGCATACATCAAATGCCCTGCTGCTGCTCCCGTCACCGTTATGGCCTCAACGATACCAGTAGAATCATTGACTTAGCCTGAAGTTCATTTTGCGATTGCTAACCGTGAATCGGCCTTCCGACCGTACCGACTGGCTGGTACCAGGTGAGAGACACCACACGAGTGTGATCAAATCCCATCGTCGGCCTGGCTGCTGGCCAAGAAGCCGCCGCCACGCCCGCCTCCGACACAAAACCGGCGGAAAGCATGGATGGAGTTACGGCTACCAGTTCGGTGCGCACGGGTGAGCCGCCGTCTACCAGCCCAGGTTCGGCTGAGGGCGCTCGAACCGGAACATGAAAAGATCAACGAAACAGGGATCATCATGACGAACTATTCACGACTGGCGCCGCAGGCGCTCAAGACTTGCACCGCAGTCCTAGCCTCCGTGACGCTCTTCGCAATCGCGGCTGGGCCGGCAGATGCCTCGCCCGTCAACGCCGCCACACAGGGAACCAAGGCTGCGCGGTCGATACTGTCGGCCGAGCTGACCCACGTCCACGCCGAACGTCATCGTTATCGGTACCGGTATCGCACCGAACACGAGCACCGCATCGTCAAGCGCCATCGCCACGATGATGTCGAAGTCGATGCGCCCACCACCTATGTCAGAACGCGCCGTGGCCATGTGGTCGTCGACGCTCCATTCACCTCCGTCGAGCGCTCGCGCCATGGGGTGCGGGTGCGCGCGCCGTTCGTCGACCTATGGGTGCCGCGCCGCTGATCACATGTGCTAAGGCAGGTGCCGCATTCGGTTGCGGCTACGGCGCCTGCCCAATTACATCCTGGATCGGCACCCGAACCAAACAAACGGAACACCCGGATACTCTTCACATGGACGCAGATGCACTGAAGGCCCTTCAGACCCCGCTCAAGGACCGATACCGCGAAGATGCAGCGTCCGCGCTGGTGACCCTGCGATCGGAAGGATCCATTATGAGGCATCACCTGCCCGTTGCAACCTCGCGCGCCATGGTCGAGGCGGGCTCTCTATCCGGCAACCGGTGGCAGTGGTTTCGCTGCCTGTTCCGGGGACATGCTGCTCGACGCCCTCGTCGCCTGTGCCGGGGTCACGCTCAATGCCGTGGCGACCGCCTTGAAGCTTGACGTTCGCGGTGCGCGCGTGACCGCGGAGGGCGATCTCGATTTCCGCGGCACGCTTGGTGTCGCCAAGGACGCACCGGTCGGCTTTCGCGCCATCCGGCTGAAGTTCGACGTCGAGGGCAATCTCTCGGCGGAGGAGCAGGCCACTCTGCTGAAGCTCACGGAGCGCTATTGCGTCGTGTTTCAGACGCTGAAGACGCCGGCGGCCTTTGACGTCTCCCTGTCCGCCGAGCCTGCCTGACCCGGTCAAAACCGTCTGACGTGGGCCAACACTGACCGGCTCAGGTCCAAAAATTGTCACGCGAAGGGCGAATTAGCCCTGTTACGGGCCATGCTCGACAAGCTATTGCCGAAAAGGCATGGTGCTGTCTGAGGGTTGTGGGGGGATTGCCGGCGAGACAGCGCGTGGGCGGGCCCTTCTGCATTCCTGCCAGTTCAGATGCCCGTCGGGCATCGGTGTTGCGTTCTGTTTTGTGCGTAAGGAGGATTTCCGCGTGTTCGGCCGTTCCAGCCCCCAGCCAGACCCGATCCGCCCCGGCGACAACAAGCCTGCGGCTGGTCCCAGCGGTTTCATGCCCGCCTCCGGCTCCGGCGCAGCCCCCCAGCAGCCCCCCATATCCGGCGGCACCGGTTCGACGATCGGTCCTGACAACACGGTGACATCGGTTATCGGCAAGGATCTGCACATTGCCGGCGACAAGATCATCATCGTCTGTGAAAGCCGACTACAGGTCGACGGAGAGATCGTCGGAGATCTCGCCGGTCGTGAAGTCATCATCGGCGAGACGGCAAGTGTCACCGGTTCGGTGGCCGCCGAGAGCGTCGAGGTGCTTGGCCGTGTCAACGGCGCCATCAGGGGCATGCGCGTGGCGTTGAAGCCGTCCTCGATCGTCGAGGGCGACATCGTCCACCAATCGCTCATGATTGCCGAGGGCGCGCAGTTCGACGGCCGTGTGCGCCGGGCCAGAGACGATGCCGAGGTGAAGCCGGTGCTCAGCCTGCCGAAGGGCTCCACGGCCTAGCGAGACGGCGTGCCGCAGCTCGAAGGCTCGAAGCCAAGGGCGGTTCATGCGCTTCGCAAAGGTGTGGAGCGTGATCGCGATGCTGCGGAACGACCGCGCACGATGGACGGGCCACGGCTTTGGTCGCTATCGTCAGTAATGGCAGCCGGCATTTGCATGCCGGCTGCTGTCGTTTGAAAACGTCAGCGAGCGACGCCCGACTGACCATTCCGGTAATCCAGGCAGAGGTGGCTGATCCGGGAATCGTGCCCGATGAACCGGCACACATCAGCCTTTGTATTGGGGTTGTGTCGGATCTCCGCGTTCGACACCCGCGAGCCATACTGCCGCGCAATGTGAGCCAGGTAGTTGTCCTGGCAGAAGGGCGTTGCGAGAAGATCGCCCTGCACCACCTGATACTCGCCCCGGCAGTCGATCGCTGCCGCCGATCCAGTGGTCGATACGAATGCGGCTGCCGCCAGCAGGACGGCGCCCGACATACGGCGTGCCGCCCTACGAACTCTATGATGATCCATTGCCATGTTTGCCTCCACGTTCTTGACCGCGACAATGCGATCTGACTTGTCTGTTGTCCGGTCCAAACCGCCTCTCGGTTGCCATTCTCGCCGCCTCACGCCCGCATGGGGTGGAGGTAAATGCGGATGGTCATCGCAAGCGCGATGGGCCTCGCTGTAATCAGATTGCGCCATAGTGGCCAAACATCAAGTCACGGACAGTTCACAATGTTGAAGGCCTACGAGATCGAGCACGGTCGGATCGTCCACCGCGAAGGCCTCGGCGAGATCAGTGGGCGTCACGCCTGGATCGACTTGTTGAATCCGACGCCCGAAGAGGATCGCGCTGCTGAGGAATTGCTCGGCATCTCAATACCCACCCGCGCGGAGATGCGCGAGATCGAGGCATCGAACCGCCTCTATGTGGAACAGGGCTCGTTCATCATGACCGGCATCGTCGCGCACTCAATCGATGGCGGCGCGCCACAGTTTTCTGCCGTCACATTCATTCTCGCCGGAAAGACAGTCTTAACGTTGCGCTACATCGAGCCGAAAGCGTTTCCACTGTTCATGCAGCGCGTCGAGAAAGGCGATGCAGCCGTCGACACTGCCATTTCGGTCCTCGTCGGGCTGCTGGAAAGCCTCGTGCAGCGCATGGCCGATCTCATCGAACACATCCAGGACGAGGTCAACCGCATCGGCTCGGCTGCCTTCGAGATCAAGGGCGGACAACAAACGCGCACTCGCCGTCTCGATGTGGCGCTGAAGTCCATCGGCCGCCTCGGCGAGACGACATCGCGCGCGGAGGAGAGCGTCACTTCACTCGACCGGCTGCTGCTGTTCCTCGCCCAAGCCATGAAGGACCGCAAGGAGGAGCAGCGCGACGTCGCCCGCGTGAAGACGGTGCATCGCGACATCCGCTCCCTGACCGAGCATCTGCGCTTCCTCACCGACCGCATCACCTTCCTGCTCGACGCCGTGCTCGGCATGATCGCCAACGAGCAGAACCAGATCATCAAGCTGTTCTCCGTCATGGCCGTGATGCTGATGCCGCCGACGCTCGTCGCCTCCATCTACGGCATGAACTTCAAGCACATGCCGGAACTCGATTGGGTACTGGGCTATCCGATGGCATTGCTATTAATGCTGGTGGCGGCGCTCGTGCCCTACATCTACTTCCGCCGCAAGGGCTGGCTCTGACCGCGTCCCTCGGCCGAATGCAATCCGAGTTACGTGCGCCGACACGCTGGCTCAGGCCATAAGCCCGAGATGCCACAACACGAATGCCAGACCGCCGCAAACGGCGAGAACCTGCGCGATGCCGCGATGCGCAACGAGCAGCAGCAACGCGGCTAGAACCGCAAGCGCCGCCGCCACCCCATTGACCGTCGAGAGGTCTGGCACGGTCAGCCGCAGCGGGCCCAGCACGCGCGTGTCGACCTTTGCAAACAGCACGTGCAGCGCAAACCAGACGCTGAGGTTCAAGATCACACCAACAACCGCTGCCGTGATGCCCCGCAACGCAGCCTGCAGCCGCGGCATCGCCGAGATTCGTTCGATGTAGGGGGCACCGACGAAGATCCACAGGAAGCACGGCACGAACGTTGCCCATAGCGAGACGATGGCGCCGGCAAGCGCCATGCCGAGCGAGACGCCGCCACCGGCACGACCTGCGGCCAAGGCACCGACGAACTCGTTCACCAGAATCAACGGTCCTGGTGTCGTCTCGGCAAGACCCAGCGCGTCGAGCATTTCACCGGGAGCGAGCCAACCCAGGCGCTCCACCACTTCCTGCGCCATGTAGGCAAGTACCGCGTAGGCGCCGCCGAAGGTCACCACCGCAAGCTTTGAAAAGAACCAGGCGAGCTGGCTCAGCACATGGCCGCCGCCAAGGCCCACCGTTAGCAACCCCAGCGGAACGAGCCATAGACCCAGCCAGATGACAGCAGTCCGCAGCGTTTGACCCGCATACACGCGCGCCAGAGGCTGAGCGTGCCCATCTGCCGGCTGTGCCTCGTCTTGCGGCGATTTGCGAGCAGGCGGCGGTCCAGCCCCAGACGCAGGCTCCAGCAGATAACCGGCCAGGGCTGCCATCACGATGATCAGAGGAAACGGCAGCGCCAGAAAGAATATGCCGACGAAGGCCGCGGCGGCGATCACTCCGTCGAGCGGCGACTTAAGCGCCCGCCGTGCCACACGGAGCAATGCCTCGATGACGATCGCCAGCACGGCCGCCTTGATGCCAACGAAGACGGCAAGCGCAACCGGCGTCGCGCCGATGCTCATGTAGAGAGCCGCGAGCGCAAAGATCACCGCTGCTCCCGGCAGCACGAACGTCAGGCCCGCCATCAGCCCACCCTTGACGCCATGCAGGCGCCAGCCGGCATAGGTGGCAAGCTGCATCGCCTCGGGACCCGGCAGCAGCATGCAGAAATTGAGTGCGGAGAGGAACGTCCGCTCATCGAGCCAGCGGCGATGATCGACCAGATCGCGATGCATCATCGCGATCTGCCCGGCCGGACCGCCGAACGACAGCAGTCCGATCCGAGTGAAAGCGCGCGTCGCCTCCGCAAAGGTCGGCACAGGCGCGGGCACCGTCTCATGCTCAGTAGCGTTCGTCCTCAAGGCCCAACTCCAATAGTCAGCGGAGTCGACTCTTGGGCTGCCGCCTCACGGGGTGGTCGCCAAACCCCGTCAGCATGGTGCTCGACATTGGTACCCTACGCAAGGGACTGCTCACGGCCGGCGCCTGCCGGCGCTGCGTCCGCGTCCGGAAGGTGATCCCGATCACCGACAATCCCGACAGTGGAGGCAATAATCGCCTACATTCGCAATCAACGAGATTTTCTCCCCATCCAACCTGCTGCATCAGAGCAGGATTGGAACGGCAGCATCGGACCCGAACCCAACCATCGGAGCGCAGCATGAATATCGATCGCATGGTCATGGCATTTGCAGGCATCGTCATCCTCGTCGGCACGGCCCTCGGCTACACGATGCACCCCTACTGGCTGGCAGTACCGGCCTTCGTTGGTGCCAACCTGCTGCAAGCCGCCTTCACCGGCTTCTGCCCGCTCGCCAAGATCCTGCGCGCGCTCGGGCTGAAGCCTGGCTCGGCCTTCCCCTGAGGGTTGGCAGTCCCGCCGCCCTACCGAACGCAAGCACCTCTCACCCCGCCAGCGCATCGGCTGCGAATGGCGCGGTGAGAGGTGCCGGCTTCACCCCTTTTCGCAACCGTCCGCACTTTCTCCGACTGCGACTTGCCAGCACATTTTTGCCGCAATGCAGCATGGAACAAGAACGCTTCGCCTCCGGATCTGCGACCTGCCGCCGCGCGTCACTCACGAACAATTGGAATTTATCGTTAAGATTCAATCCAGTTCATCGAAACATTAGCAGAATCATCCTTTTCGTGCGTTGACCGCGTCGAGTTCCTGATGCTCTGGTCGCGCCGCCAGAACAGACCTCAATAACCACGGTGGCTGAACGCGTTCTGGTGTTCGGCTCAACGACAAGTCCAGACCTGCCGGGGGAGCCGTATGTCGGCCGCCGCACGCAGAGGGGGACGAGGGATGATCACAAATCAAGCGTCGCAGATCGCGCCGCAGCATCCCAGCGTTGTGCAATGCAACCGCCACCGGGAATGATGGAGTGTTTCATGCGCAAGCTTCTGATTGCAGCGGCAGCCGTTGCCATGGCGGGCCTGACATCGGCCGCCCCGGCCAACGCAACGTATTGGGCCTGCCAAGGCGGCCACGTGGCCTGTGGTGGCGAATCCCGTTCGGCCGCGCCGTCGAAGTCCAGCTACAAGAAGGCCTCTCACAAGAAGACGAAGTCCTATGAGTCTGCTGACTCGTCGTACAGCGGCGGCAGCAAGAAGAAGAAAAAGAGGGTCACCTATTCGGGCTCCAGCGGCTACAGCTCCGGCGGCGGTCTCGCCTCCTACTATTGGCAGCCGCAGCGTGTCGCTTCGGGTGGCTGGTTCAATCCGAATGCCCTGACGGCCGCGCACAAGACGCTGCCGTTCGGCACCAAGGTCCGTGTCACCAATCGGCATAATGGCAAGTCGGTGGTGGTCACCATCAACGACCGGGGCCCCTACGTGAAGGGCCGCGTCATCGACCTGTCGAGCCGCGCCGCCGGCGTCATCGGCATGAAGGGCTCCGGCGTCGTGCCGGTTTCCCTCGCCGTCCTGGGCCGCTGATCGGCATAGGGCACCTCAGCGCGGTTGCGACCCGACGAACGGCAACCGCGCTGCCCGCATTAATCCGGTAGCATGCACCATGCCTGGGATCGCGGCGCGGTCTAGCGGTGCCGGCCCTGAAAAATGCGACTTCGATCAACCGCCCCTGGCCGTCCGCGGCCGGGGGCTCTTTTTTTTGCGTCGCCCCCACCTCCCCCTTTCGGGGGGCGCCGCGAGGCTGAGGAGCCACACCTGACCCCGAACAGCCAGAACGCGGAAAAAACCGGTAACTTCCGATAAAATTACGCTAGTGTTCCGACGCCGACGCGAGGGTCCCGAGCGCCGGCCCGTCCATCGAGCCGAATGAAGAAACGGAAGCACGCTCAACCTAATGCCACAGCATCCCGCACCTCGCGACCGTGACGCCGCCATCGCCGAAATCCGCAAGGCGATGATCGAGAAGAAGCTGACGCAGGCCGAGCTGGCCGACGCGGCGGACTGCCACGAGAAGACCGTGCAGAATCTGCTCGGTGGCCGATCGGTGCGCGATCAGACGCTGTTTGACGTCTGCATGGTGCTGGGGCTCGACTTCGAGCGCGTCAAGGCAGAGTGGGAAGGATCCCCCCTCAACGGCGCCAACGAGCCGATGGACCTCAAAGGCGAGGGCGGCTTCGTCGCGCCGGTCTACATGGGGGCCTACACCCGGGCCGCCGTCGACCACTACATCGGCTCCTACCTGACGCTACGGCCGGCGTTTTCTCTGCCGCAGGTCATCATCGCCTATCGCACCGACATTGTCTGGGATCCCGAATGGCCCTCCTTGCTGTTCGAAGAGAGCGGCCGGCCTGATGCCACCTATTCGCACCGTGGACGGCTCTACATTCCCGCCTCGTCGATGTTCATTCACCTCGTATCGCTCACCAAGGGCGCGATGCGCATGGTGCTCGTCTCGCAGGTCGACAGGATGGGCGCCATGCGCGGCCTCATCACCACGCTCAACAAGCAGGGCGCGATGCTGATGCCTGTGGCCTCACCGATCGTCTACAAGCGTCAGGATGCTTTCGATCCCGCATCGCTGGGACAAATTCAGCCCACTCATCCGGATCATGCCCGCTACCGCGCGCTGCTCGAGGAAACCATCACGGATGGCTACGCGAAAGTCGTCGAGCGATGACCTCAGCCGGCGGTGCCGTGGCATTGCCCGCGGCTTCAGCCACTTCAGTGCGCACGGCGATTTTGTAGAACTTGAAAGCCGGCGCAACCTAGTGTGGTGTCTCGCAATTGCCGACCAACAATTGCGGCTGGTTCTTCGTCGGCAATTGCGAGATGAACACCACACCAAATCAATGATTTTGCTAGTGTCGTTCAGAACCGCAAAGACCGAGACGAGGCCGCGGCAAAGGTGTCGGTATTTGCGGTTCACGACACTAGGTACCGCTCACGCGCGGCGCACCAGCCCCACCGCCGCCTCTGCCGGTATGCCGCTGACCGGTACGCCGGCGGCTGGCGCCTTGTCCGCTGCTTCTGTCGGGACATCACCCAGGATGCGCTCGGCGAGCCGTGCCGTCTCGCGCCGGCCGACGTCGCCGCGATGCCGATCGAGCCACTTGTGTGTCTCGGTCCGTCCCGCTCCGTGCAGGTAGGTGAAAAGCCCCCAGTCCGGCTTCATCTTCGTCTCGTGCTTCAACGCCTGCGTATAGCGGCCGGCATCGACGAGATGGAACCGATGCCGCTGCAGGCGTCCCGCGAGCGACTTGCGGTTGAGCCAACTGCGCCGTCCCTCGCGCCGCAGCGTCTCGATCAGCTCCACGTCGCGCCGCAACGGCGCATTGAATGTGATGTGGTTGATGTGGCCGGAGATCTCGCGTGACCCTGTCGGCAGCTCGCTGCGCTCGCGCGGATTGATCATGACGAGCAACGTATCGGCCACAGGACTTTCGCGTGCCAGCGTCACCAGTTCCGGATTGGCCGAGAAGCCGCCATCCCAATAGGCCTTGCCGCCGATCTCGACTGCGCGATGCAGGGTCGGCAGACAGGCCGACGCCAGCACGCTTTCCACCGTCAGTTCTTTGGCGCGGAAGAAGCGCGCGCCGCCGCCCGCCACTTCCGTCGCGGCAATCAGGAGACCGACGGGCGTGCTGGCGCGGATGCGCTCGAAGTCGATCACCCTGGTCAGCAGCTCCCGCAGCGGATCGAAACCCAGCGGATTGAATTCGTAGGGCGACATCAGGCCTGCCATCTGCCCGAGCGATTGCCGCGTCATGCTGTAGAGGAACGGATTGAGCCGCAACAGGTCTGGAACGCCCGCCTTGTAGACCGCCTGCCAGATCTCGCGCAGCTTTTCGCGCGCGCCCTCCCGGCCGCCCTCTGCAAGGCCCGCCGCCAGAGCCACGGCATTGACCGCGCCGGCACTCGTCCCCGACACCCATCCGATCTCGAGTTGCTCCTCCTCGAGCAACCGGTCGAGCACGCCCCACGTGAATGCACCATGTGCACCGCCGCCCTGTAGCGCCAGATTGATGCTCAACGCCCGCTGAAAGAAAACCACTCTGCCCCCTTGATCGACGCCGTGCCGCACGGCCGAACGAGCCTCGGGCTCGCATTGCAGTAGGGCCGCATCATGTCAGGGTTGTTTTAGGCAACACAATCGGCACGTGGTCTAAGGTCGCGATTTCGCAGTCGACGCCGAACGCGCCGGCCAGATGCGCGCGTGTCACCACATCCCTTGAAGGTCCTGCCGCCAACACCTTTCCATCCTTGAGCAAAACCGTTTTGTGACAATGTCGCAACGCGAGGCTGACATCGTGCACGGCGACCAGAACCGTGCGCCCCTGCCGCGCCAGTGCCTCCAGATGTCGGAACAGAGCCAGTACGTGGCCCATGTCTAGTCCTGCCGTCGGCTCGTCGGCGATCAACACTTGCGCCTCCTGGGCGAGCGCACGCGCCAATAGCACACGCGCCAGCTCGCCGCCCGACAAGGCATCGCACGGCCGGTCGGCAAGCGCCTCGAGGTCCATTGCCTTCAGCGCCGCACCGACCGCCTCCGCATCATTCGGCGAAGGATTGTGCGGCAGCCGCCCCAACATCACCACCCTTCGCACGGGCAATGGCCAGTGCACCACGCGTTCTTGAGGAAGGAAGGCAATCCACCGTCCGCGTTCGCGCCCCTCCATGCCGGCAATGTCGCGACCAGCAAGTGTCACACGGCCGTGCTCCAACGGAAGCACTCCCGCAAGGGCCTTGAGCAGCGTCGACTTGCCCGCGCCGTTGGGGCCAATGATGGCAATGAGCTCTCCTGGTTCGGCGCTGACGTCCGCACCATAGAGCACGTGCCTGCTGCCGAGCGTCACCTGAAGATCGTGGCCCGCCAGCGTCATGCACTCCACTCCCGACGTGAGGCGAGCACCAGCCACAGGAAGAATGGTGCACCGATCAGCGCCGTCACCACACCGAGCTTCAGATCGCCCGCCGGTGACAGCAGCCGCAGGCCAACGTCCGCGAAAAGGATCAGCGCCGCGCCACCGAGAAAGCTCGGCACCAGCAGACGCCCCGGCTCGTGCGCAACGAACGGGCGCAGAAGATGCGGCACGACAAGGCCGACGAAGCCGATCGCCCCCGTCACCGATGTCGCCGCACCCACCGCCAGCGCCGCACCGAACACGATGCGCTGGCGCAGGGCGCGCGGATCGACGCCGAGATTGCGCGCCGCCATCTCGCCAAGGCTCAATGCATCAAGCGCACGGCGTGTCGACATCAGCACCGCCGCCCCAACCACGATCAGCGGCGCAGCGATCCACACGTGCAGCAGGCTGCGGTCGTTGAGAGAGCCCATCATCCAGTAGATCATCTCCACCGATGCGAACGGATTGGGCGCGAGATTGAGGACCAACGACGTCAGCGCTCCCGCTACGCTCGACATCGCGACGCCAGCGAGTATGAGCGTCACAGAGCCGCTGCCCCGCCCGGCAAGCAGCACGACGGCCAACGCCGCAAGCCCCGCGCCCGCGAGCCCGCCCAGTGGCAACGCCAGCGAGAAGAGCCCGGCTGCCCCGGTGTGGATGGCAATGACCGCTCCAAGCGATGCTCCACCGGCCATGCCGAGCAGGCCCGGCTCGGCCAAGGGATTGCGCAGATAGCCCTGCAGCGCCGCGCCTGACAGGCCCAGCGCGCCGCCGACCAGTATGCCGAGCACGGCGCGCGGCAACCTGATTTCAAGGAGCACGAGCCGCACGGCGTCCTCGCCCTCGGGCAAGCCGAAGCCGTCCGGACCATGCAGCAGCGAGGCGAGAAACCCGACGAGGACGAGAGCAATCAGGCCGATGACCAAAGCCCACCGCCCCATCGGCATCAAACGCGACACAGGGTGATCGGCTGGCGTTGCCGTCCCACTAGGTTCACTCATCGGCGGAGAGCGGCCGTGCCGACCGCATCCTCCGCGCTGATCAACGGGTCGCGGCCAGCGGAGACCGACGCGCGCATCAGCGCCGCACGCTCGCGTCCCAGCGCCTCAATCGCGGTCGCCAACGCCGGCGTACCGCAGAGCCACAACGGCATCGGAACGTGCACGTGACGCCGCCGATCGAGCAGGCTCTGGAAGGCCCGGTGGCGAAGGTTGTCGGCCGTGACCGTCCGGAACTGTTCCGGATCGTGCGCCAGTACGACCAGATCCGGGGCTTTGGCGATGAGCGTCTCCAGTGGCAGTCGCCCCGCCGGCCCAAGCTTGCGCACGTGCGCGAGGTTGGCAAAACCTGCCGAGGTCAGCGCTGCATCAAGCAGCCCGCCCGGCACCGCTGTCAGACTGTTCACCTGATAGGCGAGCGCCGTCGGCCGATGCGGGCTGTGTGGTCGCGCGGCGGCAATGCGCCGGTCGAAATCGGCGATCACCGTTTCCCCCCGCGCCGCCTCGCCAACGGCTGCCGCAACACTGCGGATTGCCGACCGGACGCCGTCGAGATCGCTCGCCATATCGATCACCTCAACGCGCACGCCGAGCCGCCGCAACAATGCCACGACCTCGGGTGTCGAGTAGGCGGTCGTCAAGACGACATCGGGCCTGAGCGCCAGCACCTCTTCCGCGCGTCCGCGCAGAAGCTTGATGCCGTCGACCCGGTCTGAAACGGCCGACAGTACGGGGTCAGCCGCGAGCCGGCTCAGCCCGGCGATGCGGTCGCGCGGCACGAGGTCAACAACGAGCTGATCGGTGCACAGGTTGATCGAGACGACGCGCATGGCCGTATGACCAGCCTCGGCACGAACGCCGTTGATGGTCGCGAGGAGCACGAGGCACAGCACGAGCATGCCGTGCACAGCGGAGATAGGCATGTAAGCCCACCCGCTGTCCTGCCGCATGCCTCGTCTGTCCACGCCCATACTCCTCGTCTCGTCCAGGTCGACACCGTCGTGGCGCCGGCAAGCTCGGCACGTCCGAGCGGTTTACTTCAACGCATCCTGCCGCAGCAGTGGGGCTTCGAATTTTATTTTGACTCCGGCGTAGGCGGCGATGCCTGCCGTCTCATAACCGAATGCCTCCTGGTAGTCCTGATTCAGCAGGTTTTCGACGCGACCAAACAGCTCCAGACCCGGCCGCAGCTCATAGGACGCCGCAACGCGCACCAGCCAATACTGATCGAGGCTAATCAACCGCTGGCCGAAGGGATCCACCTGCTCGAAAATACGATCGTAGTTGGTTCCAGTGTAGACGACGCCGAGAGTAGCCTCACCGCGTCCGTTATCGAAGCTGTAAGACAGATCCGCACGGGCAGTGTGAGGTGGACGGCGGATCTCGACAACGCCATCGGGATCTTCCGCATCAACGTAGGTATAAGCAAGGGTAATGCCCAGCCCTGGCGCCACGACCATGCGTGCCGACAATTCGACGCCGCGCCGTGTGCTTCGACCGGGTAGGTTTTCCGCCGTGAACAGTCCGCTCACCGGATCGAACGCGAAGCCGTTGATCTTGTCCGTCAGGTCCGCCTCGAAGTAAGTCACGTCGAGCAGCGCGCGTTTCGGGACCAGCGTGAACTCGATACCAGCATCCCAACCCTCGCTCCGCTCCGGCTGTAGATCGGCATTGGGCTTGAAGGTTCCGGGGATGGAGCCAAACGTCTCAAACATGGTTGGCAGCTTGACGGCCGTACCATAGCTCGCGTGCGGGCGCATGCGCCATTCCGGAAGTAGCAGCGAAGCGGATGTGCGCCAGGTGGTGAAGTCGTCGAAGGTATCGTGGTCGTCGCGCCGCACGACGCCAGAAAGGAACAGGCGTTTAGCGATCTCCGCCCGGTATTCACCGGCATAGGCGACGGCGTTACGCTCCCGCGTCACGCCGTCGGCCACCCCAAAGAAACCGAAATCCGAATTGGGCGTGAACGTCTCGCGCTCATGGCCAACGAACCCGGTGACGGAGTGCCGGAACATTCCTCCTGCCAGGTCGGGCAATTGCAGAACGCCGGTGTAATCGTATCGCGTCGCTGTGCTGTCGTTCTGGCTCGTGGAGAACAACCCGCGATCTTCGCGTGCGATGTCGGTGTGGCTCGCGCGAACGGTATGGGTCAGCGCTCCTCCGAACATCTCCCAGTCGAGTTTTCCCGAACCGATCCACTGATTGTGGTCGAAGGTATTTGGCGCATCGAAGGCCGTCGAATATCGACCAGGGTTGCCGCCAAAGTCGTCATAGTCTCCAACACTGCGCTGATTGCGCAGACTGAAATCTACGTTGATCCCGTCGATGAGCGTAGCACCTGCACGGACGTGGAACGTGGACAGGCGATTGCCGTCGTCCTCGTCGCCCTGCGGAGCCGTATTGAAACCGTCAGTGGCGCGGCGATGGTACGCGACAGATGCATACCCCCTTTCGTTGCCCCCCGATACGCGCCCTGAGATGTCACGGGTATTGAAGGCGCCATACTCTGCCGTGGCCACCGCGGTGAGCGGGCCACGCTCGCTACGGGTCACGATATTCACCACACCACCCAGCGCCTTCGAGCCATAGATGCCACTTTGAGGTCCGCGCAAAACCTCGATGCGCTCGATCCCGTCAGCTGACAGGCTGGAAAAATCAAATTCGCCGTCGGTTGGATCGTTGACCTCCACGCCATCGATCAACACCAGGGTGTGATTTCCTTCCGCACCTCTGATACGAACCTGCGTCAGGCTGCCGAAGCTGCCCTGCGTCCCAACATGGACGCCGGGCAGGCTGCGCAGTGCATCTGCCGCGTGCCGGATTTGCTGGCCTTCGAGTTCCTTGGCCGTAACGACGGATACCGAAGTCCCCACTGCTTCGGCCGGCTGCCCCGTGCTGGACCTGATGCCAGCTGCATCACCATCTATGGACTGCCCGAAAGTATCGCCGGTCTGCTGTGCGGAAGCCGCGCCAGCGCTATCATCTGTCGATGATTTCTTTTTCGCACTGCTGTTCGTTTTCTTTATCGGGGCAGTGGCCGTTGCGCTGTCATCGACCGCAGATTGGTTGCTCTTGGGCTTGACCTTCGGCTTTGCCAGCGTGCCGCCTTCGATCACCACCGGCGGCAGTGTCACGGCCTGAGACGTGGATTGCGCCAGTGCCCCACCTGACTGGGGCACCATGGCCGCGCTGCTCATAAGGCCCGCAATGATGGTGTTGCAGAGCATCCGCGACGGCCCGTGCCCCGCAAACGACTGCGCAATTTGCACCACTGCGTACCGCGATACGATTGTTCTGGAATGACGCATCAGTTCCCCTCGGTAACGACCTGAAGGGTGAAGCGCGCATGATGAGCCCACGCGCCCATCTCAACGCCTGATTGCCGCACGCGCATGCGCGGACTTGCCCGAACGAGCATGTGCCATTTGTCAGGGGAATCCCGACTGCGGCCGACCCAGGATGCGCTTCACCGGTTGCACATCGGTCGCCACTACGGGTGTAGTCCGCTCCCCAGCACGCCCCGCGCTGTGAATGGGCGACGTGTGCCGGCAGGTCTCCTGGCTCGCGGCTCGAGCGCCCGGCTTCAGCCTTCCCATCGCGGTGCCGTAGCATGCACGACAGTGGCATTAATGAAGCGAGCTTGCCGCTTACAGTTGCGGGGGCAGCCCCGGCTCTGGATGAGCGCACCTCGTGTTGTCCACGTGTGCGTATCCGCCCCGGGTTCCCTTTTCATCCGGTCAGAGATGTTCTTTCCGGAAACCAGCACACACTGACTTCACCCGACACAAATGCCAAGTCAACTGCGCTTTTCGGCCAGACTGATGCAAAAGCTGGCCCGTGTCGTGAGAATGCCTCAGGGCACGGGAGGCGGACGAAAGTCAGGTATCGATCTGCGGCGAAGCATCAGCGTGTCGCCGCAGCTCTTCAACGGGGCATCGACTGGGTGAGGGACACGCGCCTACTCGGTTGCCTCATCGAGAATTTTCTTCAGCAGCGTATTGATCTCGGCAAGCGCCGCCTGTGATCCGGCATCGCCACGGCTCGGCATCGCCTTGTAGCCCACCGTCACCTTGCCTTCCTCGCCAACGCGCTCGTACATGAAGACCGTGTAGGGGCACAGCCCGACATTGCCGGGATCCGCATCCATCATCATGCGCGACAACCGCGACGAGCAGAACGTGAAATACTCCGCATCGACGTAAAGGTCGCCCGTAGCCCCGACGTCCTTGGCTGTGCGCTTGAGCATATCGCCGAGCCGGCCGTTGAAATCGATCGTCAAGCCCTGGTTGATGATGGCGTTCTGCACATCGATGCGCACATCCGAATAGGCGCGCTCAACCGTGCGCGTGTGCAACGGATCGCCGCCATCCGCCGCGCGCGAGACTGAGACGCCGGCACCGCCCGCAAGCAGCAGAGCGAGCAGGTACGACATGAAGCGTGCAGTGCAAAACATGTAGTTCCTCCCGGTGACGGCATCGCTGCCCGAACCGCAGTCTGTGCCGCTGTTGTTACATTTCTGATGACAGATTAGAGCATGCCCGGACGAAATGTAGCGCGGTTCAGCGTGAAAAGCTTGTTTCAGAAATCGGTGCACCTGCCGTCCAGCGTGTCTGCTCTCCAGGTCCGCGCGATCAGAAGCAGAACAGCAGCCCCGACAGCGCCGCCAGGTCGAGGAACAGCGCATCGCCCCTCACAACGGCAAGGTAAATGCCGCCGCCGACGACCAGGCCCACCAGGACAACGAGAGCCGTGCCAAAGCCCGCCGGTGCGCGGATCACGTCTGCGCTGCTCGTCTGATGTCCTTGTTCGCCGGTATCGCTCACCGAAGATCTCGCTCATCACATGTTGTTGTGTCGCGGCCACCGCTCTCAGGACTGGGCATTGGTAAACGCGTTGCTCTTCAATCTTGCTGCATCGCGCTGCCAGCTCCGGTTGTGATGATACACCCGCCGGTGCGGCCCGCAACCAACCCGCCGACTTCACCCTCCGGCACCGACGGCTGGGCGCGCCGACGCCTCACGGATCGGCCAGTTGAGGGCCGCGGCAAGCAAACCGAGCGCGACCGAGATCCACCACATCGCGTCGTAGCTTTGCAGCCGGTCGAACAGATAACCACCGAGCCAAGCCCCCAGGAACGCGCCCACCTGATGCGACAGGAACACGAAGCCGTAGAGCATCGTCATCCAGCGCGCGCCGAAGAACGTGGCGACGAGACCGCTCGTCAGCGGCACAGTCGACAACCACAAGATGCCGAGCACCCCGCTCAGCACGATCACCGTCGTTGGCGTGATCGGCAGGTAAAGGAATGCAAGGAACACGAAAGCGCGCCCGAAATAGATGAGCGACAGCCCAAACCGTTTCGGCAGCCGGCGGCCCCATTCGCCCGCAATATAGGTTCCAAGCAGGTTACCCAGTCCGACCACTGTCAGCGCAGCAACGGCGATACCCGGATCGAACCCCTTGTCGGCGACATAGGCAGGCAGATGCGTGCCGTAGAACACGACGTGGAACCCGCAGACGAAGAAACCGGCGTTGAGCAACCAGAAGCTCGGATATGAGAACGCTTCGCGCAGTGCGGCGCCGAGGTTCTGTGGTGCCTCGCCCTCGACCGGCGGCGGCCGGCCTCGCACAGCCAACGCCAGCACGAGCATCGAGGAAGCCGTCGCCGCGAGCACGAGCAGGCTTGCCCGCCAGCCGATCAGCGCCATCAAGAGGTGTGTGTAGGGCATCGCGATGAGAATGCCGACGCCCGACCCCATGCCGATCATGGCGATCGCCCGCGTGCGCAGCTCCGGCACCACCGCGCGCGCAGCCGCTCCCACCATCGCGTTGACGCCACAGCCGGCGACACCGAGACCGAGGAAAATGCCGGAAACTATGAGGTGCAGCTCTGTGCTTGCGCCATAGAGCATCAACAGCCCGGCTGTCGTTGCCAGCGCACCGAACACGGCGACACGCCCACTACCGTAACTGTCCGAGACGGCGCCAGTGATTGGCGCGGCGACGCCCCAGACGATGTTGGCAATGGCGATGGCAAGCGCGAACACCTCGCGGCCGAGGCCTAGCGTATCGCTGACCGGCTTGAGGTAGAGCCCCATCACCTGCCGCAGCCCCATGCCGACGGCGGCGATCGTTGCCGCGGCCAGGATGATGAGCCACGCCGGCCGCACGGTTCGCCCGTCGCCGCTTCGGCTCTGTGTCGTTGCCGATTCCGGCCTCATGCATGCCATCCGTGTGTCATGTTCTTGCTCCAGCCCCGAAGCCGGTTCTCGGCCATGAGTAGGCGGGGTGAATTCAACCCATTTTTCTGCGTCGTCTGATGCCCGGTCGTCCCACTGTCGATTTTGCGGCGTGCTGCGCGGTTGCTGTTCAGGTCGATTGCGCGTCCAGAACGTGTCGGTCCAGGTCGACCACAGGGCCATCGGGCGTCTTGGACCCGCGCCCTGTAATCTCGATCGACCAATCTTCGTCCACCCGCCGCACGCGAACCAGGTTGTAGCGGCCGAGCGGCTCATCCTTGTGCCGCCGCCCGGCCGAGCCCGATGCAATGCCGACCACCGGGATCCTGCCCACTGGCCCGTCGCCGTGATTCACCATGTCACGGTGGTTGTGCCCATGCAGCACAAGCTCGGCGCCCGACTGCGCCAACACGTCGGCCAGCGCTGCCGCATCCGTGAGCGCCCTCGACTTTGGTGCCAGACCCGGCAGCGGCGGATGATGGATGAGCACGATGCGTGCGAGCCCTTGCGCACGCAGTGCTCCGAGCACGCGCGCCAGCGCCGCCAGTTGCTGTCGCCCGACACATCCGGACGCAACGAACGGCCGCGTCTCAACCGCAGAATTCACGCCCACGAGCGCTACGCTCCCGATACGCCGCACATAGGGAAAGCCCATGTCCGTTTCCGCCACGCCAGGGATGCCGGCACCAAACTCGTCCGAAGTCATGTACTCGCGCCAGAGCCCGACTCCGGGATGGCCGCCGATCCGCGTATAGATGTCGTGGTTGCCCGGCACCACGCTGACCATCTCCGGCGGTCCGACACGTCCGAGCCAGTCGCGTGCGGCGGCGTACTCTCCGGGCAGTCCGATGTTGCAAAGGTCACCGGTCACTGCGACGTGGTGCGGTCGCGTTGCCAGCATGTCGGCGACAAGCCGGTCGGCCACCTCTGCGCGGTGCACGTGCTTGCGCCCGCGATGCCAATTCATCAGGCCGAGCGTGCGCTTGATGTTGAGATGGCGGGGGGCAAGCCCGGCCAGCGGCGTGATGTGCACATCCGAGATGTGCGCGATTATGATTGAATTGGGCATGAGGTCCTCGGCCGGATGCCCTTATTAGCCGCCGCCCCGGCGCATGGCCAGCAGTGGCGGCTTGCCAGCCTCGCCTTGATCGATCAAACAGACGAGGTGTCGACGGACGAAGGAGCGCGGCGTGCCCATCGGTAAACTCGTCACCAGAGGGTTGCAGCGCTACTGGCGGCTCTCGCGCGGCTTGACGCTCGGCGCCCAAGGTGCGGTGATCGACGCGGACGGCCGCTTCCTGCTGATCCGCCACACCTATCGGCCGGGCTGGCATTTCCCTGGCGGTGGCGTAGAGAAACGGGAGACGGTGGAGGAAGCGCTGCTCCGCGAGCTGTCGGAGGAAACCGGGGTCATGCCAGAGGCGGCGCCCGAGCTGTTCGGCATCTATGCCAATTTCAAATCATTTCCCGGCGACCACATAGCCCTCTTTGTGCTGCGCGCCTGGCGACAGCCTGTCGTACCCCGCCCCAACATGGAAATCGCCGAGCAGAAGTTCTTTCCGCCTGCTGATCTGCCCGACGACATCCACCCGCCGACACGTCGACGGATCGCCGAGATCCTGGGCACCGCCGCGCGCACGCCCGTGTGGTAGTCACGGAGGCTGCGCAGTTCGCCATCGTGGCCCGCCATTCCCCTGGACCCGCCCCCACCCGCATGCTATGCGCCTGCCGCCTCGCCGCGCTCGGCACCGTCGCGCAGCAGCAGGCTCCACGTTTCCGCCACGGCGCCCGTCTCGCATCTCGCCAGGCACGCATCGAAGGCACCTTTATCGAAGGCCCTTGGCGCCATGTCATGCGATCCGCCACAGTCCCGCGAGCTTCGCATCCGCCCAGTCGAAGCGGATGATCTTGCGGCGATCTCCGTGTTGCACCGCGCCGCCTTCGGTCCGGGCCGTTACGCGCGTACCGCCTATCGGGTGCGCGAAGGGACTGCGGCCTTCACGCCCCACTGCCGCGTTGCCCATCTGGGCGACCGGCTCGTCGCCGCACTCCGCATGACACCAATCACGATCGGGGGCAGCCCTGGCGCCGTGCTGCTCGGCCCCGTCGCCGTCGATCCCGAGCTGAAGGGTGTCGGCTACGGCAAAACGCTGATCGCGCGTGCGCTTGAGGACGCCGCGACGAGCGGCTTCCGGCTCGTGCTGCTGGTCGGCGACATGCCTTACTACGGTCGCTTCGGTTTCGTGCCGGTACCGGCCGGCCAGATCGCCATGCCGGGCCCTGTGGCTCCCCATCGCCTTCTTGCGCGCGAACTCGTCGAAGGGGCGCTTGCCGGCTATCGCGGTCAAGTCGCCACGGCGTGAGTGACGCCGTCAGTATCAGAGGCGCCAGAACTCCGGCCTCAATAGCACCAGCACCGTGAAGAGCTCGAGCCGGCCGAGCAACATTGCGAACGCCAGCACCCATTTCGCCGGTGCCGGCAGCGGCGCGAAGTTGCCAGACGGACCGACGATCTCGCCAAGCCCCGGACCGACGTTGCCGATCGCTTGTGCCGCGGACGACAGCGCCGTCGTGAGATCGAGCCCCATGCCGGCGAGCAGCACCGTGAAGATGCCGACCGTCGCCATGTAGATCGCCAGAAACGCGACGACCGAAAAGGGCACGTCCGCGGGCAGCCGCCGCCCGTTATAGGACAGCGTGACAATGCGGTTGGGCGTGATGAGGTGCGTGAAGTGCCGCCGCGTCAGGAGACCCGCCACCTGCAGCCGGTAGATCTTGATTGCGCCTGCCGTCGAGCCTGAGCATCCGCCGACGAAGGTCAGCAGGAAGAACACGCCGATCGCGAACGTGCCCCACAGCGTGTAGTCGTCGCTGGCAAAGCCCGTCGTCGTCACGATCGAAGTCACATTGAAGGCCGACAGCCGCACCGCGTTGTGGAATTCGATGCCGCGCGTCGCCGACAGCCACACCGCGAGCACGAGCGTCAAAACGGCGATGAAGGATAGGAACCCTCGCACCTGCTCGTCGTACCACAGCTCCCTGACGCCGCCACGCAGCGCCTGGATCATCACCACGAACGGCAGCGCGCCTGCCAGCATGAAAAAAGTCCCGGCCCACTCGATCGCCGGCGAGTTGAAGAACTTGAACGACAGGTCGTGCGTCGAGAAGCCGCCGGTCGCGAGTGTCGCCATCGAATGGCAGATCGCATCGAACATCGACATGCCGAGCAGGCCATAGACGACCGCGCACAGGAAGATGAGACCGATGTAGACTCCCGCCGTCGCCGACACGAGTTCGAGAGCGCGAGGAACGATCTTTTCCGACTTGTCCGAGCTTTCGGTGTGGAAGAGCTGCATGCCGCCAACACGCAGGTACGGCAGCACGAGCAAGGCCATAACGACGATGCCGATGCCGCCGATGCCGTTGAGCAGCGCACGCCACAGGAGCACACCGCGCGGCAACACGTCGAGCTTGGTGAGCACCGTCGAGCCGGTCGTCGTCAGCCCGGACATGGTTTCAAAAAATGCGTCGGTGTAGCTGATGCCGACGCCGATGAAGGGTATGGCTGCGAACCCGCACAACACGATCCAGCTTAGTGTCGTCAGCAGAAAGGCGTCCTTCACGCCGAGCTGTACCTGACGTTCGTCATACGTCACGAGCACGAACAGGCCGCCGATAATGAACGTGAACACAGCCGCGACAAAGAAGGCGCGCCAGTCGCTGTTGCCGTCGGCGAGATCGACCAGTGCCGGCAGCAGCATGGTGGCCGACAGGATCGCGAGCATCAGACCGATGGCGAACACTATGGGGCGGATATGAATCATCAGCTAAGCGGCTCGGGCCGACCTGATCTGGGGGCGCCGCAAAGACGCCGCGATGCGCCACCGTCGGGCGGCAAAGAAGGTCGGCGCACCGGTGCGCCGGCTATGAGGTCGGCGGGCCGTTTAGCGCCGATCACGCAGCAGGGACAGAGGACGTCTACGGGCAGGGTTGACATGGTCACCCGGCCGCCGATGCCGGCAACCCTGCCAACAAAAGAACCAACCGATTGATATAGCGATATTTTCAATGACGAATTTCATTCATGCCGACCAACCGAACCCTGCATTTTCGGTCGACCGTTTCCATCAGACATGCGCCCAGCGCATGGCCCTATGTACGAGTTGATGGCGAGCCACCAAGAACCGACCTAGGGTCCGGACCCAAAGTCTCCGCTCTGACATCACACACGGTCAACGACACACGTGACCACGAAAAACGCCAGCAGCTGTTTCCAACACGCCTTGCTCACGCTGGCTGCGTTTTTCCTCGTCTTGGTGGTGGCGAGTTTTGATCGGCCGCTGAATTTCCCTGCGGCGCACCCTGCCCAGTCGATCGGTTTCGCATCCTTGGACGGTGCCGCCTCGGTCGCGCGCACGAAAGCGCCGCCCGCCCACCAACTCGGTGTGCCACAACGCCACGATGCCGTGCTGCGGCCAATCGGCGCCGCCGAATTGGCTGAGCGCACACGGCACAATCCGTCCTCCAGCCGCGATGAACGAACGACAGAGCACGAGCATGTGCTGTGTCATCTTGTGCCTGCGCTCGTCGGACCATTGCCTCGCGAGCGCCGCGCAACAGCGCCTTCAACAGCGGCGCCCTGCGACCGCGAAGCCCACACCGCATATCGCCCGCGTGGACCTCCCGACGCCTGAGCGCTCGCTTCATCGCTGACCGCGACCGCGTCGTGCTTTTCGCACACCGGATTGTGCGTGCGCCATTCCGCCTAACAAGCCTCATCGATATCCCGCTGCAGCGGACGCCACTTGCGTGCGTCGCGCAGCCCAACAGGACAACTGCCATGAAGCCCGTACGTTCCCCGCTCAAACAAACGACGAACCCGATCGAAACCGATGCCGAGGGCAACCCAATGTCGTCGTCCGGTCCCTCAGCGCCGCGCTGGACTGCGGTTCTGGTCATCGTGGTCTTTTTCGGTCTTCTCTGCCTGCTCGTCGCGGCACAAGCCCTGCGCGGCTGAGCACCACACAGTGCATTACCGCGCCATGCGGCACGGCTCGTGCCGCCATCAAGCGAGTGAGGTGGCGCGGGCGACGATCATGGGAAGGATCGCGGCGACCTATTTGGGAAACAGTGGCGGCATTTCGATGCGTTCGCCTGCCACTGTCAGTCCCTTCAGCGCCGCGGTCCCGTCAGAAGCAACGGCGACATGCGCCATGACGTCGCTCGCCCTCACCTCCGCTTCGATTTCCCGACCGGTGCCTTCGGGGACGAAGAATTTCTCGATGCCGTAGGCGACCCAAATGTGCGCCGTCGCAGCATCCGTCATGGGCTGAACGGCATAGCGCACGTGGCCCATGAGTACGACACCGCCAGCGGAGCTTCCGGCTTGCGCTGGCGTTCGTCCGGCAGCCACGGCCTGCCAGCTCCCCTTCTCGTCCTGTGCAAGACGGACATAGATGCGCTCGCCACGGCGAAGCCCGCCCGCGATGAGTTGGCGTGGCAGCTGCGAGATGTCGTAGGCGAGCGTCACGTAATCGCCGCGGAACAGATCGCGTGGATCGACGGGCTGCACCTTCAGTTCGATCACCCGGCCATTGTCGAGCAGCCATTCGCGACCGGCCACCATGTAGGCCAGAACCGCAGCCTGGCTGAGCGCAACAAGTGCCAGCAGCGGGTAGCGCCAGCGGGCAAGGACTGCGGCGGCTTGCACCAGTACGGGATGATGTGTGGCGGAGCGTGTCATGGCCTGCGCCCTATTGGATGCTTCAGACATGCCTGTGCTCCTCGTCCCATGTCACGTCTCCCTCGGCGCGATGCAGGCGCCAGGCCAGCGCCGCCAGCGCGATGACGATCAAACCGGCGACAAGGAAGAACAGCGAGGAGCCGAGCAGCGAGCCGACAGTCTTGACGTAAAGCGAGAAGATCTCGATCGAGAAGCCGACATAGCCGAGCCACACTGCGCCGCGAAAGCCCAGGGACAGTCCCTGGAAGATGATGACGAGCAGCAGCACGATGGTCAGCACGGCAAGCAGGATGAGTTGCGCTGTTTGCGGGCGCTCTATGAATTGCAGCGTCCAAAGGGCGGCGTATGCGGTGATGAGCCCATAGCCGAGGAGCACCGCGGACCAATCGGCAACCACAGCCTCCGTCTTCGCCGCGGTCTTGTTGGCGCGCGCAACGAAGATCGCGCCGGCTGTGACCGCAAGACCGATCAGCGCGACGATCACGTGCCGTGTGTCACCACCCACGGCATGGCTCTGCAAAACGAGCCACGCCGACAAAAGCGCGCCGACGAGATGCACACCCGGCCACCAGCGGTTGAGCGTGAACCCGGCGGCGAGAGCCGCCGCGGCAGGCAGCAGCGGCCAGTGGATGGGAACCAGATTGTCAGGCGCACTCAAATAGTAACTGAATGCCACCGTCTCCCACCCGCTCCACAGGCCGAACAGCGCGGTTGCGGCGGCGAGTGCCGGATTGGAGCGCAACAGCACTCCGGCTCCCAACGCGCCCATGGCCCAGACCAGGATGGCGTCGGGTGGATGGCCTTCAATGTGGTACATCTGCGCGATCAGCATGATGCCGGCGCCGAACACCGCGATGCCAAGCAGAATTGCCGCGTGGGCGAAATTCTCCATGCCGCGTGCGAACAGTCCGGCCGCCGCTGCATAGGCGCCGGCGAGACCTGCGAAGATGATTGCGAGCCGGACAAGCCGCGGCATGTCCTGCCAATTGGCGGCGACAAAGCTCATCGCCGCAAAGCCGAGCAGCACGACGCCGAGGATGCCAAGCACCGTGGGCAAGCTGGCGCCTGAGCGGCGCTCCAAGAGATCCTGACGGATGTGCGCCTCGCCTTCCGCCGTCACCCAACCGGCCGACCGCCAACGAGCCAGATCCTCTACGAGACGCCTGCGTGCGATCCACATCGCGCGGACTCCATTAATTGAACGCCGTTCTATTATAATTGATCGATGTTCAGCGTCAAGTGATCGTATCAGCTGATATCAGCGGAAGTTTCCGAAGCGTGCCTTTATCATCAGGCTGGCGCGTCCTGATGGCGCTGTCGAGGCATGGCTGAGCCCCGATACAGGCACGGCACGCACTTTTTGAGTGGGCGGCGACGGGGGGGCTGCCAAGGGGGGCCTGCCAACACGAGCGCGTCAAAGCCGGCAGCTCGCGTATCTCCCCGACCAAGTCCGGAATGGCGAGGCGGATCAGGAGGCGCAGGCAGCGCAAATCAACCGGCAACCTGATAAGGGCCGGTCGGTCGAGAGCACGGCGGCTATTCCGTGAAACGTAAACGCGCCCGCAGTCGTCAGCGCGTGGATGCCGGCAGATTGGCGAGGTCCTCAATGTACCAC
Source organism: Hyphomicrobiaceae bacterium (assembly GCA_020638035.1). Classification (GTDB taxonomy): domain Bacteria; phylum Pseudomonadota; class Alphaproteobacteria; order Rhizobiales; family Hyphomicrobiaceae; genus JAEUMD01. The sequence goes on from JACKJI010000002.1 coordinate 313,705, forward strand.
TTGTCGGCATCGACGATCGCCGGGTTCTCGCCATTGGCGTAGATCCAGCTATCGACCGCGTACTTCTTGCCGCCCTCGTTCTCCTTCAGCACCGCCGTCCAGTGCGTCCAGCCGGCAACGCCGCGCCAGAGCTGGTCCTTGGAGAAGGGTGTGCCGACAGTGTGATGCTTCAAGAGCCCGTTGTTCTGCAAGACAAGCAGGTAGGACGTCGTATTGGTCGCCTCGTCGACACAATCCTGCTGGGTCGGGTCACCAGACGCGGCGAAATCCATACCTGGGCGGTCCTTGTCGGTACCGATCTCCTTGCCGACGCGGTGCTCCATCCAGCCAATCGCGTAGGCCACCGCGCGACGCTCTTCGGCAGCGCTGTTGTCCTTCGCCGCCTTCTTCATAATGGCCTTGATCTCGCCGATGTCAGCTTCGGTAAAGCGGAATCGCGTCTGCTGCTTGCAGCCGTAAGCGCTGCAGACATGCACGACATCGCCCTGCGGCCGTGAGACTTGGAAATCGTCGAAATGGCCGAGCGTCGGCCCGTTGCGCTCATGCGTGCAGGCAGCGAGCGCCAGTGCCGCGATGATCACGGACAGGAGTGACGGAAGACGTCCAGCGGGCATACGGCCTCTTGCTGCAAAATGGATCTCGGCGACAGCTCCGCAACACGACAACTGCTCGGCCACCGGAAAGTTCGGACGGGCCCTGCGCTTAGCATTAGTTCGATTCATGGCCAAATAGCGGAATTGAGCCTGTCCCCGCAATCCAGTAGCGTCAACTCCCTTGTAACGGAAGATACGCGACTGATGCGCAACACTGGCGACAAAATCGTGCCCGTGCACGTCGTTGGCGGGGGACTCGCCGGCTCGGAAGCGGCTTGGCAGCTGGCGTGCGCCGGGGTGCCGGTGGTCCTCTACGAGATGCGGCCTGTCCGAGGCACAGATGCTCACAGGACGGATGGATTGGCGGAGCTCGTTTGCTCCAACTCGTTCCGCTCCGACGAGTGGTCCACGAATGCCGTCGGCCTGCTGCACGAGGAAATGCGACGCTCAGGTTCGCTGATCATGGCGGCGGCAGACCGTCACAAGCTGCCGGCGGGCGGTGCGCTGGCGGTTGACCGCGATGCCTTCTCCGCGGACGTGACGCAGCGGCTCGAAGCGCATCCTCTGGTGAGACTTGAGCGCGAGGAGGTGGCAGGGCTGCCCCCTGCCGACTGGTCCAGCGTGATCGTCGCGACGGGCCCGCTCACCTCACCCGCACTGACAGATGCCATCCTGAAACTGACAGGCGAGGATTCGCTCGCCTTCTTCGATGCCATCGCGCCGATCGTACATTTCGACTCGATAAATCTCGACATCGCCTGGAAACAGTCGCGCTACGACAAGGCCGGCCCCGGCGGCACGGGCGCCGATTATCTCAACTGCCCGATGACCAGGGACGAGTACGAGGCGTTCGTCGATGCGCTTCTCACTGGCGAGAAGACCGAGTTCAAAGACTGGGAGGCCAACACCCCCTACTTCGACGGTTGCCTGCCGATCGAAGTGATGGCTGAGCGCGGACGCGACACGCTGCGCTTCGGACCGATGAAGCCCGTTGGCCTTGCCGATCCGCGCACGCAGGGCATGCGGCCCTATGCAGTGGTGCAGCTCAGGCAGGACAATGCACTGGGCACGCTGTGGAACATCGTCGGCTTCCAGACCAAGCTGAAATATGCCGAACAGACGCGTATCTTCCGCATGATCCCTGGGCTTGCCGACGCACAGTTTGCGCGGCTCGGGGGTTTGCATCGCAATACATTCCTCAACTCGCCGGTGGTGCTCGACGAACTGTTGCGGCTTAAGGCCGATCGACGGCTGCGGTTTGCCGGACAGATCACGGGCGTGGAAGGCTACGTGGAAAGCGCGGCGATGGGGCTTGTCACCGGGCGCCTCGCAGCCGCCGAACGACTGGGGCTCCCCCCGCGCACGCCGCCGCCGACCACCGCTCTCGGTGCACTCGTCAGTCACATCACGGGTGGGCATATCGTGCACGATTTCGAGGATGAGCCGATCGCTCATGATGCAGACAGCGTGACGCCTGCGCCATCTGATGCTCCCTCGCGCTCGAAGCGCCGCTCGTTCCAGCCGATGAACATCAATTATGGTCTGCTGCCTCCCGCCGAGGCTCCGAGCCATGATGCCGAAGGCCGACGCATCAAGGGCAAGGACAAGGCGTTCGCAAAGAAGCGTGCCGCATCGGAACGTGCGCTGCGCGATCTGGCCGCCTGGCTCGCGGCGAATGACTTGAAGGCGGCGGCCGAGTAAGCCGCACCTGGTCCTCGCACCGCTTCCGCGCTCCCGGCCCGATGGCCGGCATAACGGTGGCAGGCGGGGTGAGTAGGCTATTTGCACATCCGCCCGATCATCGGCTTGTCCGGCACGTTCTTGCAGCGGAAGCGTGTGGGGATCTCGCAGTTTTCAAAACTGCTGCTACCGCTCTTCAGCACCGTTACCGTGATGCGGTGTGAACACGAGTGAATGAAGTCGTAACCTGCGACGCAGGCGACAGGCGACATTTCGGCAACCGTCTTGGGGTCTTCCTGTCCCTTCTTCCAGACGCTGTCCGTCACCGCGAAATAGAGCGGGAATGCCGCAAGCGAGACGTCCCGCAGACCAAGCTCGAACACGCCGCTCGGCTCGTTGTAACCTTCGATCCAGGCACCACCCGGACGGCAACGGCGCAGAGCGTCGACTGCGGCGCGAACCTCCGTCGCCACCCAGACAGGCTTCAGGCCGGCGAAAGTGACGGGGATGACGAAGTTGTTGAAGGCAACGGCCATGGCGATGAGCGATGTGGCGGCAGCAAGGCGGTGACCAGACAGCATCGCTTTCGTTGCGAGGACGGCGAGCGCGAGGGTGACAACACCAAGCACCACTGCGAGCGGCGACACCGATAGCTTCAACAGAAATGGCAGCACCCATAGTGCTACGACGAGGCCGACAACGAGGAGCAGCCAGCCGATCGTGCCGATTTTGTACCAGCCGCGCTCCTCGACGATGTCATCACCAGCGCCGACCACGCCGCGCTCCCGCGCGCGCACCACCCAGACGGCGAACAGCATGGCCAACGGCGGCAACATCGCCTGCACCATGTAGAGCGGTGTCTTGCGGGTGAACAGCTCCAGGAACAACAGATAGGGCAGCACCCACGCCAGCAGGACGCGGATCGCCGGCGTTGCACGCTCGCGCCACGCAGTCAGCATCGCGGGACCGAGAAACAAGCCGGCGGGAAACATGCCGAGCAGCAGAAAGACGACGAACAGGCCCGGGAGCACGCGCCACTTCATCTCCTGCGGCCCGAGCAGCAGATGCAAGCCATCGGTACGCCACTGTGCCAGCGCGGCATCGAGCGTTCCGCCCATCCACAGCGCAATGGGCCACAGCGCCGCCAGCACAAGGAACATGAAGAAGCCCGGCAACGACCACAGCCGCTTCAGCCAGCCGGCATCGCCGCGATCAAAAGCCACCAGCGCAAGCGCCGTCAGAAACACGATCAGCGGCACCGTCACAACGTTGACGAGTGCACCAACACCAAGTGCCAGCCAGAACTGTAGCGCATTCCTGCGTCCGGGATCGGCGTCTTCGCTGGCGGTATAAGCGGTCCCCAATGCAAAGAGCGCTGCACATGTCCCCGCCAGCATCAGTGCTTCCGGCATGGCGAGCGTGGCCTGCACCGTGACGACGAGCATGGTCGCCAGAAGCGCGGCGCCGATGATGCCGACCTGCACACCAAACAAGTGCCGCCCACCCCAGTACGTGAACAGGACCGCTAGAATGGTGCCGAGAATCGACGGGATGCGATAGCCGCGGATCTGATCGACCTCGCCGCTCACCCAGGCGCTCGCCGACTGCAGCCACAGCACAGCGAGCGGTTTTTCAAACTTTGGCTCGCTCTGGAATTTCGGCGCGGTCCACGGCCCCTCGGCCTCAAGCATCTGCTTTGCCGTCTGCGCGTAGATCACTTCGGTGCGATCGAGCGGCGGCAACAGGAAATTGCCGGGCAGATGCAGCGCAAGAACGAGGGCAACGAGCAGGACTGCGGCGGACAGCGGTTGTTCCGCGATCCGCGACAGCGCACGCATGGCACGTGCCTCGATTCGCGCCACCACATCTCCCGGTTGTCGTCCCTCGTGCGCCGGTACCATGCGGTCCCTCAGCCCCCGTCCCATGTCCGCGTCATCCACGTCAGGTTGTAGAGGAGACGCGCGCCTTGTCCATCACGTAGCTGTTCGTGCCGTCTCCGACATCCCGGCAGCCGGTCTGCAAAGGAATGCGATGGCACAATAATTCGGCACGACGGTCCCCTTGCAACGTTTGAAGTCCGCGTCCAGCCATGATCCCTGTGGCATTCCGGCTTAGCCACCCCCCTTTTGTTCGAGTTGACCAGCGGGTCCAGCGACACCATGTTGAGTGCGCACGACTCATGGCGCGCGGGAGAGACTGGCTGATTGCGTCACATCAGCCAGCGCCGAAGGAGCAACCGCCCCGGAAACTCTCAGGCAGAAGGACCGCGCCGCCTGACGACACTCTGGAAAGCAGCCGTTGCGCACGGTTCTGTGCGTGCGGCTCACCCAAGGGGACAAGATCCGTTCCACCGCTTTTTTTGCGGGTCGGCACTGGTCCAATCTCTCAGGTTCCGCGACAGAGGGGGCTTTGATCGGCAAGGTGCCTATGCGCCCTGCTGCGCCGTGAGCCCGAGGAACCTGACATGAGTGCATCATCTCCCGACAGAGCACCCTTGGAACGAACTCCCCTCTACGACAAGCACGTCGCAGCCGGTGCACGCATGGTTCCGTTCGCCGGTTACGAGATGCCCGTGCAGTACCCACACGGCATCCTGAAAGAGCACCTGTGGACGCGGGAGAAGGCCGGCCTGTTCGACGTCTCGCACATGGGGCAGGCCTATCTCGTTTCGGCCGACAAGAACCATGAGACCGTCGCGGCCTTTCTCGAACAGCTCGTTCCCGCAGCACTGACCGAGCTGAAGCCCGGCCAGCAGCGATACACGCAACTGCTCAATGACGACGGCGGCATCATCGACGACCTGATGGTAACGCGCAGCGAAGAGGAGGTGCGTCGCGGTGTCCTGCTCCTCGTCGTCAATGCGGCACGCAAGGACGTCGACTTCGCTCGCATCGCAGCTCTGGCGGAGACGACCAAGTCGATCCGGCTCGTCCCCAACCGGCATTATGCGCTGCTGGCGCTGCAAGGGCCGATGGCCGCTGACGTGCTCTCAGCGATCGCGCCTGAGGCGGCGGATATGGACTTCATGAGCGCCCGGCGACTCGATCTCAAAGGCATCTCAGCGCACGTTTCGCGCTCCGGCTATACGGGCGAGGACGGCTACGAGATCTCCGTGCTTTCGAATGACGTGGTGCGGCTATGGGACTTGCTGCTTGGTGATGCGCGCGTCGCGCCGATCGGGCTTGGGGCGCGTGACTCGCTGCGGCTCGAAGCGGGCCTATGCCTTTATGGCCATGACATCGACGAGACGACTTCGCCGGTGGAAGCAGGTCTAACGTGGTCGATCCAGAAGCGGCGGCGGGAGCAAGGCGGGTTTCCTGGAGCAGCACGCATTCAACGGGAGCTGTCGGACCGCACCACGCGCCGACGCGTCGGCATCAGGCCCGATGGCCGGGCACCCGCCCGCGAGGGCACCGAGATCCTGTCATCTGCGGGTGTAGCGATCGGCGTCATCACATCCGGCGGCTTCGGCCCGTCGGCCGATGGTCCCATTGCGATGGGATACGTGCCGCCCGACCATGCGACACCCGGAACGCCGGTGCAGCTCGTCGTGCGTGGCAAGGCCATGCCGGCTCGCATCGCGCCACTTCCGTTCGTCGCACATCGTTTCCACCGCGGCACGAGTTGACCTGCCGCCCCGTTCACGCTCACCTCACAACTCTTCGCCCGTCTCCCGCACCCGGATCTCAGTCCAGGGGCTAGCCAGAAAGGACCACTGCATATGGCACTGGAGCGCTTCACCAAGGATCACGAATACGTCCGCGTCGAGGGCGATGTTGCCACCATCGGCATCACTGTCCACGCACAGGAACAGCTCGGCGACATCGTGTTCGTCGAATTGCCCGACATCGGCCGCAAGGTCGCGGCCGGTGAGGCGATCGCGGTCGTTGAAAGCGTGAAGGCGGCGAGCGACGTGTTCGCGCCCCTCGATGGCGAGGTGGTCGAGACCAACGCCGATCTCGTCGCTAACCCCGCGCTCGTCAATGAGGACGCGGAAGGCAAAGCGTGGTTCTTCAAAATCAGGCTCGCCGACGTGGCGGCGACCGAAACGCTACTCGATCGCGCCGGCTACGACGCGTTCGTCGCGGAGAATGGGTGATGGCGGGGGAGCACACTGCGACCGTGACCTGGACGCGCGGCGATCAGGACTTTCTCGACAAGAAGTATTCGCGTGCGCACATCTGGCGGTTTGACGACGGCTGCGAGGTGCCGGGGTCGTGCCCGCCTTCGAAGCTCATCCCCGTGCCGCTGGCGCGGCCTGATGCCGTCGACCC
>JACKJI010000020.1 GCA_020638035.1 Hyphomicrobiaceae bacterium
CATGCCGCAGAGTGGCCGGTGCTGCTCGTCGGTGGACGCTGGACACCGGAGGCGAGCCGGCGGTTGCAGGCGTTCGCCGAGCGCATGGACGTACCGGTTCTCTCCGCATTCCGCAGCCAGGACGCCATCGACAATCGCTCGCCCGTCTATTGTGGTCACGCAGGTCTCGCACCACCACCCAAGCTCAAGGCAGCACTCGCCTCAGCCGACCTGCTTATCACCATCGGCACCCACATCGACGAAGTGACAGCCGGCGGGTACACTTCTATCGCCGTTCCTTTGCCGCGGCAGAGGCTCATCCACGTCCATCCCGACGCCATGAGCATCGGCCGCAACCATCACGTCGCGCGTGGCATCGTCTCCACCATCGATCGCTTCGCCGAGCGCCTTGATGACCTGTCGCCATCGGTTCGCGCTGGCATGCGCATGCGCTGGAGTCGATTGCGCTCCGATATGCGCGCCGTCTACGAGTCGTCACGCAGCTTCTCGCCCTCACCCGGAACGCTCCGCCTGGAAGATGTCATTGCCCACCTCGATGCCACTGTGCCCGACGATGCGATCATCACCAACGGCGCCGGCAATTACGCTGCCTTTCTGCATCGCGTCTTCACCTACAAGTCGCCGCTGACACAGCTCGCTCCTCAGTCGGGCTCCATGGGCTATGGCCTGCCCGCAGCCATCGCCGCCAAGCTTGCCAGACCTGAGCGCGACGTGATCGCCCTGGCTGGGGACGGCTGCTTCCAGATGGTATCGCAGGATCTCGCGACCGCGGTGCAGTACGGCGCGGCGATCGTTCTCATCGTTGCCAACAATGCCGGCCTCGGCACCATCCGCGCGGCGCAGACGCAGCACTATCCGGGCCGCGTTACTGCGACCAGCCTCGTCAATCCTGATTTTGCCGCGCTGGCCAAGGCGCATGGCGCCGATGGCATCCGCGTCGGTGATCTTGGTGCCTTCGTAGATGCCTTTGAGCGAGCACGTTCCGCTGCGGGCCCGTTCCTCATCGAGTTGGCAATCGATCCCGCAGCTCTCGCCCCGGGTCGTTCCGTCGAACCCGCGGGCAAGCCCGCAAACAAGCCTAATTAATTTCTAAATAATCAGCTTAACAAATCGTGAAATTCACACTTTTCTAATTAGTCAAATAAATACCCCGTCGTGGACGACGCCACGAAATTCGGATAATGAATTATTTACAGACGGCGACTGGAACGAATTAGCCGGAACATCGGAAATGGATCTGATTGCGAAAGGACTTGGCGGGCCGGAACAGAGATGGGGGCGGATCGGCGTGATCCTGTGCTTTTCTCTATCGGCTGCGCTGCTTCTAAGTTCTCTTCTCAATCCCCGTGCGCTGACCAGCAGATCCTCCGAGCCGGCATCGTCCTCTTCCGCCGCGCCCAACGCTCTTCACGACCGCTGACCCAAATAGTTGCTGCTGAACCGCGCTTGAGCGAGTCTCCCCACCGGAGACTCGCTCAATTGCTTTTTTCAACACAAGCTGATCGATATTGTTCAACCTGCTTCAATGGCGATCGGTATTGAGAAGTCGACTTCGCGCTGCAGATCGTCGACCAGCCGGGCCTGTTCGGCCGCCTCCATCGCCACAAGCGGCGGCCGCACGACGAGCCATTGCGGGTCGTTGCGGTAATGCGCGATCAGCGCCTTGAGGCCCGGGATGGTCGGCGCCTTCTGAATCGCCGCGCGAACCTCTGCCACTCGTGCCTGCAACGACGCTGCCACCTCGCTATCGGCCTGATCATAAAGCGAACGGATGGCGCGGGCCTGCACATTGGCCGTCGCCGAGATGCAACCTGCCGCGCCGTGCTTCATACCCTCGATGAGAAAGCTCTCGGAGGCGGGAAACACCGCGAGATCTGGAAACGCCTCGATGACCCTCAGCGTATTGGCCATATCGCCCGAAGAATCCTTGAGCCCGACAATCTCGTCGGGATACTCGCTGACGAGCCTATCAATCAGTTCGAGCGTGATCGGCACCGTCGTCATCTGCGGAATGTGGTAGAGGTAGAGCCGCAGACGGTGATCACCGACCTCCTCGATGAGCTCCGCGTAATACCGGTAAAGACCCTCGGTATCCGGCTGCTTGAAGAAATAGGGCGGCAAGACCAGCGCGCCTGCACACCCCAGATCGACGGCATGCTGGGTGAGCACGATGGCGTCGGCGAGCGACGGCGCACCTGTTCCCGGCATGAGTCGCGCCGGATCGATGCCCGCCTCGATCATGTCCTCGAGAAGTTCCATGCGCTCATCGAGGCCTAGTGATGGTCCCTCGCTCGTCGTGCCGAACGGTGCCAGCGCCGTGCACCCGTCCTCCAGCAGCCACTCGCAATGCTCGATGAAGCGATCGGTGTCGGGTCCGCCGTCTTCCGCAAAAGGCGTCAGCACGGGCGCGATCACGCCGGATAGATGTGTGGTGTCCTGCATTGCTGCTCGCGCCCTCTTGTTTCACCCTAGAGTGCCCCTGCTCTAGACAGAGTGGGGCTCCAGAGCAAGCTGCGCGTTCTGGCGCGCCGATCAAAATAGCCCTGCAGAACCGTCCAAGCATGCGCGTCACGGACGCATCAAGACAGCCGCACTAGGAGAATCCAGCCCGTCACCACGATTGGTGACAGCAGCGTCGAGAACAGCACGGCACCTGAGACGAATCGTGGCTGTCGGTCGTACTCGGCACAAAACAGTGCCAGCAAAACGCCAACCGGTGTCGCCGCAGCGACGACGTAGAGATCCAAGAGATCGTCAGGAATAGCGAGCGCCAGTCCAAGCCCCCACGTCAGAGCCGGCGCCGCCAAAAGCTTCAAGATGAGCACGAGGCTCAAGGGGCCGGCCTCCAGACCACCTCGGCCGGTCTGAGCAAGCTGCGCGCCAAGAGCGAATAGCGCCAGCGGCGGAAACGTTGTTCCGATGAGTTCGATGGGCGTCCCGATAACGGGCGGCAGTCTGATCTCCGCCGCGCGTAGGGCGAGGCCGACAAGCACCGCCGGCACCACCGGCGTTTCGAACGCCACCTTCAGTCGCGCCAGCATGCCTCGTTCGCCCCGGTCTGGCGCCAGCATCCACGCCCCGACCGAAACGATCAAAATCGTCATCATCGATGTGATGACTGACTGGTGAAGGATGAAGCTCTCCGGGAAGGCGAGTTTCACCAGTGGGATTCCATAGTTGCCTACATTCGCATAGACCGTCGCCATTGCGAGGATCGGTGCATACTCCGCAGGCAGCCGGAAGAGCTTCGCCGCGAGCCATCCCAGCAGCAACAGAAGCGCGAATTGGATTGCCGTGAAATAGATCGTCGGCCACAGCTCGCCGATCGGCTGGCGCGCGGCGGACAGGAAATGGAGCAGGAACGCCGGCATGATGATGAACACGATGAGCCGGTTGAGGCTCGGCACATCCAGATTCAATCGCCGCTGCGCGCCAAAACCCAATCCGACGAGCGCGACGATCGGGAGCGTCACATTCATCAGAATTTCGGTGAAGAGTTGCATGCGATCTCGATATGGCGCGGCGAGCGAAGCCCGCCTCCTAACACGGCCCCGCCCCCTGCGCCACGCCTTCCCGTCAACAAGCCGCCGGCATGCTTGCCGACTTTGGCCCGCACGATTTCAGCGGGCCGCCTACACGCCCTTGACGTGCACTGCGTAGCCCGCCGCTTTCAGACCTTCGACCACACTCTCCAGATGCCTGCGATCGCGCGTCTCGATGACAACGTGCAGCTCCGCCCCTTTGGCCGGCAGCACCGTGAACACGCGCTGGTGATAGACCTCGACGATGTTGGCACCCGCCTCCGCGATAACGCCGGTTACCCGAGCGAGCTGTCCGGGCCGGTCGGGAATATCGATGGAAAGCTGCGAGAGGCGGCCCTCGCGAGCTAGCCCGCGTGTCAGCACCGAGGCGAGCAGCCGTGTATCGATGTTGCCGCCACACAAGACGAGGCCGACGCGCTTGCCGTGGAAACGGTGCCGGTCGGCCATGACCGCCGCGAGGCCAGCCGCGCCAGCGCCCTCAACGACCGTCTTCTCGATCTGCAAAAGCAGGCTCAGCGCCGCCTCGATGTCGGCCTCACTCACCAGGACGATATCGTCGACAAGAGCCCGGACGTGCCGCGTCGTGATGTTTCCCGGCGCTTTCACCGCGATGCCTTCCGCGAGGCTATCACCGCGCATCGGCAGATGCTGGCCTTTGACAGCGTTGTACATGGACGGATAGAGCGCCGCCTGGACGCCGATAACCTGGATATGCGGATTGATGGATTTGGCGGCAACCGCGATGCCCGAAATGAGGCCGCCGCCGCCAATCGGTACGACCAGCACATCGAGCGTTGGCGTCTTGGCCAGCATTTCCAGCGCGATCGTTCCCTGTCCGGCGATCACGAGCCGATCGTCATAGGGATGGACGAACGTCAGCCGCCGCCTCGCACCAAGCTCCAGCGCATGCGCGGAGGCCTCCTCCAGGCTCTCGCCCTCGAGTACCACCTCCGCACCTAGTGCGCGCGTGTTCTCCACCTTCACCGTCGGGGTCACTGCAGGCATGACGATCGTTGCCGGAATTCCCAAGCGCCGTGCGTGATAGGCGACCCCTTGCGCGTGATTGCCCGCCGACATCGTAATAACCCCGCGCTGGCGCTCTTCGGGTCCCAGCGCATTGAGCCGGTTCAGCGCGCCACGCTCCTTGAAGGAGCCCGTAAACTGCAGGTTCTCGAATTTCAGCCAGAGCTCAGCCCCCAGGATGTCGGATAACGTGCGGCTGCGATCGAACGTCGTGTCAATGATGTGCGGCCGCAGCACCGCCTGTGCCGCCGCGATATCGGCAGGCGTCACGAGGTCTGCCCCGCCCGACGCCTGCCGACCGCCGAGACCATCTTCGTGCTGCATGACCTAATCCCCCTCCGTTCAGCGACTTCCACCCGCACATCAACTTGCTCGCCCGCGTGACACGCCAACATTATATGCCGGATCGAGGGTAGACGCGGAGGCTGTGATCGGAACCGCTTGTGATTGCCCAGACGCCGAGGCTTGCTTCAAGCAAACCCGATCAGCGTTTTTTCAATTGGCCCTCGCTGTTCCATTCGATTAAGACACGACGTGACTGCGAGGGGTCGCGGATGCTCCCGCCCGCACCAACAAGGAGGAACACGGGGTCATGGCCAAGGTCGCGTTTATCGGTTTGGGCGTCATGGGTTATCCGATGGCGGGCCACATCTTCAAGAAGGGTGGACATGAACTCACCGTCTACAACAGGACCTTTGCCAAAGCCGAGAAATGGGTGGCCGAGTACGGCACAGGCCGCGCCGTGCCGACCCCGGCGGCCGCCGCCGACGGTGCTGATTTCGTCTTCTCCTGCGTTGGCAACGACGATGACCTGCGCGCCGTAACGATCGGCAAAGACGGTGCGTTCGAGGCGATGAAGACGGGTGCCGTGTTCATCGACAATACGACTGCCTCCGCCACTGTCGCCCGCGAGCTTTATGCCGCTGCAACCGCGGCGGGCTTCGGCTTTCTCGATGCGCCTGTCTCCGGCGGCCAGGCCGGCGCCGAGAACGGCGTGCTGACCGTCATGGTCGGCGGTGACAAAGACGTCTTCGAGCGAGCAAAACCCATCATTTCCCACTATGCGCGCATGGTCAATTTGATCGGCGCACCCGGCGCCGGTCAGCTCACCAAGATGGTCAATCAGATCTGCATCGCCGGACTCGTCCAGGGCCTCGCTGAGGGCCTGCACATGGCGCAGAAGGCGGGCCTCGACATTCCCGCCGTCATGGACACCATCTCCAAGGGCGCCGCCCAGTCCTGGCAGATGGAAAACCGCTGGAAGACGATGGTCGAGGGCAAATTCGATTATGGCTTCGCCGTCGACTGGATGCGCAAGGATCTTGGAATCTGCTTGGAGGAGGCGCGCGGCAACGGCGCCAGCCTGCCCGTCACCGCCCTCGTCGACCAGTTCTTCTCCGAGGTGCAACGCATGGGCGGCAAGCGTTGGGACACCTCAAGCCTCATCGCCCGTCTCAACAATGCCGACAAGGCAAAGGCCTGAACCACACCGATGGCCGAACTGCCTGCTACGCCTGATCCTGCATCGCCCGCACAGACCGCCGAGCTACGGCTCGTCGAGCAGATGGCAAAGCGAAATCCCGTGTTTCGCCACCTCGGCATCGTCGTCGAGGTGGCCGAGCCCGGTCACACGCGCTTTGCCATGCACGTCCGACCCGATCTCACCAACACGTTCGGCGTCGGTCACGGCGGCATTATTTTCACGCTCGCCGACATGGCCTTCGGCTTTGCCTGCAATTCATCGGGCGAGCGGGCCATGACAGCGAGCGCGGCGATCGACTATCTCGCTCCGGCGCCGCTCGAAGCCCGCCTTGTTGCGGACGCTCGCGAGGTCGCCCGCCAGGGACGCAATGTTTTCTACGATGTGGTGATCTCGGTCGATGGCGGCGATCCCATCGCGATCGTGCGCGGGCGCATGAAGGTTCTGGGCGGCAAGGTCATTGCCGATGCCTGACGTGGGTTGAATTCAATTCCGCCGCGGTTCAGCTTAACAGGCGTGCGTCCGGATTTTGTACCGGACCCAGGCAAAGGGGACGCAGCGTGAAAAGCTACCGCAAGGAGCTGTGGTTCGACATCACGGGCCGGCGCGCATTCGTCAACATCACACCAGAGATCGAAGCCTGCCTTGCCGAGAGCGGCGTGCGCGAGGGCTTGGTACTCGTCAATGCCATGCACATCACCGCCTCCGTTTTCATCAACGACGACGAGCGCGGGTTGCATCATGACTACGAGATCTGGCTGGAAAAGCTCGCCCCTCATGCGCCTGTGTCCGCCTACCAGCACAACCGCGCCGGCGAAGACAACGCCGACGCTCATTTGAAGCGTCAGGTGATGGGACGCGAGGTTGTCGTCGCCATCACCAACGGCAAGCTCGATTTCGGACCCTGGGAGCAGATCTTCTACGGTGAGTTCGATGGTGGCCGGCGGAAACGCGTGCTGGTCAAGATCATCGGCGAGTAGAACCCATCAGGGCAGCAAACCGGGGCCACCGCAGACCCGCATTGAGGTCCTAGCAGCCATGCCGCCCACCGACCTCACGCTCCTCGGATTCGTCTGCACAAAGCAGGGGCTGTACCGGCAGCATTCAAGCCTTCGCTGGCTCTTTCTCCTTGCTGATCGGCACGAACGACAGCGGCAGCTCGGTTGTGTACTTGATCTGCTCCATTGCGAATGCGGAGGAGACCTTGGCGATCTCGATGCGTCCGATCAGCCGCTTGTAGAACTCGTCGTAGGCGGCGATGTCGGGGACGACGACGCGCAGCAGGTAATCGATGTCACCCGACATACGGTAGAACTCCACCACCTCGGGAAAATCGACCACAGCCTTGTGGAACTTCTCCAGCCACGCCAGCGAGTGCTGATCGGTCTTGATCGAGACGAAGACGGTCACTCCGGCATTGACGCTCGCGGGATCGAGCACGGCCACGCGTCGCTGGATAACGCCTGCCTCCTCCAGCTTCTGCATGCGCCGCCAGCACGGCGTCGTCGAAAGTCCCACCTCTTTGCCGATCTCGGCCACCGGGCGCGTACAGTCTTTCTGCAGCAGCCTGAGGATCTTGACGTCCATCTCATCCAGCACCGGACACCTCTGAAGAAGAATTTCGTTCCGCGATGGCAGGAGCATTAGATCATTTTTTTACTACAGTCCAGGGAATGCGCAGTTAAATGGTATCTTTTTTCGTATTTTGCCTGGATCGGCCTTGGATTTTGCGCGCCGCGGGAGCATATTCGGCGCTGAGGCTTGGGCGTTCCGCGGCGAGTCGCCAAGTCACCCAGCCTCAACCTAGACCACGCCGCTCACCCCGACGCGTCAGCGCCAGAACGGCCCATGCCGATGCGACCGGAGCCCGACAACCCTAGCCGACGTGATCCAAACCACAGCTAACCAAGCCCCAAGGTGCCGCCACATGAAAGAGATCGTCTATCTGACGCCCGATTTCGCCATCACGGGCGATCTGGCTCCGGCGGATTTCGCCGAGGCGGCCCGGCTTGGATTCAAGGCCATTCTCAACAACCGCCCCGACAATGAGGAACAGGGACAGCTCAACAACAAGGGCGAGGCTGAATTGGCTTGGCAGGCGGGGCTCAAGTACCGCTTCCTTCCCCTCGACAAGCACGAGTTGTTCACCGATCCCGTCGTCGAGGGCATGATCACGGCGGCAGGTGAGCTTGGCGGACCGATCCTCGCCCACTGCAAATCCGGCCTGCGTTGCGCAATCGTCTGGGCTGCTGCATCGGCACGCTCGACGCCCGTCGAAGACGTTCTCGCCACGCTGGAGCGCGCCGGCCAGGATCTCGATTTCTTGCGCGATGAACTCGACGCGCAGGCAGACCGCCATCACTGGATGCCCGATACGCTCGCCACGCCTGCCGATTTGCCAGCGACGAAGGCCAGCGCGGCGACACTTGCCGCCTGACCACCGCGTCAAGGTGCTGAATTACGATGTGAGGCCCGGTCGTATTGCCGGCTCTCCGCAACACTTCCCAGTTTCAAGCCTGAGCGTGTACCGGTCGAGCCTCGTTCCGCCATACGGGGTGTGCCGGTGCCGCTCAGGCGGTCAGGCGGGCAACCTCCGCCCGCAAAGCCGGAAGCAGCTCGGTCTCGAACCACGGATTGGCCCTGAGCCACGCATTGTTGCGCCACGACGGGTGCGGCAGCGGAAGCAGCCGTGGGCGCGCACTTTGGGCCAGAATTCGCTCCCAGTCCCTAACTGTCTCGGTCAAGGTCGCCCTACGGCTCGCCTTGTCCGCCAAGTGCCAGCGTTGGGCGTATTGCCCAACGAGCAACAGCAGTTCGACATTACCAAGCTCGGCCAACACGCGCTCGCGCCAGAGCGGAGCGCACTCGGGCCGCGGCGGCAGGTCGCCGCCCTTCTCATCGAGCCCGGGAAAGCAGAAGCCCATGGGCACGATGGCCAGGCGCGTCTCGTCGTAGAAGATGTCGGGTCCGATCCCCAGCCAAGCCCGTAGCCGGTCGCCCGAAGGATCGGTGAACGGCCGCCCTGAGGCATGCACGCGCGTGCCGGGCGCTTGGCCGGAGATCGCCAGTCGCGCGTTGACGTGCACCTGCAGCACCGGGCGCGGTTCATGGGCAAGTGCCGCGCGCTGTGGCGCATCTCGGCAAATCCGGCAAGAACGGATTTCTTTCACCAGCCTGTCGAGCCGGCGCATAGCGCCCCGTGGCGATTGATGAGGCTTGCTTTCTCGCGGCGTCATTCGAGGTCTTTACTCGGTGTCACACGTCGAGCGTAAGCCCATCCTCCGCAATGATCACGCGCGGATTGCGCACCTTGTCCCGGTTGGCGAGCATGACCGGGCTCATGTGCGTCAGCATGATGCGCCGTGACGTCAGCCTATCGAGGTTCTGCTCGATGACGCGCCAGTTCATGTGACAGCACGATGGCTCGTCAAACCCAAAGCACTCCGAAATGTAGAGATCCGCATCGGCTGCGACGTCGGTGAGTGCTTCAACCCACTCGGTATCCCCCGAGAAGCCGATCGACTTTCCATCGGCGAGGATCCGCAGAGCATAGGACGGTGCGCCTGAGGGATGGCACACCGGATAGGGCTTCACACTGATGTCGTTGACGGTCGTGACTTGGCCTTCCTTCAGCTCGTGCCAAGTCAGCCGATGACGTGGCTCTCGCCGCGTCGATCCAGGGAACAGAGCTTCTGCCACCACAGCATAGCGCTCGGCTGTCCCTTCTGGACCGACGATGTCGAGCGGTTCGGTGCGGCCCGACACGTGCAGCGCATGCAACAGCCACCACACCAACCCGGAGAAATGGTCGCCGTGCAGATGCGATATGAATATCGTGCCGACCCGGTTGGGGTCACGGCCCAACTTGTGGAATCCGATCAACGCGGTCGCCCCGCAATCGATCAGGAATTCTTTGTTGGCGGTCGTGACGTGGAAGCACGTCTGCAACCGCCCGCCCGAGCCGAACGCGTCGCCCGAGCCGATGACGGTGAGTTCCATCGACATCCCTACTGACTTTCAGTCTCCCTGAATGTCGTCGATAGCGCGACGCTTGATCGGGCGCTGTTCCCTGGGGAACAAGCCGTTGTGTGAATATGCTCTGCCTTGGTCCACTTCAGGCCGCCGCACTGGGCCGCGCCGATACCTCCGCATGCCAACGTTTCAGCCCCTCCAGCCCTTCTGGCAGGGCGATCTTGGCAGGCTTCAGGTAGTCGATGGCCACCAGTGCCGTGATGTCCGCGATCGAATACTGATCACCTGCCAGAAACTGGTTGCCGCGCAATTGGACGTCCAACATCGTCATCATTTCCAGGGCCTTGAGCTTGTTCGCCTCTCCCCACGCAGCGACCTGCGGCACCTCCAGATGCGCCATCTTGGGATGCAGGTGCCGGAATGCCTGAGCCACAGCAAGCCACAGACCGAGCTCCGCCCGGCGCTGCCACATTTCCACCTGGGCCCGACCGACAGGCCCGGTTCCGAACAACGGCGGGACGGGTTCTGCTTCTTCGAAGTAGCGGCAGATGGCCACCGATTCCGAGATCGCCGTGCCGTCGTCCAGAATGAGCACGGGCACGCGCTGCAGCGGGTTGAGCGCGGTGAACGCGGCATCTTTCAACTCCCCGGCCATCAGATCACGCTGCTCGTAGGCAACCGTGATGCCTTTTTCAGCGAGGAAAATGCGTACCCGCCGTGGATTGGGTGCCGTCCTGGTCTCGATGATCTTCAAACCATCCGTCCTTCTTGTGCTGCCCTTGCCCAACCGCCCGTCTCACAGCACCGGCCGCGATGCATGACGAGCATCCCTCAGCGGACCGGCATGCCTCAACCCCCGATGCCCCGCTCGCGTCGCCACTCGCGCGGCATCTGAAACGTTCCTGACCAAAGCCCACGCTTAGCGACCTTGGCCGTCCGTTCCTCGTCGCGGTAGCCGCCATATGATACCGCAAGACCGCTTTCCACCATGGCAGCGTTGAGCGTCCTGCCACCTGCCTGGCACGTCCCGAGATAACGTCCATGCTTATCGCGCTCAACGCTGCTGCAATTCACTTTCTGGCGACCGATCAGCCGTTCGAGTTCCCCGCGCGCCGCCTCTCCGCAATTCCAGGCCTTGCCCGCCCGCTCGCAAGTCTGCGGCCCTTCGGGTGCATCTATGCCCACCAGTCGCACTTCATTGCCGCCGACGAAAAGGCTGTCCCCGTCGACAACGCGAGCAAATCCGGAGATTTCTCGGCTGTCACCGGGATCAAGCGGCTCGTTCCGGCCTGCGTCTTGCGGCCGGCCAAAGGCGATCACGATCCCCACCAGGACGATAGCCAACAGCCACTTCAGTCGCGGATGGCGCTGCAGAAACTGATCAAGTTGCCGATCCAATATGTTCCTCAAACGCACAATCCATAAACCCAAAGTTAGCGAATTGGACGGAAATTAACCGAGACCCGAGGATGGTGCGCCGGCGCCCTCCTCGCCCATCATTGCACGAGCGGTCCGGCCCGCAAGCAGCTCGGACCGCTCGGGCACAACTCGAACATGCGAATGCAAGACGCGGCGACAACGGAGCAGTACGACCGATCCCGCAATCGGCGCGACGATCGCCGTCGCGTCGCCGACGATCTGCGCGAAACCCGCCAGAAGCTGGCCCAAGGCTCCACGATCAAGCCCGAGTTCGAATACGAGATGCTTGCCATCTTCGTGCGCAACGAACTCTCCGCCGCCTTTACCATCACCGGCCTGTCCGCCATCTTCTCACTTGCTTCAATGTTCTGGGCACCCGTTCCCCAGGCCATCATGTGGCTGTTCGCTGTGATCGGCGCCAAGGTCTTTCAGTTGGAGCTGTGCCGGCGTTTCCAGAATACGCCGCGTGAGGAGATATCGCTGCGCGTATGGCGCCGCCGCCTCATCACGTCCGAGCTGATCAGCGGTCTGGCGTGGGCCGGTTTCGCGCTTGTCGGCGTTTCAATACATGGTGATGCGATACTAGGTCATGCGCTGGCCCCGCCGCACTTCTCCTCGCACGTGTTCCTGTTCGCGGCTCTTATCGTCGTGCTCGCCATTCGCATGACCTTTGCCTCGACCGTCATCCCGATCCTCTACGCCGGCACGATCCCGATGACGCTGGCAATCGTCGCGCGCCTGTCGCTACTCAATGAATCGTTCTACATCGCCCTCGCGCTGATGGCCGTCGGCGTGCACATCTACTTCGTCTTCCTCGCGCGCGGCCTCAATTCGACGGCCCTTGCCATGCTCGAATTCCGCGCCCAGAAGGACGCGCTCATCGCCGAGCTGGAGGAGGAAAAGTCCTTCTCTGACGAGGCCCGCCGCCGTGCCGAGGCTGCCAACAAGGCCAAGTCTCGCTTCCTGGCGACCATGAGCCACGAGCTGCGGACGCCGTTGAATGCGATCATGGGTTTCTCCGAAGTGATGAAGTCGGAGATCCTGGGCTCGATGTCGAATCCGACCTATCGCGAGTATGCCGGCAACATCCACGACAGCGGGCGCCACCTACTCAACCTGATCAACGAGATCCTCGACCTGTCGCGCATCGAGGCCGGCCGCTACGAGCTGCACGAGGAGCCGATGCGGCTCACCGACATGGCCGAGGACTGCTGCCGCCTGTTGAAGTTGCGTGCCGACGGCAAGGGACTGTCGCTCGTCGAGGACATGGATTTCAGCCTGCCACAGGTTTGGGCCGATCAACGCGCGATCCGCCAAATCTGCCTGAACCTCATTTCCAACGCCTTGAAGTTCACGCCCAAGGGTGGCCGCATCACCGTCTCGGTCCGCCAGTCGCGCGACGGCGGTCAGTATGTCTCCGTCCGCGATACCGGCCCCGGCATTCCCGCCGACGAAATCCCGAAGGTAATGCAGGCCTTCGGCCAGGGCTCGCTGGCGCACGAGACCGCCGAGGGCGGAACCGGCCTCGGCCTGCCGATCGTCAAGAACCTGATCGAACTGCACGGTGGATCATTCGAACTCCTGTCGGAGCTGCGCAAGGGCACCGAGGCCATCGTCTACCTGCCGCGCGGCCGCGTGCTGGAGACGATGCGACAACTGCAGCCTTTCGGCCATGAGCGCCATCGCCACACCGAGACCGGCCCAGCAGCTCCCGCTGCGCCGGGGCGTTTGGCGTCGCGTGCCCCGCGCCTCGTTTCGCCTGTGCAGCACCCCAGGGAAAGCGTTCAGAGCGTGCGCGAGCGCCTCAGGACGCCGGCCTGATACACAAAGCACGGTAGCTCCGCACGGCACTCCCGACCGATCTCGTCCTGCAGGTCGAGGGCCATTAGGCTGCATTGTGTGTCGGAGAATGCTCTCGCGGCATGTCGCAAAATTCAGTCGACAGCGATCAAACGCTCTCGTTCATGCCGCGGATGCGCCGAGCGAGCGCCCGCATCACCTCGAGTGCGAACTCGGGCTGCCGCCGCACGAGCACGAGGAAGCCCTCCCGCGTGACCGGCGCAACCTCGCAATCCTCCACCGCGATCGCCGTTGCTGATCGCGCGCCACCATCAATCATCGCAATCTCGCCGAAGATGCCACCCGGGCCGATGCGGTCGAGCACAGTCCCGTAGAATCGGATCTCGACGGTGCCGGACCGCACGACGTACAAGCAATCGCCTTCGTCCTCGGCGACGAAGATCTTGTCGCCTGCCGCGTAGCGCCGGTAAGCCGTGCCTGCATCGTCCAGCAAACCCAGATCGAAGCCGCCGCCCTCACCGCTCATCGCCCACCTCCCGCGCTCAATGAACTATCGGACCAGACCGTAACCGCCCCGAGCGCCACCGACAACAGGCAAAGGGTCGGTGAACGATCTCAACGAGACATCATGCTCATGCCGTAGCGGCCGGGCCAGGTTCAAGGCTCTCCCGATCGGGCTCGCCATCGCCGGGCTCGAGCGGTACGCCGTCATCGCGCAGCACCACGTAGATCGCGGGAATAACGAGCACTGTGAGGAGCGTCGAGGAGACGAGACCGAACAGCAGGGAGATTGCGAGGCCCTGGAAGATCGGATCGGTCAGGATCACTGCCGCGCCGATCATCGCCGCCACCGCTGTCAGCAGGATCGGCTTGAACCGGATAGCGCCTGCCTCAAGCAGCGTTGCGCGCAGGCTCTGACCCGGTCGCCTGCCGTGGCGGATGAAGTCGACAAGCAGGATCGAGTTGCGCACGATGATGCCGGCCAACGCGATGAAACCGATCATCGACGTCGCCGAGAACGGCGCGCCGAACAGCCAGTGCCCGATCATAATGCCGATCAGAGTCAACGGCACCGGTGTCAGGATCACCAGCGGCAGCTTGAACGAACCAAACTGCGCGACCACGAGGAAGTAGATGCCGAGGATAGCGATGGCGAACGCACCGCCCATGTCGCGGAACGTGACGAACGTCACCTCCCATTCGCCGTCCCAGAGCAGCACAGGCGTCGTGTCGTCGACAGGCTGGCCGTGATAGGCGATACGCGGCTTCTGCACGTCACCCCAGTCAGCCTTGTTGATCGCCTCCTCGACCGCCAGCATGCCGTAGATCGGCGCCTCGAAGGCGCCGGCAAGTTCGCCCAGCACCATCTCGGCGGGGCGGCCGTTGTGGCGGAACACGGGATAGGAGGCACGCTCGCGGCTGATGCTGACGACGTCGCCCAGCTCGACGATCGAGCGGTTGCCCGGCAGAGCGTTCGCTGGCACCGGCGTCGAGAGCGTCTCGGCGGTGATCGTGCGCATCGACTTGGGCAGCGCTACCGCGATCTCGATGGGATGGCGCCCACCACCGCGGTGCGAGTAGCCGACCGGAAGGCCCGTCATGTACGCCTGGATCGTATCGTAGACGTCGCTTTCCTCGACACGGTGGAACTCGAGATTGTCCTGATCGATCGAGATCCGCAGTCGCTCGGCCGGCTGGCCGTAGCTGTCATCCACGTCGACGATATAGGGCACCGTGCGGAATGCCGCCTTCAACTTTTCCGCCACCGCGCGCCGTGTCTCAGGGTCCTTGGCATAGACCTCGGCGAGGAGCGTCGAGAGTACCGGAGGACCCGGCGGCACTTCCACGACCTTGATCGAGGTGCCATCGGGCAGCGAGACCGCATTGAGGCGGGCACGTACGTCGAGCGCGATCTCGTGACTGGTGCGCGTCCGATGATGCTTGGCCTTGAGGTTTACCTGAAGATCGCCGAGTTCAGGCGATGAGCGCAGATAGAAGTGCCGCACGAGACCATTGAAATTGAAGGGTGCCGCAGTCCCTACATAGGCCTCGATGGTGTCGAGCTCCGGCAGCGTTTGCAATCTCTCAGCGGCCTCGCGCAGTACCCGGTCAGTCGATTCCAGCGTCGATCCCTCGGGCAGATCGACGATGACCTGCAGCTCCGACTTGTTGTCGAACGGCAAGAGCTTCACCGTCACCGACTTGGTCGCGAACAGCGCCGTCGAGGCAAGCGTCGCCGCTCCGACGGCCAGCAGGAAGATCCAGCTTGCCTTGCGCGTCTGCAAGATCGGCCGCGCCGCTTTGACGTAAAGGCGCCCGAGCAACCCGCCGTCGTCGGCGCCATGGCCATCGGCACCATGTGCACCGCCGCCCTGTCCGCTCGCATGTGGCTTGCCGATGCGTACCATCAACCACGGCGTCAGCATCACGGCGACGAAGAACGAGAAGATCATCGCCGCAGAAGCGTTGGCCGGAATGGGGCTCATGTAGGGGCCCATCAGGCCAGACACGAACAGCATCGGCAACAGGGCGGCGACAACCGTCAGCGTGGCGATGATGGTCGGATTGCCGACTTCCGCCACCGCCTCGATCGCCTTCTGCACCTTGGAGCGGTCATCCGCCATGCCCCAGTGACGAGCGATGTTCTCGATCACCACGATGGCGTCGTCGACCAGGATGCCGATCGCGAAGATCAATGCGAACAGGCTGACGCGATTGATCGTGTAGCCCATGATGTAAGAGGCGAACAACGTCAGCAGGATCGTCGTCGGGATGACGATCGCCACCACGACGCCCTCGCGCCAGCCGATGACAAGACCAATCAGCAAGACGATGGATACCGTCGCGAGCCCCAGGTGGAATAGCAGCTCGTTCGCCTTCTCGTCGGCGGTTAGGCCATAGTTGCGCGTCACCGACACCGAGATGTCGTCGGGGATCAGCTTTCCCTTGAGCTGGTCGAGACGCGCGATGATCGCCTCGGACAGCGTCACGGCGTTGGCGCCTGCCCGCTTGGCTATCGCCACCGATACCGCCGGAACGCGAGTCAGACCTGTCACATGTGCACCGTCCCCGGCGCCTGCATGTGCATCGCTCGTGCCTCCGCCGGAGAAAATCGGACGCATCTGCCAGGCGCGGCTCTCCTGGGGCTTTGAATCGACGACCACCTTGGCGACGTCGCGAACATAAACAGGACGCCCGTCGCGCGTCGTCATGAGCAGCAAGCCGATGTCGGGAATTCCCTTCAGGGTCTGCCCGGCGACGACCGGCAGCGAGCGGTTCTGGTCGCGCACGTTGCCGGCGACGAAGGCGCGATTTGCTTCCTTCACCTTGCCGACGAGCTGGGCGAGCGTCAGGCCGTAGAGCGAGAGCTTTTCGGGGATAGGCTCGATGCGGATCTGGTCGGGCCGCCCGCCGGACAGATAGGAAAGGCCCACGTTGTCGAGCTTTGCCAGCTCCGTGCGCACATCGTCGGCGAGATGATAGAGACGGCTGTCGTTCCAGTTGGCCGCCACCTCCGGCTTGGGCGCCAGCGTCGCCACCACGATCGCGACATCATCGATGCCACGGCCGACAATCAGCGGTTCGGCGATGCCGACCGGGATCCTGTCCATGTTGGCGCGCACCTTGTCATGCACGCGCAGGATGGCGTTGTCCGCCTCCGTACCGACCAGGAAGCGCGCGGTGACCACTACGCGATCGTCGACCGTCTGCGAGTAGACGTGCTCGACACCGTTGATCGACTTGACGATCGTCTCCAGCGGCTCGGTAACGAGGCGCACGGCGTCCTCGGCGCGCAGGCCATCGGCGTTGACCATGATGTCGACGAGCGGCACCGAGATCTGCGGCTCCTCTTCGCGCGGCAGCGATACGAGCGCAATGAGGCCCAATGCCAGCGCTGCGAGCAGCAAGAGCGGTGTCAGCGGCGACGCAATGAAGGCACGCGTCAGCCGCCCCGAAAGACCGAGGTTCGCGGACCCGGCCGGGTTGTTGGATTGCTGGCTCATGGCTGCACGATCTCGTCGCCGGGGTTGAGACCGCCGAGCACCTCGACGCCATCGCCGCCATCGGCCAGCTGTGCCGGAAGCCCGAGCTGCACGACCACGTCGGACACCTCACCGCCACCGCGAGAGACCCGCACGAAGTCATAGCCATAGCGTGTCGTCACAAAACCGCGCGGGATCACCATGCCACGGCGCTTGCCACCGGAGATGTAGATCAGCACGCGCTCGCCGACGTAGTAGTCGCCGAGGCCCTCCACCGTCGCATCGGCGACGACACGGCCGCCTTGCAGCTCAGGATAGACCTGCGAGATCTCGCCCTTCAGCAGCGCCTTGTCCGTCGCCTGGAGGCTGCGCGAGCCAACCTGTACCGCATCGCCCTTCTTGATGAAGCGCGCATGCCGCTCGGGCAGTTCGAGCCGCAACACGTATTCGTTGGCGGCAATCGTTGCGAGGCTCTCGCCCGGCAGGATCACCGATCCGACCGTCACCGGCACGAGCAGCACGCGGCCAGAAGCCGGTGCCAACACCTCGCCCTCCTGCACCTGCCGCGTGACGACGTCGCGATCCGCCTCGGCCGACTTCAACTGGTTGTCCACCACCTCGAGCTGGGTTCTGAGTTCGTCGACCTTCGCCTTCGGCGTGAAGCCGCGCTTGATCAGCTCTTCCTGCCGGCCAAGCTCACGCTCGGCGTTCTCGCGCTGCGCCTTGAGGCCGGCGATCTGTGCCGACACGGCCTTCAGCTTGAGCGCCAGCTTCTGATCGGCGACGAGGGCGATCACCTGACCGGTCTCCACCTGGCTGCCCTCGTCGACCGCCAGAGTGGCAACCGTGCCGCCGATGCGCGCACGCGCCTCGATACGATCGGTGGAACGCACGGTGGCGTAGACCGACTTCAGATCGTCGATCTCATTCATCTCGACCTTGAAGCTGGCGAGGCCATCGGAGTGTTGCGGCACCTGGGCACCAGCGCCGCGGGCGTCCCGCGGCGTCGTCACCGCCTGGGCGTCGTTGTCCGCGGCCCCGTCCCCGGTCTTGGCGACACGGGAGAGCACGCTCGGCATCGCTACGCCGGAGCCCGGCCTGACGATACCGTTGGGCTCCGGCGCAACATTGGCGAGCACAACCGGTGCACGCTCCCGCTGCGTCGCCGCATGGCCGTCGGAAGGATCGCTCGAAATCCCGCCGCCGATTGCCGGCAGCGTCAGGGCGAGGCTCACGCCTGCGCACAAAAACGCCTTCTTGATCATGGTGTTGCTCATGTCGTCCTTGATCGTTTGGGCTCTCCGGGAACAACCGCCCCGTGGCCTGATTTGACCCCTGGGTACCATGTCGCCTCCAACCGATTCCGTGATCCCCGTCACCAAACGTTCGCAGATGCGAACATCTTGACCCTACACACGGATTTCCGCCACCACGATCATGCCAGCAGCGATCACATGGCGCCGGTAGGCTCAACGCCCCCGTCGCTCCAGATAGGCGAGGTCGTCGAGTGCGTCCGTCATCTGCTCTGCCGATTGGCAGTAGTCAGCGATCACGGGGTAAGGCAGACCCGGCCTGAAGCCATGCGCCTCCCACAGCGGCCGCCAGAGGTCGTGCCAGGCGCCCGGACGCCGGCGATAGACCTCGGACTTGACCGGGTGCGGAGTATCGAGCACCTGCCAGCGCGTGAGCCAGCGGTAGACAGCCGCCCAGATCGCGTCGGGAGCATCGGTGTTGCTCACCGCACGCAGTTGAACCAGCCGCGGCACGCCACGCTCGGTACCACCGAATGCGAGTTCAAGATCCGCCACTGTCCGGCCATCACGGTGCACGCTCCACACGCGGCTTCCGCGCAGGTAGCTTCCCGCGTAGCTGGATAGACAGTTGCGCATGCGCACTCCCTCCGCGACGAGCGGCGCCCCCCAGGGTATGGGCACGAAGGTGAACCCATCCACGGTGTCGCCGGCCGGTGGTGAAAGCCCGATCGGGCCTGGCGGCTCGACCATCAAGAACTCGATGCCTTCCAGCCAGGCTCGCGCGCCAGAAGCGGCGTTGGCGAGCGAAAGCCCCGCCCGCCATGGCGCCGGAATCATCGTGCTCGCCGCATTGCGTCGCTCAGCGCCGTACCATGCCCACATCGCGATCGTGGCAATGCCGTCGACCGATCCCGGCCGCCGCACGCGCTTCAGCTCCCGCGCCACCCACAGTGCGAAGTCGTCGCCCGCGATCCTCGCGCCAACGCTCACCCCGTCCAGCCAGCCCGGCCAGTCCGCGGCGTCCGATGGCATCAGATTACCGATGCGCGCGGAGATGAGCGGCCCATCGGGCAGCGGCAGAAGCAGCGCGGCGCAGCAACCCTCCGGCGGCACGCGACGGGTCCACGACGGCAGACCGAGTGCCGCCGCGACCTCCTTCAGTGATCCACCCGCGATGACTTGGCTGCGGGCGTCGACCGCGAGCTGTGGCCGCCGGCATGCCATCGCATAGAGCGCTGCGGGAAAAGACAGCAGGAGCTGAGCGAGATAGGGATGCGACAGCGCAAGCGCGCGCACCGCCTTCCGCCGCCGACGCGGAAAGCGCACAAGCGCCGCCTGCTGAGCGGGCGACAGGATGAATTCGTGTGTGGCGGCACGCGCGCGAGCAGGCGCGTTTGCCGGCGCGTCATGGAGTGAAAGCTCCATCGCGGTCACCAGACTTTCTAGGTCTTCGATTGAACGGTTTCAGTGCAGCAGCGCGCCCTCAGTTGGCGCGCACGACCAGGCGCTCCGACGAGCGCCGGAGAGCGGGGTCAGGCACCCTCTCGTGGGGTGCGGATGATATGAGTGTCGCGCATCGACACCTCCGCTTCTGTGGTCTTCCAGGTTCACACGCCGTGCCATCCAAGAGCCGGCTCATGAAAAAACGCGCCACCAAGTCTGACGACGCGCGTTGTCTTATGACACTGCAAGACAATTTGAGCAAGAGTTGGGCGCATGCACGCTTGTGCGTACGTCAAGGCTCGGCAGTCTACACCCACGCACTCACTCGT
Organism: Hyphomicrobiaceae bacterium; assembly: GCA_020638035.1. Lineage (GTDB taxonomy): Bacteria > Pseudomonadota > Alphaproteobacteria > Rhizobiales > Hyphomicrobiaceae > JAEUMD01. Next base: position 20,245 of record JACKJI010000020.1, read on the forward strand.
TGTGTGCGCTCAGTTTGCTTTCTGGATGCGTGCGTCGAGCCGACCCTTGCGATCGGCGGGAATGCGCACGGTGAATGAGGCGCTGCCGTCCTCTCTCTCTTCAGTCGCGATCACATCGGCATTTTCGTAGAGCCAGGCGCGGAGCTTGCCATCGCCAGCGCCAATCGGAACAGTCACGATCTCGTCGGTGACGCCGAGCCGCGCATCGATTGCATCGAGCAGGCTTGCAAGGCCTTCGCCCGTCACCGCCGATACAAGCACCGGGCGCGGCGACCGAAAGCGCGCAGCATTTTCCGCCTCTGTTCGCGTCACAGGCGACAGACGATCGATCTTGTTCCAGACTTCCAGAACGTGGTTCTCCGCCGGCGTCAGATCAATGCCGAGACTGGTCAGTACCTCGTTGACGTCGTCGGCCTGCGCCTGGCTCTCCTCGTGCGAGATGTCGCGCACGTGCAGGATCAGATCAGCGTCAATCACCTCTTCCAACGTGGCGCGGAACGCCGCGACCAGCATTGTCGGCAGGTCGGAGATGAAGCCGACCGTGTCCGACAGGATGATGCGGCGCCCGCTCGCCAGCTTCACCTCGCGCATGGTCGGGTCGAGCGTCGCGAACACCTGGTCCATCGCCAGAACCTCGGCACCCGTCAACCGGTTGAACAGCGTCGACTTGCCGGCGTTGGTATAGCCGACGATGGCGACAACCGGATAAGGCACCTTGCGACGGCCGGCGCGATGCAGTTCGCGCGTCCGCACGACCTGTTCCAGCTCTTTGCGGATCGCATCGATCCGGTCCTGCAGCATGCGTCGGTCGAGTTCGATCTGCGCCTCGCCCGGACCGCCGAGGAAGCCACCGCCGCCGCGCTGGCGTTCCAGATGGGTCCACGCGCGGACGAGACGCCCTTTTTGATAGGATAGGTGCGCGAGTTCGACCTGTAGACGGCCTTCCCGTGTGCGTGCCCGCGCGCCGAAGATTTCCAGGATGAGACCGGTGCGGTCGAGCACCTTCGCGTTCCAAGCCTTCTCCAGGTTGCGCTGCTGCACCGGCGACACCTGGTGGTCGACGATGACAAGGCCGATTTCCTTCGTCTCGACGAGCGCCCTCAACTCCTCGACCTTGCCCGAGCCGAAAAGCGTACCGGGGCGGGGATGTGGCACAGGCACGATCAGCCCATCCACCACTTCAAGTTGGATTGCCTCAGCAAGCCCGCATGCCTCTGTCAGCCGGTCCTGCGGGGAATGGGCAGATGTCGGCTTGCGCTGTGGCTTTCTGCGGACTGCCTCCGCCTCGCCCGAACCTTGGGTCGCAGCAACCGAAGACGCAACCTCGCTGCCGCGGGCCGGCAGCACCGGCACGAGTACGAGGACACGCTCGCGCGGGGGTTGCACTCCGCGCACGCGGTCGCTCGGCGCGGAGCGCGCCGGATCACGCAAATCTGGAGCCTTCTTGTCGATCGGCTTCGGTCCCTCGGTTGGCCGGCGTCAGTGGCCGTCAGCGGGATCCGTCTCCATCAGGTGAACCGGCTGTCCCGGCATGATCGTCGAGATGGCATGTTTATAGACCAGCTGGGAGTGACCGTCGCGCCTGAGCAGCACACAGAAGTTGTCGAACCACGTTACGATGCCCTGCAGCTTCACGCCGTTGATCAGGAAGATAGTCAGCGGTGTCTTGTTCTTTCGAACGTGGTTGAGGAATGTATCCTGGAGGCTTTGAACTTTGTCTGCCGCCATCGTTTTTTTCCGCCCTTGTTCAATTTTTTCCGTACCGAACTGCCCCGTTCCTTGTCAGACGTTGCACGAAGCAGGCACGCTCTGGGAGCCAGTCTCCCAGGGGTCGCGAGCCAGCCAATCGACGTTTCCGGTTCGGGGACACTAGCCCGGCGATCCGTTCCAACGCAAAGGCAAAGACTTCCGCTGACATAGGCAATACGCCGCAGAGTATTCTCTCCGGAACCAGACAATCCACCGCTAGATTAATTTGTTACCGGTGCGATGTCGTGAAAGTGTCGTCTTAGCCGCATGGTGACGGGCCCCGGCCTGCCATCTCCAATCGGCGTGCCGTCGATGCGGACCACGGGCATGACCGTATTGGTTGCAGAGGTCACAAATGCCTCGCGCGCGCTCAGAGCCTCCGCTGGCGTGAAGGCCCTCTCCTCCAGCCTCAACCTCTCCCGACGAATGGCGTCGATCAGCGTTGCACGCGTCACCCCGGGCAGCAGGGCCGGCGACAGCGACCGTGTCACGAGCACTCCCTCGTCCGTGACGATCCAGGCATTCGAGGATGCCCCCTCGGTGACGAACCCGTCCCGGTCGACGAGCCAGGCCTCCTTGGCGCCCCGCCGCCCCGCCTCCCGCTTGGCGAGCACCGCCGGCAGCAGCATGACCGTCTTGATATCGCAGCGATCCCAGCGGATGTCGGGCAGCGTGATCACGGCGATACCGGTTTGGGCCACCTGGTCCGCCTGGCCCAGCGGCAGCGCCCGTGCAAGGCAGACGACCGTCGGCCGCGTGCCCGCGGGCGGGATGGCAAAGTCACGCGGGGCCGCACCGCGCGACACCTGGAGATAGACGAGCCCATCGCGCACCCGGTTGCGCCGCACGGTCTCGTGCAAAACGTGCGCAAGAGCAGAAAGGCTCATGGGGCTTGCGATCTCCAACGCCTCGAGCGAGCGGGCGAGACGCGCGAGATGCCGGTCGAGATCGACGATGCCGCCGCCTGCGATCTCGCACACCTCGTAGACCGAATCGGCGAACTGAAAGCCGCGATCCTCGACATGCACCGAGGCATCCGCATAGCGGTGATAGCGGCCGTTCACATAGACGATGCGGGTCACGGCGATAGCGGCCTCCGCGAAATCATGCTTGGAGCAAGGTTCGGCGGCGAATGGCGAGGAACGCCACGACGTGCCTTGGCGCTGGCCAATGTTGCCCGCGCCATTAGAAGTAGTCCGGGCTTACGCGGAACATCTGCTCCACCTCGCGTACGTGGTCGGCCCGCGCGAACAGCACGACCCGATCCTTCACCTCCAGCTCGGTGGCGCCCGTCGCCATCATCACCTTGCCGTCCCGCAGGATCGCACCGAAACGGATACCCTCCGACGTCTTATAATCGCGCAGCTGCCGGCCAAGCACCGGTGCGGTCTCCAGAACCTCCGCTTCGATCAGCTCGCCCGCCCCATTGTGCACCGAGTGGACGCCACGGATGCGACCACGCCGGACGTGCTGAAGCACCCGGCTCACGGTGATGGCGCGCGGATTGACATGGGCATCGATGCCCAGCGAGCGCACCATGCCGGCATAGTTCGCCGTGTTGATGAGCACCATGTTGGACCGGCATCCAAGCTGCTTGGCGAGCGCCGACGTCAGAAGGTTGACCTGATCGTCGTTGGTCACGGCAACGAGGGTATCGGCGGCCGAGATCTCCGCCTCGCGCAGTACATCTTCCGATAGTGCCGAGCCGTGTAGCACGACCGTGCGCTCGAGCGTCTCGGCAATGTGCACCGCGCGCTCGCGCGAGACCTCGATCACCTTGATTCGGATATTGGGCTCGCGCTCCTCGAGCTGGCGCGCGATGTAAAGGCCGATGTTGCCGCCGCCCGCAATGACGATGCGGCGCGCGCGCTTCTCCTCGTGGCCGAAGATCTGCAACGTCCTGTTGATCTGATCGGATGGCGTGATGACGTAGGCCTCGTCGCCTTCGTGCAACTGGTCCTGCCCATGCGGGATGAACAGCCGCCCCTTGCGCACCAACGCCGTCGTGATCGCGGGGAGGTCTGGAAAAAGGTGCGCAAGCTGAGTCAGCGGTGTTTCCAGCACCGGGCACTCCGGGCCGCACGCGATGCCCAGCACCGAGATCTTGCCGTCGCCAAAGCTGACCGTGTCAAAGGCGCCCGGCAACTGCAACCGGCGCAGGATCATGTTGCCGACCTCGATCTCCGGCGAGATGATGAAATCGATCGGCATCGCCTCGCGCGCGAAAAGTCGCCGCCACTCGGTTTGCAGATACGTCTGGGCTCTGACGCGCGCGATCTTGGTCGGAATGTCGAACAGCGTATGTGCCACCTGGCACGCCACCATGTTGACCTCGTCGTGAAGCGTCACGGCAATCAACATGTCCGCCTCGTTCGCGCCCGCGCGCTGCAGCACGTCGGGATGAGCGGCGTTGCCGTGGATTGCGCGAACCTCGAGCATGTCATTCGCACGCTGCACAAGATCGGCACTGGCATCGATGATCGATACGCTGTTGCCTTCGGTCGACAACCGCTCGGCGATACCCGTGCCGACCTGGCCCGCACCGCAAATGATGACCTTCATGCCACCCCTGCCAACCGCGCTGCGCGCAGCGCCGGCCCTCTCTGTCCTGGAGCGATTTCCACGCGATTAGAATCGCCTGGAACCGCTCGAGCCCCTTGTTTATCGCATTGTCTGCGCCAAACCGGCCTCCACTTTGGCGGAAAATGCTCTAGTCCGGGGGACATGCTCCGCCAGTGTCGTTCGTCGGCCAGGCACCCGGACGAAACCAAGCGCTCATCCTCGTCAATGCTCCAGACCGGCGATCGCCTGCCGGCTTTCGCCCGCAGCCTTCGCATTCGATCCGGAGCACAAGCGCACAACATGCACCGGCCCATGCGTGAGACCTTCTTGCAATCGCGCTGTCCTATCTGTCTGCCGCAGGAGGTGCAGCCGAGGGAACTCCGCCGCCACCGGTTCCGCGATGCTCTGAGGAAACTCCGAGCGCGCGCAGCTTTCGGTGCAACGCCGATCGCTCCATGCCTACGAACTCGGCCGTGCGCGAAATATTTCCGCCAAACCGGTTGATCTGGGCAAGCAGGTATTCACGCTCGAAGATCTCGCGGGCCTCGCGCAGCGGCAGGCTCATCAGATGCTCAGCGCCTCCGTTGACGGGCAACGGCACATTGGAGCCGATCTCCTCGGGAAGCATGTCGGCGGTGATCACCGCATTGGGATCACCTCCCGCAAGGATCATCAGGCGCTCGATATTGTTCCTGAGTTCACGCACGTTGCCCGGCCAGTCGTGCGCCTGCAGTACGGCAATCGCATCCTCCCCGATCCGCCGCGGCGCCAGTCCCGACGTGTTGGCCACGTGGGCAACGAAATGCTCGATCAGCTCGGGGATGTCGTCGCGCCGCTCGGCCAAGCTCGGCACGCGCAGAGGCACGACGTTGAGGCGATGGAAGAGATCCTCGCGGAACCGTCCTTCGGCCATCTCACGGTCGAGATCACGGCTGGTGGAAGAAATGATGCGGACGTCGACCGCCACCTTCTGGGCGCCGTTGAGGCGCAGGAACTTCTGCTCCACCAGGACGCGCAATACCTTGCCCTGCGTCTCGAGCGGCATGTCGGCGACCTCGTCGATGTAGAGCGTGCCGCCGTGGGCCTCTTCGAGCGCGCCGACCTTGCGCGGCGTGCCGGCCCTGTCCTCGATGCCGAACAGCTCCTCCTCGACGCGGTCAGGTGCCATCGCGGCGGCATTGAGCACCACGAACGGGCCATCCTTGCGCGCTGATTTCTGGTGGATCACGCGCGCGGTCAGCTCTTTGCCTGTACCCGACGCACCGCGGATCAGGATGCGGCTGTTGGTCGGTGCGACACGATCGATGTGGTTGCGCAGATGGTTGATGGCCGCCGAATGCCCGACCATCTCGGTCGACACCGTCGAACGCTCGCGCAGCTCCTTCACCTCACGCCGGAGCTGCGAAGCTTCGAGTGCGCGCAGCGTCACGAGAATCAGCCGGTCGGCCTTGAAGGGCTTCTCGATATAGTCATAGGCGCCGCGCCGGATCGCCGTCACCGCCGTCTCGATGTTACCGTGGCCAGAGATGATGACGACCGGCAGATCGGGATATGTTGCCTTGATCGCCGAGAGAACCTCCAGGCCGTCTAATCGGCTGCCCTGCAGCCAGATGTCGAGGATGACGAGATTGGGCCTCCGGTCCTCGATTGCCCGCAGCGCCTCGTCGCTGTCGCGCGCGAGCCGCGTCTTGTGTCCCTCGTCCTCGAGGATACCGGAAATGAGATCCCGGATGTCTGTCTCATCGTCGACGATCAGGATGTCAGCCGCCATCTGTTGCTCCCTTTAGCAATCTGCCGCGTCCCGGGGGGATGAGACGCTGCGTGCACCTGGTGTTGTTGTGTTCTCTGTCTACAAGTACGGCACGCCGTACCCGGCTACCGTTCCGACTATCGATCCCGTTATTGGACAAGATCCGCTGACGCGGCCACCTGCCCGCAATCTTCATACGCGAACGCCCTCTTTCTCCGTGTCTCGTGCCGGCACGTCGGAGCCTGCTGCTGCATCGAGCGATTTGCCACTGCGCAACAGCGGCAGAATGATCCTCACCCGGGCACCGCTGGTGCGACCCGGAGCCAATGGCGCGTCATCGAGCAGCAGTGTGCCGCCGTGCTGCTCGGTAATCTTGTGCACCATCGCCAGCCCAAGCCCGGTGCCCTTGTGGCCCTTGGTCGTCACGTAAGGCTCCAGAAGCCGCATCCGATTGTGCTTGGGAAAGCCGGCACCGTTGTCGATAACCTCGATGATCGCACGTCCATCTTCGGTCGTAAGTCGTGCCTCCACGAGGCCCGTCCATGCCGCTTCGGCGTCCTGTGACTGGGCATGGCTTTCGACCGACTCCGTCGCGTTCTTGACGAGGTTGGTGATCGCCTGGGTCATCAGACGTCGATCATAGCTGATCCTGATGGCCTCCCCTGGCACATCGACACGGTAGGTCACCTTGGGATGGCCTTCACGGAACAGCAGCACCGGTTCCTGCAGCGCGTGGCGCAGGTCGTCATCCGCCATCACGGGCTTGGGCAGGCGGGCGAACGAGGCAAACTCGTCAACCATGCTCTTGAGGTCGCCCACCTGGCGCACGATCGTATCGGTCAGCTTGTCGAAGGTCTCGCGATCCTCGGTGATTACACGCCCATACTTGCGCTTGATGCGCTCGGCGGAAAGCTGAATCGGCGTCAGGGGGTTCTTGATTTCGTGGGCGATGCGCCGCGCCACATCGGCCCAGGCGCTCGTCCGTTGGGCGGTAACGAGCTCGGTGATGTCGTCAAACGTCACCACCATGCCGACATCGCCCGATCCGGCCTTCTCGTGCGTCACGCGCACCGCGAAACTGCGCTCATCGCCTCCGACCTCGATCGTCACCGGATCGGGTGCCCGGCCCGTCTTCTGCCCCTGGTCGGTCTGCGCGTCGTACGCCGCGGCAAAAGCCGGGATTGCCTCGACCAGCGGCCGTCCGACGAGTTCCTCCTCGGTCTTGCCTAAGAGTGCGCAGGCCGCACGGCTTGCCAACTCGATACGGCCATCGCTGTCCAGACCGATGACGCCTGCCGAAACGCCCGACAGCACCGCCTCCATGAAGCGCCGACGCTCGAACAGCTGCTCGTTGGCGTTGACGAGCTGGTCATGCTGCGTCTTCAGCTCCCGCGTCATCTTGTTGAAGGTCGCTGACAGGCGCCGCAGATCACCCTCGCCACGCTTCTCCGGCAGCACGACGTCGAGATTGCCCGTCGACACCTCGGAGGCCGCCGCGATCAGGCGGCGGATCGGTGCCACGAAGCGCCCGGCGAACCACAACCCGACCCAGATCGCCGCCAGCAACGCCGTCATCGAGATCATCAGGTACATGAGCGCATGCGCCCATTTGAGATTGCCGCGCGAGCGCCTGAGCTGATGATACTCGGCCACGTTCTGCTCGGTTCGCTGCAGGTGCCGCAGGACCTCTGGACTGACGGGCCGGCTGACATAAAGGTACCAGCCCGGATAGCTGGCGAGCTTGCCGATCGCCGTGATCCTGAAAGCTGAAATCGAGATCGACAGCGCCACCTGCCCGCCCTGTACCTCCTCCAGCGCCGCCGGCGTCGGCGCAGCGTACGGCAGCCGCTCGTCCTCCACCGCCGCGATCATGGGCTTGCCCTGCTCGTTGATGATGTAGGCCGCCGGCAGATCGCGCAGTCCGGCCTGGGCGATCACCAGCCGGCGCAGCTGCTCGTTGTCTCCCGCCACAAGGGGCGCCGCCGCATCGAGGTCGCGTGCCATGTTGAGCAGGTCGTTGCGGATTACCTGGCCGTGCTCCTCGACGTAGGCCTGTGCCACGCCGCGGGAGTCCTCGATCAGTGTCCGCACCCGCCCTGTAAACCAGCTGTCGAGCGAGCGCGAGAAGGTGACCGTCGCCGCAACCGCCAGCAGTAGAGCTGGAAGTGCGGCGATCAGCGAGAAGAGCGCCACGATACGAATGTGCAACCGTGCGCCGGCACTCTTGGCCCGCCACGCCCGCCACAACCCGACGACCTGCCAGGTGATGATGGCGATCATCGAGATGATCAGTGCAACGTTGAAGAACAGCGCGCTCCACACGACCCCACGCGACGGCACGATCGGGGTGAGGCCGGTCAGGATGAGATAGGTGGCGAGCGCCGAGATCAGTGAGAGGACGACGACGACGAGGCCAATCCAGAATGAGCGCTCGCTCGCATCGAGCGACACGGCGGCGACACGCCGCCCGGCGCCAGATGTGGCGTCGCGCACATCAACTGAGGTCATCGGCCCCACACTGGCGCTCCTAGAAACGGTTCAAACTCGCCAACGACATCAACAGAAATCCAGCGAGATGAAGCACTTGATAAGCTTTCTCAGATCGCCCTGGATCAAGTCAGAACGTGACCGGCTCGCTGGCCGCACTGACACTGGGCGATCACAAACTCTACTTCAAACTGTGACATTTTCGCGACATTGGTAGGGGTAACGCTGCGACCCGGCGCCGTCAAGGGGCTTGGCAGGTAAGCAGACGTGACTGCGACGGCAACGGCTCGACCGGCTACGGCACCGCTTGGCACCAAGTCCCCGCCAAATGCCCGCGCGTTCATTCGATCCGCTGGTGTTTCACGGTCGAATATGGCGGTTCGGCGCACAGAATCGCTCACGGCAAATTGACAGACCGCCACTGCGACGCGGCGCGGTGTGCCGCGCACTCACGGCGCCGGTGTCCGGAACACGCGAATGTCGAGAGCCTTGATCCGCGCTCGCAACGTATTGCGATTGAGGCCAAGCAGTTCGGCGGCACGAATCTGGTTGCCTCGCGTCGCCGCCAGCGCCGCCGTCAACAGCGGCCGTTCCACATCGCGGATGATGCGCTCGTGGAGCCCCGGCGGCGGCAGGTCGGTGCCGAAGCCAGCGAAGTAGGTTGCGAGGAACCTCTCGACCATTTCCGACAGGTTGCTGGCCTGTTCGGCGCCAATCGCTGGCATGGATGGCGCCTGCTCGGCCAATTCCTGCTCGACGATCTCGCGCGTCAGCGTCTCCTGCGGATAGAGCGCGGCGAGCCTGCGCACGAAATTTTCAAGCTCGCGAATATTGCCGGGCCAAACGTGCGCCTTCAAACGCTCGATTGCCGCGGTCTCGATCGCCTTCTGCCCCAAGCCCTCGCGCGATGCGGTACGCAAGAAATAGCGGACGAGATCGCCGACATCGTCGAGCCGCTCGCGCAGCGGTGGAATACGAAGCGGCACCACGTTGAGACGGTAATAGAGGTCCTCGCGGAACAGGCCCTGGCTGATCTGCTGTTTGAGATCACGATGCGTCGCCGCAACGATGCGCACGTTGGTCTTGATCGGCGTGCGGCCGCCGACGGTCGTGTACTCGCCCTGCTGCAAGACACGCAGAAGGCGTGTCTGGGCTTCGAGCGGCATGTCGCCGATCTCGTCGAGGAACAGCGTACCACCTTCGGCCTGCTCGAAACGTCCCTGCGTCTTCGTCTGCGCTCCGGTGAAGGCGCCCTTCTCGTGACCAAACAGTTCCGACTCGATCAGCTCGCGCGGGATTGCCGCCATGTTGATCGCAACGAACGGACCATGCCGGCGCTTGCCATAATCGTGCAGCACGCGCGCAACCAGTTCCTTGCCGGTGCCGCTCTGCCCCGTGATCATTACCGTGAGATCGGTCTGCGTCAGACGTGCCAGGACGCGATAGATCTCCTGCATCGCCGGCGAGCGGCCGATGAGGGGAAGCTCCTCGACCTCCCCGTCCATCTGCGGCCGCTGCGGCCGCCGCCCGGGCTCGGAGAGCGCACGGCCCACCACGGCCACCACCTCGGTCAGATCGAAGGGTTTGGGCAGATACTCGTAGGCACCCTTCTCGGCTGCGGTCAGCGCCGTCATCAGCGTGTTCTGTGCGCTCATGACGATGATCGGCAGCTCCGGCCGCAGCTTCTTGATGCGCGGGATGAGATCGAAGGCGTTCTCGTCGGGCATGACGACATCGGTGATGACGACATCGCCCTCGCCCTGGCTCACCCAGCGCCACAGCGTCGCTGCGTTGCCGGTCGCGCGTGGCGCGTAGCCGGCCCGCGCCAACGCCTGATTCAGCACAGTGCGGATCGCGGTATCGTCATCGGCGATCAGGATGGTTCCTCTGGCCATCGTGCTCATGCCTTTCCTGTCGGGCCGGCGCTGACGCGCTCTTGGGTTTGCATGGGAAGCAGGACGCGGAAAACGGTACGACCGGGCTCGCCGTCACACTCGATCACGCCACCGTGGTCACCGATGATCTTGGCGACCAGGGCCAGGCCAAGGCCGGTTCCCGACGTTTTCGTCGTGACGAAGGGATCGAAGATCTGCTCGCGCAGACTCTCTGGAATGCCGGGTCCATTATCCTCGATCTGTATCATCAGCGGCAGCGAGACACGCGCATTGGTGCCCGGGACCGACAGACGCACGCCAGGGCGAAAGGCCGTCTGCACGACGATGCGCCCATGATCGGACTCTTCACCAATGGCCTCTACGGAGTTCTTGAACAGGTTGAGGAACGCCTGGATCAGCTTGTCCCGATTGCCGGGCACCGGAGGCAGCGAGGGATCGTAGTCGAGAGTGAAATGTATCCGACGGCCGATGCCGCTTTCGACTAGGCGGCGAACGTGATCAAGCACATCGTGGATGTTGATCGGTTGCATGCTGAGCGGCCGTTCGTCGCCGAACACCTCCATGCGGTCGACCAGATCGCGGATACGATCGGTCTCCGAACAGATGAGACGCGCCAGTGCCCGGTCCTCGTCGGCAAGGCCGGGCTCCAGTAGCTGAGCTGCTCCGCGAATGCCCGACAGCGGATTCTTGATCTCATGCGCCAGCACCGAGGCCATGCCCGAGACGGTGCGCGCCGCCGCCCGGTGCGTCAGTTGCCTCTCGATCATCATCGCCATGTTGCGCTGCTGGAGCATCAGAAAGATGTATTCGGGCTGGTCCGGCATTGGCCCGCCGTAGACGTCCACCAGCTTTGGTCCCGCAAAGCGCGGCGAGGCAATCTCCACGCCGTACTCGTTGAAGGTTGCACCGGTACGGCGTACCTGCTCGACCAGCGCAAGGAGGGGACAGCCGAACACAACGGCCTCATCGAGGCGCATGCGCTTCAGCATGGAAAGCCCAGCCGACACGAAACTCTCGGCGGCGGCGTTCGCATAGACGAACCGATTGTCCTCGCCGAGTACGATCACTGGATGGGGCAGCGCGGCCAGCAGAAGATCGTGCACCACTGGCCGGCGCACAGGCGGCATGCCACTGAAGACCGGACGCGCAGCTGCCACGTCGCGCGGCAAGCCGTCGGTCATCACGGTGCCGGTTTCATCGACACCGCCACTCTCATCCATGCCGCCGCCCGCGTTGCTCGGCCGGATGCGGCCACCAGATTTGCTCTTCTTTACCGACTTGCTCATGCTGCACACCTCGCCGTGGCGGCGGCGGCATAGGCTTCGGCCAGTCCTGCGACGGCGCGATCAGGATCGTTCTCCGTGCACAGCCGATGCCGCCACTGCTTCAGCACGACGCCGGAAAGACCTGCCGACTCCAGATACCAGCCAATGTGCTTGCGCGCGTTGCGCAGGCCGAGCTCGCGTCCGTAATGGGAGAGCATCGCTACGACGTGTTCCGATGCGATCTCGGCCTGACGCGCAAGTTCGGGTGGGCCGGGATCTCGGCCGGTTGAGAGCAATGCAGCGATGCGGCCGGGTTGCCAGGGCTGACCATAGGCGCCGCGGCCGATCATCACGCCGGCCGCTCCGGACTGTTCCAGCGCTTGCGATGCATCCTTGGGCGTAACGATGTCGCCATTGACGATCACCGGCACGTCAACCGCCTCGACGACCTCGCGCACGGCTGCCCAGTCAGCCTGCCCCTTGAAGAAATCGCATCGTGTACGTCCGTGCACCGTGATGAGGCGCACGCCCGCGGCCTCTGCCCGACGGGCGATCAGCGGTGCGTTAATCGCGCTGCGGTTCCAGCCGAGCCGCATCTTCAATGTCACCGGTACGCTGACCGCACCGACGACGGCGTCGATCAGGGACAACGCATGGTCGGGGTCGCGCATCAGGGCGCTGCCCGAAAGCTTGCCCGTCACCTCCTTGGCCGGACACCCCATGTTGATGTCTATAATGTCGGCACCGAGATCGGCTGCGATCCGCGCGCCCTCCGCCATCCAGCATGCTTCGCGCCCGGCGAGCTGGACCACGAATGGAAAGACGCCACCGGCATCCGCACGACGCAGACTCGGCCGATGCCCGACGGCGAGCGCCTCCGACGCGATCATCTCCGACACCACCAGTCCAGCCCCGAGGCGGCTGGCGAGACGACGTAATGGGGGATCAGAGATGCCCGACATGGGGGCGAGCGCCACTACATTGGCCGTGCGCACGCCGCCAATGCTCAACTCGCGCCATTTTGGACCGACATACACCGATCCGCTCATATTTTGGGCACCCGGATCAATTGCTCTTCTGTTGTGCAGAATAGGCGCGTTCGAATGCTTTCGCAAGTGCGAAGCCGGCGGCCGCGGCGGAAATACCCAGGTCCGATTGCCGCCCGGCGGCGCCTCGTTTACGTACGGAACGCCTCGGGCCGCTCAGTCGCCCGATCCGGTGTCCTCCGATCATTTACTTCTTATGCTTGTCGGGAGCCTTTTGTGACCATAGCCGCCCTGATCGTCGCTGCAGGCCGCGGAACCCGCGCGGGGGGTGATCTTCCCAAGCAGTATGCCCGCCTCGACACGCAGACGGTTCTCGGCTGGGTCCTGGCAGCGTTCGGCGAACTCGATGAGATCGCTCATATTCAGGTCGTCATTCACCCCGACGACGCCTCGGTTTACGACCAGGCCGTCCCCGCTGACGCGCTCAAGTTGCTGCCCCCGGTCCCCGGTGGCGCTACCCGGCAGCTCTCGGTTCTGGCCGGTTTGGAGGCCCTTGCGAGCAAGGCCGTGACGAAAGTGCTGATCCACGACGCGGCCCGCCCCTTCGTCAACGCCGATACGATCCGGAAGGTCATCGCCGCCCTCGATGCACACCCTGGTGCGCTGGCCGCCGTTCCGCTAGCCGATACACTGAAGCGTGCAGCCGCCGGTGAGCTGGTCGCCAAGACGATTCCGCGCACCGGGTTGTGGCGTGCTCAGACACCGCAGGGCTTTCGCTTCGACGACATTCTCAACGCTCATCGCAAGGCTGCCGTATCGGGTCGCGACGATTTCACTGACGATGCAGCCATTGCAGAATGGGCGGGCTTGCCCGTGTTCCTCGTCGAGGACAGTCCGACCAACTTCAAGATCACGACGCCGGTGGATCTGCGCATGGCCAAAAAGCTTATTCTGACGTCCCCCGCGCCGGCGCTGCTGCCGTGCGCCGGTACCGGCTTCGACGTACATCGCTTCTGTCCCGGCGATCACGTCATGCTCGGCGGCGTAAGGATCCCGCACACGCACGCGCTCGAAGGCCACTCGGATGCGGACGTGGTGCTGCATGCCTTGACCGACGCCGTGCTCGGCGCCTTGGGCGAGGGCGACATCGGTCAGCACTTCCCGCCCTCCGATGCCAAATGGAAGGGCGCCGCCTCACACCTCTTCCTCGAAGATGCCGTCGCCCGGGTCATGCGCCGCGGCGGTCGCATCGCCAACGCCGATGTAACAGTGCTCTGCGAGGCCCCCAAGATCGGCCCGCACCGCGACGCGATCCGCGCCAGTGTTGCGCGAATCATGGGCCTCGACCCGGGCCGCGTCGGCGTCAAGGCGACGACCACGGAGGGTCTGGGCTTCACCGGCCGTCGCGAAGGCATCGCGGCCATGGCAAGCGTCATGCTGCTTCTGCCCTGACAGGCCTCACACGCGGTTCATGTATTCTTTGGAGTTGCGCACACAAGGCTTGTTTGACCCCAAACGTAACTCTGACGACACACTCCCCGCGTTGACCCGCGCAACAGAATCGCGGCATCAAAATGGCTATGCGTGGTTGTATGATCACGAGCCATGCGGGGGTCATAAGAAATGGATTTGACATCGACAATCGTGCGGCCGAGCGCTGAGTCAGAGACTATCAGCGACATCGCCGAAACCACCGCGGCCGCGTGCTTGGCCACGCGTGTGCGTCAGCTCTCGCGTATCGTCACCCGCGTTTACGATGATGCCATGCGCCCGCTTGGCATCACGGCGAGCCAGTACACCCTGCTAGCTCAGCTCGCCTCGCGTGACGGCATCACCGCTGTCGAGATCGGACATGAGCTCGACATCGAGAAGTCGACACTGTCGCGCAACCTGAAGCGTCTCCTGGCATTGGGTCATCTCGTCATGGACCCACCCGCCGGCCGACGCGGTCGTGGCCTGCACCTGACGCCCAAGGGTGAGGCCGTTCTGAAGGAAGCCTATCCGATCTGGCAGGACGCGCAGCGACGCGCCACTGCTGTCATGGGACCGGAGAGCCGCACGGTTCTCGATGGTCTTCTCGATCAGGCGGAGAAGCTGATCGCCGCCTGAAATCACATCAGTGATGGTCTGACACTCTCTCATTCTCCCGACAAACGAGCCGGCACACCTGCCCAGTGTGCCGGCTCTCGTCTTTTTAGGACGCCGGTCGAATGCCCGAAAACCACATATCTGCGCGGGTGACTGGCAAGCGGCCATAAGCTTGCCGGGCCGAACTGCGGCACACCAATGTTCTCCATGCGCCACGAAATTGCACTGTCACGCTGCTGCCAAGTACTGGACATACTGCAGCGCGCACGATCTCATAGCGCGAGCCTGGAGCACATTCCGATACGGCGTTCGCTGGCTCGAAATTGCCCACGCGACAGGAACGGAACCTTCATCGCCGCTCCCCATCGGTCGGATCGAGGCGTTCTCCGGGCGGCCGCGTCACATGAGGTCTGCCATGCCGGACAATCAGATCTTTCCCGACGACATCGTCGTAGCCGCGCAGCGCCTGCTCGATCTGGCCCGCACCAAGGGGCTCAAGATCGTGACTGCTGAAAGTTGTAC
The DNA here is from genome assembly GCA_020638035.1 of Hyphomicrobiaceae bacterium. Classification (GTDB taxonomy): domain Bacteria; phylum Pseudomonadota; class Alphaproteobacteria; order Rhizobiales; family Hyphomicrobiaceae; genus JAEUMD01. The sequence continues at coordinate 35,549 of JACKJI010000020.1, forward strand.
GGGCGGTCTCCTCGCCGCGGTGCTGACCGAGATTGCCGGAGCCTCCGATGTCGTCGAACGTGGCTATGTCACCTATTCCAATGCTGCCAAAACGGAATGCCTCGGGGTGCCCGCCCCGCTGATCGAGAAGCATGGCGCCGTCAGTCGCGAGGTTGCCGAAGCGATGGCGCAGGGGGCGATCCGACAGTCCCATGCCGATATCTCGATAGCGATCACCGGCATCGCCGGACCGGATGGTGGCACCGCCAGCAAACCGGTGGGCCTCGTGCACTTCGCCTTGCACCTCAAGACGCATACGACCCGCCATCATGAAGGCCGCTTTGGTGATCTGGGCCGTACCGCGGTACGCCTTGCTGCGGTCCGAAATGCTCTCTCGCTGTTGGAGCATCAGCTCGCAAAGGCGTGAGGGCGGGCCGACCTCCTTTGCCGAATCGATCTTCAAGATATTCAGACGGTCTGTTGCCGCGCCGGACCGTAGACGGCACGCGCACGTTCCTCGAACGCTTCGGCGAACTTGCGGAACGCCTTGTCGAACACCGCCCCCATGACGAGACCGAGCATCGCCGAGCGGAACTGGTAGTCGATGAAGAAATGCACGTCCGATCCACCGCCCGGCCGATCGACAAATCGCCAGCGGTTATCGAGATGGTGGAATGGCCCATCGAGGTAGGCGACTTCGATGTGCGGCGGCTGGCCCTCAGGGTGCAACAAGACGCGCGTCGTAAAGCTTTCGCGGATCGCCTTGTAGCCGATGCCCATGGTGGCGACGAGGTGTGTCGTCACGCCGTCGTCCCTGCGCGAGGTGACCTTCAGGCTCTCGCACATCGGCAGGAACTGCGGATATTTTTCGATGTCCGCCACCACGGCGAACATCTGCTCTGCCGAGTAGGGCACGCGCCGTGTTGATTCGTAACGCGGCATCAGGCGGCGCCCAGTGCGCCAAGCTGCTTCTCGCGCGCGGCGCGGAGCCTTGCGAAATCCTCGCCCGCGTGGTGGGAGGAGCGCGTCAGTGGCGTCGCCGAGACGAGCAGGAAGCCCTTCGCATAGGCCGTCGTCTCAAAGGCCTTGAACTCTTCCGGCGTGACGAAGCTCTTCACTTCGGCGTGCTTGCGTGTCGGCTGCAGGTATTGCCCAATCGTAAGAAAGTCGATGTTGGCGGAGCGCATATCGTCCATCACCTGCAACACCTCCTCGCGTGTCTCGCCAAGGCCGACCATCAGGCCCGACTTTGTGAACATCGTGGGGTCCAGGTCCTTGACGCGTTGCAGCAGGCGCAGCGAATGGAAGTAGCGCGCACCCGGCCGGATCTTGAGATAGAGGCCAGGCACGGTCTCCAGGTTGTGGTTGAAGACGTCTGGCTTAGCCGCGACGACGACCTCGAGCGCACCGTCCTTGCGCAGGAAGTCCGGGGTGAGAATCTCAATCGTCGTGCCGGGTGCCGCCTTGCGAATTGCGGCGATCACAGCTGCGAAATGTGCCGCGCCGCCGTCAGGGAGATCGTCACGGTCGACGGAGGTAATGACGACGTGCTGAAGGCCCAGCGCAGCTACGGCGTCGGCCACCCTACCCGGCTCTGCCGCATCGAGGGCGTCGGGCAGGCCGGTGCGCACGTTGCAGAAGGAACATGCGCGCGTGCAGGTGTCGCCCATGATCATCATGGTGGCATGGCGCTTCGACCAGCACTCGCCGATATTGGGGCAGGAAGCTTCCTCGCACACCGTGTGAAGCTTGTTGTCCTTCACGATGCGGCGCGTTTCGCCATAGATGGGTGAGCCGGGTGCCTTGACGCGGATCCAATCCGGCTTCCGCAACACGGGGGTATCGGGCCGCGCAGCCTTCTCAGGGTGCCGCGGCCTTAGCACGGCATCATTGCCCACGGTATCGACGACCTTGACCATCCTGCCTCCAGGCCTCCAGGCACGGCCTTTCGCCGGCCGTTCGCACCCTATAGGTGGACGATGCCGCCACCGCGATCAAGCGCAGCAGAGGTCGTAGATGAACGCGGATGGCGCCTAGCCGCTCCGTTATCGCGCAATCAGCCGCGCAATCAGGACCACCAGGATCGCACCAATGGTCGAAACGACGATCTGGTTGCCCCAGGAACCCAGATCGAACGGCAGATTCAAAAGGCCCATCTGGACCAGTGCGCCGCCGATGATGGCGCCGATCACGCCGACGATAAGATTACGGATGAGACCGCCGCCGCCGAGCAGCAAGCCTGCCAGCCAGCCCGCGATCAGGCCATTGATGGCCATGATGACCCACGGATTTTGCAGATAAGCCATGACCTGTTCCATGGCACGCCTCCCTGTTGCACGAGGCCGGAATTGCCCGAGCCAGCTCTATGCCGACGGGCGGGTTGACCCGGCCGATACACAGATTAGCTGATCATTCGCGCCAGCAATACGACGACAATGGCGCCGATGGTGGAGGTCACGATCTGGCTGGCCAGCGGGTTCTTGATGCCCAGGTTGACGCCGAGAGCATTGAGCAGAAAGCCACCAACGAATGCACCGATCACGCCGGACACGAGATAGCGGATAAGGCCGCCGCCACCGACGACAAAGGAGGCAAGCCATCCGGCGACAAGGCCGATCAGAAGGAAAATGACCAACGCCTTTGAGTCTGCGTTCATCTCGACCCCCGTCGCTCAGAAACCTCAGCTACAGGTACGCTCCACTGAGTCGAGCCCGGCTGTCCAGTCGGAACGGCACGATCCTGTCAGCTCAAAGGAACCGATGGCAGGGACCGCGTTACAGATGGCAGCGGGACCCAAGATAGATTTCCAGGAGCCGGTTATAGCGATCGACCTCACCCTGCTGCTTGGCCGAGAGCTTCTTCCCGTTGTTGGACGCTTCAATCAGGTTGGGGACACCGCGTGCGTCCAGCTGGTCGAGCTCGCGACGCGCGTCGCGACAAGAAGCATTGTCGCGAGCCACGGCCCCCGGGCCAGATCCGCCGCTAGCGCCTTCACCGGCGCAGCCAGAAACCGCCAACGCTCCTGCAAGCACAGCGAACAGCGCCCCGCGGCGCCAACGTGATGCCAACGTGAACACGGGAAACGACCTCATTTATCGACTGCCTCCAAGCCATGCCGGATTCAGCATAGCTGCACGCGAGCCGCAAGCCCCGGAGGCCCAAGTGTTGCTGTTCAGACGCAGATTAACATCTCACGATCAAAACCCCGTGTGCCTGATCTCATGGCAACAACGCACGTGTTCTGGGTGGCGAGGATACGCCAGATGCCACGACACCACGGAAACGCGTCATTCTCCCGGACCGGGCACACATCACGCCTATGCCAATTGCGCGTGCATCACATGGCGTAAATCACAGCAGGAGGCATGAAGCCTCCCGCTGCGCGAAATTGTCATCTGGTCGGATTTCGGGGCGGGACCGACGTGCGTACTGCCGCCGACGGCGCGATCTATTGCGAGGAGGCCGTTGCCTGGGTTGCGCTGGCAGCGGTGCTCGGCGGCGTTGTGCTCGCCGCAGCCGTTACGGTCTTTGCCGACGACTTGGAGACCGTCGCCACCACCGGCTTCTTCGCCGTCTCGGTTGCGGCCTGAGTCGCAGAATC
>JACKJI010000021.1 GCA_020638035.1 Hyphomicrobiaceae bacterium
CCGGTCTCGGAGATGATCGACGCCATCATTGTCGCGGTCAACTCGGGCGAGATCGACGATTTGCGGACCGCCATCGAATGGAACGAATTGCCGCCGGCATTCGGTCCTGACCGTATCGACGACCCGATTGGCTTCCTCAAGGAAGCCTCCGCCGACAAGTCCGGCCGCCAGATGCTGGCCATACTCGGCAACATGCTATCGGTCGGCCCTGCGCGTCAGCCCATCGGCCGTGATCCGGAGAATACCGGTGTGTTCGTCTGGCCCTATCTCGCAGAACGCCCACTCGATGCGCTGACCCCCGCCGAGGAGGTCGATCTTTATCGCCTCGTTCCCGCCGACGAGATCGCCCGCATGCGTGAGACCAAACGTTGGAGCTGGTATCGCCTGGTGATCGGTGCCGACGGAACATGGCACGCATTCATGCGACACGAGTAGGCAGGCGACGCGCGCCCGCCGCACGCCAGATCATCGCCATCCCGAACACGGCTCTCAGACCGCGCTTTTTCGATCAGCAACGGAGCGTGTGCCCTCAGCGGGCCGCCCCAGCGCCGCGTCAACCTTACCAGAATACGCGCCCGGATCAGGGGAACGGCCGGGTGGCGCCCTGTTCAGTCGCCGTTCAGCCATCTCCGTTCACGCTGTTTTGTAGCTGCTGGGGGACACTGACCTGACTTTGCCACGCTTTTGCACTAGCGTCCCCGCACGATAGGATTTCAAGGATGTATCTGCACGAGGCGTGCGTGCAGCATCCGCGTAACGGACGAGGAGCATGCCTCAGATGACGCTGTTGAGAGCCATTGCTGCCGCTAGCGGCGTCGCCGGCCTGATGGCGGCGGGCGCTATCGCCTTCACCATTCCTGCCGCGGCCCAGCAGTACTACGGCGGCTATGAGCGCGCCGAACGCGGCTTCGACATCGAGCCGGACCCCTATGCGCGGCCACGCTATCGCCGCTACAACCGCTGGCAGGACGAACAGTTCGACGACGAGCCAACCTATCGGCGCCCATCCTGGCGCGAGCGCTATCGCAACCGACGCAATCGCGACCGCTGGGCCGAGCCCGGCGTGCCCGACCTTCGCGACTGGCGTGGTCGCCGCATCTGGAATGGCGAGCGTTGGGCAGATCCCGCCGACGACGAGGACGACAGAGACGTCCGCGACAGCCAGCGTTCACGCCGCGATTTCACCGACGATCAGGATGCCGGCACGGGTAGCGACGAAGTCCGCAGCGGCGGCGAGCGCCCCGACATTGGGGCCAAGGCTCCGCCGATCGTGAACGTGCGGCTCGGCTTTGCGCCGGGCTCGATCGTCATCGACCAGTCGCAACGCAAGCTCTATTACGTGATCACGCCGACCACCGCGTACCGTTATGCGATTTCGGTCGGCCGAGAGGGCTTCTCCTGGACGGGCGTCGAGAAGGTGTCACGCATCGCCGACTGGCCGGACTGGTATCCGCCCGAGGAAATGCGCGAACGCGATCCCAAGCTGCCCAAGAAGATGACCGGCGGCATCGACAATCCACTCGGCGTCAAGGCGATCTATCTCGGCAACACGCTCTATCGCATCCACGGCACCAACAATCCCAAGTCGATCGGTCAGGCAGCCTCGTCTGGCTGCTTCCGCATGTTGAACGCGCATGTCCTGCATCTGGCAGAGATCGTCGAAGTTGGTGCCGAGGTGCACGTGCTGAAACAGTTACCGCGAACGGTTGCGGAAGCGAGGTGACGAGCTTCGCGCCGGACAGACGTCACCGCCGCTCGCTTCCTTGATGTGTCGTGCCGGCCTGTCCTTGATGCTCCTTTTCTTGATGCTCAAATGCTTTGAACACACCCCGTCCGAAGAGCGCGCGTTATAGGCCGGCCTCCAGGAAGCGCACGGGCTCGCCCGTTGCCGCTCCCAGAATTTCGCCCTGCCACATCACGCGCCGGCCACGCACGAATGTTCCCACAGGCCAGCCTGTTACGTCCTTGCCGTCATAGGGCGTCCAGCCGCAGCGACTCTCGATCCAGGAGTTGCGGATTGTCTCGCGTCGCTTCAGATCGACCACCGTCAGATCCGCATCGTAGCCGACCGCGACGCGACCTTTGTCAGCGATGCCGAACAGCCGTTGCGGCCCATGGCTTGTCAGATCGACGAAGCGTTGTAGCGACAGACGGCCTGCGTTGACATGATCGAGCATCACCGGCACCAGCGTCTGCACACCGGTCATGCCCGAGTGCGAGCCGGGATAGGCATGGTCCTTCTCCTCGCGCGTATGCGGCGCATGGTCGGACCCCAGCACATCGACGATGCCAGACCTCAGGCCCGCCCATATCGCATCACGATGGCGCGCATCACGCACGGGCGGGTTCATCTGCACATAGGTGCCAAGCCGCTCGTAGCACTCCGGTGCCGCCAGCGTCAGATGATGCGGCGTAACCTCCACCGATACCCAGCGCTTGTGGTCAACGAGATAGGACATCTCCGCCGCGCTCGATATGTGCAGCACATGCACGCGCCGCCGATACTTCTCCGCGAGCGTGGCAAGTTCGGTTGTCGCCATCAGTGCCGCTGTCTCATCGCGCCAAACAGGATGCGATGCGGGATCGCCTGCCACCCGCTCACCCATCCGCGAGTTGAGCCGCGCCTCGTTTTCTGCATGGAAGGCGGCGCGACGTGACAACTTCGCGATGATGCGGTCGAGACTCGATGTGTCATCGACCAAGAGATCACCCGTCGACGACCCCATGAACACCTTGATGCCGGCCGACGCTTCCAGCCGTTCGAGCACCGGGATGTCGTCGACATTCTCGCGCGTGCCCCCGACATAGAAGGCGAAATCGCAGAACATGCGATGGCGCGCGCGTGCAACCTTGTCGGCGAGCAGCTCAGCCGTCGTCGTCAACGGCTTTGTGTTGGGCATCTCGAAAACGGCCGTAACGCCGCCCATCACCGCCGCGCGGCTGCCCGTCTCCAGATCCTCCTTGTGCGTAAGGCCCGGCTCGCGGAAATGCACCTGACTGTCGATGATGCCGGGCAGGATGGTGAGCCCTCTGGCGTCGATCACCTCTGCAGCCTGCGAGGAGTCCACGTCTCCGAGCGCCGCAATCCGCCCATTTCGGATGCCGACGTCCGAAGCACCGACCCCGTCGTGGTTGCACACTGTTCCGCCCTTCAGCACGAGATCGAAGCCGTGAGCCATTGCACACTCCCCTGGGGTTGCCGCCGCAAGCGCCCGCCCGCCTTGCGCCGCCTGCGCTCGATACCTAGAATCTCCCGATCGAGAAACCAAGAGCCGTTTGCCCGCCCCAGCACGGGCGCATGGCAATCGTCCGAATTGAAATTGAGCAACCGATGTCCAAATGCCGAATGGCCTTGCTGCCCGACCGCGGGGTTCTCGCCATAACCGGCGAGGACCGGGAGAAACTCGTGCAAGGCATCGCCACCAATGACCTTGCGCGGCTGGAAACCGAGCGCGCGCTCCACACCGGCCTCTTGTCCCCGCAAGGCAAGATCCTGTTCGACTTCTTTGTTGTCCGCACAACGGACGCCCTGCTCATCGAGACGGCACGCGCTTCTGTTGCTGCCCTGAAGCAGCGCCTCGACATGTATCGCCTGCGCGCCAAGGCCGATGTCGCCGACGTCAGCGGACGGTATACGGTCGTGGTCTGCTGGGGTGGTCCTCACGCGCCCGATCACGAAGGCTCACCCACCGTCGGCTTCAGCGATCCGCGTCATCCCGAGCTCGGCACGCGCCATCTCGCGTCGCTGGAGAGCGAATGGAACTGCGATGCCGAAGGTGCTGAGGCCGCGACCCAGGATGATTATCACGCGCACCGCATCGCCATCGGCGTGCCCGAGGCCGGCCGCGACTTCGCACTGGGGGATACCTTCCCGCACGAAGCGCTCTACGATCAGACGCGATCAGTCTCCTTCACCAAGGGCTGCTACGTCGGTCAGGAGGTGGTGAGCCGCATGCAGCACCGCGCGACGGCGCGCAAGCGCGTCGTACCAGTTGTTTCAAGCTCCGCCTTGCCGGAGCCCGGCAGCGCCATCCGTGCCGGCGATGTCACCATCGGCACGTTGGGTTCCGTTGCCGGCACGCGCGCCCTTGCCATGCTTCGCCTCGATCGCGTTGCCGAATTCCGCAACAAGGGCATCGCCATCACCGCCGGCAGCGCGCCGATAGAGATCAAGCTGCCAGATTGGGTCACATTCCCGCTGGTGCCACCCGATGCCGCAGGCACCGCGTCATGACGGCTGAACACGGCAAGCCGGCGCACCGCTGTCCTTGGCCAGGAATCGCCGATCCCGAGTATGCGCGCTATCACGACGAGGAATGGGGTGTGCCGCTCGCCGATGACCGCATGCTGTTCGAAAAGCTTGTGCTGGAGGGCTTCCAGTCGGGCCTCTCCTGGCTGACGATCCTCAGGAAACGCGACAACTTCCGCCGCGCCTTCGCCGGTTTCGCACCCGAGCGCATCGCCCGCTTCAAGGACCGAGACATTGCCCGGTTGATGAGCGATGCCGGCATCGTGCGCAACCGGCTGAAGATCGAGGCGACCATCGCCAATGCCGGCGCGTTCCTGAAGTTGCAGGACAAAGGTGGCCTTGCCACCTTGATGTGGCGTATCGCCAACCAAGACCAGCCAACAGGCCGCGCAGCGCCGCGCACACTGTCCGATGTGCCGGCCACCACCGAGGCCTCGCACCGCTTGTCGCGGGCTTTGAAAGCCGAAGGTTTCCGCTTCGTCGGCCCGACCACGATCTACGCGTTGATGCAATCGGCAGGCATGGTCAACGATCACCTCGCCGGCTGCCATCGTCGCGGACACTGCCAGCGCCTACAGGACGCCTTCGTTCCGCCCTCTTGATCGCAGGTGAGATGGCACACGCAAAGCCCGCAGCGAGTCCACGACGCCTCGGAACCACACACGACCGAAAGAGCCATGCACGCACCCAAAACCGCACAAGCTCCCACACCGATCTCCACGGCCTCGGCCCCAGGCCAACCCGCCGTGAAGCCGCACCGCGCCTGGCAGCGCATGCTGTCCGGCCGTCGTCTCGACCTGCTCGATCCCAATCCTACTGACATCGCCATCGAGGACATTGCGCACGGCCTCGCCCGAGTCGCACGCTGGAACGGCCAGACGATCGGCGAACACGCCTTCTCGGTCGCCCAGCACGTACTCGTGGTGGAAGACATTGCCGCGGACCGCAATCCGGGCTGGCACGTTTCGTGGCGCCGCGCCGCGCTGCTCCACGATGCACCCGAATACGTTGTCGGCGACCTGATCAGTCCGTTCAAAACGGCCATCGGCTTCGATTACAAGGCCTTCGAGAACCGGCTTCTGGAGGCGGTCCATCACCGCTTTGCCCTGCCTGCGCGCCTGCCCGAGGAGATCACCGTGGAGATCAAGGCGGCCGACCACATCGCTGCCTACTTCGAGGCGACGGTGCTTGCCGGCTTCGCAGAGGACGAGGCGCTTCTCTATTTCGGTTCGCCAGAGGGCATCAGCGCGTCACTGTCGCATCGGCTTTCGGCACTGACACCGATGCCTGCCGCGACGGCCCAACAGGCGTTCCTGGAACGCTTTTGCAGTCTCGCCTGACGAGGCCGAATTCTGTTCGCCTTGCCGGCTCCGGATTGCTTCGTGAATCCGCCTGGGCTTTTGGGTCATTGCCGCTGGCATCGAATGCCGCCATAAGCCTGCCGCCCGCCGCGGGGCGGAAGACCAAGACCGGCATGATGACCACACCGCCCAATACGATTGCCGTGTGCTCAATGCAGCGTATCGATGAGACGATCGCTGCAACGGGTGCTACGCGCCTCGTCAGCGTCGTCAATGCTCACCTGATGCCACCAACGCCCTCTACGATCGACCCAGCGTTGCATCTGCGCCTGCCGATCACCGATGCACGCCCGCCGCGCGGCAGCGGACAACATCCGGCGAGACCTCACGTGCAGGCGCTGATCGCCTTCATCAGAGCATGGCCGCAGGATGCGCCAATGCTGATCCACTGCTTTTCGGGCCTCAATCGCTCCCCGGCTGCTGCCTACATCGCCCTGGCCGTGCTGAACCCCGATGTGCCCGAGACGCTCATCGCCTATCGCCTTCGCGCCGCGTCGGAGACCGCAGCTCCCAATCTCGGAATGGTCGGCCTCGCAGATCTCGAACTCGGCCGCCGCGGCCACCTCATCTCCGCACTCGAGTTGATTGGCCCCGGCCAACCCGCCGCCGAAGGGCGCCCATTCACACTGTCGGCCTCCTTCAGCCCGTGATGAGCCTCATGGTGGAAGGAGGCCGCAGCAATGCCCCTGCGCTCACCCGGGGCGACATCCTTTAACCAAACCGCCCTTGTGAAATCCAAAGACGGTCGGCCGTAGGCCTGGGTGAACGGCAATTTCGAATGGCGGAGGGAGCCCAGCGCTTCAATCACAGTCTTTATATTTTTCGGAGCAAATGTGTTGTTCCGAAAAACGCCACGATCGAGACTTACTCGGTCCTTGGCAGGGAGGGCGTGATTCGAAGCCTGGGGGATATGATTGAAACACGCTTTAGAAGTTGCAAAGGCTCCAGCTGTGCGCCGTGAGCCTCTAATCCGGAAAGACGCACCCTCTGTTGAGATCGGTCTCAACGCCGCGATCGTTTCCGTGCACAAGGACGAGCCGGTGGTCTTGGTTGTTCGCGAGACCCCCGACAGTATCGGCGCGGCAGACAGCCTGCCATCCGGACCGTTTTCTCCACGCGAGCATCGCACGCTGGAGATAGGTCTGCGCGCCTGGGTCCACGAGCAGACTGGGCTCGATTTCGGCTACGTCGAGCAGCTTTATACGTTCGGCGACCGCGGTCGGCATGCTCTCGCCGAGGATCGTGACCCGCATGTCGTCTCGATTGGATATCTGGCACTGACACATATCAACGAGACCGCCGAGTTGCAGCGCGGAACCTGGCACAGCTGGTACCAGTATTTCCCGTGGGAAGATTGGCGCCGTGGTCGTCCCGCAATCGTTGACGCTCAGTTGGTCCCACGCCTCAAAGCATGGGCGGAAATGCCGGCGATGAGAGCAACGCCGAACCGCCCGGTTGAGCGCGCGGAACGGTTGCGGATGTGCTTTGGCACCGACGGCGGCGCATGGGATGAGGAAAAGGTTCTCGACCGCTACGAGCTTCTCTATGAGGCCGGCCTCGTCGATGAAGCACGTCGGGACAGGCCCGAGATTGCAATCGCCAACACCGACGGCCCGCAGCTCGGCACCCCCATGATCTATGATCACCGTCGCATCCTCGCGACCGCGATCAGCCGCGTTCGCGCGAAGATCAAATATCGTCCGGTCATCTTCGAGCTGATGCCCAACGAGTTCACGCTCTACGAGTTGCAGAAGACTGTAGAGGCCATTCTCGGTCCGCATCTGCATAAGCAGAACTTCCGTCGCCTCGTGGAAAGCGCCGGACTGGTCGAGCCGACCGGACAGGTCAAGACGCGCACTGGCGGCCGTCCGGCCAAATTGTTCCGCTTCCGCAGGGAGGTCGTTCTGGAGCGACCGGCACCAGGCGTCCGCGTCAAGCCGGGCCGCGCCTGACAAAGGGCGGCCGTGGCGAGGGGAAGTTCACTGCAACAGAGCCCCGAGCAGACATCGCGCAGGCGCTACTCTGGCGCCTGCCGGCAAATGCTCAGCTCGAAGCCGATGCTGATCGGCAAAGTCTGCAATTGTCCTCGCAATGGCGCTCAGATGATCGCGGCACGACCGCTACCATCTTGAACGCCACTACACCCACGGCAGGCCAAGAATCCGCGTGCAGCGCGCAAGCAAATTGCGCGCTGCCTGATCAGCGTCGTCTCGTGTGCTGATTTTTCGCAGGCGGCTCTGGAATTCATGCATGAAGTGACCTAAATTATATACAGGCAATGCTCTGAAAGAGCATATTAAATGGCAAACCGGCGGTGCCGGTATTTGCCAGGCTCTAGAAATGCTCGTTTTGAGCATATTAATTGGACCGCGAAATCACGGTCCATCGCGTGAAAGGGATCGACATGACCGTCACCGCGACCAACACGATGCCCAAGGCCGCCGCCAAGACCCCGACGCTTGCCGCCAACATTGCACGCGCGGCTGAACTGCCGGCGTTCACGCCCGAACTGGCGGCCGAGATGGCGCCGCTCTACGAGCGCGTGAAGCATGTCGTAACGCCGATGGAATGGCCGCACTATGCGCCGCTCATCAAGGCGATTAATGCGCTCAAGAAGGAGCGGAACGCCGTCATCCTGGCGCACAACTACATGACGCCGGAGATCTTCCACTGTGTGGGCGATTTCCGAGGCGACAGCCTGCAGCTCGCCAAGGAAGCCGCACGCACCGAGGCCGACGTCATCGTCCAGGCTGGCGTGCACTTCATGGCCGAGACCTCCAAGCTGCTGTCGCCCGATAAGACCGTTCTGATCCCCGACCCGAAAGCGGGCTGCTCGCTCGCCGAATCGATCACGGCCGAGGACGTGCGCAAGCTGCGCGAGACCTATCCCGGCGTGCCGATCGTCACCTACGTCAACACCTCGGCCGCGGTGAAGGCCGAGTGCGACATCACCTGCACCTCGTCCAACGCCGTCAAGGTCGTGGAGAGCCTCGGCGTGCCGCGGGTGCTGCTGATCCCCGACGAGTATCTCGCGAAGTACGTGCAGACCAAGACCGACATCGAGATCATCCCGTGGAAGGGTCACTGCGAGGTCCACGAGCGATTCACGCCCGAGGAACTCAACGCCTTCCGCGAGGCCGATCCTGAGACCAAGATCATCGCCCATCCCGAGTGCCCGCCTGACGTCATCAAGGCGTCGGACTTCACCGGATCGACGGCTGCCATGATCGACTTCGTCAAGACGAAGCGGCCGAAGAAAGCCGTGCTCGTCACCGAGTGCTCGATGGCCTCCAACGTCGCCGCCGAGGCGCCCGACGTCGAGTTCGTTCGCCCGTGCAACCTGTGCCCGCACATGAAGCGCATCTCGCTGGAGCGGATCTACGAGAGCCTGCGCGACATGAAGTACGAGGTGCATGTCGACCCCGATGTCGCCGCGCGCGCCCGTCGCGCGGTTGAGCGGATGGTGAACCTCACCAACTGATCGCCGCGCCCCGCTCCGCCATCGAGCCGCACGGCCCGGTGGCAGACGCGGGGCGCGGCGCTACGTCATCTCAAGGCCCGTCACGGCAGAGTTGCGAGGACCAGATGGCAATGAACGACAAGCGCGGCATCGACCGCACCGATCGCGCCTTCCGCCCCGCGGAGCCGGCCTCGCGATCCGGCGACATCGTCATCATCGGCGCCGGCCTTGCCGGCCTGTTCACCGCGCTACGCTTGGCACCGCTTCCGGTCACGGTCGTCGCTGCCGCACCTTTGGGCGAAGGCGCCTCGAGCGTCTGGGCGCAGGGCGGTATTGCCGCCGCCGTCGGCGAGGCCGATACGCCCGAAAACCACGCTACCGACACCATCCATGCCGGTGCCGGCATCGTCGATGCCGACGTCGCCCATCTCGTTGCCGGGGAGGCCTCTGCGCGCATCGCCGATCTGTTGCGCTATGGCGTTCCCTTCGACCGCGACCTGGAAGGCCACTTCGTGCTGTCGCGCGAAGCCGCGCACTCCCGCCACCGCGTCGTGCGCGTCGCAGGCGACCGCGCCGGCGCGGCCATCATGCAGGCGCTCATCGCACAAGTGCGCCGCACGCCGTCGATCCGCGTTCTGGAGGGCTATGAGGCGGAGGATCTCATCACCGAGGGAGGCGCCGTCACCGGCGTGCGCCTGATTCGCGGCCTCGCCCGCGGCAACGGCACCTACGAGCTGCTGCCCGCCCGCGCCGTGGTGATCGCGACGGGCGGCATCGGCGCCATCTACCGCGTCACCACCAATCCGACCTACGCCCGCGGCGAAGCTCTGGCATTCGCGGCCCGTGCCGGTGCCGTCGTCGCCGACGCGGAGTTCGTGCAGTTCCACCCCACCGCCCTCGACGTCGGGCTGGAGCCAGCGCCTCTGGCCTCGGAAGCACTGCGCGGCGAAGGCGCCTTGCTCATCAACTCGAACGGGCGTCGCTTCATGCGCGATGTGGCACCCGAAGCCGAACTTGCGCCCCGCGACATCGTCGCCCGAGCTGTGTTCGCCGAGATCGAGGCAGGACGCCGCGTGTTCCTCGACTGCCGGCAGGCGATCGGGGCGCACTTTCCTGACGCCTTCCCGACCGTTTACGCCCACTGCAAAGCGGCCGGCATCGACCCTGTGACCGAGCCTATTCCGGTGGCGCCAGCCGAGCACTACCACATGGGCGGCATCGCCACCGACACCCGCGCGCGCACCTCGGTTGCCGGCCTTTGGGCGGTCGGCGAAGTTGCATCAACCGGCCTCCATGGCGCCAACCGCCTCGCCTCCAACTCTCTACTGGAAGCCGTGGTGTTCGCAGCCCGCGCGGCCGATGACATCGCCCAGGTGGTCGGCGACGGACGCGGCGTGGCCCAGGCCGCACTTTACCGGGTAGCTGGTGCCAAGCCGGTCGACCATGCCGCGCGCGAGGATGCGATCGCGCTCATTCGCGACACGATGAGTGCCGATGTCGGCGTCGTGCGGACCCGCCGCAGCCTCACCCGCGCACTGCTCACCCTGCGTGAGATCGCCGACACGGCCGGCAACGACACGCAGCTCGCCAATATGGCGCTGGCCGCCCGTCTCGTCACGGGCAGCGCGCTCTTGCGGACCGAAAGCCGCGGCGGTCACTATCGCCGGGATTATCCAGACCCTGATCCCAGCAAGGCGCAACGCAGCTTCGTTACTCTCGACGAGTTGGAGGCCCTCGAATGCCGCATCGCATCGGCGACGATGGCGCAGACGTCAGAAACATGGCTGGCGATGGACGCAGAGGTCGCCTGCGCACCATGAGCGCCATGTCTGCCCCAACCGAGCTGGCGCCACTGCCGCGATCTTTGCTCGAGAAGGCCGTCGCCGACGCACTTGCCGAGGATCTCGGTCTCGTTGGCGATATCACCACCAACGCCACCATCCCGGCCGATGCCACCGCCCGCGCCCTGCTCCGAGCGCGTCGCCCTGGCGTTGTTTCCGGACTGGAGATTGCCCGCTCGGCCTTTCATGCACTCGACCCCGCACTCGCATTCGAGGCCGTATGCGCCGATGGAGCGCATGTTCTGCCCGGAGACACCCTTGCCAAGATCTCCGGCAATGCACGCGCGATCCTGTCCGCCGAGCGCGTAGCACTCAACTTCATGGGCCGCATGTCGGGCATCGCCACCCTGACGCGCGCCTACGTCGATGCCGTGTCGGGAACTAAAGCTGCCATCGTCGACACGCGCAAGACGACGCCACTGCTGCGGGCCTTCGAGAAATACGCCGTGCGCTGTGGCGGCGGCCGTAACCATCGCATCGGCCTCTACGACGCCGTGCTCATCAAGGACAACCACATCGTCGCGGCAGGCGGTATCGGCAAGGCCATCGCTGCGGCGCGCGCGATCGCCGGGCACATGGTCAAGATCGAGGTCGAAGTGGACACGCTAGAGCAGCTCAAAGCGGTCCTCACCCACAGAGTCGACGCCGTGCTGCTCGACAACATGTCGCCCGCCACGTTGCGCGAGGCCATCGCCATGGTCGCCGGGCGGGCCCTGACCGAGGCCTCGGGCGGCGTCAACCTCGAAACCGTGCGGGCGATCGCCGAAACAGGTGTCGACCTCATATCGGTCGGCGCGCTGACACACTCCGCCCCGGTGCTGGACCTCGGGCTTGATTTCATCGAATAAAGCCGACGTTCAGACACACAATCCGTGGCCGCCGTTTCGGCTGCAACACCTTGCCGCTCGCCGTCACGGCGCTATTCCGCCATAGTTCCCCGCCAATTGGCTGGTGGCGGGCGGAATAATCCGGACCGGAGACCGCAGCGTTTCGTGCAATCGCAACCCAATCCGCCGTTACCGCTGATCGCGGCGACCGCCCATAGCACAGGGAGACGCAACGTGAACGCGCTCACCATGATCGTTGTCGTAACCTTGGTGATGTTGGCCTCGGGCCTTCTTGCGGGATTTCTGTCGCATATCAAGAATCGCGACGTGTCCTATTGGGCGGCATGGGGCTTCCTGTTTCCGCCCTCGCTGATCGTCCTGTTCATGCTCGGCACGAACACCGGACCGCGGCCGCGCCGGCCGACGCTCGATGAAGAAGACCGCATGCACCTGTAGGCCGCAGTAGCGATCAGGTCGCTCACGCGTAGTCGACGGCCACCAGATAGAGGCCTGACGCCGGCGCGACGACGCCGCACGCCGCGCGATCGTGCGCATCAAGGGCGCGCTTCACGTCCTCCACCTGCCAGCGTCCATCACCCACATGCTTCAGCGTGCCGACCATCGAGCGCACCTGGTGATGCAGGAACGAACGCGCGGAGGCGCGGATGTGGATCTCCTCACCCGCTTGCACCACGTCAAGCCGGTCGAGCGTCTTCACTGGCGATCGCGCCTGGCACTGCGCATCACGGAAAGTCGTGAAGTCGTGGTGCCCGACGAGGTGTTGCGCGGCCGCGTGCATGCGTTGCCAGTCAAGCGGAACGGCAACCCACCACACGCGGTGCTGCTGCAGCGCCGGCCGCGCACGGCGATTGAGAATACGATAGAGATAGTGCCGCTTCACGGCTGAGAACCGCGCATCGAAATCTTCCGCGACCTCGACGCAGTCAAGCACCGCAACGGGCTGCGGCTTCAGGTGATAGTTGAGTGCCTCGCGGATGCGGAAGGTATCGCGCGGCAGAGACAGATCGAAATGCGCCACCTGCCCCAGCGCATGCACGCCGGCGTCCGTTCGTCCCGCAGCCCTGAGGCTCACCGTCTCGCCACAGAATGCGTGGATCGCCGTCTCGATTGCGCCCTGTACCGACACCCCTAGTGCCTGGCGCTGCCAGCCGACGAACGGCGTACCGTCGTATTCGATGGCGATCCTGTAGCGCGGCACGGCCTGTCAAACCTTTCGTGGCGATGGACAACGCAGAAGGACGCCGCGCGATCCGCACAGCGTCCCTCGAAAACTTCATTTGCGGTTTGATATCTGGGCCGAACCGCAGAGCACGAGAGCGAAACATGCTCTAAATCGTGATCGTCCCGGATGGAAGAGCCACGCCAGGCTGCGCACCTCTGCCTCGGGACACGTCAGCCGCCCTTAATGCTTGCCGCGATTGAAATGCTGCTTGCGCGGAAATGGGCTGTAGCCACCGACGCCACCCTTCTGATGCCGCCCTCCCCGGCCGAACTGACGACCATAACCGCCATAGTACCCGCCGTAATAGCCGCCGTTCGAATAGCCGCCGTCGTCCCGCTCACTGACCTCGTTGTAATTGTAGTTGTAGTTGCGCTCGGTGACATAGGTCTCGTTGAAACCAAGGCTGAGCGGTGTCTTGCCGCCCGGATTGACGATCACCCGCTCGGTCTGTGGCAGCGGGCGAAACACGCGCACACCCTCCTCGATGGTGACAACAGCCCCGTAGAACGGCCGTGTCTCGATCCGGGTCGTACCTGCCGCTGATGCGGTCGACACGGCGGCAGAGGAACACAGGACGGCGCCGGCAGCGGCGACGAGTGCGAAGGTACGCATGTGACTAGGCCTCCTCGGCAACAATCGGCGAAGTGAACTCCGCCGGGACAAAGCGAGCGTGTGCGCCAGTCTAGCGATCCCGGAGCCAGGGTCTTAGGACATTGTAAACCATGCTTAATAAGCTGGCGCTCCCGGTCGACACCAGGAGCCAAGAGCGAGGCCCTGCTCAGTGGCCGCCACGAAATTAGCCGCCGACCGAGGTCCCCACCGGAACCGGAAAACCGCGACAGAACTCCTCGATCGTGACGGCTTGGCGTCCTGCCCGCTGCAGCACCAGCGGCCGCACCGCGCCCTCCTGGCAGGCGATGGCGAAGCGGTCGTCCAGCACGCGCCCGGGTGGTCCTCCGCCCGGTGCAAGCTCCGCTTTCAGCACCTTGATCCGCTCCGGCTTGCTGCCTCCGTCGATCTCCAGCCAAGCTCCCGGAAAGGGTGACAGGCCATGAATGTGGCTTCGCACCTCGCGCGCGGGCCGAGCGAAATCGATGCGCGCCTCAGCCTTATCGATCTTGCGCGCGTAGGTGGTCCCAGCTTCGGCCTGCGCCACCGGCAGCACCTGGCCGGTTTCGAGTGCGGCCAAAGTTTCTACCAACAGTCGCGCGCCCATTTCCGACAGCCTGTCGTGCAGTTCTCCCGTGGTCTCTCCCTCCCCAATGGGCGTACGCGCCGTCATCAGGACTGGTCCCGTGTCGAGCCCTTCCTCCATCTGCATGGTCATGACACCGGTCTCCACGTCACCGGCCATGATGGCGCGATGAATCGGGGCCGCTCCGCGCCAGCGCGGCAATAGAGACGCATGCACGTTGATGCAGCCGAGACGCGGCGCCTCCAGGATCGGTTTCGGCAGCAGCAGCCCGTAAGCGATGACCACGGCGACATCGGCGTTCAGGTCACGAAACTGCGCCTGCTCCTCGGCGGATTTCAGGCTCTGGGGCGTGCGCACATCAAGCCCGCGCTCCAACGCAAGCCGATGCACAGGGCTCGGTGTGGGAGCAAGCCCACGCCGGCCGGCGGGCCGAGGCGGCTGCGTGTAGACAGCCTTGACCCGATGCCCGGCCGCGAGCACGGCTGCCAGCGTCGGCACCGAGAAATCCGGCGTGCCCATGAAAACGACGTCAAGGCTCAAGGTTTGTGTCCCCTTCGTGCGTGGCGACGTGCGGTTCACGGCTGCTCAATCGCGCCTCACATCGCGCCGCGTGCCTGCTTCTTGAACCGCCGCACCACCATGTCGCGCTTCAGCCGGGACAGGAAGTCGATGATCAGCTTGCCTTCCAGGTGATCCATCTCGTGCTGAATCACGGTTGCAAGCAACCCGTCCGCTTCGAGCTCCTGCTGTTTGCCCTCGCGGTCGACATAACGCACTGTAAGGCTCGCCGGCCGCTCGATCTCGACCGTCACGTCCGGGATCGACAGGCAGCCTTCCTCATAGGGACGCGTCCGGTCCCCCAGGCGCACGATCTCCGGATTGATGAGAGCCAAGGGCCGCCGCTCCTCATCCTTGTCGCTGACGTCGCAGACGAGCAGGCGCCGGGGCACCGCCACCTGGACCGCTGCAAGGCCCACACCCGGCGCGGCATACATCGTCTCCAGCATGTCGTCGATCAACCGGCGGGTTGCATCGTCGACCTGCTCGATTTCTGCAGATCTGCCGCGCAGAATGGGATCTGGAAGCGTAATGATTGGAAGCTTGGCCATGGCTGTGACATAAGCGGCAGGCTGCGTCCGGTCAATCGCGGCGCATCACCGCGCAGCTATTCTGGATCGGGCGGCCGCGCTGGCAATGACCGATGCCAGGCACGCAGCCGTCGAGGGACGACAGGCCGCCTGAAGCCGCGGCCGAGGAGACAGCAGCGGGTGATCTCACGTCGCGAGATTCTGGTCCGAGGATGGGCTGCATTGCTGGCGCTACCCGGCGTCGGGGTTGCCTCGATGCCTGCAACGGCGACCTCGCGCCGGAGCAAAGCCGCAGCCGATCCCGGTGCCCCGCCACAGGTGCCGCCACCGCCCTCACCCCTGCGCGCACTCCTGCAACAGGCCCGAAGCTGGTCCTACCAGTTGCAGAATTATGAACCTGCAGCGCTTGCCGCCTCGACCGCCGACATCCTCGTCGTCGACGATTCGCTGGGCACGGGCGAAGGCCGCAAGCCGTCGCAGCAGTTGCGCGACCTCAAACGCAAGCCGGACGGGACCCGCCGCATCGTTCTGGCCTATCTCAGCATCGGCGAAGCTGAGGAGTACCGCTATTACTGGAAGGCGGACTGGATCGAGACGGCAACACCGGACCAACCCGACGACGCAGAGCAGCCCCCACCGGCCGGCGCGAAGGCGAAGGGCCAGCCGGCCAACGGTCGTGCTGCGCACAGCAGCCGCTCGTCCTCAGCCGAAGCAGCGTCTCCGCCCAAGTCCGATCGGTGGCCGTCCCGGACAGCACCGCCGTGGCTCGCAGATGAGAACGAGGCATGGTCGGGCAACTTCGCCGTGCGCTACGAGCATCCCGACTGGCAGGCGATCTTCCTCGATGGCCCCCGCTCCTATCTCGCCCGCATCGCCGAAGCGGGTTTCGATGGCGTCTACCTCGATCGTGTCGATGCCTTCTACGACCACAATGGCGACCTGGACGATCCAGCCCGCGCGATGGTCGATTTCGTCCGGCGCATCGCCGAAACGGCCCACCGCCTCAAACCGGATTTCCTCATCGTCCCGCAGAACGGCGAAGAGCTGCTGCTTCGCCCTGGCTACGTCGACCTGATCGATGCCATTGCCAAGGAAGACCTGCTCTATGGAAGCCCCACGGACGGCAAGCCCAACAGCGCCGGACAGGTCGTCAACAGCGTCGGCTGGCTGAGCATCGCCCGCCGCAGGGGACATCCGGTGCTGGCCGTCGAATATCTCGATGACACCGCCGAGATCAGCAAGGCGCGTCTTGAGCTGACGCGTCTTGGTTATGTGGCGACCTTCGCACCGCGATTGCTCGATGCCCTGTCGCCCCACGCCGTACCGCCCTTGCCTTGACCTCGATCGGGTCGCAGCCGCGGCTCACCGGCCCCTCATTTCACCGGCAATCTACCCCGCGCGCGGCCCCCAAAGTGCTTCGCGAGCGATGAGCGACAAGATCCGTGTCCCGGCCCGCACCGAACCGCCAATCGTACCGGAAATCTTGGATTGGCCGATCCGCCGGCGGTAGCTCACCGGCCGCTCCAGGCTGACAAGACCACTCTGCGCCGCCTTGATCTGCATCTCGACCGTCCAGCCGAAGGTGCGATCGGACATTCGGAGACCATCGAGCGCGGCACGGCGGATGGCCCGGAATGGCCCGAGATCGGTGTAGGTGACCGACCAGATCGCTCGGACGAGCCGCGTCGCAAGCCAGTTGCCAAACCGCTGTTGCGGCGTCAGCGCACCCGCTTCCACCTCCCCCAGAACCCTCGAGCCGATCACCAGGTCTGCGCGCCCGGCGATGATTGGATCAACCAGCGTATGCATCTCCTGGGGATGGTCGGAGTAGTCGCCGTCGAGGAACACGACGATGTCCGTTTCCGGCAGCACCGCGAGCCCGCCCAGGCACGCCGATCCATAACCGCGCTCGGGCACCGGAACGACATGGGCGCCACCGGCACGCGCCACCTCAGCCGTACCATCGACGGAGCCGTTGTCGGCCACCACGATACGGTCGACCCAGGCCGGTACACCGCTCAGAACGGCAGCAATGGCACGTTCCTCGTTGTAGGCTGGGATGACGCAGGAAATGCGCTGACCACCACGCACGTGCCGCTCCTGACCTCCCTGCTGGCGCCGCCGATCACCACCTGGCAACCGGTTTTGAGCTGCGATATTGCCACGCTGCCCAGATTAGACTAGGCGACGAATTGACGATCGCCCAAGGCGGAGCGCCAATGCCGGAGCCGTTCATCATCGGTTGGGAGGAATGGGTCGCGCTACCCGATCTCGACCTGCCGGCCATCAAGGCCAAGGTCGATACCGGCGCACGAACTTCCGCCCTGCATGCCCACCACATCGAGCCATTCGGCCCCGCGGACAATCCCCTCGTACGCTTCGCGGTTCACCCGATCGCCGGGCGCACCGACGTCGAAGTCACCTGCTCCGCGCCCATTACTGACCGCCGCGAGGTGACGAGCTCGAATGGCGAGCGCGAGACCCGCTATGTGATCACCACCAATGCACGCGTCGGCCAGCGGACTTGGCCGATCGAGGTGACCCTGACGAACCGGGAGCAGATGGCCTACCGGATGCTGCTCGGACGTCAGGCGATCCAGGACGACATGTTCGTCGACCCGGCCTCCTCGTTCCGCCAGCAGCGCCTTTCCTACAAGCTCTACCGGCATGTTCCAAGGCACGATCGTGTGCGCCGCGCCCTGCGCATCGCCCTCCTCGCCGCGCAGCCGGACGGCCCAGGCACCACCGCATTGGCCAATGCAGCCGCAGCACGCGGACACGTCGTCGAGACCGTACCGGCCGACGCCCCGGTGCTGGTCTTCGATGGTCTCTTGCCGGCCCTCACACTTGCAGACGAACCGCTCGGACACTTTGACATCGTAATTCCGCGCTTCGATCCGACAGAAAATCCGGCGGCGGTCGCCGTGCTGCGCCAGTTCGAGATGATGGGCTCGGCATCACTCAATCCGGCCGACGCGCTGGCGCGCATCATCGATCCCGTCTCCCTGCGCCAGCGGCTCTTTGCAGCCGGCATCCCGACCGGTGGCCCCGCCAGATTCTCCGCCGTCGACCGAGGCATGGACGGCCGATCCCTCGCCGTTCATGGCATGTACAGTGGACCTGCACCCGGCATACACGACGAAGAAGACTCCAAGTCCAACGCACTTTGCGTTCTCGTCGTCGGTCACAACGCCGTCGCGGTCCGCATCCCTCCGATCCTGGCAGCGAGCGAAAATCGTATATCCGAACTCAGCGTCAGGCAGGCACGTCGGATCGCCGTCAAGGCAGCCAGAGCCCTGCAACTGCGCCTCGCCACCATCGACGTCACGCCCGTTGGCGATGACCTCCTGGTCACCGGCATCAGCGCCTACCCCAAGCTCGCGGAATTTTCGGAAGCGACCGGCATCGCGATCGAGCTGTTCATACTGGCCGACGCACAGAGCGAAGTTCACTCCTGGACCACCCACACTGACGAGGAGCAGGGCGGCACACTACTCGTGGCAGACGACGGCTGAACCTGTTTTGCCCTGGGTGGCCCGACGAGACGCCTCGGCACGCTTGCCGGTTCAGGCCATTCGCAGTGACTGATGGGTGTCGATTGTTGCCGGCACGCCGATGATCTCCAACCATCGCGCGATCACCGAACGCTCGTCGAACGAGCGCTCGGCCTTCATGCGGCTGGCACGCGCCATCGAAGCGAGCTGATCGGGCCGCATCAGGAGCCGCGCCATGGCATCCTCCAGCGCCGCCACATTGCCAGGGGGCACGAGCATGCCATTGACGCAATCATCGACGGTCTCGCGACAGCCCGCCGACTGCGTGGTGATCACGGCCCGGCCAACCGCCAGCGCCTCTTGCACCGAACGCGGCATGCCCTCGCCGTGAGAGGGATAGACGAGCACGTGCGCGCGCTCCAAAACGGGCCGCACGTCGGCCAACGCCCCAAGAAACGTCACCGCACCGGAATAGGGCCGGAGCAGCTCGGCACCAAGTGCGGTCGCCGAATCCCCGGCTGGGCCTGCCAGGAGGAACTCCGCACGTGGCGCGCGCTCCTTGAGCCGCCGTGCCGCTTCGCAGTAGTCGAGCACACCGCGCGCGGCATCGAGCGTCGTAAGCATGACGAAGACGAGACCCTGCGCCGCCGACGGCAGAGGCGCAGGCTTGAAGGCGGAAAGATCGACGCCTGCCCCAGGCAGAAGCATCACGGGGAGGTCCGCCGGCAACCCGATCTCGTCGCGCACCCGGCGCACGTCGTCACGGTTGTGGAATACTGCCGCGTCCGCGACCTTAAGAGCGCGCGCCAAGAGGCGCGGCGACGCGCGCAGCGGATCGTCATCCACCTCCAGGCCAAACCCGCCGCGCGGCACGAAGCCGTTGAAGAGCGCAATCCGACGACCGACGCGGGCGCGATGAGCTGCCATAAGCGAAAGCGCCATCACCCGCTCGCTCATGCCGATGACAACATCCGGCGCCGCCGACCGGAAGATGTCGGCGAGTGCTGCCTGGATCTTCCAGTCACTCCAGAAAGCCGGTCCCTTGTGCTGCAGTGGAAACGTCGCATGCTCCGCGCCGAGCATCAGGAGCTGAGCTGACTGTTCGCTCGAGAAATAAGGAGCAACGCACAGGACGGAGATGCCGCGCGCGACAAGTTCGCGGATCAATGTCGCCCGCGCACCGGTCAATGTCCGGGGCGTGCCCGCCACCAGAGCCACCCGTGACGGCGATACTGCCACTGCGCCTGCCAAGCCGCGATCCGTCATTTCCGGGCCATCCCCCCTGCGCTGCCCGACCACTCACGCAGACTTTCGCCGCCTGCGAGGCACCGTGCACCAAGCGCCGGCCGATTCGCAGTGAGTGTCGTGAACTCTTCCGGCGATTCGCGGGCGTCGTCGCTCTCACCACCGCGTCTCTAACGATAATGCCACTGAAGTGTCACACCGCGGCCACTCATAGACGAGAGCAAATGGTCGGCGCTCAGACATCCTCGACCTCGAGTCGGCGCATCAGCCGATAACACAATGCGACACCGATAATACCGAACGCGATGCCACCCAGCATATTGGCAGCCAGAACACCGTCCGCACCGCCATAGTGCGCACCAAGAGACACGAACGGTATGGTCCCGAGCGTCGCCCGCCCCCAGTTCAGCATCGTCGAGACATGGGCGCGCTTCAGCGTATTGAAAACCGCGTTGGAAACGAACAGCGCACCGAGGAATGCGAACAGCGGCGCCAGCCACCGACAGAACAAGAGGATCAGGCGCTCCGCGTCGCCCGTCGCCAGGAAGACATCGGCCAGCGGTTGGGCGAGGATTGCGAGCACGCCCCATGCCGCCAGCGTAAAGCCTGCCGTCACCCACAGCGACAGCGTGAAGGCATGGCGCATGCGCTGGAAGGCGCCGCCACCATAGTTCTGTCCGACAATGGGACCGATCGTCCCCGAAAGCGTGAAGATCGCCCCGAACGCGACCGGCATGATGCGCCCGATGATCGCCCATCCCGCCACGGCGCCATCGCCAAATGCCGCCATGGCCCGCGTCACGTAGGCATTGGCGAATGGCGTCGCCACGTTGGTCAGCACTGCCGGCAGCGCCACTGCTGCAAGCGGCAGGGCATCGGCGAGCAGAAGACGGCCGCGGACCCTTGCAATGAGGCTGTGCACGACGACGACGCCGTATAGGCCGATCGTCACGATAACGATCCGAGAGAGTGCGGAGGCTATCGCCGCGCCCTTGATGCCGAGACCGAAGCCGAAGATGAAGATCGGATCGAGCACCGCGTTCGTAATCGCGCCGGACAGCGTGATGTACATGGCCCGGCGCGCATCGCCGACCGAGCGCAGCACTGCTGCCGACGTCATACCAAGCGACAGCAGCGGCAGCGTCGGCACCAGGATCGACAGATAGGTGCGACCAAGGTCCAGCGTCCGTCCCGAGGCGCCCAGCAGCGACAACAGTGGATCGATCGACAGCCACACAGCCAGCGCCAACACCGAGGAGGCGACAAAGGTCCACACGTGCGAATTGACCGAAAGTCGCCGCGCCCGTCCTCGGTGTCCGGCGCCCAGAGCCGGCGCTACCAATGACGTCGCCGCGATGGCGAGCCCGATGCCGATCGAGATGGTCAGGAACTGGATGGAACTCGCATAGCCGACCGCCGCCACGATCTCCTCGTCGCCGAGCCGCCCGAGGAAGAAGATGTTGGCGAGATCACCGAGGAAGATTGCCATCAGGCCAACGGCGCCCGTCCCCGTCATGACGAGGATATGGCGCAGCAACGATCCTTCAAGGAAGACTGGCTTCGTCGGAGATCTGCGTTGCCGCCGCACAGGCTGTTCCATCTAATTCGACCCTGCAGCGTCGGACTGAAGAGGTTGCATCAAGATTTGGCCAAGCGCGGCGCTCAGGCGATTTGCGCCCGGCCCGAACTCAAAGCCGTTTGCGCGCGCGGATCGCTGCCGCCAGCGTTCCCTCGTCGAGATAGTCGAGCTCTCCACCGATCGGTACGCCCTGCGCCAGCCGTGACACCTCGACGCCCGTGTCGCTGAGCTGCTCGGTCAGATAGTGGGCTGTCGACTGGCCTTCGACCGTGGCGTTGAGAGCGAGCAGCACCTCCTTCACCTCGTCCGCTCGCGCCCGCTCGATCAGCCGCGCGATGTTGAGCCGTTCGGGCCCTATGCCGTCGAGTGGCGACAGATGGCCGCCGAGCACGTGATAAAGCGAGCTGACGACACCGGCGCGCTCCAGCGCCCAAAGGTCGCCCACCTCCTCCACAACGACGATCATCGAGCGATCACGCCGCGGATTGGCGCAGATCGAACAGGGCGAGAGCGTATCGACATTGCCGCATTCGCCACAAACGACGATCCGCTCGATGGCGGTATTGAGCGCGGCGGCGAGCGGAACGAGCAACTCCTCGCGCCGCTTGATCAAGGCCAGCGCCGCCTTACGCGCGGAGCGCGGCCCCAGTCCCGGCAAGCGCGCCAGCAACTGCACCATTCGCTCGATTTCCGGCCCTGCAATCTTCTTCGACATCCAACCCCGAAACCATGTCCCCACAATCCGCTGGCTACGTCCTGGCCGTTCACCCGCCACCTTGCCAGCGCGCGATGGCATCCATAGGCCACAACAGCATGACGACGTTGAGGAGCAGGTTGTCGCGGATCATCCACGCCATGAAGACTTCCGAAGCGACGCCGAGCCCCACGCTCGCCGGCACCGGCAGCGTTGCCGCCAGCACGAAGCCCGATACCATCGCCACGGTGTCCATGAGTGAATTGATCACGCTGTCGCCGAAATAGTCGAGCGAGATGGTCGCCGTCCTATATCGGTTGATCACCATGTCGGTGTTCTCGACGATCTCCCAACCGGCCTCGATCGCCACGGCAACGGCGAGCCGTGCCGCCCAGCTCGCCCGCGGCAACAGAACCGTCAGAACAGCATAGAAGATCAAACCGTGCAGCACATGGCTCAGCGTGTACCAATCGGTCAGGTGCTGCGAATTCTCCGAACTCTTGACGATGCCGTGCCACAGCTTGATGTCGCCACACTTGCAGATGGCAACGCGCCCCATCCACAACAGCGCCACCGCCTGCACGAGCACGACGAGCCCGGCCACGAACAGCCATGTCGTTCGTCGGTCGACATCCTCATTGGATCGAGCATCAAATCGCGTCATGCGCAGCCCATACCCACCGAAGGTGGAACCAGGAGTTTGCCGGCGGGCGACGTGGCCGTAACATCGAACATCATGTCACGCTCCGTCAGAACAGCTTCATGCCGGGAGGAATCGGCAGCCCGCCTGTTACGGCCTGCATCTTCTCCTGCACCGCCAACTCGACCTTGCTCTTGGCATCCTGCACTGCTGCAATGATGAGATCCTCGACGATCTCTGCCTCATCCGGCTTCATCAGCGAGGAATCGATGCGCACGCGCTTCAGGTCACCCTTGCCGTTGAGCGTGACCGCGACGAGCCCGCCACCAGACTGACCCGCCACTTCCATGGCTTCGAGTTCCTCCTGGACCTTCTGCATGCGCGCTTGCATATCACGCACCTGCTTCATCATGCCCATCAGGTCTTTCATCGTCGATTCCTCTCACGAAGTGTCGTTTAGAACTCAAGTCGCGGGCTGCCCGCATGCCCACCCCAACCTCGACATGGCGAAGTCGCAGTCTGCCCGCATGCAGCGGCTTCATCCCGTGGCGCTATCGTCGTTGTCCTCCCGCGCGATGCGACGCACCTCCTCGATTGAAGCGTCGGGAAACGCATCGAGCACGGCCTTCACCGCCGGATGTGTCTTCAGCGACTGGATCTCCGCCGCCAGCTGCTCGCGCTTCACCTCACCGATCGGCCGCTCGCCCGCTGGCCTTCGACAGCATGACCCGCGCCGCCCAGTCCCACCAGTTGAGCTTCTCGCGCAATTCATTCGCCAGCTCCTTCGGTGCACCATCGAGCAGGAAAGGTCGATAGCGCCCGCCACCGGGTCGAACCGGACCGAGACTTCATTGCTCTTCAGGTTGAGGACAACCGCGCCTCGCGATGCTGCTTAGCGAGCGCGGCGACGCAGAGAAGCTCTGCGGATCGGCGAGCCCGACGCGGCAGGCATGCCGGTCGTCTCCACATCAGGTTCTCCGATGGGGCCCTCACTATGTGGTCGGAGATATCGCCCGCAGCCTGCTCATCGTCGGCAGCCTGGCATCTCGTCGGTGTCGAAGTCGTCGGGCTCGGCCGGCGCGCGGATAACGCGGCCTCGCAGCATGCGACTGAACCAGTCGCAGCCGCCGGTGTCACGGACCTCGCGCATCGAACTGGCGCATCTTCTCGCGTGGCCGCAGACGCGAAGCCCCGTCCGCAGCGCCGCGTCGCACGGGCGGAGTTCTCGCCGCAACGTGCGGATGATCTCATCAGGAGTTGGCAAATCGGCGAGTATGTGAATGCGGATCAGACCATCACCCAGCGGCTATCGGGTTCAGTGCACGCGCCACCTCGTCCAGGCCCTTGAGCAGCATCTGCATGCCCGCGGCAACAACAGCACCGACAGGCTCTCAGCGGTAACCCGGCGCGCCGCCGCTCCTCTGCCGACAGCCCTCCGCACTCGCCGCCGACTGCCTTCATGCGCGTGGCGATGGCAAGAACTGGCCTCGGCAGATCCCCTTATCCAGTTGGCCGGCATCCACACCATCGTGAATGAGCGCCGCGAATGCTTTCGCGCACTTCGCCTTGCCGGCGAATTAAGTTCAAGCAGGTCGAACAGCCGCCCGCGATCAGCAAGCCCAAGCATCGCGCGAGACCGCATTCTCATCAGCAACGTGCCCTGCGCATCGCGATCGCCTGATCGAGAATGGATAGACCGTCGCCTGGGAGCCACCCGCCGCGCGCTGATCAGGGCCAGCGCATCGTCGTCGGCCCCGCGCCCTCCTTCTCGACGATGCGCGAAATGCGCCGTCAGCTCAATACGTCGACGCGCCTCAGATCAAGCGCTGGCACCGTGACAGAACCGTCACCGGCACCTTGCGGATCTGTCGTCGCAGATAATTCACATACTCCGGCGGCTCCTCCAGCAGCCGAGGGCATTTGGAGCGCCCGCTTCGACGCGTATGGACCTCGTCGATGATGTGAACACCTTGCCAGCGCGCGACCGTGAAGCACGCTCTCGATGATCTCGCCGGATGTTGTCGACACCGGTATTAGAGGCCGCGTCCATCTCGATCACGTCAGGACCGACGGCTCTCCATGATCTTTGCACAGTGCGCCGCCGCGCTGGCCGGCATCTCGGTCGTGGGGCCGCCAGGCTCATAGTTCAGCCGCGCGCCAGGATGCGCGCCAAATCGTCGTCTTGCCGACACCGCGCACACCGGTGAGCATATGGCCTTGCGCGATGCGGCCGACGCGAACGCATTCTTCAGCGTCGTCACCATCGCCGACTGGCCGATCAGCAGATCCTCAAAAGACGCCGACCGGTATTTTGCGTGCCAGAACGACGTAGGCTTGCCGCGCCCGGCTCGTCGCCGCCCGAACCGCTGCCGTTTCTGGTGGTATCTTTTTTTAGCCCATACCGCAGTTACGGCGCTTCTGTGGCGGCGGAGTCGATATGGAAGTCGTCGAGGCAGAGCGCCATCCACCGGGCAGAGAACCCGAAAACCAGCATCTCGATCAGCCGCTTGGCATCAATGTCTGCGGAAAAGTGGGCTCGTAAGGTCGCCCATCAGCGAAATACGCCCACCCAACCGGCAGCGCGCAACGCGAAGTGGCCGAACGGCCGCCCCCACAGAGGGAGCTGGAGCGCCAGGGCGCTCAGAACAGGGCCCTTGAGCGAAATATAAGTGGCTGGCGGACGACCCGCGTCCTGATCGTTAGGGCTGCTTCGTTCCCGACCTGACCCGGTTGGCGAGGGATGCGTCCGCCGCCAGCCACCCGCTATATGCCGCCTGCGCGCCCCGGATGCAAGCCACCCCCATAAACGGCCGCAAAAACAGTTGCATAACAAAGACCACAGGGGGCGACCCGGTAGCCCTCGGCACTTGGCCGCCCAGTATGATGCCGAAGGCTTCTGGTGCTTCAATAGCCATGGGGTCGGCGAAAGGCACGGAGGCTAGCGCCGTTCTCCTGAGGCGGTTTGAACCTTAGAGTTTTGACGGTCTGCTACAAACCGTGTAGCGAACCCCCACGAGGTCCCGTAGCTCAGCTGGATAGAGCATCTGCCTTCTAAGCAGAGGGTCGCAGGTTCGAGTCCTGCCGGGATCGCCATCGCTCCAGTGTCGAACTCCCGATCGCCGTCCGCACCCAGGGACAACCACCGCGCGTTTATGCGCGCTGATCCAGGACGCTCGAATCACGATTCGCGATCGCATGTGAGTTGCGAACGCGCGATTGCGAACGCCACCACCGTACAGTCGATGCATCGCTCGACGTCACGACACAACCACGCCGAGCAACATGCGAAGTGTTCGCGAAAATCGATAGGGCCGCAAATACCGAATTGCGCTGAGACGCATCGAGCCTTGTTGCAGCATCGCCACGAACACCTCCCAATAACGGCCCCTAACGCACACGTTATTTCTGTGCACCAGCATATTGCGAATACGTTGCCTGCGAGCTGATCCGCAAGTGATCACGTTCTCCATCGCCGCAAGCCGATGTGGGCATCATCGGCCCGAATGATCATGAAAATCCGCAATGAGCACGCGGCAATGGCGGCTCATTGCCACTCGAAAGAGGGAAGTTGAAATGGAATTGACGCGCGCAGGTTCTCGATTGGCGAAGTTCACGCTCGCTGCAGGACTCCTTGCTGCCATGGGCACCATCGCCTCGACACAGGCGGCGGACCTCGGCGGCAGTATCAAGGATGACTATGCCGAGCCGCAGTCCAGCCCACTCAAGCGCTGGTACGTCTCCATTCAGGGCGGTGGCGCCTTCACCCTCGACGATGTCGATTTCTCGAATGGCCAGACCACCGTGCGGACGGATTTCGACAGCGGTTTCACATTCGGCGCGGCTCTCGGCTACCGCTGGAACAATTTGAAGTTCGGCGTGCTCGTGCCGCGTACCGAGGTGGAAGTGAACTATACCGAGAACGAGGTCAACAGCCTCGACTTCTCGGGCAATGGTCGCGGCAATGAACGGCTTGGAGCTGACAGCAAGATCTCATCAGTCGGCGTGCTGTTCAACCTGTTCTTCGATGCACGCAACGCCTTCGGACATGGCATTACGCCCTACTTTGGCGGCGGCATCGGCTTCAATGTCGTCAATCACGACATCCTGTACGGCAATGCCATCAATCTCAGCGACGAAGACACAGCCTTCGCTTGGCACGTAACTGCGGGCCTGGATTTCAAGGTGACAGAGACGTCCTCTCTGTTTGTTGACGTCGGTTATCATCAGGCCGTCGATGTCGGCAGCGTGCGGCGGCAGGGCCTTGGCCCCGCTCCCGGAGGCGCCGCAAACAATGGAACCTTTGAAGACGATATCGACTCGATCGTTGTCAAAGGCGGCCTGCGGGTGAGCTTCTAAGAAAAACAATCTCTCCAAGTAACCGCCATAACTACCGTCCCGCCGACGTCGCGATCTCCAAAGATTCGACACCAGCGGGGCGGTATTCTTTTTTGCTCGCATGCCGCGAGGTCGCAAGTCAGAGTGCCACGCTGAGCTTCGGCTTCCAAATAGCGCCGAAGCTTTGTGAGAAAATCACCGTGGCGAACAGAACCAAATAATCAGTCTCGGCCCTCGGCCCAAAGTGCATTTGATGCCCACGACGGCGCGGGCATGCCGTCCTCACATCCTATGGCATCGCACCATCGGCACGCCACATCCACCACATCGCCCCTATCGCTCATCGCAACGGAACCTGCGACCTGCCGTATAGCCTGCCGCACCCTTGCCGATACAGATGCCGTCGCCGACATGCTCATGCGGGACACTCGAAGCGAACGAGACGCGACGGTGACAAGGCGGCTTGGTGCAGGAGTTCGATCCGATCAGGCGCGACATACCGGGTGGCCACGAAATATCATGCGCAAACACCTGTTGTGGGCATAAGACGGCGAACACCAACAGCCCCGTTCGAAACATCGTCATGCGTCATTCTCCTTCAACGATTCCGCCGAATCGGCACCCAGCAGCCGCAGCGTCTCCCGCGATCCGCCCTCATCGCGATGGGCCAGCGTGACATCACCACCATGGCCAGATGCCACCGCGCGCGCAACCGTATTGCTAACAGCGCCGCCGCCCAGGATCTCCGTAACGCCGACGACTTCTCCTCGTAGTTGCAGCCTCGCATATCTCGAAAAGCAGGCTACTTCCGGGCCACAAGAATAAGTCGAGGATCGTATGTGGTGAACGGCTGACCGCCGCGGCCAAAGCCCTCAGCCGAGCTGAACCCAACACGCACCATGCGTGCAGCAAGTTCAGCATAACTGTACAGTCTAATTGAGAAATTGGCCCTGCTGACCTTGCCTTGTCGCACCATCGATCGTCTGGTCCGCGTTCGGTCTTCGAACACATCGTAATCGACTTCATCAATCATCATGTCGTCACCTCGGCTGGTGACCTCCGTGAACGGCAACCCGCGACGCAACAGGGCATTGCGATTAGCTTGCTCTATGAGCAGCCGGCCGCCCGGCTTGAGTGCATTGAAGCACTGACGGAGAACTTCGATATTTTCAGTGTCACTAAAATAGCCGTAGGTCGTGTACCAGCAATAGATGGCATCAAACTCGTGGCGCCACGACAGCTCGCGCATGTCGCCTTCTACGTAGTCTACCGTGAGTTCTTCTCGCCGCGCAGCCTCACGCGCAACATTCAAGAAGAAGGGCGAGGAATCGAGCCCGCTCATTCTCGCACCGCGTCGTGCGAGTTCGTTCGCTATGCGGCCATGCCCGCAGCCTAGATCGAGAACTTTGCAGTCTGCGGAGATCGACAGGAGCCGCCAGACCACATCGGCCTGCTGCAAATTGAACTCGGGTGACAGGTGCGGCCCATAGAAATGCAGGTAATCGTCGCAAAAAACCGCTTCGCAGTCGAATAGGTCCGACGAGTTGCTGGCTGTCCGTTCTGTCACGACACCTCGCTCCGCGCGCCTCCTGCTGGCGTTACCTCAGCCACCTCATTGGTTATTCAACACGCTGCGGGTACGCACACAAGACATCCCGCAATCTGGTTCTGGGTGTTAATCCCCCGCGGCAGAGCGGAGTCTCAGAATATCTGCACACCGAGCCGCATCCCGGCACGCAAGATCACGTCGCGCAAGCGCCGGCTACGCGATCGAGCTGCGTTGAAGATTATCAATCTGGACTTCGCTCAGTCCGTTGATTGCGGTTCGGGCGACGCTGTGGATTTACCGTCGTCACGCCTCAACAGTCCCGAGAATTGGCGCTCGCGCAAACGCTGGAACACGACGTAGAGCATCGGGATGAGGAAGATCCCGAGCACAGATGCCGCGATCATGCCGGCCAGGACCGGGAGCCCGACTGCGTACATGCTGTCGGCGCCGGGCCCTGTGGCTCGGACCAGCGGAATGAGGCCCGCAATGAATGCAATGCTTGTCATCATCACTGGACGGAACCGCTGATGGGCGCCGGTCGCAGCGGACTCGACAATGCTCTGCCCCTCGGCACGACGGGCCAACGAGAACTCCGTCATCAGGATCGAATTCTTGGCCGCCAGAGCGATCAGGACGACGATTCCGATCTGCGCATAGAGCACAAAGCTCATATGCGAAACGAATAAGGCGAGCATCGCACCGAGGATCGCGACGACGACTGACATCAACACCGGGATCGGGACGTTCCAGCTCTCATAGAGCGCCACCAGGAACAGGAAGGCAAAGACGATCGCAAAGCTAATGACGATCGGTGTCTGACCCGCCGACAGCTTCTGTTCCAGCGCGGTTCCCGTCCACTCGTAGGCATATCCACCAGGCAGCCCGGCGCGGGACACAGCCTCCATAGCCGCAATCGCATCACCATCACCGCTGCCCTGCGCGGGATTACCATTGATCGTCACAGCACGATAGTTGTTGTAGCGGACAATCGACTTCGGACCCGCCTCGATGGACGCACGAGCCAGCGCCGATAGCGGGATCATCTCGCCGTCGCGGTTTTTCACCTCAATGCGATAGATTGAGTCGATCGACGTGCGGTAGGCCTTCTCAGCCAGCATCCGCACCGTCCAAGTGCGACCGAGCAGATTGAAGTCGTTGATGTAGTAGCCGCCGAGAGTGGCCTGCAGCGAGGCGAAAACATCCGACAGCTTGATTCCGAGGACCTGGACCTTGTCGCGATCGATATCGAGCCGAACTTGCGGCGTTGAGGCTTCGAAGGTGGAAAAAACGCGCGCCAGCTCCGGCCGCTGATTGGCGGCAACGATCAGGCCGCGCATCACAGCCGCAATCGCGGTCGGCTCTTGTCCTTCAACTGCCTCAAGAACGTACTCGAATCCACCTGCTTGCCCGATGCCCGAAATTGCCGGAGGGTTTAACGGCATGAAGAAACCCTCGTTGATCGGGGCCAATGCTCTGGCAAGGCGGCGGGCAACAGTAGAGGAATGCATGTCCGGCGTCAGACGCTGCTCATAGTCCTTGAGTCGCACGAACATGACGCCCGCGCTCGGCGAGTTGCCGCCGCCGAGGAAATCGAGTCCGATGATGGATACGACGCCTTCGACTGCTGGATCCGCAGCGATGACCGCCTCGGCCTTCCGGCCTGCCTCGGTGGTGCGGTTGAGCGAGGCACCAGGTGGCAGGTTGAAGACGGTGATGATGAAACCCTTGTCCTCTTCCGGCAGGAAGCCCGACGGCGTCTTACCGAAAATATAGTAGGTGGCGCCGCTCAGCAGCGCGAAAAGAACAAGGCTCAAAGTCGAAATGCGCACCAGTCGCTTGACGATGGCGGCATAGCCATCGCCGACACTATTGATGGCCTCGGTGACGCGGCGCATCAAGCCGACCGGATGGCCCGGCTTCAGCAGCAGCGAGCATAACGCCGGCGACAACGTCAGCGCATTGATCGCCGAGATCACCATGGCGGCTGAAATGGTGATTGCGAACTGGCGGAACAGGACGCCGCTCGATCCGGGCAGAAAGGCGATCGGCACGAATACCGACAGCAGCACCAGCGTGATCGCTATCACGGGCCCGGCAATCTCGCTCATCGCCTTGCGTGTCGCCTCCGCCGGAGAGAGCTGCGGCTCCTCCTCCATGACACGCTCGACATTCTCAACGACGATGATGGCATCGTCGACGACGATGCCGATGGCCAGCACCAGCGCAAGAAGCGATATGGTATTCGCCGAATAACCGAATGCCAGCAGCACAGCGAAGGTTCCGATCACCGCCACCGGAACCGCCAGCAGTGGAATCAGGGTCGGTCGCAGACGCCCGAGGAAGAGGAACACGACGATCGCCACGAGAACGAAAGCCTCGATGAGCGTGCTGACGACCTTCTCCATCATCGCCGTGACGAACGAGGCCGTGTTGTAGATGTAGGCATACTCGACGCCCGCGGGGAACCGGCTCTTGAGATCTTCAAGCCGCTTGGAAACAGCCTGCGCAACGGCGACGGCGTTTGAACCCGGCGATAGATAGATGCCAACGGGGGCTGCCGGCTTACCGGCGTAGCTTGCGCTCGTGTCGAAGCTTGCAGCTTCCAATTCGATGCGCGCCACGTCCCGCAGCCGTACGAAAGACCCGTCTCCAACGCTGCGGATAACGATGTCACCGAATTCATCGACCGTCGACAGCCGCCCCTTTGTGGTGATCGTGAGCTGCAGGCGCTGGTCCGCGCTCAGCGGGGCGGCACCGATCCGACCCGCGGCGGCCTGTACGTTCTGCGACTGCACCGCAGCGATCACTTCGCCAGTCGACATGCTGAAGCTTGCGAGCTTCTGCGGATCGATCCAGATGCGCATGGAATAGTCGCGCGCTCCAAAAATGGAGGCATCGCCCACACCCGGCACGCGTTTCAACTCATCGATGATGTTGAGCGTGACGAAATTCGAAAGAAAGAGCTGGTCGTGGCTCGCATCCTTGGAATGGAACATGAAGATCTGAAGCAGGTCCGTCGAGACCTTGGCGATCGTCAGTCCCGTGGTGCGCACTTCCTGTGGCAGCTTCGCAACCGCCAGGTTGGCGCGGTTTTGCACATTGACCGTGGCAATGTCCGGATTGGTTTTGAGATCGAAGCTGACGCTGAGCGAATAGCTGCCGTCGTTTGACGACGATGACTTCATGTAGCGCATGTCCGAAACGCCATTGATGGCGTTCTCGAGCGGCTGCGCAATGCTTTCCTCTACGGTGCGCGCATCCGCGCCCGCGTAGCTTGCCGTCACCCGTACAGTCGGCGGTGCGATGTCGGGATACTGCGCGACAGGGATGACTGCTATTGCGATGAGGCCCGCCAGCGTGATGACCAGCGATATGACCATCGCAAGACGCGGGCGGCGAATGAAGACATCAAAGATCATCGCCGGTCAGTTCCCGTGTTGAATAGCTGGAGACTTGTTGAGTTCCTCTGCCATCGTCGCGGTGACGACCGCGCCGGGACGCACCTTCTGGTGGCCGCTGACGATGACCTTGTCGCCTGCTTTAAGGCCTGCCTTGACGACGATTGACGTGCCGTTCTGTTCGCCGACCTCGATGCGCTTGATCGCAACCTTGCTTTCACCATCGACGGCGAGGACATAGGAGCCTTGCTGGTCGAGCAGCAGGGCTGCTTGCGAAATGACCAGCTTCTTTTCTGGCTCCTTGCGGATGACATCGACGCTGACGAGTTGCTGATCGACGAGAAGACGGTCCGGATTGGGAACTTTGGCGCGCACG
Source organism: Hyphomicrobiaceae bacterium (assembly GCA_020638035.1). GTDB lineage: Bacteria > Pseudomonadota > Alphaproteobacteria > Rhizobiales > Hyphomicrobiaceae > JAEUMD01. The sequence continues at coordinate 32,575 of JACKJI010000021.1, forward strand.
AGGATCGAGTCGGTCGATGCTGTCGACTGCACTTCGGTGAACTCGATCGCACCGCGCTGATCGTACTCGGTTCCATCGGAGAGCTTCAGCTTGACATAGACGCTGTCGGGTCCGCGTCCTGCCCTACGCACCTGGATGAGCAGCCACTGCGGCACCGGGAAACTGACATAGACGGGATCTTGAGCAACAAGCAGCGCAAGTTGCCCGCTGTCCGGACCGACCAGATTTCCGACGGAATAGGCCGATCGGCCAACGCGACCATCCATCGGCGCTTCGATCGTGGTATAGCCGAGGTTCAATTTGGCTGTCTGCAAGTCGGCCTCGCGTGCGCGCAAATTGGATTTCGCCTGTGCGAGCGTTGATTGCGCCTGATCGAGAGAGGCCTGCGATGCGGTGGCGCGGCTTGCAAGTTCCTTCGTCCGATCGAAGGTCTGCTGGGCAAGCGTCAGTCCGGCCTCAGCGCTGGCGACGTTCGCCTCTGCCTGCTGTACGGCAAGTTCGAATGGCTCCGCCTCGATCTTGTAGAGGATGTGACCCTTCTTGACCTCCGCGCCTTCGCTGAACAGCCGCTGTTGCAGGAAGCCCTGGACCCGGGCGCGAATCTGAACCTTGTCGATTGCTTCGACGCGGCCAACGAAGGTGCGCCCGTTGTTCAAGTCCATCAACGCCGCAGGACTGACGACGACGGCAACAGGCGGTGGACTTGTGTTGGCCTTTTGCCGATCCTCACCGCACCCCTGGAGAAGAAAGGCGGCGAATCCGACCAACACAACCACACGAAAATCCAAGTATGACCGCACAATCATTCTCCGCTTTCCCCTCGCACGAGCCACCCAACCTTCGGTCTCGTTGGATTCGGCTGAATGCCACCAGCACCATTCGCCCGCAGCTCTGGATCGCCAAATAGCGGTTTCCCAAGCGGAAACGACCTGATTGGACCAGACTACAGCACGATTGCGTCAAGGACCGCAATTAGCGGAAGAACACAGCATGCACGTATGCTGAATTTCTAACGACCTCAATCGGTGAAATCAGTGGCGGGGGAGCGTGTGCGCCTTGGGCGCATGAGCTGCCCTGCCCGGCACAGTGGGCGACCGATTGGACCGAAGACCTGATTGGGGATCAGTGCTGCACAAGCGCCTTGAACGAACTCGCCACAATCGAACGCGCCCCGATGCCGTAGGTGCCTCAGTCGGCAGCCTAGCCTTCGCCCATATACATGACGCGCAGAACCTTCTTTCCGTCATGGTCGCAGCGCCAGGGCTTTTGTGCACCTTGGACCTTGACGAGCACCTGGGTCGCCGTCTCACCCTTCTTGACCGAAATGGTCGAGACCCCACCGTGTCCAATTTGCTTGGAAACCGCGGCCAGGCACTCGGCTTCAGACTTTCCCGGCGTTGGCTTTGCCGCGGCTGTTGGTGGTTCGGTCGGTTTGCCCGAAGGCTTGTTGACCACGAAGCGTTTGATCTTGCCACCGTTCTTACCGAAGCTGCACTGGAAGGTGACCGTGCGGCTTGCATCGCGTCCGGTTCCGTTGACGGCGTGCGTACCATCAACGCGCTGGCCTTCGTATTTTGTCTCGACATCGGGCTGGCGCATCTTCAGCACCTTGGCCGCGTGTGCGCGACAGTGCGCCATCATCTCCTGCGGTGTGCGTGGAGCTGCCTGTGCAGGCGTGAGCATGCCAACTGCGGCAAGGATGACAACAGCGGCGGAAAGACGTGAAGGCTGGCTTGTCATGTATGCGCTCTGATGGTTCGATCGGAACAATTGTCGCCCCGCAATCCGCGCAATACTACCGTGCTTCCCCGTGTTGTCGACAATCTCGATTAATCAGACAGGCCATATAAGGTCGCGATCCCGTCGCAATATGTTCGTTCGTGATCATCGTATTGGATCGCGAATTCTGCAAGCAAGGGACACACCCAACGCCGATCCGGCGGCACTACCGGGTCAGCCGTGCGGACCGATGTGGAATAGCGGTGTTCGGTCTACGCCGGTTGCTGAGGGCACATGTCGGCGGGATCGATGCCGGCGACGACGACTGGCTTCTTCATTGCATCCCGGCGGAACGGCTCGCCCAGTTCCTGGTTGAGCAGAACCTCGATGAAGGTCGTCTCGTTGCGGGTCATCTGGGCGTCGATGGCCTCGGCAAGCGCTTCGCGCAGGTCGCTGGTGCTGCGCACCTGCACGCCCTTCACGCCGCATGCCTCAGCGATGCGCGCGTAGTTGACGTCAAGGTCGAGTTCAGTGCCGACGAAGTTGTCATCGAACCAGAGCGTCGTATTGCGCTTCTCGGCCCCCCATTGATAGTTGCGGAAGATGACCATGGTGATGGCTGGCCAGTGCTGGCGCCCGCAGGCCGTCATCTCGTTCATGGAAATGCCGAAGGCACCGTCGCCGGCAAAACCGACCACCGGCGTTCCGGGATTGCCGATCTTGGCGCCGATGATCGCGGGAAAGCCGTAGCCGCACGGACCAAACAACCCGGGTGCCAGATATTTGCGGCCAACCTCAAAGGTCGGATAGGCATTGCCGATGGCGCAGTTGTTGCCGATGTCCGACGAGATGACCGCGTCTTTCGGCAGCGACGACTGGATTGCGCGCCAGGCAATGCGCGGCGACATCTTTTCGGGCTCGCGGTTGCGCGCCCGCTCGTTCCAGCTCGTTCCTGGATCATCGTCCTCGTGATCCATGGACGAGAGCTGCTGCAGCCAGGCTGATCTCGTCGTGTGGATCAGGTTCTGGCGGTCGCCGCGGTTCTTCTGACCAGCATGCTCGGGAAGTTTCGCGAGGATCTGTTCGGCCACAGTCTTGGCATCGCCCGCGATGCCGACGGCAACTTTCTTGGTGAGACCAATGCGATCCCCGTTGATATCCACCTGGATGAGCCTTGCCGCCTTCGGCCAGTAGTCGATGCCATAGCCGGGCAGTGTCGAGAACGGGTTGAGCCGCGTGCCGAGCGCGAGGACGACATCGGCCTTTGAGATCAGTTCCATCGCCGCCTTCGAACCATTGTAGCCGAGCAGGCCGACCGACAAGGGATGCGATCCCGGAAGGCGTCGTTATGCTGGTAGTTACAGCAAACCGGCGCCATCAGCCGTTCGGCGAAGCGCGGCGGAAAGCGTTGATCGCGCCGACAGGACCACGCCAGCGCCATTGAGGATGACAGGGAACTCCGCCTCGGCAAGCAGTGCCGCGGCCTGCGCGATGGCCTGTTGTCCGCCGGGAGAACGTTCGAGCCGCACGATCTGCGGCAGCTCGATGTCGATCACCTGGCACCAGTAGTCGCGCGGCGTTGAGTCTGTGCAGGGCCGATCCACTCATGCCTTCTCGATGACGCGATTCAGAACTTCCGCGATGCGAGCAGGATCGCGCACTTCCTCCTGGTAGCAGACCATGTCGGCGAACAGGCGCATCTGCTCGATCTCCTGGAAGCCGCCCTGGCCGATCGTCTTGTTGGCGGCCTGCGGCGTTACCAGCAGCAGCGGTGTGTGGTTCCAGTAGGCGGTCTTGACCGGCGTCACGAAGTTGGTGATGCCAGGTCCGTTCTGCGCAATCATCATCGACATCTTGCCAGTCGACCGTGTGTAGCCGTCGGCCATCATGCCGGCATTGCACTCGTGCGCGCAGTCCCAGAACGTGATGCCCGCCTTGGGGAACAGGTCGGAGATCGGCATCATGGCCGAGCCGATGATGCCGAATGCGTGCTCGATGCCGTGCATCTGGAGCACCTTGACGAAGGCTTCCTCGGTGGTCATGCGCATTGATGGATCCTTGTCGATCGGGATGAGAGAGGCGACTGGGACAACAGTCAGGCGGCGATGGAAAGCTGCTTCAGCATCTGCGGGATTTGGCTCGGCACGTCGGCGACGCCGACGCCTGCGGCTTCCAGCGCGCGCCGCTTTGAGGCGTAGTCGCCCTTGCCGCCGGTGACGATGGCGCCGGCATGCCCCATCTTCTTGCCGGGCGGCGACTGGCGGCCGGCGATGAAGGCGACGACGGGCTTCTTCATGGTGCGCGCGTACTCGGCCGCTTGCTCCTCGGCACTGCCGCCGATCTCGCCACAGATGACGACCGCCTCGGTCGCCGGATCGGCATCGAGGAAGCGCAGTGCATCGCGCGTCGTGGTGCCGATCATCGGGTCACCGCCGATGCCATAGAAGACGGTCTGGCCGAGCCCAGCCTGCGCAAGGTTGAGGCATAACAGCGTGCCAAGGCTGCCCGAGCGCGAGATGACGCCTACGTTGCCCTTGCGAAACACATTAGCGTTGAAGGCCGGCATGATGCCGACGAAGCACTCGCCGACCGTGACGAGCCCGGCCGTGTTGGGACCGACGATGCGCGTACCGTTCTGGCGCGCCGCGACGTGCATCTCCATCACGTCGTGGGAGGGAATGTGTTCTGTGAGGCAGACGAGCAGACGGGCGCCAGCCTCGCAGGCGTCAATGGCGGCGTCCTTTGCCAGCATCGGCGGGATGAACATGCAGGCGATGTCGAATGGCGTCGTCTTCGCTGCTTCACGTGCAGTGGCAAAAACCGGCACACCGAGATGCCGAGTGCCTGCCTTATTCGGATTGACGCCGCCGACGACGTTCGAGCCATAGGCCTGCATGGCCTCAGTCCAGAATGTGCCCTGCTTGCCGGTGATGCCCTGGATCAGGATTCGATCGCTCTTGCGCGGGATCATGCCGCCGCCCTCCCGCTGGCGGCCGCCACTGCGGCCTTGACGGCGTCATCCATCAAGTCGAACGGCTCGACGCCGAGCCGCTCGCGCACCAATGCCACCGCCTCGTCGGCGCCGGTACCATGAATGGTGAAGAAGATCGGCATGTCCGGCTTCAGGTCCTGCCACGCTGTGACGACGCCATCGGCCATCACGTCGGTGCGGGCGAAAGCCCCGCAGAAGTTGACGAGCAGGCACTTCACATTCGGGTTCTCAAGCAAAATCGTCAGCGCCGTCTTCGCCTTGGTGTAGGCCTCGCCGCCGATCTCCAGAAAGTTCGACGGACTGCCGCCGTAATGGGCGATGACGTCCATCGTCGTCATGGTGAGGCCGGCGCCATTGGCCAGCACGCCGACCGATCCGCCAAGCTCGATGTATTTCAGTCCCTCCGCAGCGGCCTTCGCCTCTAGGTGCGTGCGCTTCTCCGGCGCAGCGAGAGGTACGATCTCCGCTTGCCGCGGCGCTGCGCCGTCATCGACCGTCAGCTTGCAATCAAGCGCGACAATCCGATTGTCTCCCGTGACAACCAGCGGATTGATCTCGATGAGTTCGGCATCGAGCTTGCGCCAGGCGCGGTAGAGCCCGAGCAGCGCCTTCTCGAGCGCTACTGCGGCGAGAGGATCGAGATCGAGATCCGCAAACACGCTGCGCGCCATCGCGTCGGTGAGGCCGACGTCGATAGGGATCGACTGACGGCGCATAGCGGTCGGGTCCTGCTCGGCAGCCTCCTCCACATCCATGCCGCCCATGCGAGAGAACAACAGCATCGGACCCTTACTCGCGGCATCATCAATAACAGCGGCATAGAACTCACGAGCAATGTCCGTCTGCGCCTCGATCAGCACCTTCTCGACGGTCCATCCGCCAATTTCCATGCCGATGATGCGCTCGGCGTGCCGACGCGCTTCCGCCGGCGTCGCAGCGCGTTTGATGCCGCCGGCCTTGCCGCGCTTGCCCGTCGGCACCTGGGCTTTGACGACACACGACCCGATCGCCGCTGCGGCAGCTTCGGCTTCAGCGGGCGTATGCGCGAGCCGGCTTTCCGGCACGGTGATGCCGAAGCGCGCGAGCAGTGGCTTTGCGGCGTGCTCCTCGAAGTCCATCGCTATTCAGATCCTCACATCTTTGCGCACGTATCGCATCACTTGCCGTACCGCTCCCAATAGGGGCCGAACAACTCCTCTTCGGCGGGCTTGTCCTCGGGGATGGTCGTCACG
>JACKJI010000022.1 GCA_020638035.1 Hyphomicrobiaceae bacterium
CATGGCGAGCACGTCGCCCGTCGGCTTCCTCGTGAACTTGTAGGCGCCATGCGACGTGCCGATAGCCACGGCAAGCGCGTCGACCTTGGTCTCGGCGACGAAGCGCATCGCTTCGTCGGGATCAGTCAGCAGCATCGAGCGATCGAGCTTGCCCTCGAAGCCGTGGCCGTCTTCCGCCTCGCCATGTCCGGTCTCTAGCGATCCGAGACAGCCAAGCTCACCTTCGACCGAAGCGCCGACCATGTGCGCCAGGTCCGCCACCTGCCGGGTGATCGCGACATTGTAGTCGTAATCTGCCGGCGTCTTGGCGTCTTCCTTCAGCGATCCGTCCATCATGACGGAGGTGAAGCCGTTCTGGATCGCTGACAAGCATGTTGCGACGTTGTTGCCATGGTCCTGATGGATGCAGATCGGGATGTCGGGATACATGAGCTCCAGCGCTTCCATCATCTTTGCGAGCATGATGTCGTTGGCATAGGAGCGCGCGCCGCGCGACGCCTGGATGATGACAGGCGCATTGGTCTTGCGCGCCGCCTCCAGGATGGCGAGGCCCTGCTCCATGTTGTTGATATTGAAAGCGGGCACGCCGTAGCCGTTCTCTGCAGCGTGATCCAGAAGCTGACGCAATGTGATGCGGGCCATTAGCGGACCTCCTCGAGTTTTGACTTTTTCTGTGCGCTCGCCTGGTTGTCGAGGAGCGCGATGACGCCAGGCAGCTCGCGTCCCTCGAGCCATTCGAGGAACGCACCACCGGCGGTCGAAACGTAGGTGAAGCGATCGGCGACCCCCGCCGCATTGAGCGCGGCGACGGTATCGCCTCCGCCCGCCACGGCAACGAGCTTGCCGGCGGAAACGAGATCAGCAGCAGCGCGCGCAACGCCGAAGGTGCCATTACCGAACGGCTCCAGTTCGAAGGCACCGAGCGGTCCGTTCCACAGAAGCGTGGCAAGCGTTCCCAGTGAACTCTTGAGCGTTGCAACCGTTTCCGGACCGACATCGAGGATCATGCCGTCGGGCGAGACCTTGTCGACAGGCACGACGACGTGAGGCGCATTGGCAGCAAAGCTCTCCGCCACGACGACATCGCTCGGTAGCAGGATTTCGCAGCCCCCCTCCTTCGCCTTGTCCATGATGCGGGCTGCCGTCTCCACCATGTCGGCCTCGATCAGCGACTTGCCGACCGGGATGCCCTTGGCGAGCAGGAACGTGTTGGCCATGCCACCGCCGATGATGATGCGATCCATCTTGCCGACGAGGTTCTCCAGCACGGCGATCTTGGAGGAGATCTTGGCGCCACCCACCAGCGCCGCGGTGGGCCGCTTGGGACATTCGAGAGCGGCTTCAAGGGCTGAGATCTCAGCACCCATCAGCCGCCCCGCATAGGACGGCATCAGGTCAGCAAGCCCCGTGATCGAGGCATGCGCACGGTGCGACGACGAGAAAGCGTCCGATACGAAGATCTCACCGAGCTTTGCCAGCGACCGGGCGAAATCCATGTCGCCCTTCTCCTCACCCGCATGGAAGCGCAGGTTTTCGAGCAGATAGACCTCGCCAGGTTTGGCGGTCGCCAGCACGCTCTCGACATCCGGACCGATGCAGTCGGGCAGGAACTTCACCTCCTGTCCCAGGGCCTGCGCCAGCGCCGGCGCGACAGGCGCCAGCGAATACTCTGCCGACACCTTGCCCTTAGGCCGACCGAGGTGACTCAGGACGACAACCTTTGCGCGGCGCTTGACCATATCGGCGATGGTCGGTGCGACGCGTGCGATGCGCGTTGCGTCGGCGACCTTGCCATCACGGATCGGCACGTTGAGGTCGACGCGCATCAGCACGGTGCGCCACGCGACATCGACATCCGAGATGGTGCGAAACTTGTGCATGCGTTGCAACTCCTCCCAATCGAATGCGGCCAATCAAGCCGTCAGTCGGCGCGCGGCTTCTCGGACCGCTTGCGGGGTGATCCCGAAATGCTCGTAAAGTTTGGGCGCGGGAGCAGAGGCACCAAAGCCCGTCATGCCGACGAAAGCTCCTCTCTCACCGATCCAGCGATCCCAGCCGAGGCGCGCGGCGGCCTCCACGGCAACACGCGGCGCAGTGCCTAGCACAGCGGCACGATAGGCATCGTCCTGCGCCTCGAACAGTTCCCAGCAGGGCATAGAGATGACCGCGGCCTTGATGCCGTCCTCAGCAAGCAGCGCGGCGGCACTCATCGCGATCTCGACCTCCGAACCCGTTGCCAATAGCGTCACATCTCGCTTGCCCTCGGCCTCCTTGAGCACATAGGCCCCACGCGCTGAAAGGTTCTCGTCTGTGTGGCGCGTGCGCAGCGTCGGCAACCCCTGCCGAGACAGCGCAAGAACGGAAGGCATGTCCGCAGTCTCCAGCGCCTTCTGCCAGCACTCCGCGGTCTCAACAGCGTCGGCGGGGCGGAAGGTCAGCATGTTCGGTGTCGCCCGCAGCATGGCGAGATGCTCGACCGGCTGGTGCGTCGGGCCATCTTCGCCGAGCCCGATCGAATCGTGTGTCATGACATAGACGACGCGCTGGCCCATCAGCGCCGACAACCGCATGGCACCACGCGCATAGTCGGCAAAGCACATGAAGGTGCCGCCATACGGGATGAAGCCGCCGTGCAGCGCGATACCGTTCATGGCCGCGGACATGCCGTGCTCGCGCACGCCGTAATGGATGTAGCGGCCGGTGAAGTCGTCGGGCGTAACAGAGCCCTGCCCCTTGGTGATGGTGTAGTTGGAGTGCGTGAGATCGGCCGAGCCGCCGAGTGTCAGATCCGTCGCGGCATTGATGACGCCGAGCACCATCTCAGAGGCCTTGCGGCTGGCCACCTTCGGTGCCGTCTCGCTCAGTTCCTTCTTGTAGGCGACAAGCCGAGCGGAGACATCGGCGGAAAGCTCGGTCGCTGCCTGCTGGCGGAAGGCTGCGGACTTCGGCGAAGCATCGAGCCGCTTCATCCACGCCGCCTGCGCAGCTCCACCCCGCACGGCCACGTCGCGCCACATCGAGGCGACGTCACCGGGAATGACAAACGGCTCATAAGGCCAGCCGAGCTTGGCGCGGGCACCGGCGATTTCTTCAGCACCGAGCGGCTCGCCATGCGCCTTTGCCGTCCCTGCCCGTGTCGGAGCACCGTGACCGATCTCGGTGCGGCACGCGATCATCGAAGGTCTCGTGGTCTCTGCGCGTGCCGCGACGATCGCCTGCTCGATCGCCGTGGCATCATGACCGTCGACCGACAGCACCTGCCAGCCCGCCGCCTCGAAGCGCTTCTTCTGGTCCATCGAGGTTGCGAGGCTCGTCGGCCCGTCGATCGAGATGTGGTTGTCATCCCACAGCACGATCAGCTTGGACAACTTCAAATGCCCGGCAAGATCGATTGCCTCGTGACTGATGCCCTCCATCAGGCAGCCATCGCCAGCAATGACATAAGTGTAGTGGTCGACGAGATCACGGCCGTAGCGCGCCGCCAGAAGCCTTTCGGCCACCGCCATGCCGACCGCAGTCGAAATGCCCTGGCCCAGCGGACCTGTGGTCGTCTCGATGCCCAACGCATGACCATATTCGGGGTGACCGGCGGTCGGGCTGCCAAGCTGACGGAAGTTCTTGATGGCATCCAATCCCATGTCGGCATAGCCCATCAGGTGATGGAGCGCGTAAAGCAGCATCGAACCGTGACCGGCGGACAGCACGAAGCGGTCACGATCTGGCCAGTGTGGATTGGCAGGATCGATATTGATGAAGCGCGCGAAGAGGACCGCGGCAACATCTGCCATTCCCATCGGCATTCCTGGATGCCCGGACTTCGCCTTCTCGACGGCATCCATCGACAGTGCGCGCAGCGCATTGGCCATGGTCTTGAGGTCCGGCTGAAGCGCCGGTTCGCGGTTCACCGCTGCAAGAGTCATCGTTGCCTCGTTGTTGGTTCGTGCCCGTCAGGTCGCGCGCTTCTTCTTCTCCACCAGACGGTGGATCATCGGCGTCAGGATGAGCTGCATCGCCAGATCGAGTTTGCCGCCGGGAATGACGATCGAGTTGGCGCGCGACATGAAGCTGTCGTGCAGCATGGACAGGAGGTAGGAGAAGTCGATGCCGCGCGGATCACGGAAGCGGATCACCACCAGGGATTCGTCCGGTGTCGGTATCCAGCGCGCAATAAAGGGGTTGGATGTATCGACCGTCGGCACGCGCTGGAAGTTGATGTCGGTGTGTGTGAACTGCGAGCAGATGTAGTTCACATAGTCCGGCATGCGGCGCAGGATCGTATCGGTGACGGCTTCTGTCGAATAACCTCGTGCTGCCTTGTCGCGATGGATCTTCTGGATCCATTCGAGATTGATCACCGGGACGACGCCGATCTTCAAGTCCGCATGCTTGGCCACGTTGACCTTGCCGGTAACGATGGCACCGTGCAGGCCCTCGTAGAACAGCAGGTCGGTCTTCTCCGGAAAATCCGTCCAGTCGGTGAATGTACCGGGCGGCTTGCCGTAGAGTTCCGACTCACGATCGTCGTGCACATAGTGGCGCGTCCGGCCGCGGCCCGTCTCGCCGTAGGTCTTGAAAACCTTCTCCAGCTCCTCGAACAGGTTGGCCTCAGGGCCGAAGTGGCTGAACCGGGAGTTGCCGGCGGCCTCGGCCTTCTTCTGCGCTTCCTTCATCGCCATGCGATCGTAGCGATGGAAGGCATCGCCCTCGATCGCTGCATGGGTGACGCCCTCGCGCCGGAAGATCTGCTCGAAGGTGTGTTTGACCGTCGAGGTGCCGGCACCGGACGAACCGGTGACTGAAATGATCGGATGATTTGTCGACATGTGCTCTTTCCGTACGCCTCAGAGCCGGAACAGTCCGCGCTCAGCAAAGAGCGGCGCGGAGCGCTGACGGGTGGGGGCGTCCATGTGATAGCGGGCGACACGCTGCACCTTGTCGGTCGAGCCGAACACAAAGGGCACCCGTTGATGAAGGCTCGTGGGTACCAGGTCGAGGATGCGGTTGACGCCGTCAGTCGCGGCACCACCCGCCTCTTCGAACAGGAGTGACATCGGGTTTGCTTCGTAGACCAGACGCAGCCGGCCGTTCTCGTAGCCGCGGCGCGTATCCCGTGGATAGAGATAGATGCCGCCACGCGCCAGGATGCGATAGGCTTCCGCCACCATCGAGGCGACCCAGCGCATGTTGAAATCCTTGCCGCGCGGACCCGACACGCCTGCCATCAGGTCATCGATGTAGTCGCGGATCGCTTCGGGCCAGTGACGGTAGTTGGAAGCATTGATCGCATATTCGTTGCGGCCTTCGGGCACCATCACGTTGGCGCGGGTCAAATGGAAGTGCCCCGTCGCCGGGTCGAGCGTGAAGATGTGCGTCCCCTTGCGCAGGGTCAGCACCAATGCGGTCTGTGGACCGTAGATGAAAAATCCCGCCGCGAGTTGCTCGCGTCCCGGCTGCAACAGCGCCGTATCGATGCGGCCGGTTCCGGAAGCCGGAACGGGAAAGATCGCGAAGATGGTACCGATGGACAGATTGGTATCGATGTTGGACGAGCCGTCGAGCGGGTCGATCGCCACCGCGAGCGGTCGCGTGGCATCGAGCACCTGCGCCTCGTCCTGCTCTTCCGAGCCGACCACGGCAACCGGCGACGTCCTGAGGCTGGCGCCAAAGACGGTGTCGGCCTCCAGGTCCAGCCGCTTCTGCTGATCGCCGCCGGCGGTGTCCATGCCACCATTGCCGGTCAGCTCACCCATCTCGGACAGCAGCGGCCCGATAGCGATTTTCGCGGCGAGCTGACGCGCCCCCGCAGCTAAAGCTTCGACGGTTTCCGCCACATCAGCGCGACCGCCGGCGGCGCGCCAGTCGGCCAGGTGCTTCTCAAGCGTCTCAGTCGTGTAGCCCAAAGTGTTCTCCCCGAAAGGTCCTGCGCGTCCCGATTGGCTCGGGCTTTCACGGTCAGGACTTGCTCCGCCATCTGGTGTGGCGGCTTGTTTGTTAGGTGCGACCATATTTGAGACTGACGGCGCAAACAAAACTGAATATTCTTTACCTCATGGAAAGAAAAACTTCACGTCCGCCATTGGCTGGCATCACGCTCAAGCAGCTTCGCGCGCTCACCGCAGTCGCCGAAACGGGCAGCAACGTCGCCGCCGCTTCGCGCCTCAATGTAACGCCGCCTGCTGTCGCGCTGCAGCTCAAAATCATCGAGGAAGAGGCCGGTTTGCCGCTTTTGGAGCGCGGTCCGGACGGCTTGTGCCCGACCACGGCGGGCGAAGAGCTACTCGCCACCGCGGCCAAGATAGAAAGTGCGCTGTCTGAGTGCGGCGAGGCGTTGCGGGCATTGAAGCAGGGCGAGGGCGGCCGAGTATCCGTAGGCGTCGTGAGTACGGCGAAGTACTTCGCGCCGCGCGCTTTTGCCGCGTTCGCACGGCTGCATCCCAACGTCGAGATCGACCTCTACGTCGGCAACCGCGCCGACATCGTGCGCGAGCTGGAGCGATTCCACCGTGACATCGTCATCATGGGGCGGCCGCCCGAAAAGCTCGATCTCGTCACCAAGGTCGTCGGCGCGCATCCCCATATCGTCATCGCGCCCATCGATCATCCCCTCGTCGGCAAGCGAGGCTTGAAGCTCGCCGCGCTCGCAGGGGAGAAATGGCTCGTGCGCGAACACGGCTCGGGCACTCGGCTATTGATGGAACGGCTGTTCGACGAAGCCCGGGCGACGCCGCGAATCGCCATGGAGATCGGCTCGAACGAGACGATCAAGCAGGCAGTGATGGCCGGAATGGGCATTGCCTTCTTGTCAGCCCACACGGTGTCCCTGGAACTCAAGGCGCGCCAGCTCGCCACCCTGGACGTGCGCGGTCTTCCGGCCATGCGCAGTTGGTTTGCGGTGCGGCGAGCCGACAAACGGCTCCTGCCGGCGACAGCACTGCTATGGGACTATCTCACGACGCGGGGCAAGGACTTCCTGCCGCGCGTCGCCTGAACCCCTACGCTTTCATATGCGCAGACCTAGGCTGGCTGCTCCGGTGGCGTGCGTGGCAACGACGCATCGCTGCCGTCGGCTTCACCGGGCAGCTGCATATCGTTGAGCGCATCAAGCAGCGGCGTCAAACCCTCGACGTCCTCGAATACGAACACCTCGATGTCATTGCGCGCGCGTTTGCTCCAGCCCGCGTTTTCGAGCATCCGGTCCGCCTTCGAGAAGACACCGTGGTTGCGGATGTCTTTGACCGAGAGGAATTCGTCCTGCTCCTCCTTCGTGTAGCCGCGCGGGTTGTCCTTCATCCATTCCTTGCGCGCCTCCACCAGCGCCGACTTGCTCGACATGCTCTCTTCCTCACGAAGCTTGTCGAGTTCGTCCTTTCCCCAGAACTGCCATCTGGGCCTGCGGTGCGGCCAGCGGATGAGGCCGAGATCATCGAGCACGCCGGACAGCTGGTTCATGGCCAGTGCCTTGTCAGCCTCCCCTGCAACATCGGGATCGGCACTGTAGAGGTTGGGTATGACGAAGTAGCTGTCCTTGTAATGGTGCAGGAAGTGCTTCCTCACCCACTCGATGTCAGTGCCGGGTGCCCGTGCTGCCGCCGTCCGCATTGCATCCTGGATCTGGCGCACCGTCTCGGGCGCAAAACGCTTGCGCTCCGCCGGTGGCGGATTGAGCGCAGTCAGCACGAACAGTCCAAGATCGATGCCGACCGTCGCCAGCAGCGCGATGAGATCACGCCCGGTGATCGCGCGGCCTGTGACGGTTGAATCACCCGACACGCTGCCGCCGCTCACCACGTAGCGCCACAGGCTGCCGGTATAGGACCCCATGTTCTCCCACAGCGCCTTGACGGCGTTGGCGACACCGGCCGGACCTTCGCTGAACGAGGCATCCCGCAAATTCAACACCGCGGGTTGATCCGCCTGCTCGGCAGCCTGATTGAGACGCTGCCCGAGCGTCGGATCGTAACAGGAGAAGCCCGGCTGCTTGGGCGCCACCGTCACAGCTGAGGCAATGGCCCGCATCTCGGTCGCCGTCGAACGGCCGAGTTCGTTGGATCTCGCCGCAATGGCACGCGCTGTTCCACGGATGCGCGCAGCGGTTGCCTCGAAAGCTTGCTGACGCTCCGCAACGGTTTCACCGGCGAGCTGCGATGCCGCCTGCCTCAACTTCTCGACGTCCTGCTGCACAGGACCGATCCACGCCGTGGTGACATTGTCGCGCAGAGAGGCAATGGAATCGCGCACGCTGCGCCGCGCATTGTAGAGCGGCCCGCGTCCGGCGCCGGAAGCGACGCCACAACTGCCGCCGCTCGTCTCCTCGCGTGCCATCTGACCGTCCGACCAGGACACCACGCTGTCGAGCTGCACCTTGACCGCATCGAGCCGTGCGGCAATTGCCGTCGCCGCATCGCGCGCGTCCTCTTGCAGTCCCGACAGGCTCGACCGTGTGGCCTCCTCGCCGGCGATCAGGCTCCACCAGAAGCCGTAGCCGAACCCGATCGACCACAGCGCCAGGAAGAAATAGAGCGGAAACGTCAGCATGCGGTCGCGCAACACCCGCTTGGCCGCGAAACTCTCGCGCAAAGCGAGCCACATGAGGAACGTCAGCGCCACGACGATGGCGATGACCAGCATGTTGTTGGTCACCGACAGCCCGCCGATGATTTCCCGGCCCTGCGCGGCGCCCGGTGACTGCGAGACGCCGATGATGAAGTCGTTCATGCCGCTCCAGGTGGCATAACCGGAGATCGTCAGCAGCATGAGCGAGGCGATGCCGATCAGCGAGTTGCGGCCGAAGATGTAGTCCGCAATCCGGCCCCAGACGGATCCCGACACCTTGCTGCTGGCGAACATGACGCAAACTCCCCCGGATGGCGCAACGAGCGCGATCGCCTCGTCGCGAGGCAGGCAGGCTCACCGCACGTGATAACCCAATGGCGCGCAATTGTCGCGCATGGCAGACCTGCTCGAGCGGACCGACACCACCGCCGATGCTTCAGCGACACGCGCGGGGGCAATGCGCACGCGGTAAAGCACAGGGTTGCCCGGACTTGGCCGGGGCAATCCTGTTCGAAATGAGAATACTGTTTGTTGAAGCGCTGCTACTCCGCCGCTTCGCCACCGAACTGCAGCTCGGCAAGGCGGCTGTAGAGGCCGGAGGACTTGGCGAGCTTGGCATGCGTGCCCTCCTCGACAATGCGCCCATCGTCCATGACGATGATGCGGTCGGCCTTCTGTACCGTTGCCAGGCGGTGTGCAATGACCAGCGTCGTACGCCCTTGCATCACGCGCTCCAGCGCCCGCTGCACCAGCACCTCGTTCTCAGCGTCGAGTGCGCTCGTCGCCTCGTCGAGCAGCAGGATCGGCGCGTCCTTGAGGATAGCGCGCGCAATGGCGATGCGCTGGCGCTGACCACCCGAAAGCGTCACGCCGCGCTCGCCAAGTTTCGTCTGATAGCCCTCGGGCAGCTCGCGGATGAACGCGTCCGCCTGCGCGGCCTTGGCCGCTGCCTCGATGTCCGCCTGTGCCGCACCATGCGATCCGTAGGCGATGTTGGCGGCAATCGTATCGGCGAAAAGCGCAACATCCTGGGGCACGAGCGCGATGCGCTGACGCAACGCCTCCAGGCTTGCATCGCGCACATCAACGCCGTCGACCAATACGCGTCCGCTCTTGGGATCAAAGAATCGCAACAGCAGGGCAAACAGTGTCGACTTGCCCGCCCCGGATGGACCAACGACGGCGACCGTCTCACCGGGAGCAACCCTGAGCGAGAAGTGGACGAGCGCATGCGCATCAGGGCGCGAGGGATAGGCGAACGAGACATCGTCCAAG
Source organism: Hyphomicrobiaceae bacterium (assembly GCA_020638035.1). Lineage (GTDB taxonomy): Bacteria > Pseudomonadota > Alphaproteobacteria > Rhizobiales > Hyphomicrobiaceae > JAEUMD01. The sequence continues at coordinate 9,829 of JACKJI010000022.1, forward strand.
GTCACCTCACCGCGCGGCGGTTCTGGCAACGCCACAGGATTGACCGGTGAGCGGATCTCGGGCACCTCGGCCAGCAGTTCGGTCAGGCGCTCGGCGGCTCCTGCCGCCTGGCTCATCTCGCCCCACACTTCCGACAATTCCGCCATGGCACCGGCCGCAAACAGCGCATAAAGCACGAACTGTCCGAGGCGACCGCCCGACATCTCGCCGGATATGACTGACGACGCGCCGAACCACAGCACGCCCGTGATCGACGCCACGACGAGGAAGATCGCCATCGCGGTGAGTCCGGCGCGGGCCTTGAGCCGCTTACGGGCGCTCTCAAAGGCTTGCTCGACAGCGCCGCCGAAACGCTGCGCGACCGTGGCCTCGTGCACGTAAGCCTGCATGGTGCGCACCGCAACGAGGTTTTCGCTCGCATAGGCGGAGGCTGAGGCAAGACTGTCCTGCGCCTCGCGCGACAGCCGGCGCACGATGCGGCCGTAGGCCATCAGCGGCAGCACGATCGCGGGGATGGCAAGCAGAACCAGCACCGACAGGTGCGGGCTCGTCACGAACATCATCGCCAGGGCGCCGATCAGCATGATCGCATTGCGCAGTGCCTGGCTGAGAGCGGTGCCTGCCGCTGCCTTGATCTGGGTGGTGTCAGCCGTTAGCCGGCTCATCACCTCACCCGAATGCGTACGCTCGAAGAATGCCGCACCGAGCGCCGTCAAATGCCGGAACACGTCGGAGCGTAGATCGGCAACCACGCGTTCACCCAGCCAGTTGACGAAGTAGAAGCGCGAGGCACTGGCCAGCGCCAACACCGTGCCGATGATGATCAGCATGCCAAAGTACTGGTTGATCAGCGCACCGTGGTCAGCCCCGAAACCATGGTCGATCATCCGTCGCACGGCCATTGGCACGACGAGCATCGCGGCAGCCGATACGACCAGCGCCACCAGCGCCGCCACGACCATCCACCGATGGCGCATCAGATAGGGCTTGATCGCCAGCAACGGGCGCAGCGATCGCCTGCGGCGATCCGCACCCTCGGGCTCTGTGCCATCAGTGGCGGGCGAGGTCGGCTCGGACTTGGAACGAGATCTCAAAGTCTCAACTCTTCGGCTTGAACAACGAACGGATGGACCGGCAGCCCGCTCCAGCGTGGGTTGCGGCGCGGCATCGCCTCTCGGGACGGCCGGCGTGCCGGAAGCACGCAGACGCGGCGGCGAACGGCCGGAAGATGCCCCAGACGGGCCGTCATCTCAAGAAGTTATGGCGCCGGATGCAACGTCAGGACCGCCATTATGGCGCTGCAGGGCCTGCAGCGACGACACCAGCAATCAGAAAAGCCCGATTTGGCGCAATTTCTGTAGTAGAACAAAGCACTTCGTCGCAAGAAGCATGGACGAGACGATAAGGATAGAACAACGAGACATTAAGGTGGGCGGAGTTCACGCTGTCGCTGCCCGCCGCGCCCGACCCACCCAGCTTTGCCCACTTCGCCCCCTCAACCCCGGCCAACCCGCGCTTGCCGGACCGACGCACGATAGGACGTGGCATACATCGGCCCAAACACCTGCTTGACAGGCCTCGGCGGGCTCTGGATAACGGCGGCTCCATCTGCGGTCGCGCCGCAGGCAGGGCGGTTAGCTCAGCGGTAGAGCACACGCTTCACACGCGTGGGGTCACTGGTTCAATCCCAGTACCGCCCACCAAATTAAATAACAAAAACATGTTCTTGTGCTGCGGCTGACATCTACTATGCGGCAGCTTCTATGCGTTGGGAAGCACATGGGAAGCACCTAAATAAACCCGCAGTGGGTGGATCCCGATTCAAAGAATGCAGAGTCTACAACGGGCACTTTTTGCGAAACGGATTTCAGGCAGTACCGGGCTCAGGCTGTAGGGGCCTAGCACGACGAAGTTCCTGCAGACGGATCAGAGTGGACAGCGTTCGCTCAAATTTCCGATCCAGATGAACCTCATAGCGGCCGAGGCGCTCCAACCTGTCTGGGTTGAGCGATTCGCCCAACGCCTGCGTTCGAACAAGCGGTTGCGCGGCGATCTCGGACTTCCGATTGTCATACCATGGCAGGATCTCGGTTTCGAGCCAACGCATAAGGCTTACCGGATCGGCCTCGTACGGTGTGGCGGCTGCCTCGTAGTCGTCGGGCTCCCATGTAAGCTGATCCAACCAACCTTCCCGGGTGCTCTCGTGAAGGATTTCAAGCGATTCCTCGTAGGCGCGGTTGCGACCGGAAGTGAGGATTTCAAGAGCTGCCAGCGTCATCTGCAGGTCGCATTCTAGTTCGGCCAGATCGCGCTGCGTGCTTTCCTCGCTCCCCTTAATCGCAGCCGCCACATTGACACTTGGATCTTCGAGAGAGGGTTCGGTGATCAACGCGGATTGCGTTGTTTGCCGATCCCGTACCGTCGCCTCCTGCAGAGCACGTTGGTGAGCGGCGACCTCGGCCTGCCGTAGGCGTCGCTTGCGCCAGAGAACGCCAGCCAGTTCGACGACAAGATGCGTCTCGGTTGGTCCGGATGGTTTGTGCTCCTCGGTGAGGGCCGCTACCAAGGTTTCGTATTCAACGGGGTCTTCCCACGGCAGCACGGCGAATTGGGACAGGATCCCATGGCGCAGGGCATTGAAACGGCTTGCATCGTATCCGTTCGGCGTCAAGCTCTTGGTCGAGCACATAGCGTCATTGCTCTTCGCGTCAGTCATCGCCAGTAGCCTTTCTTGGGCGCTCGGTCCACATCGAGAAATCGTAATACCAGACCTTGAAGGCGTGCCTCGGCATGGCGCTCGGCACAGAGCGTTTCATGGCTGAGGCGCTCGTAGGTTCGGCGCCACATTCCCTTCGGACGTTCGGGGAATGCGGCGGCTATTCCAGGCTCGCCGCCGAGCCTCATTCGGATTTTGTTGGCGCGGCGTAAGGCTCGGTCGAAACGGTCCTCGTTGCGGCTCGAGTAGGTGAGGCGGCAGCAGTGCCGGCACAGAAAATAACGGCTCGCGCCATAGAGCTTCACTGTCGGCCGGCTGCAGACAGCACCACTGACGACGCCTGGGCATTCAAAAAGCGGCCTCTCGCCGCCGAACCGGCAGGGACGCCAAGAGATGCAGATGTGCTCGACCACGTCCTGCCAATCGTCACTCGCCTGCTTCCAGCGGTAGTTGAGCATGATCTTGTCATGCCCACCACGGATGCCGATGGAGGCCACCTGCTCACTGTTGCGTGTCCATGCGATGGTGCCGGACCAGCCGGCGACAAGCGCACCGTCCTTGCGCAAGCGGTTGACGTCGATCGAGCGGCACGTCTCTACCGTCGCGCGTCCGCCGCAGCTTGGTCTGCCCGATCCGAAGCCACCCATTGTCACACTCCCATTTTTTTCCCGAAATCGTTTGGCAATTTGGAAATTGTCCGTGGAACGCCGCCATCAGCCCACCTTCGCAAGAGATGGAATAGCTACACTTGCGCCATTCGCACTATCTGCAGCTACGCAGGGCTCTGACGCGAATGGTGCTGATGTATCTGGTAGCGGATTTGGACTGAGGGTCACCATCGTCCCTCGTGATGTTCGCCGCTCTTCAATGCCGATTCCAAGCGAGCGCAAAGCTGGAGCAGCACGCCAGAGACGGTCGCTGAGCCATCGTGCATTGCCCGGCCAGTCCTTTGGGCGGGGGGTGTTTGGACCCAATCGGGCATTCAGAAGCTTTAGCAACTCTGACGTTAGGCCGCACCAGACGCGGGCGTGATCATCGAGGAACTCCCGCACGGCGGCTGCGACAACATCGCCGTCGGCCAACGTAACGTTGGCCTGTTGCCGAGCACGCAGGAAGGCGTCGAGGAATGCGCCTGGAGCCCAGGGAAGGGCAGGCTCGGCGGCGACGACGAACCTGGCGAAGTCGGCCATCCGCACGTCCGGTGTCGGCGTCTCGTCGAGTCTGTCGAGGCCGCAACTCAGTGCGTCGAGAAGTGCAGCCATGCACGATGGCATTGTGGCTTCAACTGCAGCGCGCCAATCCCGCTCGGTCATGCGCCCTGGCAATAGTGGGAGTCGCAGGACGATCGAGCGATCTGCGAGATCGCCACGTGCCGCCAATTCCGGAATTCCGTTTATGACAAGAGGGCGGCAGGCGGAGAAAGTCGCCAGATCGTGGTCACTGAAAAGCGCGCGCCCACCAATCTCGCTACCAGTGGCCAGCCGGCAGAGGCTGTCAGCTAGGTCGGTGCTGAGATTCGACAGGTTGTCGAACGCTAAGACCCGATTGGTTTTGGCGCATGCAATGAGGTCGCGGTCATCTCTAGGTGGCTGCAGGAGATCGCCGTTGATGGGATCCGTCATGCGTTGGACTAGGCGCGCGAGTGTACTCTTGCCGGCCCCCTGTTCGCCGCCCAGTACGAGAATTGGATGGGGGCCATCGGGCAGTAAGGCGCCGACGCACCACGCAATGAGCAAGATAAACGTATCGTTGTCTAGATGCGATAGCAGACGTCTCAGTGGTCCGAAGTCGGCTGCGGCGTTGGGGTCGGCGAACGCCGAGGCACGCTTCCCACGCAGGATTGGGACGGGCGCTCGGCCGATTTTGCGCCAACCTCCGGCCTCGATACGCACGGCTGACCAGTCAGATGTGCCAAGGTCAAGGTAGATCGCACCTTGATCGGTGGCGACGCGAAGTGAGACCTGCTGGACAATGCCTGCGACCATCGCCTGCGCTTCGACCGCGGCGCGCGCCTCTCGCACCGCATTCTCGTTGGCAGAGGCGGGCCGACCACCGCGAGTGAATAGGCTTGCGAGGCGGTGGAGCATCCAGTTCTTAAAGGCCTTCGACACGATAGGAAGGTGCTCCGTATGGTCCCCCACCGGTACAGTGGCAAAGGGCTCCCCCTCGGCAGAGTGCCAAACGACGGCGTCGTCACAGACGCGCAGCAGTGCCTCACGCTGGGTCAAACCCACGTCGTCCAGTTCGACCGTTTTTGGCGCGACCAGTTCGGCGCCGTCGATCAACGCCCTGATTTCGGCGGCAGGGTCGATTGTCATAGGGCAACCTCATCGCAAACCGGCGAGACCAGAATATCGTTGAAATCCGCCCCGCCTGGCGCGCGTGCGATCCGGACGCGGCGTCCGTCCAAGTTCCAGCGAGCAGCCGCCTCGACCGCGGCGTCTTCGCCCGGCCCATCACCATCGGCCAGGACGATGACATCGCGCACGTCGGACGGCAGCTCGAGGGTTCGCAGTCCCGATGTGGATAGAGCAGCCCAGGCCGAATATCCGGTTGCCTGCATCGCACTGAGACAGGTCTCGATGCCTTCCCCTATCAGCAGGGGTGCTGACAGAGGACCTAGCCGCACGGTGCCGCCGCGACACGGGGCTAGCATCATCTTGTTGGGCTTGACCGGCGCCTTGCTAAGTCCTCCGGGCAACAAGTACGTCCGATGGATGCCGATCGGGCGGTCGTCCTTGCCGCGCGTCACAAGGGCAATCATCGCCGGCCAGTGCGTGCCGGAGCAGTGGTTAAGCCTCGGGTGGAACTTCAGACGTGCCGGTGGGGCAAGCCAGATGCCGCGTGAACGCAGATAGACCTCAACGGGCGTTTCCGTCGAAACCCCGCTAGCGCACCAAAGTTTCAGCGCGAATGCCGTGCGCTTTCGTTCGTCGGTGTTGGCCGACGTTTGGCTGGTTTGGCCGTGCCCTGCGTTCTTGGCACTGATATCGGCTGGAGCCGTGTCCCAGAGGCCTCGCGAACGCAATGCGGCGATCACTGCCGCCTGCTCACAGCCAGCGTGGCAGCGGACCAGAACCTTGCCGTCCCGCCCCTGCCGGATCGACAGGCTCGGGGTCTTGTCGTCGTGCGCCGGACAGCGCGCCATCCACCCGCCGCCGACTCGGAGTCCGCCGAGCGTGGTCGCGATGGCTTTCGCTCTCATAGCTGCCTCGCGCCCGTGTCCGACGTTGAGGCACGTCGATGGGCCGCGAGCCAAGCATCGAGGTCCGTTGGGTCGTAAACGACGCGACGGCCGAGCTTCACATAACGCGGCCCTCCGCCATAGAGGCGTAGCTTCTCAAAAGTCGATGCACTGGAACCGCAGTAATCAGCGGCCTCGGCTGTGCGCAACATGCGGCGCTGGTTGGCGGTATGAGGCATCATCTTGTTCCCTCGTAAGACACCGGGAACCGCCCGGCTCGTGAGGGAAAGATGAGCGAATCTTTATGAGAAGGTGGCCGAGAATGGCCGGAAATTTTAGGAATCAGAATTGTCGGCCACGTTGAACGCGATCAGAAACTGATGCACCCTTTCCCGTGCATGGCTCTCTGAAGGCTCATGTCCCCACGTTTCATAACACCATTCCAGCATGGAGGCGGTTATTGCTCTTGCGGACGACTCCAACAATCCAGCCCTGTGTCTACGATAGAGCTCTTGCGCAAAAGCCTTCCAATCATATTGGCTCGGTCGGCCAATAGGCCGCACATTCGATATTCGCTCCGCGATAACAGTATCCGCTTGCAGGCCAGCGTCTAGTTGTTCACTAGGGCTTGGCTTCAACCGATTAAGATACTCGTCCAGCGAGCCCTTTTTGAAGTACAGCCAATGAGCCTGTTCTGCGGGAGCAGCCAGTCGTTCAGGTTGATCCAGAATCACTCGACACGTATCAAATCGGAGCCAAGAATTCTCGTAATTCCATAAGTGCCAAACCTGATCCGCGATAGGTCCGCCGGCCTGTGCCCGAACGGCAGAAGCTATCTGCCCCTCGCGGCAGGCATAATCCACACGAGAAACCAACTTGTAGAACGGAAGCAACTTCGCCCAGTTCTCTTCGTGCATTTTCTTTGCCAACTCCACCGCATTGGCCCACTCTGAAGTGTTTGGATACTCACACTCCGAAAAATTGCTGAGGAGGCCACGTCCCACACGCTTGGCATATTCCGTCGCGGATCTGTGGAGAATTCGTACGCCACGTTCGACTTCCTCGCGAGGCGTACTCAGCCTCAGGTGCTCAGGCAGTTCGCGAACCAGTTCCGTCGTTGGTGCCTCATCACTCCATTCATCAGGAAGTAGCCGCTGACCGAGTTTGAGGAGGGCCCTTCCAGCGAAAATGTATTCGCCGGCATCCAGTGGCCATGAGACAGGGTTTTTCCAAAAAGCTACTCGTGGATCGACCGGATCGCCCATACGGGCATAAGCCGCCAAAGCATTGACCATCGTCCGGCACTCCCATTTCCCGCTTGAACCTTCCGGAGCAATGCGGAAAAATCAGGCAACGGATGGACGCGGTTGGGGCCTATTTATGACTGTCCACAGGCTGGCGCACCAATCGGCATTACTTGGCACCGCGAGGCATCACGATACGTTTGCCCAGCGTACCAAACCCGATAGGTTGCTGCGCACAATCACCAGGGGGCACGCGGGGATGACGCCGCAGGAATTCGTCGACAAGTGGTCCAGCAGCAAGCTCAGGGAAAGCCAGGGCTCGCAGAGCCATTTCAACGATCTGTGCCGGCTTCTGGGCGAACCTAGCCCAACCGATGCGGATCAGACAGGCGACTGGTACACCTTTGAAAAGGGCGCGTCCAAGACCGGCGGCGGGGATGGCTGGGCGGATGTGTGGAAGCGTGGCTGCTTCGCCTGGGAGTACAAGGGCAAGGGCAAGGACCTCGCGGCGGCGCTGAAGCAGCTCAAGATGTACCAGGGCGCGCTCGACAACCCGCCGCTGCTGATCGTCTCCGACATGGAGAAGATAGAGGTGCACACATCCTGGACCAACATGGTGCAGGAAACGCACGTCTTCACGTTCGAAGACATCATCGATGCGCGCCGCCGCTCGCTGCTCAAGAAGGCGTTTTCGCAGGCCGATGTCGATGCCTTCAAGCCGGACCGCAAGCGCGCGGACCTCACCGCCGATGTCGCGCGCGAATTCGTTGCTCTGGCGCAAGCGTTGCGCGAGCGCGGCCATGCGCCAGAAGCGGTTGCCCACTTCGTCAACCGCATGGTCTTCTGCATGTTTGCGGAAGACGTGGAGCTACTGCCGAACGCCATGTTCACGAAGATGCTGGAGGCAAGCCTGCGCGATCCGGGCAGCTTTGAGGACAACGCGCGCACGCTCTTTAAGGCGATGGCCAACCACGGCGGCAAGGTCGGCTATGATCTGATCGAGTGGTTCAACGGCGGCCTGTTCGACGACGATCTCGCGCTGCCGCTTCAGGTTGCGGACATCCGAACGGCGCTGAAGGCAGCCAAGCAGGACTGGTCCAACATCGATCCGTCCATCATGGGCACGCTGTTCGAGCGCGGGCTTGACCCTTCCAAACGCAGCCAGCTCGGCGCGCACTACACCGATCCGGACAAGATCATGATGATCGTCAACCCGGTGATCATCGCGCCACTGACGCGCGATTGGGAAGGCGTGCGCGCTGAGATCGAAGCGGAGATGGCCAAGCACGCCCAGGCGAAGGGCGGCGAGAAGACCAAGGCCTACAATCGCGCGAAGCGGCTGCAAACGAAGTTTCTGGAGCGGCTGAAGGCGTTCAGCATTCTCGATCCGGCCTGCGGCTCCGGCAACTTTCTTTATCTGGGTTTGAAGGCGCTCAAAGACATCGAACATCGCGTTAATACGGAATGCGAAGCTCTCGGTCTGCAACGCGAGTTCCCGGCTGTCGGGCCGGAGAACATGATGGGGATCGAGATCAACCCGTTCGCCGCCGAGCTGGCGCGCGTGTCTGTGTGGATCGGCGAAATCCAGTGGATGCGCGAGCACGGTTTTGACGCCTCGCGCAATCCGATCCTCAAGCCGCTCGACACCATCGTCTGCCACGATGCCCTGTTGAACGACGACGGCACCGAATATAAGTGGCCGGTTGCGGATGCGATCATCGGCAATCCGCCGTTCTTGGGTGGAAAGCTCCTCCGCGACGGATTGGGCGATGAAGCCGTGGAACGCATGTTTGCGGCGTTCGAAGGCGTCGTGTCGCGCGAAGCCGATCTCGTCTGCTATTGGTTCGCCAAGGCGCGAAACCAGATCGCAGCAGGACAGACGCTACGAGCGGGCCTCGTATCCACGAATTCGATCCGTGGCGGCGCGAACCGCGAGGTGTTGGACGAAATCGCGGAGATGGGCCGCATCTACGAGGCGTGGAGCGATGAACCTTGGATCGTGGATGGCGCGGCGGTGCGCGTCTCGATCACTTGTTTCGATGGTGATGCAGATGAAGCGGGACGGCGACTGAATGGCGCAACAAGCCCGCGGATCAATACAGATTTGACTTCATGGACCACTGATCTGACCGCGGCCCGGTCATTGCCAGAAAATTCTGGCCGCGCATATCAGGGCCCTGTCAAAGTTGGTGCGTTCGACATTCCAGGTGAAGTCGCTCGAGAATGGTTACGAGCGCCAGTTAACCCGAACAACAAGACAAATTCCGATGTTCTGAGGCCTTGGATCAACGGCATGGACGTTACACGCCGATCGTCTGGGAAATGGATAATAGACTTTGGCGAAGCCACCGAGACTGAAGCCGCTCTGTTTGAAGCACCCTTCACATACGTCACGGTCACGATAAAGCCAGTGCGCTTGCTCAATCGAGATTTACAACGGCGCAATAATTGGTGGCGGCTCGGTCGATCCGGCAATGATCTGAAGATTGCTACGACGGGCTTAAGTCGCCTGATCGCCACTCCTCGCGTATCAAAGCATCGCGTATTTGTCTGGTGTCCTCATCGTACCTTGCCGGATTCGGCAGTGGTTGCCATAGCCCGCGACGACGACACCACCTTCGGCATCCTGCATTCACGCATGCACGAGCTTTGGTCGCTACGGCTCTGCACATGGCTCGGTGTTGGTAACGACCCGCGCTACACGCCCTCTACGACCTTCGAAACCTTCCCCTTCCCCGAAGGCCTGACGCCAAACATCCCGGCCGCCGACTACGCCAGCGATCCGCGTGCCATCGCCATTGCGGAAGCGGCGAAGCGGTTGAACGAGCTGCGCGAGAATTGGCTGAACCCGGCGGACCTCGTGGAGCGCGTGCCGGAGGTGGTGCCCGGCTATCCCGACCGCATCCTGCCCAAGAATGAAGACGCCGCGAAGGAGCTGAAGAAGCGCACGCTCACCAACCTCTACAATACACGGCCCGCGTGGCTCGCAAACGCCCATAAGGCGCTCGACAAGGCGGTTGCCGCTGCCTACGGCTGGACCGATTGGGGCGAAGACGGCCTTACCGACGACGTGATCCTCGAACGCCTCTTCAAGCTCAACCAGGACCGCGCGGCGAAGCAGGGAGCGTGACATGTCGAACTTGACTTGGCAGCGCACTGGAGCCTTGCTTCGAAAGCTTTTCGAAATCCTTCAAGCCGAACCCGAGGGTTTGCCGGCCGGCGTTGCATTGGAGCGATTGGCCGCTGCCATGCCGCTCACTGATCACGAGGCTGGCCTTTAATTCAATTCCGTTTCCGCGGAACGGGGCAACTCAGTTTGCCCCAGGGCAGGTCGGAGTCTTCGTCCGCTTGACGCCGGAAGCCGACAGTCAGTGCGATTCCGCTCAGGGCCAACACCGCCACAAGGCAGATGCGGATGATCGGCTGGCCTGTGCTTTCCGCGCACAATAGGTCTGTGGTTGTCGCCCCGAAAATCGCTGCAGTGCATCATGCCGATACCGTATTCCGGCGCTGGCGACTGCTTTCGGCGCTACCTCGTCGGTCGATGCTCGGATGTCGAACTGGGCATCCTGACCCACTCCCGACGGAGTGCCGGTGCTCAACACTTGTGTTGCGTTGAGCGCGAACGGACAGCCCAGCGAGTGATGCGCCGCAATAACACGCGATGCCGCGACGAGATTACTGAATGTTCGATCCACCCAAGACCCGTTTGGTTCTCGTTTTCACGGGGGGCCACTTGCTGCCGATTGAGTCTTCTCGGACAGTGCGCCGCACACGGTTGAAGAATTCCAAGAGTGAGCGTGGCTGGCCCGCCCAGCCTACGACCGCAGTCGTCGCGACAGCTGACAAACCGCCCGATAGACTCCGCTTTGAACACCAGTGACGGACACCGCTGCTTACGCGGCGTGAATACGTCAGCTAGTGCCAGCTACGGACCCATTGGCAATCGTCGTTCTGGTCAACGTCGGGCCGCATCTTTGGACGTGAGCTTGGCCGTAGTTTGAGGCAGAATGGTTTCGAGAGCCACATCCCGCCGCGACGCTTCCGTTTCACGTCATTCCGATCCTGCATCACAGCCCATGACAACGTGTTTGCCGCGACGAATCCTGCCTGTGATCACGGCCTCCCAACTTGCCGGCACCTCGGTGTGGTTTGCGGGAAATGCTGTGATGCCTGACCTCGTCCAACGCGGCGGCTTGTCGCCCGACGCGCTCGGCAACATTACGACCGCGGTGCAACTTGGCTTCATTGCGGGAACACTGGTGTTCGCATTCCTCGCCATCGCGGACCGCTTCTCTCCACGGCGCGTCTTCTTGATCTGCTCACTTCTTGCCGCAGCAACCAATGGGGCAACCTACCTGTCGGGCTCGAACCTCTGGCCGCTGCTGGTCCTTAGGTTTGTAACGGGCCTATGCCTCGCTGGCATCTATCCTGTCGGCATGAAGATCGCGGCTGGTTGGTACGAGCGGAACCTCGGACACGCCCTTGGCTTTCTCGTCGGAGCGCTGGTGGTCGGCACAGCGCTGCCGCACCTCATCCGCGGGCTGGGTCGTGATCTGCCATGGGAAGGCGTCATGCTGGCGGTATCGGCGATAGCTGCGACCGGCGGCGTGATGATGTATCTCCTTGTGCCGGATGGACCGCATCTGAGATCCAGTGCGGAGCTAGATCCGAGGGCGCTTGCGGGCATCTTCCGCTCAGCCGACTTCCGTGCTTCCGCGGTTGGCTACTTCGGTCACATGTGGGAGCTTTATGCTTTCTGGGCGTTCGTACCGACCTACATTGCGGCGCATGCCGGCGTCATCGACGCTGGACCGTCGGCCGTTTCGCTCATCTCGTTTCTGGTGATCGGTGCAGGCGCGGTCGGGTGCGTAGTGGGCGGGCTAGCCTCGCAACGTATCGGCAGCGCACGAGTCGCCAACGCCCAGCTTGCCGTGTCGGGTCTATGCTGCCTTGCGTCGCCGGCCATGTTCCTGATGCCAATGCCGTTGACACTTGCGTTCCTTCTCGTTTGGGGGATCACAGTCGTTGGCGACTCGCCGCAATTTTCCGCAATGAACGCGCGTACAGCGCCACCGCAGCTGGTCGGTTCCGCCCTGACCATAGTCAACTGTGTCGGCTTCTCAATTACGATCGCCTCCATACAGCTGGTAAATGCGATGCAGAGCTACGTCGGTATTCAGTACCAGTTTCTGCTGTTGCTGCCTGGACCGGTGCTGGGCCTGATAGCATTGCGGCGGCTGGCGTCACAGCAGTAGGTCGCGCCGATTCTGGCGATGGGAGCCAATCCGGACGACCCTCGGGGGCTACGGATCATGACCTTATGTCATCGACAGAACGATGGCAGTGCCGATTGCGATCATACAGATGACTTGGACAAGAAAAAGAGTGAAGCGCAGTGCGGCTGAAGGGTTCGAAGGTGGTGCCATTATGTGGACGACGGTTTGCCCCACGCGTGCAACTAGTGTCGTTATCGCGAGCGTATCAATTAAGGGGCTTTGCAAGCCCGTCGCCATCAGAGCCACGACGAGTGCTGCAAAGATAGGTAGGTTCTCAACGCAATTCATGTGCGCTCGCATGGAACGCTGATACCATTCGCATCCCTGTGGTACATCCGCACGCCACTCAGCGACCGAGGCGCGCCCGGACAGGATGCGGCTCCAGCGATAGACGCCAACGCTGCCAATCAGGGTCAACAGCGTCCACGCGGCGAAACCCAAAAGAACCAATACTGGGATTTTCATCGGAGTCACTCCTGTCTCATCATCATATTTCCTGTGCGATCAGATCAGCTGCGCATTGTTTGATTATTGGATGCTAGCAATTCTTAACCCGGCATGTTCGACAGCCTTGCAGCTGCTATTGCGAACGGAACAGAAGGCACATGCATGCCAATGGAAAGGCCCTCAGCTCACAGGCTAAGCGGCATCCTTAGTGTGGCCGATTGCTCCTTTAAGCAAAGGCATGGTGTAGGTTGTTGCTGTCCCGACGACGCAGGTCTCCCCATCCGCATTGCGTATGATCGTTGCGAGCTTGCAGATCGGCTTGTCGGCCCTGACGTGCTCGACTGCCACGCTAGCAATGATCGTCTCACCGATCCGTACGGCCTTCACGAACCGCCAGCTCGTCTCGAGAAACACCGTACCGGGTCCCGGGAGATCCTCCGCGACAACCGCATTCAAGAGACCGGTCGTGACCCCCCCTTGCACGATAAGGCCACCGAAAGTTGATTTGGCTGCCAAGTCGGCATCGTAGTGGATCGGGTTCTTGTCGCCCGTCATCTCTGTGAACATTTCGACATCGCGCATCGTGGTCGTGCGGCTTCGCTCAGCACGAGAGCCCAGGTCAGGCCGGCCGGCGAGCGTTTGTGTCCAAGGCGAATTGTTCGTCATCTTCTTTCTCCTATGCTGCAAGGGGTGGCACTTGAGACAAGCCCACTAGGTGATTGGTCTCTGATTTCATGGCGGCACTCAACTCCGCATGGAGTTCCTTCACCTCTTCGAGGTTCCACTGGAACGAGGCGATCGAGTCCGTGATACGGAACAGGGCACGGGACAACGCATCGCGTACCGTTTGGTATCCAGAAAGTCTGTCTGGTCCCCCGTTGATGACGGCGGAGGCCAGGAGTTCGGCATCCCGCAAGGCATCTGTAATGCCGTGGGCTGTGAGCGGATCCTTGAAGTAGCCCGCATCACCGACCAGCGCCCAACCGGAGCCAAATGATTGGCGCATGTGGCCAGGGGCGCCGGCGAAGCCGCGCAAGCGATCTACAAGCCGGGCTCGGGCAACCTTCTCACCCAATGTTCGTGAATTCGCCTGGAGCACCTCAGCGAACCCCCTTTTTATGTTGCCGCGAAATGTTGTCCTGAACGTGGGTCCGGGCACGGACGCGAACACGCAATGCTGGCCGTGATTGGTCGGGATGACGCCGGCGGCGGCATTCTCGACGAAATGCCAGTGGGAACCGTCTTGCTCCAGCCCTTCAAAATAGCCGTAGACGCAGCAGGAGCTGCTTGAGGACTGCAAGAGGGTTCTGGCTTGAACAAGCTGTGCCACCCTAGACAGCCGGCCGTCGGCTCCGATCACGACATCGCACCCGACAACGATTGGATCGCCGCTTCCGTTCTGTAGCCGCACTCCAGTGATGCGATTGCCGGGGCCACGCTCCAGATCTATGAGCGAGACGCCATGACGAACCTCGGCGCCGGCACCGCGTGCTGCATCGACAAGTATTCGGTCCAGAACCGTGCGCCGCGGTGCGCACAGATACTCCACGCCATGCTCCGGTTTGATTTTGACGCTGACCTCCTCACCACCATAGTGGAACGTGGTGGTGCGGATCGCCGGCGTCGCCTCGGCCATTACGGTCGGGAGAAGACCCCAGCGGCTCAGCTGGAGGACCCCGGCGCGCATAAGCGCATGCGTCGACATTGTGTCAGTGCCATAGGCCTGACGGTCGACGAGGAGAACGTCGAGACCAGCACGCGCCAGAAGCATGGCTGTGGCGGCTCCGGCGCACCGGGCTCCAACGATCACGACGTCGTAGCGTGGACACAAAGTGCGAAGCGTATCCATGTCTTTTCTCCTTCAGGCGGCCGCACGCTGCAAGCCGAGGAACGAGTGCAGATGCGCGGCGAGATCGGCTGCATCATCGCCTGCACCGTCGATGAACGACGATTTCCGCCGGCGCATAAACGGCAAACCCAAGACATACATGCCGGGCGAATCGACAATGCCGCCGTCGTGCCGAATGCGCCCCTTGCGATCGAGAACGGGCAGATCGAGCCACGCGTACTCGGGCCGATATCCGGTCGCCCAGATCACGGAGCTGATGGTACCGTCTTTAAGATCCAGGCCGAGCGGCGTCTCAGCTGGTATCTCCGTCGACTCAGGGCGTCCGGTGTTGGTAAACATCTCGTCCTGGCCGGTCACGCGTATCCAGTCGTCGATGCTTGCGAGCAGGCGATTCATTTTGAGATCCGCCAGCATGCAATGGTTTGCGAGCGATCCGGAAAATTGCGCCTTGCCGTCGCGCAGGCCAACGAGCCGGCCAACGATTTCGACTCCCGCCCTGCGGAGTGTGTTGAGGTCAATGGTCACGCGTTCTGGTGTCCCGATCAGCTGCAGCGAGGGGAGCCGTCGCGCGCGATCAAGGTCATCGACGGCGTCGTAACGCACGTCCATGATGCCAGTGACGTCCATCCACCATTTTATGTCGCGGCCACGATAAAGTCGCGGCAAGCGAACGTGGTTGCCGACCGAAAGGACGACACGGCGACCGGACGCCTTGATTTCCCGAGCGAGCTGTACACCTGTTGCCGAGGCGCCAACGATCATCACGCCGCCCAATGGCAACGTGTCCGGGTTGCGGTATTCCATAGGCGTCAGGTTCGCGAGGTTCCGGGGCAATCCGGCCGCCAGCGCCGGAACCGTCGCAACATTGCAAGCACCGCTGGCAAGAACGAGCGTGCGGCAGCGCCAGAGCCCCCGGTCGGTCGTCACCTCGTATCCGGTATCTGTGCGATGAACCCTGCTGACACGCGTTTCGGATTGGACGGGAGCGCCCGAAGCCTTAGCATAACGTTCAAGATAGCTGACAACCTCGGGCATCGTCATATAGCCGTCGGGGTCGTCGCCCTCGTAGGCGTAGCCGGGCAGACGACTTTGCCAATTCGGCGTGAGGAGTCGAAGCGAGTCCCACCGCTCCGTGCGCCACGAGTTACCCACCTCGCCGCGCTCGATCAGCACATGGTCGATCGAGCGTGCGGTCAGATGTTTGCTCATGGCTAGTCCGGATTGGCCAGCACCAATGATGACTGTGGTCGCAAACCTCACGACACTCGCTCCTTCTTCAATCCACCGCCGTTAGTTGACGGTGACGAACACATTCGTCGGGTTGGTAATGATGTCGAATACCGCTGACCGCTTTTGCGACTGTGCGACCACGGCCTTGATGTCGTCCTCGCTCGCATCAGCGCGAATCTCGAAATGAACGCGGATGGCACCGAAGCCATTGCGAACCTCGTCGTCGATGCCAAGGATGCCCTGAATGTCCATGTCGGCCTCGAGGACAGCCTTGACCGAATGGAGCTGGATACCGCGCCTCTGGGCCACCGCTGCAACGCCCGCCGTGAGGCAGCTCGCAAGACCGGAAAGAACGAGTTCGACCGGAGTGGGAGCGTTGTCCTCGGATGCAAAGACCTGAGGATGGTCCGCTTCGACAGTGAACGTCCTGCTGCGGTTCTGCTCCGCGCCGAGCCCGAAGAAGCTGCCGATTGCCGAGCGGCTGTGCGTGCCGTTCAGCCACTCGCAGCTTGCGCGCCACTTGAATTGCGCCGCCTCCGGCACCTGCTGCAAGGACTCGCGCGCTCCGAACAGTGCGGTTACATTGACGCCGTTGTCCACGCTGGTGATGGTCGAGATGTCCGTGGTCATTGTTGCGGTCTCCTGTGCTGTAGCTGATTTGCTTACGTAACGGTTCTGGTGGTCTTGTTGCTTGGGGGCCGGGCTACGGCTTGTGGCAGTGCCAAACCGTTGATGACCAGATACATTAGGAAACGGGTGCCGGTGGAGGACCCGGCGTCCGCTTGAAAGGACCAATCGTCCAAACTGGGAGAACCGGCCATGACAGACCCTCTGGCGGATGTTCTTCAGTCGGTACGGCTCGCCGGCAGCGTCTTTCTGGAGGCTGACTTCACGGCGCCCTGGTGTGTCGCTGGGCAAATAGCGCTTGATCACTGCCTGCCTTTTATGCCGGGTCTGGTGCAAGTGATCGGATATCACGTTGTCCTTGAGGGCCGCATGCTTGTTGGCGTCATTGGTGAGACGCCGATTGAAATTCGTGCCGGCGAAATTGTTCTGCTTCCCCGCAACGACATACACACGATGGCAAGCGCCGCGGGCATCGCTCAGGTCAGTGTCGCCGACATCATTCAAGAGTCGCCTGAGGGTAGCTTGCTGAAGATCGAATACGGCGGTGGGGGGGAGCCGACGAGCATCATTTGTGGCTTCCTGGGTACTCGGGACTCTTTTAATCCGCTGCTCGCCACGCTGCCGCGGCTGCTACATGTCGACATCAGCAAGGCCGCGTCGCGCGCCTGGGTCGAGACATCGGTCCGGTTTGCGGCGGCCGAGCTGGTCCGCGGGCGGCTGGCATCCTCGGACTTGATGTCGAGGATATCGGAGGTGTTGCTTGTGGAAGCCGTGCGTGAGTACGTCGCGACGCTCGGTGATTGTGAGCAAGGGTGGCTCAAGGGGCTGAGCGATCCCAACATAGGGCGTGCATTAGCACTGATTCACGCCGACATCGCTGCCCCATGGTCGGCCGATACCCTGGCCAAAGAGGTCGCTCTTTCCCGCAGCGCATTCATGGGGCGGTTCGCACAACTGATCGGAATGCCGCCAATCCGTTATCTCACAGTGTGGCGCCTGGAAATTGCTAAGCGCCACCTTCGGGAGACACACATGAGTGTTCCCCAGATTGCTCATGCCATCGGATATGAATCCGAGGAAGGATTTCGGCGGGCGTTCAAGCGCGAATTCGAGCTATGGCCGGCCGAGTGGCGAGATCGTCAGGCGCGTGCTTGAAGGATAGGCGCGGCTGAGCACTCACTGCGGAGCCGCAACATGCGTAAGATCGAAGTGCCCTCCAGCCTGCGATCGCTTTTTTTCAACCAGTAGACGTGCCGCGTAATTTCGTCGCTTTGTCCCTCGTTAACTGACCTTCACTCGGACGGACCGAGTAGGCCGGTAAGGGTCAAAATGCACGATCCGGCGACCGGCTGTCGATCGACGTGGTAGGGTCGAAGGCAGTCGCCAGGCGCAGGAAATGACTGCAAGGGTGCTGCGCCGCAGCGATTTATGTCGCGCAGACCACCGCATCGATGTGCTCGGAAAGCACTTGCTCTCTGATGATCCGTGTTTGCGTGCGGCCGGTTGTGGCCCTGACCGACGTTTCGTTGCGATGCAGCGAAGTTTCCGGTGTTGAAGGTATAGCGTTGCCGTTCCCGGTCCATATCCCGAACGGACGCTATCTGGGGTGATGCGGGCGTGCGGTCAGAGGCCTCGAAGCCCGCCCATGACCCATAGCGCCATATGACGCCTACGGATGCGCATACAGCCCCCCGCGTCAGGTGTTGGTGGAAGCGGACATAGAAGACGAACGGCGCAGCGGCTTGGTGAGCTGCGCACTTAAGTACTGCTGCACAAGTATGGTCGCGGCCTGCGACGCAGCAGCGGAGTAGCCACGGTCGCCGTGAACGAGGATCAGTGAGATGGCGCCTTCCGAGAGCAGCCAGACGGCTCGCGCGAGTTCCTTCGATCGCTCGACGCCCGACCGCGCGAGCAGATCGGCAAGGCAATCCTCGAGCTGCGCCTTGTGTCTGCGCGCGATCTTGCGTGCCGGATGACCGGGCAGGTCCGCGAGCTCGATGACGAGGCGCGTAAATCCGGAGCCCGCCCATCGCGGCCGGTCAGCCCATACGGCCAGATCGCGGAACATCTCCGTCACGACCTCCTCCGGTGATCCCGACAGCTTGTCTCCGAACGTCCGGAACGCGCGGAGGGCAAGCTCATGCTGCTCGGCGAGAACCTCGGCCAGCAATCGATCCTTGCTTTCGAAGTGATGGTAGAGCGTGCGCTTCGTCAGCTTTGCAGCCGCCGCGATCTCGTCCATCGTCACGCGGCTATAGCCCTGTCGGCGGAACAACCGATAGGCCGCGTCGAGAATGCGCTTGCGTGTCGGCTCGGCGGCGCGCGGCATCGAGGACTCGTTCTCAAAGTATACTCAATAGTGAATTTACACGAGCACGGAACGGTTTCAATCCTACGAGCATCAGGCGTTTTTGGGAGAATTGCATCATGTCGCATCCCCGACTGACATTGCGAGACATCACAGCACGGCCGGTCGTTCTGAAGCTGAAGCGGCCTGTCGTCGCCCGTATCGCCACAATCACCGACTGGCCGATCATCCTGATCGATCTCACGACGGAGGAGGGCATCGTCGGACGGAGCTACCTGGAGCCCTATGTCGTCAAGTCGATGCGCTACCTGGTGCCGGCTCTGGCCGACCTCGGCGCGATGCTGAAGGGGCGTACGGTCGCCCCAGCGGAGTTGTTCGAGGCGTCGCGCAAGTCGTTGCACTTCGTCGGTTATGAAGGCCTGTCGATGATCGCCGCTTCCGGTCTCGACATGGCGGCCTGGGATGCGCTGGCGAAGGCTGCGAACATGCCCCTCTGCGTCCTGTTAGGCGGGTCGGTCGGACCTGTGAAGGCCTACAACAGCAACGGGCTCTGGTTGCGTGCGCCCGAGGCCGTTGCCGAGGAGGCGATCGAGCTACGCGACGAAGGTGGCTTCACCGGACTGAAGCTACGTCTCGGACGCGAGCGGCCTGCTGACGACTTGGCGACGATCGCCGCCGTCAGGAAAGCCGTCGGCGACGAGATGCGCCTCATGGTCGACTTCAACCAGGGACTCAACCTCGCCGAGGCCCTGCATCGCTGCCAGGCGATCGACGGACATGGCCTTGAATGGATCGAGGAGCCGATCGTCTATGACAATCTCGACGGCCTTGCCCAGCTCACGGCAGAGCTGAAGACGCCGATCCAGATCGGCGAGAACTTCTACGGCCCGCGCGAGATGCACAAGGCGGTGCAGAAGAAGGCCTGTGACCTGGTCATGCCGGACTTCATGCGGATCGGAGGCGTATCAGGCTGGATGCGCGCGGCAGCGATCGCGGGGGCGGCAGGCATCCCGATGTCGACGCATCTTTACCCAGAGGTCGCGGCGCATGTCATGCGCGCAACAGAGACGGCGCACTGGCTCGAATGGCAGGACTGGGCCGATCCGGTGCTGCAGCGACCCTACGAGATCAAGGATGGCCTGCTGCATATCCCGGACGATCCTGGCGTCGGCCTCGAATGGAACGACGACGCTGTTGCCGCGCATCAAATGCGTTGAGCTATGTCGAACATCGAGTCCAGTGTCCGAACCTGCTCAACAAGCAGATGTCCAAGATCACCCTGCGACATCTGAGTGCCATGCACCCATTGGCCCTCAGTGAAATCGATGTCTAAACGCGCCTGGGAGTAGACCGGACATTTCACATTTTTCTTGTGGCATCGCTCGTTATTGCGGCGCACGCTGTGTCTTGCTCGCTCCCAACCTCCCGAGCAACACGAATGTTGCGCACGGGCACAGAGTCCGGACGGGGTCACTTGCGTTGAAGGCCTCGACGGCAGTTGACCGGTATAGCCTAGAAGCGGACCAGCACGGCAGCACATTCGTCCAACTTTAACAACTGTGGGATTGAGCTCTAGCATGAGCCCTAGCGGTGGTCGTAATTGAGCACACGCTCAGCTTCAACGCGAAGGTATCGCCACTGGCAAAGGGACTGAGTTCCGGCTGTCTGCTTACGGTGCCGACTACGAGAACTTCTTATGGTCTGCCAGCGCAACCACATCCGCGGTTGATTGAATGCCGAGCGCCACCGCGATGGGCGCTACGACTCGATCGGCTGCCTGGCGCGCAGGGTCTTGCTGCATATGTGCGTAAATACTGGTCGACTGCGCGCTGGCGTGTCCGAGCAAAGCGCCAGTCATTGCGAGCGTCTCACCGGAGGACACGGCGGCCGATCCCATCGTGTGGCGCAACGTATGCGGTGTGACGCCCGGCAAACTGGCTCGCGTCACCACCTTGGCCCAGAACCGCTTGGTTCCCTGATAAAAAGTCCTGCCGTCCTCCGACGGAAAAACATAAGAGATGCCTGTCGTTTGCGGCAGCGACTTTAATAGCGCTATTGCTGCGCCTGAAAGGGGTCTCACGCTATGACCGGTCTTGCTGTCTTGCAATCGAAGGCAAGCGCGCTCGAAGTCGACCTCCATCCACTGCAGCGCAGCGATCTCGTCTCGGCGGCATCCCGTCAATGCCCACAGTCTCATGATGGCGATCGCCTTCGGATTGGCTCCCTCGGCAAGCAGCCCCTCCAGGGCCTCCCCAAGACGTTGGACTTCCCCGAGGGTGAGAAAGCGATTTCGGCGCCGGTCCGCTGGCTTCTTGACTAACGTGCAAGGGTTGGTCTCAGCCAACTCTTGCCTCATGGCGAAGGTATAGACAGCCGACAGGTCTCGGACGGCCCGTGTCGCGGCGCCTACGCCGCCGCGCACGATGACCCGAGCTCGAAAGCCTGTTTTGACGTCTTTAGCCGTCCTACCATCACGTATATCCCGCATGACTTGCTCGACGTCGGCAGGGCGTACTTCAGAAATCTTCTTGCGACCGATGAGAGGAACGAGGTGGTGCTGCAGGCGTGCGAGCATCCATTTCCGATTCCGGGGCTTAAGGTGGTCGGTGCCTTTGGTGGCGAACTGGTCGATCAGCTCTTTCACTGTCATTTCTAGACGCTTCGCTTTACGTGCTCCCGCAGGATCGCCACCTTGAACTGCTGTGGCCAGCACCTTCTTGGCTTCCTGCCGGGCCTCTTCAACGGTCAGCACGCCATAGCGACCGATCGTAAACCGGCGCGTTGTTCCACTCCGCCCCCCACCAACGCGGTATTGCGCGACAAACGTCTTTGAACCGCCAGGCCTGATCCTGAGGCCGAAGCCGATCAGTTCGGCATCCCAGATGAATCGATCGCGCTCCGTCGAAAACTCGGCATCGACTACCTTCTTGGTGAGCTTCCGGCGCTGCATGCTTTCCGCCTCTCTTCGCTTCACCCAGCGCACTGGGAAGCACCTGGGAAGCACCTGGGAAGCACAAAAATAGCAGGTGTCGGATACGAGAGGCAACAAGGCGACACACATAAAATTGGAAAAACAAACAGTTATGAAAACTACGGCAACCCCAGGAAGCTAGCAGACCCCATGACCACACGCTTCACACGCGTGGGGTCACTGGTTCAATCCCAGTACCGCCCACCATCCACCAATAAAAAAATGCCACTCCGTGTTTCCGCGCATGCGTGCCCGTGCCCAGCACGGATTAACCGCTATCGGATGTAGTTTGGTCACGTCAATAATTTGGAATACCGACAAAATCGAGTTCGGCACTGCTTCCACGACCGCAACACACACAAAACAGAACTACCCAGCGAGCGATATGAGGAAACGCGCGGTGCTGTGCCACACCGCCGTATCGCTGAACGGAATTTTCAAGATTACCACCGCGAGTGCAAAGCCACCCGCCCACCAATACGCGGGATGCACTTTCCCGTGCGTCCGCCAGTCATGAACGATACCGGCGGCGATGAAGAGCAAGCTGGCCAATGAGGGCAGCAACAAGCCAGATACCTGTGGCGGCGGACCGCCTAGCCCTGCAACACCCACGTTTCCCTGGAACTGCGGCAGGTGACCACCCATCACAATATAGACGATAAACGGGCGAGCGATCGCGGCATCAAGGGTGACAGCGGTCGCAGACAACATCAATCGCTTATGCCAATCGGGTCGACGCACGTTGTAGATCGCGGCCACCACAAGGACCGTGAAGAGGAACATCGCGGCCATCGGCACGATCATGAAGGTTACACCGGCCAACTCGAAATTTGCAGCGGCTGCGCGCTTGGCTGAGTTGATGGCAGCAAGCGTTCCAAAGATCGTCATCGCTGTCGCCAACGAGATTCCGATCATTCCCATTTCGCGGTGGCGGACGACATAGCCCGACGCGACCAGCCAGGATTGATAGATCAGGAAAAGTGTCCAGCCAAAGAAGAGAGCACCGTGAATGGCAAGCACTGGGATCCGCTCGGGCACACCTTGCATCAACGGGACCCAAAAGGTCGGCGCAAAACCCAGAAAGGCTGTGGCGGCCATCGCAACCGCTGCCCAAAGATAGAACCGAGACCGCCCCGTTGCGGCGCGCGGTATGGCATCTGTCGCTGCGGCGGTCATTGACATCCTCCGAACTTTTCCAACCAAAACAGCTCCGCGAAACGTATCTCTGAGCAAGAATGGACCTCATTC
>JACKJI010000023.1 GCA_020638035.1 Hyphomicrobiaceae bacterium
CGCGCCCGTCTGCGGCAGGCGAACCGCTTGTTCGAGACGTCCACTGGACCCCTCGATGCCGATGCACTATCGACCATCTCGGACGTAGATATTCGGGCGAGCCGTGTCTTTTCCGGCGGGCTCGACGATCCACTTGCACCAGGGAGGCCCAAGACATGAGCAGCCGTGTCATCATCGCACCCTCGATCCTGTCGGCCGACTTTTCCAGGCTCGGTGAGGAAGTCGCGACCGTCGATGCGGCGGGTGCTGACTGGATCCATCTCGACGTGATGGACGGCCACTTCGTGCCCAACATCACTTTCGGGCCACCGATCATCAAGGCGATCCGCAAGGCCTCTCCGAAGGTGTTCGATTGCCACCTGATGATCGAACCGGCCGACCCCTATCTCGCGGCCTTCGCCGAAGCGGGGGCGGACATCATCACCGTGCATGCCGAGGCCGGCCCACATCTCGATCGCTCGTTGCAGGCGATCCGTAACCTCGGCAAGAAGGCCGGCGTCTCGCTCAATCCGTCGACGCCTGAGAACGTCATCGAGTATGTGCTCGACCGTCTCGATCTCATTCTGCTGATGACCGTCAATCCGGGCTTCGGGGGCCAGGCATTCATTCCGTCGGTGGTCGACAAGGTTGCCCGCGTGAAAGCGATGATCGGGCGTCGTCCGATCGACATCGAGATCGACGGTGGCGTCACTCCGGAAACCGCTCCGCTCGTCGCTGCTGCTGGTGCCAATGTCCTTGTTGCCGGCTCGGCGGTGTTCAAAGGTGGCACGCGCGATAGCTATGCTGCCAACATCACGGCGATCCGCGAGGCAGCCGATGCGGCGATGCGCCCGGCTGCGGCCTGACCGGTTGACACGGAGTCTGTTGAATGGCCGTTGAAACGCCGATTTGCGACTTTGGCTGGACGGCGCCCGATTTCGCGTTGCCGGGTGTCGATGGACGCAGTTGGCGTCTTGCCGACATCAAGGGCGAGCGGGGCGTGCTCGTCATGTTCATATGCAACCATTGCCCGTATGTGCGCTCGGTGATCGATCGCATTGTGCGCGATGCGAAGGAATTGCAGGCGATGGGCATTGGCGTTGCCGCCATCTCGTCCAACGATGCAGCGACCTATCCGGAGGATTCCTTCGACAACATGAAGCGCGTTGCAGCACGCGAAGGCTTCACGTTCCCTTATCTCTACGACGAGAGTCAGGCCGTGGCGCGCGCCTATGGTGCGGTGTGCACGCCGGAGTTCTTCGGCTTCGATGCCGAACTGGGTCTCCAATATCGCGGGCGGCTCGATGCTTCGCGCAAGGAAGCAGGTCCCGTCGATCTTAGACGCGACCTGTTCCTCGCCATGCGCCAGGTGGCTGAAACCGGCAAAGGCCCGGCGGAGCAGGTGCCTTCGATGGGCTGCTCGATCAAGTGGAAGGACGTCGCGTGAGTGGCAAAGCGCCGGCAGTGCGCGCCGTGGTCTTCGATCTCGATGGCACGCTGATTGATTCCGCTCCCGACATCCATGCCGCCGCCAACCGCCTGATGGCCGAGCTGGCGTTACCGTCCTTCGATCTCAACACCATCACCTCCTACATCGGCAACGGCATCCCGAAGCTCGTCGAACGCTGCCTTGCTGCTGCGGGGGCTGCTGAGCGCGTGCCATTGGAACGTGCCATCTCGCTCTTCAAGGCATTCTACGCCGAGGAGCCGGCGCTTCGAACACGGCCCTACCCGGGTGTCGTCGAAGCACTTGCGCTGTTTGCCAACACAGGCGTCCGGATGGGTATTGTCACGAACAAGGCAGAGGATCTGTCGCGCGCGGCATTGGCCGATCTCGGACTTGCACCGCGCTTCGAGGTGGTGATCGGTGGCGATACGCTGGCGACGAAGAAGCCCGAGCCGGAGGGCCTGCTGCTGGCGGTCGATCGGCTGGGGGCCAGTCGGCAGGACGCCCTTTACGTGGGTGACAGTGAGGTCGACGCGGAAACCGCCCTGCGAGCTGGGCTGAGATTTGCACTGTTCAGTGGGGGGTATCGGAAGTCTCCGGTCAGCGCCTTGCCGCATTGGCACGCATTCGAAGATATGCGCGAGCTGCTGAAACATCGCATCTTTTCAAGCGACATCAGCACGAACTCGCTCGAGACCGGCTAGAGGCCGTGCCAAGGCGCGCTTCTGGCGCGCACGCAGCCCAACCCTTAGACATGTCCCTGCCTCCGCCGTGCCTCTTCGCGATTTTTTGTCCGCCCGTGAGCGCAAAGCGATGTAGAAGGCTCAGGCCTAGAGCAGGGTCAAACTCATCGGATTGATATCGATCCGTGGTGGCCTGCTCCAACACTTTGTTTGAGAGCCTGCTTCACGCATTTGATGAGAACGCTCGCTTCTCCATCTCAGATGATCCGGTTCTAACGAATGCACACGAGGACCCGACGATGATCGATCTCTATTACTGGACAACGCCCAACGGCCATAAGATCACGATCTTCCTGGAGGAGGCGGGTCTTCCCTATGAGATCAAGCCGATCGACATCAATGCGGGCCAGCAGTTCAAGCCGGAGTTCCTGGAGATTTCACCCAACAACCGCATTCCGGCGATCGTCGATCATGCGCCGGCCGACGGAGGCAAGCCGCTGTCGCTGTTCGAATCGGGCGCAATCCTTCTCTATCTGGCCGAGAAGACCGGCGGGTTCTTGCCGAGCGATCTGCGTGGCCGGACCGAAACGCTGCAGTGGTTGTTCTGGCAGATGGGCGGGCTTGGACCGATGGCCGGGCAGAACCACCATTTCCGCCTCTTTGCGCCCGAGAAGATCGACTATGCGATCGATCGCTATGTGAAAGAGACCGCGCGCCTCTATGGCGTGATGGACAAGCAGCTTGCGCAGCACGAGTATCTCGCCGGAGACTATTCGATTGCCGACATGGCGTGCTTCCCGTGGATCGTGCCTTATGAACGGCAGGCCCAGAAGCTTACGGACTTCCCGAATCTGAAGCGCTGGTTCGATGCCATGCGCGCGCGGCCTGCCGTCCGCAAGGCCTATGAGCGGTCGGCTGACGTCAACTCCAACCAGATGGTTCTGGACACGATCGCCCTGGTGCTGTCGCCCGCCACGTGACATCGCGCGCGGTCACGGTGTGCCGTGTGCCGGAGCATTCCGCGCGTCGGCGTCAGATTCCTGCCGAATGCTGGGCGCTCGACTTGCCGAGATAGGCATCGAACTTGGCGCAGATGGAACGCACGAAGATGCGTCCCTTGTCGGTGACCTCGAAACCTTCGCCCCGCGTGCGGGCTGCGACCATTTCGTCGCGGTCTGCGGCGCACAGCGCCTCGGCTTCCGCGATGATGGGCTCGGCCACCTCGCCGAAACGTGCGCGCAGTTCGTCCGCGGGGAAGGCGAAGTCGCACATCAGCCGCTCGATGACGAGGCCCCGGGCCGCGTCCTCGGTGCTCATGGCGTGGCCGCGCACAGTGGCGAGGCCACCGTCGAGCACTCGCCGTTCGTACTCGCCGATTGCCGGCGTGTTCTGCACGTAGCCTTGCGGCAAACGCCCGATCGAGGATGCGCCGAGGCCGATGAGAGCTGCTGCGGTATCGGTGGTATAGCCTTGGAAGTTGCGTCGCACGGTTCCCGAAGCCAGTGGATCGTGCGGGCGGGCGTAATGGTCGAGGCCGATCGTTACGAAGCCGCCTTCTGTGAGCCTCTCTGCCGCACGGTTGGCCTGGGCGAAACGGGCCGCCGTGTCGGGAAGCGTGTCGTCGGGAATGAGCCGCTGATGTTTGATGCGCGCAGGCAGATGCGCATAGCCGAATAGCGCAATGCGGTCGGGCGCCAGCGCCAGCACATGATCCATCGTCTGATCGAGCGTCTCGAGGGTCTGCTTGGGCAGGCCGTAAACGAGATCGATGTTGATCGCCTCGATGCCGTGCTTGCGGAACGTATCGACGACCCACGCCGTCTGCTCGACCGACTGCATCCGGTTGATGGCCTTCTGCACGGCGAGATCGAAATCCTGTACGCCAATGCTGACGCGGTTGACACCGGAATCCGCGAATGCCGCGATGCGCGCCTCGTCGAGCCCACGCGGATCGATCTCTACGGCGAACTCGGCCGACGGACTGAGCTTGAAACGGGTCTTGAGCTGGGCTGCGAGTGCGCGGATCTCGTTGGGTTCCAGAATGCTGGGGCTGCCGCCGCCCCAGTGGATGTGCGTAACGGCGTGGCGGATCTTGATGCGGTCGGCAACCGTGTCGATCTCGCGCGACAGGGCAGAGAGATAGCGTGCGATAGGTTCGCGCTGGCGCGTGATCTTGGTCGAACAGCCGCAATACCAGCACAGCTCGTTGCAGAACGGGATGTGCACGTAGAGGGAAAGCGGAAGATCGTTCTCCATCTCGTCGAGCCAGCGCCCATAGGTTGCCGCATCGACAGCAGGCGAGAAGTGGGGTGCCGTGGGATAAGACGTATAGCGCGGCACAGGGGCCGCATAGCGCCTCAGCAGGTCTGATTGCATGGCATCTCTCGTTGGCATGCGGGCTGTGATCAAACCCGATGCGGGTCGCCGCGCCAGGGCCACGCCGACAGCCGACATCACGTGTGCTGTGGCTTACGCCCATGCTGGCGGATGTGCAACGCAAACCTCTGGCGCGGCTCGTCAAAGTTACGTAGGCGCGCGCCCTGGTGATTTGACTTCGGTCAACGGTTCCGTGTGGTCCGTTGGTGGCAAGACGCGACCCGGGCAATCTACAAATCCGGTTTCTCTCCAAGTGCTTGCCCAGCGTTCATATGGTTCAGGCAGGGATTGATGAGTGGCGGCGGCTACGGCGGCAAATTGTCCAGACGGAGGCGCGGAATGCTCGGCGGGACGGAACTGGCAATCCGGCGAATGCGCGGCGCACGCCGCGGCTCAAACGGTCCTAAGAGGCGCGCCGGGCGCCGCATCGGTCCAAGAGGTCGTGTCGGGTTCGACCGGAGTTCGATCAGCGGCGCTGCTGGCCCGAGGATGCGAGGCTGGCGTCGGCTAGGCGGCAGTAGGATGACGGGTTGGAGCAATTTCGGCCGCCGATCGGTAACGATCCGATCCGATCGGGTGACGCGCGCAGGCGGAGCCAACATCAGCGCCCAGACGATGCCCAGCAGCACGTGGAAGTGCCGCCAGTGATCGATGTCGATCAGGACGCCCTGCAGCAGCGTTGCCGCCAGGGCCGCATAGGCGATCAGGAGATAGCCCTGATAAGGCGTTCGCTGGAGGCTCCGTGACAGCCCCAGTGCCAAGGTGACGACAGCGAGCCCAATGAACATCAAGCCACCGAGCCAGCCAGAGTTGAGAAAGACGTTGAGGTAGACGTTGTGCACGTCCTCGTGGTGGAAGCGCTCTGGAAATTCGAGAGCACCAATTCCGAATGGCGCTTCGGTGATCACGTCGAATGCCTTGATCTGACCGCCGAAGCGCCCTTCGTGGCCGACATCGTAGCTCTGTGCGAGGCTGGCGCGCTGGGACAGCAGGTGGGACACAGCATCCGACTGCAGTGCCACGAGCAGAAGACCCGTGCCTCCGATCGCGACTGCGAGAGTTGCGGTAAGAATGCGAATGCGGTCGAGCGCACGCCGTGTCGTTACGAAATTCACGTAGAGATAGATTGCCACGGCGATGGCCGTTCCGGCCCACGCCCCGCGCGAGAAGCTGAGCAGGGCGGCCAACGACAACAGCAGGAGGGCGACGGCGGCCGGGAGCCCCTTGAGTAGCGGCCGGTTCAACCAAACGTGCAACGCATAGAGAATGGCAGGCACCAGAAATGGGCCGAACACATTCGGGTCCTTGAACGGTCCGCTCGCTCGGTCGAACTTCGTGAAAAGTTCCTTTGTGCCTGGAAGCAGATCGAAATAGCCGATGAGGGCGGCGAGGGCGGCGAGCAGCGCGCCAGCGAGATGAGCGCGGAAGATGAGACGCGTGTGCTTGATCGGCTGTCTTGCGACGAATCCCGCGATTACCACTGCGGCAAGCGACAGATAGAGCGAGATTGCCATATGCATGGCCGGCCGACCGAGCTCGGTGGCGTTGAGCGCGGCAATGAAGCCCAAGCCGCATATGCTGAGCAAAACGGCCGCGAGCACCAGTGTCGGTGGCCGGAAGGCAGTCAGCCCGACCACCGGCAACAGCACGATCATGCCCACCGTCAACACGTCGGTCGGAGCGGGCTCGCTGAATACGATTGCACCCGATGCTATCGCGAGCCAGGTCAGCGCCAGGGCTAGGCGATGCACGACGCTCGGAGTGCGGGGGCCGAGCGGCTGCATCAGTCGAGCGGGCAGCCTCGGCCGGATGAAGACATGCTGGTATGATGCTGTGTCGGCGATGCGCGCCATCTCAGCTCGCTCCTTGGGAGCGGTCGATCAGTGTTGGCGCGTCGTTCTCGCCGTCGGGGCGTGTCATTGGCGCTATGGCGCGCAAATGAGAGGCGACGGCAGACTTGGCATGAGGACGGCGGGGGGGGACCACATCGTCCAAGCCGATGACCATTCCTGTGCCGAATTGATGCCGCATGTACCACCTTCGCGTCGTCAGAAGAGATGATCGCAAGTGGCGTGCCGTTGGATGGCATCGATTGCGCGCAACCGCGCTACAGATGTTGCTGCCACAGAAGGGCATGTTACCGCCTGGCAGGCCAGGCGATGACCTGGTTGCTGCCTCGTGCACCCTGTCGAGCGATTAATAGGCGTTTTCGGCCTTGAGCAGTGCAACAGGCGTCATCAGGAGGATGTAGAGGTCGAGAAACACCGACCAGTTCTCGATGTAATAGAGATCGAACTCGACGCGCTTCTCGATCTTTTCCAGCGTGTCGGTCTCGCCGCGCCAGCCGTTGATCTGTGCCCACCCCGTGATGCCAGGCTTCACCTTGTGCCGAGCGAAATAACCTTCGACAGCCTCGTCATAGAGCTGGTTTTCAGCCTTTGCCTGTAGTGCATGTGGACGTGGGCCGACGAGCGAAAGCTCGCCGTTGAGGACGTTGAAGAGCTGGGGAAGTTCGTCGAGGCTGGTCTTACGGATGAAGCGGCCGACGCGGGTTACCCGGGGATCATGCTTGCTGACGAGTCGGCAGGCTGCCGCATCGCAGCGGTCGGCATACATCGACCGGAACTTGTAGACTTCGATCAGCTCGTTGTTGAAGCCGTAGCGCTTCTGGCGGAAGAACACCGGTCCGCGGCTGTCGAGCTTGATGGCGATGGCCACGGCCGCCATCACCGGCGCCAGCAGCACCAACGCCACCGTGCCGATCACCTTGTCGAAGAGCCACTTCGACACGCGGCCCCAATCGGCAATCGGGGTGTCGTGCAGATCGATCATCGCCACATCGCCCACGCGCGAGTAGATGCGAGGGCTGAATCGCAGCGTGGTCGCCGCCGCGGGCAGCTTGACGTCGACGGGTAGGACAGAGATTTCCTTCATCACCTCGCTGAGACGCTTTTCGGCCGTGATCGGCAGGGCGACGATGGCAAGGTCGACGGATGCCCTGCGGCAGTGATCAACGAGCTGCCTCAAGCCACCCAGGCGCGGGTAGCCGGCGATCATCGTGGCACGGCGGTCGTCGTCACGGTCGTCGAACACGCCGGAGATGCGAATGTCGCCGGCGGCATTGGCCTCAAGCTCTCGAATGAGGCTCTCGCTCACTTCGCCAGTTCCGTAGATTACGGCGCGGCGGTAGAGCCGTCCGGCCTTGGCCCAAGAGCGCACGAGTGCCGCAAGGGCGAACCGCGCACCGACCAGGGCAAAGCCACCCGATATGAACCAGGCCGCGAGCCAGACGCGCGAGTAGCTGTCACCCTGCTTGAGGAAGAAGATCACCGCCACGAGCGCGGCGAAGGCCGCAGTCCAGCCCGTGACGACACGCGGCAGGTGGCGCATGATCGAGGAGAAAGCCGGAGCCTTGTAGAGGCCGAGGAGTTCGAAGGAGATTACCGTGGCCAGGCTCATTGCGACGAGCGCGGTCGGGTAGGCGGCGTGGGAGAGCAGGTTGGGCTCGGCGACATAAAGGATCGCGACGACGAGGCCGGTCAGCAGAGTTACCATCAGTTCGAATGCGCGCACTGCACCGGCGAGAACCGGTGGAGAAATAGGTGTTCTCCGGCCAGTCGTGCGGAAATCTGCCAGTGGTGGCAACTTGACCGCGAGGCTTGCGCGCGCGGCTGCGATGGTGCCGGCAGGCACCCCTTGGATAGCGTGTGCCCCCCTCAGCTTGTCCGACATGCTCCAGTTCCATTGCCGTGAAATGATCTTGTGAACGGAGCTGAAGCACTGTGCATGCCAGGAGGTCGCCGAAACGCGCTGTTGGCGTACCGGCGTGCCGTTAAAGTCGAATGGTGGTTAATGTGTTGGGCGCTTCCGACAACGCTGTAGCGTGCGGTGACATGGAGTCAGCACGTTAGAACTGTTCGGTAGAAGTCGAGAACGTCACTTGTCATCCTGGCGATGGTAAAGCGGTCGGCGATTACCAGGCGCAAGCTCTGCGCTTCCGCCGCGGCGCTCGATCGGTCATCGATATGCCGCCGCATCGCTGCCGCGAGTGCGGTCGTGTCCTCGCTCGGGATGAGGGGCACGCCGCTATCCCTGGTGATTTCGGGAATGCCACCCACAGCCGTGGCGATCATGGGCAATGCCGCAGCACCGGCTTCCAGAACGACATAGGGAAAGCTCTCCGCACGCGATGGCATAACCAGCGAGCGGCCGAGCGCAAAGGCCTGCCGCGCCGGCATCGCGCCAGGAAACCGAACGCGGTCCGCGAGCCCGAGTTGGTCGGCCTGCGCCTTGAACGTTGCTGCGTCTGGGCCATCACCGACGACGACTGCCGTGGCGGGGCCTTGAGGCGTTAACAGGGCGAGTGCGTCCAGTAATAGGTCGACGCCCTTGAGGTGGCGCAACTCGCCGACGAACACGAAATCTGCGGCGTCTGGACGAGGCGAGACCGGTATCAGCTCTTCGGGTCCGATTCCATTGGGGATGATACGGGTTGCGGGTGACACCCGCGGCGCCACGTTCTGCGCATAGATCTGTGCCGAGTGGGCGCTCTCGAAAATAAGTCCGTCGGTCTTGCCGGCGAGGTGCCGCTCGAGCGCCATGAAGATGCGGCCTTTGAGCGAGCTTGGTGCATAGTGCAGGGAGCCCCCGTGTGGCGTGTAGACTGCCGCGATCGAGGAGCCCTCGCGCTTCAGTCCAGCTGCCGCGAGGCGTGCATAGGCGCCACCTTTTGCGCCGTGTCCATGCAACACGTGGGTGCCTCGGCTCTGTGCCCACGATCGCACGGCCCTGGTCGCGGTGATGTCGCGTGCATCGATCTCTCGCGCCATGGGTATGCGCTGAAGACCAAGCGCCAGCGCGTCGGCCAGCGCTGCAAGGCGCGCTTCGGTGAGCCTATCAGAGGTTTGCGAACAGCAGATAACGCCGACGCGATGACCAGCGGCACTCTGTGCGCGCGCCAGATCGGCAACGTGCCGGAAGAGTCCGCCGACAGGTGCGCGCAGGACATGCAGAATATTGAGGTGCGGCGCAGTGGTCACGTGGCTTCAGGTCTCCGGGCGGCGAGAGCGGGTGCCGTAGACCTGGCCCGGCTCACAGGAACCGTTCGTAGACGAAAATGGTATCGCCGGGCTTTACAACATAGTCCGATGGTGCCTCGACCTGCTCGACATAGCCGTTGACGCGCCGCGTGATGCGGAAGGTTCTGTCGCTAGCCCGTTCCGTGTAGCCGCCCGCGATTGCGATCGCCGTCTGCACGGTCATGCCAGAGACATACGGGTATTGGCCGGAGTTGCGTACCTCGCCGAGAATGAAGAACGGCCGGTTCTGTTGAACGTCGACGGTCACCTGTGGATTGCGCACATACTCGGCGCCGAGACGCCGGCGGATCACGCCTTCCAGATCGAACGTCGAAAGGCCACGGGCCTTGACTGCGCCGATCAACGGCACCGTTATCATGCCGCCGTGGTCCACGGTGTAGATGCGCGACAGGTTGGGCTGGCCGTAGACAAACACTCTGAGCCGGTCGCCGCTGTCGAGAAGATACGGTCCATCGCTATCAGCGACGGCCTGCGGCCCCGGCGGCAGCATCGGCGGGTTGGCCGGCTCGCCTGTGGTTGAGTGCTCTGCCACGGTGACGATGGGGGCAGCAATGGGTTGGGGATATCCGTTCTCAATCGGGGCAGGGGCTTGTGCAACCACGGCCGGGGCGCCGCCGAAGATGGCGCCGTCAGCATTGAACAGATCCTGGTCATGCGCGCATCCGGCGACCGTGAAAGCAGCCAGAAGGGACAAGGCGACGCAACGGACACACATGAGTGCGACCCCTTCGATGGGTTGGACAATCGGACCCATCTAACGGCCGCAAGGTTAAGAAAGGCTGATTATGAGCCTATTTTTAGGACGGTCGTCCCTCTTAATGAAATGCTTACTCGCAGGCGCTCTAATTCGGGACAACGGTTAATATCTCTTGCGAGCGGATTCATGCGCGGCACGACCCACGCTTCACCTGACGATATCGATATCACGGGCATCTGGGGATCAATCCGCCGCAGCCTGAAGTTGCTTGTCCTGGCGAGCCTGTTGACGGGCGGTCTCACCTTTGCGGTGCTTTCGTTGATGGCGCCGCGGTTCACGTCGGAGGCGCAGCTCACCGTTGCTGCAAAGAGCGCGGCAAACCCGTTCACGGACGGCAAGGACAGCTCGCGTGGGCCGGATAGCGTCAATATCCTCGTTGATCCCGCCGCGGTGAACACGCACGTGCGCGCCTTGAAATCGCCAGACCTCGCGCGCCGCGTCGCCGAGGAGTTGAAGCTTGGCGATCTCGTTGAATTCAACAGCGCTCTGGGCAGTGCCGACAAGGTCGACGCGTTGTTGCGGGCGCTCGGCCTGTCCGGGCCGCGCCCGGGCGAAAGCGAGCAGGACCGTGTGCTTGTGGGGTTCTTCAAGGGCCTCGATGTCTATGCGGCCAAGGAAAGCCGCTTTATCGGCGTGCGCTTCACCTCCTCGGATAGCGAACTGGCTGCCGAGATCGCCAATCGCATCGTCAATGGGTACCGCGCTTCGCTGGCCGAGCAGACTGTCGATGAGATCGGCGAGGTCCAGAAGGTCGTAGAGGACAAGATCCAGCGCCTTTCCAAAGAGGTTTCGGAGGCCGACGTCGCCGTTGAGAATTTCAAGAGCGAGCATGATCTGTTCAGGGGTGGGCAATCCAAGGTGGCGCTGCCGGAGCAGCAGCTCGGCGAGCTGACAGCGGAGCTGACCCGTGCAAAAGCGGCGCGCAGCGAGATAGAGGCCCGCGCCCGCGCCGCGCGCGACATGATGAAATCGGGCAGTGCGGATGCGCTGCCTGACGCACAGAAGTCGCCACTCATCCAGGCACTCGTGCAGCAACGCGTGCGTCTGGAGCGCGAAATCTCGGAGCTGTCTGCGACGTTGCTTCCGGCGCATCCGCGCATGCGCCAGCTCGGCGCCGATCTTGATGGTCTCAAGAAGCAGCTGGGCAGCGAGATCTCCAAGCTGGTCGACAGCCTGGAGCGCGAGGCGAAGGTGGCGGCCTTGCGCGAGGAATCCATTACACGGAGCCTTGATGAGGTGAAGTCGGAGGAATCCAAGCGCTCGGGGGGGCGCGTCGAACTGCGTCGTCTGGAGGATGTCGCCAAGTCGAAGCAGGACGAGCTGAAGCGAGCGCTGAAGGATCTCGAGGAAGCCAAGCTCAAGACCCGCACCCGCATCGTGCCGATCGAGGTCAAGATCCTCTCCAAGGCAGTGCCGTCGAGCGTGCCGGTTTTTCCCAAGAAGGGTCCGATGGCTGGTCTTGTTGCCATGGCAACGCTTCTGTTTGGCATCGCCTGGGTGGTCACGCGTTCCCTTCTTTCGGGTGCGCGCGCTCATTCCGGTGGATCGCATCCCATGCGCCGTGTCGATGATCACTCTAAGGCGGCAGCTTCTGGAGGCGCCGCCGCAGCGGTCGGACCATTGTCTTCCGCGTCAGTGCATCGGCAACCGGCAATTGATCTTTCATCTACAGCCGAGGCGACGGAGGTTGGTGCCGAGAGCGGTGGCATCGTGGAGGTCGCCTCGATCGCCAAACTGGCAAGGCACGTCCGCTCCAGAGCCTCGCGGACAGGCGGATTCCGAACGCTCGTGACCTCCGCTTCGAACACCATCGATCCCAGCGTTGAAGGTCTTGCTCTCGCCGAGGCTTTGGCGCGCGAGGGCCAACAGACGATCGTCATCGACTGGAGCGTCGACGAGCAGGGCTTCAGCCAGCGTATTGGCTTGTCGGCTGTTCCCGGCTTCAACGATTTGGCACGTGGTGAGGCGAGCTTCGAGGATGTGATTCGCTCGCTACCGGACGGAGCCGTGCATATCGTGCCGGCAGGCGTGGGGCTCGGTGCCCCGGTCGAGGTGGCACTCGACTGCGAGAAGTTGAACCTTCTGCTCGACGCCCTCGACGAGGCCTACCAGCAGATCGTCGTCGTGGCCAAACCTGGCGATGCCCGGGCGCTGTTCGAGGCCATTCAGGGTCGCTTCGATGCGGGCGTGACGGTCGCTGCTGCGGGCGGTGGTGCTCCGACATTAAAGGATCCGCCTGGAACGTTCCTCGGCTTCGAGGTGACCGAGATCGCGCTTGTGCGCTTCACCCGCACGGGCGAGATGCAGCACGGCCAGCGCGTCGTGCGGCGCGGCCTGCCGGCCGGGACGGAGATCCGTATCTGAGTGCTCTTACGCTTACCCGTTCTGGCAGTGCCACATTGGATGATGTGGGTCGTAGTTGCGCGGGTGGGCGGGCGCCTGCTTGATGTGCCCGTTAACGATGTCAGAGCGGGGCGCCGGCAACGCCAGGAAAACAGCACGGGGATTGCATAGTTTGTCCGAGTTGGGCCCGCCCGGGTTAATCCAGTTGGACAAGAACTCCCCATGAGTCGACACGCGACCCCATTTCTGAAGGCCGCCTTGTCTGCCCTGTATTATTCCGGGGCAGGTGGAATTGCAGCCCCGTTCACCCGTGGCGACGGGGTGATCTTCATGCTTCACCGCGTGACGCCGGAGCCGGTCCGTCCCTTCGAGCCCAATCGCATTCTCAAGGTCACGCCAGAATTTCTCGATGCCGTGCTGAGCCAGGTGATCGAGGCCGGCTATGACCTGCTGTCGCTCGACGATGTTCCCGATCGCATTGCTGCTGGCAAGGCTGAACGTCCTTTTGCCTGTTTCACCCTCGATGACGGTTATCGCGACAACAGCGAGCATGCGTTTCCCGTATTCAAACGCTACGCCGCCCCGTTCACGGTCTATGTGCCCGCCGACTATATGGATGGAAGGGGCGACCTGTGGTGGTTGATGCTGGAGCGCGTCATCGATCAGTCGAGTACCGTCACAGTCGATATGGATGGTGCAGAGCGAACGTTCCTCACCGATACCGTTTCAGCCAAGGACCATGCCTATCGGGAGATCTACTGGTGGCTGCGCACCATTTCCGAGTTCGAAGCCCGCGCGGTGGTGGCTCGCCTTGCCGCCGGTTTTGGTCTTGATGGCGATGCGCTTTGCGCCGAAATGATGATGAACTGGGACGAGGTCCGCGCCCTTGCCGCCGATCCGCTCGTCACCATCGGTGCCCACACCTGTCGTCACATGTCGTTGGCAAAGCTCGATGCTGATACCGCGCGCCACGAGATCTCCGCTTCCGTCGCGCGCGTCGAGCAGGAGTTGGGTCGGCCCTGCCGCCACTTCAGCTATCCGTACGGCTGCCGCAACAGTGCCGGCATCCGGGAATTCGAGATGGTGCGCGAACTCGGCCTTCACACTGCGGTGACCACACGCAAGGGTCAGATTGACTCTCACGTGCACGAAGACCGTTTGACCGAGTTGCCGCGCCTGTCGCTCAACGGCGACTACCAGGACCCACGCTACGTCAAGGTGATGATGTCAGGCATGCCGTTCCGGCTGTGGAACGCCTTGGGGCGCATGACGGGAACGGTAGAGGCGAGATGACGGCCGCAAGGCGCTGACGTGCGGTCCGGGTGCGGACGCGGAGCCAGGGCTTTCGAGGCGCCTAATTTTTGCTTGCCGTTGATCCGCCTCGCGACATCCAGCTGATGATCGCGCCGGCCGGCAGCACCCACAGCAGGCCCGCGACGACGTAGTAGACGAGTTCGGCAAACTTTGAGGCCTGGTTGACCTGGAGCACGATGGCCACCGCCATGGCGAGCAGCGCATAGACGCCGAGGAAGATCATCAGCAGCGCGGTGCCGATCAGCTTGCGGGTGCGGATGGTCATGGTAAGGCTCCGGTTCCGGCTGGAGGCGTGGGTTTTGCGCCGGGGTTCGGCACAGTTTCCCATTTAGGGGTGCGTCCCGACCCGAACGGTGGCGCGGGTTGCCGCAGGTGCACCCATTGATCAACCGGTCCCCGCCCATTAATCAGACAGCTCCGGCAAGCACAAGGACAAGCTCGGCCATGGCATTTTCCTCCAGCGTGAGCGCGGCCCGCGCCGCCTCCGGTCAGACCGATCGCGATGTTGCCCGTCCGCTGCGTCTGTGGCTCTATGCCGTGGCAATCCTGGTCCTGGCCATGATCGTCGTCGGTGGTGCGACACGGCTTACCGATTCCGGTCTTTCAATTACCGAGTGGCAACCCATCATCGGCGCCATTCCGCCACTGAGTGATGCCCACTGGAACGAGGCGTTCGACAAGTACAAGCAGATCCCCGAGTACCATCAGGTCAACAAGGGCATGTCGCTGGAGGCGTTCAAGGCCATCTACTGGTGGGAATGGTCGCACCGGTTCCTTGGTCGCTTCATCGGCGTGGCGTTCGCCATTCCTCTTTTCGTGTTCTGGTTGCTCGGCCGCATTCCACGCGGGTTTGCCCACAAGCTGCTGGGTGTCCTGGCGCTGGGCGGCCTGCAGGGCGCGATCGGCTGGTACATGGTGAAATCGGGCCTCGTCGACAGGGTCGACGTCAGCCACTACCGGCTCGCGTTGCATCTGGGTACAGCGTTCCTGATCCTGGGCCTGCTCGTCTGGCTCGCCGAGGAGCTGCGCCCTGCCGATGACAGCATCCGGCTGGAGACGGTTGCCGTCTCGCACGTGATGCTGGCTCGGGCTCTGGTGTTTCTGCTGTTCTTGCAGGTGGTGCTGGGTGCGCTGGTCGCGGGGTTGAAGGCGGGCCTCACCTACAACACGTGGCCACTGATGGACGGCCGCTTCATACCCGACGGTCTCCTGACGCTGTCACCGTGGTGGCTCAACGTGTTCGAGAACGTGACGACGGTGCAGTTCGATCACCGCATGGTCGCCTATGCGGTGTTTCTGCTGGCACTGTGGCATCTGGTGCAAATGAAGGGCAGTGACGATGGCCGGGTGATTGTCTCATCGACGCTGCTGCTGGCCGCGATCGCAGCACAAATCGGTCTCGGCATCCGCACCTTGCTGCTGGCGGAAGGGGAGATCCCGATTGGTCTGGGGCTTGCCCACCAGGGTGGTGCCGCTGTTGTGTTCGCCATATCTGTCTGGCATCTGCACCGCATCAGCCGCTCACCCGCCCGCCATTGAGGCGCCGCGCGAAGTGGCCGCGCACGGGGCTCCGGCGATACAACGGTGCGCTCTCAGTCGTGGCGCCGTCAGCGATCAAGGCCGAGCATGAGGCGGATGTTCTGCACCGCCGCACCTGAGGCGCCCTTGCCGAGGTTGTCGAGCCGCGCGACGAGCACGGCCTGGTGGTGTGCCTCGTTGCTGAATACGGCCAGCTGCATCTGGTCTGTGCCGTTCAGGTCCTCGATGCCGATGCGCCCCTTGAACGGCTCTGCCTCGACGACGCTGACCAGCTTGGCGCCGTTGTAGTGCGCACCGAGCGCCGCCTTCAGGTCGCCAGCCTTCGGCTTGCCGGGCAGCGTGTCGAGGTGCAGGGGCACCGACACCAGCATGCCCTGGCGGAAGTTGCCGACAGATGGCACGAAGATCGGACGCTTTGACAGCCGCGAATACGCGTGAAGTTCAGGCACATGCTTATGTTCCAGCCCCAGGCCATAGAGCTCGAACACAGGTGCAGTCCGCGTGACCTCGTAGGATTCGATCATCGACTTGCCGCCGCCCGAGTAGCCCGATACCGCATTGACGGTGATGGGATAGTCGGCAGGGATCAGGCCTGCGTCGACGAGCGGCCGGATCAGCGCAATGGCGCCGGTCGGATAGCAGCCGGGATTGGCGACGCGCCTTGACTGCGCGATCAGCTTGGCCTGCGCCGTGTCGAGTTCGGCAAAGCCATAGACCCACCCCTGCGCGACGCGGTGCGCCGTCGATGCGTCGACAATGCGGGGCGCGTCTTCGCCAAGCCCATCGGCAAGCGCAACCGCTTCCCTGGCAGCGTCGTCAGGCAGGCACAGCACGACGAGGTCGACCGAGCGCATCAGATCTGCGCGGGCCGCCGGATCCTTGCGCCGCTCCGGATCGATGGAGCGCACCGCGATGTCTGTGGCGCCAGCCAGCCGCTCGCGGATCTCAAGGCCAGTCGTGCCAGCTTCGCCGTCGATGAATACGGTTGGCGTGGCGGCGTTCGTCAGTCTCGGCTTGGTGGTTGCCATGGCTCACGCCTCGTCACTGTGCGCCGGGGCCGAGCCCGAGGCGATGTTTGATTCCTTCCCAGATCGTCTCCGAGCAGCCAACCCCCCAGGCCTGGCAGGCGATCTGATGGCTGTCACGATAGATCATGTCGAGGGCGACGTAGAGAATGATGAAAAGGCCGAGCCACGCGATCCAGGGATAACGCTGCAGCAGCTTGGCTATGTAAGTCGAGGCGACCGCCATCAGGACGATGGCGACGGCGAGACCGATCACGAGCACCAGCGCCGATTCGCCAGCCGCGCCGGCAACAGCCAGCACGTTGTCGAGCGACATCGACAGGTCGGCGAGGATGATGGTCCACAAGGCCGACCAGAAGGTGGCGTTGGCCTTGCTGTCATCTGTGCTCGCGAGAGAGCCTTCGATCACATCGATCGAGTGTTCGTCGCCGTCGACGATCTGCCGGTACATCTTCCAGCACACGAACAACAGGAGCAGGCCGCCGGCAAGCGTCAGGCCGATCACCTGCAGCATCTGCTGTGCGACGCCAGAGAACAAGATGCGCAACACCACGGCGCCGGCAATGCCCCAGAAGATGACTTTCGCGCGCATGGCCTTGGGCACGCGCGAGGCCGCCATGCCGACGACGATGGCATTGTCGCCGGCGAGCGTGAGGTCGATGATAAGGATGTTGACGAGCGCAACCCAATGCGTCTGCCACCAGGTGGGCGAGAATGCGTGCCCGATCTCGGTCATCACGTCCGACATCATGCTGGCGGCGCTGAAAGCAAGAGTTTCCATCGCGATGCCCGGGCCAGGTGGCCCTCTCCCCGTTTGCTGCGCAGATCTCGTGCACAGGAGCCTGATTTGGACGCTATGTGGCACCGCCACCGGGAACCGACAAGATCCCTGGCCGGTGAAACAGAACAACCCGCCACGGGGGGCGGGTTGTTCGTGGCGATACGCGGTATCCCGCTTCTTAGCGCTTCGAGAACTGGAAGCTGCGGCGAGCCTTGGCGCGGCCGTACTTCTTGCGCTCGACGGTACGGCTGTCACGGGTGAGGAAGCCGCCGCGCTTCAGAACGGGGCGCAGCTCGGGCTCGTAGTAGGTGAGTGCCTTGGAGATGCCATGGCGGACGGCGCCGGCCTGGCCGGAGAGGCCCCCACCAGCGACCGTAACGTTGATGTCGTACTGGTCGGACCGATTGGCCGCCTTAATCGGCTGCATCAGCAGCATCTGCAGCACGGGACGGCCGAAATAATCGGTGTAGTCCTTGTCGTTGACGGTGATCTTGCCGCGGCCGGGCTTCAGCCACACGCGGGCGACGGCATCCTTGCGCTTGCCGGTGGCATAGGCGCGGCCGTGCGCATCGAGCTTCTGGACGTGGACGGGGGCGGACTGGGCATCGCCCTTGAGGCCGCCGAGGTCCTCCAGTGTCTTGGTCTCGTTCGACATGGTCCTTTAGGCCCTCGTGTTCTTGGAGTTCAACTTGGCGATGTCGAGCGGCGTCGGGTTCTGCGCGCCGTGCGGATGCTCAGGGCCCTTGTAGACCTTGAGGTTGCGCATCAGCTTGCGCTGCAAGGGGCCGCGCTTCAGCATACGCTCGACCGCCTTTTCGATGACGCGCTCTGGGAACTTGCCCTCGATGATCTGGCGTGGCGTCCGGCTCTTGATGCCGCCGGGATAGCCCGTGTGCCAGTGATAGACCTTGTCCTCGTACTTGTTGCCGGTGAAGACGACCTTCTCGGCATTGACGACGATGATGTTGTCGCCACAGTCGACGTGCGGCGTGTAGATGGCGCGGTGCTTGCCCTTGAGGCGCGTGGCGATGAGGGCCGCGAGGCGTCCGACGACAAGTCCGTCGGCGTCGATCACGATCCACTTCTTCTCCACCTCGCCGGGTTTGGCGACGAAGGTCTTCATGGGATGTCTCCTGGTGAAGGGCGCACGCCGTGGCCGGCCCTCGGGGCCCTTCGCCGCGCCGTCCTTCATGTGGGATGAATTGCGTCGGGTGACCGCAGCGCGTGGCGCTGCGGACTGGCGGGAGAACTAGGGATGTTGCCGGCGACTGTCAATTGATATCTGAGGCAGGCGCAATTTATTTCGGAATTTCAGGATGTAAGCGACTGAGGTAGCTGCATACCGCAATGGGGTAGCATATTACCCGCCGATCCTAGGTAGAGCATAGGTTGCTGTGGTGTGGGCGAGAAGCGTGTCGCCGGTTGCATCCGTAATTGCCACCTCTCCGACGGCAAGTCGTCGCCCGACCTTGAGCAACCGGGCTTCTGCCACGAGTTCTCCCGGTTCGGGCCGCTTCAGGAAATTGACGTTGAGCGAGGTGGTCACCGCCTGGAGCGCGCCTTCACCCAGCGTTGCCAAAATTGCAACGTATACAGCAACGTCGGCCAGCATGACCATTGCGGGGCCGGAGACCGTTCCGCCCGGACGCAGGTGCTCCACGCTCTCGGGCAGGCGCAGGCGCGCCTCGCCTTCGCCGACGCGGTCGATAAAGATCAGCTTGCCGCTGTTTCCGAGTTGGGGAAAATGCTGTCTCATGAGAGCGCTCACCTCATCCAGCGTGAGGCGGCGCGGGGGCGGTATCGAATCGGGCGGGGGAGGCCTGTCGCAAGAGTCCATCTTTGGTCCTTATTGCAGTCTCACTTATCGCATCAGTTCGGTTCGAACCGTGCAACTCACTGTCGGCAACAGCAAAACCTAGGAAGGAACGCGCAATGCGTTTGATTGGTCGGCACGTCGTTACATCAGTTATGGCATTTGCGCTTGCGGTCGTCGTGTTGGCTGCTGGTCCGGTTTCGGTGCGCGCCCAGGACGCCCCTCCAGCGAGCCAGATCAAGCTGACCGAGGCGCACGTGAAGGGCTTCATCTCGGCGCAGAAGGATCTGGCAGACATTTCCGCCAAGCTCGAGCAGGCTGGCGACAAGCCCGACGACGTATTGCAGAATGAGCTGGAGGCCGTAGCCAAGAAGCATGGCTTTGCAAACTTCCAGGAGCTCGATGATGTTGCTGCGTCGGTTTCGACAGTGATGGCGGGCCTTGATCCGGAGTCGGGTGAATTCACCGATCCGCAGGAGGCGATGAAGAAGGAACTCGCCGACATCCAGGCGGATACCGCCATTCCCGCCGAGGAGAAGAAACTTCTGGTCGATGAATTGACCGAAGCGATCAAGACGACACCGCCTGTCGTGCATAAGGACAACATCGAACTCGTCAAGAAGTACCGCTCCGAGATCGAGGCGGCCATGCAGTAGCGTCGGCGGAGCGGGGGCGCATTCGGGCGGTGTGCAATACGGCCGTCCCGGAGTGAGCGCCCCTACGCCCCCGACAAGGCAGGCTGCCGTGGCAGGGAGTGCTCGCGTGCGTTACCGCCCGCCTTGGGATGCGACGAGGCCGAGCATAGTGCAGGTATGCTGCGAGGAGAGCGTGATGCAGAAGGCGATGGACCACGAGCCGCAAGGGCCGGCTGCGGTGGTAACTCGTCCCGAGCCGGGGATTGCAGTGCTGACGCTCGATCGGCCGGCGAGCAGGAATGCGCTGTCACTTGGCATGATGGCGGCGCTTCAGGTCGCCATCGAGATGTTGGGTGAGGATGCGGACGTC
Organism: Hyphomicrobiaceae bacterium; assembly: GCA_020638035.1. Lineage (GTDB taxonomy): Bacteria > Pseudomonadota > Alphaproteobacteria > Rhizobiales > Hyphomicrobiaceae > JAEUMD01. Next base: position 20,162 of record JACKJI010000023.1, read on the forward strand.
TCTGCCATCGTTGTCGCGGCGAATGGTCCGGCTTTTTCCGCCGGGCATGATCTCAAAGAGCTGACCGCCCACCGCGATGATCCCGACGGTGGGCGCGCGTTCTTCCAGCAGACGATGGATCGCTGCGCACAACTGATGCAGTCGATCATCCGCTGCCCCAAACCGGTGATTGCCGCCGTTGAGGCGACGGCCACTGCGGCCGGCTGCCAGCTTGTCGCTTCATGTGATCTTGCGGTCGCGGCGGATACGGCCCGTTTCTGTACGCCAGGCGTCAACATCGGCCTGTTCTGTTCGACGCCGATGGTGGCTCTGTCGCGCAACGTGCCGCGCAAGCGCGCCATGGAGATGCTGCTGCTGGGCGAGATGATCGGCGCTGGCGAAGCGGCCCAGTACGGACTTGTGAACAAGGCGGTGGCGCCCGAGGACGTGATGGGTGCCGCGCTCGATTATGCACGGCGCATCGCGGCCAAGTCGCCCGCCACCGTCGCCATCGGCAAGGAAGCCTTCTATCACCAGATCGATCAGCCGCTGTCGGAGGCGTACGATTACGCTGTCGGCATCATGGTGCAGAACATGCTCTATCGCGATGCGGAGGAAGGCATTGGCGCCTTTCTCGAGAAGCGCAAACCCGGTTGGAAGGGCTGCTGAGACGACCGGATGTCTCAGGGTTTATCGGACGGCTCAAGACACCACCGCCGCGTTGGGATTGCAGTGATTTCGACAGGCAGACTCGTTATCAGGGGGCCAATGTTCGAGGCAGCTCATTCCCGTAAGCAGCACAGGCGCCACTTCGCAGTCGTTGTGCGTGGGGCGGTGCTTTGGCTCGTGATTAGTGTCGTTGTAGCCGTGCAGGTGACCGGTGGCGCTTTTGCCCAGCAGTTCTTCGATACGCCGCGTGACTTCGTCATTGATAAGTCGTGCGATGCACATCGCTCATTCAAGCGACAGACAGACCCTGTTCCGGTGGCACCGGGCGAGACCTATGTCGCAAGTGGCGAGAACCGGCTCGGTGACCCGACGCACGTCTTCATTCGCATGGGAGCGGACAATCGCTGGGTTGCATTGTCGTGCGGTCACTATGCAGAGGGCGCGGGCCAAGGTGCTACGACATCGCCTGGCCGCCCCGCGGCAGGAGGAGCAGCTCCGGCGCCTGCTGAATGCCTGCCATTCTTCGACACGCAGGATAATCCGGTGAAGGTCGGCTTTGGCGGCACCGTCGACATGACGCCTCCACCGCCGACGCTCGATGCTTTCGACGAGGCGATCAACGCGGCCTGCGGAGAACCGGGTAAATCGGTAAGCGAGGCGGAGCTTAAGGCGCTGTTGCTGTCCCACGCGGGGGTGCTTGAGCGCATCCGCAATTTCACCCATGGCCGGGTCTTTCCCGACAGGCCCCCGGCAAGCGATCAGAGTGGATATCTGGACCAGCTCGCCGAGGCGTGGCTCGCCGTCAAGGCTTTCGACCACATCATGTGCGGCGAGCCGGGCACGGGCCGCAATACGATTGGTGGGCTGCATTTCGCCGGACGCTATCTCCAGCTTCAGCAGTCCGGTCTGGCGTGTCGCATGCCCAATTTCCGCCAGAACGAGGCGGTGCCGGGTGTCCTTTATACGTTCGGTGTGACGATGCGCACGGCATCCGGGGGCACCGCGCGCCACGCGCGAAAGGGCTATGGGCTGACGCTTTCAGGTGAAGACCTCATCAAGCTCGTCACACGTGCTTTCTCAGAGAATGCGACGACGAACGCGGACAGCACCGGATGTCTGCTTCCCGTTCGCGATGATGGCAAAGACTTCACCGCCGTGTTCGTGCGCCGCCGCGCCGGCATCCGCACTTTCTATCCCGATGGTACGCCTTCGACGAAAGATCCCGCATGCGCGCATACGATCGATTTGCAGGAGGAGACGAGGGTCGATGACCACTCGGCGCGATGAGGGCATGCCACAACGGTTGAGCATGGTGACACTTGGCGTGGAGGATCTGCCAAGGAGCCGCGCCTTCTATGAGCGGCTCGGCTTTGTCGCTTCCTCATTCGAAAGCGATGCGGTGGCCTTCTTCGACATGGGCGGTACGGTGCTTGCCCTGTTCGGGCGCGCGCCGCTCGCTGAAGACGCCAACATGCCGCAGGAAGGCCAGGGTTTTCGCGCGGTATCGTGCGCCATCAACGTGGAGAGCGAAACAGCGGTTGATCGCGCACTCGCTCTTGCCAGGGAATGCGGAGCGCGGATCACCCAGCCTGCGCGCCAGGTCTTCTGGGGTGGTTACTCCGGTTATTTTGCCGACCCGGATGGACATTTGTGGGAGGTGGCCTTCAATCCCATCTTTCCGCTGGATGAAAATGGCCGCGTCCGTATCCCCGGACCGGGGCCGGATGCACATTCCTGAAGCCTGCAAGACTGGAGCCTGCTCCGATGAATCACGATAGCTATCCCGACAGCTACATCGCCGGCATCCTGCAGTCAGTCCGCGTGTTCGCGCTGGTGGGCGCCAGTGCCAATCCAGCCCGGCCAAGCTTCTTCGTCACCCGCTATCTGCTGTCGAAGAGCTATCAGGTCCATCCCGTCAATCCCGGCTTGGCTGGACAGCAGATTCTCGGACAGCAGGTGTATGCTTCGCTGGCAGAAGTTCCTGCTCCTGTCGATGTGGTCGACATCTTCAGGAATGCCGAGGCGGCGCTCCAGATCACCCGCACCGCGATCGAGCTGAAGGAGAAGCTGCAGATCAAGGTCATCTGGATGCAGCTCGGCGTGCGCAACGACACGGCCGCAGCAGAGGCGGAAGCAGCCGGTCTTCAAGTCGTGATGAACCGTTGCCCGAAGATCGAGTATGGCCGGCTGTCGGGAGAGATCGGCTGGGCGGGCGTCAACTCTGGCACCCTATCGAGCCGCAAGCCGGTGCTCGGGGAAACAGGCGTTCAAAACCACGTGCTACGGCGCTGAAGCCGGCATCGAACTTCGCCGCCAAATTGCCAAACCGGGCCGATCTCGTGCGCCCTGCGGCGTACCGTCGATTGCCGGATAGCTCAGGTACCTTCGACGCCGCCGTTGTTGGAGCGCCAGCATCGCCATAACACCGACGCCAATCCGATGGCGAGCGGCAACCAGAAGACCGCAAGATAGAGTTCTGTCCACGTGACCCCACCCGGGGGACGCGGCAGATAGAGCAGGGGCGCAAGCAACGTCATCGCCAGTGCCCACTGTCGCGGCGTGACCGCGAGAAGCGGGACGAGGAAAACAAAGTACCAGGGATAGTGCGGCGAGGTCAGGAACACGAAGGCGCCGCCAAGCACCAGGAGGCGGTCGAAGCGAATCTCGTCCGCTCGGCGCGCGAAGAGAGCATTGAGGGCGAGGCCTGTCAGCACGACAAGTGCCAGGGCGATGTAGGCGCGGGCCGGCGGGTCGGCCAGATTGAAGTCCCGCAGGAGCCAGATGGGGTGAAAGCCCCAACCGGCGCCGTACCCTTCGTTGTCGAGGTGACTGCCGAGGAAGCCAAGCACACCCCGTCCGGCCTCTTTGACGAAGGGAGCGTAAAGGACAGCAACCGTGATGACGAAGGCCAGTGGCGCGCGCCAGTCGAACCGCCGCCAGAGCGCTGGTAACAGCACCACCGGGTAGTACTTCACGAGCGCACCCAGGGCGAACGCCATGCCCATGAAACCCTGGCGTCCGCGGACTGCTGCGACGAGGCCCAGCACGATGACCAGTGTTGCGGCGACATCGATGTGACTCTGCGCGACGAACTCCCAGATCGGCAGAGGGTGCCACGCGTAGATCAGTACCCGCTCCCGTGCCAGGCCAAGCGCGGAAAGCAAGGCCACAACGGCAAGGATGGTGGCGATATCGAGCGCCAGCATGACGGTGCGGATGCCATTGAGGCCGTTACCCGGAAGTGCGACGTCGACCCAATGCGCCGCGTGAAATATCAGTTCCGCGACCGGCGGATAAATCGTTACCGCGCGCTCTTTCTGGTTGATGTTGGGATAGATCGTCTCGTCTCGCAGGTGGGCGAGCTGGGGGTCGGCGGGGACGTGGAGGTAAGGGCTGAAGCCGGCAGCCTGAACGCGACCGTCCCAGACATAGCGGAAGGCATCCGTCGAGAGGTTGGGGTCAGGCAGCAGGGCGATACCCCGCATGACCAGGGCGGCGAGCAGGATGATGGTCAGATCCCGACGCTGTGGTTGCCGGCGCAGAACGAGGATGGTTGCGCAAAGATAGACCACGGCGGCCGCTATCACGCTGACGACGAATCCCGTCACGTCCCACGCATGAATCCGGGCGGCGGAAATGGCAGCAATGCCGATGCTGGCTGCTGCCGCAGCTGGTAGCCACCAGCCCCCGGCGATCGACAGAGCATTTCGATTTATGGAAAGCATGGTCTCCGTCTGCTCTGCGGATTTGGCGGGCGCAAGGTGCGCCGAGAACTGAGGGTTGGTCGCAAGCTCGCCGCCTCACCGAGTGCTATGGCGTGGGGCACGAGAAACTATGTCGCAGGCCGAAACGAACTCGGCACTTGCGCGTTTCCCCGCCTAGACGCATCCGTGTGCGCCGGCTGCGGTCGCTGCGGGCGGGAAAGGTCTCGGCTGCCACGGAACGGCCCTTGAATTGCCAGATTGGTCGGACCAATTGTGCGGTCGCCGGCCTGTGGGGGTCGAGTATCGAATGGCTGGGCTGGCTGGGTATGGCTCGCACACGTGGGTCCGAATTCACGACTGGCTTTTATCTCATGTCACATGGGTAGGGCACTTCACCAAAGTGTGCCCTTTACGTGAAGGCACGAATGCGAGCATAAATCAGCCGTGGTCTCTTCTGGAGCTACCAATGAAGTCGAATGTGGTCACATCTGTTGAAATGAAAATCGACTGGTCGGCACAGACCATCCTTCCGATCGAGTTCCGCGGGCGGGAGGTGATGCTCGATGCGCGCGCCTATCAGGGCGTGGAGCCGCACGTGCAGGCGCTGGCTCTCATTCACCGGGCCAAAGACACTGCCAACGATGAAATTCCGCTGGTGAGGGTTCATTCTGGCTGTGTCACCGGCGATATCTTCCACTCGCTGAAATGCGACTGCTACGCGCAGTTGCAGGCGGCGATGGACCGGATCACGTCGACTCCGGTCGGTGTGCTGATCTATCTGCCCTATCACGAGGGGCGGGGTATCGGCTTGGTTAACAAGATCCGAGCTTATGCGTTGCAGGACCAGGGCCTCGACACCGTGGATGCGAACATCGAGATCGGCGCGCCGATCGATGCGCGCGAGTACGATCTGGCTGCGCATATCTTGTTCGATCTCGGCATGCCGGAAGTGCGGCTCCTTTCCAACAATCCCGCTAAGGTCGAAGCGCTGCGGGCGGAAGGAATCAAGGTCTCCGAGCAAGTGGCGATCCACACTGAGCCTTCGATCTACAACAAGCGCTACCTTGAGACCAAGCGCGTGCGCATGGCGCACAAGCTTTGAAATCAAAGTAAATGACGAAGATTTGAAGGCCGCCTTGTCAGAAGTCTGACGGGCGGCCTTTTCGTTTTTGGGGGTGGGCGGGAGTGGCCTTTTGGGTCCCGCGCAGATGACTGCGCTGCCGGGCACGACCGGTATGTTCAGCACGCCCGTAGACGCAGGGGCGATGGCGGCAGCGGTGGCGGCTCAGGGGGTGCTCTGCGCCGCAGGGACCCTACTTCAGATCTTCCTCCGCCTTGCTGGCGGGCGCGGTAAACCCGCCTTGCTCCACCATCCGCTGGAATAGGCCGCCGGCCTGAGCCAGCTCGCCAAACCGGCCTCGCTCGATGATCCGCCCCTGATCGAGGACCAGGATCTCGTGGGCGTCCGCAACGGTTGAGAGCCGGTGGGCGATAATGAAAGTCGTACGGTTCTTCCTCAGTGCGTCGAGTGCGCGCTTGATGCGTGCCTCGGTTTCCGCATCGAGTGCGCTGGTCGCTTCGTCGAGGATCAAGATCGGGGCGTTCTTCAATATCGCTCGCGCGAGGGCAATGCGCTGGCGCTCGCCGCCCGACAATGCCGCGCCCCGTTCACCGATCATCGCGTGGTAGCCTTCCGGCTTCCGCATGATGAATTCGTGCGCCTCCGCCAGCCGTGCGGCGTTTTCCATGTCGGCATCGTTTGCATCGGGCCGGCCGATGCGGATGTTCTCCGCGATCGAGCGGTTGAAGAGGCCCGCGTCCTGGAAAACGACTGCAATGTTGGTCCGCAGCGTGTGCTGTGTGACGTCCGCCACGTCGTGGCCGTCGATGAGGATGCGGCCGGCGTCGGGAGCCCTCAGCCTTTGCAGCAGGGCCATCGTGGTCGACTTGCCGGAGCCGGTCGGTCCGACGAGAGCGATTGTCTCGCCTTGCCGGGCGCGGAAGTCGAGGTCGTTCACGCCAGCTGCGCCACCGGGGAAGTTGAAGCTGACGTTCTGGAAGACGACATCGCCTTTGACGTCGGCGAGTTCCAACGCACCAGGTTTGTCGGCGATCGCCGGCTGCTCGTCGACAAGGGAGAAATAGCGGTCGAGCGCGGGGGCGGCCTGCTGTACGCGGACGACGAAACCCGAGATCTGGTCGAGCTTGCCGATCAGCAGGTTGGCGAAAGCGACGAAGCTGACGATCTGGCCGACGCTCAGCTCGCCTCGCATGGCGAGCACGGCACCGATGGCGAAGATGGTTACCATCGCTATGGTCGCCGCGGCCTTTTGCAGGATGGTGAGTATTCCCCACCAGGTCAGCACCGGGTACTGCGCGCTGAGCAGATTGCCCATCACGGCTCGGAGCGCCTCGCTTTCGGCTGCTAGCCGCGTGTAGCTTTGCACCACTGTGACGTTGCCGAGGACATCGACCAGCCGGCCGGTAACGTCGGAGTGGTAGCGCTCGACCTTCATCTGGTCGACACGAGTGCGTCGGGCGACATACAGGTTCAGGAGCGTGTAGACGACGGCGAGTGCAGCAAGGATCGCCGTCATACGGGCATCGATGCTGATCGCGGTCGGAATGAGGAACAGTACGCCGGCAACGGCTGTCATCTGTTCGCGCATGGCACCGAGCCACACCCAGAAGAGTTCGTCTGTGCCCCTGAGGATCGTCGTGGTCACAGCGCCTGAGCCGCGCTCGGCATGATAGCCGAGCGGTAGCGCGATTGCTCTGTTGAAGGCTTCCGCCATGGCAGCGAGCCGGCGCCGATGTGCGAGGCGGTCAGCGTAGATGGCGACGACGACACCGGAGAGAATTCCGGCAAGGCCCAGTACGGCCCACAGTCCAATGAGGCCGAAGGCGCTGTTTCCTTTTGACAGGGCGTCGACCACCCAACCGAACAGGACCGGCTCGGCAAGCTGCACGGCTGCCAGCGCGATCGAGGCGAGCCCGAGCAGGATGGCAAGGTGCCGCTCGGCTGCCAGCATGGCGAGCGCGCGCTTATACAAGGTGAGGATCTGCAATCGCACGGGAGGCGCTCTTTCGTTGGCGTGCCGGGCGGTGCTTCGCCCGTCGTCGTCGGCCGGGTTTAACAGGTTTGCAGAACGGGCGTCAGCGGCGGTTTGTCTTCACGGGTTCGCAGGCCCCCTTGTCCCTCCGCCGAGGCGCGCTGCCAGCTGCCTGAAAGCCCCGCGTAGCGGGTGGAAGGAGAATCTGACGACATGGCGTCCCGGTGGCAGCCGCACCGCCCGGAAAAGCACGTTGGCGCGCAGGATTTCCGTCGGTACGCCGTCGATCGTTGCCTCCCACCAGGGATGCCAGAGGTCGTTCAGCACCAGATATCCGCCGGTGGCGCCATCGGTTTCGATGACGACTGCGGCGTTAGCGTAAGACACGATCCGCACAGTGCCCGGCTGGCCAGCGGCGGTTGGTGGAATTGCCTCGGTCCGCGGCGTCGCGGGTTGTGCCTCCAGAAGCACCACCTGCCGGAAGTCCTCCGCCAGTCCTCCGTTGGCGAGCAACGCGGCAAAGTCCGCCGGTTTGGCCTGCACAACATAGAGGGCGCGCGGCAAGGCCTCGGGGTTCTCGTAGATCCAGGCGTTCTCTGTCCTGGCGATCAATGGCAGGTCGCCGCTGGCCAGAGTCTTGTCGATCGATTCGATCGGTGCTCCTGCGGCGATGAAACGCAATCCCAACAGGTTCGCCAGGGGTGAGCGATAGGAAGGAAACAGCGGTGTGAACTGACGGTCGCCGGGGCCGCCCGCCGTGTTGCCGGCACCAGTCGCTTGCGAGTAGTGGGCGGAGCGGACCGGATTGTAGCCAAGTGTGTTTTCCAGCCCGTGTGTCAGGCTCGCGTTCGGCCAGTGGAAGCCGAGGCCGATCAGTTCGACGCGATCGCGACGGCTCGTGTCGTCTGTTTCTGCGGTCTTCTTTTTCAGCAGCGCAATCGTCGCGTTTTTCGTTTCCGGCTCCAGCACCTCGTAATGCTCCGGTGGCAATGCGGTCGCGCCGCCCGGGCCATTGCTGTAAGCGAGATCGGCGACCGTGAAACCGACGAGCAGGAGCGCGGCTGCGGCTGGGCGTAGCGGTTCCATGTGCCGCGCTATGGCAAGCATTGCGGCTGCGCCGACGACGATCGCCAATGCGACGAGGAATGGAAGCGTTCCCTGTTCCACGCGGTCGAGCCAAAGGGCGAGGCCTGCCGCTGCCGCGAATGCAGCGGCCGTGACGGCGCCCGTGACGGCGAGACCCCATGCCGAGGGCCGCCATAGCGGTTCGGAGAACATGTGGTGCGCGACGTAGCCCGCGAGCAACGCTGTGAGATAGCCGATGAGGAATGTCGCATCGGCCGGCCGGCGATAGAAATCTATTCCGGGCAGCCAAGCGTGCGCGAACTGGAAGACGGGTGTGTACCAGCCCAACGCGTAAGTCGTGACCGCCGCCAGCGCGAACAGGAAGATCCGGATCTCGCGCCGCACGAGCACACCCGTTGCGAGGCCCAGCAGCAGCAGCAGCACGGGGACCGCGCCGATATAAAGCTGCCCCATGTTCTGCGCGATGTAGAGCCCTGTGTCGGGCCATGTGAAGCTCGGCGGTCCCCAGTAGTCCTCCATGCGCCCGGATGAGCCGAAGACGTCGGGTGCGAAAAGGGTGAGGAAGAGGGCCGGGTGCAACGAGCCGCGGCCTGCGCCGACAAGGTCGATCGCGGGGCGGTTGGATTCTTCGGCCGAGAGGGCGGTCATCAGGATCGGAAGCACGATGAGGGCAATGCCTGCGATGCCGCCTGTGAGAAGCGGTGGGAGACTGCGGCGCACCCGTGCCAGGAATGTTTGCGTACCGCGCGCATGGTCCGCGCCGTCGATGCCAAGCCAATGCGCCACGACATAGGCGACGAGCAGGTAGACCGACAGCAAAGCCACCTGATCACGGCCGAGCACCAGGAAGGCCGCGACAATGCCGGCGGCAAGGCCATAGCGCCAGGACGAGCGCAGGAGCGCGCGTTCCAGCAGCAGGAGCACGATCGGCAGCAGCGCCAGGCTCACCACCTGTCCGATGTGCTGGATGCGCCATGCCATCGACGCGCCGAAGCCGAATGCAAGGGCCGCCAGCACTGCACCGGCCCAATGCCAGCGTCGGTCGCGGAACCAGAGTGCCACTGCGATCATGCCGGCGAGCACCGCTAGCAAAGTCGTGACATCGACGGCGTGCGGGGTTGGATTGGGCGAGACCGCTGCAAGGGCCAGGAACGGTGGCGAGAACAACATCGCCTGCGGGTCGGCGATCTGCGCGTGACCGGAAAACACGTAAGGGGCCCAGGCGGGGCTCTCGCCGCGCCAGAAGCTCTGTGCCATGAACTGGATCTGCGGCAGGAAATGCGCCTTCGCATCCCAGGGGATCGTTACTCGCCCCGACAGCCACGGCCAGCCGAGGATCGCCCAGGCCAGGACGATCAGTCCGAGTACAGGGACGAGCGGCCAACGATCCGGCGCCATGTCGCCATCAATTTGAGGGGGTAGCCATCTCTTCGGCACGTTAGGCGCTCCTGGGCGCTGCGGTGGTCCGCTCGGGAGCGGCTGGCCGTCTATATCATTTCCACCCTAGCGGGTGGCAGGTTTGGCCAAGAACCAAGCGCAGTGCCCGACCCGCGGCAATACGCGCGAGGCGTGTGACAAGATCCTGTGTCGGTGCCAAGGCAAAGGACACCGGATTCTATTCGGGCTCGCATTTGCCCTTGCTCCGCCATGAAGCTTCCCTTACCTGCCTTTCGATTCCACGGGCTTTCCCCGGTAGGGCATTTTCTGACGAAGTGGTCACCGGTTTGGCGTAGGAAATGCCAACATCAACGGAGCGGTCTGGTTCCAGGCGATTCAAAGCACGTGGGAACCGCGCCAGTCGTGACAGCCGCGCGAGCACAACCGCACCATGAGCCAGGACCTCGACCTTTCGGGCCTCGACCCGGGTTATGCCGAAAGCCTCCGCCTCATCCGCGACTGTCCGGCGGGTCGCTCTTTCGTGGTCGCTCAGCTCGGCCAGTCGCTCGACGGGCGTATTGCCTTGCCGAGCGGTGAGAGCCGATGGATCAATAATGATGCCGCCCTCGATCATCTCCATCGCTTGCGCGCGGTGGTCGACGCGGTTGTCGTCGGCATCGGCACGGCGCTCGCCGACGACCCGATGCTGAATGTGCGCCGCGTGGCCGGCCGCAACCCTGCGCGCGTGGTGATCGATCCCCGCGGCCGCCTGCCAGCAGGCGCGCGCCTGCTTGCCGCCGATGGCACCGAGCGACTGGTGCTCAATCGCCCAGGAGTGCCGCCAGTCGCGGGGGCGACGCAGATCATCCTGGATGCAACGGATGGCCGGTTCTCGCCAGCGGACGTGATAGCCGCTCTCACCGCGCGCGGACTGAGGCGCATTCTGGTTGAGGGTGGCGCGCAGACTGTTTCGGGTTTCATCGATGCCGGTGCGCTGGACCGTCTGCACGTTCTTGTTGCACCGTGTCTGCTGGGCTCAGGCAAGACCGGCATCGAGCTTGCGCCGATCGACAGCCTGCAGCAGGCGCGACGACCGCGTGCTGGTATCCATGTTCTCGACGGCGGCGATGTGCTATTCGATTGCGACATGAGGTCATGAGGAGACGCGAGCCGTGCCCCAACATTATGACCGCCAGTCCCGATCCGGTGCATCTGGTTCGCCGTCCGTGGTGGGTAAACGCCCGGTCGTGGAAGTCTACAGTGCGACCGCACGGCGGTTCCATTGGATCGTAGTGGCACTACTCGCGGTGCAGTTTCCGATCGGACTCGCCATGGTGTACCGCGGCAGCAAGCTCAACATCTGGGACGGTCTGACCAACAATCTCTATTCGAGTCATAAGCTGATCGGCATGATCGTGCTGTTGGTCGTCGTGCTGCGGCTTGGCTATCGGCTGGTGCATGGGGCACCCGCGGAGGAGCCGACGCTGGAGGCGTGGCACAGAATTGCCAGTGCACTCAACCACTGGGGGCTTTACGTGCTGCTCATTCTGGTGCCCGTGCTGGGCTGGCTCGGCGTTTCCTATTATCCCGCACTCGACGTGTTCGGCGTGCTCAAGATCCCCGGCCTTGTCGCCGCCAATCAGAAGACGGCCGAGGTCGTCTTCCAGTACCACGGACTGGCGGCTTTCCTGCTGCTGGCCCTGGCCGGCGTGCACGTTGGCGCGGCGCTTTATCATTTTCTCATCCGCAAGGACAACGTGCTAGCGCGCATGATCCCGCGCCTGATGCGCTGATCGAGAGTACGACTTTCCGAAACGGACATGGGCTGCCGGCTGGTTGGTCCTTGAGCACGGCCAATGCGCTATAAGGTCGACCGGATCTCAGGTCGGTACGGCAAGCGTGTCGGTATGTCCCGTCTCAGCGCCCGTGTGGCGTGTCTCGCGCCATGCGCTAAGGGTCTTCTGATCGACCATCCCCGTCTCGGCAACGGCGCTGGCGTGACCGTCGGCCAGCTCGGCGATGAGCTTGGCGTCACGTGGGCTTGTTAGAACCCAAGGGCTATCGCCTTCCTGCACGCTGTAGCCGCCAATCCCGAACTGATCGGCAAGATGGGTCGGGGCCGTTGGACCCGCCGAGGCTCCGAAGCCTTTGTCCGTCATCTGGTGGCGGTTGAAGGCGGCTGTCATCTGGTTGTCGGCGGGTCGTCGCGGTGTCCAGTGCTGGATGCCGTTGTAGGTGAGCACAGTATAGAAGACGGCGCGCCGCGCCGTGACAGCCTGCGCGAGACGCCGGATGAAATCGGGCGAAGCGAGATCGAAGAATGCCGCAGCGGTGACGAGATCGGGTGCATCTCCTAGCGCGGCATCAAGCTCTTTGTTGAGATCGTGCCGAACGAAGCGCACGCTGAGGCGGCGGCCTTTGGCGGTGAGCTGGAGCGTGCCGTCTTCGCGATCTTCCGTGCTGTCCGACCAGGATTTCAATGCCTCGCGTGCCGCGGACAGCAAGGCTGCATCGTAATCGACGAGCGTCCACGACTGGACGGGCGGCAGCAGCTCGGCCATGGCGCGCAGATTGGAACCGCTGCCGCAGCCCAGATCGACGACGCTGACCTTGT